>NZ_MLCE01000013.1 GCF_002300165.1 Streptomyces sp. Tue6028 | reverse complement strand
GACGGTCCGGTGCTCCCCTCCGGCCGCGTTAGGCTAGATGGTCACCCCTGTCAGCTCACGAAGGTTCGCGACATGCCCGCCGAAACCGCCGAGGCCGCTGAGTCTGTGTTCCCGCAGCTCGAAGCTCTGCTCCCGCACGTGCAGAAGCCGATCCAGTACGTCGGCGGAGAGCTCAACTCCACGGTCAAGCCCTGGGACGCCTGTGACGTCCGCTGGGCGCTGATGTACCCCGACGCCTACGAGGTCGGACTGCCCAACCAGGGCGTCATGATCCTCTACGAGGTACTGAACGAGCGCGAGGGCGTCCTCGCCGAGCGCACCTACAGCGTGTGGCCGGACCTGGAGGCGCTGATGCGGGAGCACGGCGTCCCGCAGTTCACCGTGGACAGCCACCGCCCGGTGAAGGCCTTCGACGTGTTCGGCCTGTCCTTCTCCACGGAGCTGGGCTACACGAACATGCTCACGGCCCTCGACCTCGCGGGGATTCCCCTGGAGTCCAAGGACCGTACGGTCGACGACCCGATCGTGCTGGCCGGCGGCCACGCGGCCTTCAACCCCGAGCCCATCGCCGACTTCATCGACGCGGCGATCATCGGCGACGGCGAGCAGGCCGTGCTCGACATGACCGAGATCATCCGCGCCTGGAAGGCGGAGGGCCGTCCCGGCGGCCGCGAGGAGGTCCTCTTCCGCCTCGCGAAGACCGGCAGCGTCTACATCCCGGCGTTCTACGACGTCGAGTACCTCCCCGACGGCCGTATCGCCCGTGTGGTCCCGAACAAGTCGGGCGTGCCGTGGCGCGTGTCCAAGCACACCGTCATGGACCTCGACGAGTGGCCCTACCCGAAGCAGCCGCTGGTCCCGCTGGCCGAGACCGTCCACGAGCGGATGTCCGTGGAGATCTTCCGCGGCTGCACGCGCGGCTGCCGCTTCTGCCAGGCCGGCATGATCACGCGCCCCGTGCGGGAGCGAAGCATCACCGGCATCGGCGACATGGTCGAGAAGGGTCTGAAGGCCACGGGCTTCGAGGAGGTCGGCCTGCTCTCCCTGTCCTCCGCGGACCACTCGGAGATCGGCGACATCGCCAAGGGCCTCGCGGACCGGTACGAGGAGGACAAGATCGGTCTGTCCCTCCCCTCCACCCGCGTGGACGCCTTCAACGTCGACCTGGCCAACGAGCTGACCCGCAACGGCCGCCGCTCCGGCCTCACCTTCGCCCCCGAGGGCGGCAGTGAGCGCATGCGCAAGGTCATCAACAAGATGGTCTCGGAAGAGGACCTCATCCGGACCGTCTCCACCGCCTACGGCAACGGCTGGCGCCAGGTGAAGCTGTACTTCATGTGCGGCCTGCCGACGGAGACGGACGAGGACGTCATGCAGATCGCCGACATGGCGATGAACGTGATCGCCGAGGGCCGCAAGGTCTCCGGCCAGAACGACATCCGCTGCACGGTGTCCATCGGCGGCTTCGTCCCCAAGCCGCACACCCCCTTCCAGTGGGCCCCGCAGCTCTCCGCAGAGGAGACGGACGCCCGCCTGGAGAAGCTTCGCGACAAGATCCGCGGCGACAAGAAGTACGGCCGCTCGATCGGCTTCCGCTACCACGACGGCAAGCCGGGCATCGTCGAGGGCCTGCTCTCCCGCGGCGACCGCCGCATCGGCGCCGTCATCCGCGCCGTCTACGAGGACGGCGGCCGCTTCGACGGCTGGCGCGAGCACTTCTCGTACGACCGCTGGATGGCCTGCGCCGAGAAGACGCTCCCGGCGTTCGGTGTCGACGTCGACTGGTACACCACCCGCGAGCGCACCTACGAGGAGGTCCTCCCCTGGGACCACCTCGACTCGGGCCTCGACAAGGACTGGCTGTGGGAGGACTGGCAGGACGCCCTCGACGAGACCGAGGTCGAGGACTGCCGCTGGACCCCGTGCTTCGACTGCGGGGTCTGCCCGCAGATGGACACCCACATCCAGATCGGCCCCACGGGCAAGAAGCTGCTGCCCTTGACGGTCAAGAACGCCGGTCCGACGCCTGCTTCGAGCGGTCACTCTCACTGACGTGAGCGAGGCACTCGATCGGGTGGTTGAGGCGCTGGCGGGGGCGAGCGAGGACGGGGTCGCTGCTGCGTTCGCTGCGGTTGGCGTTTCGGGCCCTCGCTCCTCTGCGCCGGCGGTGTCCTCCCGGACGCCGTTGCCGGGCCCCGGAGTTGCAGCGGGGATTGTCTCCGAGGTGGAGTGGTTCTAAGGGCAGCGGCGCTGCCGGGTGTCTCGTTGACCGACTCGATGACCTGCCGCAACGGCTTGAACAGGGGCGCTCCGGGCTGCTCGGGCTCGCCTCTGCGGGCCGGGCGCAGCAGCCGGATGTCCTGCCCGGCCAGTTCGTGTTCGAAGCCCCGGCCGTAGTAGTTCCTGTCGCCGATCAGCGTCTGGCCGGGCCGGTCGGCGGCCAGGCCGGGTTCGGCAGCGAGGATGTCCAGCAGGGTCTCGCACTCGTCGGCCGTGGCGCCGGTCAGGGCGAAGGCAACTGGCAGGCGCTGGAGGGTGCACACCAAGTGCAGCCGCAGGCCCCAGAGCAAGCGGCTGTGACTGGCGCAGTACCTGTACTCGGCCCAACCGGCCACTGATGTCGCGCCTCGTCGCGCCCGGGCTGCCACCACAGGGAGGGATCCGCTCGTCCACCCGTTCGCCCAGCACGCCGCGCCTGCAGGCCGGAGCACCCCTAGCATGCTGACTGTGCGACCCAATACCCCGAAGATCGAGGGCGGCCGGTTACAGGGCCTCCTGCAGCTCATCGAGGACGGCATCCACCTGGTCGTCGCGGCGCTCCTCGTACTGCTCGCGGGGCTCCTGACCGTCGGGGTCATCCACGACGTCATCAGGTCGATCCAGGGGCCGTATCACGAGGAGACGGTCGTTCTCTCCGCCCTGGACAACGGCCTTGTGCTGTTCATCGTGGCCGAGCTGCTCCACACCGTCCGCCTCACTATCAGGAACCAGACCCTCGACGCGGAGCCGTTCCTCGTCGTCGGCCTGATTGCCGGCATCCGCAAGGTGCTCATCGTGACGGCCGAGGCGGAGAAATCCTTCCGGTGGAACGTCGAGGGGATCGAACTGCTGGTCCTGGCGGGGCTAATCCTCGTCATGGCGACAGCGGTGTACCTGTGGCGGCGCTCCACGCGGCCGGGAGACTACTTCCCGCTCCAGGAGCCGCGGCGCTCGCCGCCGGAGCCGTCACCCACCCCGGTGCGCGCGTCCTGATCCGTCATCTTCCGCAGGCGTCGACGTTACCTCGGGGGCATCCTGTGGGCACTTGCGATCGCGGGGCCGCCGACAAGAAGGGTCGAGTCATGCGGGTGTCGTCTCAGGACGTTACGGTCGTGGCTCTCCTGGCGGATCCGGATGCGCCGACGGAGATCGCGCAGCGCATGGCCCAGACACTTCCTACTCGGCTCGCTGACAAGTCAGGCCAAGGGCGACGGTTCAACGTCGAGGTGGTCAGTGAGCCCTTCACCTCAGGGACCGAGGACCTGCCCACCCTGATGCGCCGGATCATGGACCGTGGAAGTGCAGAGAACTGGGACATCGTCGTGGCCCTCACCGACCTTCCGCTGCACTCTCACGGGCGCAAGCTCGTTGTGGATCTGAGTTACGAACACGGCTTGGCGCTGTTGTCTCTTCCTACGCTGGGGGGCTTACGGCTGCAGACGAGGGCGCGGCGGGCCGTGGAAGAAGCCGTGCTCGGCTTGGCGGGTCCGCGGGCCGCTGGGGGCGAAGGACCTCCAAGTCAGCCGCTTCTGGGCCCCTTCGCCGGTCGTCTCACGCCTATCCACCCGGACCCGATCGGTGAGGAGGAGACCGCCGATCTCCGGTACGTCGTCAGCGGGCCCCGCGGATACCTGAGGGTGCTCGTCGGTATGATCCGCGCCAACCGGCCGTGGCGGTTGGTGCCCGGCTTGTCGAAAGCCCTGGCGGCCGCACTCGCCACAGGAGCAGTCGCCACCGTGAACTCCACCACCTGGAGCCTGGCTGCGGCGCTGAGCGGGCCACGTCTCGTGATCGCCATGGTCGGGTCCGTCGGGCTCATGATCGGCTGGCTGATCGTAGACGGGGAGCTGTGGCATCGATCAACAGAGAGCTCACCCGAGGCGAGGCAGAGGGCCAGGCTCTACAACGCCTCGACGGTCATGACCGTGGGTATCGGTGTGCTCGTCTGCTACGGGGGCTTGATCATCATCAACTTGGCGTGGGCGCTGTTCATCCTCAACGACCGAGTGTTCGCTTCCATGACACGAACCCCGCTGCACACCACGGAGTACTTGACGTTGTCCTGGTTCGTCGCTTCGGTCGCCACCGTGGGCGGCGCGCTGGGATCAGGATTGGAGAGCGACGAGGCGATCCGCGCAGCCGCCTACTCCAAGCGCGAACAGGAACGTCGCCGTATGCTCCAAGACGACCACGGTGACCAGCCCTCGAAGTGAACCGATACCGGCTGCACTGAGTGCTGCGGCCCCTGCGTCACATGCCCGGGAAGTGCCAAGAATCCCCTGGTCACGCCCCTGGACGCCCTATGTAGCTCCCGGGGCCTTGTCCCACCCCCTTGATCGCGGACCTCGTAGGTTCTCCGACCGGTCTCTTCTCCACCAGGCAAAGCGTGAGCATGAGTCCCGTGCGGTCAAACTCGGTGTCTGCTAGTCCGGCACTGGGAGGGAATGGACAGTTGTTGTGGCTGGGCGGAATGACGACTGGTTCCACTACGAGGGCAGCCTCTCGAGCTATCTCGCCTGGTTGTGCTCCGGGACGGCCGAACCGCATGGGCTCCCTCCGAACTTTCCGGGGCCCGAACCGGTGGTTTCCGTCGGATAAGAGTGCTCGAAATGCTCAGGGACCCTTGAGGGCAAGGGTTGACCCATAGCGGATGATTGCGTCGGGGCCTGCTTCCGTCAGGAGGCGGGCCCCGACTGCGTCAGGCTGGGTCCAGCTGGCTAAAGCAGTTGTCGGCAGGGCGTGGCGCGGGTGTGCGTGCCTGACTGCCCGCAGATGGACACCCACATCCAGATCGGCCCCACGGGCAAGAAGCTGCTGCCCCTGACGGTCAAGAACGCCGGTCCGACGCCTGCTTCGAGCGGTCACACGCACTGAGGTGAGCGGGGCGCTCGATCGGGTGCCTGAGGTTTTTGGCCGGGGCGAGCGAGGGCGAGGTCGCTGCTGCGTTCGCTGCGGTTGGCGTTTCGGGCCCTCGCCCCTCTGCGGCGGCGTCCTCTCGGACGCCGTTGCCGGGCCCTGGAGCCGCTGCGGGGATCGTCTCCGAGGTGGAGTGGGTCTGAGGGCAGTTAGGCGCTGCCGGGCGGAACCGAGTCCATCTGAGCCCCCTTCCTTGACCGGGAGGGGGCTTGTTGGCATTCCCTGACGTATGGGTCCATCAGCCTGGGCTTCCCTGAACCCCCTGAGTTACAACCTTTTCCACTACTGGTTCAAGGCGGCTCGCTCCGCTCACAGCGCGCGGCCCGGCCCCAGGCCGGCCCTGCCCTCCTGTCTCCGCCCCGCTCCAGCCCGGCCGGCACCCGTACCGCGCACAGCAATCAGTCGCAGATGCCGGGTGAGAGCTACGTCGCCGCGGCTTGGCAATCGGCTCCACGGAGCTCGCGCACTCCGATGGCGCTCACGGCTAAGTCACTGCGGGGCCCTACTGCACGACTTTCAGAGCGAGTTGCCCAGATCTGGCACTCATCGCCACAGGATTGTCGTAGTGCAGGGGGTCCACCCGGCTCTCGTTCAGGAAGCCCAGCACTCGGATCTCCTTGGTGTCCGGCGTCGGCAACTGCTCCAGATCTTGGCGCGAGAGGACAAGCGTGCCGCCGTCGGGCATCTCGACGCCGCGGGCGATCTCGCCTTCCGCGAGCTCCTGCCCGTCGAGCTTGCAGACGCGTCTGTACCTCAGCCGCCCCCCGCCGCGATCATGGACCATGTGGAGCGGGACCCGATGCTGGGACGTTGCGGGATGCACGCTGACCGGAATGCTGACCAGCGAGAAGGTGATCACCTTTTTGGCGATGGCAGTCGGCACGCTTACTACCTCCAGCAGGCGCGCATCCCCTGGACCCACCAGCCCAACCCAGACACCGAGTGATCGCCACTCCAGACCCGAGCTGCGCCCACGCGCGAGCAGCCGCAACCTGGAAGCTGTGGCAGGCGCCACACCGGCGGCTGTCCAGCCAACGGAGGCCCACCATGATCCCCAGGACGAGAACAGCCGCACTGACCGCCGCCGCACTCCTTGCCGCTGCCACCGCGGTTGGCGCAACCCACTCCCCACAAGCCGCACCCCTCACCCCGCCCTGCACGGCCGCCGACTTGCGCTTGTCTCTCGGCCAGGAGGAGTACGCCGCCGGATCCATCTTCATCCCCGTGAACTTCACCAACACCTCCACGCGCGTCTGCAGCCTGCGTGGATACCCCGGCGTGAGCGTCCTGGACGCCGGCCACCAACAGATCGGTAGCCCAGCAACGCACAGCAGCTCCCCCACGACCACAGTGACCGTAGACCCCGGCCAGACGGTCAGTGCGACGATACGCACCAACAACGCGGCAGTCGCCCCGGATTGTCGGCCACTCCCCGACTACATCGGCATCTATCCGCCGGCCAGCTTCCAGCAGGTGCTCCTCCCTTACCAGCTGCTCATCTGCGGAGCGTTTGAGACGAGTCCTGTCCAGGTCGCCGGATGATCTGAGGCAGCGTCGATGGGCGGCGGCCCGGCGCCACGATCGCCGCCGACGAGATCGCATGCTCCTGAGCGCCGCCTCGCCTGCCTCCGCCCCGATCGCCCTGCCATCGCCGCCGGCACAGGAGCGCGGAAGCACGCAGGGCACCAGCTCTGCGCGCATCGCCCTCCGAGGTCCTTGCGCGCGCTCGGCAGCAAAGGCGGGACTGGTCGCGTCTCGGGGCCGGCACGTACAGACCCTTCACCTGCGACAGGCCAACGAGCCCTATCGAGAGCGAGATAGTGATCATTGATGACGACGGCAGGGAAGAGCCGTTCGACACTGCCGTGCGGTTGGCGTTTCGGGCCCTCGCCCCTCCGCGCCGGCGGCGTCCTCCCGGACGCCGTTGCCGGGCCCTGGAGTCGCTGCGGGGATTGTCTCCGAGGTGGAGTGGGTCTGAGGGAAGTTCGGCGCTGCCGGGCGGAACCCAGACCATCTGAGCCCCCTTCCTTGATTGGGAGGGGGCTTGTTGGCATTCCCTGAGGTGTGGGTCCATGAGCCTCGGCTTCCCTCGGCGTCTGCGGGCCCGTAGTGGCGTGCGCGGGGGAGCTGGGGTGAGTGGTGTGTGCGGGGGGGGCGTCCTCCCGGACGCCACTGCCTGTTCCTGGAGAGCCCGCAGATCGTCTCCCAAGTCGAGTGGGTCTGAGGGTGCTCCCTCTGGTCGGCTGAGCCCCTTCCCCATTCGGCGTGAGGCGTCGCCATGATCTTCGAAGGGTCAACCCGGCGCCGCTACTCGAGCGTCCGAGCCCCGGCGGATCGCTGTGACCATGACCTGCAGGCTGGTCAGCCAGAGGGCGGCGTCGACGGCGTAGTACTGCAGCGGGTCGGTCGCCCGGCCGCCTGAGGCGGCGAACACATCGGCGATGACGGTGCGGTCGGTCGGCGTGTTCGGGGCCAGGGGCACGACGGGCGTGGGGCGTGGCTTCTTGGAGCGCAGGTCGTTCATCAGCGGCAGCGCGGTCAGTCGGAGACGGTGGGCGGCGTCGCGCAGGTGGGTGGCGCTGAGCGGCCAGGCAGCCAGTGCGCCCGGGGCGCAGTGGTTGCGCAGGCTCTGTCCGATGGTGATCACCTGGTTCCCGGCGAGCAGGATGGTCATCCAGTCCTTGTCGGTGGGGTGCGCCGGGTCAGGGTCGTCGGGTTCGGTGGCGTACTGCGTGTAGCTCTCCTCTGCGATCACCAGGGCCTGGCGGGCGCGGGCCAATGCGTCGCCGGTCGTGCTGCTTCCGGTGATGGTGTCGATGGTCTCGGTGACAGCTCGGGTGCTCTGGTCCAGGAGCCGCGAGCAGGCGCGGCGCAATTCCCCGGCGCCGCCCTGCGGCCAGGCCAGCAGCCCGATCAGGGCGCCGGTGAGGCCGCCGATGACGACGTCGGTGAAGCGGATGGCGGCCAGCCCCGGTTTGGCGTAGTCGAGTTGGGCGAAGGCGGCGGCGGCCGCGATCGTGGAGAACGCCTGGCCCCAGCCCATGCCGAGCACGGGCCCCGCGGAGAACGCCAGGAGGTACAGAGGCGGCAGCAGGACCGCGTACACCGCCACGTGGTCGGTGACGAGGTACAGCATCACAGCTGTCACGGCGGCGCCCGCGAGGGTGCCGCTGAATGCCGGCCACAGCGCCGTACGGGTGCCTGTGGCGCTGGTCCCCATCACGGTGATGGTGGCCAGCAGTGCCCAGAGGCCGTGCGACAGGTCGAGCCCGCCCACGATCAGCCGGGCGGCCGCCAGGGCCAGCGCGATTCGGACGGCGTTCTGGAAGTACACCGACCGGGGCGTGAGATGGTCCTGGAGGCGGCGCGCGTAGAGGGAGAGCGTGGGACGCCCCGCGTACCAGAACGGGCCCGGCCGCTCGGCGGGTGGCGTCGTGTCCGCGCGTACGGGCGCGCCGAGCGCGATGCGCACCGTCGTGACCAGGAGGGTTCCGGTGTGGGCGATGTCCAGGGCGATCGCGTCGCCGCGCACCATGGCCGCGCGGTTCGGGTGCCACGTCGGCGGGTGGACGCGGTGGGCTTCGAAGTCCGCCGCGGCGGCGGTGTAGGGGGCGTCGGAAGGCGCCGGGCCCCGGCCGGACAGCCCGACCGCGACGTCGTGGCATGCCGTGGCCGACGCCTGCAGCAGCCGGGCCGCCGCGGGGTCGCGGGTGCCGGGGGCGTCGCGGGCGTCCAGTGCCAGCTGCCGGGTCTGGGCCAGCAGGTGAAGCATGTAGGCGCCGCTTTGGCACAGCGCCCGGTGCCGCGCCGACGCCGATGTCGGGCGTTCGTCGTCCGGCACTCGGGTCAGCCGCAGCTCTTGCGACGCCGCCACCAGCTGCTCCGGGCTGTCGAACGGTGGTGATCGCTGCTCCGTCGCGAGCGCCCGCAGCGCCCCGGACGCCAGCGCAGCGGCGCCGGCCAGCCGGTCCGCGTACCGACCCGGTGGGGGTTCCGGCAACAGCCACATCTCCGCCGCCGCCATCAGCACCACCCCGGTCGCCAGCCCGGCCAGGCGCGACCCGAGCGTCGTCGGGTCGTACGGCGGAAAGCACGCCAGGATGTAGAACGCCTGGAGGCCGCCCGCCAGCCCGCCCAGCCGGGGCGCGCCCACCCCGGCGTAGCTCACCAGGAAGCCCACCACGAACATTCCGAGGGCGGCCGTCCACGAGTGCGCTCCGAGCACGGTGCCCAGGGAAACCAGCGCGGCCGCGACCGGCAGAACCGCCAGCAGCGTGCGGGCGCGCTCACGCGGAGTACCCGGGACGAAGGACATCCCGCCGGTGGCGATCGCGCCGAACAGCGCGTAGATCGCCGCGACGTGGTTCCCCAGGCCGTAGCGCGCGGCGTAGAACCCCGTGCACGCCATGAGCGTCACGCGCGCAGAACGCCGTACCGCCCGCAGTCCCGGATCACGGGTCCGCAACCAGTCCAGCCCACCGCGACGGGGCACCCGTGGCCTCCTCGTCGATTCGTGCGGAGAAACTTCCTCCTCCCCGCTCACGCTAGGCCGGGCGGGTGCGCCCGGCCACCGGATGCGGGGCGGTGGACGCGGGGGCAATGTGGGTGGAGAGGGCGCGGGAGTCTCCCTGAAGAAGGTGATCGAAAGAGCGGAGGATTACATCGCCGCGTCAGTAAAGAGCGGTGGTACCGGCCAAGCATTCCGCGACGCGCACGCCAAGGGATACGGGCTGGTCCGAGGTCAGGTGGAGATCCTGAGCGACCTTCCCGCCGAATACGCTCAAGGTATCTACGCGACACCAGGCACTCACGATGCGCTCATTCGCTTTTCCAACGGCTCGCCCCACGCCGGAGCCGACGCGCGACTCGGCGCATCCTCCGGACTGGCCCTGAAGATCTTCGGAATCGACGGCCCGACCCTCCTCGAAGACGAACCGGACACAGGTACGTTTGAGTACGCCAACATCAACGGGCCGATCTTCTTCTGCAACACGGTCGAGCACTACCTGTTCATTCAGAAACTGTTCCTGCACTCCTCGGACTACTTCTCCGAAGGCCGAACCGGCGCACACCGCTTCTATACCGAGTTCGTGACCGGGAATGGAACCCTGGACCAGGACGACTGGGCGTGGGACGAGCTCCTGGCCTACCTTCGCCTATCCACCATCCCCCGAGTGAACCTACTCCTGTCGACCTACTGGACCATGGGCGCGGTCAGGCACGGGGACTACATCGCCAAGGTGCGCATCGCACCCGACCCGCACTCCGCCGCTGCGGTCGTCCAACGCACCGTCGACCCGACGTCCGCAACCGAGGTGTACCGGCCGGCCCTGCAAGCCGAACTGCAGGAGCGCCCTTACGTCTTCGACATCCAGGTTCAGCTCTGCACCGACCTTGAGCGGATGCCCGTGGAGGACACCACCGTCGAGTGGCCCGAGGGACTCTCGCCGTACGTCACGGTCGCCAAGCTGCGGCTGCCGCAGCAGGACATCTCGGGCCCGGAAAATCTCGCGAAGATGGACGCCCTGTCCTTCACGCCCTGGCGGGTCACCGCCGAGCACGCTCCCCTCGGCAACATCATGCGGGCTCGCAAAGAGGTCTACCGGCACTCCTCCATCGAGCGCCACAAGCTCAACCAGCAGCCGCGCACGGAGCCGCGCAGCATTGGCGAGGTGTTCCCATAGCCTCGGGTGGGGCGCTGGGGCTCTACGTGGTGATGTGCCCGCAGATGGACACCCACATCCAGATCGGCCCCACGGGCAAGAAGCTGCTGCCCCTGACGGTCAAGAACGCCGGCCCGACGCCTGCTTCGAGCGGTCACACGCACTGAGGTGAGCGGGGCGCTCGATCGGGTGGTTGAGGCGCTGGCGGGGGTGAGCGAGGACGAGGTGACGGCTGCACTGTCCGCGGCCGGCGTCTCGCCCCCCGCCCGTCGGTGTCTTCGCCACCCTCCCGGACGCCGCTGCCGGTCCCTGAGGCTTCGCTGCACATCGTTTCCGAGGTGGAGTGGGTCTGAGTTCCCTATCGGCTTGCGCGTGACGGTGTGGCCGCGAGCCCTCTTTCCTGACCGGGAAGGGGGCTCATTGGCATTCGTCGACGAGTGAGTCCATGGGTTTGGCACACCGGAGTGCCTCGCGCGTGTCGGGTCCCAGGTGATGCTTGATGGTGGGCCTGGGCACATCGGAGGCGCGTGGGGCTTGTTCGCTTTCAGGTCACGGACGGGGACGTCGGTCGTGCAGCATTGCAGCACTCGTGCTGCCGAGGTCAGCCGGCTACAAATTCGATCAGGATGGTCGTCCGCCGTACAGGAACACAGCGCCACCGGTGAGGAAGCCCCACCCCACGATCTTGTTGATGACGTACTGAGTGTCCTCGTCCGGCCCTCAATCAAAGGGAGAGAGCCCAGCCGTCTCTAGGTGATCAAGCAGGTCTTGAAGACATGCGTCCGGCGAGGGCTGGTCGGTACGAAAGAACGAATCCTCGCCCAAGGCTCCGCCAGAGACGATCACCATCCATCGTGTGCCCGGGGTGCGCTCGCCGTCAGCCTTGAAGACTGCGTAGCACCCCTGCTCGATCAGCCATTCCATGAGTTCGACGATGTCCATGCCCACCCCTCTCGTGTGAATGTCGCCGGCACCAAGCGCCAGGTGACCGGTGGGGCCGTTCCTGGGCCGTACTTGATTCACCATGGAGGCTCTACTGACGTCTACACGATCCTCCGAGCCGGGGCTGGCCATCTGCGCGACCATCACCGGGGGTAGCCTTTCACTCCGTTCGAAGGTCCTTGGAGGC
Organism: Streptomyces sp. Tue6028; assembly: GCF_002300165.1. Taxonomy (GTDB): domain Bacteria; phylum Actinomycetota; class Actinomycetes; order Streptomycetales; family Streptomycetaceae; genus Streptomyces; species Streptomyces siamensis. Next base: position 223,562 of record NZ_MLCE01000013.1, on the reverse strand, counting down.
TCCCTGTGCACACCGGCGTCTTCTTGCTGCGGAGCGCGCTGGGCCTTGGCGGCGGTCTGACGGCCGTCTGGGAGTTGACCCGACAGGCTTCGGGACCGGGCTGGAGGGAGCGGCGGCTCTTCTGTGCTGTGGGAGCTTTGACGCTCGCCGGGCTGCTCGCAGTCTAGGGACGGCCTATGAGTCCTACGCCGAGCCAAGGTTGAGTTCAGATCCGGGCCGTGCCGGTCAGCCTTTCGAGCGAGTCAGACCGTGCGGCGGCCTTGCCAAAGGGCCGTCCCGTAGCGGCCTCTAACCCGCGAGAGTGCAGCCCGCTCGGCCATCCGGCCGATGCGGCAGCGTGTCCGGTTCGGAGGTCTTTCGGCGCAGGTCAACCTCGCCCCCAAAAGCCTGGGCGACGCTGCCGAGAGCCGAAAGGTGCTGCTGCACGATGAATCAGACCCTGACCCGCATCCGAGCGTGCACCGCCGCGGTGTCCTCCGCACTGGGCCTGGTGACGGCCCTGGCAGGCGGCGCCACTGCCCAGCCACAGGCGGATGACCATGCCACCACCGTGGACGTGCCGTGCAAGGTCCGGGCGCTCGTCGAGGCGATCACCACGGCCAACAGTTCACCGGGCGCCGACACCCTCCGGCTGGCCCGCAGGTGCACCTACAAGCTGATGTCCCCGGACGCGGCCAGTCCCGCCAACGGCCTGCCCGTCATCACCAGCGAGGTCACCATCGACGGCAACGGCGCGACGATCACGCGCGCCAAGTCCGCCCCGGACTTCCGCATCCTGCTGGTGGGCGAGGAAGGCGCCCTGACGCTCAACAGGACCACCATCAGCGGCGGCCGGGCGACGGACTGCCCACTCATCCCCGGAGGAGAGGGAGCGGTCTGCGGGGGCGGCATCAACAACCAGGGAACCCTGACGGTGAACCACAGCCGAGTGGTCCACAACGCCGCCGATTCCGCCGTCGACGGCATCCCCGTGGAAGGCGGCGGCATCGACAGCGATGGCCCCGCGGCGACCTTGAACGACACCGATGTCAGCGACAACACGGCCATCTACACCGGCAGGACCGCGGGCAGCGCCGACGGCGGCGGGATCGCCAACGACGGCCCTCTCACGCTCAACCGCAGCCGCGTGACCAACAACACCGTGCGGGTCGCCGAGAACCCCGACAGCGCCGCGTTCGGTGCCGGCCACGCCGCGTTCGCGGAGACGACGATCGAACACAGCACCATCAGCGGCAACCACGCCGACGCCCCGGGCGGCATCGCGCGCGGCGCTCTGACCAACGCCGTCGACATGACGGTGACCGACACCGTCATCAGTCGCAACACCACCAGCGCCCCGCGCGGCCTCGCCACGGGCGGCGGAGTCGCGAACAACGCCCCGATGCACATGGTCGACACCCGCGTCGTCGACAACACCGCCACCGCTGCGGGCGGTACCGCGCGGGGCGGCGGGATCAGGAACGCCGCCTTCGGTCAGCTCACGCTGACGAGCAGCAAGGTGCTCGGCAACACGGCCGGCGCTCGCGGCGGCATCGCCCAGGGCGGGGGCATCGACAACCCTGCGGGCGGCACCGTGACGACGCATCGCTCCGACATCGGCGACAACGCCGCCAAGGCTCCGGGCGGCGGCACCGCGCAGGGCGGGGGCATCTTCACCGACATCGGATCGACGACCCTGAACGACAGCGCCGTCACCGGCAACCGTGCCGGCGACGGGGGCGGCATCTTCGAGGGCCCGAGCGGCACGGTCACGCTGAACAACACCGTGGTCAAGCGCAACAAGCCGAACAACTGCGCACCGCCGAACGGCGTTCCTGGCTGCATCGGCTGAGCCGATCGACGGCGGCCGCGCTGGTTGCGGCCGGTGCTTCCTCCTTCGCTCGACCGCCCCGGCGGTGTCCTCCTGGACACCGCCGCCGGAGTGTGAGCCTGGCGCGGCTGTGACCGCGGCGGCGGACTCTTCAGACGTGTGCCTGGACGTGCTCAGTCATGTGTGGACGCGTGCTCGTGAAGAGCGTCGGGGCCGGAATGCAGTCGCGCTGATGAAGTGCTGGAGGCCGCGTCTTCCTCAGCCGCGCCGAGCGATCTCCAGGACGGCCAGGATCGCCACGATCCCGAAGGCGGTCCCCCCGTAGAACGCCGCTGCGACCAGACCGAGCGCGGTAATCGCGAACGACCAGCCGAAGGTTTTCAGAAGCACTGACTACCCCATTTCGGGTGTGAGTTGTGGCGGGACGCGAGTGGCCAGCGCAGGGCGGTGGCGTTGGCGGGTGAGCCGACTCCACCGGTCAGGTTGAGTGGTTTGACGGTGAGGAGGCTGTCCCAGCGCCCGGTGGCACGGCAGTCCAGCGCGAGGGTGCGCAGGTTCCACAACTCGCCTAGGGGGAGGCCCAGTTTGGCGATCAGCTCCTGGTGCATCATGCCGTCGTCCTCGGGAGCGGTGTCGCGGAAGTCGCTGGTGGCGGCCACGGGCAGCACTTCCACCGCGAAGGTGTCGGTGGCCAGGAGTGCGACGCGGTGGTCCCAGCACCAGGCGGCGAAGGCATGGCTCTGGGTGAAGCCGGTGGCGCGTCGTTCGGCGCGTACCTCGTCGCGTTCTTCCGGTGTGGTGGTGAGGTACCAGTCGGCCCAGCCGGTGTGGACGAAGACGAGATCGCCCGGCTCGACGCGGCAGCCCTCGCGTACGTCAAGGGGTGGTCGAATGATCGATCAAAATGGGGGCCTACTGAGGTGCAAGTCAGGGTGGGACCCGGCGGGTCTGGGGCACGCCTCTGAACCCTTGGTGCCGCAAGGGCCCAAGGCCGGACCGGTGGGGGAGAGGCAGGGGTGCAGTGCCTGAGGTTTTGGCCGGGGCGAGCGAGGACGAGGTGGCCGCTGCGTTGGCTGCGGTTGGCGCTTCCGGCCCTCTCTCTTCCGCGCCGGCGGTGCCTTCCCGGACGCCGTTGCCGGGCCCGCGAGCCGCTGCGGGGATCATCTCCGAGGTGGATTGGGTCCAAGGGCAGCTCGGCGCCGCCGACCGGTTCGCCAGCGACGCGGTTTCCGCACGCTCATGCCCTGTCCTGCCGGTCGCCTGGCCCACGGGCTCGGCCTCGCGGCCTGGACACGCCGTGTGCCGGCCCCTTCCTGGGGCCGGCACCGGCGCTCGGTGTGGCTGGGATCAGTGTCCGCCGCCGCCACCGCCGCCGTGGCCACCGCCGCCACCGCCGCCGTGGCCGCCGCCACCGCCGCCGCCGCCACCGCCGCCGTGACCACCGCCACCGCCGCCGTAACCGCCGCCGCCGTGGTCGCCGCCATAGCCGCCGCCGCCGTGGTCGCCGCCATAGCCGCCGCCGCCGTGGTCGCCGCCGTAGCCGTTGTCATAGCCGCCGTGGCCGTATCCGCAGTCGCCGTTCCAACCGTTGTCGCAGTCGTCGTCGTGGTTCCAGGAACTGCTGTAACTGGAGTTGTGGTTCGAGCTCGCCGAAGCGGTGCCCGCCGTGCCGATCGCGGCACCACCGGCCATCAGCACACCGGCAGCCGAGATTACGAAGACGCGCCTGGCGCGTTGTGATCGCATGGGAAATCACCTCTCCCTCTCCATCGCCTCTCGCGGCTCCCAGAGGGACGGACGCGAGGTGGAGGGCCGCCGCCGCAGAGGGAGGAAAAGGGTGCGGCGCGGTCTTTGGGCTTACCGCGGCATTCTCAAGAGCACCGCCCTGCCGCCGATGTCTCCAGGACCCCGGCGCCAGGTCGCGCCGGTGGCCGCTGTGACCGGGTTCCCGCGGTGACGGAACTTCTTCGGACGTTATGCCGTGTTTCGCGGCATTTCACCTCTGAAGTGTAGCTCGCCACACATCATCTTGAGGGCGACTCAGGCGTCATGCGCCGCGGCGGGTGGGAGGGTCTCGCCGGTGATCGTCGAGGCGTGGTCCGTGACCGGGAGGGGCGGCGTTCCCCTACGTGTGGGTCCGCGAGCCTCGGCTTCTCTGAGCCCCGCTGAGTTTCAACCTTCCCCACTACTGGTTCAGTTGCCGCGCGAGGTGCGGGCCGGTTCCTTGGGTCGCAGCGAGCTACGGCCCTGAGCCGAGACCTGGACGAGCAAGGCCACGGTCACAACGATGCCTCCGGCGGGGGAGCTGCCGACACCGGGCCGGGGGCTGGGTTGGAAATGGGTAAGAATGTCGTAAGAAGTGCGGCTCAAGAGATGGCCGGGGCGTACGCGGTGTACGCAGGCATCCCAAGGTGCTCAGACGGTCTTTCGGGCGGGGGCGGCCCCATGAGGCGCTGGGGGACCCCGAGGAACTGTGCCGCACTCGCGCGAGCACCGAAGCCGGGCCGCCCGGCGCTGAACGGGAGCCAACCGGATCGGGCAATCCGCCGACGGGCACAGGCGCGGACCGTCATCGCGAAGCGCGCCCCAGTCCCATTGACATCAGGATTTGAACACGTTCAAAATAATGTTCGCCGCTTCCTTGAGGCGTCGCTGTCGGGCATGTGCGAGACACGAGGGGCAGGGCCGTATGGCTGCCGACCAGCATCAGCGGATACGACGTGCATTCATGGGCGCCGCGTTGGGGTGCGTGGTGACACTCCTGTTGGCCTCCTGCTCCGACTACCCGGTCGAGGTCGACACCGTCGATCAGCTGACGGGCGTGTCGTCGGACTTTGCCGGGAGGACAGTTGAGTTCAAGGGCGACGGCACGTTCACGGCCGAGGGCTTGGACAAGGCGGAGGTCGGCGCCGAGTGCTCCGGGATCGCCGACCGGCAACAGGGAACGCTGTCCCTCCTCGGATCGTATGGCGAGGTCACCTTCGACGGCGTGGACTGCGAGGACATGAAACTCGCCTTCCACGGCTCCCCGAGCTCCTTCGTCGCCTGCTTCACTCGGGACATGACGTCCGGGGGGTGCACGGACGAATTCAGCCGGGAGAAAGGCTGATCCGGGTGATCCGGCCGCGAACCGACGACTTGATCGCCGCGTCACGGGGACATGCGCGGGACAACTCGTCAGCGTGAGGGCGTATCAGACGAACCGTGACGGCTTCCATGGGGCGGCCTGAGCACCGTGGTGCGGGTTCGTTCGATCGGCGATGGTGCGTCTGTCGCCGGCAACGGGTTCGCCGGCACCCTGAGCCGGCTGCGTCCGATCGGTCTGGGCGAGCCGGATCAGGGTGAGTGGACCGTCAGTCCTCCAGGCGGACCGGCATCAGGATCGAGAAGGTGCCTTCGTCGTCGGGCCGGCGGATCGCGATCGGCGTTGCGGGGGTGTCGAGTTCGAGAATCAGCCGGTCCCGGGCTCCGGCGGCCAGCGCGTCCAGGAGGAACTCACGGTTGACGGCGATGCGGTTCGGGTCTGCGTCACCGTCCGTGCAAAGCGTCGCCGTGCCGCCGTCCTCCACCCTGAGCAGGCTGAGGTCGGGCGCTCCGGCCTCTTCGGAACGGACAGGACCGGTCTCCAGGGTTTTGCGGAAGGCCGCCACCTCGACGACGGCGCGGCGCCCCGCGGCCTGCGGGAGGAGACGCCGGTAGTCGGGGAAGTCGTGGTCGAGGCACTGGCCGGCTGCCTGCCTGTCTCCCGCCTCCAGGGTCACGCGGTCACCGTCGACGGACAGCCGCACGGGTCCCTCGCCGTCCAACAGAGCCCGCATCGCGTCGGCGAGCGGGGTGGGTACGACGACCTGCACCCGGCTCCCGTCGTGCCCGGCGACATCGGCCTGCGCGACAGCCATTCGGTACCGGTCAGTGGCCACGACGTGGAGTCTCTCGCCCTCGATGTCGAACAGGACCCCGCCGAGCATCGGCAGTTCAGGGTCGGTACTCGCCGCGAAACGGACCGCGTCCAGCGCGGCCGCCAGCTCGGGTGCGGCGCTGGACAGCCGGACGGTGGCGATGCGGAGCGAAGTCATGACGTTCTCCCGGTGATCGAGTAGTGCTCGGAGCGCGGAGAACTCGCCGCGGGCATCGGACAGTCCCTGTTCGAGACGGGACAGGTGCGCCTTGAGCAGCTTTCGGACCAGATCGGTGTCCGCGCCGGACCAGCTGGCCAGTACCAGCCTGATGTCCGGCAGTGGCATTCCGGCCCGGCGCAAGCGGGCCAGAAGGCGGGCCTCTTCGAGCTGCTCGGGTTCGTACCAGCGGTACCCGCTCACCGGATCCACCCAGGCCGGGACCAGCACACCGGCACGGTCGTAGAACCGCAGGGCGCTCACGCCCAGACCGCTCTCGCGGGCCATCTCGCCAATGCTGCGCATGTCGTTCTCCACACCCAGCACTCTGGCCCCTGCACAAGGTCGAGGGTCAACCCGGCTCGGGAGGGGATCTCGCGAGAGCGGAAGGGTGGTGCTGCGGCTCGACGGCACTGAGGCGAGACTGTGCGGCGACCCTTGCAGCCCTCCCGCCCTGGGGAGCCACCGTCAGGTCCGGGTCCGGGACGAGGGCGCGGGGACGCCGTTGGCGGCTGCGCATCCAAAGTGGCGCGCGCGGCACGACTTTGCAACCGCCCTCGCCAGTCGCGTCAGCCGGTGCCTTGCTCGACCTGCAGATGGATCGGACCGCGAAGAACGGGGCTGGGCCGGTACGGCGGCGGGTCGGCGACCAGCCTGGGCCGGTCGAGTCGGTGTACCAGCTCGGTCAGCGCGATCTGGGTCTCCCGCCGGGCCAGCGGGCCGCCGAAGCAGAGGTGGACACCGCTGCCGAAGCCCAGGTGCTGGTTGTCCCGCCGGTCGGGGTCGAAGCGGTCGGGGTCGTGGAAGCGCTTCGGATCGCGGTTGCCCGAGGCCAGCATGAGCGTGATCCGGGAGCCCTTGGGGATGACGGTGTCGGCGACGGTGATGTCGCTGTACGCCGCCCGCCAGGGAATGATGTGCACGGGAGGCTCGTAGCGCAGGAGTTCCTCGACCAGCGGGACGACGAGGTCCGGGTCGTCGCGCAGGCGCTGGAGCGCCTGCGGGTGGCGCAGCAGTGTCAGCATGCCGTTGGTGATGAGGTTGACGACGGTCTCGTGGCCGGCGATGAGCAGCAGTTTGGCGGTCGCGACGATTTCGGCGTCGGTCATCCGCCCGTCCGGCCCGTCGTCGTCGGCCAGCCGACCCAACAGACCGTCGCCCGGCCGGCCGTGGCTCTGTTCCACCAGCACGCAGAGGCATCGGCGCAAGTCCTTGCGGGCCTGTACGCCTTTGTCCAGTCTCTCCTTCGGGTCGGTCTCGGGGTCGTAGTCGATCGAGTTCATGATGTCGTTCACCCAGAGGTGGAACCTCGGTTCGTCCTCGCGTGGCACGCCGAGCAGGCGGCAGATCACGGTCACGGGGAGCGGGAAGGCGAAGTCGTCGACGACGTCGATCTGTTCCTTGCCTGCCAGCTCGTCGATCAGGCTGCCGACGGTGGCGGTCAGGAAGCCTTCGAGCCCGGTCACCAGCCCACGGGTGTGCGGGGGGCCGAAGTGCCGCATGGCCGTACGCCGCAGGCGATCGTGCTCGGGCGGGTCCCTGTGGATGAACGAGGACGTGGCCCCTCCCTCGACCGAGGGCGGACGCGACAGATTGCGCATGTCGGAGCTCAGATGCGGGTCATTCAGAATGTCCCTGATCTCGCGATAGGTGCTGATGACGTAGCTGCCGTCCTCCTGCCGGGCCACCGGCGTCTCACGCAACTCGGCATACAGCGGGTACGGGTCGGCCCGGGCGGAGTAGTCGAAGATCCGTTGCAGGATGCCGGGCGTCTCGGTCGCGGTCGGCGGGCCTTCCTCCTGCCGATGCCGGCGCACGGCCGCGACGCGGCGCTCACCCGGGTCATCGCCGGTGACGACCACGGTGGCCCCCTGAGCGAGCAGGGTGGGGCCGGGGAAGTCCACGGGCACCGGTTTCATGTCGGCCGGCTGGTCCGGCGTGGGGCAGGAAGGCGGGAAGGGCGCGGCCGTCTCGATCAACCGTCGGTAGTGGTCGAGCCACCTGGCGTCGTCGAAGCTCACGGCGGCCGTGACGCGGCCTCGATAGCCGTATGCGCTGACGAAACGGTGGTCGTCCAGCGATCCATGGGTGACGACGACTTCGTCGGCGAAGGTCGGTACGCCGACGGACTTGATGTTGGCGCCGAACTGGATCGACCAGAACAGCGGGATGGACAGGTGGGGCCGACGGTCCGCCGGGGCGCTGACCATGTTGTGTGCCGCGACCTCGGCCTGTTCCACGGCGTTGGCCCAGTGCTCCAGTGAGATGAGCCGGTGTTCGTAGAGGGGGTTCGGGCAGCGTGCCACGTCTCCCGCGGCGAAGATGTCGTCGGTGACGCGGCCGTTGATGTCGAGGGCGCGGCAGCCCGTGTCGCAGGTGATTCCCCACACGCCCGCCGCCAGTCCCGAGTCCCGGAGCCATTCGGTGTTGCGGATGCTCCCGAGCGCCACCACCGCCACATCGGCGTCGATCGTGCTGCCGTCGACGAAGTGAGCACGGCGAAACCGTCCGCGCGCGTCGCCCTCGAGCCGGGTTACCTCGACACCGCAGCGCAGGTCGACGCCGTGAGCGCGCTGCATGTCCGCCGCGACCTCACCGACCAGGGCACCCAGCGCCGCGGCCAGCGGGGCCGCCCCGAGTTCGGCGACGGTCACCGGGATGTCCCGCTCGCGGCAGACGGAGGCGATCTCGGAGCCGATGAATCCGGCGCCGATGATCAGAACGCGGGAAGGCCCTGCGGCAAGGGCTCGCTGCAGACTCTCGGCGTGCTCGCGGGTACGCACGACGAACACCCCGTCCAGGGCTCCCTCGGACTCGACGAACCACGGCCGGGCCCGTACTCCGGTGGAGATCAGCACACGGTCGAAGGGAACCTCGCGTCCGTCGGCGAGCAGGACGTGGTGCGTCGCGAGGTCCAGCCCGTCGGCGGGTACGCCCAGCAGCCACTCCGCATCGATGGCACGACGGCGGGGCAATGTGGTGTCGCAGGCGGGCACCCATCCGGTCAGTACCTGCTTGGACAGGGGAGGCCGGTCGTAGGGCTCGCCCAGCTCGTCACCGATCATGGTCAGCGAGCCGGTGAAGCCCTCATCGCGCAGCGCCTCCGCGGCCCGCAGCCCCGCCAGCGAGGCTCCGACGATCACGATGCGGCCGTCGCGCTTGAACGCCTGCAGATGGTCGGCACTGTTCATGACGGCGATGCCTCCGCCGATGCGTGCCGCGTGTCATCGGGGTTCGGGTCGTACATGGGCGCTTCCTCGCCGTGCATCCGGAACGCCTCCGGAACCAGGTACGCGCACTCCCTCACATCGGGGCAGAGCAGCGACAACTTTCACCCGGACCTCCGCTGGGAGCGGGAGCTGCAGACCCTCGAGCCGGCGTCACTTCGGAGCGCAACGTGGGGGGATTCGGCCGCTACCCATCCCTGCGAAGTGCGAGGGGGTGCGCCGCGCCCGGCGGGTCTCTGTGGAAAGAATTGATCATCGCGGCTGAGGCGATCGACACCTGCCCAGGGACGTATCCCTGCTTATGGCCGCATCTAGCTTACGTAAGCGGCGCTCTTTTGGATTGCCGTGGCGAGGAAACCGTAGAGCACGGTGCGCCGGAATGCCGGCAGGGATTCAGCGTGGCAGCGGCACCGGTCTCCTGTCTCCGCCCCGGGGCAAGCCCCCGATGGAGCAGCGACTGCCCGGGCAGACCAACTGGAGTGGACAGGCCCCGAGCACCCGGGGCCAACTGGGAGAAGAGGTCCGCCGGGGTCGTTTCCCGCGGCTGCACCGATGCGCCGTCCGACACCATGGAGCGCTCATGAAGGGAACGGCCGCGGCGACCGACGGCGAGGAAACCGGCGTGTCCGGCGCCACAGTCGTACGTCGTCGACGCATCGGGCAGCAAGGCCGAACCCGATCGATGGGGGACCGATGACCGAGCACACGGGCGAGCGGAAGCGGCGCCCCGCACGCATGATGGCGGGCTTCTTGCTGCCGGTCGCGGTCGCGGTGGGGGTGTATGTGTTCGGCCGCACGCACACACCCGACTACACCAGGGGCCTGTTCGGGCAGCACGGCGTCGGCGTCATCGATCTCAAGGCGCGCCTGGGCAGCGCTCTGATGGCACTCGCGGTCGTCCAGCTGCTGCTCGGGTTGTGGATGTACCGGCGCCTGCCAGGAGCGGGCGCCGCGCCGCACCGGGTGCAGCCCACGCACCGGCTCATCGGCCTGCTTGCCTTTCTGCTGTCGCTGCCCATCGCCTACCAGTGCGTCATCGCCTACGGAGTCGAGTTCTCGAGCAGCCGAGTGGCGGTGCACTCCATCGCGGGCTGCCTCCTGTACGGCGTGTTCGTCGCCAAGGTGCTGGTGGTACGCAGCCGCCGACTGCCCGGTTGGGCGCTTCCGGCCGCCGGCGGCGCCTTGGTCGTCGTCATCGCACTGCTGTGGTACACGGCCGCCTTGTGGTTCTTCGCCGGCTCCGCCCCCGGCTTCTGACCGTGCTGTCGCCGAGGCCCGCCGTGGCCTGCACGGCAGCCCTTCCGGAAGGCACGAGTACAGCCTGGTCGACCGCGCCGCCGAGCGGGAGCTGCTGCCCAGGGCGCAGTCGCTCGGTCTGGGTGCGGCGCCGTGGAGCCCGCTCGGCGGCGGTCTGCTGACCGGCACGTACCGCGGGGGCGCCACCGGCCGGATCAGCGACCTCAACCGTCGGGTTCTTCGAGGACATCGCGCGGAAGACCGCGATCGTCGACGCCGTCCTCGACGTCGCGGCCGAGCTCGGCGTCCCGGCCTCCCACGTCGCCATCGCCTGGATGCGGGAGCAGGGCGCGCGGGCGGCCACGGCGTACGTGCCGATCATCGGCCCGCGCAGCGTCGCGCAGCTCGACGACTACCTGGGCCGGCGGGCTGTGGCTGACGTTCGGGGCCGGTACGTCAGGCGGCGGCCGCAGGGCCGTCAAGGAGGACAATCGGCAGGCGCGGATCCGCAGAGAGCGGCGGAGGCGGTCGCGTGGGAGCGGGCTTGGAGTGAACCCCTGAAGCGGGTGTCGCGGGTTCACATCCCGCCGGGGCGCAGGCAGAAGGGCCAGTCCGGGAGGGGGGTCCTCCGGGACTGGCCCTTTGTCGATTCCAGCGTCGCGCCACTTGCGGGCCCACTGTGTTCGGGTGGAGTCGGCTACCGGAGGCGCAGCCCCACCACCAGGCCGGCGTGATCGGACGGCCACAAACCGTTGGGAGTCCGGTCCCTCACCTTGTCTCCGATCAGGCGGGCGGAGACGGCAGAAAGGTGTGTGGGCTGGTAGAAGACGTAGTCGATGCGCGCGCTGAGCTTGGACGGCAGGTTGCGCAGATCGGGGTCCTGGACGGCGGTGAATCCGCCCACGGGGCCGTGGACGGTCCGCCAGGCGTCGTCGTAGCCGCCGTTGGTGAACGTGCCGTAGGGTCCGGTCGTTTCGACGGGCAGGGTATTGAAGTCGCCGAGAGCGGCGACGGGATACGGCGACTGTGCCAGCGCGGCGTACAGCTCCTGCCCCTGGGCGTTGCGGATGGCCGGCACCCCTGGCTGCAGGTGTGTGGTGGCCACCCGCACCCGGGTCGGCTTGCCCTTGACGGCGACGTCCACCGCGGACCAGCCCCTCGCGGTGGTGAAGGTGACTCCGAACGGGGTGGTGACGACGAGCTTCGCGGCATAGAGGTGCGACTGCGCGTTCGTCACCGGGAGCCCGTCCTGTACCAGGACCGCGTCCCGGTTCGTGAAACTCGCCCGTTCGGTCGCACTGATCGGCAGGGTGGTGGTGCCGGTGTCGTCGACCGCGGCGGCCCGGTAGTGGAGACCGGCCCGGCGCAGCTCGCGGAGCAGGATGTCCAGGAAGTCGTAAGTGGTGTGGAGGGGGCCGGTCAGCGGGCCCTTCTTCCACAGGGCCACCTCCTGCAGGCCGATGACCTCGGGGCGCTCGTTCCTGACCAGGCGCGAGATGGCCCGGGCGCGGGACGGGAAGTCGGTGGCGACCACCTGGTCGTAGGCGACCCCGGCTCGCTCGACGAGCTCCTGCGGAGTCTGCGCAAGGGCCAGAGGCGCGAGGTCGGCGCCCAGATAGATGTTGTACGTGGCGACCTTGAGCTGCCGCGTACCGGCCTGAGCCGGGGCGGCCAGGCCCAGTGTCGCGGCAACCAGCCCCACGGCGACCAGAAGTGACGCCCATCTTCGTGCCATGCGCTTCTCCTTCCATTGCCCGGGTCAGATCACGACGTCCGGAGCCTCAGGCCATTCCGGATCCGCTCATACCGTCCCGAACAATCCGATAACTTCCTGTGATCACATGATTGCCCGGACGTGAGTGCGAGAGCCCGTGGGTCGGGCAGTGCCACTCAAAAGCGCTCGTCTTCTTGGCAGTGGCAGTGGCAGTGGCAGCACCGAGCACCACCGTGACCGCGGTGATGGAAGCCGGGACGGGAGTGAGGTATGAGTCTGGTGCTGTCCGGGTCAAGGCTTAATGTTGGGGTGGTGGATGAAGCGGCCTGTCGGGGCCTTTGATCAGCCCCGGACGGCCGCACCGGGTGCTCATCCCGAGCTGGGGTCCTGCGGCTCGTGAGGGCGAGGCAACGTGAGTGATGGGCCTGCGCAACGCTCACCGGCCACCGCGGTCTCGGAGAGTTCTGCGGCGGGACGGGCGCACGTGCGTCGGGAGGCCCGCCGTACGCATCTGCAGACCCTTTCGGTCATTGCTGTGGGCGGATCCCTGGGTGCTTTGGCCCGCTACGAAGCGGCATTGCTCTGGCCCACCGGGAAGGCGGCGTTCCCCTGGACGACTCTGGGCGTCAACGCGGTCGGATGCTTCATCATCGGCGTGTTCCTGGTGATGATCACAGAAGCCTTCACCGTGCACCCATTGCTGCGGCCGTTCTTCGGGACCGGAGTTCTGGGAGGCTTCACGACCTTCTCCACGTACTGCGTCGACATCGAACGTCTGGTGCGAGCGGACAGGGCAGGCCTCGCCCTGACGTACCTGGCGGCGACCGTGGTCATCGCACTGGCCGCGGCGAAGATCGGCATGGCCTCCACCAGACGCATCCTCGCGACGAGAGGACTGTGATCATGAGACTCCACGGACACGCACTGCGCCTGACGATCATCGTGGACGACACGGACACCTGGCAGCACAAGCCCCTGTTCACGGAGATCGTGCACCGGGCCCATGCCTTCGGCCTGGCCGGTGCGACGGTTCTCCGAGGTGTGGAGGGGTTCGGAGCGACATCGGTCGTGCACACCACACGGCTGCTGTCCATGGCCGACGACCTGCCGACGGCCGTCATCATCATCGATGAAGAGGACCGCATCCGAGCCTTCATGTCTCAGCTCGAAGAACTGCCCATCAGTGGCCTCGTCACCGTCCAGCCGGTCGAGGTGGTCCACTACAAGGGCCGGGAGGCAGCAGCCACATGAGGTTCTTGCTCGTCATTCTCGGAGGGGCCATCGGCGCCCCCATGCGATACCTGATCGACCGGAGCGTCCAGGCACGCCATGACACCACTTTCCCCTGGGGCACGTTCGGAGCCAATGTCACCGGATCGGTGATCCTGGGCACGCTGACCGGAGCGACGCTCGCCGGAGCCGCCTCGCAGAACGTCCAGCTCTTCCTGGGCACGGGCCTGTGCGGAGCCCTGACCACCTACTCGACGTTCTCCTACGAAACGCTCAGCCTCGCCGAGGCCGGAGCGCGCTTTCTCGCCGCGGTCAACGTGGTGGCCTCGATCGTGGCCGGGCTGGGCGCCGTGTTCATCGGCATGACCTTCGCGCAGGCAGCCTTCGGCTAGGAGGCGCCGATCCGTATCCGCCCCCTCAGGCATCCGCCGGGAACCGGCCCCCCTCAGACTTGTGCGGGGACGGGTCAGACTTGTGCGGGGACGGGATCCCGGTCGGTGCCCTGCATGATCCCGACCCTCTCGACGATCACGAGCCCTTCGTCGATCAGCTCGCTCAGTGTCGGAAGGAATCGGCGTACGCGTTCCTCGTCGTCGACGATGACGATCACCAACGGCAGGTCCTGCTTGAGCGACAGCATCCGAGGGGCATGCATGACCGATGAGGCTCCGAAGCCCTCGACGCCACGGAAGGCCGTCGCGCCGGCCAACCCCGCCTCATGGGCGCGATGCACGATCTCCGCGAACAGTGGCCGGTGATGCCAGGTGTCGCACTCCTCTATGAAGATCGTCAGCTGCAGGGCCGATTCCATAGGCATCATGACGTCCTCCTGGCCATCACACAGGCGCCTTGCGCTGTGCGCGCGGCCGGCCCAGGCGCAACCGTTGTGTCCCGGGCCCTACCGAGGCACGACAGATCCAACCCGAAGAAACCGGCCTCTACGCTCCCCCAGACGGCCGAACAACGTGAGCTGCAGTTGGGGCCTTCCATTTCCGTAGCCCTCCTACTCGCGCGGGCCGACAGACAGGCCAAGATCACTTCACGAGTAGGGACTGTTGGTGGCAGCGAATGCCACGGTTGGGGTACGGCGAGCCCCACCGCCGCGTAACCGCAGCCGGAAGACGACTTCGGCTACACGTCCAAGATATCGCTATTCAGCACACTATGGAATGAATCCATCCGGCTCCCGTACGCCTCCGGCGAGGTGGCTGCTGTGGTTCGGGACGAGGGCCGGGTACGGCTGATTTACGCGATCAGGCCGGCGCAGGCATGAAGCCACCGCGCGCGGCACCGGAGGACAGCAGGGCGGACCAGTCGAGTGCCTCGGGCAGCTGGTCCACAGACATGACGACTGCTCCGCCGGCCTGCTCCGCATCCGCGCACCAGCCGCCCATGTCGTTCGACGCCGTGCCGCCGTCCGCCTCACCGACCACCGGCGCGGCGAGGGCGGGGACGACGAGTCCGTGGTCGCCAGGTCCGTCCACGACGCACAGGGTGAGTCGGGGGACGATGCTCCATCCCTCGCACAAGGGCACCGCCCCGTCCGGTGCGATCAGGGGCGGCAGGGCGTCGTGGACGGTCGCGCCGGCCAGCAGGAGCACGGGCGTGGCACCACGAACGAACAGGGTGTTCTCAGGATCCAGCAGCACGGGACCACTCTCGCAGGCTGGAGCATCCGGGCGACAGGCGGGTGCCGAGAAGGGGCACGAGGTGTGGCGGCCCGGCCCACGCGGATCCCGGCGGCCCTGTTCGGCGACCGAAGATCCCCCCGACCCGCCCGAATGGCCCAACTCGCCGGGCCTATCGCCCGGAGATAGGTTGGTGAGCGGGGCGCGATGGCGGCTGGAGCGGATCTTTTCTTCGCCACGGCAGGACCGGACAAGGCTCCGAGGGCGGTGGCCGGCATGACCGAAGCGCAGTACTACGACGTCATTGTCATCGGCACCGGTGCGGGTGGTGGCACCCTCGCCCACCGGCTGGCGGACACGGGAAAACGTGTCCTCCTTCTCGAACGCGGCGGCTATCTGCCCCGTGAGCGTGACAACTGGGATTCCACCGCGGTCTTCGTCAAAGGGAAGTACCGCGCCCCGGAGTTCTGGTTCGACAAGGACGGAAACCGATTTCCGCCCGAGGTCAATTACTACGTGGGCGGCAACACCAAGTTCTACGGCGCCGCGCTCTTCCGTATGCGCCCGGAAGACTTCGGCGAGGTACGTCACCACGACGGCGTCTCGCCCGCCTGGCCGCTGCGCTACGAAGACTTCGAGCCGTACTACACACAGGCCGAACATCTCTACCTGGTGCACGGCCGGCACGGTGAAGACCCCACGGAGGGTCCCACCAGCGCGCAGTACGCCTGCCCGCCGGTCCAGCACGAGCCGCGCATCGAGCAGCTCGGCCACGATCTGGAGAAGCAGGGACTGCACCCCTTCCATCTCCCGATCGGGGTGAACCTCACCCAGGACGACCGGGGCCGGGCCGTGCACACCAGTGCCTGCATCCGCTGCGACCGCGTCGACGGCTTCCCCTGCCTGGTCGGCGCGAAGTCCGACGCCCAGGTGATCTGCGTCGACCCCGCCCTGGAACGCGCGAACGTCGAGATGATCACGTACGCGGACGTACAGCGCCTCGAGACGGACGCGACCGGCCGGACGGTGACCGCGGTCGTCGCCACCGTGGGGGACCAGGACCCCGCCACCGTGCGGTTCGGCGCCGACATCGTGGTCGTGGCCTGCGGCGCCGTCAACTCCGCCGTGCTGCTCTTGCGTTCGGCCGACGACCGGCATCCGCGGGGGCTGGCCAACAGCTCGGACGTGGTGGGCCGGTACTACATGCGGCACAACAACATGGCCCTCATGGCGGTGTCCCGGGAACCGAACGACACCAAGTTCCAGAAGACTCTGGCGCTGCACGACTGGTATCTGGGATCCGATGACTGGGACTACCCCTTGGGCGGTATCCAGATGCTCGGAAAGTCCGATGCCGAGCAGATCCACGGCGAGGCGCCCCGCTGGGCCGGGGCCGTCTCTCCGGACATGCCGTTCGAGGTGCTGGCCCACCATGCGGTCGACTTCTGGCTGTGCGGCGAGGACCTGCCGGCCCCCGGCAACCGCGTCACCCTGGACGGGGACGGCGGGATCCATCTCGCCCTCGACGAGAAGAACAACATCGCCGGGCTGGAGCGGCTGCGGCACAAACTGCAGGACATGCTCGGCCACTTGGGCATGCACCCGCACCGTCTCCTGTCGCACAGCATCTACCTGCACAAGGGCATGCCCATCGGCGCCACGGCGCACCAGGCGGGCACGGTCCGTTTCGGCCGCGACCCCGCGAGTTCGGCCCTGGACGTCAACTGCAAGGCGCACGACCTCGACAACCTGTACGTCGTCGACACGAGCTTCTTCCCGAGCATCGCGGCAGTGAATCCCTCACTGACCGCCATGGCCAACGCCTTGCGGGTCGGCGACCACATCGCGGAGCGACTGCAATGACGTCCCGCGTCCCGCCCGACGGCGGCGCCGGCCACGTTCGCCGGGCTCCGCGCCGACCGGAACGAGAGGGACCACCCGGCACGCGTCGATGCCGTTCGTACGGGACGGGTCCAGGCGACACGAGCCTGAGCAGGGAACCAGCAAGGAGGCCGTCATGGATCGCTATCCGCCCATCGCCGAACACGGACTCATCGGGGACCTGCAGACCACGGCTCTGGTGTCGTCGCACGGCGTGGTCGACTGGTTCGCGGCGCCGCGCTTCGACTCGCCCAGCGTCTTCGCCGCCTTGCTCGACCACGACGGCGGCGGCTACTTCCTCCTCGCGCCGGACCACCCCGAAGGGACCTGGAAGCAGCTCTACTACCCGGACACCGCCGTCCTGGTGACCCGCTTCATGTCGCCCGACGGAGTGGGCGAGATCATCGACTACATGCCGGTCCAGCCGGGTCCCCGAGCGAGTGACCGGCACCAATTGGTGCGTGTGGCCCGCACGGTGCGCGGCACCGTCCGCTTCGCGCTCGAATGCCGGCCGCGGTTCGACTACGCGCGGGCCGGTCACCGACTCGACGTGACGCCCGGACGGGCGACGTTCCACGCCCCGGGTGCGACCGCCCACCTCCAGGGTGACATCCCGTTGGAACAGGACGGGCAGGACGTCCGGGGCACCATCACGCTCAACGCGGGAGACGTGGCCGCCATGGTGTTCACGATGTGCCCGCCGGGCGGAGAGGCGCCACCGTCACCCACCACCGAGGGGATCACCGAAGACGTCGGGGACAACATCAACTTCTGGCAGCTGTGGGTGCGCACCTCGCGCTACCACGGCCGCTGGACGGACATGGTGTACCGGTCCGCCATCACCCTCAAGCTCCTGACCTACGCCCCCACGGGCGCACCGGTCGCGGCCGCCACCATGGGGCTGCCCGAGCAGGTCGGCGGCGAGCGCAACTGGGACTACCGGTACACCTGGGTGCGCGACGGGTCCCTGTCGGTCCGGGCCCTGCTCGATCTCGGCTTCGTGGAGGAGGCGACCCGCTTCACCCACTGGCTCGGCGACCGTCTGGGCGCCCGCGAGGGACCGGACGGCGAACCCCTGCAGATCATGTACCGGGTCGACGGTGACGCTCATCTGACCGAGGAGATACTGGACCACTTCGAGGGCTACCGCGGCTCCTACCCGGTCCGGGCCGGCAACGCCGCCTCCGACCAGCTGCAGCTCGACATCTACGGCGAGGCCCTCTACGGCCTGGCCGAGGGCCGTGAGGTCGGCGAGCACGCGGGGTACCACGGGTGGAAGAGCCTCGCCGGCACCCTGGACTGGCTCGCCGACTCCTGGGACCGGCCCGACGAAGGGATCTGGGAGACCCGGGGCGGACGCAAGGACTTCACCTACAGCCGGGTGATGTGCTGGACGGCGTTCGACCGTGGTCTGAAGCTGGCGGCCGAGTTCAGCAGGCCCGCCGACACCGCGCGCTGGACCCGCGCCCGGGACGAGATCCTGGAACAGGTCATGCAACGCGGCTGGAACGAGAAGGAGCAGGCCCTCGTCCAGTACTACGGAGGCGACGTCCTGGACGCGTCCCTCCTGCTCGCACCCCGGGTCGGATTCATCTCCCCCCGAAGCCCCGCTTGGCTGAGCACCCTGGACGCCATGGACCGCGTCCTCGTGTCCGACAGCCTGGTCTACCGGTACGACCCTCAGGCGTCCCCCGACGGACTGCGCGGCACCGAAGGAACCTTCAGCCTCTGCACATTCCTCTACGTCGACGCCCTCGTCCGTGCGGGGCGGCTCTCCCAGGCGCGCTACGCCTTCGAGAAGATGCAGACCTACGCGAACCACGTCGGTCTGTTCGCCGAGGAGATCGGCCCGAGCGGTGAGCAACTCGGCAATTTCCCGCAGGCTTTCACCCACCTCTCCCTCATCATGGCCGCCACGACGCTCAACGACGCGCTGGACCGGCTCCGGCATTGATCGTCGTTCGGTCCGTCCGGACTGCTCGCCGGTGAGCCGCGGCCACGAGAACGAAGGCGAACTACGGGTCCCGCTCGGCCACCGCGCGCAGCGCCGCCGCCAGAACCTGTTCCCGGTCGCCGGAGGCGTCGACGGTGAGGCCCGGCTCGTCGGCCTCGAGCGGATCCAGGATGTCGTACTGGGAGTCGAGCAGCCGCGGAGGCATGAAGTGTCCCTTGCGACGGGCGATCCGCTCCGCGGCCACCGCTCGGTCCAGAGCCAGGTAGACGAAGCACAGGTCCGCGCCCGTCCGCCGGAACCGGTCCCGGTACTCACGTTTGAGCGCGGAACACGTGGCGACGCCCCCGTGCCCGCCTGCCGCCGTCGCTCGAATCCACTGCGTGAAGGCAGCCAGCCACGGCTCGCGATCGGCGTCGTCGAGGGGATGCCCGGCAGCCATCTTGGCGCGATTGGCAGGGGGGTGGAGGTCGTCGCCGTCCAGGAACGGCACGTCGAGCCGTCGCGCGAGGCGTGGTCCGACGGTGGACTTGCCGGACGCCGACACACCCATCACGATCACCACGCGAGAACCACCGACCACGCCGGTCAACGAGCCTCCCTGAGACGACGGTGGAGGACTGGAGCCACATCCACTATCACCCGTCGTTCCAGGACGTGCTGTATGAGCCGGCCCTCCGCGGAGCGCGTCCCGCTCGCTCCGTCCCTCACCCCCGCAGCACAGGTGGCTCCAAGCACTGGGGAACAAGGGAGAGTTCGGAAGGCCGATCCGGTCCTTCCGGGGGACGCCGACGACTCCAGGAAGCCGACGTCGAGAGACAGCCCAGCAAACGGAGAGCAGCGGTCCAGCGGACCACCGATCATTCGCCCGGTCCAGAACCGGGACCAGCGGCGCCACTGCGCATCCGGGGTGGGCCGGTGAAGGCACCTCGTCGCGGCGGTTGTCGTAGCCGACCGCCCGCCCACCGCCCGGAGACGGAAACCACAGCCTCACAGCAGGACGCTCCCGGCCTGACGGTGGAGAACGCCAGGTCGGGAGCGGCCATCGGTGTGTCTGCGGCTGCCGCGTCAGCCGGTGCCCTGCTCGACCTGCAGATGGATCGGACCGCGAAGAACGGGGCTGCGCCGGTACGGCGGTGGATCGGCGACCAGCCGGGGCCGGTCGAGCCGGCGTACCAGCTCGGTCAGCGCGATCTGGGTCTCCCGCCGGGCCAGCGGGCCGCCGAAGCACAGATGGATACCGCTGCCGAAGCCCAGGTGCTGGTTGTCCCGCCGATCGGGGTCGAAGCGGTCGGGATCGTGGAAGCGGTCCGGATCGCGGCTGCCCGAGGCCAGCATGAGCATGATCTGCGAACCCCTGGGGATGACGGTGTCGGCGACGGTGATGTCGCTGTACGCCGCCCGCCAGGGAATGATGTGCACGGGAGGCTCGTAGCGCAGGAGTTCCTCGACCAGCGGGACGACGAGGTCCGGGTCGTCGCGCAGGCGTTGCAGCACCTCCGGGTGGCGCAGCAGCGTCAGCATGCCGTTGGTGATGAGGTTGACGGTGGTCTCGTGGCCGGCGATCAGCAGCAGGTTGGCGGTCGCGACGATCTCCTCGTCGGTCATCCGCCCGTCCGGCCCGTCGTCGTTGGCCAGCCGCGACAACAGGTCGTCACCCGCCCGGCCGTGGCGTTGCTCCAGCAGTCCGCCGAGGTACTGGCGCAGGTCCTTGCGGGCCTGCAGCCCCTTCTCCAGTTTCTCCTTCGGGTCGATCTTGGGGTTGTAGTCGATCGAGTTGACGATGCCGTCCACCCACACATGGAACTTCGGTTCGTCCTCGCGCGGCACGCCGAGCAGGTGGCAGATCACCGTGACGGGGAACGGGTAGGCGAAGTCGTCGACGATGTCGATCTGCTCCTTGCCCGCGAAGCCGTCGATCAGACCGCTCACGACGGCGGTCAGATCGCCGTCCATGCCGGCCACCAGCCCGGGGGTGTGCGGGGGCCCGAAGTGCCGCATGGCCATACGCCGCAGGCGGTCGTGCTCGGGCGGATCGAGGTTGATGAACGGCGGCGTGGTCTCCCCCTCGTGCGAGCGCATCGGATGCGCCAGATTGCGGACGTCGGAGCTCAGGTGCGGATCGTGCAGCAGTTCGGCGAGCTCGCGGTAGGTGCTGACGACGTAGCTGCCGTCCTCCTGCCGGGCCACCGGCGTCCTGCGCAGCTCGGCGTACAGCGGGTACGGGTCGGCGCGGGAGGAGTAGTCGAGGATCCGGCGCAGCGTGTCGGGCATCTGGGTCGTGGTCATCTTCCCCTCCTACCGATGGTGCTGCTGCAGAGACGTGACGCGCCGCTCACTCGGGGCGTTGCCGGTGACGACCACCGTGGCTCCCTGGGCGATCAGCGCGGGGCCGGGGAAGTCGACGGGCACCGGTTTGGAGTCGACGGGCTGGTCGGGCGTGGGACAGAGCGGCGGGAAGGGCGCGGCCGTCTCGATCAGCTGCCGGTAGTGGTCCAGCCACTTCGCGTTGTTGAAGCTCACCGCCGCGGTGACACGGCCCTGGTAGCCGTACGCGGCGACGAAGCGGCGGTCGGACACCGACCCCTGGGTGACGACGACTTCGTCGGCGAAGGTCGGTACGCCGACGGACTTGATGTTGGCGCCGAACTGGATCGACCAGAACAACGGGATGGACAGGTGGGGCCAGCGGTCCGCCTGGGCGCTGACCATGTTGTGCGCCGCGACCTCGGCCTGTTCCACGGCGTTGGCCCAGTGCTCCAGCGAGATCAGCCGGTACTCGTAGATCGGGTTCGGGCAGCGCGCCACGTCTCCGGCGACGAAGACGTCGTCGGTGATCAGGCCGTTGATGTCGAGGGCCCGGCAGCCCGTGTCGCACGCGATTCCCCAGACACCTGCCGCCAGTCCCGAGTCCCGGAGCCAATCGGTGTTGCGGATGCCCCCGAGTGCCACCACCGCGACGTCGGCGTCGATCGTGCTGCCGTCGTCGAAGTGGGCGCGGCGGAGGTGCCCCTGTGCGTCGCCCTCCAGCCGGGTCACCTTGACGCCGCAGCGCAGGTCGACGCCGTGAGCGCGCTGCATGTCCGCCGCGACCTCACCGATCATGGCGCCGAGCGCCCCGACCAGCGGGGCCGGCGCGAGTTCGGCGACGGTCACCGGGATGTCCCGCTCGCGGCAGATGGAGGCGATCTCGGAGCCGGTGAATCCCGCGCCGATGACCAGGACGCGGGAGGGTCCGGCGGCGAGGGCCCGCTGCAGACCCTCGGCGTGCTCGCGGGTACGCACGACGAACACTCCGTCCAGGGCCGCCTCGCTCTCGACGAACCACGGCCGGGCCCGTACCCCCGTGGCGATCAGCACACGGTCGAAGGGAACCTCGCGTCCGTCGGCGAGACGTACGACGTTGCCCGCCATGTCCAGGCCGCTGGCGGGTACGCCCAGCAGCCACTCCGCATTGATGTCACGGCGTCGCGGCAGCGCGGTGCCGTCGGCGGGCACCCATCCGGTCAGTACCTGCTTGGACAGGGGAGGCCGGTCGTAGGGCTCGCCCAGCTCGTCACCGATCATGGTCAGCGAGCCGGTGAAGCCCTCGGCGCGCAGTGCCTCCGCGGCCCGCAGTCCCGCCAGTGAGGCTCCGACGATCACGATGCGGCCGTCGCGCTTGAACGCTCGCAGGGTGTCCGCTCTGGTCATGACGGCGACGCCTCCACCGGTGCCTCCAGCCCCTCCAACTGGTCGACCAGGATCGCCTGGACCGGGCAGGCCGCCGCGGCGCGCAGCACCCGCTCGCGCTGGGCGTCGTCGGGGCTCGGGTCGTACATCAGCGCTTCCTCGCCGTGCATCCGGAACGCGTCCGGAGCCAGGAAGGCGCACTGCGCATAACCTTCACATCGGGAAAGATCAACGACAATTCTCATCCCGGCCTCCACGGGCACTGCAAACTGCGGACCCTGATGCCGGTGCCACTGCGGCACGCCCCGCGCGGGACATGCTCGGGGAGGAATGCGGTCGTTGCTCAGCCCCGCAGAGTGCGAGGGGTGCACACCGGTCTGTCGGGTCTCCACAGAAAGAAATTGTTCGCCGCGAACAGAACGACTGGCATCTGCAGAAGCGACTGGCGTCTGTAGAACCGCCCAGAGAACCTGACTTGTCGAGAAAAGCCTATCCCGCGCGCCCCTCACCTGCACTTGGGGAACCAGGACGGCAGCGCGTGTCTGTCCCCCGCATGCCGCGTGCCCCTGCGGCCGTGACCGTGTTCGGTGATCCTTTGTAGGTGGCTGGAGCGACCCGGTCCGCGGAGTGCTCCTGCTTCGTGGTGTCCGTCGCGCTGACGGCTGCGATCAGTGCAGTTCTTCGATGTGCCGGAGGCACGCATGGGAAACGTACTGGGCGATGTACTGGGCCTGGCGGCAGCCGTCGCCATCAGTCCGCTTCCGATCGTCGCCATCATCATCGTGCTGGCAACGCCTCATGGACGCCTGAACGGGTTGGTGTTCGCCACCGGCTGGGTGGTGGGTCTGTCGGCCCTGGGCGCGGTGATGCTGCTGATCGGCGGCAAGGGGAGTGCCCACAGCCATGGGCATCCCGCCGACTGGGTGGGGATCCTCAAGCTCGTGCTGGGAGTGGCGCTGGCCTTCTTCGCCGTGCGGCTGTGGCGCCGTCGCCCCACCGACGTCACGCAGGCGCAGTTGCCGCAGTGGATGGCCGCGATCGACCACTTCACGCCGGTGAAGATCTTCCTCCTCGCCCTCCTGTTGTCGGCCGGGAACCTGAAGAACGCCCCGCTGACCATCGCCGCGGCAGCGTCGATCAGCGCGTCGGGGCTGCCGGTCGGACAGCAGATCACTGCCATGGTGATCTTCGTCGTGATCGCTTCCCTCGGACTCCTGACCCCGCTCGTGGTGTTCCTGGTCATGGGGGACCGGGCGAAGCACATGCTGGGCAACTGGAAGGAATGGGCCGCGCGGCACAACATCGCCATCATGGCGGTCCTGTTCTTCGTGTTCGGGCTGAAACTGCTGGGGGACGGCATCGACATCCTGAATTCCTGACCGCGGGTGTGCGGTGCCGCCCGGCCGGGGCTGTGGGGTGCTCCCGGGCCACAGCGTGAGGGCCGCTGTGACGGCGGCGTGTCGCCATAACCGCCGCAGCATCGCCCCTATATCGTCGAACAGGCTGAATGGGTGTTTCGTGAAGGAAATTGGAACGGCTCACCCTGGCTTCACGGTGAACGGGCGGAGTGGGAATGGAGTCTGGGGAGACCCGCAATCCGAGCTCGAGCGGCAAGCGCGGCCTACCGGAAATCCATTCTTCTCTGCGTGCCACCGCGACGGCGGCGGCGGGCGGGACATTGGTCATCTGGTGGCCGGCGTTCACGTTCGGCGCTTACGACGCCATCTTCTTCGACAATGTGCTGGCCCTCTGGGCGGTGGCCACAGCGGTACTCCTCGCGGGCCTGGTACTGCACCGACAGGTCTCCGTGCCCTGGGGCAGTTGGGCCGCACTGCTCCTGCCGTCGCTCTGGATCGTTCTCGGCATGACGGCACCGCTCAGCAGGGGATTTCACTACCTCCACTATTTCGAGGTGGCCGTCACCATCCTGAGTGCCCCCTATCTGACGTGGCTTCTGTCGAAAATTCTCCTGTCCGACTACGACGAGCTTCCTACGCCTCAGCGTTTCGGAGCCGTAGGCATCACGCTGCTCATCGGAATTCTCGCCTTCCTGCTCGGCAAGTTCAATCATCTTTTCCTCACCTGTGCGGACTTCGATGTGAGCGGCAACAACGCGCCGCCCGGTTGCGCCAAGGGCCCGCCGTACCGTCTGCGCTGAATGCGCGAAGACGCGTCGGCCGCTGCGCCGCGGGTGAGGGAGACAGGTCCGGTGAGTCCGCCCGTCGTGGTGCGCCGTGTGCGTGTGCCGGGGGCGACGTGCCGGGGCGGTGGTTGCGTCCCTCGTGGGGGACGGCGACCGTGAACGGGTGATTCTCGTTCCGGGGTGGCTGTGGCAGCGGGGGGCGGTGAGCCGCGCGGTGGCCGCCGGCCTCGCCGCCGGCGTCTTCTTCGGGGTGTTCGTTCTCGTCGAGTCGGGGTCCTGGGCGGGCGCCGCGGTGGTCTTCGTGGTGCTGAGCCTGTTCTGCGGGATCCGCACGGTGCGCCGGATGGACCGCATCTGGCCCGCGGCGAAGGAGATGCCGTACGCCGACCGCGTGGCCGTGGTCCGCGCCACCCGGCGCGGCGAGGCCGTCGACGATGCCCGGCTGGTGCCTCCGGTCGTCGAGTACGCCGATGCCCTGCGCCGGGCCGCCGAGGACGATCGCCTGCACCGCCCGCTCGTTCTGCTCGTCACCGCGCTCGCGGTCGCTCTCGCCGTGTACGACACCCTGACGGGCGAGACCGGCGAGACGGTCGTCTCGTGGCTGGTGGTCGTGCTCCTGCTGGCCGACCTGACGTGGTGGCCCCGCGGACGGGAACGCCTGCTGGCCCGTGCCGGCCGGGCGGAGGCGTCGGCCCTGCGCATGACGGACAGGGGCTGCGCGACGGGCGACTCCTGACCGCGAGCGGCGGTCCGCCTGTCGGGTCGAGCCCCCGTCCCGATGGAGAGGGGGCTCGACCGGGTCCGTGATCCGTTCAGTCGCGGCCGGAGCCAGGACCGTAGACCGCGGCGATGTCCTTCGACGTCACCCACCGGCTGTAGGTGGGCGATTGGGGCCAGCCCTCGGGCGAGTCCTGCCATTCCTCCTGGCGTCCGTACGGCAGGAGGTCGATCAGCGCGAAGGTGTGGCTGAGCTGCTCGGTACCGCGGCCGGCGGTGTGCCAGGTGCGGTAGACGGTGTCGCCGTCGCGCAGGAACACGTTGACCGCGAATCCTCCCTCGGGCGGTGCGCCGACGTCGGCCCCGAACGAACTGTTCGCGGTCGAGTACCAGGTCATCCGGTTGCCGACGCGCTGTTTGTAGGCGAGCGCCTCGTCGATCGGCCCCTGGGTGACGACCACGAACCGCGCGTCGTAGCTGTCCAGGAATTCCAGGCGGGTGTACTGCGAGGTGAATCCGGTGCAGCCCGGGCACTGCCATTCCTGGCCGGCGGACCACATGTGGTTGTAGACGATCAGTTGCCGCCTGCCGTCGAAGACGTCCGCCAGCCGGACGGCGCCGTCCTCGCCTTCGAGGGTGTAGTCGGGCATCTCGACCATCGGCAGGCGGCGACGCTCGGCGGCGATGGCGTCGAGCTCCCGCGTCGCGGCCTTCTCGCGGGCACGCAGTTCTTCGAGTCGGCGCTCCCAGGTCGCGGTGTCGACGACGGGTGGTAGGGCGTGGGTGGTCATGGTCCCCTCACAGAGCTCGTGCGCGACTTTCGCTTGTGCAGAGGTGGACTCCACCGGACTGCGGAACTCATCGGTCGTCGGCCGGCTCAGCGGTGATGTCCCCGAAACGGGCGCGCTGGGGGGCGCGTGCCGTCCGGGGGGCGTGCGCCGGGCGCGAACCGACTTACGTGATCCGCCACTTGAGCTTCTTTCCAGGTCGGAGGCCCTCTCAAGTTCGCCGACGTGATCACCGAATGATCTTGCAGGAGCGGTGAAGTCGAGAAAGGGCTGGTTCCTGTGATGTTTGTTTCGGTGCCGCGGTCGGACGCGGGGCTGGACTCGGTGACGGTCGCCGTCGAGGAGTTGCGGGCCGGCCGGCCCGTGATCGTGGTGGACGACGTGGACCGTGAGAACGAGGGCGACCTCGTCATGGCGGCGGAGTTCGCGACCGCCGAATCCCTGAGTTTCTTCGTGCGCTGGACCAGCGGTCTGATCTGCGCGCCGATGGCGCCGGAGGTCGCCGACCGGCTGGAGCTGCCGCTGATGGTCCCGACCGCCTCGGACGTCGACTCGACGGCCTACACCGTCTCCGTGGACGCGGTCGGTGTCGGCTCGGGCATCTCCGCCGCGGACCGGGCGCTGACCGCCCGTACGCTCGCCGACCCCGGCTGCCGTCCCGACGGGCTGATCCGTCCCGGGCACGTCCTTCCGCTGCGCGCCCGCGCCGGGGGGATCGCGGAGCGGCGCGGGCACACCGAGGCCACCGTCGACCTGCTGCGCCTCGCGGGGCTGTCCCCGGTCGGTGTGATCAGCGAGGTCTGCGAGGACGACGGCTCCGTCGCCCGCTTCGACCGGCTGCGGGCCTTCGCGGACCTGCACGGGCTGGCGGTGGTCTCGATCGAGCAGTTGTCGGAGGCGCTGCGGCGCCCGGACCCCGCGGCGGTGTGACGTCGGTGCGACGGGCAGCGACGATCTTCGATCTGGACGACACGCTGGTCGACAGCGGTGCGGCGTGGGGACGGGTGTGCGCCGCCTTCGCCGCCCGGCACGGGCACCGCTGGCGAGCCGAGGACGACGCCGCGCTGCATGGCAACGGCGGCTGGGCGTCGTACGTCGCGGGGTTGTGCGGCGGCGCGGCGGGCGTCGCGGAGGTGGTGGAGACCTGTACCGCAGCGATGGCCGTCGAGTGCGCGGCCGGCCGGGTTCCGGCGCTGCCCGGAGCGCTGGACCTCGTCCGTGAGGCCGGTCGCCACGGGCCGGTCGCCGTGGCCACGGCCAGCCCGCGCCGCTACGTCGCGGCGATCCTGGCGGAGCTGGGCCTGGCGGCGCGGTTGCGGGCCGTCGTCTGCGGCGAGGACGTGACCTCCGGCAAACCCGCTCCCGACGCCTACCTGCGCGCTGCGGCGGGGATCGGCGTCCCGCCCTCGGACTGCGTGGCGGTGGAGGACTCCGCGAACGGCATCCGGTCGGCGTTCGCCGCCGGCATGCGCGTCCTCGCCGTCCCCCGCGCGGGCACCACCCTGTCGGCCGATGTGGCCCGGCTGTCCACGGCACAGGCCCGCAGCGCGGCCGACGCCCTTCCCCTGCTCACCCGGATGCTGGACCTCCGTCCCGGTCCGCGGGCCGCCGAGCCCTCGGGCCCGCGGCTGGTCCGCGAGGGCGCGCCGTGACGCGCCGCGTGACCGGCGGAGGAGGTCCCGGAACGAGACCCCACGACAGGGGGCAGCGGTGCAAGCCTCACGACAGGGGGCGGTGCAAGCCTCACGACAGGAGGCGACGCGAGCCCCACGGCAGGCTTCTCCGCCGAGCCGAGTGACCTGATGAGCCCTTTCCGGGTCCGGAGGGCTCCGTGGTGTACGGCCCTCCGGACGCCCCGCTGTTGCGGAGGGCCGTGGCCCGGCGTTGGAATCAAGTGTGAGGCACTTCGGCGGAGCCGGGCCCCCCGGCCGCCCCGCACCCGGGACGGGGGCCGGCCAAAAAGGGCTCAAGAACGACGCCCTCGGCATGTTCTCCTCGGTGGTCATCGGGCTGGCCTCCACCGCTCCGGCCTACAGCCTCGCCGCGACGCTCGGCCTCATCGTGGCGGCGGTCGGTCTCCAGGCCCCGATCGTCACCATGCTGGCGTTCGTCCCGATGCTGCTGATCGCGTACGCCTTCCGGGAGCTCAACGCGAGCAACGCGGACTGCGGCACCACCTTCACCTGGGCGACCCGCGCCTTCGGTCCCCGCACCGGCTGGATGGGCGGCTGGGGCATCATCGTCGCCAACGTCATCGTGATGGCGAGCCTCGCCGAGATCGCCGGTATCTACAGCTTCCGGCTGGTGGGTCTGGACGAGCTGGCGGAGGACCGGCTGTGGACCACGGTCGCGGGCATCGTCTGGATCGCCGTGATGACCGTGGTCTGCTACATCGGCATCGAGTTCTCGGCCGCCGTCCAGCGCTGGCTGCTGTGCCTCGAAGTGGGGATGCTGGTCGTCTTCGCCGTCGCCGCACTGGTCAGGGCCTACACCGACGCCCCACCGACGGCGATCCACGTCTCCGCCTCCTGGTTCAACCCCTTCGAGGTGTCGTCCGTGAAGGCCCTGACGTCGGGCCTCCTGGCGGGCGTCTTCATCTACTGGGGCTGGGACACCGCGGTCTCGATCAACGAGGAGACAGTCGACAGCACCCGTATCCCCGGACGCGCCGCGGTCATGTCGACCGTACTGCTGCTGATCATGTACGCGCTGGTGACCACCTCCGCGCAGGCCTACGCCGGGATCGGTTCCTCGGGCATCGGGCTGGGCAACTCCGGGAACTCGGACGACGTGTTCTCCGGACTCGGCGCGGCCGTCTTCGGGAACGAGGACGCGGGAATCGTCCTGACGAGCCTGCTGGTCCTGATGGTGCTGACCTCGGCACTGGCCTCCACCCAGACCACCATCCTGCCGCTGGCCAGGACCGTCTTCTCCATGGCGGTCCACAAGGCCCTCCCCTCGCGGCTCGCCCGGGTCCACCGCCGGTTCCTCACCCCGACCTGGTCGACCGTCGGCATGGGCGCGGTCTCCATCGCCCTGCTCGTGCTGCTGACCTCCTTCAGCGGGAACGTACTGGCCGACTCGATCGACTCGGTCGGCCTCGCGATCACGTTCCACTACGGGCTGACCGGGTTCGCCTGCCTCTGGTACTACCGCAAGATCCTCACCCGCAGCACCAAGGACTTCGTCTTCAAGGGCGTACTGCCGGGGCTGGGCGGGCTGATCATGCTCTGTCTGTTCGTCTACGCCACCATCGTCTACGCGGCCCCCGACTACGGCGCGACCAGCGTCGACCTGCCGCTGATCGGGCCGACCGGCGGGGTCACCGTCGTGGGCCTGGGCGCCCTGCTGCTCGGTTTCCTGTTGATGCCTGTGGTCACCCGCGGCCATGCGGTGACCCTCAGACTCCAGCGGAGTCTGCTGCCGCGCCGCCTGCCGCGGCACACCGCCCTCGACGCGGCGAGCCGCTACCTGCCCGCCGACAGCGGAAGCGGGGTGGGCGGCGACTGGTACGACGTCATTCCCCTGTCGGGAACCCGGATCGGCCTGGTCGTGGGGGACGTGCTCGGCCACGGCCTGCGCGCCGCGGCCACCATGGGGCGTCTGCGCACCGGGGTGCGCGTCCTGGCCCGGCTGGACCTGAGCCCGGACGAGCTGCTGTCCCGCCTGGACGACCTGGTCGAGCAGACCGAACACGAGCGGCGCCGGGACGGCCACGGCCGGGGCCATCTGAGGATGCCGGCCGACGCCGCCCTCGGCGTGACGTGCCTGTACGCGGTGTACGACCCCGTCACGGGGAAGTGCAGCCTGGCACGGGCCGGGGAGTCGGTGCTGGCGGTCGTCGAACCGCACAAGGGCGTCGTGCACTATCCGGAGCTGCCGCCCGGACCACAGCTGGGGTTCGGCGGCCCGCCCTACCAGAGCAAGGAGCTGGACCTCCCGGCGGGCAGTCTCGTCGCCCTCTTCACGGGTGGTCTCCTCCAGGCGGCCGACAGCCGTGACGCCGGCCTCGCACAGCTGTCCGAGGCCCTCGCCGACAGCACCGCGTCCCTGGACGAGCTGTGCGACCGGGCGGTGACCGCGCTGCTGCCGGGGCCGGTGGACGAGGACGCGACGCTGCTCCTGGCCCGTACGCGCCTGCTCGACCGGAACCAGTTCACCCAGTGGGAGCTGCCCCCGGACCCGGCGGCGGTGGCCACCATCCGCACCGCTGTCAGCAAACAGCTCCGCGACTGGGGGCTGGACGACCTGACGTTCACCACCGAACTCATCGTCAGCGAGCTGGTCACCAACGCCATCCGCTACGTCGGCGGCCCGATCCAGGTGTGCCTGATCCGCGACCGGACCCTGATCTGCGAGGTGTCCGACACCGGCCACACCACACCCAACCTGCGGCATGCCGCGAGCGACGACGAGGGCGGCCGGGGCCTGTTCATCATCGCGCAGATGACCCACCACTGGGGCACGCGCTACACGCCCACCGGCAAGACGATCTGGACCGAGCAGGACCTGCCGCCGGCGGACGAGGGGTAGCCCCCGCCACACGTGATCGGCGTTCCCGACTTGCGATCAGCGCCCGCGCGGCTTGGAGTGGAGTCAGCCCTGTCTGCACGCGGCCGCACGCACCTGCGTGTGCCTGTGCCGGGTGCCGCGCCGGGCACCCTGTGCCGTCCGGAGGACGAGAAGAGGGATGGCCATGCGAACGAGCATCATCCGCAGCGAGCGCATGGCCATCAGCTACGACGTGGTCAACGGCTGGACCGTGCTCGAGGTCGACGGCGAGATCGACGTCCACACCTCGCCCGGGATCCGGCAGGCGGTGGTGGAACTGCTCGGCGAGGGCCACCGACACTTCGTCCTGGACCTGTGCTTCGTGCCGTTCCTGGACTCCGTCGGGCTGGGGACGGTCGTGGCCAGCACGAAGCGCATCCGGGAGCGGGAGGGTTCGCTGCGGATCGCCTGCCCCTCCGGCCGGTTGCTCAAGGTCTTCGAGATCAGCGGCCTCCACGACGCCTACGACTTCTACGTCTCGCCGGAGGAGGCGACGGTCGAGGCCCCGTCCGCCGACGGTCTCGCGCACTGGCCGCACGGCGAGGCCGGGGCGTGAGCCGTCCGCCGGGAGCGGCGGCGCGGTCGCGGTCGCCGGCCGGCGGGCGATCAAGGGAGGGCGCCACCACCATGGGATCGGTGACCGACACCTGGAGGTGCGCATGACGGGCGGCACGGCCGGTGTTCCCGGCACCGGCGGACGGCCCGGTCTCGACGGCCGGACCGTCGTCGTGATCGGCGGCAGCTCGGGCATCGGACGGGAGACCGCGCGCCAGGTCCGCGCGGACGGCGGGCAGGTGGTCCTGGTGGGCCGCGACCCCGAACGGCTGCGGCAGGCCGCCGAGGAGCTGGACGCCGTGAGCACGGCGGCGTTCGACGCCGCCGACAGCGATAGCGTGGCGCGGTTCTTCCACGATCTGCCCGGCCCGGTCGACCATGTGATGGTCACCGCCGGCAGCCCTTCGTACGCGCCGCTGGCGGAGCTGGACCTCGACGCGGCCCGCCGCGAGTTCGGCGACCGCCTCGCCCTCACGCTCGGGATCGCCCTGCACAGCCGTGACAAGGTCAGAGCCGGAGGCACGCTCGTGTTCATCGGCGGCACCGGCGGCCGGCGTCCCGGCGTCGGCCTGGCCGTCGTCTCCGCGATGACCGCGGCGCTGCCCGCCCTCGTCGCCAACCTGGCGCTCGAACTCGCGCCGATCCGGGTCAACCTCATCGCCGCCGGGTTCGTCGACACCCCCCTGTCGGCCTCGCTCCTGGGCGATCAGCTGGAAGCCCGGCGTGAGGACCTGCGTTCCAGGCTCCCCATCGGACGCGTCGTCGGTCCGGCCGACGTCGCCGCCCTGGCCGTGCACCTCATGCGCAACGACGCGCTCACCGGGGCCACGTACGACATCGACGGAGGCCAGCAGCTCCTGCCGCACTGAGGGGACCGCAGTGTCCGGGGCCGGGCCCCGGACCTCTTCGCAGGGCACGGCGGGGCGTGAATCACCCACGGAGGGTGAAGCCCCGGCGTCCGGGCCGGGCGGAAGCTGCTGGTGCACGACGAGCGGGCGCCCCGAGGCGCCGCGGGCCGGGCGACGAGAGGGCGTGCGGTGATGGCCGAGGACAGGGCCGAACGCATTGCGGAGTTCATCAGGCCACTGAGGGTCGAGCCCGGTACGAAGGTGCATCTGGCCAAGGACTTCGACCCCGGGTACAAGGCGGGCATCCGGAAGAAGAAGGACGGCGTCGAACTGCTCCGCGAGGGCGTCGAGTTGCTCGCCGACTACCAGCGGCGGCTGGCCGCCCAGGACACGTACGGGGTGCTCATGTGCCTCCAGGCACTGGACGCCGGCGGCAAGGACGGAACGATCCGCCATGTGATGAGCGGCATCAATCCCCAGGGCGTGCGGGTGGCCGGGTTCAAAGTGCCCTCGGCCGAGGAGCTGGACCACGACTTCCTCTGGCGCTACACCCGCGAGCTGCCCCGGCGCGGGGAGATCGGCATCTTCAACCGGTCCCACTACGAAGAGGTCCTGGTGGTGCGGGTGCACCCCGAGAACCTCGACCGGCAGAAGCTGCCGGAGTCGGCCCGCGGTCCTGACGTGTGGGAGCGGCGCTACCGCGAGATCAACGACTGGGAGCACTACCTGTGCGACAACGGCTTCAAGGTCGTGAAGGTGTTCCTGAACCTGTCGAAGGAGGAGCAGCGCCTCCGCTTCCTCAAACGCATCGACGTGCCCGAGCGGAACTGGAAGTTCTCCTCGGCGGACGTCCGGGAGCGCGCCCGGTGGGACGACTACCAGCGGGCGTTCTCGCAGATGCTGTCCGCCACGAGTACGGAGTGGGCGCCCTGGTACGTCGTGCCCGCCGACCGCAAGTGGTTCGCGCGCGTCTGCGCCGCGGCCGTCCTGGCGCACACCCTGATGGACATCGACCCGCAGTACCCGCACGTCAGCGCCCGAACACGCCGGGAGCTGGCCGAGGTGAGACGTGAGCTGGAGCGGGAGGCGCCGGAGGGCGAGCCCCGCGATCCGTACGCCGCCGAGGCCGCGAAGCGGGCCCGCAGGGCCAAGGGCGGCGGCAAGCGGAAGCGCGGGGGCGGCAAGGGCTGAGGGGGCGGGGAGCACCGAGGGGGCGGACAGCACTCGGGCCGAGCGGGCCGGATCGGAGGCACGGGGATGACCGCGCAGACAGAGGCTCCGCACGAGCCGACGGGCGACGGCCGGACCTGGTACACGAGTGCGCCGGAGGAGGTCGCCGCCGCCTTCGACGTCGACCCGGCCGTGGGGCTCCCCTCGGCGCGGGCGGCGGAGGTCCTCCGGGCGAACGGTCCGAACGCCCTGCCGGAGGAGAAACCCCTCCCGGGCTGGCGCCGCTACCTCGCGCAGTACCGCAGCTACATGCAGCTGGTGCTGGTGGCCGCCGCCGTGGTGTCCCTGGTGATCAAGGAGTGGAGCACAGGGGTTCTGCTGCTTCTCCTGACGGTGCTCAACGCGGTCGTCGGGATGCGCCAGGAGGGCAAGGCGGAGAGCGCCATGAACGCGCTCAAGTCGATGATGAAGGCGACCGCCCGGGTGCGCAGGGACGGAACGGAGTCCGAGGTCCCGGCGGAGGAGGTCGTCGTCGGCGACGTGGTGCTCATCGCCGCGGGGGACGAGGTGCCCGCCGACGGCCGGATCGTCGCGGCCAACGCGCTGCAGATCGACGAGTCGGCGCTGACGGGGGAGAGCGTGCCCGCCGCCAAGGACACCGGACGCCTGGCCGGGAAGGATCTGGGACCCGGCGACCGGACGAACATGGCGTTCATGAACACCCCGGTCACGCACGGCAGCGGAACGGTGATCGTCACGGCCACGGGAGCCGACACCGAGCTCGGCCGGATCTCGGGGATGCTGTCGGCGACGCACCGGGAGGCCTCGCCGCTCACCCGCGAGCTGGACCGCCTCACCCTGTGGATCACGGGCGCCGCCGGGCTCACCATGATCGTGATGTTCGTCCTGGGCCGCAGCCGCGGCACCGCGTGGGACGTGCTGTTCGTGAGCGCCGTGTCGCTGGCGATCGCCGCCATCCCGGAGGCCCTGCCCACGGTCACCCAGACCATCCTGTCGATCGGTGCGGTCGACCTCGCGCGGCGCGAGGCCATCGTCAAGGACCTGCCGTCGGTGGAGTCCCTGGGCTTCACCTCGGCCATCAACTCCGACAAGACCGGCACGCTCACGATGAACCAGATGACCGCCGTGGAGCTGATCGATCCGGGCGACCGCTACACCGTCTCGGGCACCGGGTACGGCCTGGAGGGCAGGATCCATCACGCCGTCGGCAGCTCACCCGACCTCGGGGACGCGATCCTGCCGTACCTGGTCGCCAACGACGCGCGCCTCGTCGACGGCGCGGTGGTCGGCGACCCCACCGAGGGCGCGCTGCTGGTCCTCGGCCACAAGGCAGGGGTGGACGTGGAGGCCACCCGGCAGCGGCTGCCCCGGCTGGCCACGCTGCCCTTCGACCCGTCGTACAAGCTGATGGCCACCTTCAACTCGGCCACGGACGCCGACGGCCGCCCGGTCGTGCGGTGCTTCGTGAAGGGAGCGGCGCCCGCGGTGATGGAACGGTCGGCCACCGCCCTGGCGCAGGGCGCGGCCGTGCCGTGGAACGAAGAGGCGCAGCGCAAGGCCCAGACGCACATCGAACGCATGGGGGGCGAGGGGCTGCGGGTGATGGCCGCCGCGCGGCGCGACCTCGATCCCGCCGCGTTCGATCCCGCCGGCGATCTGCTCGGTTACGTCACGGACCTCCAGATGACGAGTCTGGTCGGCATGGTCGACCCGCCGCGGGAGGAGGCGCGGGCGGCGGTGGCCGACGCGCAGGCCGCCCACATCCGGGTCCGGATGGTGACGGGCGACGACGTCGTCACGGGCGCCGCCATCGCCCGGCAGCTGGGGATCGAGGGGGAGGCCGTGCTCGGCGCGGACTTCGCCGCCCTGGACGAGAGCGAGCGGCTCGCCCGGATCGAGGACATCGGTGTGGTCGGCCGGGTGGCCCCCGAGCACAAGGTGCTGCTCGCCGACACGCTGAAGAAGAAGGGCCATGTGGTGGCCATGACCGGCGACGGGGTGAACGACGCGCCGGCCATCAAGGCGGCCGACGTGGGGATCTCCATGGGGTCCGGTACCGAGGTCGCCAAGAACGCCGGGCGCATGGTGCTGGCCGACGACAACTTCGCGACGATCGTGTTCGCCGTCGAGCAGGGCCGCAAGATCTACGACAACCTCACGAAGTACATCCGCTTCGTGCTGGTCCTGCTCGTCGTGTTCGTGCTGACGTTCCTCGGCGCGACCCTGTTCAACATCGCCGCCGGTGAGCCCTTCACCCCGGCGCAGGTGCTGTGGATCCACTTCTTCGTCAACGCCGCCTTCGGCTTCGCGCTCGGCTTCGACCAGCAGAGTCCCGGACTGATGGCGCGACGGCCGCGACCGCGGGGCGAGCCCGTGCTGACCCGGAGCGTGATGATCACGGTCGGGCTCTCCGGGCTGGCGATCACCATCGGTCTGCTCGCCCTGATCAAGCTCGGCGAGTCGCACTTCGACAGCGTCGCCGTCGGCCAGTCGATGGCGTTCACGACCTTCGCGCTCTGTCTGATCGTGGCCGCGCTGGAGTGCCGCAGCGAGACGGAGACGGTCCTGACCACGGCCAGCTTCGACAGCAAGCAGATGAACCGGGCGATGCTCGTGGAGTTCGTCCTCGCCGTGCTGGTCACTCAGATGGACGCCTTCCGGCGGCTGCTGGGGACCACCGAGCTCGACCTGGAGCAGTTCGCGTGGACGCTGGTGCCGCCGCTCGTGCTGCTGGCGCTGTGGGAGCTCGGCAAGCTCATCGCGCGGCGCGTCGTCGGGGGAGCGACCGCGGGACGGGCGTGACGGCGGTCGTGTGGCGTGCGTGACGGCGGTCGTGTGATGTGTGTGACGCCGGTCGTATGACGTGTGTGACGCCGGCCGTGGGGCGCGGCGTGCTGGGCGCGGGGCACAGAGGGCGCCGGGTGCCGGGTACGGGCTGAGGGGAGTGGGCCGGGACCGGCCCCCGGGCCCGGATCACGTGTCGTCGCGAGAGCCGGGCCGAGGGGGCCGCGTCCTACTTGCTGATGGCGAAGCGCATCAGGGCGTGCTCGTCGCCCTGCTTGATCTTGCCCGTCACGTTGATCACTTCCAGCTTCCAGCTCCCGCCGGCCCGCACGGCCTTGGCCACGGCGCAGCCGTTGTCCTGCGTGAGCAGGCTCGGCCAGATGTCGGCGACCTGCTGGGTGCTGCCGCCGGTGGCGTCGTACACCTTGAAGCTGATGTTGCGCGCCTTCTGGAAGGAACTGCCCTTCTTGAACGCCGCCGCGACGAACACGATCGACGTGATCTGGGGCGGGATGCGCGAGAACTCGACGGTCACCGTTTCGTCGTCGCCCTCCCCGCGCCCGGTCTGGTTGTCGCCGCTGTGCACCAGCGAGCCGTTGCCCATGGGGTCCAGCGAGTCGAGGCCGGCCAGACGCACGGGGTCGGATCCCTGCATGGCGACGGCTATCAGGTCGAGGTCGGTGCCGGTCTTGCGACGGAGTATGCCGACCACCCCGCCGCTGGCGCCGGCGGTGGGGTCCCAGGACACCCCGATGGACAGATGGGTGACTCCGTCCAGGTCCGCAGGGCCGTCTTCCTTCGTGAGCGTAATCATGAATGGATCATCCTCTTGATGGCGGGACTGCGACACGCAAAGTGTGCCTGGAACTTCCGGCGATCCACACAACTGGCCCGCGGGTTCCCGTTTCGCCCTCTTTGTGCTGCCTGATCGGTGTCAACGGCCCCTCCGCGGAGGCGACATGGCGGTCAGGTCGCGGACGGGAACGAGCCGCCCCCGGCGCCCACCGGACCACGGCGACCCGGCATGCCGGGCAGGCGCGACAGTTGACGCCCTCTCATGTCCCTTGCCTGTGTGCTTCCTGGGGGCGAGCGGTGATCAGAGAGGGATGTCGCGGTACCGGATCGCCCGGGACCGCATCCATCCGGGCGCCTGACGCGTCTACGCGGGTATGGAATGGGAAAAGACGCCTGCTGAGCGGCCCCCTGCACAGGCCCGAGGGCCGCAGCCCGAGGGGTGCCTCGCCGTCGCCATCCGCATTCCCGTACGGATCGTGGTGCTCGTCCTCGTCGTACCCGTGCGGATGGCGTGGGACGCGCTCGTCGTCGCCGGAAGGTTTCTGCGGGACACCGTGCTGCGCCCGCTGGGGCGGGCGCTCGCCTGGGCCGCGTGGGCCGTGTTCGTCTGGCCGTGGGTGACGCTGTGGCGGTACGCCCTCGTCCCGCTCGGCAGGGCGCTGGCCTGGCTCGGTCACGTGCTGCTCGTGGTGCCCGCGGTGTGGCTGTACCGCACCGTGCTGACACCCGTCGGGCACGCGATCGCCTGGGTGGCCCGGGGCGTGGGTGCGGCCGCCGCCTGGGTCCTCGGCGGCATCGCGGCGGCGCTCGGCTGGGTCTACGCGCGGTTGCTCACCCCGGTCGGGCGGGCGATCGCCTGGCTGGTCAGGGGTGTCGGTCTGATCCTCGCCGCCGTGGGCCTCGGGCTGTACACCGCCGGCGCCTGGCTGGTCCGGTACCTCGTCGTGGTCCCGGCCCTGTGGCTGTACGAGTGGGTCCTCACCCCCGTCGGCAAGGGGATCGCCTGGCTGGCGGGCGGTCTCGTGTGGCTCGTACGGATGATCTTCATCGGCGTCGGCGCCGCGTTCTACTGGACGGGCCGCATCCTCCTGGTGCTGCCCGCGCTCGCGCTGTGGCGATGGGTGCTCGCGCCGGTCGGACGCGTGCTCGCCGTCATCGGCAGGGAGATCGGCGAGGCCCTCGGACACGCCTGGCGCGTCGCCGGACACATCTCGCTCGCCGTCGGCCGGTTCCTCGCGAAGGTCCTGCGGTGGACGTTCGTGGAGCCGGTGCGCTGGGTGTACCGGACCCTGCTGACGCCCGTCGGGCACGCCGTGCGGGACCTGGTGCTGCGGCCCGCGGCCGAGGCCGCACGCAGCGTCGGACGGGCCACCCGGCAGGCCCTGACCGCCGCCCGGGACTCCGCCCGGCAGGCCCGCGCCGACTTCCGGCGGATGCTCTTCGGTCCGCCCCACGAGCCGCAGCCCGTGGACCGCCGGGAACCGACGGCCGGTGAGACACGTACTCTAGGTAGCAGTACGACCGCTCTCACGAAGGACTGAACGACACTGGGCAAGCGACAGCCCGAAGGCCCGCCGCCCGCACCCGCGGTGCAGCGCATCCGACTGCGCTACACCAAGCGCGGCCGCCTCCGGTTCACCAGCCACCGTGACTTCCAGCGCGCCTTCGAGCGTGCGCTGCGCCGAGCCGAGGTGCCCATGGCGTACTCGGCGGGGTTCACGCCGCATCCGAAGGTGTCGTACGCCAATGCCGCACCCACCGGCACCGGCAGTGAGGCGGAGTACCTGGAGATCGCGCTCACCGAGGCGCGCGACCCGGAAACCCTGCGTGAGCTCCTCGACGAGTCGCTGCCCGACGGGCTCGACATCATCGACGCCGTCGAGGCCCGCACCTCGGGCCTCGCCGACCGGCTCACCGCCTCCGTGTGGGAGCTGCGCCTCGACGGCGTGGTTCCTCAGGAGGCGGAGCGCGCCGTCGGCGCCTTCCGCGCGGCCGAGACCGTCGAGGTCCAGCGCAGGACGAAGAACGGCATGCGGACCTTCGACGCCCGCGCCGCCGTCGCGAGCCTGGAGACGCACACCCCCCAGGCTGATAGGCCGACCGACCAGCCCTGTGCGATACTGCGGCTGGTTGTTCGGCACGTGACGCCTGCCGTTCGACCCGACGACGTCCTGTCCGGTCTCCGCGCCGTGGCCGACCTGGCGCCGCCGGTCCCCGCAGCGGTGACCAGGCTGGCGCAGGGGCTGTTCGATGAAGAGACCGGCACGGTGACCGACCCGCTCGCGCCCGACCGCGAGGCAGTCACGGCCGCCCCAGCCGATCGCTCCGGGGCCGCCCCAGCTGCCGCCGCGAAGGCGCCGGCGTAAGGAAGGTCCCGCGTAGGGACGGACGTCGTAGCGCCGCCCTCGAATCCGGGAGCCACCTG
Organism: Streptomyces sp. Tue6028; assembly: GCF_002300165.1. Taxonomy (GTDB): domain Bacteria; phylum Actinomycetota; class Actinomycetes; order Streptomycetales; family Streptomycetaceae; genus Streptomyces; species Streptomyces siamensis. The sequence continues at coordinate 184,301 of NZ_MLCE01000013.1, read as the reverse complement.
GGTCGGGCAGCGCACCGACCAGAAGACTTTCGCCAGGCCGTACGCACACATGGTGTACGGAACCGGCGAGACAGGACACAGAGAGCTCCCGTGCGGCGCCCGCGCCCCGGACGGCGGCACCGCGCATCGCGCGAGCCGCGGACGTCACCGGCATCGCCGGACCAGGCGCGGCGCCCGGGAGCCTGACGGGAGATCCACCCGCATGCTTGAGCCGACCGAACCCGCTGAGCCCTCCACGGGCTCCGAGAACAACGACACCCCCAGCGACACCCTGCCGCCGCGACGCCGTCGCCGCGCCGCGTCGCGCCCCGCGGGCCCCCCGGCCGCCGCCACCGAGGCCGCGGCCGAGACCACCGCTCCGGCCATACCGGCCGTCGCCTCGGCCGACGAACTCGCGGAGGAAGAGACCGCCGAGGCCGTCGAGACCGAGCAGGCCGTCGCCGAGGAGATCCCGGCCGCCACCGAGGCGGCCGAGACCGAGACCCCTTCCGCCGAGGACACGGCTCCGCGCCGCACACGCCGCCGGGCCACCCGCCGGGCGTCCGCGCCCGCCGGTGCGCCCGCGTCGGTGGAGACGGCCGAGGCCGCCGAGGCCGCTGAGACCGTCGTGCCCGCCGCTGAAGCGGTGACCGCCGAAGCCGAGCCCGTGGCAGAGGCCCCGGCCCCCGCGGCGGAGGAAGCCGCGCCAGCCGGGCGTACGCGCCGTCGTGCGACCCGCCGCGCCTCCGCACCCACCGGTGCGCCCAAGGAGACCGAAGCCGTCGTGATCGCCGAGGCCGAGGAGACGCCTGAGGCCGTGGAGCCCGCCGAGACCGCCGCGGCGCAGGTGACCGCCCCGGCCGAGCCCGTCGCCGAGACCGAGGAGGCCGCGCCCCGCCGCACCACGCGCCGGCGCGCCACCCGCCGGGTCTCCGCGCCCGCCGCCACGCCCGAGGGCGGGGCCGTCGAGGAGCGCGCCGAGACACCCGAGCCCGTCGCCGAGACCGCGCCGGCCACGGCCGCCGAGGTGACCGACGGCGAGGCCGCGCAGGCCGAGGACGGCGGACCGCGCCGCACCCGCCGCCGCGCCACTCGCAAGGCCGCCGGTGGCTTCTCCGCGCCCGCGGCGAAGGAGGAGGAGACCGACGAGGGCGGTCGGCGTCCGGCGCGTCCGGCCGTCGCCGTGTTCCAGGCGCCCGTGTTCACCGAGCCGATGTTCCAGACCCCGGAGCGGGCCGCCGCCGCGGCTGCCGCCGAGGCCGCGGAGGCGGCCGAGGAAGCCGCCGAGGAGGAGGCTGCCGGGACCGAGGTCGCCGAGGTCGCCGAAGCCGCCGAGGAGAGCACCGGCGGACGCCGGCGCCGCCGTCGCCGGGCCGTCGAGGACGAGCCGGTGACCGTGCCGGCCGCCGTCGACGAGGCCGAGGAGGAGCCGGAGGAGGGCGCCGAGTCCGCCGAGGACGTCGTCGAGGGTGACGAGGGCGAGGAGGAGTCCGCGGGCTCCCGTCGCCGTCGCCGTCGTGGTGGCCGTCGTCGTCGTCGTGGCGAGTCCGCCGAGGCGGACGGCGAGTCCGCGGACGACGAGTTCGCCGCCGAACAGGCCGCGCAGGACGCCGAGGACACCGCCGAGCAGGTCGAGGAGGACGCCGAGGAGGCGGACGAGCGCGAGGAGGCGGGCGGTTCCGGCTCCAGCAGCAGCCGTCGCCGTCGTCGGCGCCGTCGTCGCGCCGGTGACTCCGGCGGCGAGGCCGAGGCCGGCGAGAACGACCCCGAGCGCACTGTCGTGAAGGTCCGCGAGCCCCGCAAGAAGGACGAGCACCCGGTCGACGAGGTGCAGTCCATCAAGGGCTCGACCCGCCTGGAGGCGAAGAAGCAGCGCCGCCGCGAGGGCCGCGAGCAGGGCCGCCGACGCGTCCCGATCATCACCGAGGCCGAGTTCCTGGCCCGCCGCGAGGCCGTCGAGCGCGTGATGGTCGTCCGCCAGAGCGGCGAGCGCACCCAGATCGGCGTCCTCGAGGACAACGTGCTCGTCGAGCACTACGTCAACAAGGAGCAGTCGACCTCGTACGTCGGCAACGTCTACCTCGGCAAGGTGCAGAACGTCCTGCCGTCGATGGAGGCCGCCTTCATCGACATCGGCAAGGGCCGCAACGCTGTCCTGTACGCGGGCGAGGTGAACTTCGAGGCACTCGGCCTGGCCAACGGGCCGCGCCGCATCGAGACCGCGCTGAAGTCCGGCCAGTCCGTTCTCGTGCAGGTCACGAAGGACCCGATCGGCCACAAGGGCGCCCGCCTCACCAGCCAGGTCTCGCTGCCCGGCCGCTACCTGGTCTACGTGCCCGAGGGCTCGATGACCGGTATCAGCCGCAAGCTGCCCGACACCGAGCGCGCCCGGCTGAAGACCATCCTCAAGAAGATCGTCCCCGAGGACGCGGGCGTCATCGTGCGCACCGCCGCCGAGGGAGCGAGCGAGGACGAGCTGCGCCGTGACGTCGAACGGCTCCAGGCGCAGTGGGAGGACATCCAGAAGAAGGCGAAGAGCGGCAACGCCCCGACGCTGCTCTACGGCGAGCCGGACATGACCGTCCGCGTCGTCCGCGACATCTTCAACGAGGACTTCTCGAAGGTCATCGTCAGCGGCGACGAGGCGTGGGAGACCATCCACGGGTACGTCTCCCACGTCGCGCCCGACCTGGCGGACCGGCTGTCGAAGTGGACCTCCGAGGTCGACGTCTTCGCCACGTACCGGATCGACGAGCAGCTGATGAAGGCGCTGGACCGCAAGGTCTGGCTGCCGAGCGGCGGTTCGCTGGTGATCGACAAGACCGAGGCGATGGTCGTGGTCGACGTCAACACCGGCAAGTTCACCGGTCAGGGCGGCAACCTCGAAGAGACCGTGACCAGGAACAACCTGGAGGCGGCCGAGGAGATCGTGCGCCAGCTGCGGCTGCGCGACCTGGGCGGCATCGTCGTCATCGACTTCATCGACATGGTCCTGGAGTCCAACCGCGACCTGGTGCTGCGGCGCCTGCTGGAGTGCCTGGGCCGCGACCGCACCAAGCACCAGGTGGCCGAGGTCACCTCGCTGGGTCTGGTGCAGATGACGCGCAAGCGTGTCGGCCAGGGTCTGCTGGAGTCCTTCTCCGAGACCTGCGTCCACTGCAACGGCCGCGGTGTCATCGTGCACATGGAGCAGCCGTCGTCCGCCGGCGGCGGAGGCAAGCGCAAGAAGCGCGGCCGCGGCGGTGCCGAGCAGCCCCACGAGCACGAGCACGAGGCCGTGGCCGCGGAGACCACCGAGGCGGCCGAGACCGTCGAGGCGGAGACCGAGGCCGAGGTGGCCGCCGAGGCCGCGGTGCCCGCCGCGCTGCTCGCACCCGAGTTCGCCCCGGACGAGGAGCTGTACAGCAGCGCCGCCGAGGCCGAAGCCGCCGCGGGCCGGGGCCGTTCGCGCCGCCGGGCCACCCGGCGGGCGTCCGCGCCGGCGGGTGCGCCGCGGGCGGAGGGGCGTCCCTCGAAGCGCGCCGAGCGTGCCGAGCGGGCCGCCAAGTCGCGTGAGGCCGCCGAGTCCGAGCCGGTCGCCGTCGAGGACCCGGTCGTCGAGGCGCCGCAGGAACTCGTCGCCGAGGCCCCTGCGGTCACCGAGGCTCCGGTGGTCACCGAAGCCGCCGTCGTGGAGTCCGTCGAGGACGAGGCCGCTCCCAAGGGCCGTACGCGCCGTCGCGCCACCCGCAAGGTGTCGGCCCCGGCCGGTTCGCCGAAGGCCTCGGAGGAGGCCGTGGTGACGGTCACGGAGCCGGTCGCGGCGCCCGTGGCCGAGCCGGAGGCGGCCGCCGAGCCGCAGCCCGAGCCCGTGGCGGAGACCGCCGCCGAGGCGCCCGCGGAGAGCGCCGCCCCGGCGCGTCCGCGCCGCCGCGCCGTCCGCAAGGCCACCGCGCCCACCGCGTCCCAGGAGGCGGCCGTCGTGGTCGTCCCGTCGGCCGCGGCCCCCGCGGAGGAGACGGCCGACGCCGCCGAGGCAGTGGTCGCCGAGACCGAGGCCGACGAGGCCGAGGCTCCGGCCGCCGCGAAGAAGGCCGCGGCGCGCAAGACGGCCAAGAAGGCGACGGCCAAGAAGGCCGCCACCAAGAAGACGGCGGCCAAGAAGACGGCCGCCAAGAAGGCCACGGCCAAGAAGGCGACCGCGAAGAAGGCCGCCACCAAGGCCACGTCGAAGAAGACGGCGGCGGCGGAGCAGACCCTGTCCGCCGTCACCGCCTCCACCGACGAGGGCTGAGTCCCCGTCCGGCGTCCCGGCCCGGCACATCCGCCGGGCCGGGACGCCGAGTGACGGGCGGCACACCCGTGGGGCCCGGCCTGGTTTGACCCTTTCGGCCGTGGCCCCGTAACCTTGACCGTCGGCGTGTCACAGACGCGCCGCATCCCCGTAAACCTCTTCCTCCCGGAATCACGCGTGTCATGCGCTCCGGGAGAGGCCGCTCGCTCCGCGCGCGGCTGGACTGCGGGGTTCCGTTCCGAGCGAGAGAGAGATCCGCGTGTACGCCATCGTGCGCAGCGGTGGTCGCCAGCACAAGGTTGCTGTCGGCGACATCGTTGAGGTTGACAAGATTTCCACTGCCAAGGTTGGCGACACGGTCGAGCTCTCGACCCTGCTCGTTGTCGACGGCGACGCTGTGACCAGTGACCCGTGGGTGCTGGCCGGCATCAAGGTCCAGGCCGAGGTCGTGGACCACCACAAGGGCGCGAAGATCGACATCCTTCGCTACAAGAACAAGACCGGCTACCGCCGTCGTCAGGGCCACCGCCAGCAGTACACGGCGATCAAGGTCACTGAGATCCCCGCGGCTGCGAAGTAAGGGTAGGGACTGAGACATGGCACACAAGAAGGGCGCATCGTCCACTCGGAACGGTCGCGACTCCAACGCTCAGCGGCTCGGTGTGAAGCGCTTCGGCGGTCAGACCGTCAACGCCGGTGAGATCCTGGTCCGCCAGCGTGGCACCCACTTCCACCCCGGCACCGGTGTCGGCCGTGGCAAGGACGACACGCTGTTCGCGCTGGACGCCGGTGCGGTCGAGTTCGGCACCCACCGTGGCCGCAAGGTCGTGAACATCGTTCCGGTCGCCTGAACCAGCCCCACCAGGGCTCAGGCTCCGTAGAACAGAGTTCTTCGCGAGGCGGACCTCACTTCCCGCAGGGGAAGCGGGTCCGCCTTTCGCGCGTTACCGAAGAGACATTCCGTACGTAATCGAAGTGCTGGAGGCACCACCATGACCACCTTCGTGGACCGCGTCGAGCTGCATGTCGCCGCGGGTAACGGAGGCCACGGCTGTGCCTCCGTACACCGGGAGAAGTTCAAGCCGCTCGGCGGCCCCGACGGCGGCAACGGCGGACGGGGCGGCGACGTGACCCTGGTCGTCGACCAGTCCGTGACCACGCTGCTCGACTACCACCACAAGCCGCACCGCAACGCCACCAACGGCAAGCCCGGTGAGGGCGGCAATCGCTCCGGCAAGGACGGCCAGGACCTGGTCCTGCCCGTGCCGGACGGCACGGTCGTCCTCGACAAGGCGGGCAACGTGCTCGCCGACCTGGTCGGGCACGGCACGGCGTACGTCGCCGCGCAGGGCGGCCGGGGCGGCCTCGGCAACGCGGCGCTGGCCTCGGCCCGCCGCAAGGCGCCCGGCTTCGCGCTGCTCGGCGAGCCCGGCGACCTCCAGGACATCGTGCTGGAGCTGAAGACCGTCGCGGACGTGGCCCTGGTCGGCTACCCGAGCGCCGGCAAGTCGTCGCTCATCTCGGTCCTGTCGGCCGCCAAGCCGAAGATCGCCGACTACCCGTTCACGACGCTGGTCCCCAACCTCGGTGTGGTCACGGCGGGCGAGACGGTCTACACGATCGCGGACGTCCCCGGTCTGATCCCCGGCGCGAGCCAGGGCAAGGGCCTCGGTCTGGAATTCCTGCGTCACGTGGAGCGGTGCAGCGTGCTGGTGCACGTCCTGGACACCGCCACCCTCGAATCCGACCGCGACCCGGTCTCCGACCTCGACGTCATCGAGGAGGAGCTCAAGCAGTACGGGGGTCTCGGCAACCGTCCGCGCATCGTCGTCCTCAACAAGATCGACGTGCCCGACGGCAAGGACCTGGCCGACATGGTCCGCCCCGACCTGGAGGCCCGCGGCTACCGCGTCTTCGAGGTGTCCGCGGTCGCGCACATGGGGCTCAAGGAGCTCTCCTTCGCGCTCGCCGACCTGGTCGGACGGGACCGGGCGGCCAAGCCGCGCGAGGAGGCGACCCGCATCGTCATCCGCCCGAAGGCGGTCGACGACGCCGGCTTCACCGTGACCCAGGAGGAGGACGGCCTCTTCCGCGTCCGCGGCGAGAAGCCCGAACGCTGGGTCCGCCAGACCGACTTCAACAACGACGAGGCCGTCGGCTACCTCGCCGACCGCCTCAACCGCCTCGGTGTCGAGGAGCAGTTGATGAAGGCGGGCGCCCGCTCGGGCGACGGCGTCGCCATCGGTCCCGAGGAGAACGCGGTCGTCTTCGACTGGGAGCCGACCGTCATGGCCGGTGCGGAGATGCTCGGCCGCCGCGGTGAGGACCACCGCCTCGACGCCCCGCGTCCCGCGGCCCAGCGCCGCCGCGACAAGCAGGCGGAGCGGGACGAGTCGGAGAAGGAGTACGACGACTTCGAGCCGTTCTAGGGCTCGTCGTCCCACGACCACGGCATGCGCGCGGGGCACCATGACGGTGCCCCGCGCGCATGCCGTCGTGCTGTCATGAGTGCTCGGAACGCGGTGGTGCCGTCACGGGCCCGCCTGGGGCGAACGCCGAGGCGCTGTCACGCCCGGCCCGGCTGAGCGCGGTGCTGTCACGGCGGCTCGTGTGAACGCGGTGGTGCCGTCACGGCTCCGGGGTGAACGCCGTGATGCCGTCACGGGCTCTCGGGTGAACTCCGTGGAAAGTCGTGGCGCACGGCAGGGCAACCGTGCGGGGCGGCGGGGAGTCGTACTGGGCGCGCATGGGGATCTTGAGGCGGTGGACCCCCGCGCGTCCAACTGCCGCCCAACCGCCCGGAGTCCACGTGCCCGAGCCCTCCCTGCCGAGACCGGGAACGCTCGGCTCGGACCCGGCGTGCGCCCCCACCCGGGGCGAGTTCGCCCGCTGAGGCCCGGACTTCCCCTCCTTCCAGGGGACTTGCCGGAGCCGACGGGCAACGCCGTGACCGCTCGGCCCCCCGACGCCCCCCTCTACGTCAGGAACGCTCATGTCCCCGCACACGCACCGCCGTTCCTTCCTCTCCCGTCGCAGACGCGTCGTCCTCGGCGCGGCCGTCGCGGTCGCGGCCGGCGCCCTCGTGGCGCCCACCGTCAACGCGGCCACCGCACCGGCGACTTCGGCGACCCCCAGCGCCAAGCGCCTGCACGACGACTACAACGGTGACGGCTATCCGGACCTGGCGGTCGGCGCGCCCGGCACGACGGCCGACGGCCACACCAAGGCCGGCGCGATCAGCGTGGTGTACGGGGCGGCCGGCGGGCTGTCGACGTCGCGCAAGCAGATCCTGACCTGGCCGGACCGCTGGAACTCGGTCAATACGCTGACCGGTTACGGGACGCGGCTCCAGAGCGCCGATCTCGACGAGGACGGTTACGCCGACCTGCTGTCGTCCGTGGCGATGAAGCACTTCGACGGGTACTCCGGCAATGTCGTCGTCGTCAACTGGGGCGGCCCCAAGGGACTTTCGGCCGAGCCGACCATGCTGACCGGCATGCCGGACGCGATGCACATGCGGGGCTTCACGGTGGCGGACGTCGATGGCGACAAGCACCCCGATCTCGTGCGGCTGGGCGTCGACGCCACGTCGACCGACCCGCAGGGGCAGCACGGCGCCGAGTCGGTCACCGCGGACGGCGCCGTGCGGCACGGCCCGTTCACCCGGGACCGGCTGGGCACCAGGACCACGTACTTCGACATCACGCCGGGTGAGTTCGAGATCGCCGACATCGTCACGTCAGGCGACGTGAACGGCGACGGCATCGCCGACATCGCCGTGAGCACCCATTCGACCGAGGAATCCGATTCACGCGGCGTCGCCCTGCTGACCGGCGGCGCGGACGGCTTCACCGACAAGGGCCTGCTCAAGGACCCCACGGGACGCCTCATCGGCGGCGAGGACCTGGAGATCGGTGACCTGAACAAGGACGGCTACGGCGACATCGTCGTCGGCCACTCCTTCGACAACTACGACAGCGACGTCGAACTCCCCACCAAGGGCGGGGCGCTGGGCGTCGTCTACGGCGGCTCGGGCGGCCTGTCCACCACCCGCAAGCCGGTGTGGATCAACCAGGACACCGCGGGCGTGCCCGGCGCGGGCGAGCGCGGCGACGGCATGGGCACCGGACTGTCGATCGGCGACACCAACGGCGACGGCTACCTCGACGTGGCGACCGGCCTGCCGAACGAGGACCTCGGCAGCCTCACCGACGCGGGCAGCGTGCTCGTCCTGCGCGGCAGCGCCAAGGGGCTCACCGGCACGGGGGCGAAGGTGTTCACGCAGGACACCGCCGGAGTGCCCGGGACCGCGGAGAAGCAGGACCGCTTCGGCACCGAGACCGCCCTGCTCGACGCCAACGGCGACAAGAAGGACGGCCTGATCGTCGGGGACGCGGACGAGAACGCCGGCAACGGCTCCGTCTGGATCCTGTCCGCCACGGCGAGCGGCATCACCGCGAGCGGCGCGTCCTCCTTCGGCGGCACCACGCTCGGGCTGCCCGCGACGGGTTCGCGTTTCGGCCAGTCCCTGAACGACTGAACCACCGGGGCCGGCCTCGCGACCGGCGGGCCGGTCCCGGTGGCGGCGCCGACTCCGGCTACGTGGAGGTCGGCCGGGGCGGCGCCAAGGGCCCGTCGGGTGCCGCGTCGCCGGCCACCGGTGTGCATGCGGCCGACGGGCTCGGCGACCGGGTCAGGCGCAGGACGGGGCAGGTGGCCAGACCCGTCCGCGCGCTTCCGGACGCCTGAACACCGCTGTGCGCAATGTCTGCTGACGTTCCGTCCGACCCGTTGTAGCAAGATCACGTTCTTTGTGCTGTTCCTGTGCCGCAACGGGTCTTCCGCTGTCTGCCCATTTGTCATGCACGCGAAGGTCTCCGTTCAGCGGGCGGACCGTCCTCCCGTGGGAGCTTCCGAGTGTCGCAAGAGCCCATCGAGGCAAGGGAGTTCGCCGATGACCGGAGCAGTGTCGCCCGACCGCCGCCGCTTTCTGACCGCCGGTGCCGCCGTGCTCGGTGCCGCGGCGTCCGCCCAGCTGTGGCTGCCGACCACCGCGCGGGCGGCCGAAACACCCCTTCCCGAAGGTGTGTTCAGCCTCGGCGTCGCCTCCGGCGACCCGCTGCCCGACGGCATCGTGCTGTGGACCCGGCTCGCCCCCGACCCGCTGAACGGCGGCGGCATGCCCGACACCGTCGTGCCGGTGGAGTGGGAGATCGCCGAGGACGACCGGTTCAGGAAGAGCGTGCGCCGGGGCGTCGCCCAGGCCAGGCCCGAGTACGGGCACAGCGTTCATGTCGATGTCCGCGGACTGCGTCCGGACCGTGCGTACTGGTACCGCTTCCGCGCCTCCGGACGGCTCTCGCCCGTCGGCCGCACCCGCACCGCGCCCCACCCGCACAGCAGGGGCGGCTCCCTGCGCGTCGCGCTGGCCTCCTGCCAGAACTGGCAGAACGGCTACTTCACGCCGTACGCCGACATGCTCGCCCAGGACCCCGACGTCGTGCTCTTCGTCGGCGACTACATCTACGAGTCCAAGCCGTCGGCGACGGCCGTGCGCAGGCACGAGGGCAGCGACGAGCCGTACACCCTCGTCCAGTACCGCAACCGCTACGCCCAGTACCGCAGCGATCCGCACCTCGCGGCGATGCACGCGGGCGCGCCCTGGGTCGTCACCTTCGACGACCACGAGGTCGACAACGACTTCGCCGGCCAGCTCCCGCAGGACCCCGACAAGCAGTCGCCCGACGCGTTCGTCGCCCGGCTGACCGCCGCCTACCAGGCGTACTACGAGCACATGCCGGTCCGGGCAGCCGCGATCCCGAACGGGCCGCACATCCAGATGTACCGGCGGCTCGACTTCGGACGTCTCGCCCGCCTCAACGTCCTGGACACCCGGCAGTTCCGCAGCAACCAGGCGACCGGCCAGGAAGGCGCCGAGGACCCCTCGCTCACCATGCTCGGGGCCGAGCAGAAGCAGTGGCTGCTCGACGGCCTGCACCACTCGCCGACCCGCTGGAACCTGATCGCCTCGCAGATCATGATGGCTGAGACCGACCTCCAGGTCGGCGAGGGCAAGCTCTGGTACTACGACGCCTGGGACGGCTACCAGGCCGAACGCAACGCCCTCATGGGAGAGTTCGCGAGCATCCGCAACCCCGTGGTGCTCACCGGCGACCGGCACCTGACGATGGTCAGCGACCTCAAGGAGGACTTCGCCGACCCGGACTCCGCCGTCGTGGGCGCCGAGTTCGTCGGGACCTCCGTCTCCAGCGGCGGCGACCAGGACCAGGCGGCCTTCCACAAGGAGTGGGACCCGCGCAGGGCCGACAACCCGCACTGGAAGTTCATCGACGCCCACCGCGGCTACCACCTCTTCGACATCCGCCGCGACGGCATCGACGCCCAGGTGCGCGTCCCGGAGACGGTGCTCAGCCCGGAGGCGGCCTCCAGCACGCTGGGCCGGCTGCGCGTCGAGGACGGGGAGCCGGGCGTACGGCTCGTGTGACCGGTCCGCGGACCGCGGTGCCCTGGGACTCACAGGAGTCCCAGGGCATTCTCAGCCTGCCCTCAGGATGGCTCCTTAACGTCCTCTCACCATGGAGACCGACTGTTCGACCCACCCCACGACGGCCGCCCGGAGCGCCGCGCCCGCTCCGCTGTCCACCGGCACCCGGCTGCTGCACATAGGCCCGCACAAGACCGGGACCACATCCATCCAGGGCGCCCTGTTCGCCGCCGCGGAGGCGATGGCCCGGCACGGTGTCGACTTCCCCGCACACAGCAGACACCCCATGGAGGCGGCCCTCGCGGTGTGCGCCCGGCCCGGCATGCTGGGCGACGTCCGGCCCACCGAGGGCCACTGGCAGCGGCTCGTGGACGCGGTGCACGCCACCGGAGGGCGCACCTCGGTCGTCAGCAGCGAGTTCTTCGCGGACGCCCCCGACGACGAGACCGTGGCGCGGATCGTCGGCGACCTGGGCGGTGACCGGGTGCACGTCCTGGTGACCTTGCGTCCGCTGGCCAGAATCATGCCGTCGCAGTGGCAGCAGTACGTGCAGAACGGGTTGCGCATGGGCTACGAGGACTGGCTCGACCACATGCTGCGCAGGGCTCCCTACGAGAAGCCCAACCCGAGCTTCTGGCGCCGCCACCGCCACGACCGGCTCGTCGAGCGCTGGGCGCGGGTCGTCGCAGCCGGGAATGTCACCGTCGTCGTGGTCGACGACCGGGACCGCGACGGACTGATGCGCACCTTCGAATCCCTCCTCGGTCTGCCGGACGGACTTCTGGTGAAGGTGCCGGACACGGCCAACCGCTCCCTCACGCTCGCCGAGACCGAAATGCTGCGGATGCTCAACACGGAATTCCGCGGCAATGGACTGCCCGACGAGATCTATTCCAGGCTCGTACGCAACGGCGCCGTGATGCATATGAAGAACACCTGCCGGCCGGCATCGGACGACGCCCGGATCAGCACTCCGGAATGGGCCGTGCGGGCCGCCGCGGACATCGCCGCGGAGATGGCCGGGCGGATCGCGGCGCTGGACGTACGGGTCCTGGGGGACCCGGCGCTGCTGTCCGCCGTACCGGCGCCCGAGGCCCCGCGCACCCCGCCGGTGGCCACCCGCATGGACCCGGAGGTGGCGGCCCGGGCGCTGTACGGAGCCCTCGCCGTGGCCGCCGCCTCGGCGTCGGCCGCACCGGCGCGCACGGTGCACCAGACTTCCTCGAAGGAACTGGTGAGGGTTCTCGGCCACCGGGTACTCAAGCGTCTCAAGCGAGCGTGAGGTCGGGTGCCGCGGTGGCCGAGAACCGCGGTGCCACAAGTACCGCGGGCCGGAACCGCGGTACCGGAGACGGACGGTGGTCACGGCGAATACGAGCCGTGACACCTGAAGTCGAAAGAGGTGTGGCGCCCGGGACCGGTGTGCGGTCCGTGACGTGAAGGACGCACGGAAATCGTGTGCAGTTACTCACAGCAAAACAGGACAATCCGGTCCCGTTTCTCGGAAGTCTCCTGCGCACAAGGTGAATAACCGGTTGCGCGCACATATGCAGTAGAGGGCGCTCACCTTGCATGGCAGTAACCGTAAGTGGGACCATTCCCGGGTTCCCTGTCGCCCCAAGGTAGGTCACCTGTGTCTGAGCACTTTGCCAAGCCCCGTACCACCGCAGTGATCCTGGCTGGTGGCACCGGTCAGCGCGTGGGTCTGTCGATTCCGAAGCAGCTGCTGAAGATCGCCGGCAAGGCCGTCATCGAGCACACGCTGACGACCTTCGAGAAGGCCGACTCCATCGACGACATCATCGTGCTGATGGCCCCGGGTTACGTGCCGGACGTCGAGAAGATCGTCGCCAAGGCCGGGCTGAAGAAGGTCGCCAAGGTGATCGAGGGCGGTTCGACGCGGAACGAGACCACCGAGCGCGCCATCAGCGCTCTCGGTGAGGGCCTCGCCGAGGGCGAGGACCGCAACGTGCTGTTCCACGACGCCGTGCGTCCGCTGCTGTCCGAGCGCGTCATAGACGACTGCGTCACGGCTCTCGAGCGCTACCAGGCCGTCGACGTCGCCATCCCGTCCGCGGACACGATCATCGTGACCCGCACCCACGGCGAGGACGGCGAGTTCATCACCGAGATCCCGGACCGCTCCCGGCTGCGCCGCGGTCAGACGCCCCAGGCGTTCAAGCTGTCCACCATCCGCCGCGCCTACGAGGTCGCGGCCGGGGACCCCAACTTCCAGGCCACCGACGACTGTTCCGTGGTGCTCAAGTACCTGCCGGACGTGCCGATCCACGTCGTCGCGGGTGACGAGTACAACATGAAGGTCACGCAGCCCGTCGACGTGTTCATCGCCGACAAGCTCTTCCAGCTGGCCTCCACCGCCGCGCCCGAGCAGGCCGACGAGGCCGCCTACCGCGAGCTGCTCACCGGCAAGACCGTGGTGGTCTTCGGCGGTTCGTACGGCATCGGCAAGGACATCGCCGAACTCGCCGAGGGCTACGGCGCGAAGACGTACGCGCTCGGCCGCTCGACCACCGGCACGCACGTCGAGAACCCCGAGGAGGTCGACGACGCGCTGTCCACGGCGTACGCGGAGACCGGGCGCATCGACTACGTCATCAACACCGCTGGCGTGCTGCGCATCGGCAAGCTCGCCGAGACGGACAACGCCACGATCGAGGAAGCGCTGAAGGTCAACTACCTGGCCCCGGTGCAGATCGCGCGCTCCTCCTACAAGTACCTCGCCGAGACCAAGGGCCAGTTGCTGCTCTACACCTCCAGCAGCTACACCCGCGGTCGCGCCGAGTACAGCCTCTACTCCTCGACCAAGGCCGCCATGGTGAACCTCACCCAGGCGCTGTCCGACGAGTGGGCCGGCGACGGCATCCGCGTCAACTGCATCAACCCCGAGCGCACCGCGACCCCCATGCGCACCAAGGCGTTCGGCCAGGAGCCCGCGGGCTCGCTGCTGTCCTCCGAGGCCGTGGCGCACACCTCGCTCGACGTCCTGCTCTCCGAGCTCACCGGTCACGTCATCGACGTCCGCCAGCAGGACCCGACGGCGGGCGCGGGCAAGGCCTCCGGATTCGAGGCGGCGCTGGCCAGCGTTCTGGACCGCCAGGACGGCGTGGCATAATCACCGTATAGCTTTTTATGGAATTCAGGCCTCTGTGGCTGCGTGTTTGCCGCGCATTCGCAGAGGCCTGAATCCGTAAGGTTCCGGATCGCCGCGGAATGCCGTTTCCTGCATTTTTCCGGCTTTCTGGAGTGAAGCTCCAATTTCGTACCAAACCGGCACTCTCTCAAGAGCAGGTTTCTTCGTGATTTCCACCGCTATTCGCGTTGCCCGGGTGGGCAGCGCGGCCGAGCTGGCCGCGGCGGCCCTCATGATGCTGGGCTTCCCCTGCCTGATGCTGGCCGCGCTCCTGCCGAGCGTCGCAGCCTTCGCGGCCGCGGCCGCCGTGACGTACCTGGCGGACCACTATCTGCACCGGCGCGGCAGCTATCTGATCAACCGCCTCAGCAAGGTGCGGGCCGGTCTGTCCATCAGATTCCTGATCCGCCAGCTGCTCCTGGTGCTGCTGCTGGCGCGGTTGGAGCTGTCCGACAGCCTGGTCTTCTACGCGGCGATCGCCTGCTTCCTGGCCTTCTACGGCTTCCAGGCCCCGCACGGCGCGCTGATCACGCTGATCCGGCTGCGCCGCAAGATGCCCGTCGCCACCCGCAATGTCGACCTGGCCTCGCGCATCCGCATCCCGGACGCGCCCCCGCGCCGGCTGCTGTCCCGCTCGGCCGAGAAGATGCTCCACCTCGACCTGGCGGCCGTCGTCGGCGTCCTGGTGACCGCGGCGACCGACAACAACGTCTACGGGTTCGTGGGCATCGGCCTCACCGTGGCGCTCGGCTTCGGGTACGTCGCCGCGCTGGTGCCGTACGTCCGCGGCCGGAAGATCCCGCCGAACGCCGAGAGGGTCCTCGCGGCCGTCGACGACTGGCTGCGCGAGTACCGCCCGGAGACGGTGCTCTACTTCTCGGGCTCCAAGGACTCGGCGTACCAGGTCAACATGTGGCTGGAGACGATGGAGCAGCTGGACACCCGTCCGCTGATCATCCTCCGTGAGCGCGCCATCCTGGACCGCATGGCCCCGACCACCGTCCCGGTCGTCTGCGTGCCCGGCGGTGTGCACCTGATGAACATGGACCTGTCCACGGTGCGCGTCGCGCTCTACGCGGCGAACGTCGGCAAGAACATCCACATGCTGCGCGTGCCGACCATGAAGCACGTCTTCATCGGCCACGGCGACAGCGACAAGCTCGCCAGCGTCAACCCGTTCAGCAAGGCGTACGACGAGGTGTGGACCGCCGGCCGCGCGGGCCGCGACCGCTACGCCATAGCCGACGTCGGCGTCCGCGACGACGACATCGTCGAGGTGGGCCGTCCGCAGCTGGCCCCGATCCAGTCGTGGCAGGGCGTGCCCGAGGGCCGTATCCCCACCGTGCTGTACGCACCGACCTGGGAGGGCTGGGACGGCAACCCCGGCAACACCTCGATCGTCCTCGCCGGCGAGAACATCGTGAACAAGCTGGTGAAGGCCGACCCGCCGGTCCGCGTCCTGTACAAGCCGCACCCTTTCACCGGCACGGTCAGCCCCGAGGCGGGCGCCGCCCACCGGCGCATCACCGCCCTGGTCGAGAAGGCCGGCGCCGAGCGTGCCGCCGACTCGCGCTTCACGGCCGACGCCGCCGTGCAGACGCAGGCGAAGGCCGAGCTGGCCCGCATCGAGGCCCGGCTGGCCGAGCTGTCCGGCGCCGCCGCCGACAAGGGCGACGAGGCCGAGGCCACCCGTGACGGCGTGGTCGACGTCGAGAGGCACGCGGAGGTCGCCCGGCTGCGCGGTGAGTGGAACGAGGCGTACTGGCGTTCCTTCGGCAGCTTCGAGCACCGGGTCATCACGGGCGCCGAGCCGCGTCTGTACGACTGCTTCAACGTGTCCGACGCGATGGTCTCCGACATCTCCAGCGTCGTCTCCGACTTCATCGCGAGCGGGAAGCCGTACGCGGTCACCGACTCCGCCGAGCTCGGCGTCGAGGAGTTCAAGCGGCAGAACACCGCGGTGCGCGCCGCCGTCATCCTGTCCAACTCCGCGGCCGAACTGGGCGACCTGCTGACCGCGGTCGCCGACTCGGACGCCGACGCCCAGGACGCCGACCGCCGGGAGCTGAAGCGGTATCTGCTCGGCCCCGACGAGCCGGCGTCGATAGACCAGTTCAACGCGGCGGTGCGGGACCTGGCGCGCAAGGCCGAGACGCGCAACCTCGGCCAGGAGGGCGGCGCGCCCGTCGGCGCCGACCTGTCGAGCGACAGCGAGCTGGTCGCGGACGGTGATCTGGCGAACGTGCTGCCGGGCCAGCGGGTGACCGGCGACACGGACGGCGCGGCGATCACGGGCTGACGCCACCGGTCTTCACCAGGGCATGACCCCGAGGAGCACTCCTCGGGGTCATGCCCTTTTCTTACGCTTCTTCCCGCTCCTCTTACGTCCTCCTGCCAGCCTGACGCGTGGAGCACCTCACGCCGGGCGCCCCTCCCTCTGCTGTGAGCTGGATCACTAAGTGAGCGTCCCTGGGCAACCGGTACGTACTTTCAGTCGTCTTCTAGGTAGCGATTGAGGTGATAAGAGGGAAATGTTCCATGACACTTCCCGTAACGAGGGGGAAACGTGACGCAGCCTGATGTGACCGTCGTCATCGGGGCGTACGAAGCGATGCCGTACCTGGTCAAGTGCCTGGAGTCGGTGGAACACCAGACACTCGACCCCGCACGGATCGAAGTGATCGCCGTCGACGACGGGTCCACGGACGGCACGGGGGAGTACCTGGAGAAGTTCGCCGAACGCGCGCCCATGGCCGTCACGGTCATCGGTCAGCCGAACTCGGGCGGCCCCAGCGGCCCGCGCAACGTCGGCCTCGGCAAGGCCCGCGGACGGTACGTCTTCTTCCTCGACGCCGACGACCACCTCGGCCCCGAGGCCCTGGAGCGCATGGTCGCCATGGCCGACGAACACGGCACGGACGTGGTCCTCGGCAAGGTCGTCGGGGTCAACAGGAACGCCCCGAAGTCGATGTGGGCCAAGAACCTGACCCGCACCGACGTCTTCTCCTCGAACATCAAGTTCACGCTCAGCGCGCAGAAGCTCTTCCGCCGCGACCTGCTCACCCGGCACGGCATGCACTTCGACGAATCGCTGAAGACCGGCGAGGACGCCCTGTTCACGATGGAGGCCTACCTCCGTGCCGACGGTGTCTCCGTGATCGCCGATTACGAGTGCTACTACCTGGTGGGGCGCGACGACGGCAAACACGCCACCAAGAGCGGCGGTTACACCCTGCGCTTCGACTCGGCGCGCGCCCTGATGGGGCTCATCGCCGACCTGGTGCCCCCGGGGCCGCGCCGCGACGCCCTGATGATCCGGCCCTTACTCGTGACCCTGATCCCGCAGTTCGGCCCCGGCTACCTCAAGCAGAGCGAGAAGGTCCGGCGCCACAAGCTCGACCTGGCCGAGCCGCTGCTGGCCGCGCACTGGCACCCCGGTGTCGCGGGCCGCCTCAAGGTCCACGAGCGGCTGCGACTCCACCTGGTCGCCCAGGGGCGAGGTGATCTCCTCGTCGACGTACTGGAGTTCATCAAGGCCAAGAAGGAACCCGAGGCGGTCCTCGAGGACCGGGGCCGCAAGGCCTACCTCGCCTATCCCCACTTCCGCGACCCGGCCGCGGGCGTCCCCGACAGCTGCTACGTCCCCACGAGCCGCGAGGCGGCCGCCATCGAGGGCTTCAGGCCGCGCAAGCGGCGTCTGCCGCGGCTGCGCAGGCTGGCCCGCCGTGTGCTGGGCCCGCGCCGCGCGACGGCGTAGGCGCCCCGTCCCCGTCGCCCCACCCGGCGCGGGCCCGCCGGCCGGGCTACTGCCGACCGGACTGAAGTGCCTTGCGCAAGGGCCGCCCCACCGCTCGCCGGGCCCGACGGTAGACCGAGCGCTCTCCCGTACCGCCTGGTCCCGCCAGGGCCCTCGACACCTTGCCGGCCCGTGCCAGGTCCCGCCGCAACTGGGCGTTGTCCGTGGACAGTTCGGTGATACGTGTCTGGAGCCAGCCGAAACGCGCGCTGAGCGAGGCGATGTCCGTCTCGTTCCAGGGGCGGATCCCGGGCGGGAAGCGGAGGGAGCGGATGCGCTCCTCGTAGGCCGCGCCCGCGTCGCCGTGCGTGAAGGTGTTCTCCAGGCCGTTGCGGTCCAGGAAACCGATGAAGCGCTCGAAACGCTCCTGGTGGCCGCCCGTCAGGGAGCTGAAGTCGGCCTCCGCGTACAGCTCGGCCGGGTCGAGGTCCTCCGGCAGCTTGGTGATCTGCCGGTGCGGGATGCCGAAGTAGCGGCACAGCTCCAGGGTGCGCGAGTCGCCGCACAGCACCGTCGCGGGCGTACCCGCGAGCAGCGCCGCGATGTTGCCGTGGATGCGGGAGCCGAAGGAGAAGTCGAAGTCCCGCAGGTCGTCGATCCAGGTGACCGGGTCGATGTACACGCGGACCTTGTCCTCGCGGTACATCGGGTGGTCGGGGTGCGTGGGCATCGCGGTGACGGCCGCGTTCGGGTCCGACAGGTCACGCCAGTGCAACTGCCGGGCGTCGCTGAGGTTCTGACCGATGAAGCGCAGATGCGGATAGCGCGCGTGGACGCGGTCGATGACACGCCCGAGCCCCTGCGACTTCACCGCGCTGTGCGAGCCGTTCACCGCGATCCGGGCCTCCGGGCCGAGTGACTCCGCACGCTTGCGCACGTCGAGGTCCTTGCCGTACATGAACAGTGAAGGACAGCCGATGACCTCGACGTCCTTGAACCCCATGTCCTTCAGATAGCGCTCGGTGAACTCGCCGCGCACCCCGATCGAGGCGCTGTGGTCCAGGACCGCGGAGACGAAGTCGCGGACGGACGGTTCCATGGGCTTGAGCCGGGCCGGGTTGTAGCCGAGGCCGGTCTGCGCGCCGATGCCCGGCACGACCACCGGGATCTTCAACTTCCTTATGAGCCGCGTCAGTCGCCTGAGCTGCGGCTCGAACGAGGGCCGGAACGCGTTGGCCAGGGGTATGACGAACGCGTCGAACTCCTCGTTGATCCGGCCCGCGGCGCTCACGTCGGTGCGGATGCCGTTGGACACGACCTCGGTCCGCGGTGTTTCGAGGATCTTGTGCGCGGCGTCGCTGAAGATCAGATTGCCCGAGTTGGTGGCGATCACATCCTGATGGAGGGCCTCCTCCAGGGGGATCACGTCGTACGGACTCTTCCCGGATCTCAGGAGTATGCGCTTCACAGGGTGATCGTTGAGTGCCACAACATTCAACTTAACTTTGCGTCGTCTTTATTTACTATGCGCAACCCGTACAACCTTTTTTGCATACGCGACCTGTGAGCGTCCGACTACGGGGCGCCGTCCGGCAGCTGGACCGGCGGGCGCATCGCCTTCCCCTTCGCGTAGATTGCCGGGCGGGGTAACGGACCTACGCGAGGGGACACACGGCACGTGGCAGGCGCAAGGCAGAGCGAGACGCACGCCGACGGAAGTGCTGGGGCGCACGCCCACGGGAGTGCTGCGGCGCCCGCCCACCGAAGTGCTGTGGCGCAGGCCCACCGGGTCGTCGTCAAAGTGGGCTCCTCGTCGCTGACCACGGCCTCCGGCGGGCTCGACGCGGACCGCGTCGACGCCCTCGTCGACGTCCTCGCCAAGGGCCGCAGCGGGGGCGAGAGGGAGATCGTCCTCGTCTCGTCCGGAGCCATCGCCGCCGGACTCGCGCCGCTGGGACTGCGCCGCCGCCCCAAGGACCTCGCCCGGCAGCAGGCCGCCGCCAGCGTCGGCCAAGGACTCCTCGTCGCCCGCTACACCGCCTCCTTCGCCCGCTACGGCATCCGCGTCGGGCAGGTGCTCCTCACCTCCGACGACACCAGCCGCCGCGCCCACCACCGCAACGCCTCCCGCACCCTCGACAAGCTCCTCGCGATGGGCGCCCTCCCGGTCGTCAACGAGAACGACACCGTCGCCACGGACGAGATCCGCTTCGGCGACAACGACCGTCTCGCCGCCCTCGTCGCCCACCTCGTCCGGGCCGATCTGCTGGTCCTCCTCTCCGACGTCGACGGCGTGTACGACGGCGATCCGAGCAAGCCGGGCACCTCGCGGATAGCGCAGGTGCACGGCCCCGACGACCTCGCGCACGTCGAGATCGGCAGTGCGGGCAAGGCCGGCGTCGGCACCGGCGGCATGGTCACCAAGGTCGAGGCCGCCCGGATCGCCGCCGCGGCCGGCATCCCGGTGGTGCTGACCAGCGCCGTCCACGCCGCCGACGCCCTCGCGGGCGGGGACACCGGCACGTACTTCCACCCCACCGGCAAGCGGTCCGCGGACCGCTTGCTGTGGCTCCAGCACGCCTCCACCCCGCAGGGTGCGCTCGTGCTGGACGACGGGGCCGTGCGCGCCGTGGTCGAGCGGCGCAAGTCCCTGCTGCCGGCGGGCATCGCGGCCGTCGAGGGCGAGTTCACCGCGGGCGACCCGGTCGAACTGCGCGACGGCACGGGCCGGGCGGTCGCACGGGGCCTGGTGAACTTCGACGCCAAGGAGATCCCCCGGCTCATCGGCCGTTCGACCCGGGAGCTGGCGCGCGAGCTGGGCCCGGAGTACGAGCGGGAGGTCATCCACCGGGACGACCTCGTCCTCCTGAACCCGTAGCCCCGCCGGGCGGCGTGCCGCGGTGGGGCCACGAGCCCGGACCTCCGGTCCAAAAATGTTGTGAACGTTTCGCGGACGCCGGCCGCAGCGAGGTGAAACTCCGTAAAAGTGCCACGCGAGGGCTCCCCACCTGCTCAACTTTGTGGCAGGGAGAGTCCGGGATTCAGTACGAACATCGCGTGAAGGAGGCCGTCGTGAGACGAGTGCGCCCTGGGGCGGCGGCGTCCCGCGGTGGTGCCTCTCCCGCCCTCGACTCCACGCGGGCGGGAGGACACCCGTCCCGAGCCGCGGGCGAGGAACGCGCCCTGACGAGCGTCGCCGCCGGTGACACCTACGAGGGCGAGGCGCCCGCCGACCTGCCACGGCTGTGGCACGTCACGCTGAGCGTCTCGGGCGAGGAGGCCCCGCTCAAGGAGGTCCGGCGCGGCCTCGAACAGCTCGCCCACGACCACCCCTTCCTGCTGACCAGCCGCTACGCCAACGACCACGCGGAGATCCGCTACTGGGAAGAGGCCCGCGACCTGCACGACGCCGCGGCCGTCGCGCTGCGTCTGTGGGGCGAGCACCGGCAGACCGCCAAGCTCCCGCCCTGGGAGATCGTCGGCCTGGAGGTCATCGACCGCGAGACGTACCACCAGCGGATCGCGGAGGGGTACGGGCCGCTGCCCGCCACGCCTGTCGGAGTTCACCCCTTTTGAGCCCGTCTCGCGGTGTGGGATGACGGGTGGATCCGTCCCCCCGGCGCACTACCCTTCCTCCATGACCACGCTCTCGCCGTACGACTCCATGTCTCCGGTCACCCAGGCCGCCTACCGCGCGAAGGCCGCAGCCGCCGACCTGGCGCCCCTCCCGCGGGCCGACAAGGACGACGCCCTGCTCGCGATCGCGGACGCGCTGGAGGTCCGTACGAGCGAGATCGTCGAGGCCAACGCGAAGGACATCGCCCGCGCCCGCGAGGCGGGGACGAGCGAGACCGTCATCGACCGGCTCACCCTCACGCCCGAGCGGGTCCGCGCGATCGCCTCGGACGTCCGCGACGTGGTGTCACTGCCCGACCCGGTCGGCGAGGTCGTCCGGGGCTCGACCCTGCCGAACGGCATCGACCTGCGTCAGGTCCGCGTCCCGCTCGGCGTCGTCGGGATCATCTACGAGGCCCGCCCGAACGTGACGGTCGACGCGGCCGCCCTCTGCCTGAAGTCCGGCAACGCGGTCCTGCTGCGCGGCTCCTCCTCCGCGTACGAGTCGAACACCGCCCTCGTGCGGGTCCTGCGCGACGCCGTGGGCGGCGCGGGCCTGCCCGCCGACGCCGTCCAGCTGGTGCCCGGCGAGAACCGAGAGTCCGTACGCGAGCTGATGCGCGCCCGCGGCCTCGTCGACGTCCTCATCCCGCGCGGCGGGGCCTCCCTGATCCGCACGGTCGTCCAGGAGTCCATCGTCCCGGTCATCGAGACCGGCACCGGCAACTGCCATGTCTACGTCGACGCCCACGCCGACCTCGACATGGCGATCGACATCCTGATCAACTCCAAGGCGCAGCGGCCCAGCGTCTGCAACGCCGCCGAGACACTCCTCGTGCACCAGGACATCGCCCCCCAGTTCCTGCCGCGCGCCCTGGATGCCCTCGCGGCCGCCGGGGTCACCGTGCACGGTGACGAGCGGGTCCTCGCCTACGCCAAGGACTCCAAGGCCACCGTCGTCGAGGCCACCCCCGAGGACTGGGAGGCGGAGTACCTCTCCTACGACATCGCGGCCGCCGTCGTCGACTCGCTCGACAGGGCCGTGGAGCACATCCGGCTGTGGACCTCCGGCCACACCGAGGCGATCGTCACCACCTCGCAGCCGGCCGCCCGCCGATTCACCCAATTGGTCGATTCGACCACCGTCGCCGTGAACGCCTCGACGCGCTTCACCGACGGCGGCCAGTTCGGCTTCGGCGCCGAGATCGGCATCTCCACCCAGAAGCTGCACGCCCGGGGGCCCATGGGGCTTCCGGAGCTCACGAGCACCAAGTACATCGTCACCGGGGACGGGCACATCCGGCGCTGACACCCGCCCCGGCGGAACCGTCTCGGCAGGTGGATGAATTTCCATACCGTCTGCCCAAATTGACCCCCCAGGTCTACTCTGGATCCGTGCCGGAGGACGTGGGGGGCACGCCGTTCCCTGACGGCTGGGAGCCCGACGACGACCGCGACCGCGGGGGTGCGGACGAAGAGTTCGCCACCGTGGTCTTCGACGAGGACTTCGTACGGGCGGCGGTGATCCATGAGCCGACCGCCGTGGAGAGACTCCTCGCAGCCGCCGAGGCCCGCGCCGAGGCCTCCGAGGCGGAGGCGCGCCGTACGCGCTCCAGGGGCTCCCGGGGCGACGACGACCGGTACGAGGACGGCTTCGGCCGCGGCGATTTCGGCCATGATCCCGATCTGGACGATCTGGACGACACCGAGGTCCTGGACGGCCACTACGGCGCACCGGGGACCTACGGCAGGCCCTACGGGAAGCAGACCCGCTGGCACCGCCCCGTCGCCTGGATCCTCGCGCTCGTGATGGGCATCGGCATGGTCGCCCTGGCCTTCACGGCGGTCTACCGGGGAGCTTCCTCCGGCCGCCAGGAGCAGGTCCCGCCGCCCGCCTCCACGGGCCTGGAGCAGGGCCAGGAGAGCGTGACCGGTACCGGCCCCTCCGCCTCGGCCGACTACTCCCAGCCGGCGGTCTCGGCGGACCCCAGGAGGCCCTGACACCGCACCCGCCGGGGCACCGGCCCGCGGGCCGGGAGAACAAGGCCTTCGAGCCCGGGAGGACAAGGACTTCGGCCCCTCGGACGGCCAGGTGACGATCCCTCGAACGGCCTGACGGTCCTGGTGAGAACCTGTCAGAACTTGTCGTGTACCACGGCGTTTACCCGAGCTCCGGGAGACCTACTCTGAATGTATGGGCGGGCCTGGAGACCCACCTGAGGGGACACCCGAGGGCGCTCCCGCAGGTGGAGAGGACGAGTACCGATCCGTCGTCTTCGACGAGTCGTTCGTCCGCGCTGCCCGCCTCCAGGAGTTCTCCGCCCAGGAGCGCATGGCCGATCACACACCGGCCGTACGCCGCCGCCCGACCCTCCAGCGCGGCCTGTCCCGGCAGGCGCTGATACTCGTGCTGCTGATCGCCATAGCCTTCGGCACGGCGATCTACATGGGCGTACGCCACCCGTACCAGACCCCCACCGCCCAGCCCCCCGAGCCGCTGCGGATGACGGTCATACCCCTGTCCCCGCAGACCGCCGTGCCCGGCTCCACCAGCACCGACGAGCTGTACGCGCGCAGCCCCGCCGCGCAGTTCCGCATCGGCGCCGAGGGCATCACGCTGCCCGCTTCCCGGCGCACCGCGCACTTCTCCGACAGCCAGGTCGTCACCGCCCTGACCACCGCGAAGGACTATCTCGTCGAGTCCGCCCTCGACCCCGACGTGCTCACCGGCGGCGCCACCCGGCCCGTGCGCATCCTGCTCGATCCTCAGCAGCTCGATCAGTTCGACCAGAGTTTCGAACGGCCCATGGCCGACGGGCGGCACGCCCCCACCGGCTGGCTGGTCCGCTTCGACCACGCCGGCGCCCAGCTCGCCGACAACAAGATCCGCGTACAGGGCACCCTCCAGGCCGCCGAATTCGACGCGAACACCCTGGAGGTCATCGCCGACCACACCTTCGTGTACGCGCTGAAGCCGACAGGGTCGGACGCGAAGGCGCAGGCCTCGCTGTTCACCGTGCGGCGCGAGCTGCACTTCCGCTTCGACCGCGACGACCTGCGCATGCACCAGGCCGAGCTGGCCGTCTCCTACGTCCAGGCCGGCCCGCTCGCCTGCTCCGAGGACTCGGTCAGCCGGCTGCATCCGCTGCTCGCGGGACAGACGGCCAAGGCGGGCGGCCCCGCCGGCACCGACCCGTACGCCACCGGGAGCGCCACGGCCCTGTGCGGTTCACTGGCGAAGAGCGCCCAGCCGAAAGTGTGACCGCCCGCCGGCTCCCCGGCCCGCGCCCGGTGGGTGGGAGCCTCTGCCTCGGTCAGCTGTCGCCGTCGGGACGTCCGTCGCCCGGGTGGTCGTCGCCGGACCCGCCGCCGGAATTCCGCGGCGGAGCGTCCTTGGGCGCGCTGCCCGTGAAGCCGCCGAAGCCGCGCCGCACCCGGCCCCCGAGGTCTCCCGCACCGCCCGCGATGTCGCTCACCAGCTTCATCAGCGGGTCCTTGGAGTTCTTCACGTCGCTGGCGTAGCTCGCCGCCGACTGGCGGAAGGAGTCCGACACCGAGGTGTCCTTGTCCTCGCTGCGCCGCGGGTAGTGACCGTCCATGATCCGCTGGTAGTCGCGGGACTCGGCCCACTTCTTCAGCTCCGCCGCACGCACCGTGGTGAAGGGATGGGTGCGGGGCATGACGTTGAGGATCTTCAGGACGGAGTCCCGCAGGTCGCCCCCGGCCTCGTACTCCTCGGCCTGCGCGAGGAACGCGTCCACGTTCATCTCGTGCAGATGGTTGCCGCCCGCGATCTTCATCAGGCCGCGCATCGAGGCGCGCAGGTCCTGCCCGACCAGCAGCCCGGCGCGGTCCGCGGACAGCTCCGACTTGCGGAACCACTCGCGCAGCGCCGTGACGATCGCCATGATCGCGAGGTTGCCCAGCGGGATCCAGGCGACCCGGAGGGCGAGGGTGGTGAGGAAGAGCAGGATCGTGCGGTACACGGAGTGACCGGACAGCGCGTGGCCGACCTCGTGCCCGACGACGGCGCGCATCTCCTCCTCGTCCAGCAGCTCGACGAGCCCCGTCGTCACCACGATGATCGGCTCGTCCAGGCCGATGCACATCGCGTTCGGCTGCGGGTCCTGGGTGACGTACATCGGGGGGACCTTCTCCAGGTCCAGGATGTAGCAGGCGTCCCGCAGCATGGCGTTGAGGTGCGCGAACTGGGCGTCCGAGACGCGCACCGAGTCGGACAGGAACAGCAGCCGCAGGCTGCGCTCGGGCAGCAGGCCGCTGAGCGCCTTGAAGACCGTGTCGAAGCCGCTGAGCTTGCGCAGGGCCACCAGGGCCGAGCGGTCCGCCGGGTGTTCGTACGCCCGCGAGGAGATCCCCTCGAAGCGCCTGCGCTGCCTGCTCGGCACGTTCTCGTGCCCGTTCTGCTCGTGGCCGTCGTCGGACATGTCTTCCCCCATGTGCGTCTGTGTGCCCTATGTGCCCCCAAGGCAGAGCCCAGCCTAGGCGGAGATACCGTTGACGGGCAGTACAGAGAAGGAGTCGTACGCCATGGAGCACATCCCCGCAGCCGCCTGGCTCACCGAGGCCGCGAACGCGGCAGACAAGCAGGGGCCGGGCAATCTGCTCCGCGTCGTGCTGGTCGTCATGGTCGTCGGCGTGGCCCTGACCGCATGGTTCCTGCTGCGCGGGTACAAGCGGGACGACTGACCGCCTGTGACGCCCGGTTTTCCGGCGCCGCGCGGCAACCGGCGTCCCCAACGGCGGAGTCGGCGTGATCGTGGCCGAGGCCCCCGCATACGATGAGCCGACGTCTTTATCCCGCCCACACCGGATAGGTCCTGCCGAGATGAGCTTCCACAGCACCGCTGCACAGTTGGTCACCGTCGCCGCCGAGGGTGAGAACGGCGGCAACCACGAGAGCCTCAGCCCGTACCTGACCGGCGGCGGCGCCCTCTTCATCCTCCTTCTGCTGCTGTGGATCACCACACGCTTCAACCGCGACCGCTGAGCCCCACAGGGCCCGCTCAGGGCCCCTGTCGGCCGGAGCCCGTCGGCCGGGCCGGTAGGGTCTGCACGCATGGGAGAGCAGGACATGCCTACCGGTCCGGCGAGTGACACGGAGAGCGGCACCGGCGGTTCCGCCAAGGGCGGCACGGCCGGCATCGTCGGCCGTGTGACGACCGGCCCCGGAAACGGTCCCTCGAATCCGGGCAAGCGCCGCCTCGGCGTCATGGGCGGAACGTTCGACCCGATCCACCACGGGCACCTCGTGGCAGCCAGTGAGGTCGCCGCGCAGTTCCACCTCGACGAGGTCGTCTTCGTGCCGACGGGGCAGCCGTGGCAGAAGACCGACCGCAAGGTCACTCCGGCCGAGGACCGCTACCTGATGACGGTCATCGCGACCGCCGAGAACCCCCAGTTCTCGGTGAGCCGCATCGACATCGACCGCGGCGGCCCGACCTACACCACGGACACCCTGCGCGACCTGCGCGCGCTCAACCCCGACACGGATCTCTTCTTCATCACCGGCGCCGACGCCCTGGGCCAGATCCTCACCTGGCGATACACGGAAGAACTGTTCTCCCTCGCGCACTTCATCGGGGTCACCCGGCCCGGTCACACCCTGACCGACCCGGGACTGCCCGAGGGCGGTGTCTCGCTCGTCGAGGTTCCCGCGCTCGCCATCTCGTCCACAGACTGCCGTGCGAGAGTCGCCAAGGGCGACCCTGTCTGGTACCTGGTGCCGGACGGTGTGGTGCGCTACATCGACAAGCGCGAGTTGTACCGCGGCGAGTGAGCCGAGAGGGGCACCGGTGAACGACCGATACGACGGATACGCGGGCGGCGACCAGTACGAGCTCGTCGGCTACGACGAGTTCGGGCAGCCTGTGTACCGACAGGTGTCGCAGCAGCCCCAGCAGCAGGGCTACGACCCCTACGGCTCCCAGCCCCAGGGCTACGGCTACGACCCGTACGCCTCGGGGCGCCCGCAGCCAGGTCGGCCCTACGACACGGACGGACAGCAGCCGGCGTCGTACGACACCGGGCAGCAGCAGGCCGTACCGCCCTACGACCCCGCCCGGCGGCCGCCCGCGCCCTCGTACGACCCCTACGGCACCGGTGCCCCCGCCGCGGGTGCCCCGGGCCCGTACGACCCCTATGGGCAGGCCGCGGGCCCGGGCGGCCCCGGCACCGGGCAGCAGCCCCGTGTGGCCGAGCAGACCGCCTACATCCCGCAGCAGGCGGGGCCCGCGGAGGGCGACGAACCCCGGGCGGGCCGTGACTACCGCACCGAGCAGTTCGCGTTCGTCGAGGAGCAGGAGGACGACTCCGAGGACGTCATCGACTGGCTGGCGTTCACCGAGAACCGCACCGAGCGCCGCGAGGAGGCCAAGCGCCGCGCCCGCAGCCGCGTCGTCGCCCTGGTCGTGGTGCTCGCCCTCGTCGCGGTCGGCGGCGTCGGCTACCTCTGGTACGCGGGCAAGCTGCCCGGCACCTCCTCGGACGGCAAGCCGGGCGCGACGACCGCCGTGGGTGCCCAGAACCGCGACGTGATCGTCGTCCACCTGCACAACACGAAGGGCGGCGGCACCTCCACGGCCCTGCTCGTCGACAACACCACCACCAAGCAGGGCACCACCGTCCTGCTGCCCAACTCGCTCGCCATGACGGACGACAACGGCTCGACGACCACGCTGGCCAAGTCGGTCGACGACGACGGAACCTCCGGCACCCGGGACGCGATCGACACGGTGCTCGGGACCGATATCCAGGGCACCTGGCGCCTCGACACCCCGTACCTGAACAACCTCGTCGAACTCGTCGGCAACATCGACATCACCACCAACACCGACGTGCCCGACCCCGACGCGAAGAAGAAGGGTCAGGCGCCCCTCGTCAAGAAGGGCGAGGGCCAGACCCTCAGCGGCAGGATGGCCGTCGCCTACGCCACCTACCGGGCCTCCGGCGAGGCCCAGAACGCGCAGCTGGAGCGGTTCGGAGCGGTCATGCAGGGCGTGCTGCGCAAGCTGTCCTCGGACAAGCAGGCCGCGACCACCACCGTGCAGACGCTCGCCCAGATCCTCGATCCGCCGCTGACCGACGCGGACCTGGGCACCTTCCTCGCGAAGCTCGCCGACCTCGCCAAGGGCGGCGACTACAAGACCGCGCTGCTGCCCGTGCAGCAGGACGGCACGCTCAGCGAGAGCGCCAGCAACAGCGTGATCAAGGACGTGCTCGGCGGCACCGCCAAGAGCCCCGACGCCGACGCGGCCGTCCGGGTCGGGATCAAGAACGCCACGGGCACCAAGGGCGCCACCGAGCAGGCCCGCGTGGTCCTGGTCAACGGCGGCTACACCTTCCTCGACTCGGGAACGGGTGCCGCGCAGACCGTGTCGCGGATCACCTACTCCGACGCCGCCAAGAAGGCCGACGCCACCGAGGTCGCCAAGACACTGGGGCTGCCCGCCGGCTCCGTGAAGAAGGGCACGGTGACGTCCAACGCGGACGTGTCCGTGGTCCTCGGCCAGGACTACAAGCTGAGCGGCCCCACCGGCTGACCGGCGCCTCTCCCGGGGCGGCCGACGCCCCGCCCCGGGAGGTCCGGGGGCCGCCCGCCGGGCGCCCCGGACCGGGGCCCGGGAAACGCGTGGGGCCTCCTCGGCGGTCCGTGAGACCCTTGAGTCATTACTGACCGCCTACGGAAAGCCGCGTAGTGACCGCCACGGACCGCTCCATCGAGCTCATCAACACCGCCGCACAGGCGGCCGCCGACAAGCTCGCGCACGACATCATCGCCTACGACGTGAGCGACGTACTGTCGATCACCGACGCCTTCCTGCTGGCGTCCGCTCCCAACGACCGCCAGGTCAAGTCGATCGTCGACGAGATCGAGGAGCGGCTCAGCAAGGAGCTCGGCGCCAAGCCGGTGCGCCGCGAGGGCGACCGCGAGGCCCGCTGGGTGCTGCTCGACTACGTGGACATCGTGGTGCACGTGCAGCACAGCGAGGAGCGTGTCTTCTACGCCCTGGAGCGGCTCTGGAAGGACTGCCCGGAGCTGGACCTGCCCGCCGACGCCAAGGCGACCCGGGGCAAGGCCGCCGAGCACGCCAAGCTCCAGGCCGAGGAGGACGCCGCCGAACTGGGAGAGCTCCGGTGAGCGCAGAGGCCGGGAAGAAGCCCGGCCGGGGCCGTCGCATCATCCTGTGGCGGCACGGCCAGACCTCCTGGAACCTGGAGCGCCGCTTCCAGGGCTCGACGGACATCGAGCTGACCGAGACCGGCGTGGGCCAGGCCCGTCGCGCCGCCCGGCTGCTGGCCTCGCTGAAGCCCGACGCCATCGTCGCCTCGGACCTCCAGCGCGCCGCGGCGACGGCCGCGGAGCTGTCCGAGCTCACCGACCTCGACGTCACCCACGACGAGGGCCTGCGCGAGACGTACGCGGGCGTCTGGCAGGGGCTGACGCACGAGGAGATCATCGGCCGCTACGGCGACGAGTACTCCGCCTGGAAGCGTGGTGAGGCGGTGCGCCGCGGCGGGGGCGAACTGGAGACCGAGGTCGCCGACCGCGCCGCCCCCGTGGTGCTGCGGCACGCCGACAAACTCCCCGAGGACGGCACCCTCGTGGTGGTCAGCCACGGCGGCACCATCCGCACCACCATCGGCCGTCTCCTCGGCCTGGAGTCCCGTCACTGGGAGAGCCTCGGCGGCCTCTCCAACTGCTGCTGGTCCGTCCTCGGGGAGGGCGCCCGCGGCTGGCGGCTCCTGGAGCACAACGCCGGCACCCTGCCGGAGCCCGTGCTCGGGGACGACGACTGAGCGGCCCGCTGTCCGGTCCCGGGGCCCGTCGGGACCGGATTTCACTTTCTGGCTGGTCGCAGGCTAAGGTTCTTCTTGTTCGGCCCGCTGATCGGGAAGAACGCAAGGGGCTATAGCTCAGTTGGTAGAGCGCCTGCATGGCATGCAGGAGGTCAGGAGTTCAATTCTCCTTAGCTCCACACAATGACTCTCTTTGGAGTTGTCAAAGATCGGTGATGAAGGATCCCGTTCCCGTCAGGGAGCGGGATTTTTCGTTGTCGTCCCCGTGGTCTCCTGCGTCATCAGCGCCCGCAGTCGCGCCACGCGCAGGCTCGTCTCCTCGTCCACCGGCTGGTACACCACGATCCGGCACTCCGGCAGACCGTGGATGGACAGGGAGATCGACGTCATCCGCATCTCACCGACCGCCGCGTGCCGGAACGTCTTCACCCGCGGGCCGGGCGGTACCACGTCGCCGTTGCGCCACAGCCGGGCGAAGTGCGGACTCGCCTCCGACAAGCGGCATATGAAGTCCTCCCACGCCGGCTCGCCGGCATGCAGCCCGTAGGACGAACGCAGCGTCGCCACCATCACCGGGAGCTCGGACTCCCGGAACACCAGGGGACAGGCCGGCTCGGGCACGGTGAACAGTGTCCACAGCGCGTTGCCCATGCCCGAGTTGGCGGTCTGGGGCGTGAAGAACACGTCGCGGTAGGCGCGGTTGGTGGCGAGGATGTCGAAGCGCGCGTTGTAGACCACGGCCGGGTGCGGGTCGACGGCGTCGATGACGCCCTGGATCTCCGGACCGACGGCTCGTGCGGCGGCCGGGGGATCCTGCTCGTAAGGCACCTCGGCCAGGTGGTACAGGTGCTCGCGCTCGGGCTGGTCGAGGCGCAGTGTCCGGGCGACCGCGTCCAGGACCTGCGGGGAGGCGTTGATCGGGCGGCCCTGTTCGAGCCAGGTGTACCAGGTGACCCCGACGCCGGAGAGCTGGGCCACCTCCTCGCGGCGCAGCCCCGGCGTGCGCCGCCGGAAGCCCGGCGGCATCCCGACGTCCGCGGGTGTCACCCGCGCCCGCCTGCTGCGCAGAAAGGCGGCCAGCTCCGGCCTGCGGCGTTGTGTCGTGCTCATCGGCTCCACATCCCCCGTCACCATGGTCCGTGCCGGACCCGACCGCTGCCAGGTGCTGTCACTACCAGCATCGAGGGGCTCTCGTTACCGGTATCCGGCCGCCGCCACGCTCGACGGCATGACGACGACAACCCCCGCGGGCACAGGGCCCGCACGCGGTCCAAGTCCTGCTGACAGTAAAAACCCTGGCACTGACAATCGGCCGGGACGACTGCTCGCGGTCGTGCTCGCGGCCCAGTTCATGGCACTGCTCGACGTGTTCATCGTGAACGTCGCGGTGCCCACCATCGGCTCCGAACTCCACGCGTCCGGCGCGGGACTGCAACTGGTGGTCGCCGGGTACTCCATCTCCTACGCCGTGCTGCTGATCACCGGAGCCCGGCTGGGCGACCGGCTCGGCCACCGCCGTGTCTACCTGGCCGGACTCGCCATCTTCACCGCTGCCTCGCTGGCCTGCGGACTGGCCCAGGGAACGGGGGAGTTGATCGCCTTCCGGCTGGTGCAGGGCGCCGGATCGGCCGTGATGATCCCGCAGGTCCTCAGTCTGATCCAGCGCAACTTCACCGGCGAGGCACGGGCGCGCGCCCTCGGCGCGTACGCGGCCATCCTTGCCACCGGCGCCGCTGCCGGACAGGTGCTGGGCGGCCTGCTCGTCAGCGCCGATCTGTTCGGCACGGGCTGGCGTCCTGTGTTCCTCGTCAACGTGCCCGTCGGTCTCGTCCTGCTGGCCGTCGGCCGGCGGGTCCTGCCGCGGGACGACGCCCGGGCCCTGGAACGCTCGCGCGGCCTCGACGTGCCGGGTCTCGTGCTGCTCGCCGCCGCCGTCTCACTGTTCACCGTGCCGCTCGTGCTCGGGCAGGAGGAGGACTGGCCGCTGTGGTCGTGGTTCTCGCTCGGGTCGGCCGCGGTGTTCTTCGCCCTGTTCGGCCGGTACGAGTCCCGGCTGGCCCGGCGCGGCGGAGCGCCGCTGATCGCGCCGCGGGTGCTGCGTCATCCCGGCATCGGTCTCGCGGTCTTCCGGCTGCTGGCCGTGATGGCGGTCAACGCGGGCTTCCTGTTCTCGCTCACCCTGCACATCCAGGGCGGGCTCGGCTACAGCGCCCTGCGGGCGGGCCTCACCTTCGCGCCGACCGCGGTGATCTTCGGCCTGGTCGGCCTGACCTGGCGCAACTGGCCCGCCTCTTGGCAGCGTGCCCTGATACCGGCCGGCTTCGTGCTCGCCGCGGGCTCCGTGGCCGGCGTAGGAGCCGTCCTCGACGGCGGGGGCGACGGCGGAGCATGGCTGTACGTGGCGTTCGCGGGTGTCGGGGCCGGGCTCGCGCTCGGGTTCAGCCCCACGCTCACCAGGGCGCTGGCGACGGTGCGGCCCGAGGACGCGGCGGACGCCAGCGGATTGCTCGCGACCGTCACCCAGCTCGGTCAGCTGATGGGTGTAGCGGCCTTCGGCACTCTGTTCTTGAACCGGCTTGAGTCACTTGGGGCTCCGGGGGCGTATACCTCTGCGGACGCGCTCCTCACATGCATGTACGCGCTGGCCGCGACGGCCTTGGTGGGTGCCGTGTCCGGACTGGTACGCAGGCGTCGCTGACCGTATTGCTCCGGCCGTGGCAGAATCAAACGGCCGGAAGGGGGCGCGGCCCGACGGGAGGGAGTAGCGATGCCTGCGAGCATCCGCGAGGAGGTCGACGATCTCCTCGAAGTGGCACCGAGACGGAAAAAGCCACTCTCCTCGACTGCCCTTCCTGCGGATCGGTCCACGTCGCCCAGGTCCTCGGCGACAACGGCGGGATCTCCTACGTGTGCACGGCCTGCGGCCACAGCTGGAGCTGATCGATGGGTGCACACAGGCGGAAGTGCGATTGGTGCGGCAGTGGTACGCCGATCGTCCGCGACATGGAGCCGGTCAACCACGACTACCAGTACTGGTGCGAGGAGTGCGCGCGGGCGCTGATCATAAAAGGCGACCCGATCGAGACGTACCGCGAGCTGGAGGGCGAGCCGATCTACGGACGGCTCCTCGACGAGCACTGCACCCTCAAGCGGTTCTACTCGTTCGCCACAGCCTGACCCCGACCAGGGCCAGGAAGGCGCAACCGACTCCCACGTAGAGGGACGACAGTGTCAACTCGACGCCGTTCTGGTGCAGTTCCAGCCTGCCCGGACCGTGTGGCACCCACCACAGGGAGTAGGTGCAAAAGGCCAGGGCCGCGCAGACGGCCGCCGTGCGGCTCTTCGTGGCGAGGAGCAACGCCATCGGCACGCACCACACCCAGTGGTGCGACCACGACACGGGACTGATCAGTAGGGCCGTCACCGCGCAGGCGACCGTAGCCCAGGCCCGCAGCCCGCGCAGCTCGGCGGCGACGGCCACGGCAAGGCCCAGAACGCCCGCCAGGGCCGCGGCGACGGCCCACAGGGCCCCGGGCTCGGTGGTGTGCAGCAACCGGGCCAGGAGACCGCGCAGCGACTGGTTGGCGGTGTCCTCGACGAGCCCGACCCGGCCGGCCTCGAAGACCATGCGGGTCCAGAACCGCGAGGAGTCGTGCGGCAGCAGGGCCGCCGCCAGCAGCGTCGCCCCGGCGAACGCGACGGCGGCCCCGCGCGCGTGGCGCAGCCAAGGCCCCGCCGAGCCCCTGCCGGAGCGCTCCACGACACCGGTGACCAGCAGGAACACCGCGAACAGCGCGGGCGTCAGCTTGATCGCCGCGGCGATCCCGATGCCCACCCCGGCCCAGCGGCGCCCCGGTCGCCGTGACAGATCCCACAGCACCAGTACGGCCAGCAGCAGATTGATCTGGCCGTACCGCAGCGTCGTCCACACCGGCTCGCACCACACGGCCGCCGCCGCCACCCACCAGGCGCCCTCCACGCGCGTGTGGCCCACGAGTCGCAGCGAGAGTGCGACGAACGCCACAAGGAGGGCCAGATTTCCGGTGGTGGCCACCGCGCGCATGCTCGTCGTGTCCAGCAGCGTCAGCGGCGTGAACAGCAGCGCCGCGAAGGGCGGGTAGGTGGTGGGCAGATGGGCCTCGGTCGTGCGCAGCGCGTAGAGGTCGCCGCCCGCACGGACCGTCTCTCCCTCCGCCCGGTAGACCATCAGATCGATCATCGATACGTGCGCGGCCCGCTGCGCCCACCAGAAGGCCGCGAACGACAGCAGGCACACCCCCACGGCGACGGGCGTACGACGTCTGACACGGGGGAGCGCGATCACGGTCACGAAGGCCGACACTAGCGCCCGAATCCGTACAGAAGGGAAACGATTTGGTGATGCACCCAGGTGACCGTGTAATGTTGGCGACGCCGCCGGGGAAACCGGGCGACACGGTCGATATGCGGCTCCGCCGCAAGACCGCGAGGGGCTATAGCTCAGTTGGTAGAGCGCCTGCATGGCATGCAGGAGGTCAGGAGTTCAATTCTCCTTAGCTCCACAGACGTTGATGGCGGGCCACCCGATCGGGTGGCCCGCTTCTTCGTGTTCAGCGGCCGCTGCCGAGTGCCCGGCGGCCACGTCCCTGGGAGAGCACCGGCAGGTTGTTCCGCGCGGGGGCCGAGGACCGGGTGTCCTCCTCGATGCGCAGGGCGAGCGCCGGGCAGCGCCGCACGGCGCGCAGTGCCTTGGCCTCCGCGTAGCGGGGCACGGAGGCCTGGGCGACGGTGGGGAATCCGTCGGCGCCCAGTTCGAAGACCTCGGGGAGGATGTCGGCGCACAGGCCGTGCCCGCGGCACAGCGTCCAGTCCACGAAGATCTTCTGCCGGCTCGGGCCGGTCTCCTCCTGGGCCTGGCCGCCCGGGAGGCCCGTGGGCTGCCTGCCGCCCTCGAAGAGCGGCAGAACGCCCTCCACGGGCCTTCCGCAGCCGTTTCCGAGCACGTGCGCGGCGAGGTCGTCGGTGAACGCCTTGATGGTCGACTCGATGAACATCGCCGAGCCGTCCGGGTGGGAGCAGGCGCCGCGCCGCTTCACGGCCTTGGCGACCTGCTTGACGGCCTCCAGGGCCGCCGGGCCACCGCCGTTGAGGATGTCCTCCAGGCCGCGCGCCGCGGCGGGCAGGCCGAGGTAGCAGGGGCCGCACTGACCCGCGCTCTCCTCGGCCAGCCACTGCGCCACGCGCAGCGACTCGCCCAGGGGGCACGTCTGCTGGGTGATCGGGAGGATCGCGCCCGCGCCGAGCGCGCCGCCCACGGCGTCCAGCGAGTTGCGCGAGACGATCGCCTCGTTGAGGGTCGCCGCGTCCAGCCACTTGCCGTGGTAGCCGCCGGTCAGTACGCCCTGCGGCAGCGGCGGGGCGCCGGCGAGCTGCAGCACGTACCGCAGCGGCACGCCGGTCGGCACCTCGATCACCATGGGGCGGGCGACCGCCCCGGAGACGGTGAGCATGACGGTGCCGGGCTCGTCGTACAGACCGGTGTTGCGGTAGCGGTCGGGGCCGATGCGCGCGGCGATCGCCAGCTGGGCGAAGGTCTCGGCATTGGACAGCAGCGTCGGTGCCCCGCCGACGCCGCTCTGCGACGCGCTGATCTTGCGGCCGGGCGGGA
Source organism: Streptomyces sp. Tue6028 (assembly GCF_002300165.1). Taxonomy (GTDB): domain Bacteria; phylum Actinomycetota; class Actinomycetes; order Streptomycetales; family Streptomycetaceae; genus Streptomyces; species Streptomyces siamensis. The sequence continues at coordinate 148,578 of NZ_MLCE01000013.1, read as the reverse complement.
TGGCCGGGCCGCCGTCGATGGAGCGGATCAGCGAGGCGGCAGCGCCGGTCACCATCCGCACCGGGTTGCGCTGCACGCGCGCGCGGAGGGCGGACCCGCGCCGGTTGCTCAAGCCGCGCTCGGCCAGCGCGGCTTCCATCGAGGCCTGCGTGGACGCACGCGTCACCCCGATGACCAGGGTGCGCGCACCCATGGCCTCCGCCGCCAGCAGGGCGCCGTCCAGGATGAGGTGCGGGGCACGGTTGATGAGCACCGTGTCCTTGCGGCAGGCCGGTTCGTCCTCGCTTCCGTTCACGACCACCACGGGGCGGATGCCCTTCTGGATGGCCGATTCGGCGACCGAGCGCAGTTTCTTGGCGAAGGGGAAACCCGCGCCACCGCGCCCCTTCAGAGAGATGGCCTCGGCGAGGCCCGCGAGTTGTTCGCCACCCATCGGTTCGAGCGGCCCGTGCACCTTGAGGTGCATGGGCAGATCGAGTCGTTCAACCAGGTCGAAGCCCGACGTGAGCTGTGGAAGTCCGACTACACGGACTTCCGGGACGTCGGGCAGGGCCTCGTTCACCTAAAGCCTCCGCTGGGGGCGTTCCATGATTCACCAGGGCCAGGAGCGTCGTAGGCGCCCGGCAGTACTTCAGTCGTGGGACCGCTGTCGTACGTGTCGTTGGTGTTGTACGTGCCGTAGGAGGGGTTCGTCTCACCGGTGTCGTACAAGTCACTTGTTCCGTAGGCGCCGGCAGCCGAATTGTCATAGACAGGAACGTTGTATCCCGTGTCGTTCAGCGGGTCGTAGGCCGACTGGGGCGCCTCGCCGACGGGGGGCGGCGAGGGGATGGGCCAGCTGCCCGACGTGCTGCTGCCGTCGACGCGCGGGAACGTCTCCGTGGGCTGCATCTCCAGGGGCATCTGGAAGCGCTCGGTCTGGCTCTGCCCGGCGCCGTCCACGCCCGGAGTGCCGCCCGACACGGCGCGGTAGGCGGCCGCGAAGCCGGACATGCCGGTGCCGGTGGCCGCTGTGTCCTGAGCGGCGTCGTACAGGCCCGTCGCGGACGGGGTGCGCGGCGGCGCTGCGAACGTGTCCTGGGCGGACTGCCTGGCGGAGCGTCCCGCGAAGCCGGGCAGCGGGGACTGCGCCGCGGCCCCGCGGGGGGCCTCCTGCTCCTCGCGGAAGGGACGGGCGCCGGGGCCGTTGCTCTCCCCGAGGACCGACAGGATGCGGTCGGCGACCTTGCGCTTGAACGGGGCGGACGCCGAGCGCAGCGCCAGGGCGCCCATCACGGCGATCAGGCAGAGGCTGTAGGACACGGTGACGTACGGCTTGGCGGCGCGACCCGCGTAGAGGCCGTGCACCAGAGCCGAGCACCAGGCCGGATAGGCCAGCATGTGCACGGCCCGCCAGCGTGCCGCGACCGGCGCGGGGGACGCGAAGGCGCTGCGCAGCGCGCCGGTGATGGCCGTGAAGATCATCAGCAGACCGGCCAGCGAGCCCAGGCCGATCAGCCCGTTGCTGCCCGTGACGCCGAGTCCGAAGGGGATCAGCGCGGCGATCAGGGTGGTGTGGTCGAGCGCCAGCTTGACCGTGATGTGCAGCAGCAGGAAGGCGACCGAGGAGACGGCGGTCGTCCTGTGCACGGCCTGGGCGACCAGCCGCTGGCGCGTGTTCAGGAAGAGCCGGTCGGTGGCGAGGAGTCCCCAGATGACCGAGCAGGTGAGGGCGACCAGCGAGAGCACGCCGGCGCCGAAGTTGAGGAAGTCGCGCAGGCCGTCACCTCCGACCAGCACGACCAGGGGGATGAGCAACAGAGCGGCAGCCGTCATCGCCCCGTAGGCCGAGCGGCCCGACCGGGGTATCGAGCTGTTGTTGCGACGAGGGTTCATGGGGGGTTACTCCCAACGGTTCGGGGAAGCGGTCCCGAAGCGGCACTCTAAGTGGAGCCATACCGAGGAGTACGAGGTTTGAGTTATTGCGTTGTTACCAAAGGGCAATCGGGTCTTTGTGTTGTCCCTTAGAGGCTGTTACGCGAAGTAATATTTGAATATCGTTCAGCTTTTTTCGGTGATCGGGACGGTGGCACGGCGTGCCGCGCGGCCCGGAACCTCGTCGCGACGCCCGCGGCGGCTGCGGTACCCTGACGCCATGCGTGCCGTACGCCTTCTGCTTAGCGAGCCGCGCTGATCAGTCCTGACCACTGAAGAGATCGTGGTCGGAATCGGCGCGGCGTCCCCTCCTGTGCGAGGGGTTTTTTCATTTCCGCTGGCAGAGACGATCGATGGAGCTTTGAGGATCATGAGCGAGACGACTACCGCTGCCACCGCCGAGGTGGCGGCGCCGCACCGCTACACGGCCGGGCTGGCCGCTGAGATCGAGGCACGCTGGCAGGACTTCTGGGACGCCGACGGCACGTACGAGGCGCCCAACCCGAGCGGTGACCTGGCCGGGGACCCCGAGCTGGTCGCCAAGCCCAAGAAGTTCATCATGGACATGTTCCCGTACCCCTCCGGTGCGGGCCTGCACGTCGGTCACCCCCTGGGCTACATCGCCACCGATGTATTCGCCCGGTTCCAGCGGATGACCGGCCACAACGTCCTGCACACGCTGGGCTTCGACGCCTTCGGCCTGCCCGCCGAGCAGTACGCCGTGCAGACGGGCACGCACCCGCGGGTCTCCACCGAGGCCAACATCGAGAACATGAAGGCCCAGCTGCGCGGCCTGGGCCTGGGCCACGACAAGCGCCGGTCGTTCGCCACGATCGACCCGGACTATTACAAGTGGACCCAGTGGATCTTCCTGCAGATCTTCAACTCCTGGTACGACGACGAGGCCGCCAAGGCCCGTCCCATCAGCGAGCTGATCGCCCAGTTCGAGAGCGGTGACCGTGCCGTCCAGGCCGCCGACGGCACCACGCGCGCGTGGAACGAACTGACCGCCTCCGAGCGTGCGGACGTCCTGAGCGAGTACCGCCTGGCGTACGCCTCCGACGCGCCGGTCAACTGGTGCCCCGGGCTGGGCACCGTGCTGGCCAACGAGGAGGTCACCGCCGACGGTCGCTCCGAGCGCGGCAACTTCCCCGTCTTCAAGGCCAAGCTGCGCCAGTGGAACATGCGCATCACCGCGTACGCCGACCGGCTGCTGGACGACCTGGACGCGCTGGACTGGCCCGAGGCCATCAAGCTGCAGCAGCGCAACTGGATCGGCCGCTCCGAGGGCGCCCGCGTCGACTTCCCGATCGACGGCGAAGCGATCACGGTCTTCACCACCCGCCAGGACACCCTGTTCGGCGCCACCTACATGGTGCTGGCCCCCGAGCACCCGCTGGTCGAGAAGTTCACCCCGGACGCATGGCCCGAGGGCACCCACGAGGTGTGGACGGGCGGGCACGCGACCCCCGCCGAGGCCGTCGCCGCCTACCGCGCCCAGGCCGCCTCCAAGTCCGACGTCGAGCGCCAGGCCGAGGCCAAGGACAAGACCGGCGTCTTCACGGGCACGTTCGCCACCAACCCGGTCAACGGCGAGCAGGTCCCGGTCTTCATCGCCGACTACGTGCTGATGGGCTACGGCACCGGCGCGATCATGGCCGTCCCCGCGCACGACACCCGCGACTTCGCGTTCGCCCGTGCCTTCGAGCTGCCCATGCGCTGTGTCGTGGAGCCCTCGGACGACCGCGGCACGGACGCGTCCACCTGGGACGACGCCTTCGCCTCGTACGACGCGAAGATCGTCAACTCCGCCGGCGAGGAGATCTCCCTGGACGGCCTGGGCGTCGTCGACGCCAAGGCCCGCATGACGGAGTGGCTGGAGCGCAAGGGCATCGGCGAGGGCACGGTCAACTTCCGGCTGCGCGACTGGCTGTTCAGCCGCCAGCGCTACTGGGGCGAGCCCTTCCCGATCGTCTACGACGAGGACGGCATCGCCCACTCGCTGCCCGAGTCGATGCTGCCCCTGGAACTGCCGGAGGTCGAGGACTACTCGCCGCGCACCTTCGACCCGGACGACGCGAACACGTCCCCCGAGACGCCGCTGTCCCGCAACGAGGACTGGGTCAACGTCACGCTGGACCTGGGCGACGGCCCCAAGAAGTACCGCCGCGAGACCAACACCATGCCGAACTGGGCCGGTTCCTGCTGGTACGAGCTGCGCTACCTGGACCCGCACAACGACCAGAAGCTGGTCGACCCGGCCATCGAGCAGTACTGGATGGGCCCGCGCGAGGGCCGGCCGCACGGCGGCGTCGACCTGTACGTCGGCGGCGCCGAGCACGCGGTGCTGCACCTGCTGTACGCGCGCTTCTGGTCCAAGGTGCTGTTCGACCTGGGCCACGTCTCCTCGGCCGAGCCGTTCCACAAGCTGTTCAACCAGGGCATGATCCAGGCCTTCGTGTACCGCGACAGCCGCGGCATCGCCGTGTCGGCCGCCGAGGTGGAGGAGCGCGACGGCGCCTACTACCACCAGGGCGAGAAGGTCTCCCGGCTGCTGGGCAAGATGGGCAAGTCCCTGAAGAACGCCGTCACTCCGGACGAGATCTGCGCCGAGTACGGCGCGGACACCCTGCGTCTGTACGAGATGGCCATGGGCCCCCTGGACGTCTCCCGGCCGTGGGACACGCGCGCGGTGGTGGGCCAGTTCCGCCTGCTGCAGCGACTGTGGCGCAACGTCGTCGACGAGGCGACCGGTGAGGTCACCGTCGTCGACGCCGAACCGGACGAGGAGACGCTGCGCGCCCTGCACAAGGCGATCGACGGTGTCCGCCAGGACCTGGAGGGCATGCGGTTCAACACCGCCATCGCCAAGGTCACCGAGCTGAACAACCACCTGACCAAGGCGGGCGGCCCCGTCGCGCGCTCGGTCGCCGAGCCCCTGGTGCTGCTGATCGCGCCGCTGGCCCCGCACATCGCCGAGGAGCTGTGGCGCCGGCTGGGCCGCACGGACTCGGTCGTCCACCACGACTTCCCGGTCGCCGACCCGGCGTACGTCGTCGACGAGACCGTGACCTGCGTCGTGCAGATCAAGGGCAAGGTCAAGGCACGCCTGGAGGTCTCCCCGGTCATCTCCGACGAGGAGCTGGAGAAGGTGGCGCTGGCCGACGAGAAGGTCGTCGCGGCGCTGGGTGGCGCGGGCATCCGCAAGGTGATCGTGCGCGCGCCGAAGCTGGTGAACATCGTGACGGCCTAGCCGTCCTGCCCGCCCGGCCGCCGGGCGGGCTCGGGGTAGTCCCCTACGGGCAGGTTCGGGGTTCTCCAGGAACTCCGAACCTGCCCGTGGCGTTTACCGTTGAAGAGCGCGACGAGACCTGTCGCGGCAATGGAGGAGGAGCGTGGTGGGAACCTTGATCACAGTAATCGCGCTGCTCTTCCTGCTGTTCGTGGTACTCGGCGCGTACGCCACGGTGAAGGTGATCGGCGCCGCCAAGCGTGGTGTGGACCGCACGATCTCGCAGGCACGCCGCACGGTCGAGGACACCACGCTGCGTGCCAGGACCCTCGCTCAGCCCGGCCCCACGGGCGAGCTCGCCGAGCTCCGCCTCAAGCTGCGCACCTCCATGCGCGCCACGCAGGACGCGTTGCACGCGGGTGTGGCGGACGACGAGTCCCTCAAGGAATCCCTGGGCCTCTTCGAGCGGCTCAGCGCGCACGGGCACGAACTGGACGACGAGCTCAAGCGCCTGGAGAGCGAGCCCGACCGGGCCACGCTCGCCGCCCGGCTGCCCGCCCTGCGCGAGCGCACCGAGCGCATCACCCAGTCCGCGGACTCGCTGCGCTGGGCCGCGCGCGACCGGGCCCGCCGCTTCGCCGACGACGACCTGGACTCACTGAGCGCGCAGATCGACGTGGAAGCCGGCGCACTGCGGCACTGGACCGAGGAACCGGGACCGGCCGCCGCCGGCTGGCCCGAGGCCCCGGCGGCGGACGAGGCCGCGTCCGGCGGACAGACCTGGCCGGAGAGCCCGGAGTCCCGCCGGGCCGAGGAGCCGACCCGGTCCGCCATCGACCCGCCGGTCCGAGGCCCCGCCTACCCCTGGCAGAAGAAGCCCCGCCCCGAGAGCACGACTTGATCCGGTCGCTGCGACAAGAGCTGGTAGGGGCCGGGCTGCCGCCCGGCCACGCCGACAGGTAACCTCCAGCTCATGTCCCGCCATGTCGCGATCGTCACCGATTCAACGGCCTACCTGCCGCCGCGGACGATGGAGCGCCACGGCATCACAGCGGTGCCCCTGACCGTGGTCCTCGGCGACCAGGCACTCGAAGAGGGCACGGAGATCTCGGCCCGCGCCCTGGCCCAGGCACTGCAGAAACGCCGATCCGTCACCACGTCCCGGCCCAGCCCCGAGGTCTTCGCCAAGGCCTATCGCAGGGTCGCCGAATCGGGCGCCACCGGCATCGTCTCCCTCCATCTGTCCGCAGAGCTGTCCGGCACGTACGACGCGGCGGTCCTCGCGGCACGGGAGGCTCCGGTGCCCGTGCGTGTGGTGGACACCGGAATGATCGCGATGGCGCTCGGCTTCTGCGCCCTCGCCGCGGCCGAGTCCGCCGAGGCGGGCGGCACGGTCGACGAGGCGGTCACCGCCGCCGAGAAGCGGGCCGCGGGCACCTCCGCCTACTTCTACGTCGACACCCTCGACTACCTGCGCCGCGGCGGCCGGATCGGAGCTGCCCAGGCGCTGCTGGGCTCCGCGCTCGCGGTGAAGCCGCTGCTGCGCCTGGACGACGGCCGCATCGAACCCCTGGAGAAGGTGCGGACGGCGTCCAAGGCGATCGCCCGGCTGGAGGAGATCGTGGCCGAGCGCGCGGGCAGCGCCCAGGTCGACATCGCCGTTCATCACCTGGCCGCCCCCGAGAAGGCGTCGGCACTCGCGGACCGCCTGCGCGAGCGGGTCCCCGGGCTTGCGGATCTTCACGTCAGCGAGGTGGGCGCGGTGATCGGGGCGCACACGGGCCCTGGACTGCTCGGGGCGGTCGTCTCGCCTCGGTGAGACATGCGACCGCGGGCGGTGGGTGACCGTCGGCGTCACGCGCCGCGACCCGGGCGCGCTGGGCGGGCCGCGTGGCCCGGGCGGCCCCGCGTGTAGTGATGGATACCGTCCACAGCGCGTCCGGCCCTGCGTGCGGCGGCGGGCGCCGTCCGCAGCCCGTGCGAGTGACGGAGTTATCCACAACTGAGTGGTAATCCACTGGAATTGAGCAAGATCATCGCGAGAGCGATGTCATGCCGGATTCTCGTCGCATGGCACTTCGATCACGCACACGCACAGCCACACCGACCAGCGGCCCCGGACGCGGGCCCTCGTCCGACGGCCGCGACGGCCATCGACGTCGGCACCCGCGAAGCCGCGCCCTGCGCCGCGAGGCGTCCGCCGAGGCGCTCCGGCTGCGCGCGGAGGCGCTCTTCACCACAAGGCCCGTGGAGCGGCGGGAGTTGGGGCACGGACCGCCGAGGGTGGACCACGCGGCGAGGGATGCGGACGAGCCCGCCGTCGGGCTCACCGTGGCCAGGGTCGCGGCTCGTGCGGCCTCGCGCACGGGCGCAGAGCTGCACGAGGACGCGGATCTGCTCGAGGAAGCCGAACTGTATGAAGAGGCCGGCCTCCACGAAGGGACCGGCCTTCAGGGGAGCGCCGCTCCGAAGAAGCGCGCCGACCTGCGCGCAGGCGCCGTACGGCAGGAGGACGCCACTTCGGACGTGCCGGAGCGGGCAGCCTGGCGGCACCGGGCGGGACTCGCCGTGCGGGAGCGGCTGCCGTTGTGGTTGCAGCCGAGGTGCGGTCTTGAACGCCGGAGCCTGGTCGCCCTCACGGTGGTGCTGGTGGTCGCTGCGGTCCTCGCCGTGCAGCACTTCTGGACCGGCCGGACCCAGTCGGTTCGCGCACCCGAGGTGGTGCGGGCAGCGGCTCCCTACGGCGACGAAGAGGGGCGGAGCGGGCAGGAGGGGGAAACGGGGACGAGCCCCGATGCCTCGACGGGAGCGCCGGCTCCCGTCGGTGCCGCCGGGAGCGGGATCGTCGTGGACGTCGGCGGAAAGGTACGGAGCCCCGGACTGCAACGGCTGCCGGCCGGTTCCCGGGTCGAGGACGCGCTTCGTGCCGCAGGCGGAGTGCGGCCGGGCACGGACACCGACGCGCTCAACCGCGCGCGACTCCTCGTGGACGGCGAACAGATCGTGGTCGGTGGACCGGCCCCCGTGACGGGGCCCGGCACAGGCGGTTCGGGCCCGGCCGGAGCGGGCGGATCCGTCGCCGGGGCCGCGCCCTCCGCTCCGGTCGCCCTCAACACGGCCACCGTGGAACAACTCGACGGGCTCCCCGGCGTCGGTCCCGTCCTCGCCCGGCACATCATCGACTACCGCACCCAGCACGGAGGCTTCCGCTCCGTGGACGAACTGCGAGAGGTGAACGGGATCGGCGATCGTCGCTTCGCGGACCTGCGGAATCTGGTGCGGCCATGAGCGGGCCGCCACCGATGGAGCCGCGCGGCACGGTGGAGGGCCCGCTCGACGGCGCCGCGAGCCGACGGGCCGTGCACGCCGCCTCGGGGAAGCGGCTCGGTGCCGCCAACCCGAGGGAAGAGGGTCCGACGGATCTCCGCCTCGTGCCGCCGGCCCTGGCGGTCTGGGCGACCGCGGCCGTGACGGTGGCCGCCCCGTCCGGCTGGGCGACGGGTGTGGTCGTCGTCTCCCTGCTCGTGGGCCTCGCGCTGCTGCTGACCGAGTGGAGGCGCGCCCGCACGGCGCACGGAGACGGGGAAGGGCCTGCGCGTTCCTGGAGGCGGGTCTCCGCAGCGGCCGTCCTGCTCTGCGTCGCCGCGGCCGCGGCCTCGGCGGGTCTGCACGGGGCGGACCAGCGACGTGGCCCCGTGCCCGAACTGGCAAGGCGGTTCGCCCACGTGACAGTGGAGCTGGAGGTCACGTCCGATCCCCGGCTCACCCGGCCACGGATCAAGGGAGACCACATGGCACCTACGGCCGTGCTGTTCGACGCGGAGGTCAGGCGCGTCACACGGTCGGACGGCACGGTGGTCGCCACGCGGACACCCGTGCTCGTGATCGTCGACGCGCGTTCGGCGCGGGGCTCGCCCCGGACCTCCGGTGACGGCTCGTCCTGGCTGTCCCTGCTGCCGTCCACGCGGCTGCGCGTGTCGGGTCGACTCGTGCCGGCGCTGTCGGACGGTGACGACACCGCGGCCGTGCTGCGCGTGCCGGAACGCGCGCGGCCGGAGGTGGTGGGAGAACCGTCTGGGCCGCAGCGGTTCGCCGGCCGCCTGCGCGAAGGGCTGCGGGAGGCCACCGACGGGCTGGACGCGGACGCACGGGCACTGCTGCCGGGGCTGGTGGTCGGAGACACGTCCCACGTCACGACAGAGCTGGACGACGCCTTCAAGGCGACCGATCTCACGCACCTCCTGGCGGTCAGCGGCGGCAACTTCACCATCCTGCTGGCCCTGTTCATCGGCCCGCTCGGGCTGGCCCAGCGCGCCGAGCGGCGCGGCCTGGCGCGCCTGATGGGTGTGCCGCTCAGAGCGACCGCGCTGCTCGGCGGAGCGCTCACGCTCGCCTTCGTGATCGTGTGCCGACCGGACCCGAGTGTGCTGCGGGCAGCGGCCTGCGGGTCGATCGCGCTGCTCGCCATCGCGACCGGCCGCCGCAGATCGCTGATCCCCGCGCTGGCCACGGCCGTCCTGCTGCTGGTGCTGTACGACCCGTGGCTCGCGCGGAGTTACGGCTTCCTGCTCTCCGTCCTGGCGACCGGCGCCCTGCTCACGCTCGCCCCGCGCTGGAGTGCCGCTCTGCGGAGGCGTCGTGTGCCGCCACGCATGGCCGAGGCGCTCGCCGCTGCCGCCGCGGCTCAGGCGCTGTGCGCGCCGGTCGTCGCGCTCCTGTCGGCCCGGGTGAGCCTGGTGGCCGTGCCGTGCAATCTCCTCGCGGAGTTCGCGGTCGCGCCGGCGACGGTGCTGGGGTTCGCGACACTGGCGACGGCCTCCGTGGCGATGCCGGTCGCCGAGGCCTTCGCGTGGTCGGCGAGTTGGCCGGCCGGATGGATCGCGGACATCGCCCGAACAGGCGCGTCCCTGCCCGGCGGGGGAGTGGACTGGCCGGACGACTGGACGGGGGCCGTGCTGCTCGCCCTGGCCACGGTGGTCGTCGTGATCGCCTGCCGGCGGCTCGTGGGACATCCATGGCTGAGCGGCGCCTTCGTGCTGCTGTTCCTGCTGCTCGTGGTGCAGCCGCCCCCGCTCACCAGGGTCATCACGGGATGGCCGCCGCCGGGCTGGCGGTTCGCGATGTGCGACGTGGGACAGGGGGATGCCACGGTGCTCGCGGCGGGGGACGGCAGTGCGGCCGTGGTGGACGCAGGACCCGACCCGGTGCTCGTCGACCGCTGTCTGAGCGCTCTCGGCGTCACCCGGATTCCGCTCGTCGTGCTGACCCACTTCCATGCCGACCATGTGGCGGGGCTGCCGGGCGTGCTGCATGGGCGTTCGGTGGGCGCGATCGAGACGACGGGTCTGGAAGAGCCACCGGATCAGGCGGAGTTCGTGCGCAGGGAGGCCGCGGCACGGCACGTCCCGGTGACGCGGGCGGCGGCCGGGGAGCGGCGGCGCGCCGGAAGCCTGGACTGGCAGGTGCTGTGGCCGCCCCCTGCTTCGACCGCCGACCCGGCCCCGCTCCTGGACGGCCCGAACGACGCGAGCGTGACCCTGCTGGTGCGTTCCACAGGGCTGAGGCTCCTGCTCCTCGGCGACCTCGAACCCCCCGCGCAGCAAGCCCTGTTGAGGACACCGGCGGCTGCCGAGCTCGGCCGGGTGGACGTGCTCAAGGTCGCCCACCACGGATCGGCCTACCAGGACCCGGACCTCATGCGCAGGGTCGCCCCGCGGCTCGCGTTGATCTCTTGTGGCAGGGACAACCCGTACGGACACCCGGCTCCGAGCACCGTGGCGACGCTGCGGGCGGCGGGCGCGGTGGTGCTGCGCACGGACGAGGACGGGGCGCTGGCGGTCGTGGGTGCGGGCGGAGCGCTGAGCGTGGCGAGAGACTGAACTCATGAACTCCGCACAGGCCGACGCCTACCTCCGCCGGATCGGGGCCCAGCACCCCGCGTGGCCCACGTCCGATGTACTGCGCGAGCTCCAGTTGCGCCATCTGGAGACGGTGCCGTTCGAGAACCTGTCGATCCATCTCGCCGAGGAGATCGTGCTGGAGGAGCGGCGGCTGCTGGACAAGCTGGTCGGCGCGCACAGGGGTGGCTTCTGTTACGAACTGAACGGCGCGTTCGGGGCGTTGCTGGGCGCCCTGGGCTTCGACGTGACCCTGCTCGCGGCGCGGGTGTACGGGAAGGAGGGGATGCTCGGGATTCCGTACGACCACCTCGCCCTGCGGGTGCGGACGGTGGACGGGGGCGACTGGCTGGCCGATGTCGGCTTCGGGGCGCACAGCCACTACCCGCTGGCCTTCGGCGGCAGAGGGGAGCAGAAGGACCCGGGCGGCACGTTCCGGATCGTCGAGTCGGGTCCGGACACCGCCGGTGTGCGGGGACCCGGCGCGAGCCGGGAGGACAGCGACCTCGACGTCGTCCGGGACGGCAAGGCGCAGTACCGCATGGAGGTACGGCCGAGGGTGCTCAAGGACTTCGTCGTCGGCGCGTGGTGGCACAGCACCTCACCGGAGTCGCACTTCGGACGGTCGCTCGTCTGCTCACGGGTCACGGAGGAGGGCGGAAGGATCACGCTCAGCGGCCGGAAGTTCACGGTGACGACGGCCGACGGGGCGAAGGAGGTCTCGGAGCTGGCGACGGACGAGGAGGTACTGGACACCTATCGGAAGCGCTTCGGGATCGAGTTGGAGCGGGTGCCCGAGGTGCGGGCGCGGGCGTAGCGCGGAGGGCGGGGAGCCGTCGTGGCGTGGGCGGCGCGGAGTGCGGTGCCGGGATCTCGGCCCCCGGCGCGGGCGGCGTCGGGCGTATCGGAAAATGTCCACGTGAGTGATGTGAGACATGTGCTGGTACTGCCCGACCGCGACGCGGCGGAAGAGGCGGCCGAAGCACTCGGTGACCGGTTCACCCTCGATGAGGAGCCGCAGCTCGTCCGGGACGCGCTGGCCGGTGAGGACGATGCCGAGGACGCCCAGTGGCTGGTCGTCCTGACGGACCCGGAGGAGCAGCTCGACCCCAAGGAGCTGGACGAGTTCGCGGGGGAGTGGGACGGCTGGCGCGAGGAGCCGTGACCCGCTCGTGGCTCCGGGCGGGCTGCCCGCACGGCACGCGTTGTCGGTGCCGCGTGGGATGCTTTCGGTGATGGCCAGGAAGACAGCTCAAGACGACCCTCTCGCCCCCGTCACGCTCGCGGTGGGCCAGGAGGATCTCCTGCTCGACCGTGCCGTGCAGGAGGTGGTGGCCGCCGCCCGGGCCGCCGACGCCGACACGGACGTACGCGACCTCACCCCGGACCAGTTGCAGCCCGGCACGCTCGCCGAGCTGACGAGCCCGTCGCTCTTCTCCGAGCGCAAGGTCGTGGTCGTACGCAATGCGCAGGATCTTTCGGCCGACACGGTCAAGGACGTGAAGGGGTATCTGGGGGCGCCGGTCGAGGAGATCACCCTCGTGCTGCTGCACGCGGGTGGGGCCAAGGGCAAGGGACTGCTCGACGCCGCGCGCAAGGCGGGGGCGCGGGAGGTGGCGTGCCCCAAGATGACGAAGCCGGCGGACCGGCTGGCGTTCGTGCGGGGCGAGTTCCGTGCGCTCGGGAGGTCGGCGACGCCCGAGGCGTGCCAGACGCTCGTCGACGCCATCGGGAGCGACCTGAGGGAGTTGGCTTCCGCGGTGTCCCAGTTGACCGCGGACGTCGAGGGGACGATCGACGAGGCGATCGTCGGGCGGTACTACACGGGACGGGCCGAGGCGTCGAGTTTCACCGTGGCCGACCGGGCCGTGGAGGGACGGGCCGCGGAGGCGTTGGAGGCGCTGCGGTGGTCCCTGGCGACCGGGGTGGCGCCCGTGATGATCACCAGTGCGCTGGCACAGGGGGTGCGGGCGATCGGGAAGCTGTCGTCCGCACGGGGTGGCAGGCCGGCCGACCTCGCGCGCGAGCTGGGGATGCCGCCGTGGAAGATCGATCGGGTGCGGCAGCAGATGCGGGGCTGGACTCCGGACGGAGTCGCCGTCGCGCTGCGGGCCGTCGCAGAGGCCGACGCGGGAGTCAAGGGCGGTGGGGACGACCCCGAGTACGCGCTGGAGAAGGCGGTCGTGGCGATCGCCCGCGCGGCTCGGTCCGGCCGGGGCTAGCCGTTCGGGCTGCCGAGTCCCCGGTGTGCCTCCGTGGTCCTGCTTCCCCTTGCTTCGACCTGGCCGGCCGGGTCGGCTGAGACCGCGCAGTCACCACGGCCCGGAGTCGGCCGCTGAGTCGTCCGGGAGACGCACGGGCCGCCGCCCCGATGGGCCCCGTCCCGTTCAGGGCCTGCGCCCACAGGCCGCCGCGCCTGCGTCTCCCGGACGCCCAGCCCCCAAGTCCGACACCCTGCCCCCAAGTCGGCCACCGCGCGCCGAGCCGACGCGGCGGGTGTGGTCCGGCGCCGGCTCTTCGCGAGGCTGACGACCAGAGGCCGAGGGGCATGAGAGGCGCACCGGTACGCCGAAGGCCCCGTCCGCCTTCCTGGGGAAGGAAGGAGCACGAGGCCTTCGGTTCAAGCTGCTGGATCCACGCCCGCGTGGCGAACGCAGGCCGCGCGTGGATCCGGGGTGTCGGACGGGAGCGGATGAGAGAGGGCCCGCTCTGGTCCGGCCGACGGTCAAGTCAGGGGTTGAGCCCTAAGGGGCTCAGCCGACTCAGCCCTTGAGGGAAGCGACCTTCGAAGCAAGCGCCGACTTCTTGTTGGCGGCCTGGTTCTTGTGGATGACGCCCTTCGAGACGGCCTTGTCGAGCTGGCGCGACGCGGCGCGCGTGTACTCGGTGGCCTTCTCGACGTCACCCGCGGCAGCGGCCTCGCGGGCCTTGCGGATCGCGGTCTTCAGGGAAGACTTGACGGCCTTGTTGCGCAGCCGGGCCTTCTCGTTGGTCTTGATCCGCTTGATCTGGGACTTGATGTTCGCCACGAAATGAGCCTTTACAGGTTCAGGCGCACGAGACAGCACGTCTCGCACGCCGTTTGATTTCCTTGAGGTGTGCCTCCTGCAGAGAGGGCATGAGACACAGCCACTCAGGCTACCAGCCGCCCCGCGACCGCCCCAAACCGGTCGTCGCCCCCCGCGCGGGACCGTTCACGCCACTCGTTCCCGCGTTTGCATCACGCCGCTCGTCCCTGGGTTCGCCCCGTCCCGGACCCACGCCCACAGGCCGCCGTCCACAGGCCACCGCCCACAGGCCGCCCCCCAGGGTCCCGGGTGGGCCTCACACCCACAGGCCGCGAGCCACCCCGGCCGACCCCGCCCCGGCCGTCCGCCCCCATGACTACCGATCGCCGCTGTCGCCCCGGCCCGCCCTTCGCACCGCTCCCCGAAAAACCGACGCGACCCCCGTGACGGCCCTCGCCCGACCTCTGAAACCCGCGGTCGGCATCCACTCATGCGGCCCAAACCGGTCGCAGGTCCCCACGCGTGGGACCATGGAACCTACGTATCGATCCGACCCGAGGCGACAGGCGCCTCAAGAGACAGGACCCTGCGTGCCCGCGACCCCTAACAATGTGCCCGAGCCGAGCCGTACCGCCCCGGCTCTGATCCGCAATTTCTGCATCATCGCGCACATCGACCACGGCAAGTCCACGCTCGCCGACCGCATGCTCCAGCTGACCGGGGTGGTCGAGCAGCGGCAGATGCGCGCTCAGTACCTCGACCGTATGGACATCGAGCGCGAGCGCGGCATCACGATCAAGTCCCAGGCGGTCCGGCTGCCCTGGGCCCCGACCGAGGACCCGGGCAACACCCACATCCTCAACATGATCGACACCCCCGGGCACGTGGACTTCACGTACGAGGTGTCGCGGTCGCTGGCCGCCTGCGAGGGGACCATCCTCCTCGTCGACGCCGCCCAGGGCATCGAGGCCCAGACCCTCGCCAACCTCTACCTGGCGATGGAGAACGACCTCACCATCATTCCGGTGCTCAACAAGATCGACCTGCCGGCCGCCCAGCCGGAGAAGTTCGCCGAGGAGCTCGCCAACCTGGTCGGCTGCGACCCGGACGACGTGCTCCGGGTCTCCGCCAAGACCGGCATGGGCGTCGAGGCGCTGCTGGACAAGGTCGTCGCCGAGATCCCGGCCCCGGTCGGTGTCGCCGACGCTCCCGCCCGCGCGATGATCTTCGACTCCGTGTACGACTCGTACCGGGGTGTCGTCACCTATGTGCGTGTCATCGACGGCCAGCTCAACAAGCGCGAGCGCATCCGGATGATGTCCACGGGCGCGACGCACGAGCTGCTGGAGATCGGGACCAACTCGCCCGAGATGCTGCCGGCCGACGGGCTCGGTGTCGGTGAGGTGGGTTACCTCATCACCGGTGTGAAGGACGTCCGTCAGTCCAAGGTCGGTGACACGATCACCACCCTGCACAAGGGCGCGACCGTGCCGCTCGGCGGTTACAAGGACCCCAAGCCCATGGTCTTCTCCGGGCTGTATCCGCTGGACGGGTCCGACTACCCGGAGCTGCGCGACGCTCTCGACAAGCTCCAGCTGAATGATGCCGCGCTCGTCTACGAGCCGGAGACCTCGGCGGCGCTGGGCTTCGGCTTCCGTGTCGGCTTCCTCGGCCTGCTGCACCTCGACGTGATCCGTGAGCGGCTGGAGCGCGAGTTCGGGCTGGACCTGATCGCGACCGCGCCCAACGTGGTCTACCGGGTCGTGATGGAGGACCGCAGCGAGCACACCGTCACCAACCCGAGCGAGTTCCCCGAGGGCAAGATCGACGAGGTGTACGAGCCCGTCGTGCGCGCCACGATCCTCGCGCCCTCCGAGTTCATCGGCTCGATCATGGAGCTGTGCCAGACCCGTCGGGGCACGTTGCTCGGCATGGACTACCTCTCCGAGGACCGCGTCGAGATCCGCTACACCCTGCCGCTCGCGGAGATCGTCTTCGACTTCTTCGACCAGCTGAAGTCCAAGACCCGCGGCTACGCCTCGCTCGACTACGAGCCCACCGGCGAGCAGGCGTCCAGCCTGGTGAAGGTCGACATCCTGCTGCACGGCGACAAGGTCGACGCGTTCTCGGCGATCACGCACAAGGACCAGGCGTACGCGTACGGTGTGCGGCTCGTCGCCAAGCTGCGCGAGCTGATCCCCCGGCAGGCCTTCGAGGTGCCCGTCCAGGCGGCCATCGGCTCCCGGGTCATCGCCCGCGAGACCATCCGCGCGATCCGCAAGGACGTGCTGGCCAAGTGCTACGGCGGTGACATCTCCCGTAAGCGGAAGCTGCTGGAGAAGCAGAAGGAAGGCAAGAAGCGGATGAAGATGGTGGGCTCTGTGGAGGTTCCGCAAGAGGCCTTCATCGCCGTCCTGTCCAGCGACGACAGCGGTGGTTCGGTCAAGGGCAAGAAGTAGCCACCTGTTACCCCCGGAAACTGGGGCACAATGCGGGCTCGTCGCGCTTCGGCGCGGCGAGCCCGTACGCGTGCGTAGGTTCGCTCTCTGTAGGAAGTGACAGTCCGCCGCCTCTTACGCACTGGCCGGACGCGCTTTACTCTGATCTCTGCTCGATGGTTACTCGCGAGTTAAACAACAGCCGCAACCAGCCAGCCGCACAGCAGCAGTCGGCAGTCAGCAGCCAACAGTCGGTCGAGCCAAGACGCACGCACTGTCGCGGGCCCCGGAGGATGTCGTGAGCGACACACAGACCCTGATCGAGAACCGTCCGCCATCCGTGGCGGCCCTCTTCCTGGAGCGCGTGGCGGCTACGCCGGACGCCGAGGCGTACCGCTACCCGGTGCCACCGGCGTCGGGCGAGGGCGCGGACGACTGGAAGTCGCTGAGCTGGGGGCAGGCCGCCGAGCGCGTCTTCGCCATCGCAGCCGGTCTGATCGAACTGGGCGTGCAGCCGGAGCAGCGCGTCGCGCTGGCCTCCTCCACGCGGGTCGAGTGGATCCTCGCCGACCTGGGCATCCTGTGCGCGGGCGCGGCCACGACGACCATCTACCCGCAGACCAACGCCGAGGAGTCGGCGTTCATCCTCTCGGACTCCGGGAGCCGGGTCCTGATCGCGGAGGACGCCGCCCAGCTCGCCAAGGCGCAGGAGAAGCGTGCCGAGCTGCCCGAGCTGACCCATGTGGTCGTCGTCGACGCGGCCGGGGTCGAGACCGGTGACGGGGTCCTCTCGCTCGCCGAGCTGGAGACGCGGGGCGCCGCGTACCTGGAGAAGCACCCTGAGCTGATCAAGGAGCGCGTCGGCGCGATCACCGCCGACCAGCTCGCCACCCTGATCTACACCTCGGGCACCACGGGCCGCCCCAAGGGTGTCCGTCTGCCGCACGACAACTGGGCGTACATGGCGAAGGCCATCTCGGCGACCGGGCTGGTCGGCCAGGACGACGTGCAGTACCTGTGGCTCCCGCTCGCGCACGTCTTCGGCAAGGTGCTCACCTCCGGCCAGATCGAGGTCGGGCACGTCACCGCCGTCGACGGCCGCGTGGACAAGATCATCGAGAACCTGCCGGTCGTGCAGCCGACGTATATGGCGGCCGTCCCGCGCATCTTCGAGAAGGTCTACAACGGGGTCGCGGCCAAGGCGCGGGCCGGCGGCGGCGCCAAGTACAAGATCTTCCAGTGGGCGTCCGAGGTCTCCCGCGAGTACGCGAAGGTCAGCCAGGACAACTTCCGCCGCACCGGCACCGCTGCGGTGCCCTTCGCGCTCGGCGCCAAGCACAAGGTGGCCGACACGCTCGTCTTCGCCAAGATCCGCGAGGCGTTCGGCGGCAACCTGCGGGCCTGCGTCTCCGGTTCCGCGGCGCTCGCGCCCGAGATCGGCTACTTCTTCGCCGGCGCCGGCATCCACATCCTGGAGGGGTACGGCCTCACGGAGTCCTCCGCCGCCTCCTTCGTGAACCCCGGCGAGGCGTACCGCACCGGCACGGTCGGCAAGCCGCTGCCCGGCACCGAGGTGCGTATCGCGGACGACGGCGAGATCCTGCTGCGCGGCCCCGGCATCATGGAGGGCTACCACGGACTGCCGGAGAAGACGGCCGAGGTGCTGGAGTCGGACGGCTGGTTCCACACGGGCGACATCGGCGAGCTGTCGCCCGACGGCTACCTGCGCATCACGGACCGCAAGAAGGACCTCATCAAGACGTCCGGCGGCAAGTACATCGCGCCCGCCGAGGTCGAGGGCCAGTTCAAGGCCGTCTGCCCGTACGTCTCCAACATCCTCGTCCACGGCGCGGACCGGAACTTCTGCACCGCGCTCATCGCCCTCGACGAGCCGTCCATCCTGGAGTGGGCGAAGGAGAACGGCCTGGACGGCAAGTCCTACGCCGAGATCGTCGCGGCGCCCGCCACCGTCGCCCTCGTCGAGGGCTACGTCAAGGAGCTCAACGAGGGTCTCCAGCGCTGGCAGACCATCAAGAAGTTCCGGCTGCTGCCCCGTGACCTCGACGTCGAGCACGGCGAGATCACTCCGAGCCTCAAGCTCAAGCGCCCGGTCGTCGAGCGCGAGTACAAGCACCTGATCGACGAGATGTACGCGGGCGCGCGCGAGGCGTAGTCCCGCCGCCCGGCCCGGTACGGGGGGCTCCGCCGCGCGGCGGAGCCCCCCGTACCGTCGTCGTACCGCCCGTGGACGCCCGGCGGCGGTCAAGTCGTCGCCTCACACGCCTCGTCCCCGGCGCATCGACCGGACCAGCTCCTGCAACTGCCGTACCTGGTCGCGCAGTTCCGGTACGTCATGGTGGTGGTCGGCGGCCATGTGGCGCTCGATGCTCCGCAGACGGTCGGCGAGGTCGTCGAACTGCTCCTGTTCGTGCGCGAGCATGCGCTCCAGTTGCTGGTTCTTGCGGTGCAGGTCGAGGAAGACGCTGACCTTGGCCCGCAGGACCCAGGGATCGAAGGGCTTCGTCAGATAGTCGGCGGCTCCGGTCGCGTATCCGCGGAAGGCGTAGCCCGCGTCGGCGTCGGTGCCGGTCAGGAAGATGATCGGGACGTCCTTGGTCTGGTCGAGCCGCTTGATGTTCGCGGCGGTCTCGAAGCCGTCCATGCCCGGCATCCGGATGTCGAGCAGGACGACGGCGAACCGCTGCCGCAGCAGTGCCTTCATCGCCTCCTCGCCGGAACGCGCGCGCACCAGCGGCTCGTTGAGGGACCCCAGGACGGCCTCGAGCGCGATCAGGTTGTCCTCCATGTCGTCGACGAGGAGGATGCTGGCGCGCTCGCCGGTCGTTGCCTCAGCGCTCATGGTGACGGTGCCTCACTCGGTCGTCGGCGGGACGGCGGGCTCACCCCGGGGGCCCGGAGCCGATGCGTCGGCACCGCCTGCGGGGGCCTCGCCCCAGACGCCCGCGCTCTCCCGGGCGTCCGGGTCCTCCGGCTTCTCCGCGCTCGGCGGCCCGGCCCCGCCCTCCGGGGAGCCGGCCCCCTCCAGGGCCGCCGAGTCCACGCTCCCGGCGCCCGTGCCGCTGCCCTCCGGGTCGAGGAGGGCGCAGACGACGGTGAGGAGCCGGTCGACGTCCACCGGCTTCGGCACGTAGTCGTTGGCGCCCCGCGCGATGGACTTCTCGCGGTCGCCCGGCATGGCCTTCGCGGTCAGCGCGACGATGGGCAGGCCCGTCCAGCGGGGGGTGCGGCGGATCGCGGAGATCGTCTCGTAGCCGTCCATCTCCGGCATCATGATGTCCATCAGGACGAGTTCGACGTCGGGGTTGCGTTCCAGGGTCTCGATGCCCTCCCGGCCGTTCTCCGCGTACAGGACCGGCATGCCGACGCGGCCCAGGACATGGGTGAGCGCGAAGACGTTGCGGATGTCGTCGTCCACGATCAGCACGCGCCGCCCGGGCAGGACCTGGCCCGCCCGGCCGGACTTCCAGGCCTCCAGCTTCGTGGGCGTCGGCCAGGTGTCGTCCGTGTCGTGGGCGGGGTACGGCTCGCTGGACAACTGCTCGGGCATCGGCACCGGCCGGTCCTCGGGCACCGGGCCGGTCGCCGTGTGTCCGGGGCTCACGACAGGGACGTACAGCGTGAAGGTGGACCCCGTGCCCGGCTTGCTCTCGGCGATGATCCGGCCGCCGAGCAGGCCTGCGATCTCCCGGCTGATGGACAGGCCGAGACCCGTGCCGCCGTACTTGCGGTTGGTGGTGCCGTCGGCCTGCTGGAACGCCTCGAAGATCACCGGGAGTTTCTCCGCGGCGATGCCGATGCCGGTGTCGGACACCGCGAAGGCGATCACGTCGTCGCTGTGCTCGCGGGTGAAGATGTGCCCCGGGTCCTTGAGGCGGCTGACGCGCAGTTCGACCCGGCCGGTCGCGGTGAACTTGATCGCGTTGGACAGCAGGTTGCGCAGGATCTGCTGGAGCCGCTGCTCGTCGGAGTACATCTCGCGCGGTACGTCCTCGCCGACCGTCACCTCGAAGGCGAGCCCCCGGTCGAGGGTGAGCGGGCGGAAGGTCGCGTGGACGTAGTCGAGCAGCTTGATGAGGGGCAGCTTCTTGGGCCGTACGTCCATGCGGCCGGCCTCGATCTTCGACAGGTCGAGGATGTCGTTGATGAGCTGGAGCAGGTCGGACCCGGAGCGGTGGATCGTGGTCGCGAACTGCACCTCCTGGTCGGAGAGATGCCCGTCGGGGTTGTCGGACAGCAGTCGCGCCAGGATGAGCAGCGAGTTGAGCGGGGTGCGCAGCTCGTGCGACATGTTCGCCAGGAACTCGGACTTGTACTGCGAACTCGTCGCGAGCAGCGCGGCCTTCTCCTCCAGCTCCGCATTCGACCTCTGCAACTCGGCCTGCTGCGACTGGAGTTCGTCCGAGCGGTCCTGCAACTGCACGGCCAGCCGCTGGGACTCGCCGAGCAGCGACTCGGTGCGCGAGTTGGCGATGATGGTGTTGATGGCGACACCGATGGTGTTCACGAACTGGTCGAAGAAGGCCAGGTGGACGTCGGAGAAGCGGGAGAAGGACGCCAGCTCGATCACGCCGAGCAGCGTGTCCTCGAACAGGATCGGGATGATGACGACGCTGGCGGGCGCGGCCTCCCCCAGACCGCTGTTGATCTTGATGTAGTCCGGTGGGGCCTCCTCCACCAGGATCCGCTTCTTCTCGCGCGCAGCCTGCCGTACGAGCCCGTGCACGGGCATGCCGCCCGTGTCGACGGTCGCGCCCTGCGCCGAGCCGTAGCCGGCGATGAAGGCGAGTCCCTTGGCCGGGACGGCCGTGCGCAGCGAGGTCCCGTCCTCCTCCGGGTCGGCGAGGAAGAAGGCGCCGTACTGCGCGTTCACCAGGGGGGTCAGCTCGCGCAGGATCAGGTCCGCCACCTCCATCAGATCGCGGTGGCCCTGCATCAGCGCGGCGAGGCGGGCGAGGTTGGACTCCAGCCAGTCCTTCGCGCGCGTGGTCTCGCGCAGGTTGGCCACCATCAGATTGATGTTGTCCTTCAGCTCGGCGACCTCGCCCCGTGTCTCCACGGTGATGGAGCGGGACATGTCGCCCTGGGCGACCGCGGAGGCCACCTCGGCGATGGCACGGACCTGGGTGGTGAGGTTGGAGGCGAGCTCGTTCACGTTCGTCGTGAGGCGCTTCCAGGTGCCGTACACGCCCTCCACCCGTGCCTGGCCGCCGAGTTGGCCCTCGGAGCCCACCTCGCGGGCCACGCGGGTGACCTCCGAGGAGAAGGACGAGAGGGTGTCGACCATCGTGTTGATGGTCGTCTTCAGTTCGAGGATCTCGCCGCGGGCGTCCACGTCGATCTTCTTCGAGAGGTCGCCCTGGGCGACCGCGGTGGCGACCTGGGCGATGTTGCGGACCTGTGAGGTCAGGTTGTCCGCCATGTAGTTGACGTTGTCGGTCAGATCCCGCCATACGCCGGACACGCCGAGCACCTGGGCGCGTCCGCCGAGCCGCCCGTCGGTGCCGACCTCGCGGGCGACGCGGGTGACCTCGTCGGCGAAGGCGCGCAGCTGCTCCACCATCGTGTTGACGGTGTCCTTCAGCTCCAGGATCTCGCCGCGCGCGTCGACGGTGATCTTCTTCGACAGGTCGCCGTTGGCGACGGCCGTGGTCACCTGGGCGATGTTGCGGACCTGTGAAGTCAGGTTCAGCGCCATGAAGTTGACGTTGTCGGTGAGGTCCTTCCAGACGCCGGAGACGCCCCGGACCTGCGCCTGGCCGCCGAGGTTGCCTTCCGTGCCGACCTCGCGGGCGACGCGGGTGACCTCGTCGGCGAAGGCGGAGAGCTGGTCGACCATCGTGTTGATCGTGGACTTCAGCTCCAGGATCTCGCCCTTCGCCTCCACCGTGATCTTCTTGCCGAGGTCGCCCTGGGCCACGGCCGTGGAGACGAGGGCGATGTTGCGGACCTGCGAGGTCAGGTTGTCCGCCATGAAGTTGACGTTGTCGGTGAGGTCCTTCCAGACGCCGGAGACGCCCCGGACCTGGGCACGGCCGCCGAGATTGCCCTCGGTGCCGACCTCGCGGGCGACGCGGGTGACCTCGTCGGCGAAGGCGGAGAGCTGGTCGACCATCGTGTTGATCGTCGACTTGAGCTCCAGGATCTCGCCCTGCGCGTCGACGGTGATCTTCTGACTCAGGTCGCCGTTGGCGACGGCCGTGGTCACCTGGGCGATGTTGCGGACCTGCGAGGTCAGGTTCGAGGCCATGAAGTTGACGTTGTCGGTGAGGTCCTTCCAGACCCCGGACACACCGCGCACCTGCGCGCGCCCGCCGAGCTGGCCTTCTGTGCCGACCTCGCGGGCGACGCGGGTGACCTCGTCGGCGAAGGCGGAGAGCTGGTCGACCATCGTGTTCACGGTCAGCTTCAGTTCGAGCAGCTCACCGGTCGCCTCGACGGTCACCGTACGGGTCAGGTCGCCGCGCGCCACCGCCGTGGTGACCAGCGCGATGTCCCGCACCTGCGCC
This sequence comes from Streptomyces sp. Tue6028, assembly GCF_002300165.1. Lineage (GTDB taxonomy): Bacteria > Actinomycetota > Actinomycetes > Streptomycetales > Streptomycetaceae > Streptomyces > Streptomyces siamensis. The sequence continues at coordinate 125,562 of NZ_MLCE01000013.1, read as the reverse complement.
GTCAGCCGGGACGCCATCGTGTTGACCGCCTCGGTCACGTCCCGCCAACTCCCGGACAGGCCGGTCACCTTGGCGCGTCCACCGAGCCGGCCCTCGGTGCCCACCTCGCGGGCGACCCGGGTGACCTCGCCGGTGAACAGCGACAGCTGGTCCACCATCTTGTTGACGGCTCGGCCCAGCCGGCGCAGATCGCCCCGGAGTTGACGATTGCCGTCGTGCAGATCGACCCGCTGGGTCAGATCGCCGCCGGCCACCGCGTCGAGGACCCGCGTCGCGTTCGCCGCGGGCGCGACCAGCGCGTCGAGCAGCTGGTTCACGTCGTTGACGCGAGTCGTCCAGTTGCCCTGGCCCGGGCTCGCCGACAGGCGCTCGTCGAGCCGGCCGTGGCGCACCAGTTCCCGACGCACCCGCTGCACCTCGGAGTTGAAGTGGGCGCTGCGGTCCATGATCTGGTTGAAGACGGTGCTCAGCTCGGCCACCAGGCCATGGCCCGTCTCCGGCACTTTGCCGAAATCGCCGTCCCGCGCGGCGGTCATCGCGGCGAGCAGCGGGCGCAGATCCGATGCTCGAATCTGTCCGTCTTCGAGCACTTGCATACCACTGTTCTCACTCATGGCGGCCCACTTCGGTAACTCGGCGCTTATGGGCGTGGTCAGTCTGTCACCCTGTCCGCATCGGCTGAGGCGTATTCGTCCGAACTGCTCAGGGAGCCGCACAGTGGGGGCCATTCCGACGCAACGGGAGTTCATGGCGCGTGCCCCTGATGCGCCTGCGCACCACCGCGCCGGTCAGGACGTCGTGGTGCGCACCTCGTTGCCCGGCACCCCACTGGCCTCGGGGACCGCCCGCAGATTCCTGCGCGACACCCTGGCCGAATGGGCCGAACTCGCCCTGCCCGGAGCCGCGATGATCGACGACCGGCTCACCGGAGACGCCCTGCTGATCGTCAGCGAACTCGTCACCAACGCGGTCGTGCACGCGGGCACCGACGTGGGCCTGCTGTGCCGCCTCGAATGTCCCGCGGACGGACTGCCCGGCCCCCTGGTCGTCGAGGTCTCCGACCACCACCCCTCGCGCGGTCTGCGCGACGAGACCGTCGAACGGCCCTACGGGACACCGGAGTACGGGCGGGGCCTGCGACTCGTCTCCGCGCTCTCCGAGGCCTGGGGGATCACCTACCGCCCCGGCACGAAGACCGTGTGGGCGCGCATCCCGCTCGACGGCCGCACGGGCGGCGACGGCATGTCGCAGGACGGCCTGTTCTCCGGCACCGGCTCGGCACCGGACCTCAGGGGCACCGCGGAGGCGGCGAAGCGGCCGGACGCGACGAAGCAGCCGGACGCCGTGGAGGAGGCGGACGCGGCGACAGGGCCGCACACCGCGAGGTCGGCGAACGGCGTGGGGGCCGCGGACGCCGGGCACGGCGGCGGGAGTACGGCGCCGATGCGGCACGGGGAGAGGACACAGACGTACGCCGGTGAGCGGGGCCCGGGGCCCGAACCCCGGACCGGCGTGACGCCCGGCCCCGAGATACGCGCACCCGAACCCGGCCGCGACGCCCAGCCCGACCAGGACTGGCTCAACCGGGGAGCCCTCTCCTTCCTCGCCGAGGCCTCCGACCTGCTCGCCGGCCAGCTCGACGAGGACCTGGTCGCCGCGCTCGCCGGACAGCTGCTGGTGCCCCGCCTCGCCGACTGGTGCGCGGTGTGGCTGGAGGACGAGGCCACCGACCGGGCCGGCGGACTGGGCCTCGCCCTGGGGCCCCGGCTCGCCCGCGTCTGGCACGGCAGCGAGAACCGCATCGAGGAGCTGCGCCTCGCCCTGGAGAAGGACCCGCCGCGGCTCCCGGACGCGGTGCGCTCCCGGGCCGTGCCGGTGCCCTGGCCCGGCGAGGCCCTGGGCACCCCCGGGGCGAGCGGGGCGGCGCTCGCGTACCGGCTGATCGCGGGTGGCCGGCCGCTCGGCACGCTCGTCATCGGACGGTCCGGAGCGGCCGACTTCCCCGACGAGGTCACCGGGCTCGTCGAGGACCTCAGCCGCCGTATCGCCCTCGCCATCGGCGCGGCCCGCCAGTACGCGCGCCAGGCCACCATCAGCCGGGTCCTCCAGCGCGGTCTGCTGCCCGGAGCGGTCGCCGAGATCCCCGGCGTGCGCAGCGCCCTCGTGTACGAGCCGCTCGACAAGGGCGGGCCCAGCGGCGACTTCTACGACCTGTTCCCGGCCGGTGACGGCCGCTGGTGCTTCGCCGTCGGCGACGTCCAGGGCAAGGGACCCGAGGCCGCCGTGGTGATCGGGCTGGCCCGGCCGTGGCTGCGGCTGCTGGCCCGTGAGGGCTACCACGTCGCGGACGTGCTCGACCGGCTCAACCAGCTCCTGCTCGACGACGCGACGGAGGCCGCGGACGCGGCGGCCCGGGCGCTCGTGGCCGCGGGCGGGCCGGGGCTCGGCGCGGACCTCGGCCCGCAGACGCGCTTCCTGTCCATGCTCTACGGCGAGCTCGTCCCCTTCGACGGCGGGGTGCGCTGCACGCTGGCCTCCGCCGGGCATCCGCTGCCACTGCTGCTGGGCCCCGACGGGGACGTACGGGAGGTGGCCCGGCCGCAGACCCTGCTCGGCGTCGTCGAGGACGCCGCGTACACCTCCGAGACCTTCGAGCTGCACCCCGGCGACAGCCTGCTGTGCGTCACGGACGGGGTGACGGAGCGGCGCAGCGGTGCGAGCCAGTTCGACGACGACGACGGTCTGGCCGAGGCTCTCGCGGGCTGTACGGGGCTGACCGCGGAGCGGATCGCGGAACGTATCCGCAGGCTGGTGCACGAGTTCGGGACGGGGCCTTCGGAGGACGACATGGCGCTTCTCGTGCTTCAGGCCGAGTAGCGCGGGGTCGTCCCGGGGGGTGCTCTGTTCCCCGGGGGCTCCGCCCCCGGACCCCCGGTCGGCCTGGACGGTCTCGTCCTCAAGCGCCGGACGGGCTGAAATGCATCGGCCTGGACGGTCTCGTCCTCAAGCGCCGGACGGGCTGTTGCCTCTCTGCCGGTGGACGGGCTGGGGTGTCCTGGTCGCCCGGCGAGATGCCGATCACCCGTGCCGGCGGAGCCCGGCCCGCGGACCGGAATCCGGTACCCCCGGCCGTGCTGGACAATGGAACGCATGCCTTCCGCACTTCCCGACGGTGAGCCCGTCCCCGACGACGGGGCGTTGCCCGCGCATGCCCTGGCCGGGGCGGCCGAGCGGCCCCTCGGGTTCTACCTGCACGTCCCGTACTGCGCGACCCGCTGCGGCTACTGCGACTTCAACACGTACACGGCGACCGAGCTGCGGGGCACGGGCGGCGTGCTCGCTTCCCGGGACAACTACGCGTCGACGCTGATCGACGAGGTCCGACTCGCCCGCAAGGTGCTCGGCGACGACCCGCGCCCGGTGCGCACCGTCTTCGTGGGCGGCGGCACGCCCACCCTGCTGGCCGCCGACGACCTCGTGCGGATGCTGGGGGCGATCCGCGACGAGTTCGGGCTCGCGGACGACGCGGAGATCACGACGGAGGCGAACCCGGAGTCGGTCGGCCCGGAGTACCTGGCGACCCTGCGCGCCGGGGGCTTCAACCGGATCTCCTTCGGCATGCAGAGCGCCCGGCAGCACGTTCTGAAGGTGCTCGACCGCACGCACACCCCCGGCCGCCCCGAGGCCTGCGTCGCCGAGGCGCGCGCGGCGGGCTTCGAGCATGTGAACCTCGACCTGATCTACGGCACCCCGGGGGAGTCGGACGATGACTGGCGCGCCTCGCTCGACGCGGCGCTCGGCGCCGGGCCGGACCACATCTCCGCGTACGCCCTGATCGTCGAGGAGGGCACCCAGCTCGCCCGCCGCATCCGCCGCGGCGAGGTCCCGATGACGGACGACGACGTCCACGCGGACCGCTACCTCATCGCGGACGAGGTGATGTCGGCGGCGGGCTTCGAGTGGTACGAGGTCTCGAACTGGGCCACCTCCGAGGCGGGCCGCTGCCTGCACAACGAGCTGTACTGGCGCGGCGCCGACTGGTGGGGAGCGGGCCCCGGCGCCCACAGCCACGTCGGCGGCGTCCGCTGGTGGAACGTGAAGCACCCGGGCGCCTACGCGGCGGCGCTGGCCGGCGGCAGGTCCCCGGGGGCCGGGCGCGAGCTCCTCGCCGACGAGGACCGCCGCGTCGAGCGGATCCTGCTCGAACTGCGACTGCGCGACGGCTGCCCGCTGTCCCTGCTGCGCCCGGACGGCCTCGCGGCCTCCCGCCGCGCCCTGTCCGACGGGCTCCTCGAAGCCGGTCCGTACGAGGACGGCCGGGCGGTGCTCACGCTGCGCGGGCGGCTGCTCGCGGACGCCGTCGTCAGGGACCTGGTGGACTGAACCACTGTTCCCGTACAGTCCGCGGCCATGATCTTCGATGGATGGCCCGCCGAGGACGCGACCGTCCTCCGGTACGGGCTGCGGCGGCTGCTCATGTCGCTGCCGATCGCACTGGTGCTGATCGCCGGCGGTGTGATGGGGGTATGGATCGCCGTCGAGCACGACGGGATCGGGGCCGGCTGGATACCGCTCGGGATGCTGATGGCGATGGGTGTCGCCGGAGTGATCCTGCTCGTCTCCCGCTGGCGGGCCCGCCAGTGGACCACCGCCTTCGACTCGACCGGTTTCTGGTGGATGCGGGGCAAGGAGATGGCGCTGATCCGCTGGGACTCCCTGGCCGGCGCGGGCATCCACTGGGCTCGCGGCAGCAAGACGGTCGTCTTCACGGTCGAGCTCTGCCCGAAGGACGAGATCGACCGCGACGATCCGCTGCTGTGGACGTTCGTCCGCGACACGGAGCCGCTCCGGCCGGGACTGCCCCGGCTCCGCTACCGCATCGACGTGGGCGACTCCCACAAGGCGTACGAGAAGGCCTTCCAGCAGTGGGCGCCCGGGCTGTGGTTCGGCCGCCGGGAACAGCCGATGTCGTACTTGGGCGGACCGGATCACGCGGGCCACCAGGAGCGGACCGGCGCGGCGGGGCGCGGCACGCGCGAACCACTCGTCTTCGAGACCGTCGAGATCGGCGACTCGGTGGTGGTCCACCGTGCCGGCGTGCTGGTCCGCCGCCGGCTGGTCGCGGCGCTCGTCATGGTGTCGGCCTGCGCCTGGGCCGTGCCGGCCCTCATACCCGAGCACGGGCACGGGGCCGTCGCCGTCGTGCGCGAGGTGACCGCCGTCGTGCTCGTCGCGCTGGTCGGCTGGGGCCTCCTCCTCCACGCGCGGGGCGTACGGCTCGTCTGGAACCAGCGCGTCACCATGGACGCCACCGGCGTCCACGTCACCCGGCGCGGACGGTCCGCCACCGTGCCGTGGGACTCGCTCGCCGGAGTCGGCATCCACGGCGCGCCACCGCTGTACACCCTCGAACTCTGCCCGAAGGACGAGATCGACCGCGACGCCCCGCTGCTGTGGTTGTTCGTGCGGGACGGCGAGCCGCCACGGCCCGGCCTGCCCCGGCTGCGCCACCGCGTCTCCGTCCGGCCCGCCGGCGGCCGGCACGCGGTGGTGGCGGGCTGTCGGCGCTGGGCGCCGGACCTCTGGCTCGGTGCGGAGCGGATGAAGTCCGGCTACGAGGGAGCCCCGGACCTGAAGGGGCACCGCCGCCGCACCCGTGGAACCGGCGGCAGGACCGTCACTCCGGCGCCGTGACGAAGTCGATCAACTCCTCCACGCGGCCCAGGAGTTCCGGCTCCAGGTCCTTGTAGGAGCGCACCCGGGACAGGATGTGCTGCCAGGCCGCGCCGGTGTTCTCCGGCCAGCCCAGGGCCCGGCACACGCCCGTCTTCCAGTCCTGGCCGTGCGGGATCCGGGGCCAGCCCGCGATGCCCACGGCCGACGGCTTCACGGCCTCCCAGATGTCGATGTACGGGTGGCCGAGCACCAGGGCGTGGTCGCTGGTGACCGCCTCGGCGATGCGGGACTCCTTCGTGCCGGGCACCAGGTGGTCGACCAGGACCCCCAGCCGGGCGTCGGGGCCGGGACCGAAGTCCTCGACGATGGAGGGGAGGTCGTCGACGCCCTCCAGGTACTCGACGACGACGCCCTCGATACGCAGGTCGTCGCCCCACACCCGCTCGACGAGCTCGGCGTCGTGGCGGCCCTCCACGTAGATGCGGCCCGCGCGGGCGACCCGGGCCCGCGCACCGGGCACGGCCACCGAACCGGACGCCGTGCGGGACGGGCGGGCCGGCGCCGACGACGGCCGTACGAGCGTCACGACCCGCCCCTCCAGCAGGAAGCCGCGCGGCTCCAGCGGGAACACCCGGTGCTTGCCGAAGCGGTCCTCCAGGGTGACCGTGCCCGCCTCGCAGCGGATCACGGCACCGCAGAAGCCGGTACCGGGCTCCTCGACCACCAGACCGGCGTCCGCCGCGACCTCCGGCACGGGCTTGGGCTTCTTCCACGGCGGAGTCAGGTCGGGAGAGTACTGGCGCATTCGGATGACGATAGGAGAAGCGGCGGGGCGGTGCGGGGGAGATCGCTACGACACGCCGAAACGCGCCGCCAGCGCGTCCCGCTGGGCGCGCACGAACACCGCGTCCACCGACGCTCCGTGACCGGGCACGTACACCGCGTCCTCGCCGCCGAGGTCGAGCAGCCGGTCCAGGGCGGCCGGCCAGTGTGAGGGGATCGCGTCGGGACCGGCCTGGGGTTCGCCCGACTCCTCCACCAGATCGCCGCAGAAGACGGTCTCCGGACCGTCCGGCCCACCGGGGACCAGGACCGCCAGATCGTGCGCGGTGTGTCCCGGGCCCACGTTCGCCAGCAGGACCTGGACGCCGCCGAGGTCGAGCGTCCACTCGCCGGACACCGCGTGCCGGGGGTGCACCAGAAGATCCGCCGCCTCGGCCGCCGCGCTCGGTCCAAGACCGTTGCGCACCGCGTCCGCGCGCAGTTCGTCACGCCCGTGCGCGAGGACGGTGTCCAGCCCGACCGCCCCGAACACCTCCACCCCCGAGAACGCGGCCGCACCGAAGACGTGGTCGAAGTGCGGGTGCGTGAGTGCGAGGTGCGTCACCCTGCGACCGGGTCCGAGCAGCCGCAGCGCCTCGGCGCGCAGCCGTGCGCCCTCCCCGAGGCTCGACCCGGCGTCGATCACGAGCGCGGCGTCCTCGCCCACCACGAGCCCGACGGTGCAGTCCCAGACCGGAAGCCGCCGTCGTCCGACCCGGGGTGTCACCCTTTCCCACCCCGGCTCTTCCCAAGTCACGCTCATACGGAGACGCTAGTCGTGCGGACGTGGTGAGCACGACATCGCAGGCCGGCCCTTGCCCGGGCCGTACCTCACAGCCGTACACTGGGCCGGGGAACGCTGGCACTCGCGTGCGCTGAGTGCCAGGCCAGGGGCCACGAGGACCACGGAGCCGACTTCTGGAGGTGTGCGCGATGCTCAGTGAACGCAGGCTCGAAGTGCTGCGCGCCATCGTCCAGGACTACGTGGGCACCGAGGAGCCGGTCGGATCCAAGGCGCTCACCGAGCGGCACCGGCTCGGCGTCTCGCCCGCGACCGTGCGCAACGACATGGCGGCGCTGGAGGACGAGGGGTACATCGCCCAGCCGCACACCAGTGCCGGGCGCATCCCCACCGACAAGGGCTACCGGCTCTTCGTCGACAAGCTCGCCGGGGTCAAGCCGATGACGGCGCCCGAGCGGCGGGCCATCCAGAACTTCCTCGACGGCGCCGTCGACCTCGACGACGTCGTGGCCCGGACCGTGCGGCTGCTCGCGCAGCTCACCCGGCAGGTCGCCGTCGTGCAGTACCCGTCCCTGACCCGCTCCACCGTGCGGCACGTGGAGCTCCTGTCGCTCGCTCCGGCGCGCGTCATGCTCGTCCTGATCACGGACACCGGGCGGGTCGAACAGCGCATGATCGACTGCCCCGCGCCGTTCGGCGAGACGTCGCTGGCGGACCTGCGGGCGCGGCTCAACAGCCGGGTCGCGGGCCGCCGTTTCGCGGACGTCCCGCAGCTCGTGCAGGATCTTCCGGAGGCGTTCGAGGAGCCCGAGGACCGCGGTACGGTCGCCACGGTGCTCTCCACCCTCCTGGAGACACTCGTCGAGGAGACCGAGGAGCGGCTGATGATCGGCGGCACCGCCAATCTCACCCGCTTCGGACATGACTTCCCTCTCACCATCCGGCCGGTGCTCGAAGCGCTGGAGGAGCAGGTCGTGCTCCTCAAGTTGCTTGGTGAGGCGAAGGATTCGGGCATGACCGTGCGGATCGGTCACGAGAACGCCCATGAGGGACTCAACTCCACGTCCGTGGTCTCCGTCGGCTACGGTTCGGGCGGCGAGGCAGTAGCCAAACTCGGCGTGGTCGGCCCGACCCGCATGGATTACCCGGGAACGATGGGAGCGGTACGAGCGGTGGCACGGTACGTCGGACAGATCCTGGCGGAGTCGTAAGTGGCCACGGACTACTACGCCGTGCTCGGCGTGCGCCGCGACGCTTCCCAGGACGAGATCAAGAAGGCGTTCCGGAGGCTCGCGCGCGAGCTGCATCCGGACGTCAACCCCGATCCGAAGACGCAGGAGCGGTTCAAGGAGATCAACGCCGCCTACGAGGTGTTGTCGGACCCGCAGAAGAAGCAGGTCTACGACCTCGGCGGCGACCCGCTGTCCCAGGCGGGCGGCGGTGGCGCGGGCGGCTTCGGTGCCGGCGGCTTCGGGAACTTCTCGGACATCATGGACGCCTTCTTCGGCACGGCGTCGCAGCGCGGACCGCGCTCGCGCACCCGCCGGGGCCAGGACGCCATGATCCGTCTGGAGATCGAGCTGGACGAGGCGGCCTTCGGCACCACGAAGGACATCCAGGTCGACACGGCCGTCGTCTGCGCCACCTGCAACGGCGAGGGCGCCGCTCCGGGCACCTCCGCGCAGACCTGCGACATGTGCCGCGGCCGTGGTGAGGTCTCCCAGGTCACCCGTTCCTTCCTGGGCCAGGTCATGACCTCCCGCCCCTGCCCGCAGTGCCAGGGCTTCGGCACCGTCGTCCCGACCCCGTGCCCCGAGTGCGCGGGCGACGGCCGGGTCCGCTCCCGCCGGACGTTGACCGTGAAGATCCCGGCCGGTGTCGACAACGGCACCCGGATCCAGCTCGCGGGCGAGGGCGAGGTCGGCCCCGGCGGCGGCCCCGCCGGCGACCTGTACGTGGAGATCCACGAACTGCCGCACAACGTCTTCCAGCGGCGCGGCGACGACCTGCACTGCACGGTCACCATCCCGATGACCGCGGCGTCCCTCGGCACGAAGGTGCCGCTGGAGACGCTCGACGGCCTGGAGGAGGTCGACATCCGTCCGGGCACGCAGTCCGGGCAGTCGATCCCGCTGCACGGGCGGGGCGTCACGCACCTGCGCGGCGGCGGCCGCGGCGACCTGATCGTCCACGTCGAGGTCACCACGCCGACCAAGCTCGACCCCGAGCAGGAGCGGCTGCTGCGCGAACTGGCGAAGCTGCGCGGCGAGGAGCGGCCCACCGGGCAGTTCCAGCCCGGCCAGCAGGGTCTGTTCTCGCGTCTGAAGGACGCGTTCAACGGCCGCTGAGCGACCGTCGAGAGCCGGGACCGGAGCCGCGGAGGGCGCTGACCAGGTGCCCTTCCGGCCGGTTCCGGACAGGCGGAAGGGTGGATTCGGACTTGCACGGAGGACGTGACAACATGCGGTCATGTCCTCCCCGCTGACCGATCTCTTCCCGCTGCCGATCGTGCAGGCCCCCATGGCGGGCGGCGTCTCCGTGCCGCAGCTCGCGGCGGCGGTGTCCGAGGCCGGCGGACTCGGTTTCCTGGCCGCCGGGTACAAGACCGCCGACGGCATGTACCAGGAGATCAAGCAGCTGCGCGGACTCACGGCCCAGCCCTTCGGCGTGAACCTCTTCATGCCGCAGCCCGAGTACGCGGACCGGTCGGCCGTCGAGGTGTACGCCAATCAGCTCGCCGGAGAGGCCGCCTGGTACGAGACCGAGCTCGGTGACCCGGACAGCGGCCGCGACGACGGCTACGACGCCAAGCTCGCCGTCCTCCTCGACAATCCGGTGCCGGTGGTCTCCTTCCACTTCGGCTGCCCCGCCCCCGACGTCCTGGAGTCCCTCGCCCGCGTCGGCACCCTGACCCTGATCGCCGCGACCACGGCCGACGAGGCCCTCGCGGTGCAGCGGGCGGGCGCCGACGCCGTCGTCGTGCAGGGCGTCGAGGCGGGCGGCCACCAGGGCACCCATCGCGACAACCCGGAGACGGACGGCACCGGCATCGGCCTGCTCTCGCTGATCGCGCAGGTCCGCGAGACCGTGCGGATCCCGATCGTCGCGGCCGGCGGCATCATGCGCGGCAGCCAGATCGCCGCCGCCCTCGCGGCCGGCGCGAGCGCCGCCCAGCTCGGCACCGCGTTCCTCGCCACCCACGAGTCCGGCGCGAACGCCGTGCACAAGCAGGCGCTGACCAACCCGCTCTACGTCCGTACGGAGCTGACGCGGGCGTTCTCCGGCCGTCCCGCGCGCGGACTCGTCAACCGGTTCCTGCGCGAGCACGGGCCGTACGCGCCCGCCGCCTACCCCGAGGTCCACCATCTGACCTCGCCGCTGCGCAAGGCGGCTGCCCGGGCGGGCGACGCGCAGGGCATGGCGCTGTGGGCCGGCCAGGGCCACCGCATGGCGCGGGAGCTGCCCGCCGCACGGCTGGTGGAGGTGCTGAGCGCCGAACTCGCCGCCGCCCGGACAGCGTTGTCGACGGCGCACGGGCTGTCGGGCCTGCCGGGCCCGGACACGTCGGCGTTCCCGGACGAGGAAGCGGGTGCGGGCCGATGACGGCACCGGTGTTCGTGGTCGAGCACTTCGACGCGGGCGGCGACGGACGCTACGTCCTCGACGGCCCCGAGGGCCGGCACGCCGTCTCGGTGAAGCGGCTGCGCCCCGGAGAGGACGTCGTCCTCACCGACGGGGCCGGACGCTACGCGGAGTGCGTGGTGCTCGACACCGAGGGCAAGGACCGGCTGGTCGTCCGGATGGACTCGGTCACCGAGGAGCCCGCGGAGGAGCCGCGCATCACCGTCGTACAGGCCCTCCCCAAGGGCGACCGGGGCGAACTCGCCGTCGAGACCATGACGGAGACCGGTGTGGACGCGATCGTCCCCTGGGCGGCCTCCCGCTGCATCACCCAGTGGAAGGGCGACCGCGGGGCGAAGTCGCTCGCCAAGTGGCGGGCCACGGCCCGGGAGGCCGGCAAGCAGTCCCGCCGGGTCCGTTTCCCCGACGTCGCGGACGCGATGACGACCAAGCAGGTTGCCGCACTTCTCGCCAAAGCCGATCTGGCGGCGGTGCTGCACGAGGACACGGAGCTGGGCACCGAGCCGTTCGCCACGGCGGACCTGCCCGCCGACGGGGAGATCGTGCTGGTGGTGGGACCCGAGGGCGGGATCTCCCCCGAGGAGGTCGCGCTCTTCACCGGGGCGGGGGCGCGGACGTTCCACCTGGGGCGTACCGTTCTGCGCACATCGACCGCCGGGACGGTGGCGACGGCGCTGCTGCTGGCACGCACCGGCCGCTGGTCCTGACACGCACGGGGGATCGCCTTGGAACTCGCCCAAGTACGGCTGCTCGTCTCCGACTTCGCCGCCTGCTACCACTTCTACGCGGACGTCCTCGGCCTCAAGCCCCAGTCGGGCTCGGCCGAGGGCCCCTACGAGAAGTTCAGCCCCTCCACCGGCTCGGCGGGCATCGCCATACAGGACCGCTCGATGATGGCCGAGGTCCTCGGTGAGCTGGGCGATCTGGCGACCGGTCACCGCTCGCTGGTCGTGCTGCGGGTGGACGACCTGGACGCGTACTGCGAGCAGATCACCTCGCGCGGCGCGACGATCCTGCACGGCCCGGCCCCCATGACCGAGCGGATGCGCGTCGCGCACCTCAAGGACCCCGAGGGGAATCTGGTGGAGCTCCAGGAGTGGCTGCTCCTCCTGGGCTGACGTCCCCGGAGGAAGTACCCGCGTCCGCCCGTGTGTTCGGCCCTGGCGCGGGTGCTCGAACCGGGATCGCACGGACGGGCGGTGCACTCCACGCAGTGTCCGCATGCGGTCTACCGCGGCCGCCGGGAGAGTGGCACGCTGCCGTTCATGGGGGCTTTGAGGCGTACAGGGCGCCGGGCGGGGCGTCGACGGGTACTGCTGGCGACCGGGTTCGCGGCGGCCGGGATCTTCGGCGTGGCCGCCTGCGAGCCAGGAGACGGGCTGAGCCCGGCTGCAGTGGCGTACACGACCGACAAGACCGCCACCAAGGAGCTCGAACGGCAGCACGTGAACGTGCGCTGGCTCAGCTGCACCGCCTCCTACGGCAACAACAAGGCCTACACGCCCGGCAAGTCGCCCCGGCCGACGGAGAACACGGTCGCCTCCGTCGACTGCCAGGGACAGTCGGACGACGGGCGGGAGATCACCGTCAAGGGCCGGGTCACCCGGGCCGTCGACGGCGCCTGCGTGCGCGGCGACCTCGTCGCGAAGGTCGGCGGCAAGGAGTGGTTCCATGTGCAGGGCCTGGGGAACTGCAACGCCACCAGCAACCCCGTCCCGCCCGCCACGTACCGGCCGCCGAACGGGCAGCCGAACCCCACCGTCACCGTGACGGTGACGAAAACCATGTGGTGCAAGGGCGATCCCACCTGCTGGCCCTCCCAGGGCAAGTGATCGTGACCCCTTTCAGCGTGCGCCCCGGCTGCATAGGGTGATCGGGTGACAGAGCCCGCAGCCTCCGCGTATCTCCGTTTCCCGCATCTGCACGGCGACTTGGTCGTCTTCACGGCCGAGGACGACGTCTGGGCCGCCCCGCTCGACGGCGGGGGCCGGGCCTGGCGGGTCAGCGCCGACAACGTGCCGGTGAATCATCCACGCATCTCCCCGGACGGCACCACCGTCGCCTGGACGTCGACCCGCGACGGGGCGCCCGAGGTGCACGCCGCGCCCCTGGCCGGCGGTCCGTCCAAACGGCTCACCTACTGGGGCAGCCCCAAGACCCAGGTGCGCGGCTGGACCTCCGACGGGCAGGTGCTCGCGCTGAGCACGCAGGGCCGGGAGAGCCTGCGCCGCAGCTGGGCGCGGTCGGTCCCGCTCGACGGCGGTCCGGCGGCGGTCCTTCCGTACGGCCCGGTCGGCGAGGTCGCCCAGGGCGGCCCCGGCACCGTGCTGCTGTCCGCGCCGATGGGCCGCGAGGCCGCCTGGTGGAAGCGGTACCGCGGCGGCACGGCGGGCAAGCTGTGGATCGACCGGGCGGGCGAGGGCGAGTTCGTCCGCCTGCACGAGGACCTCGACGGGAATCTCGAATATCCCCTCTGGGTGGGGGAGCGCATCGCCTTCCTGTCCGACCACGAGGGCGTGGGGGCGCTGTACTCCTCCCTCGCCGACGGCTCGGACCTGCGCCGGCACACGCCTGTGGACGGCTTCTACGCCCGGCAGGCGGCGAGCGACGGCACCCGGGTCGTGTACGCGTCCGCCGGTGAGCTCTGGCTCCTCGACGACCTCGACGGCGCCGAACCGCGCCGGCTGGACATCATGCTCGGCGGCCAGCGCGCCGACCTCCAGCCGCACCCCGTCAGGGCCTCCCGCTGGTTCTCGTCCGCCACACCCGACCACACCGGACGCGGCAGCGCGATCTCCGTGCGCGGCGCCGTGCACTGGGTCACGCACCGCTCGGGCCCGGCCCGCACGCTCGCCGCCGGACAGGGCGTACGCGCCCGGCTGCCCCGCTCCTTCCGCGCCGACGGTGAGGGACACGTCGTGTGGGTCACCGACGCGGAGGGCGACGACGCGCTGGAGTTCGCCCCCGCGACCGGCGTCGCCCCCGGAGCGACCCCGCGGCGGCTCGCCGCCGGACAGCTCGGGCGCGTCCTCGGACTCGCGATGGCTCCCGACGGCAGCCGCGCCGCCGTCGCCTCGCACGACGGGCGGGTCCTGCTCGTCGAGCGCGACAGCGGCGAGGTTCGCGAGCTCGACCGCAGCGAGGACGGCGAGGCCACCGGGCTGGTCTTCTCGCCCGACTCGGCGTGGCTCGCGTGGTCGCACCCCGGGCCGCGCCCGCTGCGGCAGCTGAAGCTCGCCAACACCGCCGACCTGGCGGTGACCGAGGCGACCCCGCTCCGCTTCCGGGACTACGCGCCGGCGTTCACCCTCGACGGCAAGCACCTCGCCTTCCTGTCGGCCCGCTCCTTCGATCCCGTCTACGACGAGCACGTCTTCGACCTCGCGTTCGTCGGCGGATCACGGCCCTACCTGATCACCCTGGCCGCGACGACGCCGTCGCCCTTCGGGCCGCAGCGCCACGGCCGACCCTTCGAAGCGCCCGACAAGGACGAGACCCCCGACAGCGAGGGCGCGCCGACGACCCGTATCGACCTCGACGGGCTCGCCGACCGGATCGTGGCGTTCCCCGTCGAGGCCGCCCGCTACTCGACGCTGCGCGCCGCCAAGGACGGGGTGCTGTGGCTGCGCCACCCGGTGCGCGGTGTGCTCGGTGCCTCCCGTGCCACTCCGGACGCCCCGGACCCGAAGAGCGAACTGGAGCGGTACGACCTCGCCCAGCAGCGCATCGAGCACCTCGCCGCCGACGCCGACCACTTCGCCGTCAGCGGCGACGGCAAGCGGGTCCTGCTGTGGACCGACGGACGACTCAAGGTCGTCCCCAGCGACCGGCGCGCCTCGAACGACGACGAGAGCGACTCGAACATCACCGTCGATCTGTCGAGGGTGCGGCAGACCGTCGACCCGGCCGCCGAGTGGCGGCAGATGTACGACGAGACGGGCCGCCTCATGCGGGACAACTTCTGGCGGCCCGACCTGGCCGGTGTCGACTGGCAGGGCGTCCTCGACCGGTACCGGCCGGTGCTGGAGCGCGTCGCCACGCACGACGACCTCGTGGACCTGCTGTGGGAGGTGCAGGGCGAGCTCGGCACCTCGCACGCCTACGTCCTCCCCGGCGGCGGAGGAGGCGGCGACCGGGCGCAGGGACTGCTCGGCGCGGACATCTCCCGTCACGAGGACGGCAGTTGGCGCATCGACCGGATCCTGCCCTCCGAGACGTCCGACCCCGAGGCCCGGGCGCCGCTCGCCGCGCCCGGCGTCGCGGTGCGGGCCGGCGACGCGATCGTCGCGATCGGCGGGCAGCCGGTGGACCCGGTGGCGGGTCCCGGACCGCTGCTCGTCGGCACGGCCGGCAAGCCGGTGGAGCTGACCGTGTCGCCCGCGGGCGGCGGCGATCCACGTCACGCGGTCGTGATCCCGCTCGCCGACGAGGAGCCGCTGCGCTACCACGCGTGGGTCGCCGACCGGCGCGCCTACGTCCACGAGCGCTCCGGGGGCCGCCTCGGCTATCTGCACGTGCCGGACATGGTGGGCTCGGGCTGGGCGCAGCTCCACCGCGACCTGCGGGTCGAGGTGGCCAGGGACGGGCTGGTCGTGGACGTCCGCGAGAACCGCGGCGGCCACACCTCCCAGCTGGTCGTGGAGAAGCTCGCGCGGCGGATCGTCGGCTGGGACCTGCCGCGCGGACTGCGCCCGTACAGCTATCCGGAGGACGCGCCCCGCGGTCCGGTCGTCGCCGTCGCCAACGAGTTCTCCGGCTCCGACGGCGACATCGTCAACGCGGCGATCAAGGCCCTCGGTATCGGGCCGGTGGTCGGCACCCGCACCTGGGGCGGTGTGATCGGCATCGACAGCCGCTACCGGCTCGTCGACGGCACGCTCGTCACCCAGCCCAAGTACGCCTTCTGGATGGAGGGTTACGAGTGGGGCGTGGAGAACTACGGCGTCGACCCCGACGTCGAGGTCGTCCAGACGCCGCAGGACCACGCCGCCGGACGTGACACCCAGCTCGACGAGGCGATCCGGATCGCCCTCGCCGCCCTGGAGGAGAACCCGGCGAAGACCGCCCCGGCGCTTCCGGAGGACTGAGGCACCCGGGTCCGGGGCGGCCGTCCTCACGGACGGTCGCCCCGGACCCCGTTGTCGCGCTGAAGAATTGCTCCGGTGGATACGATGCCGTCGTAGCGATCAACGGCGTGAAGGAGACACACGCATGGCGGGAGAGCCGCAGGACGACTGCCTGTTCTGCAAGATCGTCGCGGGGCAGATCCCGGCGACCCTGGTCCGGGAGACCGACACCACCGTCGCGTTCCGTGACATCAACCCTCAGGCGCCCACCCACATCCTCGTCATCCCCAAGGTGCACTACCGGGACGCCGCGGAGCTGGCGGTCGCCGAGCCCACCGTCGTCGCCGACCTGCTGCGCGAGGCCGGCGAGGTCGCGGGCGAGGAGAAGCTGGAGAGCTACCGCGTCGTGTTCAACACCGGCAGCGGCGCCGGACAGACCGTCTTCCACGCGCACGCCCATGTGCTGGGCGGTCGCGGCATGCAGTGGCCTCCGGGGTAACCGGCCTTGTCCGTACGTGAATTGGTGGTCCTCGGCACCGCCAGCCAGGTCCCGACGCGACACCGCAACCACAACGGCTACCTGCTGCGGTGGGACGGCGAGGGGCTGCTCTTCGACCCCGGCGAGGGCACGCAGCGGCAGATGCTGCGTGCCGGGGTCGCCGCGCACGACCTGCACCGGATCTGCGTCACCCACTTCCACGGGGACCACTCGCTCGGGCTCGCCGGGGTGATCCAGCGCATCAACCTCGACCGCGTGCCGCACGAGGTGACCGCGCACTATCCGGCGTCCGGGCAGCGGTTCTTCGACCGGCTGCGCCACGCCACGGCCTATCGCGAGACGGTGGCGCTGACCGAGGTGCCGGTCGACGACGACGGGGTCCTCGCGGCCACGCCGTCGTACACCCTGGAGGCGCGCCGGCTCTCGCACCCCGTGGAGTCCTTCGGCTACCGGCTGGTCGAGCCGGACGGGCGGCGGATACTGCCCGAGCGGCTCGCGGAGCACGGGATCAGGGGGCCGGACGTCGGGCGCATCCAGCGGGACGGCGCGCTGCGCGGCGTCACCCTCGACGACGTCAGCGAGGTGCGGCGCGGGCAGCGCTTCGCGTTCGTCATGGACACCCGGCTGTGCGAGGGCGTCGGCGCCCTCGCCGAAGGGTGCGACCTGCTCGTCATCGAGTCGACCTTCCTGGACGAGGACGAGCGGCTCGCCGAGGACCACGGTCATCTGACGGCGGGCCAGGCGGCGCGGGTGGCCAGGGACGCCGGGGTACGGCATCTCGTGCTGACCCACTTCAGCCAGCGCTACTCCGATCCGGGCGAGTTCGAGCGGCAGGCCCGCGCGGCCGGCTTCGACGGCGATCTGACGGTGGCGTACGACCTGCTGCGGGTCCCGGTGCCGAAGCGCCGGTAGCGGCGGCCCGTGCCCGGGCGGGTGACCTGCGCCGGACGCGAGGCGGCGGTGGCGGTGACCGGCTCGGAGCACCGGTGCCCGGGCGCCGGGCGGTGCGCCGCCGGGCCCGGCGGCGACGGGCGACGCGGACGACGGCGGGGCGGCGTTCGGTTCCGTTATGTCGGGCCGTCGCCCGTACGATGCTTCGATGCCCCTCCCCAAAGCTGAACTGCACCTCCACATCGAAGGCACTCTCGAACCCGAGCTCGCCTTCGCGCTCGCCGCGCGGAACGGCGTCACGCTGCCCTACGAGGACACCGAGGAGCTGCGCAAGGCGTATCTCTTCGACGATCTCCAGTCGTTCCTGAACCTGTACTACGAGCTCATGGCCGTCCTGCGGACCGAACAGGACTTCGCCGACCTGGCGGACGCCTACCTGGAGCGCGCCGCCGCGCAGGGCGTGCGGCACGCGGAGATCTTCTTCGACCCGCAGGCCCACATCGCCCGCGGTGTGGAGATGGGGACGGTCGTCGACGGACTGTGGCGGGCGCTGGAGCACAGCGAGGAGAAGCACGGCGTCTCCACCCAGCTGATCTTGTGCTTCCTGCGGGACGAGTCCGCCGAGTCGGCCCTGCGGACCCTGGAGGCCGCGAAGCCCCACCTCGACCGGATCACCGGCGTCGGGCTCGACTCCGCCGAGGTCGGGCACCCGCCGGTCAAGTTCCGCGAGGTGTACGAGGCCGCCGCCGCGCTCGGTCTGCGGCGCGTCGCGCACGCGGGCGAGGAGGGGCCGCCCGAGTACATCACCGAGGCCCTCGACGTCCTCGGCGTCGAGCGCGTCGACCACGGGCTGCGCTGCATGGAGGACCCGCAGCTCGTGGAGCGGCTCGTACGGGAGCGGGTGCCGCTGACGCTGTGCCCGCTGTCGAACGTGCGACTGCGGGCCGTACGCGTCCTGGAGGACCACCCGCTGCGCGCCATGCTCGACGCCGGCCTGCTGTGCACGGTGAACTCCGACGACCCCGCCTACTTCGGCGGCTACGTGGCCGACAACTACCACGCGGTCCGCGACGCCCTCGGTCTCGAACTGGAGCAGATGCGGGAGCTGGCGCGGAACTCGTTCCTGGCGTCCTTCCTCGAACACGACGAGGAGCGGCGGGCCCGCTATCTCGCCGAGGTCGACGCGTATCAGTTCGGGCGGTAGCCCTCAGCCGGTTCCGGGCCCCGGTGCGGTGGCTGCCGCGGCCGGCCGGGGCCCGGCCGTGCCGTACGCCGCCCGCTCGGCGGGAGCCGTCTCCAGCGGGATCTCGACGACCGAAGTGACCGGGACGCCGCGCCGCGGCCGGACGGCCACCAGGGTCATCGGCACGGCGATCACCAGCAGCCCGACCGCCAGGACCGTGCCCATGGCCGGGTATCCGGCCCGAGCCGAGAGCAGGCTGCCGGTGAGCGGGCCGCACGCCGTGCCGAGCGAGGACGCGGAGCCGACCAGGACCGCCCACCGGCCACGCGGGTCGAGGGAGGCGGCGAGGCCGATCACGTACGACAGGACGACCGGGTAGAGCGTGTTCCAGGCGATCTCGCCCGCCGCGAACGACGTGAGGTCGGTGGCCGCCGCGCTGAGCGCGATGCACCCGGCGATCAGCGCCGTGCCGATGCCGATGGGCAGGGCCAGGCCGAGCCGGGGGCCCAGCGCGCCCGCGCCGATCACCCCCAGCAGACCCGCGCCCAGCGCCGTCGCGAACACCGCGCCGACCGTGACCTCGGTGAGCCCCGCCTGGGTCAGCCCGATGCGGCCGCTGACGCCCCACAGGGAGTTCTGGGCGAGGGACCAGAAGAGCAACGTGCCGGCGAGGAGCAGGCCGGAACGCGGGTGGGGGAGCGGCGTCGTGGTGCGCGGGGTCCGCGCGGCGGGGGTGCGGTCCGGCAGCCGTCCGGTCACGGGCAGCACGAGCAGCGCCGTGCAGGCGATCGCGGCGAGGGGCGGACCGTGGGCCGGGCCCAGGTGGGGGATCGTCAGATACAGCGCGCCGGCCAGTGCGGAGACCCCGAACAGGCCCATCGTGGTGGTGCGGTGGGGGTCGCGCTGGGCGGCGATGCCGGTCGCGGCGACCGTGGTGGCCGCGCCGGAGCCGAAGCCGCCGACGACCGCGCCGGTGACGACCAGGGGCACGGTGGTCGTCAGGGCGGCGGTGCCGTAGCCGGCGGCTGCGAGGAGCAGACCGGTGCGGGCGAGTCCGCGGGGGCCGAAGCGGTCCACGCGGGACGCGAGGAGGAACCCGGCGGTCGCCGAACTCAGCAGCAGGGCGCTGCCGATGGCGCCGGCCTGGGTGGCCGAGAGCGGGAGGCCCGCGTCCAGCCTGCCGACGGTGGTCGGCAGCAGGTACGCGGAGAGGTACCCGGCCGTGAAAAGGGCGACGAGGGGCCAGGGCATGGTGGTGCGGGCGAACACGGGCGTTCCCAGGGCATGCGAAAGAAGCGGCTCGGAAGGGGGGTTGAGCGGCTGTCGACGGACAGGAACGCGCGGGCAATTTGTATCAAGGGGCCGGGCGCGCGAAGAAGGTCGGACGGTGTGATCTACGGCACTTTCCGTTTGCCCCCGAAGAGGCGGGGTAGACGCGACCTTTTGCGCTGCCGGAGAGGGTGTCGCAGGCGCCCCTCGCGGGGCGTCGCGGGGGCGGTGCCGCTCCGCGAGGCTCGGGCCGCCACTCCGCCCGACACGGGGCGCCGTTCGGCCGTGCGGCGAGGCCCCCTCCGGCCTGCGGGCGGGGCCGTCGTCCTCCGTGCGGGGCGGGCGGGGGCGGGATCCGTCCCCGCACGACCACGGTGTGTCGTGGCCGACTTGGTGCACACTGGCCTGATCCGCACCATCTCAGGGAGCGCACCGTGATCACGCCCGACGGAGAGCGACCGCTCTGCCAGGCCCATGTCGACCCGCTCGCCGGCCTGCGCACCCCCCAGGATCCGCCCTGGGACGTCTACCTCACGGGCACGGTCTTCCTGGACATCATCTTCACCGGCCTCGACTCGGCTCCCGTGCGCGGTACGGAGTCGTGGGCGCGGGGCATGGGATCGAGCCCGGGCGGGGTCGCGAACATGGCGACAGCGCTGGCCCGGCTGGGACTGCGGACCTCCCTCGCCGCCGCGTTCGGCGACGACCACTACGGGGAGTACTGCTGGGACGCCCTGGAGCAGGGCGAGGGCATCGACCTCTCCCTGTCGCGCACCGTGCCCGGCTGGCACTCCCCGGTCACCGTGTCGATGGCGTACGAGGGCGAGCGCACGATGGTCAGCCACGGGCACGAGCCGACGCCCGAGGAACCGGCGCCGGACTGCCCGCCCCGCGCGCGTGCGGCGGTCGCCTCGCTGACACCCGGCACGCGCGCGCCCTGGATCGAGGAGGCGGCGAAGAGCGGGACCCGGATCTTCGCGGACGTCGGCTGGGACGACACCGGCCGCTGGGACCTGGCCGGCCTCGCCGACCTGGAGCACTGCGAGGCGTTCCTGCCGAACGCCGAGGAGGCCATGCGCTACACCGGCGCGGACTGTCCGCGTGCGGCGGCGCGCGCGCTGACGGACCATGTGCCGCTGGCCGTGGTCACCCTGGGCTCGGACGGCGCGTACGCCGTGGACGGCGGCACCGGGGAGACCGCCGAGGTCCCGGCGATCGCGGTGGAGGCCCTGGATCCCACGGGCGCCGGCGACGTCTTCGTGGCCGGCTTCGTCACGGGGACGCTGGCCGCCTGGCCGCTGGCGGACCGGCTCGCCTTCGCCGGGCTGACCGCGGCCCTGTCCGTGCAGGAGTTCGGCGGGTCCCTGTCGGCGCCGGGCTGGTCCGAGATCGCGGCCTGGTGGCGCAAGGTCCAGTCCGTGGACGCCCAGGACCCCACGGCGCTGAGCCGGTACGCGTTCCTGGAGGGCCTGCTCCCGGAGGTGACGCGCCCGTGGCCGCTGCGCCGGGCGGTGCCGACGATCGGTTTCGGGCGCTCGGCATGACCTCCGCGCCGGGATCCGGCGGGGCGCGCCGAACCGTCCTGCCCCCGGCGTGCGCCGTCGTGCGCGGGGCGCGGGCGCTCGGCGAGGGGTGACGAAAAGCCCTACGGCTCTGTCGGTGCAGCGACGTACCCTTGGAACCGCAAGGCTGCCCGTGTGGCAAGCGTGCCGACCGAGGAGGATTCGCAGGCCTACAGAGCCGGCCCATGACTCAGACACCCACAGCTCACAGCTCCGCTCAGGAGCAGGCGCGAGCGCACTTCACCGTCCCTGCCAAGCACCCCATGGTGACCGTGCTGGGTTCCGGAGACGCGCTCCTGCGCGTGATCGAGAAGGCCTTCCCGGCGGCCGACATCCACGTCCGGGGCAATGAGATCAGTGCGGTCGGCGACGCCGGTGAAGTCGCCCTCGTCCAGCGCCTGTTCGACGAGATGATGCTGGTGCTCCGCACGGGGCAGCCGATGACGGAGGACGCAGTGGAACGCTCGATCGCCATGCTCAGGGCGAGCGAGAACGGGGAGGGCGACGGCCAGGAGACCCCGGCCGAGGTGCTCACGCAGAACATCCTGTCCTCGCGGGGCCGCACCATCCGCCCCAAGACGCTCAACCAGAAGCGGTACGTCGACGCGATCGACAAGCACACGATCGTCTTCGGCATCGGCCCCGCCGGTACCGGCAAGACGTACCTGGCCATGGCCAAGGCGGTGCAGGCCCTGCAGTCCAAGCAGGTCAACCGCATCATCCTGACCCGCCCGGCGGTGGAGGCGGGCGAGCGCCTCGGCTTCCTGCCCGGCACGCTCTACGAGAAGATCGACCCCTACCTGCGCCCGCTGTACGACGCGCTGCACGACATGCTCGACCCCGACTCGATCCCCCGCCTCATGGCGGCGGGCACGATCGAGGTCGCGCCCCTGGCCTACATGCGCGGCCGCACGCTCAACGACGCCTTCATCATCCTGGACGAGGCCCAGAACACGAGCGCCGAGCAGATGAAGATGTTCCTCACCCGCCTCGGCTTCGACTCGAAGGTCGTGGTCACGGGTGACGTGACACAGGTGGACCTCCCGACCGGCACGAAGTCCGGTCTGCGCCAGGTCCAGGACATCCTGGAGGGCGTCGAGGACGTCCACTTCTCCCGCCTCACGTCCCACGATGTCGTACGGCACAAGCTGGTCGGCCGTATCGTCGACGCGTACGAGAAGTACGACATCGAGAACGGCACCGAGAACGGCTCCCACAAGGGCCGCGGCAAAGCCGGCCACAAGGGGAAGTAGACCAGCACGACCATGTCGATCGACGTCAACAACGAGTCCGGAACCGAGGTCGACGAGCAGGCGATCCTCGACATCGCCCGCTACGCGCTCACACGGATGCGCATCCACCCGCTCTCCGAGCTCTCGGTGATCGTCGTGGACACCGACGCCATGGAGCAGCTGCACATCCAGTGGATGGACCTGCCCGGCCCCACGGATGTCATGTCCTTCCCCATGGACGAGCTGCGCCCGCCGTCCAAGGACGACGACGAGCCTCCGCAGGGCCTGCTCGGCGACATCGTGCTGTGCCCCGAGGTCGCCGAGCGGCAGGGCCGGGAGGCTCCGACGCAGCACTCCATGGACGAGGAGCTCCAGCTCCTGACCGTCCACGGAGTGCTGCACCTGCTGGGGTACGACCACGAGGAAGCGGACGAGAAGGCCGAGATGTTCGGCCTCCAGGCGGCCATCGTGGACGGGTGGCGTGCGGAGAAGGGCCTGACAGGCCCGTCCCCGGCCCCGACCGTGTCATGAGTCCACAACTCGTCATCGGCGCCATCGCGCTGGTCGTCGTCGCCTGGCTCGCCGCCTGCGCGGAGGCGGGCCTCGCGCGCATCTCCAGCTTCCGTGCCGAGGAGGCCGTCCGGTCGGGCCGGCGCGGCAGCGCCAAGCTCGCCCAGGTCGCCGCCGACCCCACCCGCTACCTGAACGTGGCACTGCTGGTCCGTGTCGCCTGCGAGATGGCCGCCGCCGCGCTCGTCACGTACGCGTGCCTGAAGGAGTTCGACGAGACCTGGCAGGCCCTCGCGGTCGCCATCGGCGTCATGGTCCTCGTGTCGTACGTCGCGGTGGGCGTGTCCCCGCGCACCATCGGCCGCCAGCACCCGCTGAACACCGCGACGGCCGCCTCGTACGTCCTGCTCCCGCTGGCACGGGTCATGGGGCCGATCCCGCCGCTGCTCATCCTCATCGGCAACGCGCTCACGCCGGGCAAGGGATTCCGGCGCGGCCCGTTCGCCTCCGAGGCGGAGCTGCGCGCCATGGTCGACCTCGCGGAGAAGGAGTCGCTCATCGAGGACGAGGAGCGCCGCATGGTGCACTCCGTCTTCGAACTGGGCGACACACTGGTGCGCGAGGTGATGGTCCCGCGGACCGACCTGGTGGCCATCGAGCGCTACAAGACGATCCGTCAGGCCCTCACGCTCGCCCTGCGCTCCGGTTTCTCGCGCATCCCGGTCACGGGGGAGAGCGAGGACGACATCGTCGGCATCGTGTATCTGAAGGACCTGGCCCGCAAGACGCACATCAGCCGGGACGCGGAGTCGGAGCTGGTGTCCACGGCGATGCGGCCCGCCACCTTCGTGCCCGACACGAAGAACGCGGGCGACCTGCTGCGCGAGATGCAGCAGGAGCGCAACCACGTCGCCGTCGTGATCGACGAGTACGGCGGCACGGCCGGCATCGTGACCATCGAGGACATCCTCGAGGAGATCGTCGGCGAGATCACCGACGAGTACGACCGCGAGCTGCCGCCCGTGCAGGAGCTCGGCGACGACCGCTACCGGGTGACCGCCCGCCTCGACATCGGCGACCTCGGCGAGCTGTACGGCTACGAGGCGTACGACGACGAGGACGTGGAGACCGTCGGCGGACTGCTCGCCAAGGCGCTCGGGCGGGTCCCGATCGCCGGGGCGTCGTCGATGGTCGAACTGCCCGACGGGCGGGAGCTGCGACTGACCGCCGAGGCCGCGGCGGGGCGCCGCAACAAGATCGTCACGGTGCTCGTCGAGCCGGTCGGCCCGGTGGAGCCCATCGAGGAGGAGAAGCCGGAGTGACCCCGCAGGAGCTGCGCGCGTTCTGTCTGTCCTTCAACGCGACCGTCGAGGACTTCCCCTTCAACCCGCAGACGTCGGTCTTCAAGGTGCTGGGCAAGCTCTTCGCGCTGACGAACCTGGACGCGGCTCCGCTGACGGTCAATCTGAAGTGCGACCCGGAGGACGCCGTACGGCTGCGCGGTGAGCACCCGGGGCTCGTCGTCCCCGGCTATCACATGAACAAGCGGCACTGGAACACGGTGACCGCGGACGGGCCGCTCCCGGACAAGCTGGTGCGGGAGCTGATCGAGGACTCGTACGACCTGGTGGTCGCGGGACTGCCGCGCGCCGAGCGGCTCCGGCTCGACCGGGCGTGAACCCGTCCCTCGGCCGACCGGGTTCCGATGGCTCGCCAGGACGGGAAAATCGCGGCAGAATGATGAGTTCGGCGGGCTCTCGACAGGCCCACTCCGTGTAGGCCGAGCAAGCACACTCGGAGTGGAACCTGCTCCTGCTGGCGTCCGCTTCCATGGCCCCGGTCTTCTTGGCCGGGGCCGTTTTCTCTCACACGTGGTGGAGCACCTCTTCGATGATCTTGTAGATCAGGAAGATGAGACTCATCCAGGGGACGATGTGGGACACCCTGTCGGTCCACGTGTTGCGGCGCCCCTCCGGCTCTGTGGCCATGGGGCTTTTCCTCCTTCCCGGCGGCTCCACATACCTTGTGGATACCGCGGTGATCCACAGGTGGTGAGTCGGAGGAAGTCGGGTGGCTCCCAAGGAGGTTGGCGTCAACCTCGCTACCGCTTGGTCGAACCTCCTTTCGTGGAACCGGAGTTGAGGCGGTTGCCGTCCGTGCGACAACGTTCCCTCTGACAATGTAGCCTCCGCGCAGACGGGTGAACAGTCCTAGATGCTGACTCCAGGTCGGTGTGTCCGATACGTTGGCTCCGATGTGCGACATAGCATCCCGAGAGTTGGCGCTCCAGCGCGACCCCCGCCACCAGTGGTGATCTGTGTCGCGTCCTGAGCGTGCGTTCTCTCGGAGAGGTACCGATGTGTAACCATCGAAATCGCCATGTCGCAACTTGCTCGGTCCTCATGGGGGTGGGGGATCATGAGTGAGGCGAAACCGCCGAGCCCGGCGATCCAGCGGATCCGGCTCCGCACCGAACTGCGCAAGGCCCGCACGAAGACCGGGCTGACGCAGCGCCAGGTGGCCGAGAAGATGGAGTGGAGTCCCTCCAAGCTGATCCGCATCGAGGCGGGCGAGGTCGGCATCACGGTCAACGACCTGCGCCCACTGCTCGCGGTCTACGAGATCAGCAGCCAGCGCAAGGTCGACGAACTGCTGGACCTGGCCCGGGGCAGCCGGAAGATGCCGTTCTCGGAGTTCCGGGACATCTACTCCAAGGAGTTCCTCCAGTTCCTGGCGATGGAGACGTCGGCTTCGCTCATCCGGCACTTCAACTCCCTTCAGATTCCCGGGCTGTTGCAGACCGAGGAGTACGGGCGCGCCATCATGCGCGCGTACAGCAGCGGGCTGGCCCAGGACACGCTGGACCGCTACATCGAGGCGCGGTTGGCGCGGCAGGAACTGCTCCAGGGCGACGAGGGCCCGGAGTTCTTCTTCATCCTCGACGAGTCGGTGATCCGCAGGCAGGTCGGTGGCCGCGGGGTGATGCGCGCCCAGCTGGAGCGGCTGGCCGAGCTGGCCGCCCGCCCTCGCGTGCACATCATGGTCCTGCCGTTCAGCGCCGGTGCCCACGCCGGTATGCAAGGCCCCTTCACGCTCTTCGAGTTCGAGGCGGACGAGATGCCGGACTCGTTCTATCTGGAGAACCCGCGCGGCGACTCGTACGCCAGCAGCGACTCCGAGGAGACGGGCCGCTATGTGGAGCGGTTCTGGGAGCTGGAGGACCTGAGCATCAAGGACGACGTCGACGTCCTGCTGCGCCGGATGGCCGAGCGCACCGGGGAGGGAAGCGACGACCTGGTCTCGCTGCTCCGCTCCGGGACGGCCCCCGCGGACGCCTGACTGCCCCTGTCCGCAGGGAGCTTGGCGGGAAACGCCTCGTTCATATTCGTATGAGGCGCCGTTATTCTGGAAGAGGTGCTGCGTGTCCACACCCAGGTTGGAGGGGACGGCGTGGGTGGCTCATGGTCGTGGCGCAAGAGCAGTGCGAGCGGAGGCGGCAACAACGACTGTGTGGAGGTCGCCTGGACCGGTGAAGCCGTCCTCGTCCGCGACTCCCGGACCCCGCGGGGCTCGGTTCTCGTCTTCGACCCCGCTGCCTGGCGGGCCTTTCTGAGCTCTGTGGCCCCCGGCCCGGCTCCCGGCAGGCCGACGGCCCGCCCCTGACATCAGGAGGCGGGCCGTCCGGCGGAGCGGGCCAGGCATCAGGCGCGCCGGCCGAGCCCCAGGCTCACCAGTACCGCCGCCGCCAGCACGATCACCGCGTCCAGGGCGAGGACCGTGTGGACCCCCGTCATCAGGTCACCCGACGTGGTGGCCAGGACGCCGAGGAGCGGGACGCCGACCGTGAGCCCCACCTGCTGAGTGGACGTCACCAGACCGGTGGCCAGGCCCTGCTCCTCGTCCGGGACGCCCGACGTGGCGGTCAGGCCGTACGCGATGATCGCGCCCAGGTGGCACATGCTGGCCAGGGAGACCGCGGCCGTGGCGAGCCAGACCGACCAGGTGTGGGCGTTCAGCAGCACCAGCGTCGCCACGAACAGCCCCTGCCCGGCCAGTGAACCCACCAGCGTGCGACGGGCGCCGACGCGGCCGATGACCTTCGGGGCGTACGCCCCCGCCACCGCCGACAGCACACCCTGCACACCGAAGACGAGACCCGTCTCGAAGGCGGACAGGCCGAGCGTCTCCTGCAGGTAGAGGGTCAGGACGAAGATCACCGTCGACATCATCGAGAAGGTGACCAGGCCGGCCAGGTTGCCCCACGCCACGGTGCGGCGGCGCAGCATCGGCAGGGAGACGAGCGGCGCCGCGCTGCGCGACTCGGCGTACCCGAAGGCGCTGAGCAGCAGCACGCCCGCGACGAGCGACACGAGCACGTCGGCGCCGCCGAAGCCGCGCTCCGCGGCCGTCGAGAGGGCGTAGATCAGGGCCAGCAGGCCACCGGTGACGGTGACCGCGCCGGGGACGTCCAGGCGCGGACGGTCCGGGGTGCGGGACTCGGGCAGCAGACCCGGCGCCAGCGGCAGCACGATCAGCGCGAACACCGACAGCAGCCCCATCGTGGAGCGCCAGCCCAGCGCGTCGGTCAGGACGCCGCCCGCCACCATGCCGACCGTGAAGCCGAGGGACAGCAGCGTGCCGGAGATGCCCAGGGCGCGGTCACGCGCCGGCCCCTCGGGGAACGTCGTCGTCAGCAGCGACATGCCCGTCGGCACGATGGCCGCCGCGCCCAGACCCTGCAGCGCGCGGGCCGTCAGGAAGGACGTCGGGTCCCAGGCACACGTCGCGAGCACCGAGGCCGCGCCGAAGAGCGCGAGGCCGGTCAGGAAGAGCCTGCGGCGCCCGTACAGGTCGCCGATGCGGCCGAACAGCAGCAGGAAGCCCCCGGACGGCAGCGCGAAGGCGGTGACCGCCCACTGCAGGGCGGACCGGCTCATGCCCAGGTCCGAGCCCAGCACGGGCAGCGCCACGTTCAGGACGGAGAAGTCGAGCGCGACCATGAACTGCGCCGCGCACAGCACGAAGAGGACGAGCTTGTCGCGGACCGAGAGCCGCGCGCCGGGCGGGGTGTCGGCCGCCGGTGCCGGCGGGGTGCGTACGGGAGTGGACTCGAGGTCGGTGGTGTCGATCGCCATGGCCAAGAGCTTCGTGCGGTCGGAACAAGCGTGGGGAGCGGCAACTTATGCTGGTGGTCGCACCACCAGTCACCAAGAGGGGGATTCGAACGTGACGGAGGACGCGCTCAGGAGTCATCGACGGCGGGAGCTGCGCGACTTCCTGATGAGCCGTCGGGCCAAGGTGTCCCCGGCGCAGGCCGGTCTCCCGGACGGCGGCGCGCGGCGGCGCACCCCGGGGCTGCGCCGTGAGGAGGTCGCCGTGCTCGCGGGCGTCGGCGCCTCCTGGTACCAGTGGCTGGAACAGGGGCGGGACATCTCGGTGTCCCCGCAGGTCCTCGACTCGGTCGCCCGCGTACTGCTGCTCAGCGGTGCCGAGCGGCGCCATCTGTACGTGCTGGCCGGGCTCAACCCGCCCGCGCCCGAGACGGCTCCCGAGAACCGGGACATGTGCGACGGGCTGCGGCGGCTGATCGACACGTGGATGCCGTACCCCGCGCACATCATGGACGCGTACTACAACTGCGTGATGTACAACGACGCCGCCGCGATGGTCCTCGGCATGCGCCCCGAGAACACGCAGAACTGCATCGTCGACTTCTTCACCGACCCCCTCTACCGCGGGCAGTCCCGGTCCTGGGAGACCAACGCGCGCACCGTCGTCGCCCAGTTCCGCGCCTCGTGCGCGGCCGCGCCCGACGACGAGGGCTTCCAGGAACTGCTGGCGCGGCTCAAGGAGGCCAGCACCGAGTTCGCCGGGCTGTGGGAGGAGCGGGACATCGAGGACGCGGGGCAGATCCGCAAGGAACTCGACCATCCGCTGGTGGGGCTGCTGTCCGTCGAGTCGACGGCCATGAAGGTGCCGGCGCGGCCCGACCTGACGATCGTGCTGCACACGCCGCTGCCGGAGGCGAACACCGCGGCCAAGCTGGAGTGGCTGGCCTCGCCGGAGGGGCGGCGCGGCTCGATGTACCCGGTGGCGGGCTGACCCCCCTTGGGCGGGGTGCCGCGCCGGCACTTCGTATGCTCAGGGCATGACCGACAGCAGCACGCTTGACCCCGAGGACCGCAAGATCGTGACCCTGGCCCGTTCCGCGCGGGCGCGCAACGGTGTGCCCGAGGGGGCGGCCGTGCGCGACGAGACGGGCCGTACGTATGTCGCCGGGACCGTGGAGCTGCCGTCTCTGCGGCTGAGTGCTCTGCGGACCGCGGTGGCCATGGCCGTGGCGTCGGGGGCGAAGTCCCTGGAGGCGGCGGCGGTCGTCTCCGACGCGGAGGGGGTGTCCGAGGAGGACCGTGCGGCGGTTCTGGACCTCGGGGGGCCCGGGACGCCTGTGCTCGTCGCGGGGCCCGACGGGGCCGTGCGGGGTGTCGTCGCCGCGGGCTGACTCCGTCCGGTGGGCGGAAGGGGTTCGCCCCCTCCGCCCCTGCCCGTCCCTTGTTCCCGGGGGCTCCGCCCCCGGACCCCCGGATCGGCCTGGACGGCCTTGTCCTCAAGCGCCGGACGGGCTGAAATGCATCGGCCTGGACGGCCTTGTCCTCAAGCGCCGGACGGGCTGAAGCGCGCCCCCGGTTCGGGCTGAGGGGCGTCCCCGGTTCTCAAGGGGTGCCGGGCGGGCCGGGAGCGTGGGTCAGAAGCCCAGTTTGCGGAGCTGGCGGGGGTCGCGTTGCCAGTCCTTGGCCACCTTCACGTGGAGGTCGAGGAAGACCGGGGTGCCCAGCAGTGCCTCGATCTGCTTGCGGGACTTGATCCCGACCTCCTTCAGGCGCTTGCCCTTGGGGCCGATGATGATGCCCTTCTGGCTGGGGCGCTCGATGTAGACGAAGGCGTGGATGTCGAGGAGCGGCCTGTCGGCGGGCCGGTCCTCGCGCGGGAGCATCTCCTCGACGACGACGGCGATGGAGTGCGGCAGCTCGTCGCGGACGCCCTCCAGCGCGGCCTCGCGGATCAGCTCGGCCACCATGACCTGCTCGGGCTCGTCCGTGAGCTCACCGTCGGGGTAGAGGGCCGGGCCCTCGGGCAGCAGCGGGACGAGCAGGTCGGCGAGCAGGTCGACCTGCTTGTCGCGGACCGCCGACACCGGCACGATCTCCGCCCACTCGAAGCCGAGCTCCTTGCCGAGTTGGTCGATCGCGATGAGCTGCTCGGCGAGCGCCTTGCTGTCCACGAGGTCGGTCTTGGTGACGATGGCGATCTTCGGCGTCTTCTTGATCGACGCCAGTTCCTTGGCGATGAAGCGGTCGCCGGGACCGAGCTTCTCGTTCGCCGGGAGGCAGAAGCCGATCACGTCGACCTCGGCCCAGGTCGTGCGGACCACGTCGTTGAGCCGCTCGCCGAGCAGGGTGCGCGGCTTGTGCAGCCCGGGGGTGTCCACCAGGATCAGCTGGGCGTCGGGACGGTGCACGATGCCGCGCACCGTGTGCCGCGTGGTCTGCGGCTGGTCGGCGGTGATCGCCACCTTCTTGCCGACGAGAGCATTCGTGAGGGTGGACTTGCCCGCGTTGGGGCGGCCCACGAAGCAGGCGAAGCCGGCGCGATGGGTGGCCTCGGACGGCTCGGATGACGGGGTACGAACGCTCATGGCGCCCATTGTCCCTGATCCTCGGGCGACCGCCGCACGCCGTGCGCCCGAGCGGTGCTCGGTGAGGTTCCGGAAACCCCGGCGCAACACGAAACACGACGGAAACCTGGGCGTGCACGTACGGAAACGAGCGCCGACGACTCTCTGACGCAGCCCCCACCCCGTTGGAGACACCGTGACGCCGGCCACCGCCCTGCCCCTGGTCCTCGCCTCCGCTCCCGGTGGGAAACCACCCGTCGACACCGGTGACACGGCCTGGCTGCTCGCCGCCACCGCGCTGGTCCTGCTGATGACGCCCGGCCTCGCCCTGTTCTACGGCGGCATGGTGCGCACGAAGAGCGTCCTCAACATGCTGATGATGAGCTTCGTGTCGATCGCCCTGGTCACGGTGGTGTGGCTGGTGGCCGGGTACTCCCTGGCCTTCGGGGACGACGCCTTCGGCGGGCTCGTCGGAGGGCTGCGGCACGCGGGCATGGCCGGGATCGGCCCGGACGGTGTCCACGGCACCGTGCCGACCCTGCTGTTCGCCACGTTCCAGCTCACCTTCGCGATCATCACGGCCGCGCTGATCAGCGGCGCGGTCGCGGACCGGGCGAAGTTCTCCGCGTGGCTGGTGTTCGTGCCGGTCTGGGCGCTGCTCGTATACGTTCCCGTCGCGCACTGGGTGTGGGGTCCGGGCGGCTGGATCGTGGACGCGCTGGGTGCGCTGGACTTCGCGGGCGGACTGCCCGTCGAGATCACCTCGGGCGCCTCCGGTCTCGCCCTGTGCCTGGTCCTCGGCCCGCGCCTCGGTTTCAAGAAGGACGCGATGCGCCCGCACAACCTGCCGATGGTGATGCTGGGCGCCGGACTGCTGTGGTTCGGCTGGTTCGGCTTCAACGCGGGATCCGCGATGGGCGCGAACGGGCTGGCCGCCGCGGCCTTCCTCAACACCCTGGCCGCCGGCTGCACGGGTCTGCTCGGCTGGCTCTTCGTGGAGCAGCGCCGCGACGGCCACCCGACCACCCTGGGCGCCGCGTCCGGTGCGGTCGCGGGCCTCGTCGCGATCACCCCGTCGTGCGGCACCGTGTCGCTGCTCGGCGCGCTGGTCGTCGGACTCGCCGCCGGCGTCGTCTGCTCGTACGCCGTGGGCTGGAAGTTCAAGCTGAACTACGACGACTCGCTGGACGTCGTCGGTGTGCACCTGGTCGGCGGCATCGTCGGCACCCTGCTCATCGGCGTCTTCGCCGTCAAGGAGATGACGGGCGGGGCCGAGGGGCTGCTGTACGGCGGCGGGCTCGGCCAGCTCGGCAGGCAGCTGGTCGCCGTGCT
Source organism: Streptomyces sp. Tue6028 (assembly GCF_002300165.1). Classification (GTDB taxonomy): domain Bacteria; phylum Actinomycetota; class Actinomycetes; order Streptomycetales; family Streptomycetaceae; genus Streptomyces; species Streptomyces siamensis. Next base: position 93,461 of record NZ_MLCE01000013.1, on the reverse strand, counting down.
GGCCGTCGGGGCGTACGCCTTCGCGGTCACGTACGGCATCGGCAAGCTGATCGACCGGCTGATGGGCCTGCGGGCGGACGAGGAGCACGAGCGGACCGGCCTGGACCTTACGGTGCACGCCGAGACGGCCTACGATCACGGGGTCCTGGGGCACGGCGCCCCGGTCTCCGCATCCCTCCCCACCGCCCAGAAGGCCAAGACCCAGGCATGAAGCTCATCACCGCGATCGTCAAGCCGTACCGACTCGACGAGGTCAAGACCGCCCTCCAGGAAATCGGCGTGCACGGGCTGACCGTGACCGAGGCCAGCGGATACGGGCGGCAGCGCGGCCACACCGAGGTGTACCGCGGGGCCGAGTACCGGATCGACCTCGTCCCCAAGGTCCGGATCGAGGTCGTCGTCGAGGACGCCGACGCGGAGGCCGTCATCGACGAGATCGTGAAGGCCGCGCAGACGGGGAAGATCGGCGACGGAAAGGTGTGGTCCGTACCGGTGGAGACGGTCGTACGGGTACGGACGGGCGAGCGCGGTCCCGACGCGCTCTGATCACCACCACGGCCGTGGCGATCCCGGCCGCCACCGCCGCCGCGACGAGCCACGGCAGGGCGAAGAAGGACGCGCTCGCCGAGTCGCGGGTCCCGGCCGCGTCGGCCGTCAGCGTGACGTCGCCCCAGTCGAGCTGCGGGGCGCCGGACCACGGCTCGCTCAGCCGGACCCGCTGACCGGGGAGCAGCTCGGAGGGGACCTTGGTGAGGCCGCGGGCGAGCAGGGTGCGGCCGAAGAGTCCTTCCGCTCTGAGGCGCACCTTCGGGTTCAGGGTCACGTTGCCGGTGTTGTGGAGGGTGTAGGAGACGGTCGCCGTGGCGGCCCCGAGGCCCGGGACCAGGGGCTGGTGGTGGCTGACGCGGACCTTCTCGACGGCGAGGGCGGGCACGGTGGGGCCGCCGACGCGCAGATAGACGCGCGCGGCCACCGCCCGCTGCACCCCGACGGCGAGCGAGCCGTCGCCCGCCTCGACGCGTTCGTCCAGCGCGACCAGCGCGCCGGGGTGGTCGCCGGGTTCGGCCCGTTCGGGCACCCGGAGCGTGAACGGCACGGTCACCGAGCCGTGCGCGGGCACCGTCACCCGGGAGCGTGCGGGCTCGGCCCACGCGCCCACCCCGCGCTGCTTCTCGCGCAGGGTGCGCACGGCGAAGCCGCCGTCGCGGACGGTGTTGTAGGCGTCGGCCGCGTACAGCCGGAAGGTCAGCGGCCCGCCGGTCTTGTTGGCGACGGTGACCTTGTCCCGGAGGGTCTGCCCGGGGTCGGCCGAGAGGTAGAAGTACGGGCGTGTCGCGAGACGCGTGGAGACGGGGTAGACGGACCAGCTGCCGTTGTCGGCGGCGTACGAAGGCACCGTCACGCAGCCGAGCAGGGCGGTCAGGAGGAGGACGTACAGCTTGCGCATGGGTGCGGACCCCCACGGACGAGGCGGACGGGCGGGTGCGCGCCCGGCCACCGAAGGTGCGGACGGACCGGTCAGCTGAGCGTCAGCGTGAGCACGCCGGAGTACGAACCGGGCGGGGTGAACGCCGGCACGTCGAGCGACAGCCCGGCGTCGACCGTGAACTCACCGCCGGTGAGCGTGCCGTCGGGGGTGGAGGCCAGTGTCGCGCCCGAGGAGCCCACCGTGCCGGACGAGCCTGCCCGGCAGGTGCTCGGACTGCCCGCCTTGGTGACACAGGCCGGGGTCCAGCTCAGCGCACCGGCGTCGATCTTCGCGCCGGGGCCGGTGAAGTCGGTGACCTTGCCGGTCAGGGACCAGCCCGCGGGGCCGCCGCGGAAGTCCTTGACGGTCACCGTCTTCAGCGCGCCCTTCGAGGCCCCGCCCTTGCCGAAGTCGACCGCCGACAGTTCGACGGCGTCCCCGGCCTGCGTCATGGACAGCGTCCCCGCCTTCACCGTGGTGGTCAGTCTCTGGGCGTTGTCGGGGACGGGGGTGTCGTCGACGACGACGTACGTGGCGGGCCCCGCGCCCTTGTCGGCGTTCCAGCTCGCGCCCTCGTACGCCACCACGCCGGTCGTCGTCCGGTCGTTGACGACGAGCGTGCCGCTGAAGGCGCCCTGGCCGTCCGCGGTCACGGTCGCGGTGTCGGCGGTCTGGGTGTCGCCGGAGCGTCCGGCGAGGGTGACGGTGGCGCCCGGGGTGAAGTCGCTGCCGGTGACGGTCACGCCGTCACCGGGGTTCCCGGAGGCCGAACCGAGCTGGATGGCACGGTTGTTGGTCTGTCCGCCGCCGTTCGTCGCGGTGACGGTCTCGGACACCGGGGCGGGCGGGTCGGTCACCGTGCACGGGGTGTCCAGCTCCATGATGTAGCTGGTGTGGATGTTGTAGTCGCCCGGCGAGAGCGTGATGGCGCCCGGCGCGGTGACCGTGAACGTGCCGGTCATGCTGAACGAGGGGAAGGCGCCCTTGCCCGGCACGGGGTCGTTCTTCTTGGGCCCGGCGACCGTGACGGCGCCGGTCCGCGCCCCGCCGAGCGTGACCTTGCCGGTGGGCGTCATGATGTCGGCCGGCAGGGCCAGGTCGACGGGGTTGCTCGCGGCGGGTTTGACCACCGTGTACGTCACGGTGACGGTGTCGCCGACCTTGGGGGCGGCGTTGTCGACCGTGATCTTCGCGGTGGTGGTGCCGTCGATCGGCGGGATGCCCGCGATCGCCGGCGGGATGCAGTGCGTGGGGAAGTCCACGTCCGTGGGCGCGGCTCCGGCCGGGGCGGCCAGCGCGCCTCCCGCGGTGACCGCGAGGGCGGTCGCCCCGAGCAGCGCCGCCCAGCGGCGTCTTCGGGTTGTCGGACCCGTGGTTCTCATGGTGGTTGCCCCCTCCTGAGGGATGCGGGCGCAGCGGCTCGTCTGCGCCGACAGGGGGCCATTGATGTGCGGGTTGTGTGAGAAGTCAATGGAGTCCAGGCACGCGAACTGATGACCCATCAGTTTCTGTCGATGTCATCAACTCGCCTGGCTGAAAGGTGTGTTGAGAGCTCGCGGTGGCTGCGGAACCGGCGCCGCTGCGCGCGGGCGGCGCCGGTCCTCACGCGTGGGCGCCTACTCGAACACGAACGGGCCGGGGGACTGTGCCGCGTCCGCGGTGCAGGTGATGGTGATGCCGAAGACCACCATCTGCAGGGAGCCGCCGAAGGCCTCCAGGCTGTCGCCGGAGGCGACGGTGCCGTCCAGCGGGCCCACCGCGACCCCGCCGCCCGCGGCGATGGCGGGGTTCTTCGTGCCGCTGAAGACGGTGGTGCCGCCGCTCGCCTTCACCATGGTCAATGTGGAGCTGATCGAGTCCTGCGCGACGCTGATCGGAGCCGTGATGTCGGTGGAGCTCAGGGTGATGGTCGCGGCGGTGCCGCTCTGGGTGGCCGTGAGGGTGGCCGAACCGCTGCCGCCGATGCTGCAGGTGGCGTTGATGGTGGCCGTCTGCGGGGTGACGGCCGCGGCGGCCGGCGCGAAGGCCAGTGCGGTCGCGGCGAGGGTGCCCCCGGCCAACGCCGCGGTGATTCCGAGTCGCTTGCCTCTCATCGTGTTCCCTTCCCTTGTACGGGAATTGCCATGTGGGGATGGTCGGACGGAACCGTCCCCGTCCGGGCACACGGTCCCCTCACCGCCGTGCAGGTGAGGGTGCGGGGAGGTGGTGTGCGCGGACGGACCGCCCGCGAGCGGGGTACGGGACGCCGCGCGGCGGCATCTGACGGTCCGTCGGAACGTGCGGTTCCATTGATGCGCGGGTGACTCACGATTGCAAGGGACGCCGACCCTTTCCTTCAAGGGTCGTCAAAAGTGGCCGAAGTCGGCCCCCGGGCACCGCTCAGCGCGAGAGCGGAGGGTGGGGACGGCGAGCGGGCGTCATGTCCTGAAGACCCACCACCCGCAGCAGTTGGAGCCGCTCGTGGGACTCGGTGCCGGGGCGGGCCGTGTGGACGATCAGGATCTGATGGTCCTCCGAGCTGAGCAGGATCTCGCAGTCCAGGTCGAGCAGCCCCACCGTGGGGTGCACGAACCGTTTCGTGGAGACGCGCCGCACCGCGACCTCGTGCTCCTCCCACAGCCGGGCGAACTCCGGGCTCGTGGCCCGCAGTTCGGCCACGAGGCGGGCGGGGGCCGGGTCGCCGGGCCGGGCCGCGGTGACCGCGCGCAGATGGGACACATGGCTGCGGGCGAGCTCGGCGTGGTCCTCCGGTGGGAAGAGGGCGCGGGCCCGCGGATCGGTGAAGAAGCGCCGTACGACATTGCGCTCCGGGCCCGCCTCGCCGACGAGCGCCACCGCCATCGTGTTCTGCGCGAGGACGTCGCCGTAGTCGGTCATGACCTGCGCGGGCGCGTCGTGCAGCCGGTCGAGGACTAGCAGCAGACCGGGCCGGACATGCCCCGAGGCGCTGTCGGCGCGCGGCGGTTCCTCGCCCACCAGGTGGAAGAGATGGTCCCGCTCGTCACCGGTGAGCCGCAGCGCCCGCGCCAGCGCGCCCAGCATCTGCCGTGACGGGCGGGGGCCGCGGGACTGTTCGAGCCGGGTGTAGTAGTCCACGGACATGCCCGCGAGCGCCGCCACCTCCTCGCGGCGCAGGCCCGGTGTGCGGCGCCGGGCGCCGGCGGCGAGTCCCACGTCGGAGGGTTCGAGGCGGGCGCGGCTGCGGCGCAGGAAGTCGGCTAGTTCGGCTCGGTCCACCCCTCCAGCGTGTCCGAACCCGCCCGGCTTATCCAGGCACTGCCGGTCCCCGGATAGGGAGGTCTCTCCCGCCTTCCCCGCCCCGGCAGCAGGCTCGGCACCGGAGAACGACGACGAGGAGCACATCATGCTGACACTGGTGACCGGAAGCACGGGCTCGGTGGGACGCCGCTTCGTACCGCGGCTGCTGCGGCAGGCCTCGCCCGGCGACCGGGTGCGGGTCCTGGTCCGCGACGAGTCGGGGGCGGCGGCCGTCGCCGGCCTCGGCGCCCAGGTCGTGGTCGGCGATCTGCGGGACACCGAGGCGCTCGGCAAGGCCCTCGCGGGCGTCGACGCGGTGGTGAACATCGCGGCGGCCTTCCGGGACGTGCCCGACGAGGAGGCGTGGGCGGTCAACCGCGACGCCGCGCTGGAGCTGGGCAGGGCCTCCGTCGCCTCGGGGGTGCGCCGCTTCGTGCAGGTCAGCACGAATCTGGTCTACGGCACGGGCCGTGGCCGTCCGCTCACCGAGGACGACCCGGTGGTGCCGGGCGGGGCGATGTGGGGCGCGTACCCGGAGTCCAAGGCGGCGGCCGAGCGGGGCCTGCTCGCCCTGGACGGCGGCCTGGACGTCCGGGTGGCCCGGCTGGCCTTCGTCTACGGCGAGGGCGACCCCCATCTGGCCCGGTCGATGAGGTGGGCCGGTCACTGGGCCGCCACCCAGCGCCTCCACATGGTCCACCACGCGGACGTCGCCCAGGGGCTGCGCCGCCTCCTGTACGCCCCGGGCGCGGGCGGCGGGATCCACAACATCGCCGACGACAGCCCTGTCACCGCCGTCGACCTGCACCGGCTCAACGGCGTCGACATCCCGGCCGCCCTGTACGAGCGCACGGACCCCGACCCCTGGCTGGGCATCGTGTCCACCGCCCGCGTCCGCCGGGAGCTGGGCTTCCGTCCGCTGTACCCGTCGGTGTGGACCGCGCAGGACGCGGGCGCGCTCTAGGCCCCGCGGGCCACGCGAGCCCCGGACCGCGCGAGGCCCGATCACGCGAGGCCCGATCACGCGAGGCCCGGACCGCGCGACGCCCGGACCTCGCACGGATCAGAGAGTTGTCACTCCACCCCGCGGATCCTGCGCACCAGCACCGCCCCGGCGAGCCCGATCGCCGCCGACACCAGGTACAGCACCCGGTACCCGCCGAGATGGGTCACGATCGGCGCGGCCAGCGCGGGCGCCGCGACCTGGGGGAGGGCGTTGGCGATGTTGATGACGCCGAGGTCCTTGCCGCGGTCGAGTGCCTCGGGCAGCACGTCGGTCATCAGGGCGAAGTCGACGGAGGTGAAGACGCCGAAGCCGATGCCGAGCACCGCCGACGCGACGATCGCCCCCGGCCAGGTCTGCCAGCCGGCCAGGGCGGCCGTGGCCACCGCCATCAGGACGCCCGACCAGATGACGAACGGCTTGCGGCGTCCCACCCGGTCCGACCAGACCCCGCCCACGACGACCGTGGCGAGCAGGGTGACGGCGTTGACCGCCGTGAGGACGAGGACGCCCTCCTCCGGGTCGTGGTGGTGCAACCGGTCGCGCAGGTAGTACAGCAGGTAGAGCAGGACGAGCGCGTTGCTCAGGTTGATCAGGAAACGGGTCAGCCAGGCCCACGCCAGATCCGGGTGACGGCGCGGGCTCAGCCGGAAGGAGGCGAGGAAGGACCGCCAGGCCCAGGGCGCGCGGGCCGACGCGGGCAGCCGCAGATCCGGGTGCCGCAGGACGTACGGCAGGACGCCCGCCAGCGTGAACACCGCGCACGCCGCGTACCCCGCGCCCGTGCCGCCCGCGGCCGCCGCGAGCCCTGTCCCGCCGACCACGCCCAGGATCTGCGCGGCGCCGAGCCAGCCGCCCACGGAACCCCGCTGGAGCCGCGGCACCCGGTCCGGGACCGCCGCCGTGATCGCGGCGAAGGCGGCGTTCAGCGTCAGCTGGACCAGGCACCAGCCGGCCGCCATCGTCCACACCCCGCCGGCGCCCGCCAGAAGCAGCAGGGACAGCGCGCCGCCCGCGGACCCGGCCACGATCCACGGCGTACGGCGGCCCCAGCGGGCGGTCGTACGGTCCGAGAGCGCGCCGAAGAACGGGTTCGCGGCCAGTGAGACCACCGCGCCCGCCCCCGTGACCCAGGCGAGCACCGTCTCCTTCGACATACCGGTGCCGGGCGCGAAGTGCTCCGCCTGGGAGGCGAGGAGGATCTGCAGCGGCCCGAACCAGCCCACCCAGATCGCGCCGTTGGCGAGCGAGAGCGCCGCGGTCCAGCCGCGCCCCACCCGCTCGACGGGCTCGGCGAGTGCGCCGCCCCCCGCGGGCACGACGGGATCGGTGGCCGTCATCTGCGCGCCTGCGCCCGCAGGGCGGCCCGCAGCCACGTGTACGACGCCTTGGGGGTCCGCTCCAGCGTGTCGTAGTCGACGTGGACGAGTCCGAAGCGCCGGGCGTAGCCCTCGGCCCACTCGAAGTTGTCCATCAGCGACCAGACGAAGTAGCCGCGCACGTCGACGCCCTGTTCCAGCGCGCGGTGCAGGGCACGGACATGACCGTCCAGGAAGGCGATGCGCTCCTGGTCGTCGATGCCCTCGTACGAGCAGCCGTTCTCGGTGATGACGACGGGCGGGAGCCGGTCGCCGTAGCGCTCGCGGAGGCCGACCAGCAGTTCGGTGAGGGCCTCCGGGACGACCGGCCAGCCGAAGTCGGTGACCGGGTAGCCCTCCAGTTCGCGTACGGAGAAGGGGAGGTCGGCGGGCAGGGTCAGTCCGCTGAACTCGATCTCCGCGCCCTCGGGGGCACCCACCTTCGTCGGCTGGTAGTAGTTCACGCCGTACCAGTCCAGGGGTTCGGCGATCACCTTCAGGTCGGACTCGACGTCGCCGGGCAGCAGCTCGCCGATGCCCTCCGGGTACCGGCCGAGGAGCAGCGGGTCGGAGAACAGCCGGTTGAGGAGGACGTCGTAGAAGTCGGCGGCCTCCACGTCCTCGGTGCGCCGGGACGCCGCCCAGGTGGGTCCGTGCGAGTTGGCGATCCCGATGTCGTCGGCTCCGGCGGCGCGCAGCGCCCGTACGGCGAGGCCGTGGGCCAGGAGTTGGTGGTGGGCCACCGGCAGCGCGTCGAACAGCAGTCGCCTGCCGGGGGCGTGCGCGCCGAGCGCGTGACCCAGCAGCGTGTGCTCGGCCGGTTCGTTGAGGGTGATCCATTTCTTCACCCGGTCACCGAGGCGCTCTGCGACGACGGCGGCATGGTCGGCGAAACGGGCCGCCGTGTCGCGGGACAGCCAGTCCAGCTCCAGCGGCAGGTCCCAGTGGAAGAGGGTGGGGACGGGGCGTACGCCCGCCGCGCACAGCTCGTCGACGAGGCGGTCGTAGAAGTCGAGGCCGCCGGGGGAGTTCACCCGGGGCCAGGAGACGGAGAAGCGGTACGCGTCCACGCCGAGACCGGCGAGCAGCGCGACGTCCTCGGGGTAGCGGTGGTAGTGGTCGCAGGCCACCTCCGCGGTCGAGCCGTCCTTGATCCGCCCTGGTTCGGCCGTGAAGGCGTCCCACACCGAGGGGTCGCGCTCGTCGGCGGCCCCCTCGATCTGGTGGGCCGAGGTGGACACGCCCCAGAGGAAGCCGGGCGGGAACTGCGGGAGGGGGTTCGTCGCCATGCGCGCGATCATCCGTACCGGCGGTAACGGAAGTCAACGGGGCGGTGGGAAAAGGTTGTTGCCCGTCGGGCGCCCAGGGGAAGAGGCCGCGGTCACGGCGTGACCGGCGGCCGTCGGGACGGGCCGGCGGCCCGCGTCCCGGACGGATCTCCCCCTGGGCGGCCGTCGGCTACGCGCCCTCCTTCAGCACTCTGGAGATCAGCGTCCGCTGTTCCTGAGTGAGCCGGGGATCGGCCGCGTACACCGTCTTCCCGTCCACGGTGATCTGGTAGCTGAAGCCGTCCGGAACGCCGACGGGGGGCGTGCCCCGGCCGGCGGCGACCGCCTGTTCGGCCAGGGCCTGCCACTCGTGGGCGTCGGACCGTCCCGAGGTGTCCACCTCGGCATGACGCTCGATGCCCGCGAATCCGCCCGTGCGCCTCACCTGAATACGCATGGGTCCTGTCTAGTACGAGTCGTGCGCCGGGGCTACGCGGCCGGTACCCCGACCTGCTCCCAGGCCTTCAGCACCGACTGGAGCTCCTCGCCCTCCCCGTACCGTTCGCGTGCCTGGGCGACGGTGAGCGCGGCGAAGTCGGTGAAGCTCGCCTGGGACTGGAGCTGCCCGCCGGTGAGGACGTCGTACCAGATCTGCCCGGCCCGCTCCCAGGCGTGGCCGCCGAGTGCCTGGGCGACCAGGTAGAAGGCGTGGTTGGGGATGCCCGAGTTGATGTGGACGCCCCCGTTGTCGCGGCCGGTGCGGACGTAGCCGTCCATGGTGCCGGGCTGCGGGTCCTTGCCGAGCACGTCGTCGTCGTACGCGCTGCCCGGCTCCTTCATGGAGCGCAGGGCCGTACCGGTGACGCGCGGGGCGAGCAGGCCCGCACCGATCAGCCAGTCGGCCTCGGCGGTGGTCTGGCCGAGCGTGTACTGCTTGATCAGCGAGCCGAAGACGTCCGACATGGACTCGTTCAGGGCGCCCGGCTGGCCGAAGTAGGTGAGGTTCGCCGTGTACTGGGTGACGCCGTGGGTCAGCTCGTGCCCGATGACGTCGACCGGGATGGTGAAGTCGAGGAAGATCTCGCCGTCGCCGTCGCCGAACACCATCTGCTCGCCGTTCCAGAAGGCGTTGTTGTAGTCCCGGTCGAAGTGCACCGTCGCGTCCAGCGGCAGGCCCGAGCCGTCGATCGAGTTGCGCTCGTACGCCTTCAGGTAGAGCTCGAAGGTCGCGCCCAGGCCGGCGTAGGCGCGGTTGACCGTGGCGTCCTTGCCGGGCTTGTCGTTCTCGCCGCGCACCTTCCTGCCGGGCAGGTCCTGGTGGTGGCGGGCGTCGTAGATCGTGCGGTGCGGCTTGTCCTCCTCCGCCTCCGCGGGCGGGGCGACGGTCGGGGCGCCGATGACCGTGGTCAGCCGGCGGTGGGTGCGCTCGTAGGCGTCGCGCTCCAGGGTCTGGCGGGCGGGACCGGCGAGTGCGGGGTCCTCGTGCTGGGCGAGCTTGTCGAGGACGTGGGGCGGCACGATGGTGCAGAAGACGGGCTCGAAGCCCCCGTTGGTCGTCATGCCCGGCACCCTTGCACTGAGTTATCTCACTGTCACTACCTGCAACCATGATTGGTGAAATGCGGTGATAAGGAGCGTCGGAAGCCGTCGTCGAGTGGTATGGCGCACTTTTTGTCCGTTTTGCGCATGCGATCCCGCATACTGGAACACCACCCCGCACGGGGCACGGCTCGGCTAGGCTGCGGAGCATCATGCGTTTCGGGCTGCTTCTCCTTAGCTGCCGCGGCGAGGGCCTGTAGTCGAGGCCGACCCCCTCCCCGCGGAGTTTGGCGCTGCGCCGTCGGCCGTCCTTCCGGACTCGCGGACAGCGGATACCGCGGACACATCGAGGAGCCCACGCAATCATGGCGAACCGCCAGCAGCCCAGTTCCATGCCGATCAAGAAGTACGGCCGGTACGAGCAGGTCGACATCCCCGACCGCACCTGGCCCGACAAGCGGATCACCGCCGCCCCCCGCTGGCTCTCCACCGACCTGCGCGACGGCAACCAGGCCCTGATCGACCCGATGTCGCCCGAGCGCAAGCGCCGGATGTTCGACCAGCTGGTCAAGATGGGCTACAAGGAGATCGAGGTCGGTTTCCCCGCCTCCGGCCAGACCGACTTCGACTTCGTGCGCTCGATCATCGAGGAAGAGGGCGCGATCCCGGACGACGTGACGATCTCCGTACTGACCCAGGCCCGTGAGGACCTGATCGAGCGGACCGTCGAGTCGCTGAAGGGCGCCAAGCGCGCCACCGTGCACCTGTACAACGCCACCGCGCCGGTCTTCCGCCGCGTCGTCTTCCGCGGCTCCAAGGACGACATCAAGCAGATCGCCGTCGACGGCACCCGCCTGGTCATGGAGTACGCGGAGAAGCTGCTGGACCCCGAGACCGAGTTCGGCTACCAGTACAGCCCCGAGATCTTCACCGACACCGAGCTGGACTTCGCCCTGGAGGTCTGCGAGGCGGTCATGGACGTCTACCAGCCCGGCCCGGGCCGCGAGATCATCCTGAACCTGCCCGCCACCGTCGAGCGCTCCACCCCCTCCACCCACGCGGACCGCTTCGAGTGGATGCACCGCAACCTGTCCCGCCGCGAGCACGTCGTGCTGTCGGTCCACCCGCACAACGACCGCGGCACCGCCGTCGCCGCCGCCGAACTGGCCGTGATGGCCGGCGCCGACCGCGTCGAGGGCTGCCTGTTCGGCCAGGGCGAGCGCACCGGCAACGTCGACCTGGTCACCCTGGGCATGAACCTGTTCTCGCAGGGCGTCGACCCGCAGATCGACTTCTCCGACATCGACGAGATCCGTCGTACGTGGGAGTACTGCAACCAGATGGAGGTCCACCCGCGCCACCCGTACGTGGGCGACCTGGTCTACACGTCCTTCTCCGGCTCCCACCAGGACGCCATCAAGAAGGGCTTCGACGCCATGGAGGCCGACGCCGCGGCCAAGGGTGTCACCGTCGACGACATCGAGTGGGCCGTCCCGTACCTGCCGATCGACCCGAAGGACGTCGGCCGCTCCTACGAGGCCGTCATCCGCGTCAACTCGCAGTCCGGCAAGGGCGGCATCGCCTACGTCCTGAAGAACGACCACAAGCTGGACCTGCCGCGCCGTATGCAGATCGAGTTCTCGAAGCTCATCCAGGCGAAGACGGACGCCGAGGGCGGCGAGATCACGCCGAAGGACATCTGGGCGACCTTCCAGGACGAGTACCTGCCCAACCCCGAGAACCCGTGGGGCCGCATCCAGGTCAAGAACGGCCAGTCCACCACGGACAAGGACGGAGTGGACACGCTCACCGTCGAGGCGTCGGTCGACGGCGCCGACACCGTCCTGAGCGGCTCCGGCAACGGCCCGATCTCGGCCTTCTTCGACGCGCTGCAGTCCATCGGCATCGACGTACGCCTGCTGGACTACCAGGAGCACACGATGAGCGAGGGCGCCTCCGCGCAGGCCGCCTCGTACATCGAATGCGCGATCGACGGCAAGGTCCTGTGGGGGATCGGGATCGACGCGAATACGACACGTGCCTCGCTGAAGGCCGTCGTCTCCGCCGTCAACCGCGCGACCCGCTGACCTCGTTCACCTGGTTCTTCCCGGCCCCGTCCGCCTTTCGAGGCGGGCGGGGCCCCGTCGTTTACCGGCCAATCCCTGTGGAGGTCACGGGAAGGTCTCGTCCTGGGTACTGACTCCACATCAACAATGTGGCTAACATCACGCCAGCGCGGCGATGTTGCCGCGGGGTCACCTCTCACGCCCAAAAGGCGGTGGGGGAGCAACGGAGGTGTGCGACGTGCTGCCAGGATGGGGACGAAACGGTCGTGCAGTTCAGGTTCCCCGCATCCTGGGCACCCGCACCGCCTGGACCACCGTCGGCGACGGCGAATTCTTCTGCCCCGGCTGCGGAGGCGACCGCAACTACCAGCGCCTGACCGGCCGCCGCCGCTTCACCCTCCTCGGCGTCCCCGTCGTCCCGCGCGGCGAGACCGGGCCCGTCGTCGAATGCGCCGCCTGCCGCCACCACTACGGCGCCGACGTCCTCGACCACCCCACCACCACCCGCTTCTCGGCGATGCTCCGCGACGCCGTCCACACCGTCGCCCTCGCCGTTCTCGCCGCCGGGGGCACCTGCGCCCGTACGTCCCTGGAGACCGCCGCGAGCACCGTGCGCTCCGCCGGCTTCGACGACTGCACCGAGGACCAGCTCGGAGCCCTCGTCGAGGCGCTCGCCGCCGACACCGGCCGGGTCCTCGGAGGACCGTGCGGAGCGAGCCTGGCCATAGAGCTCCACGAAGCGCTGGACCCGCTGGCCCCGCACCTCGCCCCCACCGGGCGCGAGGCGATCCTCCTCCAGGGCGCCCGCATCGCCCTCGCCGACGGGCCCTACACCCCCGCCGAGCGCGACGCACTGGCGACCGTGGGCGCCGCGCTCACGATCTGCGCGGACGACGTGACCCGGCTGCTGGCGGCGGCCCGCACCCCCTCGTAGGCCGGCCCGCGCGTACGCCGACGCGTGCGCGCGCCGTACTCCCGCGGGAGTAGTCCGGCCGTCCGGCCGCCCCGCGCAGTACCCGTGAACTCGCCCTCCGGCGCGACGAATCCGCGCCCGCGCGCCGGGAGTCTGGTGCCTGTCCAGACATCCGGCCAGGAGGGGAGGACCCCGTCATGGGGCCCGGAGAGACAACCACGCGTACACGGCGAAGGGCCGTTCCCTGGGTGCTGCTCGGTCTGTGGGTGGCCGTCCTGGCCGTCGTCGGACCGTTCGCGTCGAAGCTCGCGGACGTACAGCACGACCGCGCCGTGGACTACCTGCCCGCGAGCGCGGACTCCACCCAGGTGGCGAAGATCGAGGACCGACTGCCGGGCGGGGAGAGCACCGAACTCGTCCTCGTCTACCACCGCGACGGCGGACTGAGCGCCGCCGACCGGGCGACGGCCGCCCGCCAGGTCGCCGACATCGCCGGCCGCGAACCGCTGACGGCGCCCCCGAAGGGCGTGCCGTCCCGGGACGGCACCACGCTGATGTACCCGGTCGCCAGCTCCGCGCCCGGCACCGACGAGAAGAAGCGTGACGCGTTCGTCGACGACGTACGCGACGTCGCCCGCTCCGAGAACGGGATGGACGTCGAGGTGGGCGGGCCGGGCGCGCTCGCCACCGACGCCTCCGAGGTGTACGGCTCCCTCGGCGGACCGCTGCTCTACACCACCGTCGCCGTGGTCGCCGTCCTGCTGATCCTCATCTACCGCAGCCCGCTGCTGTGGCTCGTGCCGCTCGCCGTCGCCGGCGTCGCCGACTACCTCTCCATGGGCGTCGCCTACGGACTCCACCAGGCCTTCGGCACCACCATCTCCGGACAGAGCTCCGGAGTGATGACGATCCTCGTGTTCGGCGCCGGGACCGACTACGCCCTGCTGCTCATCTCCCGCTACCGGGAGGAACTGCGGCGGGTGGAACGACCCTACGACGCCATGCGTCAGGCCCTGCGCGGCTGCGCCCCCGCCGTGCTCGCCTCCTCCGGCACCGTCGCGGCCGGCCTGCTGTGCCTGCTCGCCGCCGACCTCAACAGCAGCCGGGGCATGGGACCGATGGGCACCGTCGGCGTGCTGTGCGCGCTCGTCGCCATGCTGACCCTGCTGCCCGCCGTCCTCGTCGTGCTCGGCCGCCGCGTGTTCTGGCCGCTCGTCCCCGCGTTCGGGAGCGAACCCAGGCAGCGGCGCAGCCTGTTCGCCGCGATGGGGTCCTCCGCGGGCCGCCGGCCGCTCACCGTCCTCGCGGGCGGCGCCGTCCTCCTCGGCGCGCTCGCCGTCGGCGCGCTGAACCTGCCCGGCTCGCTCAAGCAGGAGGACTCGTTCGTCGACACCCCCGACTCCGTCGCCGCGATGGAGACCCTCGCCCGCGCCTACCCGGGCCAGGGCACCCAGCCGATCACCGTGATGGCCCCCACGGACCGAGCCGGGGCGGCCCTCGCCGAGATCCGCCATCACCGGGGCGTGGCGAGCGCCGATCCGGGCCGCAGCGGAAAGGGCTGGACGGAGATCTCCGTCACCGCGAAGGGCGCGCCCCAGTCCGCCGCCGAGACCGCCACCATCGAGTCCCTGCGCGAGGACCTGGACCGGGGGGCGACCAAGGGCTCGTACGTCGGCGGTCCGAGCGCCCAGCAGATCGACCTCCAGGACACCAACGCCCGCGACCGGCTCGTCGTCGTACCGATCGTGCTCGTGTCCGTGCTGCTGATCCTGATCGCCCTGCTGCGCAGCCTGGTCGCCCCGCTGCTCCTCGTCGTCGCCGTGGTCGCGGTGTGGGGTGCGGCCCTCGGCATCGGCGGGCTGGTCTTCGGGCCGCTGTTCGGATTCGAGGGGACGGACCCGGGACTCGGCCTGCTGTCCTTCGTCTTCCTGGTCGCCCTCGGCGTCGACTACGGCATCTTCCTCATGCACCGCATGCGCGAGGAGTCCCTGAACGGCTCCGAACCGGCCGCCGCCGCGCTCACCGCGCTGCGCACCACCGGAGGTGTGATCGCCTCCGCGGGCCTGGTGCTGGCGGCCACCTTCGCGGTCCTCACGAACATGGGTCTGGTCCAGCTCGTCGAACTCGGCTTCGTGATCGCGGTCGGCGTGCTGCTCGACACCTTCCTCGTCCGGACCTACCTGGTGACCAGCGCGAGCGTGGCGCTGCGGCGCAAGGTGTGGTGGCCGGGCCGACTGGCGCGGGAGCCGCAGCCGCCGGAACCCCCGGAGACCCGGCCCGCCCCGACCGTCGCCGTCGGCTGAACCGCCGGGTGCCCCTCCGCCGCGGAGGGGCACCCGCCCCTCCCTGTCGAACGGGCGCCCGACTGACGGAAGATGGACAACGTGCAGGCACACACGGGAACGGTCACGACACCGGCACGGCCCGCCGGCACGGCGGCGGGGGCGGAGCCCACCGGGACGGCGGGCCGGCGGCCGCGCGCCGGCGAGCGGCTGCGGGCCGTCGTCGCCCGCATGTCCGGCGGCCCCTCCCCGCACGCGGTCCGCAACGACGCCTACCGCGCCGCCGCGCTCGCCGTCCTCGCCGTCGCCCTGGGCCTGGCCCTCCCGGACGGCCACCGGCGGCCCGACGCGCTCGGCTGGACCCTGCTGCTCCTCGCTCACGTCCCGCTGGTGTGGCGCCGCCGGGCGCCGCTGCTGGTGCTGTGCGTCATGGTCCCCGTCATCGCGACGTACCACGCGCACGACTACAACCACACCGCACCGCTGGGCGCCACACTCGTCGCGCTCTACACGGTGGCGGCGACCGGCCGGCCGCTGCGCGCGGTGCTCACCGGGGTGTCGGTCATCGGCACCATGGTCGTGCTGAAGACCTCCGACGGCATGGCGGGCGTCGCCGAGAGCCTGCGGATCGCCGGCTGGATCGTCGCGGTGCTGCTCTGCGGCGGCTACGTACGCGTGCACCGCCAGTACGTCTCCTCGGTCGTCGAACGCGCCGAACGCGCCGAACGCACCCGCGAGGAGGAGGCGCGCCGCCGGGTCGCCGAGGAACGCCTGCGCATCGCCCGGGACCTGCACGACCTGCTCGCCCACAGCATCACGCTGATCGGCGTGCAGACTGCCGTCGCCGCGCACGTCCTGACCGCCGACCCCGACCGCCTCGACCGCACGGCGGTCGCCGGGGCCCTGGACGACATCGCCGAGACCTGCCGCACCGCCCGCGGTGAACTGCGCACCACGCTGGAGGTGCTGCGTGCCTCCGAGCTCGGCGGCGACGGCCGGGGCCCGCTGCCCGGCCTGGACGGCGTGCCCGACCTGGTCGCGGCGGCACGCACCGCGGGCGCCCGGGTGACGGCGGACGTCGCCGCCCCGGCGGCCGGCGTCCCGTCCGCCGTGGGCGCCGCCGCCTACCGCGTCGTGCAGGAGGCCCTCACCAACGCCGTCCGGCACGCGGGCCCCGGCGCGCACGTCCGCGTCCGCCTGCACGCGGAGGACTGGGCGCTGCGCGTCACGGTCACGGACGACGGTGTGGGCGCCCCGGGCGCCCCGCCCGGCTTCGGGCTCGTCGGGATGCGGGAGCGGGTGCGCAGCGTGGGCGGAACCCTGGACGCCGGGCCGCGCGAGGGCGGCGGGTTCGCGGTGTCGGCGGTGCTGCCGCTGGGGAGCGGTGCCGCCGCGCGTCCGGCGCCCGGACCGGCCCCCGTGCGGACGTCCCGGCCCGCGGAAGGAGAGGGCCGATGACCATCCGCGTGCTCCTCGCCGACGACCAGACCCTCGTACGGGCCGCGTTCGCCCTGCTCGTCGAATCGGCGCGCGACATGGAGGTCGTCGGCCAGGCGGCCACCGGACGGGAGGCCGTGGCGCTGGCCCGCAGCGCCCGGGCCGACCTGATCATCATGGACATCCGCATGCCCGACCTGGACGGCATCGAGGCGACCCGTCTCATCGCCGCCGACAAGGACCTCGCGGACGTCAGGGTCCTCGTCCTCACCACGTACGACACCGACGAGCACATCGCGGAGGCGTTGCGCGCGGGCGCCTCCGGCTTCCTGGTCAAGGACACCAGGCCCGCCGAACTCCTCGACGCCATCCGCACGGTGGCCGCGGGCGAGGCACTGCTCTCGCCCGGCCCGACCGCCCGGCTGATCGCGCGATTCCTGCGCGGCCCGGCGCTGTCGCCGCCCCCGGTGGGCGGCCCCGACGGCCTCTCCGACCGCGAGCGCGAGGTGCTGACACTGGTCGCGCGCGGCCTCAACAACGCCGAGATCGCGGGCACGTTGGGGCTGAGCCCGCTCACCGCGAAGACCCACGTCAGCCGCATCATGGGCAAGCTGGCCGCCCGCGACCGTGCCCAGCTGGTGATCGTCGCGTACGAGTCGGGTCTCGTCACCCCCGGCGCCCCGGACCTGGCCTGACGTCGCTCCGCCCCGATCCCGCGGCGCCGCCGGTGCCTCCTCGTCGACTGACGCCTCTTCAACACGCCGTGCACACACGGATGTTGTCGCGACGCTCCGGGCGCACTACGTTCTGTGGACATCCCATGTCACACGTCCCATGTCCATTGTGGTCCGATCCAGCCCCAGGGAGTGTCATGACCTTCACCCGCCGCACGGCCGCGTCGGCGGCAGCCGCCGGACTCCTCGCCGCCCTCGTGGTCACGGGTACCGCCACCGCCGCTCCGCTCGCCCCCCGCGGCTGCACGTCCTCCGTGCCGTACACCGCGGGCCTGGACGGCTACGACACCTACCGCATCCCGGCGACCGTCACGACCGCCGCGGGCACCGTGCTGGCCTTCGCCGAGGGAAGACACAACGGCGCGGGTGACACCGGGAACATCGACGTCGTCCTCAGGCGCTCCGCCGACGGCGGCTGCACCTGGGGCCCGCTTCAGGTGGTGGCCTCCGGGGACGGCGACACCCGCGGCAACCCCGCGCCGGTCGTCGACCCCAGAACCGGCCGGATCGTCCTCCTCACGTCCTACAACAGCGGTGCCGTGACCGAGGCCCAGATCATGCGGGGCGAGGCCACCGCGGAGCAGAGCCGGCGCGTCTTCGTACAGACCAGCCGCGACGACGGCCGGCACTTCAGCGCCCCGCGGGACATCACGGCGGACACGAAACTGCCCGGCTGGCGGTGGTACGCCACCGGCCCCGGGCACGCCATCGTCCTCCGGCACGGTCCCCACGCCGGGCGCCTCGTCGTCCCCGCCAACCACTCCGCCGCCCCGCCCGCCGGCTCCGCCGACACCGGACAGGAGGCCAAGTACTACGGCGCCCACGCCCTCTACAGCGACGACGGCGGCGCCACCTGGAAGCTGGGCTTCGTCGACGACTCCTACGACGGGGCGGTCAACTCCAACGAGAGCATGGCCGCCGAACTGCCCGACGGGCGGATCTACTTCACCTCGCGCGACCAGAACGGTACGAGTGCCGGGAACCGGCTCGACTCCTACTCCGGCGACGGCGCCGAGACCCTCGACCGGCCCTACGCCGTCCAGCCCGACCTGAACGACGTCCCCGTCGTCCAGGGAGCGGTCCTCCAGCTCCGCGGGCGGGGCGCACCCCTCCTCTTCAGCGGCCCCTCCGTACCGACCGCCCGGCAGACGATGGCGGTGTGGCGCAGCACGGACGCGGGCGCGACCTTCACCAAGGCGCTCACCCTCTCCACCCTGCGGGCCGCGTACTCCGATCTCGTCCAGCTCGGCCCGCGCCGGGTGGGGCTCCTGTACGAGACCGGGACGACGGGCACGTACGACACGATCGAGTTCCGCCGGGTGCCGGTGGACGACCTGCTGGAGTAGGCGTTCTCCGCCCCGGGGCACGCTCCTCGGACGCCGGACGGGCAGCGGCTCCGGGGCGGGAGAACGTCACTACAACAGGCCTGCTGCGGCCAGGTACTTGCCGACGCGCTCGGTCTCGCCCTCGGAGAGGGGGATCTGCGGCTCGGCCGTGGCGGGGCACGCGATGACGCCCCTCAGGTGCAGTGCCGCCTTGAAGGCACCGAGCGCCGAGGAACTCCCGCCCATTCGGGCCGGATCCCCGGCCCCGACCAGCCCGAACAGCGCGCACAGCCGCTCCTGTTCGACCCGCGCCCCCGCCCAGTCCCCTTCTCCGCACCTCAGGAACAGCCGCACGTACCCCTCGGGATCGACGTTCGCGAGACCGGGCACCGCGCCGTCGGCCCCGAGGGCGAGCGCCGAATCGACGACGAGCTCGGACCCGGTGAGGAGGGCGAATCCGCGGATGTCGGGGTGGGCGCGCGCACCGGTGACGACGGAGCGGAAAGCGCCGAGGTCCCCGCTGGAGTCCTTGACCCCGGCGAGGACCCCGTCGGCGGCGAGTTCCAGGAGCAGCTCGGCGCTCAGCTTGGTGTGGACGGACACGGGCAGGTCGTAGGCGAAGACGGGCACGTCCGTCCGCTCGGCGAGCACGCGGTAGTGGCGGGCGATCTCCGCGGGATGGGTGCGGGTGTAGAAGGGGGCGGTCGCGACGATCGCGTCGGCCCCGGCGGCGGTGACGGCGGCGGCATGGGCCAGGACCCGCGGCGTGGTCATGTCGATCGTGCCCGCGAGGACGGGCAGCTGTCCGGCGACGTGCCCGGCCACGGTCTCGACCACGAGACGGCGCTGCGGGTCCGTCAGATAGGCCGCCTCCGAGGTGGAGCCGAGGACGAACAGACCGTGCACACCCCCGTCCACCAGATGGTCGACGAGCCTGAGGAGCGAGGGGACGTCCACCTCGCGTTCCGGTGTCAGGGGGGTGCAGACGGGCGGAACGACACCGGTCAGCGGGGCGGGGACGGTCATGAAGGCTCCCTGATGTGCTGCTGGGACGGGACGTCGGCCTTGGCGGTGGCCGGGGCGGCGGACTCGGCCTGCGCGACCAGGGCGCGCGTCGACCGGCCCTCCTCCACAGGATGGTGACACCGGAAGCGGTGTCCCGGGGCCGACGCGGCCGTCGGCCCGGGCATCGTGTCCGCGCACACGTCGTCCGCCCGCCAGCAGCGGGTGCGGAACGGGCAGCCGCTGGGCGGCCGGGTCGCGGAAGGGACGGGACCGGCCAGCGGGATGGGGTCGATGGGGTCGAGGAGCCCGGGGGTCGCGGAGAACAGCGCCCGCGTGTACGGGTGCCGGGAGCGGTCGGTGACCTCGTCGGCGGGCGATTCCTCCACGATCCGGCCGAGGTACATCGTGATCACCCGGTCGCTCATCCGCCGGACCGTCTGGATGTCGTGCGAGACGAACACCATGGCGAGACCGAGGCGTTCCTTCAGATCGAGGAGGAGGTTGAGGATCTGCGCGCGCACCGACACGTCCAGCGCGCTCGTCGGCTCGTCGGCCACGACGAGGTCCGGGTCCAGGGCGAGTGCCCGCGCGATGGCGACGCGCTGGCGCTGGCCGCCGGACAGCTGGCCCGGCAGGGCGTCCGCGAGAGCGCGCGGCAGCCCGACGAGTGCCATCAGCTCCCGTACCCGGTCGTTGCGCGCGGCGGTGGTGCCGCGCCGGTGCACGTCCAGGGGGTCGCGCAGCGTCTGCCGTACGGTCAGCCGCCGGTTCAGCGCGGTCGAGGGGTCCTGGAAGATCATGCCGGTGCTGCTGCCGACCGCGGTGCGCCGCTCGGCCGGGCCCATGGCCCACAGGTCCCGGCCCCCGAAGGTGACGCTGCCGGACGTCGGCCGCTGCACACCGACCAGGACCTTCGCGAGCGTCGACTTGCCGCAGCCGGACTCGCCGACGACGCCGACCGTCTCGCCGGGCGCGACGGTGAGGTCGGCGCCGGTGAGCGCGTACACCCTGTCCCGGGTGAACAGCCCGCCGCTGCGGGCCTTGTGGACGACGTGCGCGTCGGCCAGCTCGACGATCGGGCGGACGGAACGCTCTGCCGGCGTCGTGCTCACTTGACCGCCTCGCTCTCCGTGGTGACCAGGTCGACGGCCGGATGATGGCAGGCGGCCGTGTGCGCGGGCGTGCCCAGCAGGTCCGGGGCCGTCGTCCGGCACACCTCGCTCGCCAGCGGGCAGCGGTCGGCGAAGCGGCAGCCGGCCGGGAAGTCGGCCGGGGAGGGCACGACCCCCTTGATCTGCGTCATCCGCTCGGCCGCCGACTCCAGGGACAGGACACTGCCCAGCAGTCCGCGCGTGTAGTGGTGCGCGGGGGCCTCCACGAGGTCGGCGGTCACCCCGGTCTCGACGATCTGCCCGCCGTACATCACGATCACCCGGTCGGTGACCGCGGAGACGAGCGCCAGGTCGTGCGAGACGAGGATCAGCGCGAACCCCAGTTCCTCACGCAGTCGCAGCAGCAGTTCGATGACCTGCGCCTGCACGGTCACGTCCAGCGCCGTCGTCGGTTCGTCGGCCACGATCAGCTTGGGGCTGCGGGACAGGGCCATCGCGATCAGCACGCGCTGGCGCTGGCCGCCGGACAGCTCGTGGGGGTAGCTGCGCAGGGTGCGTTCGGGGTCCAGGCCGACCAGTTCCAGCAGCTCGGCGGGCGAGCGCCTGCCGCCGCGCCGCACCACCTGTTTCAGCTGTGCCCTGATCGTCATGGCCGGGTTCAGGGACGACAGCGCGTCCTGGTAGACCATGGCCATCTCGTGGCCCAGCAGCCGGCGCCGCACCCGCATCGGTTCGCCGATCAACTGCCGCTGACTGAACCGGACATGGCCCCGCACACGGGCGCCCCGGGGCTCCAGACCCATGATCGTCAGCGCCGTCAGCGACTTGCCGCAGCCGGATTCGCCGACCAGGCCGAGCACCTCGCCGGGCTGCACCTCGAAGCTGATGCCGTCGACGACGTCGACACCGCCGTGGCGGGCGTCGAAGCCGATGGCCAGGTTCTCCACGGCGAGCACCGGCTGCCCGCCGGCCGGCAGCGGGCGGGCCCGTGCGCGCAGCCGCGCGGCGGCCTCCGCGAGGCCGGGAAGGGCGAGGACCTCGCCGCTGCCGGGCTCGGGCGCCTCCAGCCGGTCGCCCGCCCCGGGGACCTCCACGTCCCTGGCCGCCGGGGCCGCCCACGCGTCGGAGACCCCCTCGGAGAGGATGTTCAGCGACAGCACGGTGATCAGCATCAGCAGGCCCGGGAAGACGGTGGCCCACCAGCCGCCGGTCAGGACCATGTTCTTGCCGTCCGCGATGACACTGCCCCACGACGGGTCCGGGGGCCGCACGCCCGCGCCGATGAACGACAGCGACGCCTCGAAGACGATGGCCTCGGCGACCTGCACGGTGCAGAACACCAGCACGGGCGCCGCGCAGTTGACGGCGACGTGCCGGACGACGATGTGCGGGGTGCGGGCGCCGATGACGTGCTCGGCGGTCACGTAGTCCTCGCCGTACTGGTCGAGCACGTTGGCCCGGACGACACGGGCCACCGGCGGGGTGAACAGGAACGCGATCGCGCAGATCAGTACGGTGATGCCGCCGCCGAAGACGGCGACGAGGACGGCGGCGAGCGCGATGCCGGGGAACGCCATCACGACGTCCAGGCAGCGCATCAGCGTCTCGTCGACGGCCTTGCGCGAGGTCGCGGCCACGGCGCCGAGGAGCGCTCCCACGACGAGGGCGAGCGCGGTCGCCCCCAGTCCGATCGCGAGGGACCAGCGCGCCCCGTACATCAGCCGGCTGAGGATGTCGCGGCCGAGACTGTCCTGCCCCATCCAGTGCGTGCCGGAGGGGTGCCCGGTGCCGTCGACGAGCGGCTGCTGGTCCAGCGGGTCGTCCGGTGCCAGCAGCGGCGCGAACAGGGCCGTCAGGACGACGACCGCGAGGAAGCAGACGGCGGCCTTCGACAGCAGCGGCAGCCGGCGCGGGCCGCGCAGCCGGATGCCGGGCCGGGCGAGGGCGTCGGTGAGGTTCTTGCGGGTGAGCATCAGGTCGCGCCCCTCAGCCGTGGGTTGACCAGCAGGTACAGGATGTCGATGACGAGGTTCACGACCACGAAGCCGGTGGCGGTGGTCAGGACGACGCCCTGCACGACCGCCGGGTCGCCGTTCTTGACGGCGTCGATCATCAGCTTCCCCATGCCGGGCAGCGAGAAGATCGTCTCGATGACGACGGCACCGCCGAGCAGATATCCCACGCGCAGGCCCAGCACGGTCAGCGGGTTGATCAGGGCGTTGCGCAGCACGTTGCGGCCGACGACCACGCGGGGCGGCAGACCGCTGCCGACGGCGGTGCGCACGTAGTCCTTGTCGAGTTCCTCGACCACCGAGGTCCGCACGATGCGGGTGAGCTGCGCCGCGACGGGCAGCGACAGGGCGAGAGCGGGCAGGGTCATGGTCTTGAGCCAGCCGCTGAGCGAGTCGGCCGGGTTGACGTAGCCGCCGGTCGGGAACCAGCCCTGGTCGACGGCCAGGTACTGGATCATCAGCAGGGCCAGCCAGAAGCCCGGCGCCGCGACACCGGTCAGGGAGACCACGCGGATGACCTGGTCGGGCAGCCGGTCCCGGTAGATCGCGGCGGTCACCCCACCGAGCAGCGAGAGCACCACCGCGATGCCGAGCCCGAGGAAGGTGAGCTGGAGGGTGAGCGGCAGCGCGGTGGTGACCTGTTCGAGGACCGGGGCGCGGGTCAGCGCGCTGGTGCCCATGTCGCCGTGGAGCAGGTCCCCGACGAAATGGGCGTAGCGGACCGGGAGCGGGTCGAGCAGACCGTTCTGCTCCCGGAAGTCGTGCAGTTGCTGCGGGGTGGGGTTGGCTCCCTGGAAGAACGCCGACGCCGGGTCGACGTCGGAGAACCGCATCACAAGGAACACGAACAGGACGATCCCGAGCATCAGCGGCACGAGCAGCGCGACGCGGCGCAGCAGGATCCTGGTGATGGCGACCACGTACGGACTCCTCCGTCGCCTAGACCCACTTGGCCTGGAGCAGGTTGATGCCGGGGTACGGCTGTGCCCTTATCCCGGTGAGCCGCTTCGCGTTCCACGCCGTCATCAGCTCGTTGTGCACGACCGGGTAGAGCACGGCCTGTTCGGCGACGATGTCGATGTAGTCCTGGATCATCGTCTTCTTCTTGTCGGCGTCCGGTTCCTGCGTCGCCTGGTCCATGTCCTTGAAGAGCTTCTTGGCGACGGGGTCGCCGGCCCAGCGGGCGTAGCCCATCCAGAGGTTCTCGGGGCCGTAGTTGTAATGCATGATCAGGTCGGCGTCGAGGCCGAACTGGTTGGGGTTCGAGGCGGCGGCGACGACCTGGTAGTCCTGCTTCTGGTCCATCTTGGTGAAGACGGCCGTGGTCTCCTGCGGGGCCAGCGTGGTCTCCACGCCGATGGCGTCCCAGGACGCCTTGATGGTCGGCAGGCAGTCCACGATCCAGCTGACGTTGACGGCCAGGATCTCGATCTTCAGGCCCTTGACCCCAGCCTCCTTCAGCAGCTTCTTGGCCTTCTCGGGGTCGTACCCGTAGACGGTCTTCGCGGGCCGGTAGGAGGGGTTGGCCTCGTTGAGGAACGACGACGACGGCTTGCCGTGCCCCTTGAGGGCGACCTCCACCATCTTGTCGGTGTCGATGGCGTAGTGCAGCGCCTGCCGCACCCGCACGTCGTCGAAGGGCTTGTGCTTCGTGTTGAACATGAGGAAGAGGTTGTTCATGCCCGCGCCGCCCTGGACGTCCATCCCGCCCTTCTTGAGCTGCTCGATGTTGGCGTACGGGATGTTGTCGGCGATCTGCGCGCCGGCGCTCGCCCCGGAGATCTTGGCGACGCGAGGTGCGGCATCCACTATGGTCAGCCAGTTCATCTTCTTGAACGCGGGCTTGCGCGGGCCGTTGTAGGCGGCGAACGCCTCGAAGGTGGTGTTCGACTTCGGGTGGTGCGCGGTCTGCCGGTACGGCCCCGAGCCGATCGCCTTGCCCTTGATCGCGTCGTCCCAGGCGCCCGGCTGCGAGAACACGTGCTTCGGCATGATCTTCGCGAGGGTGAGCCGGGAAATCCCCTCGGGGAAGGGGAACTTGAGGACCAGCTCGACGTTCTGCGCGTCGATCTTGCGGACCTCCTTCAGCCAGCTCGCGAAGAAGCCCTTGGCGAGGGACTGCGTCTTCGGGTCGAGGATGCGGTCGAAGACGAAGACCACGTCGTCGGCGGTGACCGGCTTGCCGTCGTGGAACGTGGCGCCCGCCCGCAGCGTGAACTTCCAGGAGGTTCCGCCGAGGTCGGAGGGCACCTCGGTGGCGAGCGCGGCGTACGGCTCCCGCGAGATGGGGTCGGTGTCGAGCAGGCCCTCGTAGATGTGGTTGTTGGCGGCCATGCAGAAGGCGGACGCGGTCTGGGTGGGGTCCCAGCTGCCGTCGTTGCCGTAGCCGATGACGGCCGTCAGGGTGGCGTCCTTGCCGCCGCCCCCGCCGCCGGTGTCGTTCGTGGACTCCGGCCCGGACGAGCAGGCCGCCAGCGACGAGGAGAGGGCGGCGGCCGCGCCGAGTGCGCCGGTGTACTTCAGGAACGACCGGCGGTGCAGCGCCGGAGTGTGGGTCACGTCGCGCACGGTTCCTCCAGCAAGGAGTGGTCCAGCGGATGGGAGATACGACGTCCTACGTCATAGGGGGCAGCGTGACCATAAGAGGGCCCGTGAAGACGGTCAAGGGATCGCACACGAATGGCGTATCTTCCACAGGTGCGACCAATGACGGTTTGAATCAGGCTAGTTGGCGTTTAATCAGCCCGGAGGTGGGACGTCCGATGTCCAGCGAGCGTACGATGCGGCCCATGTCAGAGGAGAGCGGGTACCGGCGCCGGCCCGAGCGTCGGGTGAGCAGTCAGATCCAGCGCGAGGTCATGCAGCTGATCCTCGACCGCAAGCTTCCGGCCGGGGCGGCGCTGCCCACCGAGACCGAGCTGATGACCGATCTCGGCGTGAGCCGGAACTCCGTCCGTGAGGCGCTCAAGGCCCTCCAGGCGCTCGACATAGTCGAGATCAGGCACGGCTACGGCACCTACGTCGGCCAGGCCTCCCTGACGCCCCTCGTCGACGGCCTCACCTTCCGCACGCTCGCCAAGCTGGACGACGAGACGGGTGCGCTCGCGGAGATCCTCCAGGTCCGTGAGGTCCTGGAGGAGGGACTGATCCGCCGGGTCGCCGCGACGCTCTCGGAGGAGGAACTCGACCGGCTCGAAGAGGTCGTGGCCCGGATGGAGGAGGCCGGGCGCGAGGGCGTGCCCTTCCCCGAACTGGACCGCGAGTTCCACGAGCTGCTGTACGCGTCGCTGGGGAACGCGCTGGTGCCGCAGCTGCTCGGCGCCTTCTGGACCGTCTTCCGGCGGGTCGCGGGGGTACGCGGCTGGACCGACGACCCGGCGCCCGAGGTGACCGTCCGCCGCCACCGTGACATCGTCACCGCGCTGCGTGCCCGGGACGTCGAGGGCGCGCAGCGGGCGATGGCCGACCACTTCCGCGGCATCGAGTCGCGCGCCGCGCAGGCCACCCGGGGCGTGAGCTGACCCCGGGCTCCGCCCCTCCCCGTCCCGCTCCGTGTGCGCCCACCAACAACAGCGTTTTTTCGCCCCCTCCGCCCCTGCCCGTCCCGTACCTCTGGGGGCTCCGCCCCCGGACCCCCGATCGGCCTGGACGGCCTCGTCCTCAAGCGCCGGACGGGCTGAAATCAGCCCCTCCGGCGTTCGAGGAGCGGGGTCCGGGGCGGGGCCCCGGGTTCGGGACGGGCAGGGGCGGAGGGGGCGAGAACCCCGCCGACGACGGGCCGCACGCCTAGGCTGGGCCGCATGGAGGGGACCTGGGATCCGGACGGCGCCGGCGTGCTGCGGCTGCCCTCCGGCCGACTGGTACGGGGTAGGGCGCTGCGCCACGGACCGGCACCGGACGGAGCGCAGCCGACGTACGGCGTGTACCTGCTCGGCAAGCGGCCCCCCGAGCCCCCCTGGGACGCCCACTGGCTGCGCTGGCCGGACTTCCGCCTCCCCACCGACCACGCGGAGACCCGCACCGTCCTCACCGAGGCCTGGCGCCGCGCGGAGACCGGCCGCGTCGAGATCGCCTGCGGCGGCGGCCGCGGCCGCACGGGCACGGCCCTCGCCTGCCTTGCGGTCCTCGACGGCGTACCGCCCCACGAGGCCGTGGACTACGTGCGCCGTCACTACGACCGGCACGCCGTCGAGACACCGTGGCAGCGCCGCTACGTACACCGCTTCGCCGACCCCGCCCCGCCGCGGCCCGCCCGCGCCCGGCTCACACGTCGCGGCGGTCCACCGACAGCACGGTGACGACCGCGGCCACCGCGGCCCACGCCGCGTAGGTGGTCCAGCCGCCCGCGACGGTCGCCTGGTACCGCGGGACCAGCGTGTAGGGGCTGTGCCCGTAGTCGATGTCGACCAGCCGTGACCACGCGTTGACGGGCTGGGCGTGCCGGACGGCGGCCGTCCACCGGTAGCGGTCGGTGATGAACGCGGGGATCAGCAGGAGCACGGCGGTGGTGGCGACCATCGTGGTCGCGCTGTGCCGGATCAGCGCGCCCAGGGCCATGCCGGCCAGCGCGCCGACGGGGGCGAGCAGCGCGGACGCGGCGACGACGCGGAAGGCGCCGGGGTGACCGATCGGGACGCCGGCGCCCCGGGTGGAGAGGATCGCCTGGGTCGAGGCGAAGGAGACGCCCGCGACGAGCACGCCGTACACGGTCATGAGGGCCGCCACCAGCGTCACCTTCGCCGCCATCACCGCCCGCCGGTCGGGAACCGCCGCGAACGTCGTACGGATCATCCCCGTCGCGTACTCGCCGACGACGGTGACCGCGCCGATGCTCGCCACGGCGAGGAGCAGGATCATCGCGGAGCCGTCGGTGAACGCGTCGCGCAGGGCCAGTCGGACGACACTGTCCCGTTGCGACGGGTCGAAGCGGGGGTGGTCGCCGGCGTCGACCCGGGCCGCGTTCGCGTTGAAGGCGATGACGGCCAGCGCTCCGGCGCCGAGCGCCCAGTACGTCGAGCGCAGGGACCGCATCTTGATCCACTCGGCGGCGAGGAGGTCCGTGAACCGGGCGGCGGGCGGGGCGAGGGTCGTCATCGGGCGTCTCCGGCGAGGAATTCGGCGCTGTCGGCGGTCAGTTCCATGAACGCGGCCTCCAGGGAGGCGGCCTGCGGGGTCAGCTCTTCGAGCAGGATCCGGTGGTGGAAGGCGAGTTCGCCGATGCGGGCCGCGCTCAGCGCCGTCACCTTCAGGGTCCGCTCGTCGTACGGCGCGACCGCCGCTCCCTCGGCGGACAGCACGGCGGCCAGTCGTCCGGTGTCGGGCGTGCGGACCGTCACGGTGAGCCGGTTGCCGCGTGCGGCGAAGTCCGCGAGGCTCTCCGCGGCGATCAGTTCGCCCCGGCCGATCACGATCAGTTGGTCGGCGGTGTTCTGCATCTCGGACATGAGGTGGCTGGAGACGAAGACCGTGCGGCCCTCGGCGGCGAGCCTCCGGAAGAGTCCGCGCACCCACCGCACGCCTTCCGGGTCGAGGCCGTTGAGCGGTTCGTCGAACAGCAGCACCGGCGGGTCGTCGAGCAGCGCCGTCGCGATGCCGAGGCGCTGCTTCATGCCGAGGGAGTATCCGTCGACGCGGCGCCCGGCCGCGGGGCCCGACAGCCCCACCTCCTCCAGCACCTCGTCGACCCGTGCGGAAGGGATGCGGTTGCCGCGTGCCAGCGCCGACAGATGGGCGCGTGCGCTGCGTCCGCCGTGCACGTCGCCCGCGTCGAGCAGCGCGCCGACGTGCCGCAGTCCGCGAGGCCGCTCCCGAAAAGCACGTCCGTCGACGGTGGCGGTGCCGCTGGTCGGGGCGACCAGGCCGAGAAGCATGCGCAGGGTCGTCGTCTTGCCCGCGCCGTTCGGGCCGAGGAACCCGGTGACGTGCCCCGGGCGCACCCGGAACGACAACTGCCGTACGGCCGTGGTGTCTTTGTAGCGCTTGGTCAGTTCATCGACTTCGATCACGAGACCACCGTCCCGCCGCGGCGGGGCCGGGGGCATCGGCCCCGCGCGGACATTGCCCGGGCACGGATGCCGACCCTGGTCGTACGTCCCCGGGACGATGCCCGCGCGCACGGCACACACCTACGATCACCGCATGCACGTGACGCCGCCCCTTCCCCTGCTCAAGCGTGTGCCGCCCGGTGCCTGGGTGGCCGTGGCCTGGTGCGCGAGCGCCGTGTTCACCTTCCTCGCACGCCTGCGGCTGCCCGGCGAGGAGGCCCCCAGCGAGCAGGTCGCGGCCCAGTTCTTCCGCTGGGACGGCCTGTCGTTCCTGGCGATCGCCTGCGTGCTGGCCCTGGTGGCCGGCCGTCACCTGTCGCGCCGGCCGCTGACCGCCCTCGCCCTGCTGCTGACGGCGGCGGCCTTCGTGACGACCAACCTGGCTGTCGGGGCGATCCAGTTGGCGCAGTTCCTCGCCGTCGACCTCACGCTCTACTTCATCGCGGCCGGCCGCCCGCGCCGGACCGGTGTCGTCGCGCTCGGCATGTCCCTCGGCGTACTGGTGGCCTGGCTCGCGGTGCGGCTGGCGTGCGGATGGGGCGTGGGCACGCTGGCGGGGCTGACCGTGGCGCTCACCGCCGTGGTCTCCTGGCTGCTCGGGGACGCCTCGCGCCGCACCCGCGAGTACGCGGAGACGCTGCGCGTGCGTGCCGCAACCCAGGCCGTCACCGACGAACGTCTGCGCATCGCCCGCGAGATGCACGACATGGTCGCGCACAGCATCGGCATCGTGGCCCTCCAGGCGGGGGCGGCGGCCCGGGTCGTCCACACCCGGCCGGACGCTGCGCGTGAGGCGATGACGGCGGTGGAGACGGCGGGCCGCGAGACCCTGGCGGGGCTGCGGCGCATGCTGGTCGCGCTGCGCGAGGCCGACCGGTCCCGGAGCCCCGGCACCGGTCCGTCCCCGGACGAGGAGGCGTCGCGGCTGCGCCCCGCGGAGGGGCTCGCCGACCTCGACCGGCTGGCCGCCGTCACGACGGCCGCGGGCGTGCGCGTGGAGGTCAGCCGGCGGGGCGAGCCGCGCCCGCTCCCCGCGGACATCGACCTGTCCGCGTTCCGCATCGTCCAGGAGTCGGTGACGAACGTCGTACGGCACGCGGGCACGGCGGCCTGCCGGGTGACCGTCGACCACCGCGACGACGAGGTCGTCGTCGACGTCACGGACGACGGCCAGGGCCGGGGCAGCACCACCGACACGGGCTTCGGGCTCCTCGGCATGCGGGAGCGGGTCGCCCTGCTGCACGGCGAGTTCAGCGCCGGACCCAGGCCCGAGGGCGGCTTCCGGGTGACGGCCCGCCTTCCGCTCCCCGCGACGGCGGTGGCCCCCTGATGCCGGTCCGCGTGGTCCTGGCCGACGACCAGCAGCTCATCCGCACGGCCCTGCGCATGGTCATCGCCGACATCGAGGACCTCGAGGTGGTGGGCGAGGCCGCGAACGGCGAGGAGGCGGTGACCCTGGCGGCCGAACTGAGCCCCGACGTCGTCGTCATGGACATCCGCATGCCGGGCGTGGACGGCATCGAGGCGACGCGCCGGATCACCGGGGGCGGCGGGGAGTCCAGGATCGTGGTCCTCACCACGTTCGACGACGACGACTACGTGTACGGGGCGCTGCGCGCGGGCGCGTCCGGCTTCCTCGTCAAGGACATGGCGCTGGACGACATCATCGGTGCCGTCCGCGTCGTGGCGGCCGGCGACGCCCTGATCGCGCCCGGCGTCACCCGCCGTCTCATCCGCGACTTCACCGCGGTACGCCCCGAACAGACCCGGGCACGCCGCGAGTTGAAGGGCATCACCGACCGGGAGCGCGAGGTCCTCACCCTGGTCGGCACGGGCCTGTCCAACACCGAGATAGCCGAGCGGCTCTTCATCAGCGTGGCCACGGCGAAGACGTACCTCACCCGCCTGCTGTCCAAGCTGGACGCCCGGGACCGGGTCCAGTTGGTGATCATCGCGTACGAGGCGGGGCTGGTGTCCGTGGACCGGTGAGCGCTCCTCCTTCTCCTCCTCCGTGTCACAGACGCAGCATCATCAGGAGCCGGTGCTCGTCCGGCCCGAAGTAGTCCTTCCGTGAACCCTGGTGCACGAAGCCCAGCGATCCGTACAACGCGATCGCGGCGTCGTTGGCGGGTTCGACGCTGAGCCACACCTCGCGCACGTCACGGTTGCGCAGCTCGTGGAGTGCTTCGCGCATGAGCCGCCTGCCCTGGCCCTGCCCCCGCAGATCCTTGGTGACGCCCAAGCCCAGGACCCAACTCCGTCGACCGTCCGGTGTCGTCGCGCTCAGCACGTATCCGCAGAGGGACGAGCCGTCGTCGAGCAGGAGAAGGTCCTCGGCGTACACGTCGAAGAACTGGCGCAGGACGAAGTAGGGGTAGGTGAAATCCGGGAACAACTCCGCGTCGAGGTCGTGGAGGGCGGACAGGTCGGCCTCGGAGGCCGGTCGTATCCGCAGGCGCCGAGAGGGGGGCGGCGAAGGGAGCGGCTCCCAGGGAAGGGCGGGCATCCGGACAGCATCGCGTGGCGCGATATGGCACTTCAAGGGGTGGCCGGCAGTTGCATTCCTGACTGCCCCAGTGCGCCCCCCATGCATCGTGTGTCGATTCGGATCACGCCTAAAGAACGTCCGGTCCCTCCACGTGGTTGATACCTTGTGGCATGGATTCGAGATCGCCGGGGGACGGTATTGATCAACTGAATGCGGACGTCGCCTGGGACACGTTCGACCCCGCGGCGTACATTGATCACAACTACCGTCACCTGCTTGCCGAGGACCAGGAGATCGTTTCCGTCGTCCGGCGCCATTTCTCCGATCACTTCCGTAGAAATCCGGGCCGACGGATCGCGGGAATCGACGTGGGTGCCGGGGCGAATCTCTATCCCGCCCTGTCCATGCTTCCTTGGTGCGAAGAGATCACGTTGCTGGACCGTTCGGCCGCGAACGTGGGCTACCTGAAAAGCCAGGTGGAAGGATACGACGCGAACTGGGATCAGTTCTGGGACGTCCTGTGCGAAGACGAGTCGTACACCGCGCTCGGCGACGACCCGCGGGTGCGGTTCCGACAGGCCGTACGGGTAGAAAAGGGCGACCTCTTCGACCTGGCCGGTCGCCGTGGGCACTGGTCCATGGGCACCATGTTCTTCGTGGCCGAGTCACTGTCCACTTCCCACACGGAGTTCCAGGGAGCGGTGGAGAGTTTCATGCGTGCCCTGGTTCCCGGAGCGCCCTTCGCCGCCGCGTTCATGGAGCATTCCATGGGATACAGCGTGGGAGAGAACCACTTCCCCGCGTGTGACATCAGTGAATCGGACGTGCGGGAGAGCATCGAGGGATACGCGGGGAAACTGGAGACACGTCATATCGGGCAACCGAATGTGGTACGCGAAGGATATTCGGGAATGATCGTGGCCTGGGGCCTGCGTGATCCCGACGCCACCGCGGAGGATCCGGCGGGATGACGCCATCTCTGAGGGGGGATAGGGGTGCGGATCAAGCCGCGTCAGCACCTGTTGGACATCTGGCGGGCGACAGCCCGGAATTCTTTCGACGGAGGTGAATGGTCCTGGGGCACATGGGGCGGTCTCAGTAGCGTGGCCGATGCGGAGCGATTGCTCTGCCTCATGTATCCGGCCACCGAGATCCCGGGATTCCGCCTGGACACCCCGGATCTCACCCAGGACGACGTGGAGCGGGCCCTGGGCGGAGCCGGCGGACGGACGGAGATCCCGGCGATCCTGATCCGGGCCGTCGCGGACTTCATGAGCGCGCACACCGGCGCCGACGGGAGGCCCACCTTCGCGGGCGGCCACTACTTCGCGCCTGAGGACCTCGGCCGAGAACTCACCGCCGAACAGCGGGAGGTCGAGGTGGTGGACTCCTACTCGATGTCCGTCACCCTCTGCCTGGCCACCCTCGGCTTCCTCAAGGCGTACGAGACGAAAACCGGCCGCAGAGACGTGCTGCACCTGATCGCAGAGCTCAAGAGCGCGTGCAGCAAGCGGCTCACCGCCGCCATGGTCGGCCTGCTGCGCTCCTTCACCGTCGAGGTCTTCGACGAGGGGTCGCCCCAGGGACGCACTCTCTGCGAACTCCTCGGCCAGGGTGAGCTGCCTCCGCGCCTGGTCCCGCAGACGTTCCAGCGCCGATTCGGAGCGCTTCGCACCACCCTCCGGGAGAGCCTCTTCCTGGGCATCGACGTGCAGGAAGCTCTGTGTGACGAGGGCCGGCTCTTCGAGTGCGGCTGGGCCTGGAGCCTGGTCCAGGACGCGCCTTCGGTGGAGGTGCACGCGGACATCGGCAAGCAACCGCAGGGCATCGCGGCCCCCGTACCGCATCTCTACTTCACCGTCGTGGCCCTGGACGGCATCCAGGACCTGTTCTCGGACCGCACCCTCACCCTCGGCCTGCTCGACGGGGAACAGCAGAAGCTGGCCGAAGCCCTCCGACTGCGCTGGGAGATCACCCAGCAGTACTGGTCGGGCATCGCCCGCTTCACCGACGAGCGCTGGCCCCTGGAGGACATCCCCTGGCGGACCACGGGCCAGCAGCGGGAGTCCGCCTACTTCTCGCTCTCCGTCGCCGCCATCCTCGTCCAGGACCTGGAGCGCCGTCGGGCCACGGACGAGGACCTCACCCGCACGGTCGCCGTGATGGAGCGCCTCGCGGATCGCGGCCGCATCACCACGCGAATGACCCGTGGGGACACGGCCCTCGCACTGCATCGTCCCGGAGTCGCACTGCCCCTGGACGGCAGCGAGGCCCTGGGGCCGTCGATGCGATGGACGATGACCGACTTCTCGGCCCAGCTGCTCAAACGGACGGTTCAGCTCTGCACCCTGTCCCAGAACCTGCCCGCGTACGACCGGCTGGTGCGGCTCGCGGAGCACGTCTTCGAGCACCTGTGGCAGCGCCGTACGGCGGGGGGCGAGGGCTCGGGACTGTGGGACGACGTCCAGGCCGTCTACCCGGAGGCACCGCACGGGGAGGACCATCCGTCGTGGGCGGTCACGGAGCGCGTCACGGAGTGCATGGTGGCCGCACATCACCTGTACCGGCGGAATCCGATCCGTAGCGCCGAACTCACCACGCTGGCCGGCGCGGCGCTCAGTGAGGCGACCCATCTGCTGGGCCGCGAACAGTTGCAGGCGGAGCCGGCTGCGGGTGGCGAGCGGGGCAGAGCACTGAAGCGTGCCGAGGTCGCGCTGCGCCGCGCGGGACAGATCCTCGACGAACAGCCTGCCACCGCATACGCGTTGACCCTGCCGGTACTCAACGACCTCGACGCCCTGGCCCAGGCCAGGCACGACGCTCAGGGGGCCTGAACGGTGATCGTCTTCGCCGCCTCCGACAAGGGAGGCACCGGCCGCTCCGTCACCAGCGCGAACCTCGCCTATCAGCGGGCCCTGGCCGGGGACGACGTGTGCTATCTGGATTTCGACTTCGGCTCGCCCACCGCCGTCGCCGTCTTCGACGTACCCGCGGCGCCGCGGGGCGACGGTCTGCACGCCTATCTGGAGGGGCACATCGGTGAACCGCTCCGTCTGGACATCTGGAGGCTGACGGAGCACGCGGTCCTGCGGGACAAGCCCAACGGGGCGGGCCGTCTCGTCCTGTTCCCCGGGGACGGCAGTGGCGGCGAGTTCGCGACGGACCAGGACGTCATCCAGCGCTGCACGGATCTCCTGCTCCGGCTGAACAGCGAGTTCGACCTGATCATCGTGGACCTGAGCGCCGGCCGCAGCTATGCGGTGGACATGGCTCTCGAAGTGACCGCGCGTCCGGAGATGCGTGGTGTCGAGACCCGGTGGCTGGTCTTCCACCGCTGGACCCGACAGCATGTGATCGCCGTGTCCGGACTGGTCTTCAAGGAGTTCGGCATCCTGGAGGCAGGGGCGGACAGGGGGCACGACAAGGCCGTGCTGCGCGACGCCATCCGCTTCGTCCGGGCCGCCGTGCCCGATCCCGAGTCGCCGTTGTGGTCCCACGTTTCTCCCGCACAGTCCGCCTGGATGCACGCGTGCGACGAGACGTTGCGGCGGCTGGCCGCCGAACAGGGCATCGGCGACAGCAGGGTGCTCGGCACGGTCCCGCTGGAACCCGTCCTGCAGTGGAGGGAGCAGCTCATCACCGACGCGGACGTCCTCTCCACCCAGATCGCCAACAAGGAGACCCTGGAGGCCTTCACGGAGCTGGCCCGACGGCTGACCGACGACACGTACTGGGGGCAGTTGTGACAGAGCACGTCTTCCGGGAGACCACCGCGGAGCCCAGCACCCGGTCCGTGCCGCTCTCGCACCTCTCCCTGGAGCTGGGCCACCTCTACATGGAGGACATCGAAGGCGGCTCCGAACGGCTGCGACAGCACTTCGAGCGGGTACAGCCCTGGGTGGACGCGGCCCGCGCGGACGCGGCCGTCGGCATCCGGGGCAGGTCGCCCCGGATCAGCACCTGCTTCCTGATCGACGACTACTTCACCCGCTTCTCGTCGCCCGCCGAACTCGTCCCGCTGGTGCTCGGCGAGGCCGCGCGAGCCGGACTGGTCGTCGACTATCTGGCCAGGGAGTCCGGCTGCGCCGTCGCGGACAAGGTTCCGCTGGCCGAGTCCATCGCCCAGCGCCTCGTGGAATCGCCGCCGCCCGGCAGCTACGGTCTGCGACCGCCCGTCAGAGAGACCGGCTGGCTCGCCAACGGCGAACGCGTCCAGAGTTCCAGGGCCTCCCGGGCGATGACGACCGCCGCGGAATGGCGGCCGCCTCGCGAGACGGCCGCCAGACGCCACTCGATCTACCTGGACGTCGAACTGTGGGACCACGACAAGGACGGGCGCCGCACCTGGTCCTGCCCCTTCCTCGCGTCGGTCTGGCAACTGGCCAGGCTCGGCCTGCTCCGCAACGAGGGCGAGCCCGTGCTCAGCCCGCGCCCGTGGAACTCCGGCACCTTCCCCCGTGAATGGGACGACATGCCCCCGCTGCTCCAGCTCAACACCGCCGCGGCGCCGTTCAGCGCCTACCGCACCTGTTCCGTGCTGCCCGCCCGGTTCCTGCCCGTCGAGCACGCGGTACGCGTCGTCCTCGATCAGACGGACGTGGACAGCGGGGCCCTGCGGCAGATCACGGAGCGTTCACGGCGCGAGGGCGCGTCCGTCCCGGACGCTGTCGCGGACCGCGTCGCGTACGTCTTCTACCGGGGGCTGTGACATGCGGCCCCCGACGGACGCGGCGGACGTCGTGCTGGCGTGCGGCGAAGTACGCACGGGTCTGCTGCCCTCCTTCCAGCCGCTGGACTCCCGGGCCGCGGCCCATCTCCTGCAACTGCGCGCCGACGAGCGGGTGCGCGTCTCCGAGCGCCCCCAGCTGTACGCGCTCTCGCCGGACACGCTGACGGGCGTGGACTGCCGGCTGCCCGCCGTCGACGGAGCGAAGGTGCGCGTGGTCGGCACCGTGGCCGCTCGCGCCGTGCTGACCGAAGGGCGTGTCCTCCAGGCCACCGCGTACTTCGGAGCGCCGGCCTCAGGCCCCGACCGACGACAGCCGTGGGGCCACTACCTGGTGCGCCCCGGCCTTCTCGAGCCCTTCGGGAAACTGCCGGAGCAGGCCGTGGCGAAGGGGGTGCTGAGGGGACCGCAGAAGGGGGATCTGGATCTCGGCCTGATAGCCGAGGGCCTGCTCGGCCAACTCCGCAGACACCCGCTGCTCGACCAGAACGCCCCCTTCAAATCCGCGGGCACCCGCCTTCGCTGGGTGGCGCGGCGCGCCCCGGACGGTGAAGGCCCCTCGATCACCCGCTTCACTCTCGCCGAGGACCAGCTGCGCACCGTCGAACTGCGCATCCCCGCGGCGCAGGAGGCCTCGGCGGTCGCGGGTCTGTGCGAGGATCTGGCGCTGCACGACTGGCTCCTGACGACGGTCGTGCGGATGCTGGACACCAGCCGCCTCGGAGCGGTGGGCGGGGCCGCGGCGGTTCTGGCGCTTCGGCCGGCCGTCGACCACCTGCTGCACCTGTGGATGCCGACGGCACGAGTGGACCGGACCCTGAGCCCCTTGTGGGAGGTGCTGGAACGGGAGCCCGGATTCAGCCGCCAGTGGCAGACCTCGGTCCAGCGCATCAGGGACCAACTGGCCCTCCAGGCAATACCGTTGCTGCGCGAGGCACTGGCTTCGCGCTGACCGGAGCTATCCCAGTATCGATCCCGGCGGGGGAGAGACAGGAATGGACGGATCGTCAGGGGCGTCGACACCGGCACCGGGTTCGGCGTCCGCGGAGGGCCTGCGCATACCGCCGGTCCTGCTGAAGACACTGGTCACCGCCATCGTGGCCACGATCGCCTATGTGATCACCAATCTGATCGACCAGGACCAGGACAAGCTGTGGCAGATCGCCGTGTCCGTCGTGATCGGCGGGGCGACCCTGATCATTCAGTACATGATCGAGTTCGAGCGTCGGCTGACCCAGGTGGTGGGCGGTCAACGCACCCACGCGGATGACGTCGTGGACCGTCTGACCGCCCATCACGGCGAGATGCAGACCCTGGTCGACCAGAAATTCGCCGACATCAGTGAGGCGACCGAACTCTTCTGCGAGCTCGACCGATCGGTACTGCGCTCCGACGGGGTGCCGCGGTTGGCCCGGAGCGCCACGCGTGTCACCTCGTTGGGACACGGGCTGGTGAGCGCCTTCGCGCACGAGGAGATCGACCGCCTCGCGTCGATGATGGAGAACCTCACGTCGCTGAGTACCGACTGCCCGGGGGAGAACCACGACTGGCTCATGGCGCTCACGAAGTGCGCCAGGGTGACGATGGACGCCACCAGCAGCTTCGTGGAGCGTGACTACTGGAACAGCGAGCCCGCGCTGCGCTATCTGCAGGCTCAGGCGGATGCGATGCAGCAGCGCGGGATGAGCATTCGGCGACTGTTCATCGTCCAGCGGCCGGAGCACGTCGACAACGATCTGCGCCGGCTGTGCGAGTCGCAGAGCGACATCGGCATCGAGACGCGGGTGGTGACCGTCTCCGAACTTCCCCTGAGAGTCCGACGCGGCACGACGAACGATTTCGTCATCTTCGACGACGAGCTCTGCTACGAAGTCGAGCCGGACCTGCTGCAGATGAACGCCAAGACCACGCTGAACGCACGCGAGGACCATGTCAGGCAGCGGATCAAGCGGTTCGCGGAGCTCTGGGACGTGGGCGAGAGCGTCGCAGGCAACTCCGCTGCTTCCACCGGTACTTGAGGGCTGTGCGGTCGCCGGTCCGATGAACTCCGCACTGCCCGGAAAGCCCGGACGGACATCGGGGCCGTGGGCCGGTGACCCCGGCCCCGGGGGACGAATCGTTTCGGCATGATCTATTCCGTAGATTTGGGTGAAAGTCGCACAAGTCGGGGGTCTGGGCGGCAATATGGCCTGATCTTCCGCCGAACCACGGACCCGAGGCCGCTCCATGACCACACCGCAGTCCCCGACGGACCCCTACGCGAGGCGGCAGCATCCGCCGCACCAGGGGCGCCCGGCCGCAGGATCGGGGGACTCCCACCGCACCGCGCTCGTCGTGGCCCTGATCGGTGCCGCCGCCACCATCGTGGCGGCCCTGATCGGACTGTTCGTGCAGCTCAGCGGGGACTCGGACCGGCGCGATGCCGGCTCGACGGTCAGCGGCGCGTCACCCACGTCCGGCGCGTCCGGCGCACCCGGCAGCCCCGGTACGTCCAGCGCGCCGGGTACGTCCGGCCCCTCCGGCCCGTCCGCGACACCCACCCCGTCCGCTACGCCCACCACGCCGTCGGCGGCCCCGGCGCTCGCCGGCATGCCGGAGGCGTTCCTCGGGCGCTGGCAGGGGTACGCCGAGGAGCTCGACGCCTCGGAGACCGACCACTACCGGGTCACCCTGGAGCTGAACCAGGGCTCCCCGCGGGAACAGGTCGGCAGCATCCACTACGCCATGGAGTCCTCCGACTGCTACGGCGTCGTCACGCTGACCGCGGTCGGCGGCAGTGACCGACTGACGCTCGGGGAGGACATCCAGTCGGGCAACTGCGTGAAGAACGGCAGGATCACCCTCACACTGCGGCCCGGCGACACCGTGGACTTCACCTACGAGTCGACCAAGCGCGACGGCACTCAGCAGTCCGTGCGGGCCGGCCTGGACAGGGTCGCCTGATGGGCCACGAAGCCGGCCCAGGCGGCTGACGGGAAGACCAGAGCGGGGCCGTCCGGGACCTTGCTGTCCCGGACGGGGACGACGCCGAGGACTCCGGCGGCCACCTCGACGCAGTCGCCGCCCTCGCCGTTGCTGTAGCTGCTCTTGCGCCAGCGGGCGTTGCTCAGGTCGTACTCGTGCATCGTCTGTAGTCCTCAGCCGCCGATGCGATCAGGGCCAGGGACGCCTTCGGCGACAGCGCGGCGGCCCTGAGCAGATCGTATGCTCGCTGCGTACGCTTCACCACCGCCGGATCATCGACGAGAGTCCCCGAAAACGAGGTCTCTGTATAGGCGGTTGGCGGAGCGTCGTCGAACTCCATGAGCTTCAGCATCCCGAGCATGGCGGCGTGCGCCCCGTGCTCGTAGGGGAGTACCTGCACCAGCGCCTTGTGCTGCCGCGCCGTCTCCATGACGTGCCGGAGCTGCCCGGCCATCGCCTCCTTGCCGCCGATGGGGATGCGCAGCACGTTCTCGTGGAGCACGATCCAGTACTCGGGCCTTGCGGCGTCCGCGAGGATGCGAGAGCGCTCCAGGCGAGCGGTCATCCTCTCCTCGACGTAATCGTCGGCGGCGAAGGGGTTGTTGGCCAGTGTGACCGCACTCGCGTACGCGGCGGTCTGGAGAAGCCCCGGCACGAGCGTCGGCGCGAACTCGCAGATCTTCGTCGCCGTCCGCTCCAGTTCGACGACCTCCGCGAAGTATTCCGCGTACCGCTTGTCGTCGATGAGTTTCCGCCATGTGCGTTCGAAAAAACCCTCGGTTTGCAGGATTTCGTCGATTCGCTGGGCCACGTCCAACTGAGGTTTGCGAATCGCTTGTTCGAACTGGCCGATGTATCCGCCGGACACGAAAACGCGTGCCCCCAACTCCACCTGAGTGAGACCGGCATCCTCCCGGCGCCGTTTCAACTCCGCTCCGAAGAACTCCCACGCCGCCTGCCGCGAACCGTTGGCCATGGCCAACCCCCTTGTACTGCCGCGTACTTGCAGTGCACAGACTCCTGCCGAGTGTAGGCGCACGGCGTCACCATCGAGAGGTGAAGAGTGAAACAGGAAAGGGAAGGGGAGCAGGGTGACGGCAGAACACGGACCACTCGGGGGACGGCACTCGGCGCGTTGCGTCGAAGAGGCGGAGGAAACAGTGAGGGAATTGCGGATGGCACTCGCGAACGCGGGAATTACCTTGCCGTCGCTGCGACTGGACGCGGCATCCCTCGCCCGCGAGGCACCGTGCCCGCGTGTCGAACTGGGGGGCTGCTCCGCCGAGGTCGCCGCCCGGCTCGCGGCGGCGCTGCGATGAGGCCGCCGCGACAGCAGCCGCCGGTCGGCTCGTACGCCGTCGACACGCGTACGGGACGGGTGGGTCTGGTGATGGGGCACGAGGGCCCCTACGTACAGCTCAGACCGCTCGGCGGCGGGAGGGAGTGGGACTGCGACCCGGACGCGGTCCGCGATGCCACCGCCGCGGAGCGGCTCAGCGCGGCGACGGCCTACGCCAACGCACGCAGCCGCGGTGAGGTCCCTTGAAGGGGCGGCGCAGGGACCGCGGGGCGGAGAACCGCGTGACGTAGGGTGCGGCCGCATGGCGATATGGAACCGTCGCGGGCGGAAGGTCACGCGCAAGTACCCCGTTCCGCTCACCATGCACCAGCTGTGGATGGTGTCGCTGAGCGCGCCGGTGAACCGGGACCGGGACGCCTCCCGGACGACCCTGTACCCGTTCACCCGCATCGACGACGACAAGGCCCGGCGCTGGCTGGCCGACCAGTGGGAGATCACCTCGCGCGAGGCGCTGGTCGGCCGCCTCGACGGCCTGGCGCGGTCCGGCTACCGCTCGGGAGCCCGGCGGCGGCTCGGCGTCGAACCGCTGGCGTGGGACGCCGGACTGTACGTGGACATCTCGCGCAGGGGGTTCGCGGCGGGGATGCTGAGCGAGTCCGAGGCGTGGACCGCGCTGAAGAACATCGTGCCGGCGGTGGTGCGGTCGTACGCCTCCTGGTCCGAGTACGCCGACCACTACCTGCTGGGCCGCATGGTCTGGCGCGACAACCTCCGAAGCCGCGGCGGCGAGGACCTCCCGGCACCGCAGGCCGTGTCCGACGCGCACCTGACGTCCCTCCTGGACCCGGCGAACCGGGCCAGCCCCTGGAACATGGCTCCCTGGGAGGCGATCGGCCGCCCCGACCACGGACGCTGAATCCGTACGGGAGAATGGGCCCATGAGTCTGTTCCGCGACGACGGCATCGTGCTGCGCACCCAGAAGCTGGGTGAGGCGGACCGGATCATCACGCTGCTCACCCGCGGTCACGGACGGGTACGTGCCGTGGCCCGCGGCGTCCGGCGCACCAAGTCGAAGTTCGGCGCCAGGCTGGAGCCCTTCTCGCACGTCGACGTGCAGTTCTTCGCGCGGGGCAGTGAACTCGTCGGACGCGGACTGCCGCTGTGCACGCAGAGCGAGACGATCGCTCCGTACGGTGGCGGGATCGTCACCGACTACGCGCGCTACACCGCGGGCACGGCCATGCTGGAGACCGCCGAGCGGTTCACCGACCACGAGGGCGAGCCGGCCGTGCAGCAGTACCTGCTGCTGGTCGGCGGGCTGCGCACGCTCGCCCGCGGCGAGCACGAGCCGCACCTCGTCCTGGACGCCTTCCTGCTGCGCTCCCTCGCGGTGAACGGCTACGCGCCGAGCTTCGGCGACTGCGCGAAATGCGGCATGCCGGGTCCGAACCGGTTCTTCTCGGTCGCGGCGGGAGGTTCCGTCTGCGTCGACTGCCGGGTGCCCGGCAGCGTCGTACCCTCGGCCCAGGCCCTGGAACTGCTCGGGGCGCTGCTCACGGGAGACTGGGAGACCGCGGACGCGAGCGAGCCGCGGTACGTCAGGGAGGGCAGCGGGCTGGTGTCGGCCTATCTGCACTGGCACTTGGAGCGCGGACTGCGTTCCCTTCGGTACGTCGAGAAGCAGTGACTGCAAGCGCAAGCAGCAAGAGGAGACGAGAAGCACATGGCCGTACGCGGGATCCTGGGACGCCAGCGCCGCGAGTACCTGTCGCCCGAACCACACCCGTCAGGCGCCCGCGCGCCGAAGCTCCCCGGTGAACTGGTCCCGGGCCATGTGGCGATCGTCATGGACGGGAACGGCCGGTGGGCCAAGGAGCGCGGACTGCCGCGCACCGAGGGGCACAAGGTCGGCGCCGAGCGCGTGGTGGACGTGCTCCAGGGCGCGATCGAGATGGGCGTCGGGGCGATCTCGCTGTACGCCTTCTCCACGGAGAACTGGAAGCGCTCGCCGGACGAGGTGCGCTTCCTGATGAACTTCAACCGCGACTTCATCCGCAAGACCCGCGACCAGCTCGACGACCTCGGCATCCGGGTGCGCTGGGTGGGCCGGATGCCCAAGCTGTGGAAGTCCGTCGCCAAGGAGCTCCAGATCTCCCAGGAACAGACGAAGGACAACGACCGGCTCACGCTGTACTTCTGCATGAACTACGGCGGCCGTGCCGAGATCGCCGACGCGGCGCAGGCCATGGCGGAGGACGTGAAGGCCGGACGGCTCGACCCGTCGAAGGTCACCGAGAAGACGTTCGCGAAGTACCTCTACTACCCGGACATGCCGGACGTGGACCTGTTCCTGCGGCCCAGCGGCGAGCAGCGCACCTCCAACTACCTCCTCTGGCAGAGCGCGTACGCCGAGATGGTCTTCCAGGACGTGCTGTGGCCCGACTTCGACCGGCGTGACCTGTGGCGCGCCTGCGTCGAATACGCCTCGCGCGACCGCCGCTTCGGCGGCGCCGTCCCGAACGAGGAGCTCATGGCGATGGAGGCGGCCATGAAGGGGCGGCCCGACGCCGAGGGCGTCTGACGCCGATGGACGAGGGGGAGCGCGTCGAGCTGGTGTACCGGGCCACGGCCGGGGAGTTCCGTGAGGCGCTGCGCGTCGCGGAGAACGCCTCGGCCGCCGGGCGCTGGGGCCGGCGCCTCCTGCTCGCCTCCGGCGTCCTCGGGGTGCTCGTCGGTGTGCTGCCGATGGCTCTCGGGGCCTCCGCCGATCCCAGGGTGGCCGTGATGCTCGGTGCGGCGGTGCTGGGCCTCGGGGTGCTGCCGTGGTGGCAGGCCCGGCTCGTCCAGCGGCGCGCCACCGCCCGGGGCGAGTACCGGGCCGTCGTGGACGTGTGGGGGGTGCGGGTCACGCACGAGGAGGGCAGTCGGCTGACCGGCTGGCCGCGGATGGCCCGCTACGCGGAGACGCGTCGCTCCTTCGTCCTGCTGGGTTCCGGGCCCAAGGCGCCCGCCTCGATCCTGCTGCCGAAGCGCGGGGCCGGCAGCCCCCTGGACGTCGAGAGGTTGCGCTCGATCCTCGACCGCAACCTCACCCGCGTCTGACCGGCCCACCCTTCGACGGCGGTCCGGATCCTGCCCGAATCCCGCCCGAGGCCCGCCCGGCTCCCGTGTCGGGGCCGGCGGTCGCGGGCGGGCGGCGTCAGCCCTCGGACGACGGGCACTGCGCGCAGTCCGCGCACGTGCCGAAGATCTCCACGGTGTGCGCGACGTTCACGTAGCCGTGCTCCGTCGCGATCGACTCCGCCCACTTCTCGACGGCCGGGCCCTCGACCTCGACGGCCTTGCCGCACACGCGGCACACCAGGTGGTGGTGGTGCTCGCCCGAGGAGCAGCGGCGGTAGACGGACTCGCCTTCGTTGGTGCGCAGGACATCGACCTCGCCCGCGTCGGCGAGGGACTGAAGGGTGCGGTAGACGGTGGTGAGCCCGACCGAGTCACCCTTGTGCTTGAGCATGTCGTGGAGTTCCTGAGCGCTGCGGAACTCGTCGACCTCGTCGAGAGCCGCCGCCACGGCGGCACGCTGCCGGGTGGAACGGCCCCGAACGGGCGATCCAGCGGTTGTCACCGTTGCCTCCTCACGTCTGCCCTTGCCCGGCCATTGTGCCAGTCCGGGCTGTGCCCGGTCAGACGCCGACGTCCGTCCGTTCACCCCGCGTGGCCGGAATCGCACACTCCGCGGGGTCGCCCGCGGCCTGCGCCGCCGCTGCCGCGCGGGCCCGTCGGCGGGCCAGCGGAGTCGCCAGCGCCGTCAGCGCGATGAATGCGCCGATCGTCAGCAGCACGATGGTCGCGCCGGGCGGCACGTCCTGGTAGTACGACGTCACGGTGCCGCCGATGGTCACGCTCACCCCGATCGCCACGGCGATGGCGAAGGTGGCCGCGAAGCTGCGGCTGAGCTGCTGGGCGGCGGCCACCGGGACCACCATCAGCGCGCTCACCAGAAGCAGTCCGACCACCCGCATGGCGACCGTCACGGTCACCGCGGCCGTGACCGCGGTCAGCAGGTTCAGGGCGCGCACCGGCAGGCCGGTCACCCGCGCGAACTCCTCGTCCTGGCTGACCGCGAACAGCTGACGGCGCAGCCCCAGGGTGACGAGCACGACGAACGCGGCGAGCAGGCAGATCGCCGTCACGTCGGACTCCGAGACGGTGGACAGCGAGCCGAAGAGGTACGAGGTCAGGTTGGCGTTCGAGCCGCCCGGCGCGAGGTTGATGAACATCACGCCGCCCGCCATGCCGCCGTAGAACAGCATCGCGAGGGCGATGTCGCCGCGCGTCCTGCCGTACCAGCGGATCAGTTCCATCAGGACGGCACCGAGGACCGAGACGGCCGTCGCCATCCACACCGGCGAGGTCGACAGGAGGAAGCCGAGGCCCACTCCGGTCATCGCGACGTGGCCGATGCCGTCGCCCATCAGGGCCTGGCGGCGCTGCACGAGGTAGATGCCGACGGCGGGCGCGGTGATCCCCACCAGGACGGCGGCGAGCAGGGCCCGCTGCATGAAGGCGTAGTCGAGGA
Source organism: Streptomyces sp. Tue6028 (assembly GCF_002300165.1). Taxonomy (GTDB): domain Bacteria; phylum Actinomycetota; class Actinomycetes; order Streptomycetales; family Streptomycetaceae; genus Streptomyces; species Streptomyces siamensis. The sequence continues at coordinate 48,579 of NZ_MLCE01000013.1, read as the reverse complement.
TCTCCATCAGCTCAGCAGTCCCGTCCGGATCGGTTCGGCGTCGTGAGCCGCGTGCGGGTGTACGTGGTCGTGGCCGGGCAGCGCGTGCTGGCCGACCGCCCGCGGGGGCGGGCCGTCGTGCAGGACGCAGCCGTCGCGCAGCACGACCGCACGGTCGATCAGCGGCTCCAGCGGGCCCAGCTCGTGCAGGACGAGGAGGACGGAGACGCCCTGGGCGACCTGCTCGCGCAGGGTCGCGGCCAGCACCTCCTGGCTGGCGAGGTCGACGCCCGCCATCGGCTCGTCCATGATCAGCAGCTCGGGTTCGGACGCCAGCGCGCGGGCGATCAGCACGCGCTGGTGCTGGCCGCCGGAGAGCGCGTCGACGGGGTCCTTGGCGCGGTCGGCCATGCCGACGAGCTCCAGGGCGCGCCGTACGGCCGCGTGGTCGGCCTTGCGCAGCACGCCGAAGCGGGCGCGCGACAGCCGGCCGGACGCCACGATCTCGGCGACCGTCGCGGGCACGCCGCCGGCCGCGGTGGTGCGCTGCGGCACGTACCCGACGCGCTTCCAGTCCCGGAAGCGGTTCCGCGGGGTGCCGAAGATCTCGATGTCGCCGCCGCTGACGCCGACCTGTCCGATGATGCTGCGCACGGCGGTCGACTTGCCGGAGCCGTTGGCGCCGAGCAGCGCGACGACCTCGCCGCGGTGCACGGCCAGGTCGATGCCGCGCAGGACCGGGCGCGAACCCAGCCGGGCGGTCACCCCGCGCAGGGATATGACGGGCTCGCTCAAGGCTTCCTCCATGGCGGTCACTTGGCGCCCAGGGCTGTCTGGAGCGCCTTCAGGTTCGACTCCATGACCTGCACGTAGTCGTCGCCCCTGGACTTGTCGGTGATGCCCTCGACCGGGTCGAGGACGTCCGTCTTCAGGTGGGCGTCGCCGGCGATGGTCCGGGCCGTCTTGTCGCTCACGAGGGTTTCGTAGAACACGGTGGTGACGCCGTCGGCGCGGGCCATCTCCTCCAGCCCCTTCACCCGGTTCGCGCTGGGCTCCGACTCCGGGTCCAGGCCGTTGATGGCCTCCTCGGTGAGGCCGTAGCGCTCGGCGAGGTAGCCGAAGGCGGCGTGCGTGGTGATGAAGACCTTGGTCCTGGTGTTCTTCAGGCCGTCCGTGAAGCGGGTGTTCAGCGCGTCCAGCTTCTTCACCAGCGCCTCGGTGTTCTTCTGGTAGTCCGCCGCGTGGTCGGGGTCGGCCTTCACGAAGGCCGAGCCGACGCCCTTGGCGACCTCGGCGTACTTCACCGGGTCGAGCCAGATGTGCGGATCGCTGCCGCCGCTCTCCTCGCCCTCGCTGTGGTCGTGGGCCGCGGCGTGCCCGCCGACCTCGTTGCCGTGCTTCTCCAGGGAGGTCAGCGACGCGGCGTCGATCTTGGTCTTGACCTCGGACTGCGCCACGGCGTCGTCGACGGCCGGCTGGAGGTTCTTCAGGTAGAGGACGGCGTCCGCCTCCTGGAGCTGCGCGGTCTGCCGCGCGCTGATCTCCAGGTCGTGCGGCTCCTGGCCGGGCTGGGTCAGCGTCGTGACGTCCACGTGCGTCCCGCCGATCTGCTCGGCGAGGTACTGCATCGGGTAGAACGACGCCACCACGTCGAGCTTCCCTCCGCCCTTGCCGTCGGCGGAGGCCGAGCCGGAGCAGGCGGAGAGGGTGCCGAGACCGAGGACGGTGGCGGCGGCCACGGCGGTCCCGGATATGAGGCGTCGCTGTACGTTCATGACAGTCATTTTCAACAAACTTGGAAACGGTTGTCAACAAGCGCTCCGACGGGACCCGGGGCGACCCTGGAGAGAGCGGTTCCGGAAGTCCCGGTGAGCGGATCAAGTGGCAGCAAGCGGCAGGAAGCGACCGGCACCGCGAACCGATTTGATACAGGGGTGGGCCCCGCCGGTAACCTGAAGCATTCGTCCGCCCGTCTCCCGATCTCCACCCCTCACCGAGGCGCTCAGCGCCGCCCCCATCCATCTCCGTTCGTAATGAAGAGAGCACCGTGGCCGCCGACAAGATCGACACCATCGTCAGCCTGAGCAAGCGCCGTGGCTTCGTTTTCCCCTGTAGTGAGATCTACGGCGGCCAGCGCGCCGCCTGGGACTACGGCCCGCTGGGCGTCGAGCTCAAGGAGAACATCAAGCGCCAGTGGTGGCGCTACATGGTCACCTCCCGTGAGGACGTCGTCGGTATCGACTCGTCGGTGATCCTGGCCACCGAGGTCTGGGTCGCGTCGGGTCACGTCGCCACCTTCACCGACCCGCTCACCGAGTGCACCTCCTGCCACAAGCGCTTCCGCGCCGACCACCTGGAGGAGGCCTACGAGGCGAAGCACAACCGTGCCCCGGAGAACGGTCTCGCGGACATCAACTGCCCCAACTGCGGCAACAAGGGCCAGTTCACCGAGCCCAAGCAGTTCTCGGGCCTGCTGTCCACCCACCTCGGCCCCACGCAGGACAGCGGCTCCGTCGCCTACCTGCGCCCCGAGACCGCGCAGGGCATCTTCACCAACTTCTCCCAGGTGCAGACCACCTCGCGCCGCAAGCCGCCGTTCGGCATCGCGCAGATGGGCAAGTCCTTCCGCAACGAGATCACGCCCGGCAACTTCATCTTCCGCACCCGCGAGTTCGAGCAGATGGAGATGGAGTTCTTCGTCAAGCCGGGCGAGGACGAGAAGTGGCAGGAGTACTGGATGCAGGAGCGCTGGAACTGGTACACCGGCCTCGGTCTGCGCGAGGAGAACATGCGGTGGTACGACCACCCGCAGGAGAAGCTCTCCCACTACTCCAAGCGCACCGCGGACATCGAGTACCGCTTCCAGTTCGGCGGCAACGAGTGGGGTGAGCTGGAGGGCGTCGCCAACCGTACGGACTACGACCTCTCCGCCCACTCCAAGGCCTCCGGCCAGGACCTGTCGTACTTCGACCAGGAAGCCGGCGAGCGCTGGACCCCGTACGTCATCGAGCCCGCCGCCGGTGTCGGCCGCGCCATGCTCGCCTTCCTCCTCGACGCCTACGTCGAGGACGAGGCGCCGAACGCCAAGGGCAAGATGGAGAAGCGCACCGTGCTCCGCCTCGACCCGCGCCTGTCGCCGGTCAAGGTCGCCGTGCTGCCGCTCTCCCGCAACCCCGAGCTGTCGCCGAAGGCCAAGGGCCTGGCGACCGCGCTGCGCCAGCACTGGAACATCGAGTTCGACGACGCCGGCGCCATCGGCCGCCGCTACCGTCGCCAGGACGAGATCGGCACGCCGTTCTGCGTCACCGTCGACTTCGACACCCTGGACGACAACGCCGTCACCGTCCGCGAGCGCGACTCCATGAAGCAGGAGCGCGTCTCCCTCGACCAGATCGAGGGCTACCTCGCCGCGCGTCTGATCGGCTGCTGACCGCGCCCCGCGCCTGATCGGCCGCCGGGCCGCACGCCCGCCCGGCGCACACGAGCCCCCGGTTCCCCACGGAACCGGGGGCTCTGTCGCTCAACGCCCCTGGAGCGCCTTGACGTTGTCGCCGAACGTCCAGTTCTTCGAGCCGTCCCAGTTGATCGACCAGGTCATCAGGCCCTTGAGGGACGTGCCGTAGTGCCGCCACGCCTGGGACACCAGGCTCGGCGACATGTAGCCGCCGCCCGCGCCCGACTGGGCAGGCAGGCCCGGGACCTGCTTGTCGTACGGCACCCTGATCGTGGTGCCCTGGACGACCAGCCCCTTGTTCAGGCAGTCGGTCTGGGCGGTGAAGCCCTGCACGGTGCCCGCGGAGTACGAGTCGCCGGAGCAGCCGTACATGCTGCCGTTGTAGTACTGCATGTTGAGCCACCACAGGCGTCCGTTGTCCGCGTACTTCTTCACGATCGGCAGGTACGCGCCCCAGATCGACCCGTACGTGATGCTGCCGCCCGTGACGTAGGCGGTCTCCGGCGCCATGGTCAGACCGAAGTTCGACGGCATCCGGGACAGCACCCCGTCGATGATCCGGATCAGGTTGGCCTGCGACGTGGACGGCTGACCGATGCTGCCGCTGCCGACGAGACCGGTCTCGATGTCGATGTCGATTCCGTCGAAGTTGTACTTCTTCAGGATCGGCACGATCGTGTCGACGAAGCGGTCGGCGACCGTGGACGAGCTGAGGTCGATGCCCGCGGCGGCGCCGCCGATCGACAGCAGGATCGTCTGCCCGGACGCCTTGGCCGCGCACATCTCCGCCGGCGTCGCGACCTTCACGCCCGCGTCCATGCCGTCCTCCCACAGCGCCGTGCCGTCCGAGCGGATGACGGGGAACGCGGCGTTGATCACGTTGTAGCCGTGCGCGGCGATACGGGAGTCGGTGATCGGGGTCCAGCCGAAGGGCGGGTGCACGCCGTTGGACGAACCGTCCCAGTTCTCCCAGTACCCCTGGAGGACCTTCCCGGTGGGGCGGGACTTCACGGCGCAGGTGTCGGCGGCGGACGCGCCGGGCGCGCCGGCGATGGTCATGAGCTGTGCGAGACAGGCCGCCGCGAGTGCGGCGCCCAGCAGACGGATCTTCCGGCGGATCATGCGGGCCTCCCGGGTGGGGGTACGGCGAGGTGTCCGTGGAGCTGGCAAGGAATGTCGTAGGCATGACAGTGCTCGCGGTCCAGACCTTTCGTCAATAGGTCTGGACCAAAGTGGCGGTGAGGTGGGCTGACAAATGACAGATGACAGATATTGAAATCTGTCATCTGTCATGTCAGGCTGGGGACGTACCACCCCCCTCGGGACACAAGGAGTCCTCATGCGCACCCGCACCCTCGGAACCACCGGCCCCCAGGTCTCCGCCCTCGGCCTCGGCTGCATGGGCATGTCCGCGCTGTACGGCGACACCGACCGGGCCGAGTCCGTCGCGACGGTCCACGCCGCGCTCGAAACGGGCGTGACCCTGCTCGACACCGGCGACTTCTACGCCATGGGCCACAACGAGATGCTGATCGGCGAAGCGCTCCGCTCCGCCCCGCCCGCCCTGCGTGAACAGGCCCTGACCAGCGTCAAGTTCGGCGCGCTGCGTGACCCGGACGGCGGCTGGACGGGTTACGACGGCCGCCCCGCCGCCGTGAAGAACTTCGCCGCGTACTCCCTCCAGCGCCTGGGCGTGGACCACATCGACGTGTACCGGATCGCGCGGGTCGACCCCGACGTGCCGATCGAGGAGACGGTCGGCGCGATCGCCGAACTGGTCCAGGCCGGGCACGTACGGCACATCGGCCTCAGCGAGGTCGCCGCCGACACCATCCGCCGGGCCGCCGCGACGGCGCCCGTCGCCGACGTCCAGATCGAGTACTCGCTCATCTCGCGCGGCATCGAGCGGGAGATCCTCCCGGCCGTCCGGGAACTGGGCATCGGCGTCACCGCGTACGGCGTGCTGTCCCGCGGGCTGATCTCCGGCCACTTCACGGCCGACCGGCAGCTCGGCGCGAACGACTTCCGGTCCATGAGCCCCCGCTTCCAGGGCGAGAACCTGCGCCACAACCTCACGCTCGTCGAAGCGCTCCGGAAGATCGCCGAACAGAAGGGCGTCAGCGTCGCGCAGATCGCGATCGCCTGGGTGCTGTCACGCGGCGAGGACATCGTGCCGCTCGTCGGCGCGCGCACCCGCGACCGTCTCACGGAGGCGCTGGGCGCCCTCGACGTCACGCTCGGCCCGGACGACCTGACCGCCATCGAGGCAGCGGTGCCGGTGGGGGCCGCCGCGGGCGCCCGCTACCCGGCGGCCCAGATGGCACACCTCGACAGCGAACGCTGACGGCACCGGCAGGTACGGTCTTCGTCATGGCACCGACCTCCGAGACCCTGACCGCCGAGCGCATCCTCGCAGCCACCGAGGAGGTGCTGCGCCGCCACGGCCCGGCCAAGGCCACCGTGGTGGACGTGGCCCGCGCGCTCGGCGTCAGCCACGGCAGCGTCTACCGTCATTTCCGTACGAAGGCGGCGCTGCGGGAAGCGGTCACCCAGCACTGGCTGGACCGGACGTCCGAGGCCCTCGCCGGCATCGTCGCCGAGGACCGCGACCCCGCGTCGCGGATGCGCGACTGGTTCACCGCTCTGTTCGCGGCCAAGCGCAAGAAGGCGGGCGACGACCCCCAGCTCTTCGCCACCTACCAGGTGCTGATCGGCGAGACCAGCGCGGTCGTCGAGCGGCACATCGCCGACCTCACCGGCCAGCTCACCGAGATCGTCCAGGACGGCGTCGCGCGTGGCGTGTTCGACGCCGCCGACCCCGCCGTCTCGGCCCGCGCCGCCTTCGACGCCACAGGCCGCTTCCACGACCCCTGCTACGCCCGCGAATGGGAACAGCCGGGCATCGAGGCGGACTTCGAGGCGGTCGTCGCCCTGGTCCTGCGCGGCCTGCGCGCCTGACCCGCCGGGCGCCCGGCCCCCGGGCCGCCGGACGCCCGGCCTCGCGTCCCCCTCACGCGTCGGCCGGATCCACCGTCGCCTGATGCGCCTCGGCGAGATGTTCCTCCGCCTTGAGCCATGGCAGGAACTGCGCACCCTTGCGCCAGCCGCACGTGTCGCATCTGATCGTCCGCTGCACGCCCGCGCGTTGCACATGGACGACATGCTCCCGACCGTGCTGGTCCCAGCGGCTCACTTTGCTCGTGTTGATCTGAAGCATGACGCCCTCCAATGACAGCGCTCCGCTCGTGCGCTTAGGAGTGTGCAGCAAGGAGAAGATCAACGGGGTGTCTTCGGCGGCGAGTTGAACTTCTTCGGCGTCAGCTGATCGTGCGCGGCAGGCGGAGGCTCAGTGCTGTGGTCAGGGCCACGCCCGCGAGTTGGACCAGGAGTGTGGTCACCAGGGCGTCCCGCATGCCGTGGGCGGGGACCAGGGCCAGGAAGAGGGAGCCCAGGGTGGCGACACCCAGGGCGAGGGCCGACTGCTGGGTGGTGATCATGACTCCGCTGCCGACACCGGCCCGGGCCGGCGGCACCTCGGAGAGGATGATCCGGAAGATGACCGGCAGCTGGAGGGCCTGGCCGGCGCCCGCCACCGCCGCGCCGGGCAGCAGTTCCCGCACGCCGAGGTCCGGCCAGGACCGCCAGGCGGCCAGCGCCAGCAGCGTCACGCCCACCGCCTGGACGAGACCGCCGACGGTGACGACACGGGTGCCGTGGCGGGCGACCAGCCGGGGCCCGCACAGGGAGACGGCGAGGAAGACGACGGCCATGGGCGCGAGGGCGAGCCCCGCGGGCACCGGACCGAGGCCCGCACCGCGCTGCAACGCCACCGCGATCACGAACATGAAGCCGCTGAACCCGATCGAGAACGGCACGATCATCACCAGGCCGCGGCGCAGCGAGGTCAGCGCGAACAGGCTGGGCGGAACCAGCGGAGTACGGCCGCTCCGGTCCTTGCCGCGTTCGACCAGATAGAACGCCGCCGCCGCGAGCGGGAACAGGGCCAGCGACAGCCAGGTCCACAGCGGCCAGCCCGCCGCCCGGCCCTCGGTCAGCGGAGCGAGCAGGGCGAGCAGGGACACCGCGAGCAGGACCGTGCCGGGGGCGTCGACCGGCTCCGGGTGCTGCGAGCGGGTCTCCGGTACGGCGCGCGCGGCGAGGACCAGGCCGACGATGACGACGGGCACGTTCACGAGGAACACCGAGCGCCAGCCCGTGCCCGCGATGTCCGCGGCGACCAGGACGCCGCCGAGGATCTGCCCGGCGACCATGGAGAGGCCGGCCGTGGCTCCGTACAGGCCCATCGCCTTGGCGCGGCGCGGCCCGCTGGTCGCCGACTGGATGGTCGCGAGGACCTGCGGCAGCATCGCCGCGGACGCCGCGCCCTGCGCGACGCGTGCCGCGACCAGCGTCCAGGCGGAGGGCGCGAGCCCGCACGCGAGGGACGTCAGGCCGAAGGCGGCCATGCCGCCGAGGAAGAACTGCCGCCGGCCGAAGAGGTCGCCGAGGCGTCCGCCGAGGACGAGGAGGACGGCGTAGGCGACTCCGTAGCCGGCGACGACGAGTTCGAGGACGGCTTCGCTCGCGTTCAGGTCACGGCCGATGGTCGGCAGGGCGACGTTGACGATGAAGAAGTCGATGAGGGGCAGTGCCGCACCGAGCAGCACGGTGAAGAGCCCGAGGCCGCCGAGCACGGGTGGGGCGACTCGGGAGCCGGTCGGGGTCGTGAGAGTTCCGGTATCGGTCACGTCCCTCAGCCTTCTCCCCGCCTCAGGCTGGTACCAGAGTCTTCTTATCCTGGTAGAAGCAGTACCTGGAAACAGGTTCCGGTGAGGCTCAGGCTGGAGGCATGACGACGATGGTGCGGGAGACGACCACGACCCCGGCCCCGCGGGCAGCACACCCGGCCCCGGCCGCGCAGGCCGGGACACCGGCCCGCACCCCGGCCGACGCGCCGGCCCCCGCCCCGGCCGGACGGGCCCGCACCCCGGCCCCCGCCCCGCAGCCGGGACCGGCCGCCCCCGCCGTCGACCGACCCTCCGCCACCGCCGCACCCCGCGGCAGCGAGATCAGGCGTCACGAACTCGCCGGCTTCCTCCGCAGCCGGCGCGAACGCATCCCGCCCGAGCAGGTCGGACTGCCCCGCGGCCGGCGCCGGCGCACCCCGGGACTGCGCCGCGAGGAGGTCGCGCAGCTCTCCGCCGTGGGCGTCACCTGGTACACGTGGCTCGAACAGGCGAGGGACATCCAGGTCTCCGAGCAGGTCCTCGACGCGCTGGCCCGCACCCTGCTGCTGGACGCGAGCGAGCGTGCCCACCTTTTCCAGCTGGCGGGCGCCGTCGACCCCTCGCCCGCCGCGCAGTGCCCGACGATCACCCCGGCGCTGCGGCACATGCTGACCCAGCTGGAGCCGGTCCCCGCCTGCATCCAGAACAGCCGGTACGACATCCTCGCGTACAACAGGACGTACGCCCGCCTGCTGATGAGCGACCTCGACGCGGTGCCGCCCGAGGACCGCAACTGCATGATCCTCGTCTACACGAACGCCGAGTGGCGCAGGTCGATCGTGCAGCTCGACGACGCGATGCGCATGATGGCCGCGAAGCTGCGCGGCTCGATGGCCGGACACCTCGGCGAACCCGCCTGGAAGATGCTGGTCAAGCGGCTGACGACGGAGTCCGCGGAGTTCCGTGAGCACTGGGAGCGGTACGAGGTGGTGGGCGGCGCCCGCAGCAGGACCAAGCAGTTCCTCAACCCGTACGTGGGGCTGGTCACCGTCGACCACACCGACCTGTGGCTCGCCCCCGACCTGGGGGCCCGCATGGTGACGTACGTCCCGACGGACGAGGAGAGCCGTGAGCGGCTGGAGCGGCTGCACGCCCTCGCGCCGGCGGACGGGAATCCGGAGCGGGACGCCGGGCCCGCGTGACGGCTGCCCGTGACGGCCGGTCGCGGTCCCCTGCACCGCGCGCCGGCCACGTCAGGGAGGTGCCCGGCCTATGATCGGCGCGGCCGTCGGAGGCCGGAGGGGCCCCGCGCGCCCTTCACGCTCGTCTGGCACCACGCCGACGTGGCCCGGCGGGCCCTGGCGGGCGTCAGCGTGGACAGGGACGGCGAGCTGGAGTACTTCGAGGCGGTGGTGCCGTTCCTGGAGCGGCTGGGCGTCACCGTGGTGCTGCGCCAGGACCGACCCTCTAGGCGCTTACGCCCGCCGGGTCCCGTACCTCCGGGGACTCCTCCGACACCAGCCGCGCGGCCGTGTCCTCGGCCGTCCTGCGGGCCCAGCGTCCGCTGGTCAGCGCGCCGAGGACGAGGACCGCGAGGCCGCACGCGGCGATGATCCACCAGCCGGGCCGGGCGGCCGACACGAACGTGTCCCGGTAGGCCGCCCCCTGTACCCCCGACGCCAGCACGGCGCCGACCACGGCGACCCCGAGGGTGCCGCCGATCTGGCGGCTGGTCGAGGCGACGGCGGCGGCGACGCCCGCCTGGGAGCGGGGCATGCCGGAGACGGCGGTGTTGGTGATGGGTGCGTTGACGAAACCGAAGCCGAGCCCGAACAGGACGTAGCCGACGACGAGCGTGACGTTCGACGTCTCGGCCTCGAAGGCCGCGAACAGAACGCCGCTCGCCGACATCGCCACGCCGGCGATCAGCAGCGGCAGGCGCGGTCCCCGGCTGCCGACCACCCGTCCCGACAGGGGGGCGCAGACGAAGCACAGGGCGGCCATCGGCAGCATCCACAGACCGGCGTGCAACGCGTCCAGACCGCGCACGTTCTGCAGGTAGAGCGTCGACAGGAAGAGGAAGCCGCTGAGCGCGGCGAACGCGCTGACGGCTATGACCGTGGCCCCGCTGAACGGCGCGGAGCGGAAGAAGCGCAGATCGATGAGGGGTTCGGCCCGTCGCGGCTCGAACCACAGGAGGCCGAGCAGCGCGGCGACGGCGATCGCGCCGAAGGCGAGGGTCTTCGGGGCACCGGAGCTGGGCGCCTCGATGATCGCGTACGTCAGCGAGCCGAGCAGCGCGATGACCAGCAGCTGTCCGACCGGGTCGGGGCGGCGGGCCTTGGGGGCGCGGGACTCGGGGACGAAGCGCAGGGTGAGCAGCAGCGCCGCGAGGCCGACCGGGAGGTTGATCCAGAAGATCGAGCGCCAGCCGACCGAGTCGACAAGGAGGCCGCCGACCAGGGGGCCGGCGGCCATGGAGATGCCGACGACACCGCCCCACGCGCCGATCGCGCGGGCGCGCTCGCGCGGGTCGGTGAAGGTGTTGGTGATGATCGACATCGCCACCGGGTTGAGCATCGAACCGCCGACCGCCTGCACCATGCGGAAGACGACGAGGGATTCGAGGTTCGGGGCGAGGGAGCACAGGACCGAACCGAGGGTGAAGATCACCAGGCCCGCGGTGAAGACCTTGCGGCGGCCGATGCGGTCGGCGGTCGAGCCCGCGAGCATCAGCAGCGAGGCGAGGACCAGGGTGTAGGCGTCGATGGTCCACTGCAGGCCCGCGACGTCGGCGTGCAGTTCCCGCTGCATCGAGGGGAGGGCGACGTTCAGGACCGTGTTGTCCAGGCTCACGATCAGCAGGCTCATGCAGCAGATCGCGAGCACCAGCATCCGGTGGCGGTGGCTGAGCTCGGGCATCCACCCAGCGTACGCCTTTTTCGATAGTGCGTCTAACTAATGACCGGTACACGATCTTGGCCGCGGGGTGAGACCGGATCCCCGTACGAGCACCCGCCGGCGTACGCGACAATGGGGGAATGTCCACGCCCACCCTCGCCCCCGCGTCCCCTCTGTCGATCGGCCCCCACACGGTGCAGCCGCCCGTCGTCCTCGCGCCCATGGCCGGGATCACGAACGCGCCGTTCCGCACCCTGTGCCGCGAGTTCAGCGGCGGCAAGGGCCTGTTCGTCAGCGAGATGATCACCACGCGGGCGCTGGTCGAGCGCAACGAGAAGACCATGCAGCTGATCCACTTCGACGCGACCGAGAAGCCGCGCTCGATCCAGCTGTACGGCGTGGACCCCGCCACCGTCGGCAAGGCCGTCCGCATGATCGCGGAGGAGAACCTCGCCGACCACATCGACCTGAACTTCGGCTGCCCGGTCCCGAAGGTGACCCGCAAGGGCGGCGGCTCCGCGCTCCCGTACAAGCGGAACCTGCTGCGGGCGATCCTGCGCGAGGCCGTCGCCGGCGCCGGCGACCTCCCGGTCACCATGAAGATGCGCAAGGGCATCGACGACGACCACATCACCTTCCTGGACGCCGGGCGGATCGCCGTCGAGGAAGGCGTCACGGCGATCGCGCTGCACGGCCGGACCGCCGCACAGCACTACGGCGGCACGGCGGACTGGGACGCCATCGCGCGCCTCAAGGAGCACGTGCCGGAGATCCCCGTCCTCGGCAACGGCGACATCTGGTCCGCCGAGGACGCGATCCGGATGGTCCGCGAGACCGGCTGCGACGGCGTCGTCGTGGGCCGCGGCTGCCTCGGCCGGCCCTGGCTCTTCGGTGACCTGGTGGCCGCCTTCGAGGGGCGCGCGGAGTTCGCCCGGCCGACGCTGCGCGAGGTCGCGGACGTCATGGTCCGCCACGCGACCCTGCTCGGTGAGTGGATCGGCGACGAGGCCCGCGGTGTCATCGACTTCCGCAAGCACGTCGCCTGGTACCTGAAGGGCTTCGCGGTCGGCTCCGAGATGCGCAAGCGCCTCGCGATCACCTCGTCGCTCGCCGAACTCTCCGAAGGACTCGCCGAGCTGGACCTCGACCAGCCCTGGCCCGCCGGCGCGGACGGGCCCCGCGGCCGCACCTCCGGCAACAACAGGGTCGTCCTGCCGGACGGCTGGCTGAAGGACCCGTACGACTGCGCGGGGATCAGCGAGGACGCGGAACTGGACACGTCCGGGGGCTGACCCGGTCCGTGCGCCCGGGGCCGGCCGGCCCCGGGCTACGCACCTCCCACGGCGGTGAGCAGCGCCAGCGGAGCCGCCGCCGACCTCGACTCCCGTACGCACGCGTGCGGGTACGGCACCGGCTCGCGGTGCGTGTCACGGCCGTAGCCGGCGAGGACCTCGGGGAGCCGGTGCCCGGCGGCGGTCGCCGCGTCGACCAGCCCGTGCGCGACCGTGCGGGCCTCGTCGTGCAGGCCGTAGCGGGCCAGCCCCAGCGTGATCAGCGCGTTGTCGTGCGGCCAGACCGAACCGCGGTGGTACGACATCGGGTGGTACGCGGGCTGTCCCGCGGCGAGCGTGCGTACGCCCCAGCCCGAGAAGAAGTCCGGTTCGAGGAGGCGGCGGCCCACCAGTTCGCCGTACTCCTTGTCCAGCAGACCGGACCACAGGAGATGGCCCGCGTCCGAGGCGAGCGCGTCGACGTGCCGGCCGTCGCCGTCCAGCGCCAGCGCGGGGAAGCCGTGCTCGGACATCCAGAAGTCCCGCTGGAAGCGGTCGCGCAGATCGGCGGCGGCCTGTTCGAGCAGGGCCGCGTAGACCTCGTCGTCCCAGACCGTGCGCGCCAGTTGCGCGGTGCGGCGCAGGGCGTCGTACGCGTACCCCTGCGCGCCCGCCGCCATCACCGGGCCGGTGGGGCGGCTGCCGTCCGCCGAGCAGATCGCCCCCGGCGAGTCCTTCCAGTTCTGGTTGGCGAGGCCGCCTCCGTCCGCGCGGTAGACGAGATAGCCGCGCGAGGTCAGACCGCCGTGGTCGAGCATCCAGCCGATCGCCGCACGGGCGTTGGCCTCCAGGCGGCGGGCCGGCGCCGTGTCGCCGGTCTGCTCCGTGTACGCGCCGAGCAGCACCAGGAACAGGGGAGTCGCGTCGACCGAGCCGTAGTACCGCCCGTACGGCACCTGCCCGAAGTGCGCCAGTTCGCCGTGCCGCACCTCGTGCACGATCTTGCCGGGCTGGGCCACCGCCCCTGCGCCCGTCTCCGTCGCCTGGGTCGCGGCGAGCGCGGGCAGCGTGGCGGCGGCGAGCCCGGGACGGTACGGCAGGGCGAAGAGCGAGGTCAGCAGGGCGTCCCGGCCCAGCAGGGTGAGGAACCACGGGACCCCGGCCGCGGGCACCCGCAGCTCCTCGCCGTCCGGACCCGTCGCCGGGACCTGGAGCACGGCCAGGTCGGACAGGCCGCGCGCACAGGCCGCGGCCAGCTCCGGCCAGCCGGTCGGGAAGGGCACTCCCTCCGCGAACTCCCCTTCGAGTTCCAGCAGTTGCTCGTTGGCGGCGGCGGGGGACAGCGGCACGCGCGGCGCCACGACGGCGCCGTGCGGACGGGCGGCGACGCGCAGCGCCAGCTCCGCCGAACCGTGCGGTTCGAGTTCGAGCGTCCACACGAGGCGGCGGGCGCCCGTGCCCGTCTCCTCCACACCGTCCGGCGCGGGCTCGGAGGTGACCGTCGTACAGGACCGCCACTCACCGCGCCGGTAGCTGAACTCCACGCCGTCGTCGAGGACCTGACGCTGCCGCACCACGCCCGTCTTCGCGTACGTGCGGTGGTCGGAGCGCAGTTCGAACTGGTCGGTGAAGTCGGCGTCCGCGGTGACCGCGATACGGACCGTGGTGGGCGTCGGACGGTTGCTGGTGACGCGCAGCGCCTCCACGAACGCGCCCTCGGCGACCGCCTGTTCGCGGAAGAGCGTGCAGGCGGGCGGCTCCGTGCGCCCGCCGCGCGGCACCAGCACACAGCGTGCCGTGTCGCCGTCCGCGACCGGCGTGAGCGCCTCGGGCACCGCGCCGTCCACGGTCAGCTGCCAGCGGCTGAGGTGCCGGGCGTCCCGCACGAACAGCCCGTCCGGCGAGCTGCCGCCCCGTACGCCGCTGATGTCCCCGCCGTCGCCCACGGCGGCGAACGTCCCACCGTGCACGAGCAGATGATGCCGGTCCGTCATCCCCGGTCCCCTCCTTTGGCGCCCGTGTCGCATGCGCTGTGTGCCGTCGTGTCGTGTGGTGTTGCGCCCTGTGTCCTGTCGAACGCGTCGCGGCCCGCCGGGGACACGAATCGGTCCGCCCCGAAGGGGTCGTGCAGCAGATCGAGCGTCAGCGCGGCCGTCCAGCTGAAGCCGAGCGCTCCGCAGGCCTCGCCGGTGTACGGGTCCACGTACTCCGCGAATCCGGACTCCGCCGCGGTGTCGAGCAGCGCGGCCCGCAGACCGTCCGCCCGCGCGTGCTCCCCGTGCAGCCGCAGGCCGCGCTCCAGCAGCCAGTTGGTGTTGAACCAGGCCGGTCCGCGCCAGTACCGGTGCGGGTCGAAGGCGTCCCCCGCGAGGTCGTAGCTCGGTACGAGCCGGGTGTCGCCGCCGAGTCCGAAGTGCGGGCCGCTCGCCGTGCGGACCAGGGCGGCGGCGATGTCGCGCGGCAGCGCGGGCAGGACGATCGGCAGCAGCCCGGCCACACTGCGCTCGCGGATCAGCGCGCCACCCGGAGAGCGCCGCTCCGTGCCGCGAGCACTGCTCTGCGAACGCTGCTCGGTGTCGTGAGCATCGCTCCGCGAACGCCGCTCCGTGTCGGGAGCACCGCTCCTACCCCCGTCGTGCACGTCCCGGCAGAAGAACATGCCCGCCGCCGGGTCCCACAGCCGCTCCACCAGGGCCGCCGTGAGGCGTTCGGCGCGGGCGTGCCGGGCGGTGCCCGCCGCGCCCAGCTCCTGCGCGATGCACGCCAGCGCGTGCTCGGAGGCGATCAGCAGCGCGTTGAACGCGGGGTCCTCGACGGCGAACGCGCCGCCCCCGTCCGCGTATCCGCCGTCCCGGTAGTCGGCGGCCAGCCGCACGTACCGCCCGTAGTCGAGATCGGTCGGCCGGTCCTCGGCGGACCCGTGGTCGAGGTCGGCACGGCGGAAGGAGCGGGCCGGCGCCGGGGTGACCCGGCTGAGCGGGGCGTCCCAGCAGGGGCTGTTGTCCATGCCCTGCTCCCAGGGGTGGACCACGGAGGCGAGGCCGCCGCCCCCCAGGTCCCTGCGGTGCAGGAGATAGCGGTGCCAGGCCGCGAGACGGGGATACATCCGGGGGAGGAACGCGCGCGCCCACGACAGGCCCGGGTCCGCGCGGTGCACCAGCCAGACGGCGAGCGCGTGCACCGGTGGCTGCACGATGCCCGACGTCTGTACGGTGCGCGGGGCGCCCGCAGCGCGCCCCGCGGTCGAGGAGCGCCAGAAGTCGGGGCTCGGGAAGTACGCGTCCAGCGGGACGGAGGGGTTGAACACGATGTGCGGGACGCGTCCGTCGGCCCACTGGGCGCCGAGCAGGGTCTCCAACTCCGTCTGGGCACGCAGCGGGGACAGGTGGCGCAGGCCGATCGCGATGAACGCAGAGTCCCAGGACCACTGGTGCGGGTACAGGCCGCGCGAGGGCACCGTGGACGTGCCGGTCCAGTTGTCGTCGAGGACGCGCGCGGCCCCGAGGTGCATCGAAGCGGCCGGACCGGCAGGGTCGTATACAAGTGATCCGGACCGGGAAGTTCCGCCCGTGCCGGGCGGGAGTGGCGGGCCGGAGGCGTGTGCGGGAGTGCCGGAGGTGTGCAGGGGGGTGGCGGTCCCCGTGCGCAGGGCGGTGAGCTGGGTTGTGCGGTCCACTCAGGTCTCCCCGAAGACGTCCGGCCGACCGGTTCGGCAGTGGCTACCGTAGGGTTACGTCTATTTAACACGCAAAACTCAATATGTAATGCAGAGTTGAGGAACGCAAGGGGGTGCGCATGACGGGAAGGGCAGGGAGAACCGTGAAGGCCTCACATCAGGCGAGCGCCGGAGATCTGCTCGAACTGGTGCGCAGCGGCCGGGCCACCACGCGAGGTGCGCTCCAGCAGGTCACCGGTCTGTCCCGCGCCACGGTCGGCCAGCGGCTCGACCGGCTCTTCCGCGCGGGCTGGCTGCGTGAGGGCGCCGGCGGTCCGGTCGACTCGCCTCTCGGGGGCCGCCCCTCCATCACCCTGGAGTTCGACGACGAGCACGCCGTCGTCCTGGCCGCCGACCTCGACACCCGGCACGGCCGGGCGGCCCTCCTCACGCTGACCGGGGAGATCCTGGCCGAGCGGACCGGCGTCCTGGTGGTCGACGAGGGCCCGGAGGCGGTCCTGGACGAACTGGGGCGCTGGTTCGCCGGCCTGCTGGAGGAGGCCGGGCAGCGCACGGACGCGGTGTGCGGCATCGGCCTCGCGGTGCCGGGTCCGGTCGACAGCGACACCGGCCGCGTGGTGCAGCCGCCGATCATGCCGGGCTGGGACGGTTACGACATAAGGGGCCGCCTGGGCCGCGCCTTCGCCGAACACGCCGGCCCGCGCACGGCCCCGGGCGCCGGCCGGGCGGCGGTCCCCGTCCTCGTGGACAACGACGCCAATCTCATGGCGTACGGCGAACAGCGCACCGGCTATCCCGACTGCTCGGCGTTCGCCCTGGTCAAGGTCTCCACCGGAATAGGCGCGGGCATGGTCGTGGGCGGCAGCATCTACCGGGGCGTCGACGGAGGCGCGGGCGACATCGGGCACATCCGGGTGGGCGCCGACGCGCTGTGCCGGTGCGGCTCGTACGGCTGCCTGGCCGCCGTCGCGAGCGGTGGCGCGGTGGCGCGCCGGCTCGCCGAGGCGGGGGTCCCCGCCGCGTCCGGCTCGGACGTGCGGGACCTGCTGGCGGCCGGACATCCCGAGGCGATGGCGCTCGCGCGGGAAGCGGGACGGCAGGTCGGCGACGTGCTCGCCACCGTGGTGACGCTGCTCAACCCCGGCGTGCTGATGATCGCCGGCGATTTGGCCGGAACTCCCTTCCTCACGGGCGTGCGTGAGCTCCTCTATCAGCGGGCGCTGCCCCGTTCCACCGCTCATCTGGACGTGGTGACCTCGCGGCTCGGTGAGCGGGCGGGGCTGGTGGGGGCCGGTGCGCTGGTCGTCGAGCACCTGTACGCGCCGGAGCGGGCCGAGGAGCGGCTGGCCGCGCTCGGTGTGTGACCACCGTGTGTCGTGTCCGCGAACCGGTCCGCATGGTGAAATCCGGACGTCCTCACCGGCGTGATTCTCGCCACCCTTGATAGGGGTGCTGCTCAGATGAGCGGATCATGGGCGGCTGCACTTCCCTAAGGGGTGGCACTCAGTGCCACCCCTTGATCGTTCATCGATTAAACTCAGGCGTGCTGAAGCTCGCTCATGTGAGCGCTCATGAGGTGTCGTGGGGGATCTTGCGTTCAAGAAGTGAAAACATCTGGGCCTCGGCGCTTGCCAAGCTTTGACTTTCGATCTGCTGGCGGACGAGTGGTTACAGGCGCATGACGCACAAGTGGACGTACCCAGGCGCCTTCGATCTGGGTATGTTCCTCGCCGTCAGGGCAGCCACCGCGACGTCGAGGAGTCGAGACGCGTGTCGGAAAACAAGGATCTTCACGTAGCCGAGAACGGCGTCGAAGGCGTGAAGTTCGTTTATGACTTCACCGAGGGCAACAGGGACCTCAAGGACCTCCTCGGCGGCAAGGGTGCAAACCTCGCCGAGATGACCAACCTGGGTCTTCCCGTCCCTCCGGGTTTCACGATCACGACCGAGGCGTGCAAGACGTACCTCGACAGCGGCGAGGAGCCCGCGGCACTGCGTGACGAGGTGAGTGCACACCTCGAAGCCCTCGAGACGAAGATGGGCAAGAAGCTCGGCCAGGCCGACAACCCTCTGCTCGTGTCCGTCCGCTCCGGGGCGAAGTTCTCGATGCCGGGCATGATGGACACCGTCCTGAACATCGGCCTCTCCGACAAGTCGGTCCAGGGCCTCGCCAAGCAGGCCGGCGACGACCGCTTCGCGTGGGACTCGTACCGCCGCCTCATCCAGATGTTCGGCAAGACGGTCCTCGGTGTGGACGGTGAGCTCTTCGAGGAGGCGCTGGACGCCGCGAAGGACGCCAAGAAGGTCACGGTCGACACCGACCTCGAGGCGGCCGACCTGAAGAAGCTCGTCACCAAGTTCAAGAAGATCGTCAAGACCGAGGCCGGCCGCGACTTCCCGCAGGACCCGCGCGACCAGATGGACCTCGCCATCAAGGCGGTCTTCGACTCGTGGAACGGCGACCGCGCGAAGCTGTACCGCCGCCAGGAGCGCATCCCGCACGACCTGGGCACCGCCGTCAACATCTGTTCCATGGTCTTCGGCAACCTGGGCCCGGACTCCGGCACCGGCGTCGCCTTCACCCGTGACCCCGCCAGCGGCCACCAGGGCGTGTACGGCGACTACCTGCAGAACGCGCAGGGCGAGGACGTCGTCGCGGGCATCCGCAACACGGTCCCGCTCGCCGAGCTGGAGTCGATCGACAAGAAGTCGTACGACCAGCTGATGCAGATCATGGAGACCCTGGAGAACCACTACAAGGATCTCTGCGACATCGAGTTCACCATCGAGCGCGGCCAGCTGTGGATGCTCCAGACCCGCGTCGGCAAGCGCACGGCGGGCGCGGCCTTCCGTATCGCCACGCAGCTGGTGGACCAGGGCCTGATCGACGAGGCCGAGGCGCTGCAGCGCGTCACCGGCGCCCAGCTCGCCCAGCTGATGTTCCCGCGCTTCGACGAGCACGCGAAGGTCGAGCAGGTCGGCCGGGGCATCGCGGCCTCGCCGGGTGCGGCGGTCGGCAAGGCGGTCTTCGACTCGTACACCGCCGTGAAGTGGTCGCGTTCCGGGGAGAAGGTCATCCTGGTCCGCCGGGAGACCAACCCCGACGACCTCGACGGCATGATCGCGGCCGAGGGCATCCTGACCTCGCGCGGCGGCAAGACCTCGCACGCGGCCGTCGTCGCGCGCGGCATGGGCAAGACCTGTGTCTGCGGCGCCGAGGAGCTGGAGGTCGACACCAAGCGCCGCCGGATGACCGTGCCCGGCGGGCACGTCGTCGAGGAGGGCGACCTCATCTCGATCGACGGCTCCAGCGGCAAGGTGTACCTCGGTGAGGTCCCCGTCGTCCCGTCCCCGGTCGTCGAGTACTTCGAGGGCCGGATGCACGCCGGAGCCGACGACGCCGACGAGCTGGTCGAGGCCGTGCACCGGATCATGGCGTTCGCCGACCGCAAGCGCAGCCTGCGCGTACGCGCCAACGCCGACAACGCCGAGGACGCGCTGCGCGCCCGCCGCTTCGGCGCCCAGGGCATCGGTCTGTGCCGCACCGAGCACATGTTCCTCGGCGACCGCCGCGAGCTGGTCGAGCGCCTGATCCTCGCGGACACCGAGGCCGAGCGCGAGGAGTCGCTGAAGGCGCTCCTGCCGCTCCAGAAGAAGGACTTCGTGGAGCTGTTCTCGGCGATGGACGGCCTGCCGGTCACGGTCCGTCTCCTGGACCCGCCGCTGCACGAGTTCCTGCCGGACATCACCGAGCTGTCGGTGCGCGTCGCGCTCGCCGAGTCCCGCAAGGACGCCAACGAGAACGACCTGCGCCTGCTCCAGGCGGTGCACCGCCTGCACGAGGCGAACCCGATGCTGGGCCTGCGCGGTGTGCGCCTCGGCCTGGTCATCCCCGGCCTGTTCACGATGCAGGTCAGGGCGATCGCGGAGGCCGCCGCCGAGCGCAAGAACGCGAAGGGCGACCCGCGCGCCGAGATCATGATCCCGCTCGTCGGCACCGTCCAGGAGCTGGAGATCGTCCGCGAGGAGGCCGACCAGGTCATCGCCGAGGTCGAGGCGGCCACCGGTGTGCAGCTCAAGCTCGCGATCGGCACCATGATCGAGCTGCCGCGCGCCGCGCTGACGGCCGGCCAGATCGCCGAGGCGGCGGAGTTCTTCTCCTTCGGCACGAACGACCTCACCCAGACGGTGTGGGGCTTCAGCCGCGACGACGTGGAGGCGTCCTTCTTCACGGCGTACCTGGAGAAGGGCATCTTCGGCGTCAGCCCGTTCGAGACGATCGACAAGGACGGCGTCGGCTCCCTGGTGAAGTCCGCGGTGCAGGCCGGCCGCGCGACGCGCCCCGACCTGAAGCTCGGCGTCTGCGGCGAGCACGGCGGCGACCCCGAGTCGGTCCACTTCTTCCACGAGGTCGGGCTCGACTACGTCTCCTGCTCGCCGTTCCGGATCCCGGTGGCCCGCCTGGAGGCGGGGCGCGCGGCGTCGACGTCCAAGGGCAGTGACCACCGCTAGGCCCTGAGGGCCTGTCCCGGCCCCGGGACCGCCGTCGGTCCCCGACCCTCACCGACGGCGGTGGTCCCGGTGCACGAAGAGAGGGCGGTACCCCTGTGCGGGGGGTGCCGCCCTCTCCGCCTGCCCGGGGACGGGACGGCGCGTACCGTGAGCGCGAGGACCGTGATCGTCGAGGGCGCGGGAACCGGAGAGGGAATCCGTCATGACCGGGTGGAACGCGGGCGACATCCCCGACCAGAGCGGGCGCACCGCGGTGGTCACCGGGGCCAACAGCGGCCTCGGCTTCGTGACCGCGCGGGAGCTGGCCCGGCACGGCGCCCGGGTGGTCCTGGCCTGCCGGAGCGCGGCGCGCGGCACCGCGGCCCGCGAGCGGCTCGTCTCGGAAGTGCCGGCCGCGGACGTGGAGTTCCTGCCGCTGGACCTCGGGGAGCTGGCCTCCGTCAGGGAGTTCGCGGCCGGGTACGCGGGCGCGTACGAGCGGCTCGACCTCCTCGTCAACAACGCCGGGGTCATGGCGCTGCCCGAGGGCCGCACCGGCGACGGCTTCGAGACCCAGTTCGGCGTCAATCACCTCGGGCACTTCGCGCTCACCGGGCTCCTGCTCCCCGCGCTGCTGCGCACGCCCGGCGCGCGGATCGTGACCGTGTCGAGCATGGTGCACGCGCTGGCGAACATCGACATCGACGACCTGGGCGGCGAGCGCGGCCGCTACCGCAAGTGGATCGCCTACGCCCGCTCCAAGACCGCCAACCTGCTGTTCACGCACGAGCTGGCGCGGCGCCTGGCCGCCGCGGGCTCGGACGTCGTCGCGGCCGCCGCGCACCCCGGTTACGCCTCCACCAACCTCCAGGCAGCCGGGCCCCGGCTGGAGGGCCGCAAGGGCGCCGAGCGGATGATGGAGGCCGGCAACCGGCTCTTCGCGCAGAGCGCCGAGGCCGGGGCGCTGCCCTCGCTGTACGCCGCCACCGCGCCCCGGGTGGCGCCCGACTCCTTCACCGGCCCGTCGCTGGCGATGTGGCGGGGCGCGCCCGCGCCGTCGTGGCGGGCTCCATGGACCCGCGACGACCGGGCGGGAGAGCTCCTCTGGGCCGCCTCGGAGCGGCTGACGGGCGTCACCTACGACACGATCGAAGTGTGACGCCACCGGCCGCGGGAGCCGCCGCGCGGCCGGGACGGGGCCTGGGCCGGCGCCCGGCCGTCCGCCCGCGCCCGGGTGACGGCCCACGCTCGGCCGACGGCCCGAGCGCGCGGCACACCCGGGCCGAGAGGTCCTGCCGGTGGGCAGGGGCGGGCCGTGGGCCGGGGCGGGCCCGGGGTCAGAGCGAGCCGCCGCCGTCGAGCACCAGGTCCGTGCCGACCGTCGAGGCCGCGTCGTCCGAGGCCAGGTACAGGATCGCCGCGGCCGCCTCCTCGGTCCGCGCCACCCGGCCGAGCGGCAGGTCGTGCCGCAGCCGCTCCGCGCGTCCGGCCTCGGTCTCACCGGGACGCAGCGACATGGTGGTGGCGGTGGCGCCCGGGCTGACGACGTTGATGCGGACGCCCTCCCGGATGTGGTCCAGGGCGGCACCGCGGCTGAGCGCGGTCACGGCGGCCTTGGTCGCGGAGTAGGCGGCGGCACCCGCGGAGGCCGTGTGCGCGCCGAACGTGGAGGAGACGTTGACGATCGCGCCGCCCGACGGCTGGGTCCGCATGTGCGCGATCTCGGCCCGCAGGGCCAGGAACACGCCGGTGACGTTGATGCCGAGCTGGGTGTGCCAGTCGTCCTCCGCCAGGTCCGCCAGGGGCCGGCCGCCGCGGAAGACGCCCGCGTTGTTGACCGCCACGTCGAGCGAGCCGAAGTGTTCCACGGCGGCCCGGACCAACTCCTCCGCGTCGGCGGGGCGGGAGACGTCCGCGGTCACCGCGAGGGCCTTGCCGCCCTGCTCCTCGATCAGCCGGACGGTCTCGGCCAGGGGCTCCGCCCGCCGTCCGGCCACGACGACCCGGGCGCCCTCCGCGGCGAGGGCGAGCGCCGTGGTGCGGCCGATGCCGGACCCGGCGCCCGTGACGAGGGCGGTCCGGTCGGTGAAGCGGTTGCCGGTGCTCCGAGTGGTCATGATCTCCCCTTTTTTGACCGATCGTTTCAATATGAGGACGAGAAAAAGGCCCTCCGACGGAGGGCGCGGAACTCAGTCGAGCAGGGCCAGGGCCTGCTCCGCCGCGTCCCGGACGCGGGCCGGGTCCGACGAGGCCTTGCCGACCACCCGCAGGCCCTGCATCAGGACCAGGAGCATGCGGGCCAGGGCGAGCGGATCGCGGCCCCGAGGCAGTTCGCCCTGGGCCTGGGCGCGCACCAGCGTCGTGTGCAGGACGGTCTCCAGTTGGTCCCAGTTGCGCTCGACGCGCCGGGCGGACGCCGGGTCGTGCGGGGCGAGTTCGGCCGCCGTGTTGGTGACCAGGCAGCCACTGCGGCGCAGTTCCTCATGGGCGGCCTCGGTCGCGTAGCTCCGCACGACCGCCCGTACGGCCGGCAGTGCGGGGCCCGGCTGCGACAACTCCCCGACGATCCGGGTGAGTCCCGTCTGCTCGTACCGGTCGAACGCCTTCAGGTACAGCTCGTGCTTGCTGCCGAACGTCGCGTACAGGCTCGCCCGGCCGATGCCGAGGTGCTCGACCAGGTCGGCCATCGAGGTCGCCTCGTAGCCGCGCCGCCAGAACAGCTCCAGGGCTGCCCGCAGCGCGGCGTCCGGGTCGAACTCCTTGGTCCTGGCCATGCAGGTGACCGTAAGTCATTCAAGAACGACCGGTCAAGAAGGGGTGGTGGCCGGTCAGGCGGCGCGCACCTCGTACACCGCCACGCCGACCGCGTCGTCGTCCAGGCAGCGTCCCGACTCCAGGTCGAAGCGCTGCTTGAGGAGCGGGGAGGCGACGAACGGGCGGCCCCGGTGGGTGCCGGTCAGCCCGCGGGACAGCACCGCCGCACCGGTGAACGGGTCGCGGTTGTCGACGGCGTACGTCCGCCCCGCGCGGTCGGTGAACAGCGCGACCTGACGGCCGTCGGGCAGCAGCGCGGCGACTCCGCGGCCCGGGGTCAGCAGGGACGGGTCGCAGACCGTGAACCAGCCGTCCTCCAGCAGGAGCTGGAGCCTGAGGGCCGTGGTCGTCTCGGGTGCCAGGGTCATCGCTGGGCGCTTCCTTCCAGGAATGAGGTCTCCCCTGCTCGAGCGGAGCCGAGAGCCTGGGGACGGGTGCCGATGGTCAGCAGCGGCAGGTCGGGCTTGATCTGGTCGCGCTCGGGGATGAACCCGACGACCGGGTCGGGGGTGTCCGGGGCGTTCACGAAGGACACGAACCGGGCCAGCTTCTCGGGGTGGTTGATGGTCTCGGCCCACTCGTCGCGGTAGTTCGCCACGTGCGCCGACATCAGCGACTCCAGCTCCTCGCAGATGCCCAGCGAGTCGTGGACCACCACGTCCCGCACGTGGTCGAGGCCGCCCGGGATCCGCTCCAGCCAGGTGGAGGTGCGCTCCAGCCGGTCGGCGGTGCGGATGTAGAACATCAGGAACCGGTCGATCAGACGCACGAGTTCGGCGTCGCTCAGGTCCTGGGCCAGCAGGTCCGCGTGGCGCGGGGTGGCACCGCCGTTGCCGCCGACGTACAGGTTCCAGCCGTTGGAGGTGGCGATCACGCCGAAGTCCTTGGACTGCGCCTCGGCGCACTCGCGGGCGCAGCCGGACACCGCCGACTTGAGCTTGTGCGGGGACCTGAGCCCCCGGTACCGCAGCTCCAGGTCGATCGCCATGCGCACCGAGTCCTGGACGCCGTACCGGCACCAGGTCTGGCCCACACAGGACTTGACGGTGCGCAGGGACTTTCCGTACGCGTGACCGGACTCGAAGCCGGCGTCCACCAGCCGCGCCCAGATCAGCGGCAGCTGTTCGACGCGCGCGCCGAACATGTCGATGCGCTGGCCGCCGGTGATCTTCGTGTAGAGCCCGAAGTCCCGGGCCACCTCGCCGATCACGATGAGCTTCTCGGGAGTGATCTCGCCGCCGGGGATGCGCGGGACGATCGAGTACGAGCCGTTCCTCTGGAGGTTGGCGAGGAAGTGGTCGTTGGTGTCCTGGAGCGCGGCCTGCTCACCGTCCAGGACGTACCCGTCGGCGCCGATCGTCGGCGCGAGGGAGGCGATGATCGAGCCGACGGCCGGCTTGCAGATCTCGCACCCCTCGCCACCACGGGCCTCCTCGCGTCCGTGCCGGTCCAGCAGCACCTGGTACGAAGTGATCCGCAGCGCGAGGACGATCTCGTACAGCTCCTCGCGGGTCTGCCCGAAGCAGCCGCACAGCCCGTGGTCGACCTCGACACCGCTCGCCTCCAGCTCGTCGTTGACGAGCTGGCCGAGTACCTTGACGCAACTGCCGCACCCGGTGCCCGCCTTGGTGCACTTCTTGACCTCCGGCACCGTGGTGCAGGAGTGCTCGGTGACCGCGCCGCGGATCGTGCCCTTGGTGACGTTGTGGCAGGAGCAGATGACCGCGGAGTCGGGCAGCGCGGAGGGGCCGAGCGCGACCGGCGCGCCCGCGCCCGCCGGCAGCACCAGCTGCTCGGGGGCGACGGGAGGAACCGAACCGGTCAGGGCGCGCAGCGTGCCGTAGGCCTCCGCGTCACCGACCAGGATGCCGCCGAGCAGCTCGCCGTCCCGGCCGATGACCAGCTTCTTGTACGTGCCCGACCGCGAGTCGGCGTAGACGACGTCGAGGCAGCCCGCGCTGGCACCGTGCGCGTCGCCGAAGGAGGCGACGTCGACGCCGAGGAGCTTGAGCTTGGTGGAGAGGTCGGCGCCGGTGAAGCTCGCCTCGTCGGCGGCGATCGTGGCGGCGACCGTCTCGGCCATCTCGTAACCGGGCGCCACCAGGCCGTACACACGGCCGTCCGAGGCGAGGGCGCACTCACCGATCGCGAACACCCGCGGGTCGGTGGTGCGGCACTGGGCGTCGACCGTGATGCCGCCGCGCTCGCCGACCGCGAGCCCGGTGTCGCGGGCCAGCTGGTCCCGGGGACGCACTCCCGCCGAGAACACCACGAGGTCCGTGGGGAGTTCGGAGCCGTCGGACAGCCGCATGCCGGTCACGGCGCCGTCGTCCCCGATGACGATCTCCTGCGTGCCGGTGCCCGTGTGCACCGTCAGACCCATGTCCTCGATGGTGCGCAGCAGCGCCGCGCCACCGCCCTCGTCGACCTGCACCGGCATGAGCCGGGGCGCGAACTCCACGATGTGCGTGGACAGTCCGAGCCCCTTGAGGGCACCGGCCGCCTCCAGCCCGAGCAGTCCGCCGCCGACCACCGCACCGGTCGTGGCCCGCGCCTTCGCGTACTCCTCGATGGCCAGCAGGTCCTCGATCGTGCGGTAGACGAAGCAGCCCTCGGCGTCCTTGCCGGGGACCGGCGGGACGAAGGGGTACGAGCCGGTGGCCAGGACGAGCGTGTCGTACGCGACCGTCAGACCCGAGCGGGCCGTCACCTTCCGCGCCGCACGGTCGATCGACTCGGCCGGGTCGCCGAGGTGCAGCTCGATGCCGTGCTCCTCGATGAACTCCGTCTCGGTGAGGGAGAGCTCCTCCGGGGTGCGGCCCGAGAAGTACGAGGTGAGCTGGACCCGGTCGTAGGCCGGGCGGGGCTCCTCGCAGAGCACGACCACGCGGTGCGTGGCGGTCAGCCCGCGCTCGGCGAGCGCTTCGAGGAAGCGCTGGCCGACCATGCCATGGCCGACGAGCACGATCGTGGGGGTGTCCATGGACATCAGGAGCCTCCGTCGTTGGTGAGCAGGTGGAGCAGTGGTGCGCCGTCCCCGGGGAGCGGCTCCGCTCCCTCCCAGGCGCGGGCGAGGGCACCGACGGTGCCCAGGTCGCCGACGAGCACGCCGCCGACCACCCGGTCGTCGCGGACGACGACCTTGCGGTAGGTGCCGCGGGTGGCGTCGGCGAGCTGGACGACGTCGTCCCCGGGGCGGGGGTCGGGTTCGCCGAACGCGGCGAGGTCGAAGGGGGCGCGGCCGCCCGTGAGGGTGAGCCGGGTCAGCGACCGGGTCCCCGTGTAGCGGGCGGCGGAGCGTGCCTGGGCAGGCGGAGCGTCCGCGGCGCCGGAGCCGTCCGCGGCGCCCGGACCGTCCGCGCCCGCGGCGCGTCCCGCGCCGGCGGCCTCGGCGGCGATCAACCCGGCCAGCACGTCGGCCTGTTCGAGGGCCGGAGCGGCCAGACCGTAGACCGTCCCGTCGTACTGGACGCAGTCGCCGATCGCCCGGATGTGCGGGTCGGACGTGCGCAGTTCGTCGTCGACGAGGATTCCCTTGTGGACCGCGAGCCCCGCCTGCTGGGCGAGTCCCGTACGCGGGTGGACTCCGCAGGCGAGGACGACGAGGTCGGCGTCGAGGGCGTAGCCGTCGGCCATCTCCACGGAGCGGACCGCGCCGCCGACACAGCGCACGTCACGCACCCGGCACTCGGTGTGCACCTCCACCCCGAGGCCGGTGAGGTGCCGGTGGATCAGGCGGGAGGCCGCCGGGTCCAGCTGGCGCTCCATGAGCCGCTCGGACTGCTGCGCCAGCACCACCTGGGCGCCACGCACCGCGAGGGCGCGGGCGGCCGAGACGCCGAGGAGTCCGCCGCCGATCACCACGGCGCGGGTGCCCTCCCGCACGGCCTTCGACAGGCCCAGACAGTCGTCCATGGTGCGGAACGCGTGGACTCCCTCCGGGAGCTCGTGCCCGCCCTGCGCGAACAGTCCACGCAGCGGCGGGAGCACCGGGTTCGAGCCTGTCGCGAGGACCAGCGTGTCGTATGCGATCTCCGAGCCGTCCGCGCAGCGCAGGGTGCGCGCGGCCCGGTCGATGCCGGTGACCCGGGCGCGGACCAGGCCGCCCGGCGCCGGGAGGGCGATCACCTCGGGCGCGTACCGCCCGGCCAGGACCTCGGCGAGCAGGACGCGGTTGTACGGTGCGTGCTCCTCCTCGCCCACGAGCACCACGGAGACGCCGGGCGCCGCGAGGCCGCCGGGAGCGACGAGAGCGGGGCCGCCGGACGCGCCGAGCTCCGCGAGCCGCCGGGCGAGCCGTACGCCCGCGAGCCCGGCGCCGATCACCACCACACGCGTATTCGAGGTCATGACCACACGGTGCGGTGCCGGTGTTACCCGGCAGGATCACGACTGTTTCCCGGGAGGAACGCTGCCCTCAGCGGCACCGGAGTCCGGGTGTGAGGCTTCGGGTCGTGCGACGGGGAGCGGGTGTGAGGCTTCGGGTCGTGCGACGGGGAGCGGGTGTGAGGCTTCGGGTCGTGCGACGGGGAGCGGGTGTGAGGCTTCCGCCCGTCCGGCCGGAGCAGACCTGAGGCATCCGCCCGTCCGGCCGGGAGCGGGGGAGGTGGGGTTGACCGAACCCCCGGTCTCCGTGCGAGCACCATCGAACGCGCCGCCCGCGCACGCAACCCTTGAGGTGCCGGACCACACCAGCTCACCCACAGGGGGACCACCATGGCCACCGCCCGCGGACTTCAGCCGCCGCCCGCACCCGACGACACCGCCGTACGCGTCTGGCGGTTCGTCCGCGAACCCTTCACCGCGGGCACATGGCGCCGCGTCGCCTACGCGCTGCTGGCCTTCCCGGTCGGTGTGGCGTGCATGCCGCTGTCGCTGCTGGGCGCTCCGACCGGGCGCTGGCAGCGCGGTCTGCTGCGCCGCTTCCTCGGCGCCCGCCCGGCCGGCTCCTCGGGCGGCCTCGCCCACGCCCTCCTCGCGGCCCCCCTCAACCTCCTGGTCCTCGCCGTCACCGCGTACGGCTGGTCCCTCGTGCCGATGAACCTGGGCTGGCCCCTGCGCGCCGGCTCCGACTACGCGGACGCCTGGGGAGGGCCCACCTTCGCCGGCGCCTGGACCTTCCACGCCGTCGTCGGCGGCCTCGGGTTCCTGCTGGTCATGCCCTGGCTCGGCCGCGCGATGGCGGCCGTCCAGCTCCGTGTCGCGTCGGCCCTCCTGCCGTGACCGCCCCGCGAGACCCCGACCCTCTCCGCGACCTTCAGGCTGATCCCATGAACCCGCTCCGCGCCGTGCTCGCCCTCCCGTTCGGGCGGCGTGCCCTCGCGGCCCTCCTCTACGGCCTGATCGCCTTCCCGCTCGCCCTCGTCGGCTTCGTCCTCACCCTCGTGGGGCTGCTGGTCGGCGGCGTCCTGTCGGTCACCACGCTCGGGCTGTGGCTGATCGCCGTCACCGTGCGCGGAGCGCTGGCGCTCGGCAGGCTGCAACGCGCGCTGGCACGGCGGCTGCTCGGGCTGGAGATCGAGGACCCGCAGCGCCGCACCGGCAGCGGCATCCTCGGCTGGCGCCGGGCCCTGCTCGCCGACCGCGGCGGATGGCGCGCCGTCGCCTGCGCGCTGGCTACGCCCTTCACCGCGGCCTTCGGACTCGTCACCGTCGTCATCGGCTACGTATACGGCGTCCTGCTGACCCTGCACCCCCTGCTCGAGAACTGGAACTACGACACCCGGCGGGCCCCGGACGGCACGGAGCACCGTGTGTCACTGGAGTTCTTCGGCTTCCAGGTCGACTCCTGGCCCCGCTGGCTGATCCCCGTGACCCTCGGGTTGCTGCTCCTCGCCACCGCGTCCTGGCTGCTGCGCCACGCCCTCGCCCCGCATCGCGCCCTGCTCACCGCGCTGCTCGGACCCGATGCGGCCGACCGCCGCATCCGCACCCTGGAGGAGACCCGCGCGCAGGCGGTCGAGGACGCTGCGGCGACCCTGCGCCGGATCGAGCGCGATCTGCACGACGGCACCCAGGCCCGGCTCGTCGGCCTCGCCATGCACCTCACGATGATCAAGGAGCTGATCGGCACGGGAGCCTCCCCGCAGCAGCTCCTCACGGTCGTCGACACCGCGCAGGGCAACGCCACCCAGGCCATCGCCGACCTGCGCCACCTCGTCAAGGGCATCCACCCGCCCGTGCTCGACCAGGGCCTCGACACCGCCCTGGCCACCCTCGCCGCGGACAGCGCCCTGCCCGTCGAGGTCCGCGCCGACATCGCCGACCGCCCGAGCCCGGCCGTCGAGTCGATCGCGTACTTCTGCGTCGCCGAACTCCTCGCCAACGCGGCCAAGCACAGCGCGGCGAGCGCCGCCGTCGTGACCGTGACCGCCCGGGACGGACTGCTGCGGCTGACCGTGCGCGACGACGGACGCGGGGGAGCGGTGATCGGCGCGGGCTCCGGCCTGACCGGGCTGCGCGCCCGGGCCCGTACCGTCGACGGCACGCTCACCTGCGACAGTCCACCGGGAGGTCCTACCGTGGTCACGGTCGAACTGCCCTACTGATCCGGAAGGTCATATGCGCGTCGTCATCGCCGAGGACTCCGCCCTGCTGCGCGACGGGCTGGCCCAGTTGCTCCGGTTGCGCGGGGTGGAGGTCGCCGCCGCCGTGGGGGACGCGGAGGCGCTGCTGACGTCGGTGTCCGAGCACCGGCCGGACGTCGCCGTCGTCGACATCCGGCTGCCGCCCACACAGACGGACGAGGGGGTGCGGGCCGCCGTACGGCTGCGCGCGGACCACCCCGGCACCGGGGTGCTGGTCTTCTCGCAGTACGTCGAGACCACGTACGCGGCGCAACTGCTCCGCGAACCCGCCGGGTTCGGCTATCTGCTGAAGGAACGCGTCGTCGACATCGGCGAATTCGTGGACGCCATGGAGCGCGTCGCCCGCGGCGGTACGGCCCTCGACCCCGAGGTGGTCGCGCAGCTCTTCGGCGCGAGCCGCCGGGCGGGCGCCCTCGACACGCTCACCCCCCGGGAGCGGGAGGTCCTCGCGCTGATGGCCGAGGGCCGCACCAACCACGCGATCGCCGCCGCCTTCACCGTCTCCGAGCGGGCCGTCGAGAAGCACGTCGCCAACATCTTCGTGAAGCTGGACCTGCCGCCGTCGGACACCGGGAACCGCCGGGTCCTCGCGGTCCTGCGCTATCTGGACTCGGTGCGCTGAAGCTCAGAAGTCGCTCAAGGTTCACCGGATCGATGGACGGCACATCTACCTCGTCCGTAGGGTCGCGATCATGCCCGACATATCGCTGACCATGGTCGTCGTCCTGTGCCTCGCCTCGCTGGCGGCCGGCTGGATCGACGCCGTGGTGGGCGGCGGCGGGCTGCTCCTGCTCCCCGCGCTGCTGCTCGGACTGCCGAGCGGCACCCCGGCGGCGTACGCGCTCGGCACCAACAAGGCGGTGGCGATCGTCGGCACGACCGGCGCGGCGGTGACGTACGCGCGCAAGGCGCCCGTCGACGTGCGCCTCGCGGTGCGGATCGGGCTCGCGGCGCTCGCCGGTTCCACGGCGGGCGCGTTCGTCGCGGCCGGGCTGAGCACCGATGTGCTCAAGCCGGTCGTCATGGTCGTCCTGCTCGGTGTCGGCGCCTTCGTGATCCTCAGGCCCGCCTTCGGGACGGCGCCCCCGACGACGCCCGTCTCCGCGCGCCGCGTCCTCGCCGCGATCGGGCTGGCGGGCCTCGGCATCGGCTTCTACGACGGGCTCATCGGCCCCGGCACGGGCACGTTCCTCGTGCTCGCCCTCACCGCGCTCCTCCACCTCGACCTGGTGACCGCCTCCGCCACCGCCAAGATCGTCAACTGCTGCACCAACGCGGGTGCCCTCGCGACCTTCGCCTGGAAGGGCACGGTGCACTGGCAGCTCGCCGCGCTGATGGCCGTCTTCAATCTGGTCGGCGGCACCGTCGGGGCCCACACCGCGCTCAAGAAGGGCAGCGGGTTCGTCCGCGTCGTGCTGCTGACGGTGGTGTTCGCGCTGGTGGCGAACATGGCCTACCAGCAGTGGATCGCCTAGCCACGGGGAGGCGTCAGGCCCGGACGGGGCTCACCGGCCGAGCGTGACGGTGGCGCTCCAGGTGTCCCCGGCCTTGGCGGACGTCCCGTCCTGGAACTTCGTGTCGCTCGTGTACGCCCCGAGCAGGTCGACCTTCTCGCCCGGTGCGGACGACTGGAGGATGTCGCACACCTGCGGGACCGTCGTGACCTTCGTGTCCTTGATGTCGGTGATCACGTCACCGGCCGCCATGTTCGCCTTGGCGGCCACGGAGTGGCCGTCCACGCTCGTCACATAGACGCCGTCGATCCCCTGGGCGGTGATGGCCTTCTGAAGCTTCGTCGCCTCGGTCTCCTGTCCGGGGAAGTAGGACGCGAAGTTGGGGTCGCTCAGCGCGACCAGCCCCTGCCACCCGGGATTGTTCTTGCTCTTCCCCTCGGCGAGCCCCTCCAGGAGGGGTTTGGCGTGGTCGCCCGCGATGGAGTAGTACTGCCCCTGGGTGCCCTCGATGATGAAGGTGTTGATGCCCACGAGCTTGGCGTCGCTGTTCAGCAGCGGGCCGCCGGAGTTGCCCGGGTTGAGGGTCGCGGAATGCTGCACGGTGGACGACAGGTTGGGCGAGCTGGTCTGCCCGGTCTGTGCGACCTCCGGGGACTGCACCACGCCGGTGGTGAGCACCGCCTTCTCGTGGCTGGTGTCGCCCGCGCCGACCGGATAGCCGATCGCGGTCACCTGGTCGCCCTGTTTGAGGTCGCCGCTGTCGCCGAACTCCACTTCCTTGAGGTCGTCCTGCGGGGTGGCGAGCTTCACGATCGCCAGGTCCTCGCAGGGATCGGCCGCCACGACCCGCACGGGCACGGGCCCACCGTCCTCGATACGGACCTGGAGAGAGGTCTGACCGGAGACCACATGGTCGTTGGTGAGGATGAGCCCCTTCTCGGCGTCGTAGATGACGCCGGTGCCGTCGGCCTCGCCGCCGGCCAGCACCTGCACGGTCGCGGGTGCCACCTTCTCGAAGATCTCGTCCGGATCGTCCGCCCGCGCCGGCGTGGTGGTGAGCCCGCCGCTCAGGGCGATGGCGGACACGGCGGTGACGCAGACTCTCGCTATCGGCCTCATCAGGGCCCTCCCAGCTCCCGGCCGAGGCCCCAACACTCAGGCCGGGGAGAAGAACTGCCCCTTCCAGGCTAATCCTCCGCCACACCTCTGTCGCGGCGGGGAACGGCCGCCGCCGGACCACGTGGGCGCCGTCGGTCAGGCCGCGCGGCTCCCCGTCAGATGGGCGAAGACGACGACGTTGCCCTGGTACCCGGTCGCCTTCGAATAGCCGCCGCCGCATGTGATGACGCGTAGCTCGGCGCGCTGCGCGGCGCCGTACACCTTGTCGTCGGGGAAGTCGCGGGCGTCGTACACCTCGACGGAGTCGACGGTGAAGACGGCCGTGCCGCCGTCGCGGCGCGCCACCTCGATGACACTGCCCTTCTTCAGGGAGCCGAGGTCGTAGAAGACGGCGGGGCCCTCGGAGTTGTCGACGTGTCCCGCGACGATCGCGGTGCCCCGTTCGCCCGGTGTGGTGCCGGCCTCGTACCAGCCGGCGAGGTTCTTCTGCTCCGCGGGCGGGACGTCCAGGCTGCCCTGCGGGGTGAGGGAGAGACCCATCAGGGGGGCGTCCACGCGGATGGAGGGTATGCGGATGCGCTCCGGCGGGGAGTGCGGCAGCGCGGGCGCGGCGGGCCGCCGGTCACCGGCGCCGGGTGCCGCCGCCTGCGCGGCGGACGGCTGGGGCGGCGCGTTCGTCTCGGCGCCGCTGTGCAGCAGAAAGGCGCCGGAACAGAGGGCGACCACGGTGACGGACGCTATCGCTATGTTGCTGACCGGGCGCACGTGAGCCTCCTGGCGGGATATGTCCAAGGCCGCGCTCTCTCCTGGATCCTTGTGGGTCGTTCGGGTCGGGTCCCGTTCCCCCTCCGGGCCGCGAGGGGCGTCGGGCCACGGAGGGGGAGGGGACGGCGGTACCGGCGGACGGACAGCGGAGGGTGTCCGTCAGATCCCGTCGCCTCTCGCCCGGCGATGCAGGAGCCAGGTACCGCCCGCGGCGGCGACGGCCAGGGCCGCCACTCCCGCCGCGGTCTGCACGGGATCGGTGCCCAGAGCGCCACCGACCCCCGTCTTCACCAGTCCGCGCGGCTGGACCTGCTCGCGCGTGGACGTCAGCGTCACCATCAGGTCACCCGTGACCTGCTTGCCGCCCGCGCACTGCGCGACGATCTCGTACGTCCCCGGCTGAGCGCTGGGCGGCACCCGGAACTGTCCGATCGCGTCGTTCTCGTGAGCGCTCGGGGCCAGCGGGAACGTGCCGGCGCCGACCGCGCTGGCATCGCCCGCCGCCGCGGCGGCCGCGCCGCACGCCGCCGTGTTGACCGTGACGCCCGCGCCCGGGACGACGGTCGAGGGGAACACCTCCAGCCTTCCGGTCTCACCGCCGTACGCGGGCGCCGTGGCGAGACCCGCGGCGGCGACGGCGAGCGCGGTACCGGTCAGCATCCGGGCGGTACGTCGCATCGTGCTTGCTCCTCCGAGGGGGCGCGGCCCGCGACACCCCCAAGTGCCGCTGCGTCGGTCACGCCCCTGCTTTACCGAGGTAAGTGGCACACGACCGAACCCGCTTCCTGATGGACTGTCAAAAATGAGGTGAACGGGTGTCAGGAAGGAGCGCCACACGGGTTGGTTCCACGGTGTTCCAGCAGGTCACCGGCCCGCGACCGGCGGGTCGCGGAAAAGAGCCCGAAGGGGGCTGGCGAAGGTGTGAACGGGTGACCGGGCGCCGCTTCGGCGCGGAGGCGGGGTCCGGCGCGGGGCGGCGGTCTCGTCGGCTTGACCTCGACAAAGCTTGAGGTATGAGGGTGTGCGTCATGAACACAGCCACAGCCGAAACCACGGCCCCCGTCTCCCCGCCGGCCGCCGGCTCCACGGCCGCACCCGACTCCGCGTCGGCGTCCGACCCCGCGCTCCCGGCCTCCGCGCCGGTCCCGGTCCCCGGCCCGCTCGCCGCGCCGGCCGCGTCCGCCCTACCCGAGGCTCCGGTGCGGGTCACGGTGGTCGTCGGCAGTGACCGGGAGGGCCGCTTCGGCCCCGTCGTCGCCGACTGGCTGCTGGAGCGCATCGGGGAACGCGACGACTTCGCCGTCGAGGTCGTCGACGTCGCCGCCGCCTCGCTTCCCACGGCGCTCTCGCACGACCCGTCGCCGTCGGTGGCGGCCGCGCTCGCGGAGGTGTCACCGGCCCTGGACGCCGCGGACGCCTTCGTGGTCCTCACCCCTGAGTACAACCATTCCTTCCCCGCGGGTCTGAAGAACCTGATCGACCGGCACTTCACCGAGTGGCGTGCCAAGCCGGTCGCCCTCGTCTCCTACGGCGGCATCTCCGGAGGTCTCCGCGCCGCCGAACACCTCCGGCAGGTCTTCGCGGAACTGCACGCCGTGACCGTGCGCGACACGGTGTCCTTCCACGGCGCGGCAGGCGCCTTCGACACCGGTGGCCGGCCGCGCGACCCGGCCGGCCCGTCCGCGGCGGCCACGGCGATGCTGGACCAACTGGCCTGGTGGGCCCGGGCTCTGCGGGAGGCCAAGGAGAGGCGGCCGTACGGGGGGTAGCGGGCCGGAGCGCGGCCCCCGGCGGAGCCCGGAAGGCGAGGGCGGCCGGTTCGAAGAGAGCGACGACGGCCGGCCGCTCCCGCCACGTCCGCCGGTCCGTGCGGGCGGCAGGCTCCGGCGGGACGGCGGCCGGCCCGTGCCCGGTCACCGTGCGCGCATGGGCAGGCGTCCTGTCGACGCCTGCCCATGCACGGCCGGGGTTGTCGCGGGGTCAGGCCACGGACACCGCGGACCAGGCGGCCGCGACCGCGTTGTACTCGGTGCTGCCCGCGCCGTACAGGTCCTTCGCCGCGTTCAGCGTGGCCGTACGGGCACCCGCGTAGTTGGTCGAGGACGTCATGTAGACCGTCAGCGCGCGGTACCAGATCTTGCCGACCTTGTCGTGGCCGATGCCGGTGACCGTCGAGCCGTTGCAGGTCGGGGAGTTGTAGCTGACGCCGTTGACCGTCTTGGCGCCGCTGCCCTCCGCCAGCAGATACGCGAAGTGGTTCGCGACGCCCGACGAGTAGTGGACGTCGAGGTTGCCCACCGAACTGCTCCAGCAGTCGGCCGAGTTGCCGTCCTTGGAGGGCTTGTCCATGAAGCGCAGGGCGGGCTTGCCGAAGCCGGAACGGACGATCTTCTCGCCGATCAGGTAGTCACCGGCGTCGGAGGGGTTGTTCGCGTACCACTCCACCATCGTGCCGAAGATGTCCGACGTCGCCTCGTTGAGGCCGCCGGACTCGCCCGAGTACGTGAGGGCGGCCGTCTTCGAGGTGACGCCGTGCGACATCTCGTGACCGGCCACGTCCAGCGCCACCAGCGGGCCGAACGTCGTCCCGTCGCCGTCGCCGTACGTCATGCAGAAGCAACTGTCGTCCCAGAAGGCGTTGTTGTAGTTGTTGCCGTAGTGCACGCGGTTGTACGAGCCCTTGCCGTCACCGGCGATGCCGTTGCGGCCGTGGACGTTCTTGTAGTAGTCCCAGGTCTCGTTCGTGCCGTACTGGGCGTCGACGGCGGCCGAGGAGCGGTCCGACGCGGTGCCCGAGCCCCAGTGGTTGTCGGCGTCCGTGAACAGCGTCGCCGGGGCGCGGCTGAAGCAGATGCCGAAGATGCACAGGTCCGTCTTGTTCGCCGCGTCGCCGGTGTAGGTGTTCCCGCGCGTGGGGTCCTTGAGCTGGTACGTCGACCCGGACAGCGTGGTCTCCAGCGGAACCGTGCCGCTGTAGAGCGACTGGCCGTCGCCGGTCGCCGTCTCGATGGTGTCCCAGGCGTCGATCTGTGCGCCGGTACGGGCGTCGGTGAGGACGCTGCGGGCGACCGGGTTGCCGAGCGAGTCCTGTGCCACCACGTCGGTCTGCCAGGCGAGTTTGGGCGCTCCGTGCAGAGCGTCGACGACCAGCCGGGGCTTGGCCGTGATCTTCTTCAGGGTCTCGCCCAGGTTCGCGGCGCGCAGCGCGTTCACCGCCAGGTCGGCGGCCTTGGGCGCGGCCAGGCTGGGGGTCACGCTGGGCAGCGACAGAGGGCTGCGGGTGGCGCGGTCCGCGCTCCGGTACGCACCGCCCGGCGCCAGGTGGACCACGAAGTCGCCGCCCAGCACGGGCAGCTGACGGTAGGTCCGGTCGTACCGGACGTGCTGGGTGCCGTCCTTGTCGACGACGACGTCTCGTACGGAGGTGTCCTGCGCGGAGGTGAGTCCCAGACTCGTGGCGTGCTCCACGAGCGCCGACGCCGCGTTCGCGAGGGCGGTGGCCCTGCTCGGTCTGCCGTCCGCGCTCGCGGTCGGGGCCAGTGCCGCGGCCAGCAGTGTGGCCGTGGTCGCGGCTATGCCCGCGGTGGCGAGACGGGAACCTCGGATGTGCCGTGTCCGACTCATCGGTCTCCTTGGGAAGGCGCCTTGGGCGCGTGGGGGGAGGCGCTGATGTCGTCACAGATTTAAAGGTCCATGACATGTCATGTCCATAGCGCGCGCTGATGGATGTGTGTGGGTGTGTGAGGGGTGAGAATCGTTTCTGCAAAGGCCTCGGAGACAGCCGCCCACGAGGCCGTGCGGAGACCGCCGCGACGAACCGAGAGGGAGCCGATCATGGCCACGGCCGCCTGGCTGACCGTCCTGACCACGACCGATGCCGCCGACAAGGCCGAGGCGCTCGCCCGCGGCGCGGTCGAGGCACGGGTCGCGGCCTGTGCGCAGATCTCCGGACCGGTCACGTCCGTCTACCGATGGCGGGGCGACATCGAGACCGCCGCCGAGTGGCAGGTGCTCTTCAAGACGACGGGCGCCCGGTACGACGAACTGGAGGCGTATCTGCGGCGGGCGCACGACTACGACACCCCCGAGATCATCGCGACGGAGATCGTCCGGGGCGGCGCGGACTACCTGCGATGGCTGGAGGAGGAGACCGCCGGGTGAGACTCCCCTTCTTCGTCTACGGCACCCTGCGCCCCGGCGAGCACAACCACGACCTGTTCCTGCGGGGCCGCACGCAGTCCGAGGAACCGGTCCGGATGCGGGACGTCGTGCTGTACGACGGGCCCGGATACCCGTACGCCGTCGAGGAGGCCGGCGGACTGGTGAGCGGCGAACTCGTGACCGCGCTGCCCCACGAGTACGAGGAACTCCTCGCGGCCCTCGACCGGTTGGAGGAGTACGCGCCGGGCGATCCGCGCAACCTCTACGAGCGGGTGGCGCGCGACGTCGTGCGCGCGGACGGGACCGCGGGCGTCCGCGCCTGGGTGTACGTGGCCGCTCCCGCCGTCGCGGCCCGCCTCCGCGCCCGGGGCAGGCGGATCAGGGGCGGGGACTGGCACTCACGGTTCTGAGCGGACCGGCGGCGCACCTGCCCACGGCGTCCCCGCGGGGCGCGCCCCGGCCCGGGCGCCGGCGCGCCCCGGACGGTCACCGCTCGACGGCCTCCAGACGCACCGCGCACGCCTTGAACTCCGGCATGCGCGACGTCGGGTCGAGGGCCGGGTTGGTCAGGGTGTTGGCGCGGCCCTCGCCCGGCCAGTGGAAGGGCATGAACACGGTGTCGGGCCGGATGGTGCTCGTGATCCGGGCCGGTGCCACGGCACGGCCCCGCCGCGACACGACCGCCACCGCGTCCCCGTCCAGCGCCCCGAGCCGTTCGGCCAGCCGCGGGTGCATCTCCACGAACGGGCCGGGGGCGGCGGCGTTGAGCTCGTCGACGCGCCGGGTCTGCGCGCCCGACTGGTACTGCGCCACGACCCGGCCGGTGGTCAGCAGCACCGGGTACTCGTCGTCCGGTTCCTCGGCGGCCGGCCGGTGCGACACGGGCACGAACCGCGCTCGCCCGTCCTCGGTGGCGAAGCGGTCGAGGAAGAGGCGCGGCGTCCCTGGGTGCACGCCCGCACCGTCGCCCGCCCGCGCGGTGCCGTCGACGGCCGGTGCCGCGCCGCCTCCCGCCCAGGCCGGGCCGGCGCCCGTCCCCGTCGTGTCGTCCTCTTCCGACGGTGCGGGGCCGCTGCCGCCGCCCGGCACCGCGCCGGCGTCCCCCGCGGGGTCGTCCTCGAACACGTCGAGCGAGGCGTCCTCGCAGTCGTCGCACTCACCGGCGGCCCCGGGCCCGGCTCCGGTCGTGCGGGCGGCTCCGTCCGTCCCGGCGACATCCGTGCCGGACGGCTCGCCGGCCCCGGCGGGCTCCGGCGCAGGGCACGGCCAGAACACGCCGTTCTCCTCCGCCAGCCGCCGGTAGGTGATCCCCGAGTAGTCCGCCGTCCCGCCCGCGCTCGCCCTGCGCAGTTCGTCGAAGACCTCCTCCGGGTCCGCCGGGAACCCCTTCTCCACGCCCAGGCGGGCGGCCAGTTCACGCAGCACGTACAGATCGCTGTGCACACCCCGCGGCGGGGCGAGCGCCTGACGTCGCAGCAGCACGCGGCCCTCCAGGTTCGTGGTCGTGCCGGTCTCCTCGGCCCACTGGGTGACCGGCAGGACGACATCGGCGAGCGCGGCCGTCTCCGACAGGACGACGTCGGCGACCGCCAGGAAGTCGAGCGAGGCGAGGCGTTCCTCGACGTGCGCGGCGCGCGGCGCGGAGACCACCGGGTTCGACCCCATCAACAGCAGCGAACGAATGTCCGTGCCCATCGCGTCGAGGAGTTCGTACGCGCTGCGTCCGGGGCCGGGCAGCGTGTCCGGGTCCACGCCCCACACCTCGGCCACGTGGCGGCGCGCCTCCGGGTCGGTCAGCTTGCGGTAGCCGGGCAACTGGTCGGCCTTCTGGCCGTGTTCGCGCCCGCCCTGCCCGTTGCCCTGCCCGGTCAGACAGCCGTACCCGGACAACGGCCGCCCCGCCCGCCCGGTGGCCAGGCACAGGTTGATCCACGCGCCGACCGTGTCCGTGCCCTTGGACTGCTGCTCGGGCCCGCGCGCGGTGAGCACGATGGCGGCCTCCGGCTCGCAGAACAGCCGCACGGCCTCCCGCAGCCGTGGAACGGACACCCCCGTGATCCGCTCCACGTACTCCGGCCAGTGGGCCATGGCCGCCGCCCGCGCGTCCTCCCAGCCGCTCGTCCGGTCCCGGATGTACTCCTCGTCGGTGCGCCCCTCGGCGACGACCAGGTGCAGCATCCCGAGCGCCAGCGCCAGATCCGTACCCGGGCGCGGCGCGAGGTGCAGGTCGGCCTGCTCGGCCGTACGCGTCCGGCGCGGGTCGACGACGATCAGCGTGCCGCCGTTCTCCTTCAGCTCGGTGAGGTAGCGCAGCGCCGGCGGCATCGTCTCGGCGAGGTTGGAGCCGACGAGGATCACACAGCCGGTCCGCGGCACGTCCTCCAGCGGGAAGGGCAGCCCCCGGTCGAGACCGAAGGCCTTGATCCCGGCCGCCGCCGCGGACGACATGCAGAACCTGCCGTTGTAGTCGATCTGCGAGGTGCCGAGGACGACGCGGGCGAACTTTCCGAGGGCGTACGCCTTCTCGTTCGTCAGTCCGCCCCCGCCGAACACACCGCACGCGTCCGGGCCGTGCTCCGCGCGCGTGCGCGAAAGACCCGCGGCGATCCGGTCGAGAGCCTCGTCCCAGCCGGCCGGCTCCAGCACACCCGCCCTGCGCACCAGCGGCGACGTCAGCCGCACCCGGGACGACAGCAGCTCCGGCGCGGTACGGCCCTTGCCGCACAGCGCCCCCCGGTTCACCGGGAAGTCCGCGCGCTCCGTCACCTCGACACCGCCGGAGGCGGGCGTCAGGTTCATCCCGCACTGCAGGGCGCAGTACGGGCAGTGGGTGGGCGTCGCGGAGGTGTTCATACCGCTCAGCGTGGGTCGGGCGTGTTACGCGCCGGGTCGGGCCGCGTTACGCCGACGGCACGGGCACCTCCCGGCCGGGTCCGGCGCTCCGTGAGGGACGCCCTCCCTCACTCGCCGGCGGCGGCCAGTGCGCGCGAGATCCCCGGCTCCTTCGGCCCGAGGAACCGCGGATCGGGCTCGAACACCGCGTCCAGGGCGGCCTTCCCCGCGGCGAAGATCTCCCGCGTGCCCCCGTAGTACCAGGTGACGTCGTGCTTGGCGTCCACGCCGATGCCGTACGACCGCACCCCGGCCGCCTGACACAGCGCGACCGCCCGCCGGATGTGGAAGCCCTGGCTGATCAGCACGGCCTCGTGCACCCCGAAGATCTTCCGGGCCCGTACACAGGAGTCCCAGGTGTCGAAGCCCGCGTAGTCGCTGACGATGCGGCCGTCGGGCACACCCCGCGCGGTCAGATAGGTCCGCATGGCGTCCGGCTCGTCGTAGTCCTCGCGGCTGTTGTCGCCGGTGACGAGGACGACCTTGATCCGGCCGTCGCGGTACAGCCTGGCCGCCGCGTCGAGACGGTGGGCGAGGTACGGTGACGGCTCGCCGTCCCACAGGCCCGCGCCGAAGACCACCGCGACGTCCGTGCGTGGGGCGTTCGCCGTCGTGCGCAGCCGGTCGCCCGTCACCACGTACATCCAGGTCGCGGGCAGCAGCGCGAGGACGCACAGCAGCATCACCGCCTGCACGGCCCGCCGCTGTCCGGCCCGCGTGCGCGGCAGTCGCGGCCGGCGCAGCCGCCGCACCGCACGCGGCATCACGAAGCGCATCTTCGCTGTCCCCTCCCCAGGTGGCCCCGCCCCTTCAGGACGCGGCGGGACGCCGTCCGGTTCACGGCGCAGGACGTGACCCGGTTCACTCTCCGTGCCGTCCCCGCAGGTCGCGCACGCTCACACCGCCCGTCCGTCCCGGCGTGAACCCCTGGAAAACACCCGTCATGCCCACGCAACGGCCCGGCAACCTGGTACCGGCAGGATCGCTCCATGACGGCGTCGAACACTCCTCGCGACGAGTCCACGTACCGCCCGGGCGGCCCGCCGCCCGGGGGTGCCCACCCGGAAAGCATCCTCGACGGCCACCTCGACAGTACGGCGCAACTCATGAACCGGATCACCAGCCAGCTCGGCAGCCAGCTCAGCCTCGTCTCGCTCAACGGCACGCGCCGTCCGGCACCGCCCGCGCTCGTCCTCGTGGCGCACGGCAGCCGCGACCCGCGCACCCTCGCCACCGTGCGTACCCTGGTCGAGCGGGTCCGCGAAGTGCGCCCCCAGCTGCCCGTGCACCTGGGGCACATCGAACTGAACGAGCCCCTGCTGCCCGACACCCTCGCCGCCCTGCCCGCCGGCGACGCCGTCCTCGTCCCCCTGCTGCTCAGCCGCGGCTACCACGTCAAGCAGGACATCCCCGAGGCCGTGGCCGCCGCACCCCACCTGCGGGCCCGCGTCGCCGCCCCGCTCGGCCCGCACCCGCTGCTCGTGGAGACGCTGTACGCACGGCTCGTCGAGGCGGGCTGGCGGACCAGGGCCGGCGAGGCGGCCCGCCGCGCGAGCGGTGTCGTGCTCGCCGCCGCCGGCTCCCGCGACCCCGACTCGGCCGTCGACACCCGCCGCACCGCCCACCTGCTCGCCGAGCGCCTCGG
The DNA here is from genome assembly GCF_002300165.1 of Streptomyces sp. Tue6028. Taxonomy (GTDB): domain Bacteria; phylum Actinomycetota; class Actinomycetes; order Streptomycetales; family Streptomycetaceae; genus Streptomyces; species Streptomyces siamensis. The sequence goes on along the minus strand of NZ_MLCE01000013.1, from coordinate 6,643 downwards.
GGTCCCCGTCGTCCCCGCGTACGCGTCGGCCGCCTCGCCCACCGTCCCGGCGGCCGTGCGCGCCCTCACCGCCCGAGGCCGGCACCGGATCGCCGTCGCCTCGTACTTCACCGCCCCCGGCCGCTTCGCCACCCAGTGCGCCGAGGCCGCCCCGTGGATCGCGGCCGAACCGCTCGGTGACCATCCCGCGATGGCCCGCCTCGTCCTGCACCGCTACGACCAGGCCGTCGCGGCCTCCGGGACCGTCACCGAACGCGCCCTCACCCCGGCCTGAACCGGACGGCTCCGCCCCGCCGGTCGCCGACGCCCACGTCCCGGATGTCGGTGCCTGCGTCTACTGTCGGTGGCATGGAAGGCACCGCACCGCAGGCGCACGAGACCCCGGAAAGCCCCCACCACCCCGAGAACCCCGTACGGCCCGCGCAGTCCGGGACCGGCCACGGGCCCCACGCCCCGCACGGCGGGTACGACGACTCCGCCGTGGAGCGCTGGGCCGTAGAGCCCGACAAACGCCCAGGGCGCACCGCCTTCCAGCGCGACCGCGCCCGCGTGCTGCACTCCGCCGCCCTGCGCCGCCTCGCGGGCAAGACCCAGGTCGTCACCCCCGGTACCCGGAGCCAGGTCTGGGACGCCAGCCCCCGCACCCGTCTGACGCACTCCCTGGAGTGCGCCCAGGTCGGCCGTGAGCTGGGCGCCGCGCTCGGCTGCGACCCCGACCTGGTCGAGGCGGCCTGCCTCTCGCACGACCTCGGCCACCCGCCCTTCGGGCACAACGGCGAACAGGCGCTGAACGAATTCGCCGAGGACTGCGGCGGCTTCGAGGGCAACGCCCAGTCCCTGCGGCTGCTCACCCGGATCGAGCCCAAGAGGTTCGTGCGCAGCGACGCCGTGGCACCGGCCCCCGGAGGGGGAGGCGACCTCGTCAGCGTCGGGCTCAATCTCACCCGGGCCGCGCTCGACGCCGCCACCAAGTACCCCTGGCCGCGCGGCGCCCACCCCACCGACCCCACGTCCCCGAAGTTCGGGGTGTACGAGGACGACCGGCCGGTCTTCGACTGGATCCGTAAGGGCGCCCCCGGCAGCCGCACCTGCTTCGAGGCCCAGGTCATGGACTGGTCGGACGACGTGGCCTACTCGGTCCACGACGTCGAGGACGGTCTGCACGCCGGCCACATCGACCCCAACTGCCTTCACGCAGAACCGGAACGGCAGGAGATCTTCGCGGTCGCCATCGGCCGCTACGTCCCCGCGGACACCGACCCCGCCGAGCTGTCCGAGGCCCTGGACCGGCTCCTGGACCAGGAGTGGTGGCCCCACGGGTACGACGGATCGGCCGTCGCGCAGGCCCGGTTGAAGGACGCGACCAGCCAGCTCATCGGCCGCTTCTGCCTGGCCGCGGAGGGCGCCACCCGCGCCACCTACGGCAGCGGCCGCCTCGGCAGGTACACGGCGGAGCTGGTCGTGCCGCGCGGCGCCCGTCACGAGTGCGCCGTTCTCAAGGCCGTCGCCCACCGGTACGTGATGCAGCGCGCCGAGCAGGAACGGCTCCGCGCCGATCAGCGCGTCGTGGTCGCCGAGCTGGCCGAGGCGCTCACCGCACGCGCCCCCGACGGACTGGATCCGCAGTTCCGGGCGCTGTTCGACGACGCGACCGACGACCGCGCCCGCAAGCGCGTGATCGTCGACCAGATCGCATCCCTCACCGACGCCTCGGCGCGTTCCCTGCACCACAGGCTCACCACGCGTTCCCATGGGGGCGCAGGAGTGTGACCCTGCGTGGCCTGATCGGGCCACACCCTCTTCCCGCATCACGCTCCGTGCGGGACGCTCGCATGTGGCGACATCCTTACGAGGAGGCATCAAGTGGTCGACGCGGATCAGACATTCGTCATCGTCGGAGGAGGTCTCGCCGGCGCGAAGGCGGCCGAGACGCTCCGGGCTGAGGGCTTCACCGGGCGCGTGATACTGATCGGCGACGAACGCGACCACCCGTACGAACGGCCGCCGCTGTCCAAGGGCTACCTCCTCGGCAAGGAGGAGCGCGACAGCGTCTTCGTGCACGAACCCGCGTGGTACGCGCAGAACGACGTCGAGCTGCACCTCGGCCAGACCGTCGACGCCATCGACCGGACCGCCAAGACCGTCCGCTTCGGCGACGACGGCACCCTCGTCCACTACGACAAGCTGCTCCTCACCACCGGCGCCGAGCCCCGCCGCCTCGACATCCCGGGCACCGACCTGGCCGGCGTCCACCACCTGCGCCGCCTCGCCCACGCCGAGCGGCTCAAGGGCGTCCTCGCCGCCCTCGGCCGCGACAACGGCCACATCGTCATCGCCGGGGCCGGCTGGATCGGCCTGGAGGTGGCCGCCGCGGCCCGGGAGTACGGCGCCGAGGTCACCGTCGTCGAACCCGAGCCGACCCCGCTGCACGGGGTCCTCGGCCCGGAGCTCGGCCAGCTCTTCGCCGAGCTGCACCGCGAGCACGGCGTCCGCTTCCACTTCGGCGCGCGGCTCACCGAGATCATCGGCCAGGACGGTGTGGTCCTCGCGGCCCGCACCGACGACGGTGAGGAGCACCTCGCGCACGACGTGCTCGCCGCGATCGGCGCTGCCCCGCGGGTCGCCCTCGCCGAGGCGGCCGGCCTGGAGCTGGCCGACCGCGCGCACGGCGGCGGGATCGTGGTGGACGCCCGCCTGCGCACCTCGGACCCCGACATCCACGCCGCCGGCGACGTGGCGTCCTTCCCGCTCGGCCTGTTCGACACCCGGGTGCGTGTCGAGCACTGGGCCAACGCGCTCAACGGCGGCCCGGCGGCCGCCCGCGCGATGCTGGGCCGCGACACGGTGTACGACCGCGTGCCCTACTTCTTCTCCGACCAGTACGACATGGGGATGGAGTACAGCGGCTGGGCGCCCCCCGGCTCGTACGACCAGGTGGTGATCCGTGGCGACGCCGGAAAGCGTGAGTTCATCGCGTTCTGGGTGAAGGACGGCCGGGTCCTCGCCGGGATGAACGTGAATGTGTGGGACGTCACAGAGCCGATCCAGCGGCTGGTCCGGTCCCGGGCCCAGGTGGACACCGAGGCGCTGGCCGACCCGCACACCCCTCTCGACGGTCTCGTCTCCTAGGCGTCAGGACTGTCGGTGCGCCACCGTAGAATTCATGCGTGGCAGGACGGATCAACGACGAGGACGTGAAGGCGGTACGGGACGCGGTCCCGATCGACGCCGTGGTGTCCGAGTACCTCCAGCTGCGCAACGCGGGCGGCGGCAACCTGAAGGGGCTGTGCCCGTTCCACGACGAGAAGTCCCCGTCCTTCCAGGTCAGCCCGAGCAAGGGGCTCTTCCACTGCTTCGGCTGCCAGGAAGGCGGCGACACCATCACGTTCGTGATGAAGGTCGACCACCTCTCCTTCTCGGAGGCCGTCGAGCGGCTGGCCGGCCAGGCCGGCATCACCCTGCGGTACGAGGAGGGCGGGTACAACCCGTCCCACCAGCGCGGTGAGCGCATCCGCCTGGTGGAGGCGCACAAGGTGGCCGCCCAGTTCTACGTCGAGCAGCTCGGCACCAGCCCCGAGGCCGACACCGGCCGCATGTTCCTCGCCGAGCGCGGCTTCGACCAGGCCGCCGCAGCCCACTTCGGCGTCGGGTACAGCCCCCAGGGCTGGGACCACCTCACCCGCTATCTGCGCGGCAAGGGCTTCACCGACAAGGAACTGCTGCTGTCCGGTCTCGCCCAGGAGGGCCGCCGCGGCCCCATCGACCGTTTCCGCGGCCGCCTGATGTGGCCGATCCGCGACATCGGCGGCGACGTCGTCGGCTTCGGCGCCCGCAAGCTCTACGAGTCGGACAACGGCCCCAAGTACCTGAACACGCCGGACACGGCGATCTACAAGAAGTCCCAGGTGCTGTACGGCATCGACCTCGCCAAGAAGGAGATCGCCAAGAGCAGCCGGGCGGTCGTCGTCGAGGGCTACACCGACGTCATGGCCTGCCACCTGGCCGGCGTCACCACCGCCATCGCCACCTGCGGCACGGCCTTCGGCGGCGACCACATCAAGATCCTCCGCCGCCTCCTGATGGACAACGGCTCGGCGCGGGTCATCTTCACCTTCGACGGCGACGCGGCCGGCCAGAAGGCGGCCCTGCGCGCCTTCGAGGACGACCAGAAGTTCGCCGCCGAGACGTACATCGCGATCGCCCCGGACGGCATGGACCCCTGCGAGCTGCGCCTCGCCAAGGGCGACGACGCCGTCACGGACCTCGTCGAACCGCGTACGCCGCTCTTCGAGTTCGCCCTGCGCCAGATCGTCCTGCGCTACGACCTGGAGACCCCGGCGGGCCGCGCCGCCGCCCTCGACGAGGCGGCGCCCGTCGTCGCCCGCATCAAGAACAGCGGCGCGCAGCACGAGGTCGCCGTGCAGCTCGCGGGCATGCTCGGCATCCTCGACACCCAGTTCGTGGTCAAGCGGGTGGCCCAGCTGGCCCGTTGGGCCCGCGAGCGGGGCGGCAGGACCCCGGCGCCGTCCGGACCGCGGCCCCAGCAGGCGTACGCGGCCGTCCAGGCACCCGCCGGCGGTCCCGCCCTCACCCTGCGCAACCCCGTCTTCGCCACCGAACGCGAACTGTTGAAACTCGCCCTCCAGCGGCCCGAACTGGTCTCCCCGGCCTTCGACGCGTACGGCGTGGACGAGTTCACCGCCCCGCCGTACGCCGCCGTGCGCCAGGCGATCATGGAGGCGGGCGGCGCCGAGTACGGCGTGCAGGACTCCCAGGAGTACCTCGTCCGGGTCCGTGAGGCCGCGCCGGACGACATGGTCCGCGCCATGGTCACCGAGCTCGCCGTCGAGGCCATCCTGCGCAAGACCGTCGACGAGGGGTACGCGGGCGACCAGCTCGTCATGGTCCGCCGCCGCGCCGTCGACCGTCGCGTCCGCGACGTGCAGAGCTCCCTCGCCCGTCTCAGCGCCCATGGGGACCCGGCCCAGCTGACCGCCGTGCAGAACGAGTTGTGGGTCCTCCAGCAGTACGGGCAGGCGTTGCGGGAGCGGGGCGCGGAAGCGCTCTGAGCGCCCGGGATCCGGGCACCGGTGCCCGGCCTTCCGCTCCCTGCCGCCCCACTGCCCCCTCACGTGCAGCTTTCAACCAGTTTGGGGTCCGGGAAAGCGCGCACCCGTCCCCACGGTAACCACGCGGTCACGGACCGGACGCAAAAAGTCACCGCACGCCCCTCGTGGCGGCGATGTGTCGTACTCCACACTGGGTTCCGGTGCCTGAGTCCTCGGAGCGCGGCCGGCCCGCACGCGACGGGTTCCCGATCCCCGCGGTTCCGCCACACGACTACGGGATGGACAGCGGCGAGGCCGTCGACCCCATCCCCGACGTACCGCTGCCGCACGCCTCAGCAGCGACATTCCTGGAGGTCGCCCCCGTGCAGACCCAGACCCTCACACAGACCGACACCACCACGGACGCGGACGCCGAGGCGGACGCCGTCACGGCGGTCCCCCCGCAGAGCCGTGGTGCGCACCACCCCGAGACCGGGCCGGACGGCCCGCCGGAACTCGACGGCCCGCCGCCCGGTGCCGTCGAGAGCGAGGTGGAGACCGAGGCCGAGGCCCCCGAGCCGGTCGAAGCGCCCCGCAGCCGCGCCACGGACACCGCCGGACCCTCCTCCGACCTGTTCCGCCAGTATCTGCGCGAGATCGGGCGGATCCCCCTGCTCACCGCGGCCGAGGAGGTCGAACTCGCCCGCCGCGTGGAGGCAGGACTCTTCGCCGAGGAGAAGCTCCGCCTCACGCCCGACCTGGACAGCCAGCTCGCCCTCGACCTGGACCGGCTCGTCGTCATGGGCCGCATGGCCAAGCGCCGTCTGATCGAGGCGAACCTGCGGCTCGTCGTCTCCGTCGCCAAGCGGTACGTGGGCCGCGGCCTGACCATGCTCGACCTGGTCCAGGAGGGCAACCTCGGCCTCATCCGGGCCGTCGAGAAGTTCGACTACGCCCGCGGGTACAAGTTCTCCACCTACGCCACCTGGTGGATCCGGCAGGCCATGTCCCGCGCCCTCGCCGACCAGGCCCGCACCATCCGCGTGCCGGTCCACGTCGTCGAGCTGATCAACCGGGTCGTCCGGGTACAGCGGCGCATGCTCCAGGAACGCGGCTACGAGCCGACGCCCGAAGAGGTCGCCGCGCACCTGGACCTGCCCAGCGAGCGGGTCAGCGAAGTGCTGCGGCTGGCGCAGGAGCCGGTGTCCCTGCACGCCCCGGTGGGCGAGGAGGACGACGTTGCGCTGGGCGACCTGATCGAGGACGGCGACGCCGCGTCCCCCGTGGAGTCCGCCGCGTTCCTGCTGCTCCGCGAGCACCTGGAGGCGGTGCTGTCCACGCTGGGCGAGCGCGAACGCAAGGTGGTCCAGCTGCGGTACGGCCTCGCGGACGGACGGCCGCGCACACTGGAGGAGATCGGGCGGATCTTCGGCGTCACGCGGGAGCGGATCCGTCAGATCGAGTCGAAGACCCTCAACAAGCTGCGCGACCACGCGTTCGCGGACCAGCTGCGCGGCTACCTCGACTGACGCGGCACGTGCCGGTGCCCCCTCCGCCGGCCCCCGGGCCGAGGGCCGGGAGGGGGCGGAGGGGGG
>NZ_MLCE01000012.1 GCF_002300165.1 Streptomyces sp. Tue6028 | reverse complement strand
CGAAACCCCCTAGTCCACCTCGGCCACGGCCTGGGCGAACTGCGCCTGGTACAGCCGCGCGTACGCCCCGCCGGAGGCGAGCAGCTCCGCGTGCGCACCCTGCTCGACGATGGACCCGTTCTCCATGACGAGGATGGTGTCCGCGTCCCGGATGGTGGAGAGCCGGTGTGCGATCACGAACGACGTCCGCCCGTGCGCGAGCTTCGCCATCGCCTTCTGGATCAGCACCTCGGTACGGGTGTCGACGGAGCTCGTGGCCTCGTCGAGGACCAGGATCACCGGGTCCGACAGGAACGCCCGGGCGATCGTGATCAGCTGCTTCTCGCCCGCGCTGACCCCGGTGCCCTCGTCGTCGATCACGGTGTCGTAGCCGTCGGGCAGCGTACGGATGAACCGATCGGCGTGCGCCGCGCGCGCCGCCTCCTCGATCTCCCCGCGCGTGACGTCCCGGGCGGCCCCGTACGAGATGTTCTCGGCGATCGTGCCCCCGAACAGCCAGGTGTCCTGGAGCACCATGCCGATGGCGGCCCGCAGGTCGTCCCGGGACATCGAGGCGATGTCGACCCCGTCGAGGGTGATGCGTCCGCCGGTGACGTCGTAGAAGCGCATCAGCAGGTTCACCAGCGTCGTCTTGCCCGCGCCGGTCGGGCCGACGATCGCGACCGTGTGCCCCGGCTCGACCTTCAGCGACAGGTCCTCGATGAGCGGCTTCTCGGGGTCGTAGCGGAAGGACACGTGCTCCAGCGCCACGCGTCCGCGCAGCTCGTCGGGGCGCACCGCCGGAACCGGGTCGGCCTCCTGCTCGTCCGCGTCCAGCAGTTCGAAGATGCGTTCCGCGGACGCGACGCCCGACTGCACCAGGTTCGCCATCGAGGCGACCTGCGTCAGCGGCATCGAGAACTGGCGGGAGTACTGGATGAAGGCCTGCACGTCGCCGATCGACAGCGTGCCGGAGGCGACCCGCAGTCCGCCGACCACGGCCACCAGCACGTAGTTCAGGTTCGACACGAACATCATCAGCGGCTGCATGACCCCGCTGTTGAACTGCGCCTTGAACCCGGCCTCGTACAACTGCTCGTTCTGCTCGGCGAACTGGGCCGCCGACTCGTCCTGCCGTCCGAACACCTTCACCAGGGTGTGCCCGGTGTACATCTCCTCGATGTGGGCGTTGAGCTTGCCGGTGGTGCGCCACTGCTGCACGAAGTGCGGCTGCGACCGCTTGCCGACACGCGTGGCGACGTAGAAGGAGAGCGGCACGGTCACCAGCGCGACCAGCGCCAGCAGCGGCGAGATCCAGAACATCACCGCCAGCACGCCGACGATCGTCAGCAGCGAGTTGACCAGCTGGCCCATCGACTGCTGGAGGGTCTGCTGGATGTTGTCGATGTCGTTCGTCGCGCGGCTGAGGACCTCACCGCGCTGCCGCTTGTCGAAGTAGGACAGCGGCAGCCGCGAGAGCTTCGCCTGCATGTCCTCGCGCATCCGGTAGACGGTCTTGTTGACGGCGCGGTTCACCATCCGCGTCGCCACCGCCATCAGCAGACCGGCCAGCAGGAACGTGCAGAGCGCGAGCAGGAGCACACGGCCGACGGCGTCGAAGTCGATGCCCACGCCGGGGGTGAAGTCCGTCCCTGAGAGCATGTCGGCGATGCCGCCCTCGCCGCGTTCCCGCATCCCGTCGAGGACCTCGGACTTGGAGGCCCCGGCCGGCATCTGCCGTCCGATGATGCCCGCGAAGACGAGGTCGGTGGCCTTGCCGAGGATCTTCGGGCCGACCACCGAGAGGCCGACGCTCAGGACGACGGCGACCAGCATCACGCACATCGTGACGCGTTCCGGTTTGAACTGGGACAGGAGCCGCTTGCCCGACCCCTTGAAGTCCATCGAGCGCTGGTCGGGGCCGCCCCCGGCCATCATGCGTCCCATGGGCCCGGCCATCAGGCAGCCTCCGCTTCCGTGAGCTGGGAGAGCACGATCTCCCGGTAGGTCTCGTTGTCCGCCATCAGTTCGTGATGCCGTCCGCTGCCGACGATCCGGCCCTCGTCGAGGACCACGATCCGGTCGGCGTCCCGGATGGTCGACACCCGCTGGGCCACGATCACCACGGTCGCCTCGGCGGTCTCCTCGGCGAGCGCCGCCCGCAGCGCCGCGTCGGTCGCGTAGTCGAGCGCGGAGAAGGAGTCGTCGAAGAGGTAGATCTCCGGGCGCTGCACCAGGGTGCGCGCGATGGCGAGGCGCTGACGCTGACCGCCGGACACGTTGGTGCCCCCCTGCGCGATCGGCGAGTCCAGACCGTTCTCCAGCGTCTGGACGAAGCCCTTGGCCTGCGCCACCTCCAGCGCCTGCCACAGCTCCTCGTCGGTGGCGTCGGGATTGCCGTACCGGAGGTTGCTGGCGACGGTGCCCGCGAACAGGTACGGCTTCTGCGGGACGAGACCGACCGTCCTGGCCAGTACCTTCGGGTCGATGGTCGAGACGTCCACGCCGTCGACGAGCACCTCGCCCTCGGTGGCGTCGAACAGCCGGGGGACCAGGCCCAGCAGGGTGGACTTGCCGCTGCCCGTGGAGCCGATCACGGCGGTCACCTCTCCGGGCCGGGCCACCAGGTCGATGGCCTTGAGGACCGGCTCCTCGGCGCCCGGATAGCGGAACCCGGCCCGCCTGACCTCCAGATGGCCGTGGCGGCGCAGCTCGACGACGGGCGCGGACGGCGGGACCACACTGCTGTCGGTGCCGAGCACCTCCTCGATGCGCTCGGCGCAGACCTCCGCGCGCGGCACCATCATGAACATGAAGGTGGCCATCATCACGGACATCACGATCTGCATGAGGTAGGCGAGGAACGCGGTCAGGTCGCCGATCTGCATGCCGCCGCTGTCGATGCGGTGGGCGCCGAACCAGACGACCGCGATGGACGACACGTTCACCACCGTCATGACGATGGGGAACATCAGCGCGAGCATCCGGCCGGTGGCCAGCGACGTCTGCGTCAGCTCGGTGTTGGCGCCGCGGAAGCGGTCCTTCTCGTAGTCGTCGCGCACGAAGGCGCGGATCACCCGGTTGCCGGAGATCTGCTCGCGCAGCACGCGGTTCACCGTGTCCAGCCGCGTCTGCATGGTGCGGAACAGCGGGCGCAGCCTGCGCACGATGAGGGTCACGCAGATGCCGAGCACCGGCACGACGGCGACGAGGACCGCGGACAGGGGCACGTCCAGGCCGAGCGCCAGGATGATGCCGCCCACACACATGATCGGCGCCGACACCAGGAGGGTGAACGTCATCAGCGTCAGCATCTGCACCTGCTGGACGTCATTGGTGGTGCGGGTGATCAGCGACGGGGCCCCGAAGTGGCCGACCTCACGGGCCGAGAAGGACTGGACGCGGTCGAAGACGGCGGCCCGGATGTCCCGGCCGACCGCCGACGCCGTACGGGCGCCGTAGTAGACCGCTCCGATGTTGCAGACGACCTGCGCCATCGAGATGCCGATCATCAGCGCCCCGAAGGACACGATGTAGCCCGTGTCTCCCTTCACGACACCGTTGTCGATGATGTGCGCGTTCAGCGTGGGCAGATAGAGCGTGGCGCACGTCTGCAGGAACTGCAGCAGCACCAGCAGGGTGATGGGCTTCTTGTACGGACTGAGGTGGGTACGCAGGAGTCGTATGAGCACGCGGGGTCTCTCGGAGTCGTCGACGGCTGGGGGTTCGGCACGCGATCGGTCGGTGCACCACCCCCTATCGTCGAACACTCCACCCGCGTTACCTCAACCGAATTAACCCGACCGCGGTCCTGCGACGGACCCGGCCCCGGTCCTTCGACGGAGGCCGGCGCGACGCTACGGCGCCCCCGGGCCGCGGAACGCCCCAGGATGCGTCTGTTCCCGTACGGACACGTACTGCTGGCGTACGGCCTGGCCCACGGCGAGTTCCTCGCCGGGCTCCAGCACCTGGGCGACCGGACCCTGCCACATCGGCGGCGTCCGCGGGTCGAGCGCGCCCTGCGAGACACCCAGGGCCCAGGCCGCCTGCCGGGCCGCGCCGAGCGCCGCGTAGTCCGCGGGCTGCGGCACGACGACCTGCGCGCCGAACAGTGCGGGCGCCACCGCCTGGACGGCGGGCAGTTCGGCGGCCGGCCCCAGCAGGAAGATCCGGCGTACGTCGACGCCGCGCCCGCGCAGCACGTCCAGCGCGTCGGCGAGCCCGCACAGCATGCCCTCGAAGGAGGCCCTTGCCAGGTGCTCGGGCCGCATGGACTCCCGCCGCAGCCCGGCGAGGGTGCCCGCCGTGTGCGGCAGGTTCGGCGTCCGCTCGCCCTCCAGATAGGGCAGCAGGACGAGGCCGTGGGAGCCGGGTGTCGACTTCATCGCCAGATCGGACAGCCCCTCCAGGTCGGGCACGCCGAGCAGCTCGGCGGTGCCCCGCAGGGCCCGTACGGCATTGAGGGTGGTGACGACCGGCAGATGCATGCCCGTCGCGTCCGCGAGGGAGGTGATCATGCCGCTGGAGTCCACCAGCGCCTCGGGGTGCACGGCCATCACGGACCCGGAGGCGCCCAGCGACACCACCGCGTCCCCGAGCCCGATGCCGAGCCCGAAGGCCGCCGCCATCGTCTCGCCGGTCCCCGCCGAGATCAGCAGCCCCTCCGGTGTGGTGCCGGCCGCCTCGGCGGGACCCAGCACGTCGGGCAGGGACGCCTGGTGCCCGAGTGCCAGTTCGACGAGGTCAGGGCGGTAGGCGCCGGTGGCCGCGGACCAGTAGCCGGTCCCGGAGGCCCCGCCCCGATCGGTGGTGCGCCGCGCGGGGCGGCCCAGCAGCTGCCACACCAGCCAGTCGTGCGCCTGCATCAGCAGGGCGGTGCGCCGCGCCGCCTCCGGCTCGGTCCTGCTGAGCCAGCGCAGCTTGGTCACCGGCTGCGCGGCCTGCGGCACGGAGCCCACGGCCTGGGCCCACGCCTCGCGTCCGCCGAGCGCGTCCACCAGGTCGGCGGCCGCGACCTGCGCGCGCTTGTCGCCGCCGACCAGCGCGGGGCGCACCGTGTTGCCCTGCACGTCCAGCGGGACCAGGGCGTTCTGCTGCGCGGAGACACCGATGGCCTGCACGCCTTCGAGCAGGCCGCCGCCGGCCGCCTCGCCCAGGGACAGCAGCCAGGCCTGCGGATCCACGTCCGAAGGGCGGCCGCCGCTCTCGGTGGCCTCGACCGGATGCGGCGCATACCCCTGCCTGAGCACGGCACCCGTGTCGGTGTCGCAGACGACGATACGAGTGAAATCGGGCGAACTGTCCAGCCCGGCGACTATCCCCATGGCAGAAATTCTGCCGTACGACGGGAGGTGGGCGCCCCTTAGGTGTTGCTGGTGCCCCAGTCGTCCTCGACCGCACCGTTGGTGTTCCGCTCGCGCAGGGAGCGGACCCGCTCGGCGACCGAGTCCGGGACGTGGTCGCCGACCTTCTCGCTCACGGCGTGGAACGCCTTGCCCGCGGCCACGCGGCCCTGCTGGGCGGCGGTCTCCGCGGTGTTGCGCACCGCCGGGTTCTGGGCGACCTGGCGTGCGGACTTCTTCAGCTGCTCGTAGCGCTCGCGCCCGGCGCGCGTGCCGAGCACGTAACCCAGGGCCAGTCCGGCGACGAATGTGAGCCGGTAGCGCATGGCGGCCACCCTTCCCTTGCGTCGGCATCGGTACGGAGGGAACCGATTGGCGGAGCACCCCCCTGCTTGCGCTAATGTATGTGTCGCAGCGAGCGCACGCCCCCTGGCGAATACCCAGGTAGGTACGTTCGATGCAACGAGGCAATCCTCCGTAGCTCAATTGGCAGAGCAGCCGGCTGTTAACCGGCAGGTTACTGGTTCGAGTCCAGTCGGGGGAGCTCGATCTCCTGTAGCTCAATTGGCAGAGCAGCCGGCTGTTAACCGGCAGGTTACTGGTTCGAGTCCAGTCGGGAGAGCAACGGAAGAGGACCCCTCAGGGGTCCTTTTTCATGTCCGGGGGAACCGCGCGGGGCACGCCGAAGTCCTCATGGTCATGTGATGCCGACCATCCGAAGCAGGAGATCGTATGAGCGGCTATGCTGCGGCAGACGGCGCGCACAAATGTGCGCGACACGCCGTACGGGGCGGTAGCTCAGCCGGTTAGAGCAGCGGACTCATAATCCGTCGGCCGTGGGTTCGAGTCCCACCCGCCCCACCCAGCGCTACGCGTGCAGAAACGATCTGACCTGTGTGGTCTCCGCCCTGACTGGGTTTCACCGGTCAGGGCGGACGTGTCTGTGGAGCCGCCGTCACCCGTGCGGCGGCCGGTCGCACCCGAACTGCCCCCTCGCGATGAGGTCTTGGGCACAGGCCACGTCGGTCTCCGCCGTGGGGCGGGCCCGCCGGCCCAGCAGCCGCTCGGCCTTGGCCGAGGAGCGCAGGTGCTGGTGCCCGAGCATCGGGCGCACCGACCGCAGCGCCGGGTCGAAGCGCGCCGCGCTCCGCGGGCGCCGTGACGGCCCCGCGCGGCGCCGTTTCCCGGGTGCGGGAGCGCAGGGTGGTGCGGACGGTGTCACCGCGCTGGAGCAGCGTGACGACGCACCAGTCGGCCGCGAAGCCGCGTCCGCCGGTGACCAGGACTGTTTCGCTGATCTCCACCTTCTGTCGATCAACGTAGTGGAGAGTTCTCCGGTCTTCGGTGCGGGGCACGGGAGCGCGGAGCCCGTGCCGTACCGTGAGAAAGATCATCTGCCGCACGCTCGGGGAGGAACAGTGGCCGGACGTCGTCAGGGGCCCGTGCGGGTGGACGCGCTCAAGAACCGGGAGCACCTCCTGCGGGTGGCGCACGACGCGTTCGCCGAGGACGGGGCGACCTCGCTCAACGTCATCGCCAAGCGCGCGGGAGTGGGCGCGGGCACGCTCTACCGGCACTTCCCGACCCGGGAGGCCCTGATCCTCGCCGTGTACCGGCACGACGTGGAACGCCTCGTCGGCGAAGTGGATCAGGTGCTGGCCGAGAACGCGCCGCTGGACGCGTTCCGTGTCTGGTTCGAACGGCTCGCCGCCTATGTGCGCCTCAAGCACGGCCTCGGTGAGGCTCTGCACACGGTGGCGGCCCAGAAGGTCATCAGTGACACGTACGCGCCCGTGGCGGGCGCCGTCGCCCGGTTCCTGGAGGCCTGCGAGCGCGACGGCAGTGTGCGTCCCGGCCTCGACGTCGGCGACGTGCTGCTGCTCATGGGGTTCCTGTGGCGCGTCGGACCCGGCGAGGAGGGGCTCGCCCAGGCGCGCCGCATCATGGAACTCGCCATCGACGGCTTCCGTCCGTAGGGGCGAGGGGCGAGGGGCGAGGGGCGAGGGCTGAGGGCCCGGCTCCTCAGGCCCGGGTTCCGGCGGCCGGTTCGCCGAGGGCCGGATCTTCGACGGCCGGGCTCCTCGGGCCCGGGCATGCGGAAGCCGGCCGGGCTGAGGGCGCCGGCCGGCTCCGATGACGGGGTGCGGTCGTCAGCGGCGGGCCGCGCGGCGCCGCATCACGACGACGGTGCCCGTGCCGACGGCGAGGGCCGCGGCGGCCGCACCCGCGAGGGGCAGGGCGGCACCGGAGCCGGTGCTCGCCAGGTCGCCGTCGACGGCGGAGTCGCCCGAGGTGCCGCTCGTGGTCGATCCGCCCGTGCCGCCGGTGGAACCGGACCCGCCGGTGGACGAGGAGCCGGAGCCGCCGGTGGAGGACGAGCCGTCACCGCCGGTCGAACCGCTGCCGCCGGTCGAGCCGCCGGCGCCGCCGGTCGAGCCGCTGCCCGCGACGGCGAGGGTGATGGCTGCCTTGTCGTTCTTCTTGTTCTCGTCGAACGGACGGGCCGTACCGTTCAGCGCGATGGAGCCCTTGGCCCCGGCGACCGCCTTGGTGATCTTCAGTTTGAAGTCGTACGTCCCCTCGTACGCCGCCTCCACCCAGGCCTGGGCGGTGCCGCACTCGTAGGTGCCGGCGTCCACCTTGTTGCAGAAGCCGTCGGTCTTGGTCACCTCGGTGCCCGCGGGCATCTTGATCAGGATCCGGGTCGACGGGGCGCCCAGCTCCGGGAGCACCCAGCCCGGACCGGCATTGGTGAACTTCGCCCGGAGGTCGACCGTCTCGCCGACCTTGCCCTTCAGCGCGGCTCCCGTCACCTGGAAGTCGGCCGTGCTGTCCGCGGTCACCCGCACGCTGATCCGGTCCCAGTCCTCGTGCTCCGCGGAGCCGGGCTCGGCCGCGGGGGCGTCGGGGCGCTCGACGAGCTTGACCGCGGGGCCGATGCCGCGCACCGGCTTCGAGGCGCCCTCGGAGGGCGCGGCGTCGTAGTTGGCGACCGAGACGGAGAGGTCGTCGTACAGCGCGCGGTCGAGCGCCTTGATCGTCACCGGTGTCTGCGGGGCGTACACGACGCCCGGCTTCACGGTCTGGTCGAACTCGCAGACCGCGTCGGAGCGGCTCGGGGCCTCGTCGAAGGAACTGACCTCGTAGCGGAGGCAGTTGGACGGCAGCTCCGCCTGGCTCAGGCCCTCGGTCACCGAGTACGCGATCCAGACCTTGCCGAGGTCCGCGGGACCGGTGTTGGTGAAGGTGACCGGCACGTCGAAGCTGCTGCCCGGCTTCACCCCCTCCGGCGGAGTGATCTCGCCCAGGACCAGCCCGGGTGCCGGGTCGGCGGCCAGGGCGGGCGCGGCGCCCAGGGAGATCACGGCGACGGCGCCGATCGCGCCGGCTCCGATCACGCCGGCGGTCCGGCGGAGCGTACGGCGGTCGGGAGCGGTGTGCGGCATGGAGATCCCTCTGGGTGAAGCGTCGGTGACGGACGGACGAACTGCGCGGGAACGCCAGTTCCCCACTCCTGAGACACGTGTGACGGCTGAAGGGTTGCACGCGGCGGAGGGCCGGATTCCCCGGCGGAGGGCCGGGGATCCACGGCGCGGCGGTTCGTCGGCGGTCGCCTCCGGGGCCGTCCGCGGATCTCCGGCCGTCGGCTCAACGGCCCAGCGCGGCGCCGCCGTTGATGTGCAGCAGCTGGCCCGTCACATACGCGGCCTCGGGAGACGCCACGTACCGGATGAGCGCGGCGATCTCCGCCGGGTGGCCCGGCTGTCCCGTGAGGGACTGCGCCACCCGGGAGGCGACGAACTCCGGGGTGGCGCGGTCGCCGAAGAACTCGGTGTCGCCGACGAAGCCGGGGGCGACCGCGTTCGCGGTGATGCCCTCGGGGCCGAGGCGCTGGGCGAGGTCGAAGGTGTAGGTGTTGATCCAGCCCTTGGAGCCGCCGTACGAGCCGGGGCCGCGCAGCGAGGCGATCGAGGAGAGCTGCACGACACGGCCGCCGGGGCGGCGCATGTGGGGGATCAGCGCCTCGGTGAGCAGGACGGCGGTCAGGACGTTGGCGTCGAAGTTGCGCCGGTAGCTCTCGGCGACGGAGGCGAGGCTGCCGTCGTGCGAAGGGGCCACGTTCCCGCCCGCGTTGGCGACCAGCACGTCGACCGGGGTGTCGTTCCCGGTGATGAACCCACGGACCGACTCCACCTGTTCGGGGTCGGCGAGGTCCGCCGCGTACCAGGAGGCGGTGCCCGCACCGTGCCGCTCGTCCAGTGCGTCGGCGGCCTTGCGCAGTACGTCCTCGCGGCGGCCGAGGAGCACCACACGGTCCCCGTCCGCCGCGAACGCCTCCGCCGTCGCCAGACCGATCCCGGTCCCGCCGCCGGAGACCACCACACGTCGCCCGCTCATGGACACCCCGCCCGTCTCGTCGCTGTCCTCGGATATGAATCCTGGTCAGATCCACGTACGCAAGGCGACGCTACGGAGGCCGCGAAGTGACGTCAAGTGGCTTGATATGAAGCCATGTTGACCTGCGCATTCGTTTCGCGGCAAGGCCCGCTGGGCAGGGATGGGGCAGCGTTTGTCCCGGTCCATGGACCGAGGAAGGGGGGCGCTGTGCGCGATCATGTGCGGACGGCGGACGGACGGCAGCTGCGCGTGGAAGTCTCGGGGGATCCAGGGGGGCGCCCGGTGTTCCTGCTGCACGGGATGCCCGGCAGCAGGGTCGGACCCAGGCCGCGTTCCATGTTCCTCTACCAGCGCGGCACCCGGCTCATCAGCTACGACCGCCCCGGGTACGGGGGATCCGACCGCATGCAGGGGCGCCGGGTCGTCGACGTGGTGCAGGACGTCACCGAGGTCGCCGACGCCCTGGGGATCGACCGGTTCGCGGTGGCCGGGCGCTCCGGCGGCGCCCCGCACGCGCTGGCCTGTGCCGCGCTGATGCCGGCGCGGGTCACCCGGGCCGCCGCGCTCGTCGGGCTGGCGCCGCGGAACGCGGAGGGGCTCGACTGGTTCAAGGGAATGGCGCCGTCGAACGTCAACGAGTTCCGGACCGCGTTCACCGACCCGGAGCGCTTCGTGGCCCGGCTGATCCCACGGTCGGCCGCCATCCGCCGCGATCCCGTGCGGCTGCTGGAGGAACTGCGGCACGACCTCACCGACGACGACCGGCAGATCGTCTCCGACAACACCATCCGCTCGATGCTGCTGCGCAACTACCGTGAGGCGCTGCGCACTTCGCCGTACGGGTGGATCGACGACGCGCTCGCGCTGACCGGGAACTGGGGCTTCGACCCGGCGGACATCAGGGTGCCGGTGCTCCTGTGGCACGGGGTGAAGGACGTGTTCTCACCGGCTTCGCACTCCTCGTGGATGGCGGCGCGGATTCCCCGTGCGACGGCCGTGCTGGAGCCGAGCGCGGCGCACTTCGCCGCGCTGCGGGCCCTGCCGAAGGTGCTGACGTGGCTGCTCGCCGATGTGCCGGTGTGGCCGGCGCACCGGCGAGGGCGGGGGGCGCACTCCGCTGCTGTGCCGGGTGCTTCCGTGCCGGGTCCTTCTGTGCGGGGCGCTTCCGTGCCGGCTCCTTCCGTGCCCGTGCCTGATGTGCAGGTCTCCGGGGGCTGCCGCCCCCAGGCCCCCGCATCGGCCTGAACGGCCTCGTCCTCAATCGCCGGACGGGCTGAGACTCGCCCCGCGTGCCTGGGCGGGCGTCCTGTGGTGCGGGGCGGGCTGAGGGTTGCCCCGGGTGCCTGGGCGGGCGTCCTGTGGTGCGGGGCGGGCTGGGAGTTGCCCCGTTCGCCCGGGCGGGTGCCCTGCGGTGCCGGGTGGGCCGATGTGGCCGTCCGGCACCGCACGGGCGCCGGTCACACCGCCAGCGGTTCCAGGTCCCGGTAGATACGGCGGCCCTCCGCCGCCACCCGGGTCATGCCGTTGTCGTCGCCGAGGCGGTCGCGCAGCTCCGACAGTGCCTCGTCGCGCAGCCGCCCGGCCTCGTCCTTGCGGCCGAGCTCGGCGAGCGTGAGGCCGTAGTTGGTGACGACGGCGAGCGTCTCCGGGTGGTGCGGACCGAGGACGGTACGCAGGGTGACGACGGCCTTCTCCTCCAGTTCACGGGCCTCGCCGAGCTGACCCTGGTCGGCGAGGACGTTGGCGTAGTTGATACCGGTGAACAGGGTGTGCGGGTGCTTCTCGCCGAGCACGTCGCCCATGCGGCGCAGCACTTGGCGGAACACGGTCTCCGCCTCCTCCGCGTCGCCGCAGCCCCAGTGGAATATCCCCAGGTTGTTGAGGGCGGCCTGGGTGTACGGATGGGCCTCGCCCGGCACCTTCATGTACTCGGTCAGCGCCTCCCGGGCGACATCGCGCGCCGCCTCCCGCTCGTCGGCGGCGAAGAGGTCGGCCGCCATGTTCAGATCGCAGGCGAGCGAGTCCGGCGTCGGCGCCGGGTACTGCGCCCGGTACTGCGCGCGGGTGGCCGTCGTCAGCCGGCGCGCGTCCTCGAACTGACCTGCCCTGCGCAGCGACACGGCGAGCGACTTCGCGCAGCTCAGCGTGCCCGGGAAGTCCTTGCCGAGGATGCGTTTGTGGGCGTCGTAGGCGCGGGAGAGCAGGGAGACCGACTCGGTGTACCGGCCGACCTCGCGCAGGTCGCGGCCCAGCCGGGCGGCCGAGGCCAGCGTGTACGGGTGATCGGGGCCGAGGACCTCGATGCGCCGGTCGTAGGTGTCCTGGTCGATGGCGCGGGCCTCGCCGTACCGGCCGACCATACGGAGCGCCAGCGCGAGGTTGTTGGCCGCGCTGAGGGTGCGCCGGTGCGACTCGTGGAAGATCTGGCTGAAGCCCTCGTGCGCCTCACGGGCGAACTCCACCGCCGACCCGTACACACCGAGCGCCGCGAGGTCGCTGGCCAGGCCGGACATGGTGACGTACGTGTGCGGGTGCGAGGGGCCGAGCACGCGCTTCTGGCGTTCCAGGAGCTCGGTGTTGATCTCCCGGGCCTCCACGTAACGCCCCTGCGAGCGCAGGATGTTGCCCAGCTGGCAGCGCAGGTACAGGTACTGGACGTCGTCCTCGCCGAGGGCCGGCTTCCAGTGTTCGAGGAGGTCCTCGGCGAGCGCCTGGGCGCCGGCGAACTCGCCGCGCTTCCAGAGGTAGCGGACGCGGTCGATGAGCAGCCTGCGGGTCGGCGCCTCGGTGCAGTTGCGGGCGTCGGACGCCGACAGGTGCGGCCAGATGACCGCGAACCTCGCCCAGGTCTCGGGGTCGTCGATGGGTTCGTCGCCGTCCGGCCGGCAGCCCGCCAGGACCGTGTGCACGATGTGGCGGGCGTGCCGCTGCTCCTCCTCGGTGAGCTGGGAGCGGATCACCGCCTGCACCAGCCGGTGGACCTGGATGCTGTTGCTGACCTGGTCGACCTTGGCGAGCGCGAACCGGCCGATCTCCCGGATGACCCGGCCGAGCAGCAGACTCTCCTGGAGGGCGGGGTCGTAGGGCCTGAGGGCGTCGATCATCTCCTTGCTGTAGAGCAGGTGGACGGAGATCGGCTCGGCGGCGAGGAACGCGCACAGCTGGAGCAGCCGTACCGAGGCGGGGGAGTTCTCCCGCAGCCGCGCTATGGAGATGTTCCAGGTCGCGGCGACCGTCTTGGGGTAGTCGGCGGGCTGGTTGAGGTCGAGGACCTCGGTGGTCTGCTCGGCGAGCTGGCGCAGGTAGTCGTCGATGGGCGTGGCCGTCTCGGCGAGCCAGGCGGCGGCCTGCTCGACCGCGAGCGGCAGGTCGCCCACCGCGGTCGCCACCTGGTCCGCCTCCTCGGTGGTGAGCCCGGAGGCGCGGCGGGTGAGGTGCTCGATGCTCTCCTCGCGCAGGAACACGTCGATGGGCAGGGAGGCGCCCTCCTGCGCCCAGGCCTGGTTGCGCGACGTGACGAGGATGTGCCCGCCGCCCCCGGTGGGGAAGAAGCGGGTGAGCTTCGCGGGGTCGTCGGCGTTGTCGAAGACCAGGATCCAGCGTTTGGTGGGCGCGCCGCGGCCCAGCATCTGCACGGCCTCCTGGCTGGCCACGTTGATGTCCTCGCCGCCGGGCGCGCCGATGCGGGCGGCGAGTTCGGCCAGCGAGGAGACGACGTTGCCGGGGTCCTCGGCGGAGATCCACCACACGAGGTCGTAGTCCGCCATGAAGCGGTGCACATACTCCAGCGCGACCTGTGTCTTGCCGACGCCGCCCAGCCCGAACAGCGCCTGGGGCTGCGGCAGGACGACCGATATGCCCCCGCTGAGCTGGTCGCGGACGTGGTCGAGGATGACGTTGCGGCCGGTGAAGGTGTTGTTGCGCTGCGGGGCGTTCCAGATGCCCGGCGTGCTGCCGGGGAAGCGGGGGCCCGAGGGTCCGCTGTCGAGGGGACGGCCCGGCAGCTCCAGGACGTTCAGCAGCGAGGAGATGCACTGGGCCTCGTCGAGGCGGTGCAGGTCCACCGGGTTGCGGTCGAGGTAGGAGTCGGGCAGCCGGACCTCGTCGACCCGCAGTGCGATCAGCGGGCTGTGCGGGGTGTCCGGGTCGGTCTCGGTGAGGGTGCGCCAGACGGCGTCGGCGTAGCGGGACTTGCGGAAGGCGTTCGACAGCAGCACGAGGGTGCGGGTCGCCGGGTCGGGCTGCTCGACGGGGCCGGTGGAGATGTCGTGCGGCACGACGTTGCAGCCGGCCCGCTTCAGGAGCGCTTCGGTCCAGTCCGCCCACATGCGGTTCTCCGCCGCGTACACGATGGACACGTCGGCCACGGACGTCATCGGCCGGCGCCGCAGGAACGCGTCGCGGCAGCGCAGCCGCACCGGCTCCGGCACCGGCGGCAGCGAGGTGACCTCGCCGTCCGAGATGACGGCCGTGAGCCGCTCGAAGGCGGACAGCAGCGAGTTCGCGATGCCGCTCTCGTCGCCGACGGTGGCGAGGGTCTCCTCGTACGCGTAGTACGGGCGGTACGGGATCTCGACGTTCCCCCAGTACGCGGTCATCTCCTCGAAGGCGAGGTCCTCGCCGCCGAGGCCCTTGGGCAGTCCGTCGAACTTCATCCGGGCGAGCGCGCGTCCCGCGTCCACCTTCTCCTTCTCGCCCTCGTCGATGCGCATCGGCACCGGCAGCACCCGGATCTTGCGGTCCCGGTAGCCGTCCTCGACGCTGCGGGCCACGGCCGCCGCGCCGTCGAGGGACTGGTCGCTGAGCGTGAAGCAGTCCACGAGCACGTCGGGCATCTGCATGGTGCAGATGTCGGCGTTGTCGGACAGCCCGGTGCGGCTGTCGATCAGGACGTAGTCGTACGAGCCCTTCATGTCGTCGCGCAGCGCGTCGAGGAACTGACCGCCGCCGAGGCGCTCGTAGAAGTTGTCCCATTCGAAGGACGACACGGTCGCGGAGTACGAGCGGTCCTGGCGCCCGGCGGACAGGAAGTCGAGGGAGCCGCCTTCCTGGAAACGCAGACCGAGCCGCTCCGGGGTCAGGGAGATGGCGTGCGGTTCGACGCGCGCGTAGTCCAGGTGCCAGGGCCCGGTTCGCTGGGTACCGGTGGTGGACGCCCAGGCGTACTCGTTGATGATGTCGATGACGCCGGTGGTGGCCGCGAGCGCGCTCAGGTCCAGGAACGGATGGAAGAAGCGGTGCAGGCCCGGGGCCTCCAGGTCCCAGTCGACCGCCAGTACGCGTTTTCCGTTGGCGGCGAGGATCCATGCGGTGTTGGCCAGGGCCATGGTGCGGCCCGTGCCCCCTTTGTACGAGTAGAAGGTGATGATGCGTCCGTCCTGCACGGCCGTCATGCTTCTTCTCCTCCGTCGTCGGCTCCGCCTTCGTCCAGTGGCGGTTGGATGGGGCCCAGCAGGCGGGGCCTGCGGATCGGCGGGCCCGCGGGCGGATGCGCCTCCGCGTGCTTGAGGTACTGCCGGGTCGCGTGCGCGACGACGGCGGGCAGTACGTCGGTGAAGGCCTTCAGGGTCGGGACGCCGTTGACGGCGACCCGGCAGTCGGCGCGCCGGCCCCGGTCCAGGATCAGCGGCAGCGTCTGTTCGAGGTCCGCGGCCAGCTTGCGGCCCTCGTCCCCGTGGCACTGGATGTCGGCACGGTTCCAGGGAACGATTGCGCTCACCCAGGGCCGGGCGTTGGCGTCGAAGGCCGCGAGTCTGCGCTTGCGTTCCTCGTCGGTCAGCGCCCAACGGTCGACCAGCAGGATGCCGGGGTGACTGGGCGCCGCCTTGTCGGAGTCGTCCGCCACCAGGTTCTCGCCGGTGTCCTCGTCGTCGAAGGACGACACCGTGATCCGGTAGTCCAGGGAGCGGATCAGCTCCTCGGCGAGCGCGGGCAGCGAGCGGGTGGACTCCGAGTGGTACGGGTTCCAGTCCTGGGCGTCCTCGCCGTAGGGCCGGGTGTCCCGGTGCTCGGGGATGCTGTGCCGGGTCGGCGCGGCCACGGTCAGGTGGATGCGCCGGGGACCCTCGCCGCGCGGCTTGAACGCGCTGGGCGTGCTCTCGTAGGGGCGGGGCCTGCTGGACGGCAGCGGCGACTCGTGGGCGAGCCGCACGATCCGCTGGGCGAGCCCGAGCACGGTCTCCTCGTACTCGTCGTGCAGCCGGTTCAGCTTGATCAGGCCGTAGATCCCGTTGGCCGCGTACCGGTCGCCGAACTGCGCCTGGTCGACATGGATATGCCGTACGGAATCAGGGAGTTGGGCGTAGTCGATATGCGTCCACAGCGCCGGGACGATGGCCGACATGGCGCCGGCACCGGTGGCCCGCGCCCGTACGATCCGCTCGTTGAAGGCGAACCATTCCCGGCCGCAACTCTCACTCGTGAAGTACCGCGGCGAGAACAGCGGCACGAACACCCGGCACGTCGCGAGATTCTCGCTGAGTTTCTCCGGCCAGCCGTCCCCGGCGCGCATCTCGCGGTCCATGAAACCCGCGGGCGCGCCCGCGGGCAGATCCGTGAGCGCCATGATGTGGTCGCACAGGTCCGTGAACAGGACGTGCACCCAGTGGTCCGGATCGCCGCCGCCGGACCCCCACGCCGGTGTGTGGGCGTAACTCAGGAAGAAATACGGCCGGTTGTCCGATGCCCGTTCAGGTATGTCCACGCGCCCCCCTGCCTGTGGATGTGCCCCTACGGGATGTTCACCTGGCCGGAACCCACAATCTTCCCGACCGAGCGCCCGCACGGGTCGCCTCTTTCACGTCAAACCATGTCGATATCCAGACATCTGGACACCCGCCAGGTCGACGGCCTTCCGCACCCCGAAGAGCAGCACCGCTCTCCCCGCCATTTCCCGTTCCGTCCAGAGATCACGCGGCAGGCGCGCCCCGATCGCCCCGAAGTCCCCGTCGTCCAGCACGATGTCCTCGTACGCCGTCCAGCGGCCCGGACCGCCCACCACACAGTGGTAGGACCGCCGGGCGGGCGCGGGACGCAGCCGGTACTCGGCGAGGTGGAAGGCGCTGCACACCTCGAACCCCACCCGCAGCAGCAGGACGTGTGCGTCGGCCGCGTACAGCTTGGCCATCGGGGACGTCTCGCCGAGGTGGCAGTGCGGGTCGTGCCCGCCCAGCAGTTCCGCGGCGCGCGGGCCGAGACCGGCCAGCGAGGTGTGCGGATGCCCGCTGCGCACCGAGCCCGGTGTGGTGCGCACGCACTCGGCGAGCACACCCATCGTCGGACAGGGCGTCGTCGCCGGGTCGAACGGCGGCACCGACGCCCGGAACACCGCCTCCTCGCTCTTCGACATGGTCGCGGTGAGCGTCTTGTACGCACGTGAGGTGAACGAGTTCTCCGGCGTGAAGGTGGGCACGACGAGTGTGCCGTCGGGACCGAGCGCGTCGAGCAGTCCGTCCCGTACGTCGGCGGCGTGCACCCCCGCACCGCCGAGCGAGGCGTGCACCATGAGGACGCCGCCGGGGCGCACTCCCAACTCCGTGAAGAACTCCGCCAGTTCGGGGCGAGAGGTCACGACAGGACCGCCCACTCCGCGCGCAGCTCCTCGGCCAGCACCATGCCGGTCTCGGTGAGTTCGTCCTTCGGGCGTTCGCCCAGCTGCTCCAACGCACGCTCCGCGCGGTCCAGCGCGGCCGCGCGCAGCGCCGCGTCGCCGGCGAAGTACGTGGCGTTGCCGAGCGCCCGGCTGGCCTCGTCGAGCAGCCGGCCGGCACGGTTGCCGGGCACGTTCAGGTCGGCCGTCCCGCGCAGCGCGGTGAGACGCGCCCGCCGCCCGGTGCGCGGCAGTTCCCGCACGAACTCCTCCGGATCGAAGTCGACGGCCACCCCGAGCGCGCCGAGACCGTGGGCTCCGAGCCGCACGCCCGAGCCCTCCTCCAGCGGGGTGACCGTGGTGACCAGCAGCGCGTTCGCGTCGGTGCGCCAGCCGGGCGCGCGCTCGTCCATCAGGTCGAACGCCGTGCGCAGCCGCCGGGCGAACGCGTCGAGCGGGCCGGGGCCGAGCGGCGGCGCGACGGGCACGGGGAAGCAGTCGCGCAGCGGATCGGCGTCGTCGAGGAGCAGGACGGTGCCGTCCGTCAGGGTCGTGGCGGGCAGCGGGCGCCACACCGAGGGGCCGTCCTCGGGAGCGCGCTCCTCGCCGGTGTGGGTGCGCACCCGCAGCCGGCCTGCGGTGACGGAGACCTCGACATGTCCCGGTTCGGGGAGGGTGAGGGTGCCCAGGGTGGGCAGATGCAGCTCGCGGGTGCTCTGGTGCCAGCGGAGTTTGAGGTCGGCGCCGGCGCGGACGGCGACGGCGGCGATCGCCGAGGCGAGCGGCGCCGGGCCGTCGAGCCGGTCGTGCAGGCTCTCCTTGAGCGCGGTGGACAGATAGGGGTGGGCGAGGACGTCGTCGACGTGGGCCGGGCCCTCCGGGCTGCCGTCGAGGTCCAGCAGGGCCCGCCACATCTCGTCCCAGTCCTCTTCCCCGGTGTGCCGGGCCATCGCGCGGGACAGCGCGTGCCGGATCGACTCGCCCTGCGCGAACCACAGCTCACCGCTGTCGTGGACGGCCGGGCTCAGCGCGCGGTCGGTGGTCCGCTCGGCGATGCCGTCGACGAGCGCGCGCAGGTCGGCGCAGAAGACGGACGGATTGTCGAAGCCGCGGCCGGTGCTGTACCGGTGGGCGTAGAGCCCGCCGCCGCACGACTCGACGACCGGGCAGCGCCTGCAGGTGGAGCTGATCCCGGCCAGGCCCAGCTGACGTGCGCGCACGCCGGGGTGCCGGGCGAGCTCCCCGAAACTGTGCTCGAACACGTCGTAGCCCGTGGCGGGTGCTCCGGCATAGGCCGTCTTCAGCGAGTCGGCCTGCTCGAAACTGCCGTCGGTCTCCACCACCGCCAGGTCGCTGGGCGCGAGCCCCATGGCCTCCGTCAGGCTCGGACCGCCCCGTAGGGTGCTGAGGACCGATTCGAAGGTGCGCACCGCCACGGTGCGGCCCTGTTCATCCCACCGGTCGAAGATCCGGAGCAGCCACCGGGCGTAGGCGGTGGGCGAGTCGACGGGTCTGTGCGGTGGGCTGTCCCAGGTCGAGTGGGGCAGCAGGTAGTCGATGCGCGGCGGCTCCAGCGCGACCAGCGCGTCGTGCACCGCCACGGGGTCGTTGGCCACGTCCACGGTGCACAGCAGGCCGCTGTAGAGGTGCCGGTACTCGGGTCTGCGTAACAGGGCCAGCGCGCGCAGCACCCGGTCGTAGCTGCTGCGGTGCCGGCGGTCGAGCCGGTGCCGGTCGTTCGCGGCGCGGTCTCCGTCGAGCGAGACACTGACCTTGACGCCGAATTCCCGGAACACCTCGAGATGCCGGGTGTTCAGCTGGACGCCATTCGTGTGAATGCGGAGATCGAGTTCCGTGACCTCGCCGAGAGTGCGTGTGAGTTCCGCACAGATGTTTCTCATGCGAACGGGTCCCACGAGAAGTGGTTCGCCACCGTGAAGGATCACGGAAACGGACGGGAGTTTCTGCT
The DNA here is from genome assembly GCF_002300165.1 of Streptomyces sp. Tue6028. GTDB lineage: Bacteria > Actinomycetota > Actinomycetes > Streptomycetales > Streptomycetaceae > Streptomyces > Streptomyces siamensis. The sequence goes on along the minus strand of NZ_MLCE01000012.1, from coordinate 413,372 downwards.
CCTCGGCATACTGCGCGAATCTTCGGGCGACAATCCCGAGTGTTTCCTCGGAAATAAAGGTGGGGCGCCCTTTCCAGCTCTGGTCCGCATGCTCGTAGACATAACAGTGATCACAGGCGAGGTCGCATCGACTGTGGATCTTGAGAACCAGCTGCTGAAGCTTCACTTGGTGAAGGGTAGTGCCGACAGCGGGCTGCTTGTACCGCGAACTCCCAGATCTTTCAAGCCGGTTGACGCCTCCGGCGCACGCGGACGGGCGCACCGGGCGGCTTCCGCGCCGCCGGATGCGCCCGTCCGAAGTCTGTGGGGCTAGAGAGCCGAGTCGAAAGTGATCGGCTTCGTGGGGCGCCGCCCGGGGATGTCCGTCACTCGTCCGGCCGACCTCACCGCGGCTGTTCCGAGCGGGTCGATGGCCGACAGGGGGGTGTGCTGCTTGCGCACGGGCCGGGCGGCGACGGGGCGGCGCGTCGTCGGCATCACCGAAACGTTCATTTGAGGATTGTCCACTCTTGGATAGGGGAATACTGCGTCCACCGCGGACCCTACCTGAGATCGGCGGACCCTACCCGAAAACAACGACAAGAGGCGAGCACTTCGTCTGAAGCGGCCTAAAAACGCCTTGGCCGGTCGGGACCTGTGAGCCGCGACAAGTCGCAGCGGGCGGTTGAGCCGTCCGGGGCATTCGAGGACGTGAGTTCGCCGGGTGCCACGACGTCACAGTGGTGACTGCCAGGTGACGGTGTTGTTCGCGCCGTCCCCGCCCGCGCCGCGCCCGCCGGTCGCGGCCTCGTCCCCGCCCTCCTCGCCGCCGCCCCCGCCCTCCTCGCCGCCGCCCCGGCCCTCCTCGCCGCCGCCCCGGCCCCGACCGCTCGTGCGGTCCGCGCCTGTGGGGATGTCGTGGTCCGTACCCGTGGGGGTGCCGTGGTCCGCTCCCGAAGGGACGCCGTCCACCGCACCGTCGTCGCGCACGGTCAGCCGGACCCCGGGGCGGCCGTCGGGCAGCGTCGCGGTCACGTCGACCGTCACCTCGATCCACGACACCCCGGCGCGGCGCGTGGCCGCGGCCAGCGCCCGGCGCAGCGCGGCCAGGAGCTGCCCGGCCACACGCTCCGTGAGCCGGCTCTCGACGGGACCGGTGAACCGCGCGGACGGCCGGAAGCCGACCACCGCCGCCGCGCCGGCGGCCTCGCGCAGCACCTTTCCGCGGAACGTGGTGGGGGCGTCGGCGGGCGGCTGCTGCAAGGCGAAGATCGCGGTCCGGACCTCCTGGACGGTCGCCTGCAACTCGTCGACCGCCCGGCCGAGCATCACGGACACGTCCTCGCCGCCCGCCGCGGCGCTCCTGCGCCGCGTGGACTCCAGCATCATGCCGGTCGCGAACAGCCGCTGTACGACGAGATCGTGCAGATCCCGGGCGATGCGATCGCGGTCCTCGTACACCGCGAGCCGCTCACGGCGGTGCCGGGCGTCCGCGAGGACCAGGGCCAGCGCGGCCTGAGAGGTGAACTGCGTGGCGAGCAGCCGCTCCACCGGGGTGTACGGCCGGCCGCCGCGGGTGCGCGGCAGGGCCAGCGTGCCGATCAGGCGGCCCTCCGCCTGGAGGGGGAGCATCATGCTCGGCCCGAACCTGGTGCGCACATGCGTCGTCATCCGCGGGTCCGTCGCCGAGTCGTCGATGAACACCGGCTCACCGCTCAGGAGCTGATCCAGCACGGGGCTGCCGGGCGCGATGGTGGCGCCCACGATGTTCCCGGGATCGCCGAGCACGGACGCGGTCACGATCTCCATGCCGCCCGCCCGGTCGGGCTGGAGGATGACGCCCGCCGTGGCGCCGGCGAGGACCCGGGCCCGTTCGGCGACGATCGCCAGCGCGTCCGACGCCTCGTCGGCGGTCAGCAGCGCGGTCGTCACGGCGGCGGCACCCTCGATCCAGCGCTCGCGCTGCCGTGCCGTCTCGTACAGGCGGGCGTTGGCGATCGCGACGCCGGCCTGGGTGGCGAGGACCCGCAGCAGTTCCTCGTCCTCCTCGGTGAACGGCCCGTCCGGCTTCCCGGCGAGCCAGAGGTCGCCGAACACCTCGTCGCCGATGCGCAGCGGAACCTCCAGGCGGTCACCGGTCGGTACCGCGGGGCCCTTCTCGGTGCCGGGCGCGTACGGACGCGCCGCACGGATCTCGACGAGCCCGTCGTGGCCCGGATCGTTCATGCCCAGCGCCGCGTAGCGCGCACCCGTCAGCTCCGCCGCGCCGTCCACGATGCGCTGGAGCGTCGCGCGCAGATCGAGGTCGGTGCCGACGCTGAGGACGGCCTCCAGCAGGGACGGGAGGCGGGGGACCGGATCGGTCATGCGGCGCCCTCGGCGGTCGGGCCGTCAGCCCGCCAGCGGGTCCAGGACCATCGGCTGGATCATGCCCTCCAGCATGTAGCCCAGCCCCTGCACGGCACAGATGTCCGGCCTCTCCGCGATGTGGACGGGCATCCCCGTCGCCTGCCGGAGCATCTGGTCCAGCCCGGGGAGCAGCGCGCTTCCGCCGACCATCATGATGCCGCGGTCGGCGAGGTCGGCGACCAGGTCCGGCGGGCACACGCGCAGCACCTTGCCGATGCCGTCCAGCACGGCGGTCAACGGCGTCTGGATGGCGTTGCGCACGGCGGCGGTGTCGACCCGCACGGAGCGGGCGAGGCCGGTCGCCACGTCCCGGCCGTGGATCTCCGTGGACGTCGGGCCCTGAGCGGTGAGCCCGTTGCCCGAGAGGGCCAGCTGGAGGGGGCGTACGGCCTGGCTCGGCAGCATCAGCTCGTGCTGGTGGCGCAGGTGCTGCACGATCGCGTGATCGACGGCCTCGCCGCCCACCGGGACCCGCTCGGCGGTGACGATCGAGCCCAGCGACAGCACCGCGAGCTGCGTCGCGGCGGCACCGCACACCATGACCATGGTGGCCTCGGGCTGCTCCACGGGCAGTCCGCAGCCCACGGCCGCGGCGATCAGCGTGTCGACGAGCTCGACCCGCCGTGAGCCCAGCCCGACCAGCGTCTCCACGGTGGCGCGCTGCGCCAGCGGGTCCGCGTCGTGCGGGGTGCAGGCGGCGGCCCGCAGCCGCGGCTTGCGGCGCAGCGTGCGGCGGACCTTGTCGCCGAGCAGCTGACGCAGCATCCGCTGGGCCATCTCGATGTCGACGACCGTGCCGCCGGACACCGGCCGCACCACACGGATGTAGTCGGGCGTACGGCCCGTCATCTTCTCGGCGAACTCGCCCACCGCGATCAGCGCGCCCGTCCTCGTGTTGATCGCGGCGACACTCGGCTGGTCGACGACCAGACCCGCGCCCTTCACGTACACCCGGGTCCGCGCGGCGCCCAGGTCGACGGCGAAGTGGCAACGGCGCAGCTGCTCCAGACTGGCGGTCATGGCAGGTCCTCCGAGAGCGCAGAGCGTGGCCCGCCGGGCGGCGGTCCTCTTTCGCATCGTGCGCGGGCCGCCGGGGCGACGCCTTCTGTGGGGGGCCGGGCGGGGTGCCGCTGGACGGGTGGTCCTGGGGAAGGACACGCGTCTAGGAGGTACGCACCTCATCGAGAACCGGTTCCAGGGACGTGATGATCCGCTCGCAGCCCGCCCGGGTCAGCCGCCGCTCCACCCCCGTCTGCCGGGTGAGGCCGACGAAGGGGAGGCCGACGGCGTCCGCGGCGGTCAGTTCGGCGACGGTGGATCCGATGAGCAGAGCCTCATGGGCGGCGACCCCCAGTTCGTCCAGGGCGCGCCGGAGGCAGTCGGGGTCCGGCATCAGCAGAGCGAGGTCGTCGGACCGTCCGTGCACTCCGCCGGTCACCGAGTCCGCCAGACCCCTGGACGTCAGGTACGACAGGACGGCGCGCCGCGAGGCGTTCGTGACGACGGCGGGGCCCCGGCCGGTGTCCGCGAGCGCGCGGACCAGGGAGTCCGCGTACGGGACGGGTGACGCCGAGGCGGCGGCTGCCGCCTCCAGCCGGTCCAGCCGTCGCCGCAGTTCGGGCCCGGACCGGTGGTCCGCGAACGCGCGCAGCAGGTCGTACGGATCGGCGTATCCCTCAAGAGGCGGTGTGGGTGCGCCCCCGCCCGGCAGGGAGGTGCCGCTCAGGGCGTCGTCGGGACTGCGCAGTTCCACGAGGAGCGTGGCGAGCTCGCGGTTCACGGCGTCGCGCTGCACGCCGCCCCACAGCCGGGCCAGGGTGCCGTGGAAGCCGAGGAGCACACACACGGCGTCGCCCAGCAGGGAATCCGCGGGGTGACGCCCCGCCCTCCCGTCCGGCGCCGTGCGCTCCACCGGCTGCTCCACCGGCTGCTCCACCGGTTGGGGAGGCGGGGCCTGCGACGCCGGCGCGCCCGGGCGCAGCCGTACCGAACACCCGACCGACAACCCCGGCACCGGCCATCTGCGCAGCCCGTCGTGCACCGCCCGCTGGGCGGCGCCCGCGCGCGTCAGCGGATGGCGCCTCGTGATCCGTCCGGCCTCCCTGACCAGGTGGTCGAGGAGCAGTCCGGACACGTCGGTGGCCTCGCTGCGGACGAATGCCACCGGGTCGTCCACGTGCCAGGACAGCTCGGCCGACGCGGCGAAGGCGCCGCGCCCGGAGCTGGGCAGGTGCAGCTCATGCGTGGTCCCCTGCGCGGTCAGGTCGACCTCGTAGTACGTGATCAGGTACCGAGGCGGGCGCTTGCCGAGGGGCCGGCCGGGGTCGAGGAGCGTCAGCGAACCGTCGGGTTCCGTGTGCACGACGGCCGCGCGGCCCTGCTCGGGGACGCGGATCCGCTCGATCTCACGTTTGGTGAACGGACCGCGCACCAGGTCCCGTTCGGCCGGTTCCGGTGCCCGCTCCGGCAGGTCCAGCGGGTAGTACCAGGCCACGGGCGGGCCCGATCCCTCCCAGCGCAGGGGGAGGAAGGAGGCGTCGGTGACGGCCGTGCCGCCGCCCATCAGCTCCTCGTGCAGCGGAGGGGACAGGACGATGACGACGTCGCGGCCGGAGCCGACGTCGGCGGTCAGGGTCGCGGCACGGTCCGCGGGCGTGAACTGCGCGGTGTGCCAGAACGTGACCGACAGCCGCGGCGGATCCTCCATCTCCAGCAGGGCGCCCGGCAGTTCACGCATGACGGCGTGCAGCGCGGTCAGTACGGACGCCTCGGGCTCGGTGATCACGAGGTAGCCGTTGTCGCGGGCCAGCAGCTCGTAGTCGCGGGGGGCCATGTCGCTCAGCGAGAGCAGCCAGGCCAGGGTGCGGCCGACGGCGCTGTGACTGCGGGGCTGCCGGGCCTGCTCGCCGGGATCGAGGTACTCGACGACGATGGTGGGCCGGGCGCGTTCCGGGGCGCCGCGCAGCTCGCGGTACAGCTCCAGCATCGTCGCGCTCGGCTCGCCGTAGGGCTCGCTCGCCTCCTCGAAGGCCTCGTACGACTCGATGGCCTCGGCGATCCGGCCCTGGCCCTTGAGGGCGAGGATGTGCAGCCGCCGGAAGTCCTCCCGCCGGGGGTGGGAGCGGAGCAGTTCGGTGAGGTCGGCCGCCGCGCGCTCGAAGCGGCCGAGCTCCAGGTCGAGTTCGGCGCGGGTGGCGCAGAGCGTGAGGCGCAGGGCGCGCAGGCGGCCGCGGGTCGTCTCGGCGGCGGGTCCGGGCACGCCGTCGACGGGCTGGCCCTGCCACAGGGCGAGCGCCTCCCGGACGGCGGCGCGCGCGCCCGCCGGGTTCTGCTCGTCCCGGAGGGCCTTCGAGCGGGCGATCAGCTCCTCGCAGCGGTTCAGGTCGACGCCTCCGGGGTCCGCGAGGAGGGCGTAGCCGTCCGCCGTGGTGGCCAGCACGCCGGGGCCCAGGGTCCTGCGCAGACCGGCCGCGTACGTAGACAGCAGCCGCGCCGCGCGCTGCGGGCGCCGACGCCCCCACAGGCCCTGGATCAGTTCCTCGTGCGTCACCGTCCGCGCGCGGCGCAGGAGCAGCATGCACAGCAGCGCCTGTTCCCGGGGCGCACCGGCGGCCAGGGGGCGGCTGCCCTGGCTGACCCGCACGGGGCCCAGCACGCGGTACCGGAACCGGGCGGCCTCCCCGGCCTGGAGGACCTGGGCGAAGGAGGGGGTGAGGAAGAGGTCCCTGCCGCGTCGCTGGGCCTCCAGGTCCGAGGAGGTGAGCGGGGTGAGGGCGTCGTCGAAGAACGCCCTGAACTCGCCGGGGATCGCGCCGAGTTCGGGTGCCGAGTCGCCTCCGGCAAGCCGCCGCAGCAGATGGCCGAACCGGCTCAGGTCCTTCGACTGGTCGGGTGGCTGCTCCGCGTCCAGCGCGAAGTGGGTGATCTTCACGGTGCCGTCCGGCGCGACGAGCAGCGCGTTCGGGGTCAGCCGGCCGTGGGCGACGCCCTTCTCGTGCGCGGCCCGCAGACCGTCCGCCACCTGCTGGGCCAGGGGCGCGAGCAGCGAGAAGGGCAGCCCGAAGCCGCCCTCCGCCGTCAGCTCGGCGACGGTGAGGCCCTCCACGAACTCCGTGACGAGACAGGGCAGTCCGTCGTCGATCCCGTAGTCGCGCACGGCGATCACATGGGCGTGCCCGACGGCGGCGAGGGCGCGTGCGCGCTCCAGGAACAACGGGTGCCGTGCGGGAGGCGCGGGATACTGGTGCACCGTCACGGTCAGGTCCGCCTCGGTGTCCATGGCCTGCCACAGCGCGTGTCCGCCGCTCGTCCCGAGCCGCCGCACCAGCCGGTACCGGCCGAGCACCAGCCCTCCGGAGCGCGGTGGCGTCGCACCGCCCAGCCTCCTGAGGCTCTCCTCCCGCACCGTCGCGATGGGCTCGCCGCCGCCCCGCTCGTCCCCGCGCCCGGGGGCGAGCACGGGAAACTCCCCCGCGGCCACCCCGGCCCGGACGTCGATCAACGCGCCCACCCGGGAGAGGAGTTCGGCCGTGCGGGTGTGCGCGGTGCGCGGCAGTGTGCCCAGCAGGAGCTCGCGGACGCCGGGACGGAAGGCGTACGAACCGGGCGGGCCCGGTGTGCTGCTGAGCACTCCGCTGAGGATGACCTCCGCCAGGTGCTGCGGCCGCGGACTGGGCTCGATCGCGGCCTGGACCAGCCGCATGACGGGCAGTTCGGCCCGGCCGACGGCGAGATGCCCGGCGAGGCGGAAGGCCTCGGGAGAGGCGATGGACCGGAAGCGGAGGACCAGTTCCTCCGGGGAGAGTTGCTCGACGTCGCCGCGGCCCTGCTCGTCCAGCGGGGCGGGCGGGGGAGCGGGGTCCAGCAGCGCCACCGAACCGGGGAGCTGACCCGAACCGGCCACCAGCGCCGACCAGTTCGCCAGCCAGGGCGCCGAGGGTTCCAGCACGGGCAGCGGCAGCGGCGCGGAGCCGTGCGGGTCCGTGACGGCGTAGGAGTCCACGGAGTAGGCCGAGTTGGGGGCGGCGGGCCACGGGGCGGAGATCCGGGCGGTCGTCGCCGGGAGGGCGGTGGTGCGCCACAGGCGTTCGGGCAGCGGCTGGAGCACGGCCACCGGCATCCGGGCCGCCCAGCGGCGCAGCGTGCGATACCAGCGGGTGCCCGGCGGCCCGCCCCGCCACTGGGGGCCCATGCAGTCGCTGACCAGCAGGGTGACCGTGCGCCCGTCGGCGTACGCCTCCTGCGAGCCCGGTCGCCGTACCGTTCCGCCGGCGGTGAGCCGGTGCAGCTCCACCGTGCGGAAGACGCCCGACTGGGCCAGCGCGGTGTGCAGTTCGCGGACGAGCGGGCGCCAGACGGGCATGGTGGGCCCGGTGTCGTGCACCAGGTGCAGGGTCAGCCAGCGTTCCGTCGCCGGGCGCAGCACGGGCATCCACCAGGGCGGTGCGGCGCCGAGCCGGGCGATGCGGTGCGCGGTCTCCTCCTCGTCGAGTTCCTGGCCGACGGGCGCGGGCACCCGGCGCTTGAGGGGCCGCAGGGTGCGCTGGAGCGCGAGCGGGTGGGGCAGCATCGGGGGCGCGGGGGCGAGGAGCGTGGTGTGCGGACCGTCGTCGTCGCCGGGTCCGCCGCTGTCGGCCGTGTCGCCGCCGGGCAGCAGGAGGGGGACACGGTCCTCGGAGTGCCCCGGCCCTGGGGGCGGTTCGGCCTCTGGGCCCGCCGGGGGCGCGGGCGGTGGCGGGCCGGCCGGCGTGGGTGCCTCCGGCGCGGCCGGGGTGCCGGCGGGCTCACGTCCGGCGGACTGCGGCCGGGGCGCGCGCCCGGGCGTCGAGTCCCCTTCGGCATGCCCCGCGAGCCACAGCAGCTCGGCCAGTTCCACGGAGCCCGGCGGCTCCCCGCCGGTGACCTCCCCGAGCAGCCGGGCGAGCGCGGCGGGTCCCGCCGCGGGCCCCTCGCCGGCGGCCGTGCCGTCCGAAGTGCCGGGCGTGCCCGTCGCGTCGGCGGGGTCAGAACTCATCGTCGTCCTGGGTGCGGCTCAGATACGGCATCAGCTGCTCCGCCAGGTCGTCCCGTGACGCGGCGTCGACGCCCGCGGCCCCCGTCAGGTAGATGGCGTTCAGGAGCTGGTCCGTGGCGAGTTCACCGCCGGTGCCGCGGGAGAGGAAGCGGGTGATCAGCTCCCGGGCGTAGGCGTCGGGCTCGCCGAGGTGGGCCCGGACGATGGCTTCCAGGTGGGCGTCGCGCGGCTGGTGGAGTTCGAGGCGGACGCAGCGGCGCAGGAAGGCGGGCGGGAACTCGCGTTCGCCGTTGCTGGTCAGCACCACGAAGGGGAAGGCCCGGCAGCGGACGCGGCCCCGCAGGATCGCGACGCGGTCGTCCGTACCGGCGGTCATCACCTCGGCGGCGGGTGTGTGCCGGGCCGCGCGGACCAGCTCGGGGATCTCGTACTCGCCCTCCTCCAGGATGTTCAGCAAGTCGTTCGGGAGGTCGAGGTCGCTTTTGTCGATCTCGTCGATGAGCAGCGCCCGGGGGCGGCGGTAGGGCAGGAGGGCGGTGCCGAGGGGGCCGAGGCGCAGATGGTCCTGGAGCCCGTCGTCCGCGGACGGTTCGTGCGCGGCGGCGCGGCCCGCGGCGTACAGACGGGACAGCGGGTCGTACTGGTAGAGCCCGTCGCGCAGGGTGGTGCGGCTGGTGATGTTCCAGCGCAGCACGGGCCCGAGCCGCAGCTCGCGCGCCACCGCGTACGCGAGGCTCGACTTCCCGCTGCCCGGCGGGCCGGTCACCAGCAGCGGCCTGCGCAGGTACAGGGCCGCGTTGACGAGCTGGACGGCGCGGTCCGTGGCGCGGTAGGTGCGGGCGCGGTGCCTGCGGTCCGGGGAGGCCGCCGAGGTGTCGTCGTCCACGGCGGGCGTGTCCAGCTCGGGGCCGCCGTCGAAGTCGCGCCACGGTGGCGGCGCCGGCAGCTTCGCGATGCCGTCGTGCGGCTCGCTCCCACCCGTGTAGACGGGCCACAGGGACATGGTCTCTCCTCGTTAGCGGGCCGGCCGGACGGCGGACGGGTGTTCAGCCGACGGGCGAGTGCAGATAGCCGACGGGGTCGGGCAGGCATCTGGGGTCCTCCCACAGCAGCGCAAGGTCGTACGCCCAGTGCGGTTCGGACGCGTCGGCGGCGTACGCGGCCTCGCGCAACTCATGTATGTGGGAAGGAAGTTCGGACGGCGGAAGGTCCGCGAGGTGTTTCGCGAGCCGGTCCAGGAACGCGGCGCCCGTGCAGTCCTCGTGCGCCGCCCCGCGATGGTCCCCGCGGCACCCGGTGCGGGGCCAGAACATCACCGGCACCGCCGCGTTCAGGCTCGCCTGGAACAGCCGCCGGGTGCCGCCCGCGCGGGGCGGGGCCGCGAACCCCACCATGTCCGCGCCGCGTCGCAGCCCGATCGTCAGCCGCACCGGGTCCTGGCCGAGGGCCCCGCAGCCGATGCGATGCAGCCGTGCCGCGGGCTGCGCGTCGAGGCGCTGCCACTTCTGCAGCAGTTTGTGCTGGAGTCCGCCGCTGCGCCGCCGCTCCAGGTCCATCACGACGAGCGGGGCGAAGGAGCCGAGCGGGCTGTCGTCGTCGGCGCTGCGCTGCCAGTGCGCCACGTCCGTGTTGAGCCAGCGGCGGGGCAGGACGAACGCGATCAGCTCCCGGGCCTCCGGCTCCAGTTCGTGGTAGGCCTCGTCGATGCGCTGGAGGGCGTAGCCGCGGACCCGGTCGGCGGGCAGCGCGCGCGAGCCGACGACCCGGCGGTGCCGGCCGGTGTACGCGGACACCTCGACCAGGAAGTGGTGGTCGCCCGAGCCGCTCGGCGCGATCTCGACGAGGATCGGCGACCAGGGCTGCCGGTCCGCCGCCGGACGGTGTGCCGCCGGGGGACCGGGCCGCGGGGGCCCGGGGTGACGGTCCTGCGGCCGGGACGGCCAGGCCCGCAGCGCGCCGCGGGCCGGCGCGTCCTCCACGAAGTCGGCGAGCCGCGTGGCGAACCGGGCGACGGCGCCGGTGTCGGGCACCTCGGAGAGCAGGTACCAGGCCGCGTCCCACAGCGAGCCGAACCGCCGGGCCGGCAGCGGCGGCCCGAACGGTCCCACCGCGTCGCTGTAGAGCCGCTCGGGGCTGCAGTCGGGGCGGCCCTCGAACTCCGGGCCGCGCCCCTGCACCAGTTCCCGCAGGCGTTCCTTCTCCGCCCGCCCGTACTCCGGCGTCGGGATCAGCTCGCCGAGCCGCGGCCAGTAGCGGGCCATGACGTGCGCGGGCAGCATCCGCCCGTTGCGGATCTGGGGGTCCCGCGCGGCGGCGGAGACCATGCCCACCACCCGGCCGGTGTCCGCGAGGGTGACCGCGGCGCCGCTGAACCCCGGTACCAGGGGCTGGCCGTGGGCCGCCCACGCCTCCAACTGGACCCACTCGCCCGCGATCAGCTGATCGGCCGTGGCCCGGTACTCGGCGAGCGTCCCCTCCTCGTACCGCTTGGGGAAGCCGTACGCCAGGAGCCTGCGCGGCGGGTCCCCGTACGCGTCGGCGGGGGGTGCGAACCGCGCGGGCTCGACGGCCACGGCGCGGTCGAGTTCGAGGACGGCGACGTCACCGGGGTCCGTGTCGCGGCCGTCCCAGCCGCCGTGCGCGACGACCTTCGCGGGCAGCCCGTCGCCGTCGTGCCCGTCCGGCACACCCGGTCCGAAGCGGACGCGCACCTCCGCGGTGCCGCTGCGCGCCACCACGTGCGCGCAGGTCAGCACGTGCCGCTCGGTGACGAGGAACCCGGCACCCGTCTCCCGCCCGCAGCTGATCCTGGCGTGCCACGCGGCGCTGCTCATGACTGTGCGGCGGTCTCCGCGGAGCCGGAGCCCCCGGACTGTCCCGGCGACCAGGAGAGCTTGACGACGAGATGGCCCTCGACGGCGCTCTTGGCGATCAACGCGCCCGCCTCCGCGGTGAGTCTGACGCCGAACTCGATCTCCACGGCATCGGGGTTCAGACCGTCGCGGAACACCCGCAGCGCGGAGCGGGCGGCGGCCCGTACGCCCTCCAGCGAGCCCTCGAAGGTGCGGGCCGCCTGCACGGTCCCGTCGTCCCGCGCGACCAGCCGCGATCCGGTCCCGTCGTCGACGCCCTCGACGACGACCAGCGCACCCTCGTCCGTCTTGAACTCCACCAGTCCGTCCATGGCGCCGGCTCCCCCGTCCGTCGTGACCCTCGGCCGTCCCCATTGTTACGGACGGTGCTCGGGGCTGTCCCGGTTTCTGCGGCTCGTACCCGCCTGTCCTGGCGGGAAGCCGCCAGGGCGCCTTCCCGCCAGGTCGCGTCAACTCCCCTGCAACACAAGCCCCCTGACACTCTTCGCAGCGCCCGTCCCGCACGGGGAGGCAGAGCGGGAGCGGCGCCGGGCACAGCGGAAGCGGAGAACGGACCCAGCCGGAGCAGAGCCGAGCAGAGAGGGCAGAGATGACGACCAGAGGACCAGCGAGACGCGGGGCGGCGCTGTTGTCGGCCGGGCTCGTGCTCGCCCTGCTGCCCACGGGGCGGGCGGGCGCGCTCGGCACCCAGATCGCCACCCCCGAGCCGGCGAAGGCGGCGTCCGCCGCCCGCACCGTCACTCTCGTCACCGGCGACAAGGTGACCGTCACCGATCTGGGCGGCGGGAAGAAGACCGTGTCCGTCGAGCGCCCGCGGGGCGCGACCGGCGCGGTGCGCACCCAGGTGGCGAACGGCGCCGTCACCGTCGTACCGGACGAGGCGCTGCCCTACCTGCGGGCGGGCACCCTGGACCGGCGCCTGTTCGACGTGAGCGAGCTGATACGTCAGGGGCTGACCGACCGGCAGACGCACGAGCTGCCGCTCATCGTGACCTACGACCGCAAGGCGCGCGCGGCCACCCCGTCCGGCGCGGAGCGGACACGGGAGCTGCCCAGCATCCGCGGCGCGGCCGTCGACGCGGACAAGGGCCGCACCTTCTGGCGGGCCGTGACCCGCCAGGCGGGCATCGGCAAGGTCTGGCTGGACGGGCGCGTGAAGGCCGACATGGCCGAGAGCAACGCCCAGATCGGCACCCCGAAGGCCTGGGAGGCGGGGCTCACCGGCAAGGGCGTCACCGTCGCCGTCCTCGACACCGGTGTCGACGCCGACCATCCCGATCTGGCCGGGCGCGTCTTTCGGAGCAAGAGCTTCATCGAAGGACAGGAGGTCGCCGACCGCAACGGGCACGGCACCCATGTCACCTCGACCGTCGGCGGCAGCGGAGCCGCCTCCGACGGCAAGGAGCAGGGGGTCGCGCCCGGCGCCACGCTCGCCGTCGGCAAGGTCCTCAGCGACCAGGGCTCGGGCAGCGAGTCGCAGATCATCGCCGGCATGGAGTGGGCCGCGCGCGACGTGCACGCGAAGGTGATCTCCATGAGCCTCGGCTCGACCGAGGCCAGCGACGGCACCGACCCCATGGCCGAGGCCGTCGACACCCTCTCCGCGGAGACCGGGGCGCTGTTCGTGATCGCCGCGGGGAACACCGGCGCGCCCTCCTCCATCGGGTCGCCCGGCGCCGCCGATTCCGCGCTCACCGTCGGCGCGGTGGACTCCGCCGACGAGGCCGCCTACTTCACCAGCGCGGGACCGCGCTATCGCGACAACGCGCTCAAGCCCGACCTCTCCGCCCCCGGCGTCGACATCCTCGCGGCCCGCTCCGGACTCGTCGAAGGCAGTGGCCCCTACACCTCGATGAGCGGTACGTCGATGGCGACACCGCACGTCGCGGGCGTGGCCGCACTGCTCGCCGAGAAGCACCCGGACTGGTCCGGCGCCCGGCTCAAGGACGCGCTGATGTCGACGTCGGAGCAACTGGACGCGTCCGCCTACGTGCTGGGCGCGGGCCGGGTCAGCGTGCCGGACGCCGTCGACGCGGAGGTCACCGCCACCGGCAGCGCCGACCTCGGCTTCCACAGCTGGCCCTACGAGGACGACAAGCCCGTCACGAAGACCCTGACCTACGCCAACTCCTCTGACCAGCCCGTCGAGTTGGCGCTCACCGTGCAGGGCGGCCCCGACGGGGTGGCCTCCCTCGCCGACCGGGCGCTCACCGTGCCCGCGCACGGCACCGCGTCCACGACGGTGACCGGCGACGCCGGCGAGGCGCCCGTGGGCAACACCTCCGGGCAGATCGTCGCCTCGGTCGCCGGCACCCCCGTCGCCCACACCGTGTTCGGGCTGGTCAAGGAGGAGGAGCGGTACACGCTCACCGTCCACGTCAAGGACCGCGACGGGTCGCCGACGGCGGCCGACCTCGCGGTGCAGCAGCTGGCGCAGGGCGTCGACCCCTATCCCGTGACGGTCGGCGACTCCGGCACCCTGGAACTCCGCCTGAAGCCCGGCACGTACAGCCTGACGTCCTTCCTCGACGTGCGCGGCAGCCGCGGCGCGGACTCCCTCGGCCTCGGCTTCCTCGCCGCCCCCCAGCTACAGCTCGACCGCAACCGGGAAGTCACCCTGGACGGAAGGCAGTTGAAGGAGGTCCGTGCGAGGGTCGACCGGCGCACCGAGACCCGGCAGCTGCTGATGGAGTACGACCGCAGCGGCGGCGGCTCCGACCTGTTCGGTGCGGTCGAGGTGCCCGTCAAGTACGACAGCGTGTTCGCCGCGCCGACCGGGAAGGTCACCGAAGGCGGCTTCGAGTACCGCACGGTGTGGCGGCTGGGCAAGCCGTTGCTGGAGGTCGACGGCGTCCGCGAGGCGGTCGTCCAGCCGGGCGGCACGTTGATCGAGGGACGCAGCAGGCTGCCGCTGGCCGACGTGGGGACCGGGCCGTTCACCGGTGTGCGCGGCAAGGCCGTGCTCGCCCGCCTCGCCGACGGCGTCGAGCCCGCCGCCCTCGCCCAGGCCGCCCAGGACGCGGGAGCGGCGGCCCTGTTCGTCACCGACGACACCGCGGGACGCCTCAACGCCTGGTTCGGCACGGACGACAACACGGACCGGCCGCTGCAGATCGCCACGGTCGACACCGCGGACGCGGCACGGCTGCGGGCGGCCGGACGGGTCGACATGACCGGGACGCGCAACACGCCGTACGTGTACGACCTCGCGCAGGGCCACCCGGGCGGCGTCCCGCGCGGAGACCTCACCTACGAGCCCGGTGCCCGTGAACTCGCCGTGCTGGACACCCGGTTCCACGCCGCGAAGCCCGTGTCGGGCAGCGAGTACCGCTACTCGATCACCGACACCTTCCCCATCGGCATCGGCTTCCAGGAGCGCATCGACTACCCGGCCGAACGGACCGACTACGTCTCCACGGGCACCGGGCAGCTCTGGCACGAGTCGGTGAACGTCGGCGCGGGCGCGCTGGAGGAGCGCAGCGGAGTCATCGCCTACCGGGGCGGCACCCGGACCCCGCTCGACTGGTTCAAGCCGGTCTGGCACCCGTACCTGGGCACCGGGCTCGGCTGGGGGCAGCAGCGGTCGGGCAACGTGATCCAGTTCAACACGCCCGGCTGGGGCGACTCCGGGCCCGACCACACCGGCTTCGGCGACGTGTGGAGCGACGACAGCGGGATGACCCAGTTCACCGAGGTGTACCAGGACGGCACGCTGGTCGACCGCAAGACGAGTTCCGGCGCCTACGTCTGGGACGCGCCCGCCGACGAGCACACCTACAAGGTCGTCACGGACACCACCCTCGACCCCGACCGCTGGAAACTGTCCACCAAGGGCCACTCCGAGTGGACCGTACGGTCGGCGGCCACCCCCGACGACCGCTGGACCTTCCTGCCGCTCCTCAACCTCGGCTACGACATCGACACCGACCTCGCGGGAGACGTGCGCGACGGCCGAGTGCCGGTCGGCCTGCACGCGGAGTACGTGAAGGGCGCGCCGGACACCGGGACCATCGGCGGCGCGAAGCTGGAGGTGTCGTACGACGACGGCCGGACCTGGAGGACGGTCCCGCTGTCGAGCGGCACGGCGTCGTGGAAGGGGACGCTCAACGTGCCACGCGGCACCGCGTACGTCTCGCTGCGGGCCTCCGCCGCCGACGACCGGGGCGGCTCGGTGAGCCAGGAGATCATCCGCGCGACCGGGGTGCGCTAGCCACGACCGGGGTGCGCCGGCCACGTGCGCCGGCCACCACCACCCCCGCACGGAAGGCGCCGGCTCCCCTCGCAGGGGGAGCCGGCGTCGCCGTGTCCGCTCAGACCGCCGCGCTCTCCACGATGCCGCGGACCACACCGAGCTCCAGCAGATCCTGCGGACGCACGCGGAGCTGATCCGCGGTGCCGCGCACCTCGTCCGGGGGCCGCTTCAGGATGGCGGCCGCGAGCTCCGGGGCGATGACGGAGAAGTAACTGTCCGGCGTGGCCCAGGTGTTGCCGGGCGCCGCCAGCGCGAGCGCACCGCCGGAGCCGCCCTCGCCGATGACCAGCGTGGTCACCGGCGTCCGTGCCGTCGCCACCGCGGTGAACAGATCCGCGATGGCGGCACCCGCGCCCTGCCGCTCCGCGTCCGCGTCGTTCGCCGCACCCGGCGTGTCCACCAGCGTCAGCACGGGGATGCCGAGCCGGCCCGCGAGACGGACCAGCCGGGCGGCGGTGCGGTACCCGGCCGGCCGGGTCGCGGTCCCGCACTGGGCCGCGTACGCGACGGACCGTCCGCCGTGCGTCAGGCCGACACCGCACAGCATGCCCTCGTCGGTGCCCCCGCAACGGTCCCCGCGGAGCGCGACCCGGTGCGTGAAGTACGCGTCCAGATAGGCGTGGGCGCGTGGCCGCCGCGGGGAACGGGCCCGGAGCACCGCGTCCCATCCCGTGGCGGGCAGCCCGGCCGCGCCCAGCGCCCGGGGCGGCGGCGCGGTCCCGGCGGAGGGCCGGGTGAGCAGGTCGAGCCAGAGCGCGAGCGTGCCGCGCAGCTCCGACGCCGGCACGACGTCGTCCACCGCGCCCGCCGCCAGCTGGGCCTGTGCCGTGTACGCCGCCGGGTCCGCGTCGGGCGGCCGGACCCGGGAGCCCGCGAATCCCACCTGGGCGCCCGGCAGCGCCAGCGTCACATCGGCGCCCGCGCCCAGCGTGGCCCAGCCACCGCCCGTCGTCGGGTCCCGCAGGACGGCGATCTGCGCGAGCCCCGCCTCCCGGGTGAGCGCCGACTGCCGTGCCACCCGCTGGAGTTGGGTGAGCGCGAGCATGCCCTCCTGCATCCGGCTGCCGCCCGTCGCGACCAGCGTGACGACGGGCAGCCGCTGCGCGCGGGCGTGCGTGTACGCCGCCTCCAGCCGGTCACCGGTGCGCACCCCCAGCGAGCCGCCGAGGAAGCCGAACTCGAAGGCGACCAGCACGGCCCGCGTGGCACCGAGGAGCGCGGTGCCGCAGACGACGGACTCCTCCTCGCCGGTGCGCTCCCGGGCGCGGGCGCGGGCGTCGTCGTATCCCCGCCAGGACAGCGGACCGTCGGGCGGGTGCGCCCCCTTCGGGGCGGAGAAGGGCACGAAGTCGTCAGTGAGCAGGGCGAGGGCCGCGCGGGCCGGGATCCGCTCAGTCACGCTTCAGCGCCCGCTTCAGGATCTTGCCCATGTCGTTGCGGGGCAGCGACTCCAGGACGTGCACGACGCGCGGCCGCTTGTGCGGAGCCAGTCTGTGGGCCACCTGGTCGGCCAACTCGTCGGCCGACGGCGGGGACTGCGGGTCCGTGGGCACGATCCAGGCCACTACGCGCTCGCCCAGGTCCTCGTCCGGTTCCCCGGTGACGGCGGCCTCGCGTACCCCCGGGTGTTCGAGCAGCGCGTTCTCGATCTCCCCGGCGCCGATCTTGTAACCGCCGCTCTTGATCAGGTCGGTGGCCTTGCGGCCGACGATGCGCACGGACCCGTCGGTGTCGAGGACCGCCATGTCGCCGGTGCGGAACCAGCCGTCCTCGGTGTACGCGGCGGCGGTCGCGTCGGGCCGGTTGAGGTACTCGGTGAACAGGTTCGGCCCGCGCACCTGGATCTCGCCGACGCTCTCGCCGTCGTGCGCGCCGGTGGGGGTGCTGTCGGCGTCGTACCCCGCGATCACGGAGCCGTCCTCCTCGACGAGCCGCAGGCCGACCCCCGGCAGCGGCACCCCGACGGTCCCGGGCCGCGGCTTTCCGTCCGCCCGGACGCTCGTGTTCATCAGGGTCTCCGTCATGCCGTACCGCTCGACGACCCGGCGCCCGGTGGCCGTCGTGATCCGCTCGTGGTCGTGCACCGGCAGCGCGGCCGACCCCGACACGAGCAGCCGTGCCCGGCCGAGGGCCTCGGCGGCCTTCGGATCCGCGTCGAGCGTCTCGGCCAGCCGGTGGTACATCGTCGGCACCCCGAACAGCATGGTCGCCCCGCCGTTCAGCTCCCGGACCACGCCCTCCGCGCTGAACCGCCCCAGATGCCGCATGGAGCCGCCGCGCCGCAGCGGCCCCAGCACGCCGAGGACCAGCCCGTGCACGTGGAACAGCGGCAGCCCGTGCACGAGCACGTCGTCGCCCGTCCACTGCCAGGCGTCGGCCAGCGCGTCCAGCGTGGAAGCGATCGCCCGGCGGGGGATGACGGCGCCCTTCGGCGGGCCGGTGGTTCCCGAGGTGTACACGACGAGCGCCGGGTCCGCCGGTCCCGCCGGCTCCGGCGGCAGCGCCGGCACCGCCCCGCCGCCGGGCGGCTCGGCCACGACGTCGATCCGCCGCAACGCCCGGACGGGAGAGGGCAGTTCGTCCCCCGGGGCGGCGAGCACCGCGGACGGCGCGCTGTCGGTCAGGATGTGCTCCAGTTCACCTTCCCCGGACTTCGCGTTGAGGGGCACCGCGGGCACTCCGGCGAGCAGTGCGGCCACCACGCCGACGGCCGTCTCCAGGGTCGGCGTCGCCCACACGGCGACCCTCCCGGCACCGTCCAGGCGCGCGGCCAGGGCGCCGGCCGAGGCGGCGAGCTGCGCGTACGTCAGGGACCGCTCACCGAAGCGCAGCGCGGACCGCTCCGCGACCGAGCCGCCCACGAGGGCCGGGAAGAGGGAGGACACGTGTGCTCCTTTGCCAGTAGGGACGTTCCGCCTGAGACCGTCACCACCGTTCCTACACGATGACGCCACGCCCACGGGTGGCCGTCCGGTCGCAGCGGGGACGTGAGGCGCGTGTCGAGGCCCGTGCCGGAACGACGTCCGGCCGGGCGGTCCCTGCGGCCCTCAGCCGAGGTGCGCGGGTGCCGCCGCGGCCACGCGTGCGCGGACCGCCCTGATGTCGTCGGTGCGGCGCAGCGCCCGGGACACGGCCTCGATCTCCTCCAGCAGCTCCTCGATGTCCGGGCTGTCCAGCGGCGCGGGGGCCTCCGCGCGGGAGCGGCGTCTGGCGTCGACGGCGGCCTGGATGGTCACGGCGTGGGCGAGCGGGCGGGCCCGGCGGGCGTCCCGGCCCAGGTCCACGGCCGCACCGTAGGCGCGTCGGTCCAGGTCCTGGTCGATGTACCGGGCGAGGTGGAGCAGCGCGTCCCGGATGAACGTCTCGCGGCGGGTGAGGCGCAGTTCGGGGGTGGCCCGCAGCTTGAAGGGGACACGGCCTCCGGTGGCGTTCCGGGTGAGCCGGTACAGCGGCCGCAGACGCCAGTGGCTGAGCCGGGTGCGGCCACGGCGGTGCAGGTACTGGCCGGTGTGCGGGAGGATGAAGCCCGCCGCGATGAGGATGGCGGAGACGCAGGCGACCGGCGGTGCCAGCGAGGTGCTCAGCCAGTCCAGGTCGCGGCCGGTCCACCGGGCGCCGACCGCCACGGCCTTGGCGGCGTCGTAGACCAGGTTCGTCGCGTAGCCGACGCCGAGGAGCTTCAGACCGCCGCGCAGCCAGGCGTCGAGCCCGTCGGCGCGGATCCAGTTCCGGATGAGCCGGCAGCTGATCAGACAGGCCACGGTGTGCGCGAGCAGATAGAGCACGATCAGTTCGCGCATGAACGGGGTGGTGGCGTAGTAGGTGTCGAGGTCGCGCACCCGCTCGACGGGCGCGTCGGCGAACGCGAACAGCACCCACAGCGCGACGACCACGCAGGAGTAGACGCTCACCACCCACCGCGTGGCACGGCGGGTCGTCGCGGAACGGTCCGAGATGCCGTTGCGCCAGGCGGTGATGAGCAGCAGACAGGACCCGCAGAAGGCGGTGATGAGGCTGTAGACCAGGGGCGCCGAGAAGTTCGGGACGCCGGTGGCGCGGTTGACCCGGGCGATGGTCGGCGGCGCCGCGAAGACGAAGACGGCGCAGGCGAGCGCGAGGAGACCGCCGACGGCCCGCAGCAGCGGGTCCTTCCACAGCTTGACGATGCTGGGCAGTTTGATCGCGAGCGCGGCGGTGAGCACCGCCGCCGGTATCCAGAAGGAGATGTACAGGCCGTCGGCGAGGCGGGCGGGGCTCATCGCGGGTCAGCCCCGGGGGTCGCGGTAGCCCAGGGAGGCCTGGATGGCGCGGCCCACCGGATCCACGGGCCCGCCGGTGCCCTTGCTCCTCGGGCCTGTCAGCCAGGAGCGGAAGACGCTCGCGAGATGCAGGCCGAAGTCCTCTGCCTGCGCCTCGTCCGACGCGTGGGAGCCGTCGCGGGCAGCGACGGTGAGCGCGACCTCCTGCCAGTCGGGCCGCTCCGACAGGGCGTGCGCGGCGGCCGCGGCGCCGGCGACGTGGTGGTCGCGGTGGCCCTCCTTCATGTGCCACAGCTCGTGGCCGAGGATGACGAGCTGCTGCACGGCCTCGGCGCGCTCCTCGACGATGACGAGGTCGAAGTCGTGGAACTCCATCCACAGACCGGTGACCTCGATCTCGTCGGGGAACCGCTCGAAGCGCAGCTGGACGGGGCGGCCGTCGCGGCGTCCGCTCATCTCCGCGCACAGGGCGTCCGCCAACTCCCGTACGCCGACGGGGGCGTCGATCCGCCCGCGCAGGACGCGGCTGAGCTCCACGGCGAGGGCGTGCATCTCGGAGTCGGCCGCCGGCGAGCGCAGAGCCGCCGCGAGCCTCCGGATGCCCCCGGCCAGTCTCATCGGCCCGGCTCCGCACGGTTCACGCGCGGACGGGCGAGCGTCTCGCGCAGGGTCGGCGGGGACTGGCTCACCAAGGGGCTCCCGGCTGTTGATGCGTCAAGTTCTCACACGTCACCGAGAGTACGGGCCCCCTCCGGCCGGTGCCAGGGTTTTCCGAACGATCTTTCCCGCCCGCGGGACGGCCCGTCCGGGCACCGGCCCGCGGGTGCCGCGGCGAAGGGGGAGGTCAAAAGGCCTGGGGCGGGCGCCCGGGTGGTTGTTAGCCTCCCCGAGGACCAGTCGTACGAAGAGGGAGTCCGCCGTGGCCCGCACAGCCGACCGCGCCCGTATCGCGCTCGCCACCTACCGGCCCGAGGAGGGGGAGACCAGCGCGGACCGGGACCTGCCCGTGCTCAGGGCCGCCCTGGAGGAGGCCGGTGCGGAGGCCGCCGTCGTCCACTGGGACGACTCCACGGTCGACTGGGCGGCCTTCGACCTCGTCGTGATCCGGTCCACCTGGGACTACAGCCGGCGCCTGGCCGAGTTCGTGGCGTGGGTCGAGCGCTGCGCGAAGGCGACCCGGCTGGCCAACCCGGCGGACGTCGTGCGATGGAACGCGGACAAGCGGTACGTCGGCGACCTCGCGGCGGCGGGCGTGCCCGTCGTGCCCACCCGGTACCTCGCGCCGGGCGACCCCGTCGAGCTGCCCGCGGAGACGGAGTTCGTCGTGAAGCCGACCGCCGGGGCCGGCGCGCGGTATGCCGCCCGGTACCTGCCCGAGGAGCGGGAGACGGCCGTGCGGCAGCTCGCGCGGATGCACGCGGAAGGCCTGACCGCGATGGTGCAGCCGTACCTGAAGGGCGTCGACGTCCGCGGCGAGCGGGCCCTGCAGTTCTACGGCGGACGGCTGCTGCACGCCAGCCGGAAGGGGGCCGTCCTGGAGCCGGGGACGCCCTTCGACGGTGACAAGGTCCCGCATCCCCGGCTGGAGGTCTGGGAGCCGTCCGCCGCGGAACTCGCCGTGGCCGGGCGGGCGCTGGCCGCCGTGCCGGGCGGGCCCGACGCGCTGCTCTACGCCCGGGTCGACCTCGTCGACGGCGACGACGGCGAGCCCCGCGTGATGGAGCTGGAACTGATCGAGCCGAACCTCTTCCTCTGGCTGCACCCCGGGTCGGTGCCGGCCGTCGTGGAGGCGGTCCTCAGGGCCGCTCTCTGACGGCGACGCGCTGCAGCAGCCCCCAGGTGAACTCCGCCGCGCACTCCCGCGCGGCCCCCGACGCGTCCGGCGCCGTGAACGCCAGGCCCCAGCGCGTCGGCGCCGTGCCCTCCAGGGGGCGTGCGGGGGCGAACGCGCGGGCCGCCTCGTCGACCGTGCAGGACCAGGGGAGAAGGTCGTCCACGGTGCGCAGTTCGGGGCCGGGCGCACCGGGGGCACGCACCAGCCACTCGTTCCAGGCCACGCCGTTCGGCGCGACGAGGACCTCGAAGCGCAGCTCGGACCAGAGAGGGACGGGCCACAGCAGGGCCTCGCAGTCCAGGTCGCCGATCCGGCGCGGGCTGACGGACTCCGGCTCGCCGAGGACCGAACGGTAGCGGGCGACCGCGGAGCGGGAGCGCGGGGCGTGCAGCATCGCCTGCCAGCGGCGGTTGGCCTCGCGCATGTCGGCGACACCGACGCCGAGCCGGTGGCGGGCGTCCTCGACGAGACCGGGGTTGTGGTCGGCCATACGGCGCAGCAGGACCAGCTGGAAGTCGAGCGGAGTGAAGGGGGCGGTGGGGCGTTTGGCCGGCATGCGTCCATCGTCGCCCACCCGGACCGCTCCGCGGCCGGTTCAGGGAGCCATGCGTTTCAGCAGCTCCTCGTGCTCGTCCTCGGTGACCTGCACCCCGGAGGACGGCAGCAGCTGAGGGATGCCGTCGACGACCGGGTAGCGGCGGCGCAGTCTCGGGTTGTACAGCGCTTCCTCCGCCGCCACCGACTCGTCCGGTACGAGCAGGTGGAGCGGCCCCTTGTCCAGCGGGCAGGCCAGGATCCTCAGCAGCGGGTCGTCCGGGTTCATGGGGGTGTCAACTCCTTGGCACCGATGGGCGGTCGGGGTGCTTCGTCGTGCTTGGGCATGGCGAGCAGGACGGCCACCGCGAGAGCGGTGCCCGCCAGGCGCAGGGCGAGCCGGACCGGGTCGTGCGGCAGCGCCTCGCCGAACGCGAGCGTGCCGAGCACTGCGGTGAACAGCGAGGTCACCGTCGTGCAGACCGGCACGATGAGCGAGGCCCGGCAGCGCTGGAGCGCCGCCTGCGACATGACCAGGCCGAACGCGCCGGTGAACACGAGCAGGTACGGGTAGGGGGAACGGAGCAGGGCGAGGACGGCTCCTCCCGGGTCGTGGGCGGTCAGGCGGCTCGACACGCCCTTGATGGCCAGTGAGCTCACCCCGTACAGCAGCCCCACCGCCACGCCGTACTCGACGCCGGTGGTCGGCATGCGGTGCCGGTTCCGGGACCGGCGCTCGGCCGCTCCGTACAGCCAGACGCCCAGCGACAGCGTCGGCAGGCAGACCGTGAGGATCAGCGGGGCGGGCGCGCCGCGGCTGACCGTGTCGGAGTCCTCGTTCAGGGACAGCACGACCATCAGCAGGGCGGCGAGGATCGCGCCGAGCGCGTACCGCTCGCGGCCCGTGGTCTCCTCACCGAGCAGCCGGGAGGAGAGCAGGACCAGCAGGACGAGCCCGGAGACGAAGATGCCCTGCGCCGCGGCGATCGGCAGCGTGCGGTAGACGGCGAGCTGGGCAGCGAACCCGGCGGCCAGGGCCAGCGAGCCGCCGATCCACAGCGGGCTGCCCAGCACCAGCCGCAACAGCCGGGCGGGGCGGCGGATTTCCACGTCGGGCAGGGCCGCCAGCGCGCGTTTCTCCAGGACGAATCCGGTGCTGTACAGGACGTTCGCCAGCAGTGCCGCGGCCACTCCCCACCACATGGGCTACGTCCTTCGTGCGTGCAGGAGCAGGATGGACGACAGGGACGGCGCGGCGCAGGCCAGCCGGTCCAGGGGGCGCAGCGGACGCGGTACGCCGTGGAAGGGGGCGCCCGCCAGCCGTACGACCTCGAAGCCCGAGGCGGTCACGAACTCCCGCAGCGCGCGCGCCGTGTACAGCCGCAGGTGGCCCACGACCTCCTTGCCCGGGCGGCCGTGGATCGCGCGCAGGCTCACCTCGGAGAAGACGGGCTGGACGCCGGCGAGGAGCAGGGCCCGGTTGTACCAGGCGGCGAGGTTCGGGGTGGAGAGCATCAGGTGGCCGCCGGGGCGCAGCACGCGGCGGATCTCGTCCAGGGCGGAGTCCGGGTCGGCCAGGTGCTCGACGACCTCGCTGAAGAGCACCGCGTCGGCCGACGCGGTCGCGAACGGCAGCCCGCCGTCGCCGAGTTCGCCGCGGACCGCGTACGGCAGCCGCGCGTGGGCGCGTCTGAGCGCGTCCTGCGACCAGTCGACGCCGACCAGGCGGTGCCCGGCGAGCAGCGGGGCCGCGGTCGCGGCGGCGGTGCCGTCCCCGCAGCCGATGTCCAGGACGGTCCGCGGGCCCGCCGTGGCCGGGCCGAGCGCGGCGGCCAGCATGCGGGCCTGCCGCAGGCTGCGCGGTGTCCCGGAGGCGACGGGGACGGAGGGGTCCTCGTAGAAGTCGCGCAGTCCGCCGGGGGCCGGTGCTGTCGTGGTCATGCGCCGTTCGCCTCTCTCAGCTCCGTGGCGTGCAGATAGTGCTCGAAGAGGTCGCGCAGATGGGCGCCGTCGCCGTGGCTGAGCAGCGTCCGCGACCAGCGCAGGGCGAGGTGCAGACGGCCCGCCGTGGACGCCGTCGTGACGGTCAGGCCGCGCGGCATGCGGGCGGGCGCGGAGAACCAGACCGCGTGGGCGCGGCCGGCCGCCTCACCGAAGTCCAGGGCGTACGGGATGCGGCCGATGTTGCTCAGCAGGACGGTCGACGTCCACGGCCCGGCGGCCCGCCGCAGTCCCCGGGTGACGGTGGCGCGCCAGGCGACGGGGACCACGGGGGCGGTCAGCAGGGCCGCGCCGTGGCCGAGTTGGGGGCGGTCGACGGACTTCAGCGCACGGGTGCGGTTCGCCGTGCGGCGCAGCAGCTCGGCCATCCGGTCCGCGTTCACCTCGTCCGGCGCGAAGGTGACTTCGACGAGCCGTGTGCCGTTGCCGATCGGCATGTCCGCGTCCCTCGTGCGGTCGTCGACCGGCATGGTGACGCGCAGCGGGCGGGGTCGCGCGCCGTGCTCCCGGTTCCAGTGGGCGACCATCAGCACCGTCGCGGCCATGAGCTGGTCGTTCACCGTGTACGGGGAGCCCTTGGGGCGGCGCGGCACGCTCAGTTCGGTGACGAGCAGGCCGTTGCCCGCGGACGGCTCGGGGGTGCCGTGGGCGACCCGGGCGGGCGGGGTCCAGGTGGAAGGGCCCACCGCCTCCTCCGCCCCCGGCGCCTCCGATGTCCGCACCGGGGGCGCCGTCGGGGTGTTGTCCCGGCCTCCGTACAGCTCGGCCGCCGTCGCCAGGATGCGCAGACAGGCGGGGCCGTCCAGGGCGGTGTGGTTGATGGTGAGGAAGAGGACGGTGCCCTTCCCTTCCGGCCGCCCACCGCCGGCACCGGCTGCCGCATCGGTGCGGTTGCCGCCGGCGCCGGCGTCGGGACCGCCGTCTCCTGCCCCGGCGCCGTCTCCCGTCCTGGAGGGGTCTCCTGCCCTGGCGCCGTCTCCCGTCCTGGAGGGGTCTCCTGCCCCGGCGCCGTCTCCCGTCCTGGAGGGGTCTCCTGCCCTGGCGCCGTCTCCCGTCCTGGAGGGGTCTCCTGCCCCGGTGCCGCTGCCCGCGGTGGCGTCGGGGCCGTGGCTGTCGTCGTCGCTGCCCGCGCCGGTCGCGGTGCCGTCGGTGCCCGTCGCGGGGCCGCCTCCCGCCGCGGGACCGCTGTCCGCCCCCGTGGGGACGGCCGCCCTGGTGCGGAGGGCCGCGCCCGTCCGGCCGACCGCGTCGGTCGCCTCGCTGCCGATCGCCGGGCCCGCGCCCTCGACCACCTCCAGCCGGATCGGCGGGGAGGCGGTCAGCGGGGGCGCCGTCAGCAGTGCCCGGGTCCGCGCGTCGCGCAGCGCGTCCCGGCTGGGGAGCGGGAAGGCCACCACGTCCAGGTCGGGTTCGGAGGTCAGCTCCCACTCGTAGCGCCGCCGGTACCAGGGGCGCGCGGCCTCGCGCATCAGGATGCGGGGATGGCGGCGGAGCGCCTCCGCGAACGCCGCCCTCAGCCGCGCCGGTTCGAGCCGTCCCGGCAGGTGGACCTCGATGTGGACCGTCTCCGGTTCCTCCTCCTGGAGGCAGTGCCGGGCGACCTCGTCCACCACCGGGAACGGGACGCGGACGGGCGGCCGGGCCGGGCCGCCCGTGCCGTCCCGCGGGGGGTGCTCCACAGCCGTCATGGGGTGTCGCCCCTCCCCGAGCCCGTGTCCGAGCCCGTGTCCGAGCCCGCGCCCGAGCCCGTGCCCGTGCCCGTGCCCGAGGCCGAGGCCGAGCCCGCGCCCGAGCCCGTGTCCTGGCCCGTGCGCGGACCGGGCTCCTCGGGCGGTGTCACCCTGAACCGCGGCTTGCGCAGCGCGATGCGCGCGGTCGGCGGGTCGGGCTCGGCCCGGTCCGCCCCCGGCCCCCGGGCGGAGACGGTCGGACCGGACGCGACCCGGCGCTCCCCTCCCGCACCGGACCGCCCCCCTTCCGCCGCACCGGACCGCTCCCCGCCCGAAGCGGACCCCGCGGCCGTTCCCGGCTCCGCCGTGGCCGAGCCGGCACCCGGCTCGTCGGCCCGCGCCTTCTTCTCGAAGCCTCCGGGCAGCGGACCGGCCGGGGTTCCGCTCCCCGGGCCTCCGCTCGTCCCGCGCACCCGGTGCGGCAGCGGTGCCGTCGGGGCCTCCGACGACGCCGGCGGCTGGGTCGGCCGCGCGGCCGGGACGGTGCCGGACCCCGGCTCCCGTACGCTCACCAGGCCCGCGAACAGGCCGATGAGTGCCAGGAGTTGGGCGGTCGGCCCGAAGGCTCCCTCGTCCGCGGACACCGGCGAACCTGCGCCTGTCGCCGCGGCGATCCCGGCGCCGGCGAGCGCGAGGAACGCGATCGGGACGAGCAGGGTGTGCCGCCGTCGCGCGAGCAGGGCCAGCGCCGGCACCAGCAGGGCGAAGAAGCCCGCGACGACCACGCCGACCAGGGTGAGCGCGACGAGACCCGGCCAGAGACCGGGCAGCGGGGCCTCCGGCTGCGGTGCGTCCGGGTTGGGCGCGCGGCGCCGCCACAGGACGAGTCCCACGAGGACGGCCACGGCGACGCCGCCACCGATCAGCCCCGCCTCGTACGTCGTCGACGGCTCGTACGACAGCGTGACCGTGCCGCCCGCGCCGGACGGGATCTGCCAGCCCTGCTGCCAGCCGTCGAGCCGTACCGGCGTGAGTTCCCGGCCGTTCAGCGTGGCCTTCCAGCCGTCGTTGTAGTTCTCGTACGTCGTCAGGTACGAGGCCGCGCCGGAGCCGACCGTCACCGTACGGCGGTCGCCCAGCCAGTCCCGGATCGTCAGCTCGCGTCCGACGCCGGCCGCCTCGTCCACCGTCCCGCGCGTCAGCGTCACGTCCGTGAGCGCCAGCGGCCCGGCGTCCCCCGACTCGACGCGGTGGGAGCCGTCGGCGAAGTCCAGCGCCGCGTCCTCGCGCCCCTCCTGGCAGAGCGTCACCTCGACGGCCCGGCGTTCGACCAGGTCCCGCACCGTGCCCTTCGCGGCGGTCTCGTACAACTTCCCGTCGACCGCGACGACCGGGCCCTTCCCGCACGGGAGCGAGAACGGGCGGGTGCCGGACGGCTGCGGGGTGCGGTACCGGTCGAGCGCCGGGACGTACGCCTCCGTGAGGCCGACCGGCAGCTGCAGATCGGCGTCGGCGACCGGGTTGTGGACGGTCAGCGGAGCGGTCTCGGTGACGGTGATGTCGAGGCGGTCGGTGGTGATGGGGTCGAAGCGGGCCCAGCCGTTCTCGTCGACGCCGACGACGGCCGCTCCGTCCGGGGAACTGATCTCCACCTTGGTCGGCCGGGTCGACAGACCGCCCGCCGGGGCCAGCACGAGGGACGAGACCGGCTGCTTGTCCGGCCAGCTCAGATGGATCGTCGGGTTGCCGCCGGCGATCCACGCCGTGGTGAGGTCGCCGTCGGTGAGATTGCGCGCGGACAGACCGGCGCCGAGCCGCGCGGTGGAGTCCGCCGTCGCCTTGATCCGGCTCTGCTGGTCGGGCGCCACCTCGTAGAGCAACTCGTCGAGCTCGGCGCCGGGGACCGGGACCGCGCTCGCCTTCATGGCGTACGTCCCCACCGTCGAGGTGGCGAAGCTGCGGTGCAGCCCCGCCTCCGTGCCGGTGGCGGAGAGCCCGGTGGGGTCGGTGGTGCGGTGCAGGGAGACGACCTCGGCCGACGCCGCGGACGCGTCCGGCCCCGAGGCGTCCGTGGGCAGCCGCAGCAGACGGGTGACCTGGACGTCCGGGAGGGCGATCTCGGAGAAGCCCGCACCGGTGAGACCGGCGTGCGGCCGTGTCGAGTCCACGATCGTGATCTTCAGCCAGCCCGTGGACCCGGGGCGCGCCCTGACCGTCTGCTTCATGCCGTTCGGCTGGAGATAGCTCGTGACGGAGCCCTTCTCCGTCTCCACCCGGATGCGCGTCGCCGCCGCGCGCACGCCGTCCTGCGGCAGCGGTGTCACCTCGAACGACGAGGGCACGTCCACGGACCCGTCGAAGCGGATCCGCAGCCACTGCCCGTCCGCCGAGCCCGCCGCGCCCTCGGCCCAGGCCGTGTCGGGGTTGCCGTCGAAGGCGTTCACGGGGTCGTACTGCGGAAGGTGGAACAGCCAGTTGCCGGTCGAGGACGCGGTCACCGAGCGGGCGCCGCGCAGCTGGGCGACCGTCTGGTGCTCGATGCCCTTCGTCGGCAGGATCTGGTGCGGCTTCCTCCCCGCGTCCTGCACGCTGCCGCTGTCGTTGCGCTGGTCGCGCGTGTACGTGTACGAGGTGTTGGCGTCGACCAGGCCGAACCGGGTGTCGGCGCGCCGCAGCCCGTCGCCCACCACCTGGACCTGCGGGGTGCCGAGACCGGGGTGGTTGTCGCCGGTCAGCACGGCGGCCCGGCCCCGCGCCGCCGGATCGGCGGCCAGCGGCAGCAGCGCCTCGGGACCGCCGGAGACGACAGCGGTGTCGGCGATCGGTTTCAGTCCGGCCTGACCGGGCCGCGGCACGTCCCGGTCGGCGGGTTCGTAGATCTCCACGGCGCGCCCGCGCGGGTAGAGGCCCTCCACCTGGAGGGGGGTGTCGTTCGCGATCCGCCCGCCGGTCGTGACCGGGCCGAACCCGGTCACCCGTCGGTATCCGGACTGCTCCAGGGTGCGCCGCACCGTGGCGGTGGGCACGTACCCGAGCTGGTCGGGGTCCAGGTCGTTGCGTACGACGACGTAGTGGAGGCCGGCGCGGCTCAAGTAGTCCGCGAGGCCGGGGACTTGGCCGCCGGTCGTCAGCGCCTGCTCCACCGCGTCCATGGCGCGCCGGTTGCCCGGGGTGCCGAAGGGCACGTAGTCGCGCTCGGCCCAGCGGGAGTCGGCGAGCACGTCCAGGGGCTCGTCGATCGGGGAGCCCCAGGTGTAGATGCCGTGCGCGGTGGCGGGCACGACGAGGGCTCGGGAGTCCGGCGAGTACTTCTCCAGCCAGTCGGCCGTGGTCTGCCAGTACCTGGGCAGCTCCTGGAACGAACCGGGCTGCAGGATCGACCCGTTGAGGTACGGCCAGGCGAGCCCGGGCAGCACCAGCACGGCGGCGATCAGCGGGGCGAGGCGCCGGCCGCGCACCGGGCGGGCGCCGCGTGTCTCGGCCGCGACCGCGACCAGATGGGCCAGGCCCAGGACGAGCGCGAGGGCGAGCCCTGTCTGGAACTTGTAGATGTTGCGGAAGGGGACGAGCCAGCCGTTCAGCCAGTCCTGGACCACCCCGTGGAACGGCGCGCCGAACGAGCCGCCGTACCCGGCGAGGGTGACGAGCGCGACGGTGAGCACGGTCAGTACCAGCCAGCGCCGCTCGGGCATGTCCCGTCTGGCCAGTCCGGCCAGGCCCAGACCGGCCGCGAGCGCCGAGCAGACGATCACGACCACCGAGGACGCGACGGTCCAGCCGGCCGGCAGCCAGGCCTCCCCGAAGTTCAGGTAGGCCACCCAGTTGCCCGCGCCGCGCAGCGACTCGGTCGCCGACATGGTGGCGGTCGTCGTCGCCGAAGTCTCCACGTAGGGAAGGAAGTTCTCGCCGTAGACGCCGAGCACCAGCAGGGCGATCCACCACCAGGCCGTCGCCAGGATCACGCCCGGCACCCACCAGGCGAGCAGCTTGCGCTGCCGGGGCCCGCGGGGGCGGGACAGCAGGTACAGCCCGGCGGGGAGCAGCGACGCCAGGGTCGACGCCGCGTTCACTCCGCCCATGAAGGGGACGACGAGCGCCGAGCGCAGGGCCGCGATCCGGGCGGCGTACCGCTCGTCGGCGAGCGGCAGCAGCACCCAGGGGAGGAAGGCACCCGGCAGTGCCGCCGCGGAGGTCGAGCCGACGACGACCGTGAAGACCGGCCACAGTGCGTACGCGACGGCGGCGAGCAGGCGTGAGGCCGCGCTGCCCACGCGCAGTCGTTCCGCCAGCCGCAGCGCGCCCCAGAAGGCGACGGACACCACGAGCGACAGCCACAGCCGCTCCGCGAGCCACACCGGCAGGTGGATCAGCCTGCACAGACCGTAGAACGGCAGCATCGGCCACGCGTAGCCGACGTACTGGTCCTGGAGGCCGCCGAAGCCTCCCCGGTCGTGCCACAACTGGCCCAGGTCGGACAGGAACTGCCACGGGTCGAGTGCCACGCCGAGCTTGGTGTCGAACGTCGCCCGTCCGGGATGCACGGCCAGGAAGAGGACGAACACCACGGCCCAGAAACCCAGCAGCCAGCCGCGCGAGCGCGGCCCCTGCGGGGGGCCGGCCGCGGTCGTGGCGGGGCGGACGGCTGCCGGGGGAGGAGCCTGGACCGTGCTCGTCATGGTGGACACCGCCGGAGGATGAGGAGGAGGTTCCAGGTGGCGAACTCGCGCAGTCCGGGCGTCTTCGCGACGGCCGACGCGAGGAACGGCCAGTAGCGGGAGCGGGCCGAGACGACCGTGACGTCGTCGCGAGCGCGCACCTGCCGCAGGGTGCTGCCGATGTGCACGGCGAAGAGGTTCTCGCCGAGGGTGTGCTTGGCGTCCCTTCCGGTTCGGCGGCGGTAGCGGGCGCGGGCCCGCTCGGCGCCGAGGTAGTGCCAGGGCGCCCACTCGTGGCCGCCCCACGGGGACAGCCAGTTCGTGAACGACACATAGATCAGGCCGCCCGGGCGGGTCACCCGGACCATCTCGCTCAGGAACGTCTGCGGGTCGGCCACGTGCTCCAGCACGTTGGAGGAGAAGCAGACGTCGGCGACACCGTCCGCCAGCGGCAGCAGATAGCCGTCCGCGACGACCGTCGAGCCGGCGGGTGCGGGCCCCAGCTCCCTGACGTCCGGCTCGAACAGATAGGCGTGGGCGCCGCGCCGCCGGAACTCCTCGGTGAAGTACCCGCTGCCGCCACCGACGTCGACGACGACGCGGCCCTCCACGGGGCCGTACGCCTCGACCTGGTCCGCGGCGTCCCGGGCGAGCAGCGTGTAGCAGGACTCGGGGTCCTCCTGCTCGTGCAGAAAGGCCTGGAAGAGCGCGAGGGAGCGCCGCAGCGAGGGGTCCTTGAACCCGGTGCCCCGGG
Organism: Streptomyces sp. Tue6028; assembly: GCF_002300165.1. Lineage (GTDB taxonomy): Bacteria > Actinomycetota > Actinomycetes > Streptomycetales > Streptomycetaceae > Streptomyces > Streptomyces siamensis. The sequence goes on along the minus strand of NZ_MLCE01000012.1, from coordinate 382,139 downwards.
TGCGCTCGGCACCTCCGCCGACCCCGCCGTCCGCCGCTCGCGGGTCCTCGGCGTTCCCGCCCGGCACCGCCCCGGGTACGGCTTTCCCCGGGCTGCCCGCGGACTTCGACACCTCTGGGGCGTGTGCGGGCCCCGGGGCTGTCGGGACTCCCGCCGCTCGCGGGGCCCGCGCGGTCTCGGCGGCCTCCGCGACTCCTGGGACGCGCGGCGCCCCGGCGGTCCCGGGGGCTTTGGCCGGTCGCCCCGCCTGCGGGGCGTGCGCCGTACCCGACGCCTGTGCGTCGGGCCTGGTCCAGGGGGACGTCATGGTGTCCAGCCCCTCACCGCCTCCGCGGCCACCGCTCCGAACTGGTGGACCGTGTGGTTCCAGCGGTAGCGGGCCGCGTGGTCGCGGGCCGCCCTGCCCATCAGGGTGCGACGCTCCGTGGACAGCGCGAGGGTGCACCAGGCCGCGGCGAAGGAGGACTCGCCCCGCGCCAGCAGGCCCGTCTCGCCGTCGACGACGGAGTCCCGCAGCCCGGGCACGTCGAAGGCGATCGCCGGGGTCTCGCGGGCGGCGGCCTCGGTGACCACCAGGCCCCAGCCCTCGACGGCGGACGGGTGGAGCAGCAGCCATGCCGCGCACAGCAGCCGGTGCTTCTCCGTCTCCGAGACATGTCCGGTGAACTCCACATGGGGACCGGCGAGTTGTTCGAGACGCTCCCGCTCGGGTCCGTCGCCGACGATCACCAGCCGGCCGCCGGTGACCGGACGCACCCGCTCCCACAGCCGCAGCAGCAGATCGATCCTCTTGTACTCGACGAGCCGGCCCATCGCCACGAACAGCGGTTCCGGCGAGCGCAGGGCGCGCGGCCCCGGCTCCTCGACGCCGTTGTGCACGACCCGGATGCGGTCCCGCTCGACGCCGATCGCGCGCAGGGCGTGTGCGGTCGACGGCGAGACGGCGACCAGCAGACCGCCGCGCTGCGCACCGGCCAGGGCCCAGTGTTCGAGTCTTCGTCCGAGTCGGGCGGCGGGGGCCAGCGGTCCGCCGAAGCGCATCCTCCACAGGTCGGTGTGGACATGGTTGACCAGGCACAGGGTGGGCCCGCGGTGCCACAGCGGGGCCAGATAGGGCAGGCCGTTGCACACCTCCACCAGCAGGTCGCAGTCGCCGACCTGGCGGTGCAACGCGGGCCGTGCGCGCAGGAAATGGCCGAGATCGCCGCCCGCGGAGACGACCCGGTAGTCGCGGTAGGCGGCCGGGCCGCCGCACAGCAGGGTGACCTGATGGCCGAGCCGGGTCAGTCCTCCGGCCAGCCGGTCGACCAGGAGTTCGGAACCGCCCGCCGCCGGATTGCCGAGGTCGCGGCGGGCGAGGAAGACGATCCGGCGCGGATGTGGGGGGAGCGCCGGGGGGTACTGCGCGGAGCGCGGGAACGCGGCGCGCAGCGGGGAGGGCACGTGCTGGGGCATGAGTGCTCCAACTCGTCTCAGGGTGCGGAACTCAGCGTGGGGGGTGGGGCTCGGTGCGGATTCACACCTTCCGGTCCGGTGACGCGTCTTCCGCAATTCCTCCTGCGGACGACGCGCACGATCCGACGAACTGTGGGGGATGTGGGAGTTCGCTGTAACGGGGATGTGGGTGGGCTGTGCTCGGGTGGGGTGGACAGTTTTCGCCCAGCCGTTCCCCGCGGCTACTCACCGGGGTGACAATTTCCGGCCTTTGTGGAGCTGACGGAACATCACATCGTGAGAGAAGGGTCGGAAGAGTCGGACGTATCGGGACCAGATCGTCCGCGTACCACCAAACCGGCCCCCACGGCGGCGAGGACGAATCCCAGCACACCAGCGCCGATCGGCACCGTCTGCCCCACCATGCGCAGCTGACCGCTCTCGCTCTTCGCCTGCTTCACCTGGTCCTTCTGCGTCGCGGTGTCGAACGCCAGCTTCCGGCTGTCGAGGAGCACCGCCGCGTCCTTCTCGCCGCCGGGGGCGCGCAGCGTCCGGCGCGGGCCGACCTGCGCGTAGATCACCCGGCCGGTGCGCTGGTCGACGACCAGCTCGATCAGGTGGTTGGCGTACCACTCCTCGGCGAGCACCTGGCTGCGCTCGGGCTCCCCGACCAGCGCGCCCGGCACCTGCCGGGTCCCCGTCCGGGTGGCCGGGACGGTTCCGGTGAACCGGTAGCCCTCGTACCCGCGGATCTTCTTGGTGCCCCGGTAGTGCAGCGTGACCGTCGCGCCGAGGGAGTTGTCCCACCAGCGGTAGGCGCGTTTCTGCACGTCGAAGGGGAACTTGAGATAGGCCTCGCCCTCGAAGTACGGGTGCTCCTTGCAGCAGTGCGCGGGAGCGTTCGTCCGGCGGTCGGTCACCCAGCGGCCCGGCACGAACTCCAGCGCGTCGTGCGGGTCCGCCGCCGGCAGCGACTTGTCCGTGTCGACCGTGGTCGTCACGTCCCAGACCGCCTTGCCGCTGCGCTCGCTGTCGGCGACGTCGCCGCGCACCTGCTGGGTGACGGTGATCCTCCGGTCGTTCACGGTCTTGGCCTCGTCCACGTCGAAGACGCTGCCGGTGCCGGTGTAGACGGCGGTCGTGTCGATGTCGATCGGGTTCACGGCGGCGCGTGGTTCCACGTACCAGGCGAGCATCGGGGCCAGCACGAGCAGGAAGGTGCCGAGACCCAGGAGGATCAGCGAGAGGGGTGAGACCTTGCGGCGCATCCGGGCACTCCAGGGGCGTGAGGAGGCTCGACGCACGGGAGGTATCGGGTGGTTCGAGGCGATACGAGTGCGTCGACACCGGGAGGGAAAGTGCACGTGCGGTACGGGCCGGGAACCGTAGGCGCACCCTTGACGGGTGTCAATGCATTGTCGAGACTGGCTCTGCCGGACGGGGCCGGCGTGGGCAGTGACCGTGGGACCACTCGACCGGTGGCCGCACGGGTCCGGGTGGGGACGACCTCCGACAGAGAGGCTGACCCTGCGATGTCCAGACTGCTCGCCGCCGCGCTGACCGTCGGCGCCGCCGCCCTGCTGGCGGTGGGTGCCGCGCTCGGGATCGTGGCGCTGCTCGACGCGACGCCCGACCAGCCCAACACCCCGTTGATCACCTACGAGCATGCCGGCCAGGAGCGCTGACCGTGCCGGGCCGCAGGGGCGCGCCGGAGGCGGAGCGCGTGGTGCAGATACGCCCGGGGACCCTCACCGTGCGCTCGGCGTGGCGTGACGTTCCCCGGCTCCAGGTACGCCAGTTCGCGGCGATCGCCATGGCCGAGGCGCCCGCGCTCGCCGAGGAGATCCTGCGCGAGATCCGCCGCGAGTACCCCCATCTACCACTCGTGCTGGACGACTCCGGCGAGCCGATGGCCCTCGTCGGCATCCGGCGTGCCATCGAGGTCTTCGTGCAGCAACTGGAGGCGGCCGAGGGCAGGCCTCGCGTCCCCCCGGAGGTGTTCCAGGAGTTCGGCCGGGGCGAAGGCCTGCACGGCCGCACTCTCGACTCGCTCCAGGCGATCTACCGGCTGGGGGTCAGGCTCGCCTGGCGGCGGTTCGCCGAGATCGGGCAGCGCGTCGACATCCCGCCACCGGCGATGTACGAGCTCGTCGACGCGGGATACGAGTACCTGGACGGCCTGGTGGACCAGTCCGTACGGGGCTATGCCGAGGCCGCGGCGCGGCAGGCGGGGGAGCGGCTGCGCCTCCAGCGGCGCCTGATGGAGCTGCTGTTCTCCGAGCACCATCACCGGGGCGACCCGGCCGAGGCGCTCGTCGAACGTGCGGCCCGTGTCGGCTGGCCCCTGCCCGACCGGGTCGCCGTGGGCGTGCTGCTGCGTCCGGCCAGGGAGGCCGTCGCGCCCGCCGTGGGGCAGGGCGTGCTGCTCGACATGGAGTACGAGCAGCCCCGCATGGTGGTGCCCGAGCCCGACGCCGCCGGCCGGCCGGAGCTGCTGGACCGGGCACTGACCGGCTGGGCCGGCGCGATCGGGCCGCCGGTGCCGCTGGCCGAAGCGGCGAAGTCGCTGCGCTGGGCGGAGGCCGCCGTGCGGCTCATGGAGCGGGGGCTGCTGCCCGCCGGAGGGGTTCTGCACTGCACGGAGCACACCGAGGCGCTCGTCCTGCTCCAGCCCGAGGAGCTCATCGACGATCTGGCGCTCCGGTGCCTCGCCCCGCTGGAGCACTGCGGGCCCACCCACGGCCGCCGTCTCGCCGAGACACTGCTGGCCTGGCTGGAGACCCGCGGCGGAGCCCCCGAGGTGGCCGCCCGCCTCGGCGTCCACCCGCAGACGGTCCGCTACCGCCTGCGCCAGATCAGGGAGCTGTGGGGCGACGAGATCGACGACCCGGACCGGCGCTTCGAGCTGGAGCTGGTGCTGCGGGCCCAGCGCCTGCGCGGCGAACTCGGCGACCCCCGAGCCCGCCGCTAGGGGGTTCGTTCGGATCAGGTCGGATCGGGCCGCGGCGTCCGGTGCGGTGCATCGCACGGCGGAGGATCATCCGCGTGCTGGGTGTACTCGGGTGGTCAGACGACGCGGCGAGGTGCCGTGCCGGGCGTCGCGGACCCGGGCTGATCCGAACGAAACACCCTGGACGTATCGACCTGAAGGGTTGTTTACGCGGCGCCGCCGTCGGGCCGGCCGATCATGCCGCGGGCCGGTGCCGACGCCGTACCGCCGCACCGGCCGTGGCCCGGCATCGGTCGTACCGCCGCACCGGCCATTGCCCGGCCAAGCCCACTGTGACTAGCCTGTGTTCGTCATGCCGATCGTCTGTTGAAATTTCGAACATAGGGAGGGGTCGGTCGTGGGACGCCTCGTACCTGCCGTGACCCGGGCTCTGGACATACTGGAGCTCTTCCTCGACGGGGACGGGACTCTTTCCGCCCCCGACATCGTGCGCAAACTACAGCTGCCCCGCACCACCGTGCACGAGCTCGTCACCACGCTCGCCGCGCGTTCGTACATCGTCCAGGTGCCCGGGCAGCCGGGACGCTATCGGCTCGGTGTGCGCCCGTACCAGCTCGGCAGCCGCTACGCCGAGCAGCTCGACCTGGCCGCCGAGGGGCAGCAGGTGGCCCGTTCCGTCGCCGAGACCTGCGACGAGACCGTGCACGTGGCCATCCTCGAAGGCACCGACGTCATCTACATCGCGAAGGTCGACTCCACGCACGCCGTGCGCATGGTGTCCGCGGCCGGCCGCCGGCTGCCCGCGCACTGCACCTCCGTGGGCAAGATGCTGCTCGCCTCGCTCTCCGAGCCGGAGCTGACCTCGCGCATTCCCGACGACGCCGAACTCGTCGCGATGACGCCCAACAGCATCACCGAGCCCGCCGCCCTGCGTGCCGCCCTCGCCGAGATCCGCCGGCGCGGCATCGCGGTGGAGAGCCGCGAGTCCAACCCGGACGTCAGCTGCGTCGCCGCGCCCGTCCGCGACCGCACGGGACAGGTCGTCGCCGCGCTCTCCATCTCCGTTCCGATGATCCGCTGGAGCGACGAGCGCCGCGGCGAGCTGGAGCAGCTCGCCGCGAAGGGCGCCGCCGAGCTGTCCGAGCGGCTCGGTCACCGGAGCATCGGATGAGCGCCGCCGAGGTCGCGGTCCGCGCGGACGCCGCCCTGGGCGAGGGTCCCACCTGGGACGCGGACGCCCAGCGGCTCGTCTGGGTCGACATCCTCGGGTCCCGGGTGCACACCTACGCCCCGGCCTCCGGGCGCCGCACGGTCATGACCACCGAGCAGCACGTGGGCGCGGCCAAGCCGCGCGCCGGCGGCGGCCTGGTCGTCAACCTCCGTGACGGCGTCGGGCTCTACGGCCCGCCCGGCTCGGGGGAGGCCTTCCGCTGGCTGCACCGGGAGCCCGTCCCCGGCCGCCGCGCGAACGACGCGGCGGTCGCTCCCGACGGTTCGCTGTGGTTCGGCACCATGCGCTACGACGAGGCGCCGCGCGGCGGCACGCTGTCCCGGATCACCCCGGACGGTGCCGTGCGCACGGTCCTCGACGACGTCGCCGTCAGCAACGGCACGGGCTGGAGCCCGGACGGCCGGCTGATGTACTACATCGACTCGCCGACCCGGCGCATCGACGTCTTCGACGTGGACGCGGACGGACTGCCGCACGACAGGCGGCAGTTGGCGGCCGTCGAGGACGGCTTCCCGGACGGTCTCACCGTCGACGCCGAGGGCTGCGTCTGGGTGGCCCTCTGGGACGGCGGGGCGGTCCACCGCTACGCCCCCGACGGGACCCTCGACCGGGTGATCGTCCTGCCCGTCCGCCGCCCCACCGCCTGCGCGTTCGGCGGCCCCGGCCTGACCGACCTCTACATCACCACGGCCCGCACGGGCCTGGACGCCCCGCACCCGCTCTCCGGCTCGGTGCTCGTCGTCCCCGGCGCCGGAAAGGGGCTGGCGCAGGCACCTTTCGCGTACTGACGCGCAGGTCTGCGTTCCCCCTCCGGGGTGGCAGCCGGTGAGATCCGACGGTCTCGCGGTCTGCTGATCGGTCGGGGGACCGGGGGACGGTGGAGCAGGCGCGGCAGGAGTACGACCAGGTCTCCGGCACTGTGGTCATCTCGGTGTCGGAGACCTGCTGCTCCCGGCTCGCCCACGTCGTCAGCCTCGCCCGGGGCCGTGCCCTGAAGACGTCGTTCGTCGAGTCCGATCCGCTGACGCCCGGCAGCGCTTTCTGACGTCCCCTCGGATCGTCTGACGTCCCGTCGGCCCCCCTGACGTCCGGCCGGACCGAACCCCGGCCTGCCGAGTTTCCCTCCCGTCACCCAAGTTCTGCGCAAACCATTGACGCGTAAGCGCTTCCTATCTACGGTCCCGTTCGAAGTTGCGATCGCTTATCGAAATCTCGAACAGTAGGGGCGGGGTATGGGACGACCTGGCCTGAATCGCAGGCAACTCCTGGCCGGAGCAAGTGGACTGGCCGTGGCGGGCAGCCTCGGCTTCGCCGCGCTCGGCACCGGCGCGGACGCGCTCGCGTCGGGAGCGGACACCCGGGTGCGCTACTGGAACCTCTTCAGCGGCGGCGACGGGTACAACATGATCGCGATGCTGGACGCCTTCCGTAAGGCCAATCCCGGCATCGACGTGAAGGATTCGACCCTCCAGTGGGGCAACCCCTTCTACACCAAGCTCGCCATGGCGGCCGCGGGCAATCGCGCACCCGACCTCGGCGTCATGCACATGGGCCGGGTCACCGGGTTCTCGCCCGGCCGCCTCCTGGACCCCTGGGACGTGGACCTGCTCGCCGAGTACGGCGTGCGGCAGGCGGACTTCAACCCCGCGCTGTGGAACCGCGGCGTCATCGACGGCAAGCTCTACGCCCTTCCGCTCGACGTCCACGTCCAGCTCTGCTTCTACCGCAAGGACGTGCTGAAGAAGGCGGACCTGCTGGGCGACGACGGCAGGATCGTGCCGGTCACCTCCACCGACGAGTGGTTCGGCGTCCTGAAGAAGGCGAAGAGGGTCACGAAGAAGGGCCTGCAGACCATCGGCCTGTGGACCAACGACCAGAACTTCCAGTGGTGGTTCTTCGTCGCCTTCTACACCCAGCTCGGCGGCGAATGGTTCGACGACGCCCGCACCGAGGTCCTCTTCGACGTCGACAAGGCCACCCAGGTCCTGGAGTTCCTCCGGCAGCACGTCACCGACGGCTACGTCATCCCCGGTGCCCCCACCGGCGAGCAGTTCATCAACGGTGCCCCCTTCACCTGGGAGGGCAACTGGTCCGTGCCGGTCTTCTCCGGCGCCGAGCTCGACTACGGCGCGACCCCGTTGCCGCCCGTCTTCGGCAAGCAGGCCACCCACGCCGAGTCGCACACCTTCGTCCTGCCGCACCAGGCGGGCCGCGGCGGCGCCGCCGACAAGGGCGCGCACAGGCTCGCCGCCTACGTCGTCAAGCACGCCCTCCAGTGGGCGGCCGGCGGCCACATCCCCGCGTACACGCCGACGCTCTCCACGGACGCGTACCAGAAGCTCACCCCGCAGAACGAGTACGTGAGCGCCATGGACCACCAGGCCAACGAGCCGAAGGTGTGGTTCGCGGGCTCCACCGGCGTCCTCGCCCAGGACCTCGGCCCGATCGTCGTCTCCTCGACGATGGGCTCCGCCGAGCCGGCCGCCGCCGCGCGGCGGATGAAGAACGACCTCACCGAACTCCTCGCCTCGAAGAACCCGATGGACGGCAGGACCGCCGCGCAGGGAGGTGCGGTCGCATGACCACGACCAGTGCCGAGACCGTCGTCGCACCGGCGCGCGCGAAGACCGCCGCGGCCGGCGCCACCGTCCGCCGCAACCAGGGACTCCAGCACGGCGGCTGGTTCGTCGCCCCGTTCCTCGTCCTGTTCACGCTCTTCGTGATCTGGCCACTGCTGCGCGGCGTCTACCTCAGCTTCACGGACGCCAACATCTCCGGCGAGGGCGCGAGCTTCGTCGGCCTCGACAACTACCGTGAGGCCCTGGGCGATTCGGCGATGTGGGACGCGCTCGGCCACAGCGCGTACTTCACGCTGCTCGTCGTGCCGTGCATCACCGTGCTCGCCTTCCTGCTCGCGATGCTGGCGCACAACATCGAGCGCGGCAAGTGGCTGTGGCGGCTGTGCTTCTTCGCCCCGTTCCTGCTGCCGTCGACCGTCGCGGGCAATCTGTTCCAGTGGCTGTTCACCCAGGGCATCGGCATGTTCAACCATGTCCTCGGGACCGACACGCCCTGGCTGACCGACAAGTCGTACGCGATGCTCGCCATCGTCATCGAGACCCTGTGGTGGACGGTCGGCTTCAGCTTCCTGCTCTACCTCGCCGCGCTCCAGGGCATCCCCGACCACCTGTACGAGGCCGCCAAGCTGGACGGTGCGGGCGCCTGGCACCGCATGGTCCACATCACGCTGCCGATGCTGCGCCACATCACCGGCCTGGTGATCGCGCTCCAGGTCCTCGCCTCGCTCCAGCTCTTCGACCAGGCCGTCGTGATGATGGACTTCGGGCCGGGACCGGAGCTCAGCACCAGATCGTTCGTGCAGTACACCCTCGAACAGGGCTTCACCAGCTACCGCGTGGGCTACGCCTCGGCGATGTCCATCATCTTCTTCGTGATCATCGCAGTCGTCGCCCTGGCGCGGATGTGGCTGCTGCGCAACCGTGAGGAGGGCGGCCGATGACCACCGCCGCGACGACCGTGACCACCAAGTCCCGCAAGCCCTGGACGCCCGGCCAGATCGTTCTCACACTGATCGGTGTCGCCGTCTCCACCGTCTTCGTGGCGCCGATCGCCGCGGCGCTGTTCACCTCGCTCAAGTCCGAGGCGGAGGCGGCCGAGATCCCGCCGCACTGGCTGCCGAAGGTCTGGACGGGCCAGGCGTGGAAGGCCCTCTTCGAGACCGGCAACATCACCGACTGGTTCGTCAACTCGCTGGTCGTGTCCGTGCTCGTGACGGCCGTCGTCCTGACGGTCGCCGCGCTCGCCGGATACGGCTTCGCCCGCACCGAGTTCCGCGGCAAGGGCGTCCTGATGGGCGTCGTGATGAGCGGCCTGATGATCTCCCCCGCCGTCCTCGGCGTCCCCCTGTTCACCACCGTCCAGCAGATGGGGATGGTCGACACCTACTGGGGCATGATCCTCCCGCAGTGCGCGCCGGCCGCGATGGTCTACATCCTCTACAAGTTCTTCCAGGGCGTCCCCCGCGAACTGGAGGAGGCCGCGTTCATCGACGGCGCCGGCCGCTGGCGGGTCTTCTTCACCATCGTGGTCCCGCTCGCCCGGCCCTCGCTGTCCGCCGTCGGGATCTTCACCTTCATCGCCTCGTGGAACAACTTCCTGTGGCCGTACATGGTGACCAACAACCCCGACCTGATGACCATGCCGAACGGCATCGCGACGGTCATGAACTCCTACGGCATCCAGTGGGCCCAGCTGATGGCCGGGGGCCTGATGGCCGGACTCCCGCTCATCGTCGTCTTCGTCTTCTTCCAGCGCCAGATCGTCGCGGGTGTCGCCCACACCGGCCTCGCCGGCCAGTGAGACCCCACCGCTCGTCAGCTCTCCGGAAGGAAGCCATGCCCCGCACCGCCCGCTTCGCCCTCGACCCCGCCTTCACCGTCGGCGCGGTCGACCCCCGACTGTTCGGCTCGTTCGTCGAGCACCTCGGCCGCTGCGTCTACACCGGCATCTTCGAGCCGGGCCACCCCTCGGCCGACGAGTCGGGTCTGCGCACGGACGTGCTGGAGCTCGTCCGCGAACTCGGCGTCACCGCGGTCCGCTACCCCGGCGGCAACTTCGTCTCCGGCTACAACTGGGAGGACTCGGTGGGACCGGTCGAGGAGCGGCCCCGCCGCCTCGACCTCGCCTGGCGCTCCACCGAGACCAACCGCTTCGGACTCGGCGAGTACATCGCCTTCCTGAAGAAGATCGGCCCGCAGGCCGAGCCGATGATGGCGGTCAACCTCGGCACGCGCGGTGTCGCCGAGGCCCTGGCACTCCAGGAGTACGCCAACCACCCCTCCGGCACGGCCCGTTCCGACCTGCGGATCGCGCACGGGGACAAGGACCCGTACGGCATCCGGCTGTGGTGCCTCGGCAACGAGATGGACGGACCCTGGCAGACCGGCCACAAGACCGCCGAGGAGTACGGCCGTCTGGCGGCCGAGACCGCCCGCGCGATGCGGCAGATCGAACCGGACCTCGAACTCGTCGCGTGCGGCTCCTCCGGGCAGGGCATGGAGACCTTCGCCGCGTGGGAGGCGACGGTGCTGGAGCACACCTACGACCTCGTCGACCACATCTCCCTGCACGCCTACTACGAGGAGACCGACGGCGACCGGGACTCCTTCCTCGCCTCCGCCGTCGACACCGAGTCCTTCATCGAGAACGTCGTGGCGACCTGCGACCACGTCGGGGCCCGGCTGAAGTCCGCCAAGAAGATCAACCTCTCCTTCGACGAGTGGAACGTCTGGTACCAGAGCCGGCCCAACCCGCACCCCGTCGAGGACTGGCAGGAGGCACCGCGCATCCTGGAGGACGTCTACTCCGTCACGGACGCCGTCGTCTTCGGCTCCCTGCTCATCGCGCTGCTGCGGCACGCGGACCGGGTGACCGTCGCCTGTCTCGCCCAGCTCGTCAACGTCATCGCGCCGATCATGACGGAGCCGGGCGGACGGGCCTGGCGGCAGACGACGTTCTTCCCGTTCGCGCAGGCGTCGAAGTACGGGCGCGGCGAGGTCCTCGACGTGCGGGTGGACTCGCCGACGTACGAGACGAAGAAGTACGGCGAGGTGGACCTGCTGCACGCCACCGCCGTGCGCGCCGAGGACGGCTCGGTCACCGTGTTCGCCGTCAACCGCGACCGGACCGCGCCGCTGCCGCTCGAAGTCGCCCTGAGCCGACTGGATCTGACGACGGTCGTCGAGCACACCGCGCTGTCCGACGCCGACCCCGACGCGGTCAACACCGCCGACGACCAGGAGCGGGTCACCCCGCACCCGGTCGACGGGGCGGCGCTCCGGGACGGCACGCTGACCGCCGTCCTGGAACCGCTGTCGTGGAACGTGATCCGGCTGCGCTAGGCCCTGTCCGACCATTCCCGCCCGCCCCGCCTGCGTGGCCGGGGATCACCGCCGGGCGCCTCGCTTCGCCGGGCCGGGGGAGTCCACCGGGTCCACCGGCACTCCTCCGGCCGCGCTGCCGAGCAGCGTCAGCCGCACCTCGCCGGGCCCGGCGGGCGTGGTCCCGTCGGACAGGACGGCCAGGGCCAGCGTGTTGCTCCCCCGGGTGCGCAGCAGCCCGTTCGGCAGGACGAAGGTGTGCTGGGGGCCGACGTCGTTGATGTACTGGCCCATGTTCCAGCCGTTCAGGAAGATCTGCACCCGGTAGGCGCGGGCCGGGTCGTCGGTGAGGGTGAGCCCGATCGACGCGTCCACGCCCGTGTCGACGGCGAGCCGGAAGTCGCAGCGGTACCAGACGACGCCCTGGCGCCGTTCGGCCCGCGGGAGATCGACGACCTTCCAGCCGGCGTCCGCGAAGCCCGGCAGGTGCCAGCCGTGGCGCTCCCCGTACAGGCCGCCGTTGTTGAGCGGGCCGCGCACCGGGTCGGGCGCGCCCTCGCCCCGGATCCGCCAGGTGAGTGCCGGGGAGGCACCGGCGAAGCTCACCGCGGTCAGTCCGCGGGCCACCTTGTGGGTGTCGCGGGCCGCGCCGTCCTCGTCGTGCTGCATACGGCGGACCAGGACGGACAGCACGTGCGGGCCGCGCGTCCCCGGCTCGACGGGGAAGGTGGCGGTGGCCTCCCACGTGCCCTGCCGGACCGTCTTCTTGCCCGGCACCGGCATGCGGTGGGTCCCCAGCGGCTCGCCGTCCAGCCAGGCCATCAGCAGTCCCTGGGCGCCCGCGACGTACGACAGGGAGACGGACTCCGCGTCCCCCGCGGACGCGAAGCGCCCCCGGTACCAGACGTCTCCGTAGTGGAAGCCGTAGTCGTCGGCGAACAGCACGGGCTGCCCGGCGGGGACCGGGGTGACGCTGAACGAGGACTTCTTGTCGGCGGTCCTCCACGACGAGTCGTCGAAGGCGGCCGCGGACTCCGGATTCTCCTCGGCCCGGCGCCAGTTGGTCAGCGTGGGCAGCGGCACGGCGGGCACGCCGGGCAGTTGCTGCACGGCCCGCAGACTGCCGGACCGGGTGGCCAGCGTCTTCACCGTGCCCTGGTTCCAGACGACCTCGGTCGTCCCGCGCGGACCCCACACCTCCAGGTCCGCCGCCTCGACGGTGTCGCCGGTGAGATGGACGGTGGTACCGCGCAGGGTGGCCGAGCGCAGCAGCGCGGGCCCGTGCACCAGCACCGGTCCGGACGGGGTGTCGTACCGCCACAGCCGGCCCGAGGCCGTGTCGTCGGCGAGCAGCAGCAGGAGGGGCGCCGCGGTGCCGCCACCCTCCACGAGGATCCGGGTGAGCCCGTCGAGGGGCGCGTCCACGCGGAGCACGCCGTCCGCGTACTCGTGTCCGGCGTTTCCCTCCAGCACGGTGACCGTCGGCTCGCCCGCGCACTCGATCGCGGTCTGTGTCGGCTCGCCCGGCCGTCCGGTGAACACGGCGATGTCCTGGCGTCCGGTGGTGAGCCACAGCATCGGCTGAGCGCTGGAGTGGCGCAGGGTGCGCCGTCCGAGGGAGATCCCGGTGGCGACGAGGCGCGCGTCGAGCCCGGGCACCGGCACGGGCACCGTCGATCCCGCGAGCGGCACCTTGACGACGGTCTCGGAGGAGGCGTCGTTGCGCAGGACCAGGAAACGCGCCCCCGTGTCCGGGTTGACCAGCGGATACACCTTGACCGGCGTGTCGTCGCCGACCGTGACGTCCGGCGCCCGGTCCAGTTTGGCGAGGTCGGGCACGCAGTGCAGGAGCTGGCCGATCTGGTGAATCGGGATCAGCTTCTCGGTGGGCCGGCGGGCCTCGTCCAGGGCGGCCCCGTAGTCGTACGAGGTGTAGACGATCGGTGCGGGCAGCCAGCCCCAGGACGTGCCCCCGAACGTCATGTAGACGTTGTGGATCTTGATGCCGTTGGCGAGGTTGGTGAGGTAGAAGCGGCGCTCGTACGCGGCGTCCCGGGTCCGGCGCGATTCGGCGTAGCCCTTCCCGTCGAACTCCGCCCCGCCCCACGGGTCGAACCAGCCGCCGCCGAACTCGGCCATGAAGCCCGGGGTCTCGGGGCTCGCCGTCGAGCCGCCCTTGGCACCGCCGATGCCGAAGCAGCCCCAGTCGGGCGGCTGCTCGACGGGCGAGGGATAGCCGTCGAAGGCGTACAGGTACCGGCCCGTCTCGCCGGCCGTGTCGAAGGTGCCGGGCGCCCAGTGGCCGTTCCTGCCCTTGTCGTTGTGGAACAGCGGCACGTCGATGCCGTCGGCGCGGACCTTGGCGTACAGATGGGTCATGTAGTCGCGGCCGAGAGGGCTCGTGACATTGTTCGCGTACTCGTTCTCCAGCTGGTAGAGGACGACGGTGCCGCCGCCGTGGGTGTAGAGGTGCCGCACGGCGATCCGGTCGACGGCGGTCAGCCACTCGTCGACGTACTTCAGGTACGTCGGGTCGGAGGTGCGGGCCCTGCCCGGGGTGACGGTCAGCCAGCCGGGGAAGCCGCCCGCGTCGACCTCGGCGTTGATGTAGGGGCCGGGGCGCAGGATGACGTACAGGCCGGTCTCGGCGGCCGTCCGCAGGAACAGGTCGAGGTCACGGACCCCGGTGAAGTCGTACGACCCCGGGGCGGCGGAGTGGTAGTTCCACGACACGTAGATGCTGATCGTGTTGTAGCCGTGGGCGCGCAGCTTCTCCAGGACGTCCCGCCACAGGGACGGGCTGGGCAGCCGGAAGGGGTGCACCTCGCCCGACCACAGCACCAGTCGCCTGCCGTCGACGAGCATCGAGTACCGGTCGAAGCCGACGGTGTGCGTCCTGCCGTCGGCCGCGGGCGGGCCCGGCGCGGGCCCCGTGGGAGCGAGGGGCGCCCTTCCGGCGGCGGACGCCTCACTGCTCACGCTGCCGCTCAGGGAGAAGCCGAGCGCGGCTGAGCCGGCGAATGCGCTGAAGGTACGTCTGCTCAACACCATGCGGGTCCTCCTGGGGACGGCGATGGGTATCCCCCTGTCCTGGCTTGCCCGATCCTGTCCGGGTGTGGCCCAGGACGTGGGGGAAGGTGCGGCCATTGTCCACAGCGGTGCGTCCCACACTGGTCATATGAGGATCTCGGCGTGGGCGGATTACGCGGTACGGGCGGTACCGGTGGCCGCCGCGCGGCGGGACGGCGGGCGGTGACGGGCGCGGCCCGCCCTTGTTCTGCACGCCTGCGCGCGCCGCTGCACACCCCCGCACGCCTCCGCATGCCTGCGCGCCGCCGAGATGCGGGCGGAGCTGACGGCGTCTGTCCGGTGGGTGGGTTGCCTCCGGTCCGGTGGGTGGGTCGGGTCCGTGCCGGTGATCCGCCCGTTGCAGCCCTTGTGTGGTCCGGCGAGACAGTGCGGTGGGTTCATGGCGCCGTCCGCAACGGGCATGTGATGCACCGGCACGGCCCCTTCGGTGAGGGGGCGGGGTGCGGGTTTGAGTGGGGCTGGGGACCGATCGTCGGCTCGTCCGACGGCAGCTCCCGTCCGGTCCGGCGGCAGCTCCCCCGCCGTCCGGCAGCAGCTCCCCCGCCGTCCGGCAGCAGCTCCCATCCCGTCCGGCGTCAGCTCCTGTCCCGTTCAGCCTTGAGGGCAGAGAGCCACCTTTCAGCCCGTCCGGCGTTTGAGGACGAGGCCGTTCAGGCCGATCCGGCTGAGTTCCGGGTGGCTCACGAGTTCCGGTGGGCCCCTCCCGGCCCGTCCTGCCCGGCGGCAGCTCCCGTCCGGCGTCAGCTCCTGTCCCGTCCAGCCTTGAGGGCAGAGAGCCACCTCTCAGCCCGTCCGGCGCTTGAGGACAAGGCCGTTCAGGCCGATTTCCCCACCCCCTGGGGTGTCGTTGCCCGGGGGTGGGTGTCTGGCGTACGCATCCTGTGAGCCGTCCTCATCGTCCGCTCAGGCTGTCCTCAGACCGGCGTCCTAGCCTCGCCTCCCGATCATCCCCACCCGGCCGGTGGGCATCCGGGGTCCCGGGCCCGGCCGTCCGGAACGACGACGGGACGCACCACATGCGCACGCTGATACTGCTCGCCCTCGCGGGCCTCGGGGCCCAGCTCGTGGACGGCAGCCTCGGCATGGCCTACGGGGTCACCTCGTCCACGCTGCTGCTGGCGATGGGCGCCAACCCGGCCGCGGCGTCCGCCACGGTCCACCTCGCGGAGATCGGCACCACGCTGATGTCCGGCGCCGCGCACTGGCGCTTCGGCAACGTGGACTGGAAGGTCGTCGTCCGGATCGGTGTGCCGGGCGCCGTCGGCGCCTTCCTCGGCGCGACGGTCCTGTCGAAGCTCTCGACCGAGGTCGCGGAGCCCGCGATGTCCCTGATCCTGCTGGCCCTCGGCGTGTACGTGATGTCGCGGTTCACCTTCCGCGGGCTGCCCGAGGGCCGGTCGGACAAGCCGCTGCGGAAGCGGTTCCTCGCGCCGCTCGGGCTCGTCGCCGGGTTCCTTGACGCCACCGGGGGCGGCGGCTGGGGCCCCGTCGGCACGCCCGCCCTGCTGGCCAGCGGCCGGATGGAGCCCCGCAAGGTGATCGGCTCGGTCGACACCAGCGAGTTCCTGGTCGCGATCGCCGCGAGCCTCGGATTCCTCTTCTCGCTCGGCTCGCGGGGCCTGGCGTGGACCTGGGTGCTGGCCTTCCTGCTCGGCGGTCTGGTCGCCGCGCCGGTCGCCGCCTGGCTGGTCCGGCTGGTGCCGCCCCGCGTGCTGGGCTCCGCGGTGGGCGGCGCCATCGTCGTCACCAACGTCCGCACGCTGCTCGGGAGCGGATGGGCCGGCGTGCCGGACGCCCTCGGCACCGCGGTCTACGTCGCGCTGTTCGTGCTGTGGGCCGCCGCCCTCGGCCACTCGGTGCGCGCCCACCGCAGGGAGCGTGCCGCGGGGCCGAGGGCCGAGGAGCGGGAGCCCGTGGCGGTGTAGCCGCGCGCCGCGGCACCGACGGTGATCGGTGCGGGACGGCGCCCGGCCGGATATGTGTCCCGGGCTTCGGGTGTCAGCCGGCCCGGTTGTAGAGCATGGCGCCCACGGCGGGCCAGCCGGTCGTCTGCGGGGGCTGTGACCGGGGTGGTGGTTCCGGCTGGGTCCGGCCGCGGACCTGAGCCGCCGTCAGTCCGCCCTGCGCGCCGAGGGGGGAGGCCGCCCTGTTCATCCCCGGCATGCCGGTCCGGCCGATGGGCTGGAGCCCCTCGACCGGGGCGGGCATGGCCGGCGCGGGGGCCGGTGCCGGGCTCGCGACGGTGCCGGGCAGTTGCGCGGCGGCGGGCGTCGGCCAGGCCGTCGACTGGGCGGGGAACTGCGGGCCGGGCTGCGCGGCCGGGAAGTTCGACGCCGCCGCGGCCGCCGGCTGGGGAGCGGGCTGCGGCAGGGGCTGGGGCAGCGGCTGCGGTGCGGGCAGGCTCGGGGCGGGCTGGGGAGCGGGCAGGCCGGGCGGCGGACCGGGCTGGACGGGGGCCGGGCCCGGCCAGGCGTTCGCCTGTGCGGCCAGCCCCTGCATCCCACTCCCGTTGGTGGCGCTGACGAGGCGGTCCACCGCCGCCGTGCCCGAGCTGTAGCTGGTCCCTGTGCCCAGCTCGGGCACGGCGGCTCCCCTCCTGGTCCCGTAGAGCACCTGTTCCAGGCCGGACACCAGGCGACGCACGTCCACCTGGGGGCGCACCACGAGTCTCAGGAAGCGGCTGGACGATCCGATCTTGTTCCCGCACTCGCGGACCAGGATCCGGTGCTCGGTGAGCAGCCGGTCCCGGACCACGGTGCCCTCGGCGCCCACCGGCAGGCGCACGAACAGGAAGTTTCCCTGGGACGGATAGACCGTCAGACCGGGCAGCGCGGAGAGCTGGCGGGCCATGTCGAGCCGGTCGCGGCGGACCATGTGCAGGCTCTCCATGTACTCGGCGCCGTGCTCCTTGAGCATGAACACCACGGTCTCCGCGAAGGAGTTGAGGTTCCACTTGGGCAGCATCGAGCGGATCTTGCCGGCGAGGGCGGGGTTGGCGACGAGGTAGCCGAAGCGGATGCCGTGCAGACCGAAGTTCTTGCCGAGGCTGCGCAGCACGATGACGTTGGGCCGCATCACCGCGTCCTCGACCACGCTGGGGTCGGACTCCGCGTCGGCGAACTCCAGGAACGACTCGTCGATGACGACGAGGTCCAGGTCCGCCATGGCGTCCATGAACTGGACGACGGAGTGGCGCGGCAGGAAGCCGCCGTCGGGGTTGTTCGGGTTGCACAGCACGGCGACCCGCGTGCCGCGGGCGCGGATGAACTCCGCGTAGGCGGCGAGGTCGAGGGCGAATCCGGCGGATTCCTGGAGCGGGAACATGTCGACCCGCTTGCCGGTCTCCATCGGCTGGTCGGTCCAGCGGCCGAAGGTGGGGACGGGGATCGAGAGGGACTCGCGGACGAGGAGGTGGTCGATCCACGTGATGAGCTCGGTGGAGCCATTGCCCATCGCGACGCACTGCGGCGGGAGCTGGAGCAGCGAGCACAGTTCGGCGGTGATGGTGTCCGCGCTGCTCGGGTAGTAGGTGATGATCTCGCGCAACCGGCCCGCCAGTTCGTCGAACATCGCGGGCGTGGGGAAGTACGGGTTGCACGGGATGCAGAAGTCCACCGGGCCGGCGCCGTCACTTTCCCGCGTCAGTGCGGCCATCGACGGGCTGTGCGCCGCGGTGCCGCGAAAGAGCGAGGTGACATTGCCGGCCATGGAACCTCCGTAGGGGGCGGACCGTCGGGGAGAACGGGCCCTCCGTCTTGTGGGTGGCCCGTGCGGGGGAGCACGGGCCGCCCTTCCATACGGATACGGGGGTGGCGCTGTTCAATCGATGTGAAGTCGTGTGGAGATTGTGAACCCGCTGTGAAGTCGGGTCACGAGCCGAACGAGTGGACCGTGCTCGTCCGGTATGTCCGGCCGGGCCGCAGCACCGTCGAGGGGAACGCGGGCTGGTTCGGCGAGTCCGGGAAGTGCTGGGTCTCCAGGCACAGCGCGTCGCCCTGCCGGTAGACGCGACCGCCCGTCCCGACGAGGGTGCCGTCGAGGAAGTTGCCGGAGTAGAACTGCAGGCCCGGCTGGTCGCTGGCGATGCTCAGGGTGCGGCCGGAGGACGGGTCGCGCAGGGTCGCCACGTGTTCGGGCCGCGCCGTGATGCCCTTGTCCAGCGCCCAGTTGTGGTCGTAGCCCTTGGCGGTGACCTGTTGCGGGTGCGCGGCCCGGATGTCCCGGCCGATCGCCTTGGCCCGGCGGAAGTCGAAGGGGGTGCCGGAGACCTTCGCCAGCTCACCGGTGGGGATCAGCCCCGAGTCGGTGGGCGTGTAGCGGGAGGCGGCGATCGTGAGCTCGTGGTTCTCGATCGAGCCGCTGCCCTCGCCGGCCAGGTTCCAGTAGACATGGCTGGTCAGGTTGACGACGGTGGCCTTGTCGGTGGTGGCCTCGTAGTCGATGCGCCAGTCGCCGTCCCGGGTGAGGGTGTACGTCACCTTCGTGCGGAGCGTGCCCGGGTAGCCCATCTCCCCGTCGATGCTGACGTAGTACAGGTGCAGGCCCACGTCGGAGCCCTTGGTGAACGGCTCGACGTCCCAGACGTGCTTGTCGAAGCCCTTGGTCCCGCCGTGCAGGCTGTTCACGCCGTCGTTCACGGACAGCTGGTACGCGGTGCCGTCCAGCGTGAACCGCCCCTTGCCGATGCGGTTTCCGTAACGGCCGATCAGGGCGCCGAAGTACGGGGTCTTCGCCACGTAGTCGTCGATGTTGTCGAAGCCGAGGGAGACGTTGGCGTAGTGACCGTGCCGGTCGGGGAGCTCCAGGCTCTGGACGACACCGCCCCAGCTGAGGACCTTCAGCCGGGTGCCGCCGTTCTCCAGCGACCAGCGGTGGACCTTGGTGCCGTCGGCGAGCTTCCCGAAGAGCTCCTTGACCGGCTTCCTGCCGCCCGGGGCGGCCTCGGCCGAGCCCGTGCCGAGGGTGGTGGCGGCGAGGCCCGCGGCCGCCGCGCCTGCAATGACCGTGCGTCTGTTCAGTTCCATTGTGCGGCTCTCCCTTTTTGTGGCGCGGTTCGCCTCAGGGGTGTCCGTGCGGGGTGCCGACGGCCCTTCGGCTCACGCGCCCAATGAAGGTCGGGCCCCGCACCGTGGTGCGGGGCCCGAGCTGACTTATGAACCGGACTTGCGCTTGTTCCACACGTCGAAGCCGACCGCGGCCAGCAGGGCCAGGCCCTTGATGACCTGTTGCCAGTCGGTGCCGACGCTGAGGAGGTTCATGCCGTTGTTCAGCACACCGAGCACGAGACCACCGATGATCGCGCCGAGGACGGTGCCGACACCGCCGCTCATGGACGCGCCGCCGATGAACGACGAGGCGATGGCCTCGAGTTCGAAGTTCAGGCCCGCCTTCGGCGAGGCCGCGTTCAGGCGGGCAGCGACCACCAGACCCGCCAGGGCCGCGAGCACGCCCATGTTCAGGAAGACGTAGAAGGTGACCTTCTTGTCCTTGACGCCGGACAGCTTCGCCGCCGGCAGATTGCCGCCGATCGCGTAGATGTGGCGGCCGAAGACCGCGTTGCGCATCACGTAGCCGTAGCCGACCACCAGCACGCCGAGGATGATCAGCACGATCGGGGCGCCCTTGTAGCTGGCGAGCAGCATCGTGACCACCAGGATGGCCGCGACGATGGCGACGAGCTTCAGCAGGAAGACGTTGCGCGGCAGCACCTCCAGCGAGAACTCCTGCTGCCGCTTGCGGTCACGGACCTCCTGGAGGACCGCGAAGACGATCAGCGCGAGGCCGAGGAGCAGCGTGATGTTGTGGTAGTTGGTGTCCGGGCCGGCCTCCGGCAGGAAGCCGTTGCCCATCTTCTGCAGCCCGTCCGGGAAGGGGCCGAGGGTCTGGCCCTGCAGCAGGATCTCCGTCAGGCCGCGGAAGAGCAGCATGCCCGCGAGGGTGACGATGAACGACGGTATGCCGAGATAGGCGATCAGGAATCCCTGGACCGAGCCCGCCACCGCGCCCACCACCAGGCACAGCACGAGGGCCAGCGGCCACGCCACGCTGTGCTGCACCGTCAGCACGGCCGCGAAGGAGCCCACGAACGCGGTGAGCGAACCGACCGACAGGTCGATGTGGCCCGCGATGATCACCAGCATCATGCCGATCGCGAGGATCAGGATGTAGCTGTTCTGGAGCACCAGGTTGGAGACGTTGCGCGGCAGCAGGAGGTCGCCGTCGGTCCAGACCGCGAACAGGGCGACGATCAGGCCGAGGGCGATCAGCATGCCGTACTGGCGCATGTTGCGGCGCAGTCCGTCCAGCATCAGCTGGAGCAGGCCGCCGCCCCCGGCCGAGTCCCCGCTCTTCCCGGCCGGCGCCGGGGCCGGGCTCTTGGCGGTCACATCCGTACTCATCGGGTTACCTCTTTGTCCTTCGTCATCTGGCGCATCAGCACTTCCTGCGTGGCCTCGGCCCGCGGGACCTCGCCGGTGAGCCGCCCGGCGGCCATGGTGTAGATGCGGTCGCACATGCCGAGCAGCTCGGGCAGCTCGGAGGAGATGAAGACGACCGCCTTGCCCTGGGCGGCCAGCTGGTCGATGACCGTGTAGATCTCGTACTTGGCGCCGACGTCGATGCCGCGGGTGGGCTCGTCCAGGATCAGCACGTCCGGACCGGCGAAGATCCACTTGCTGAGGACGACCTTCTGCTGGTTGCCGCCGGACAGCTTGCCCACCGGCTCGAAGACGGTGGGCGCCTTGATGTTCATGGACGTGCGGTAGCTCTCGGCGACCTGTCGTTCCTCGTGCTCGTCGACCACCCCGCGCCGGGCGACCTTCTTCAGGGCCGTCAGCGAGATGTTGCGGTTGATGGTGTCGATGAGGTTGAGGCCGTAGTGCTTACGGTCCTCGGTGACGTACGCGATGCCGTGCCCGACCGCCTCGGCGACGGTCTTCGTGCGGATCTCCCGGCCGTCCTTGAGGACCGTGCCGCCCGCGTGCCGGCCGTAGGTGCGTCCGAAGACGCTCATCGCCAGCTCGGTGCGGCCGGCGCCCATCAGTCCGGCGATGCCGACGATCTCCCCGCGCCGCACGTCGATCGACACGTTGTCGACCACCTTGCGCTGCTGGTCGATGGGGTGGTGCACCGTCCAGTCGCGGATCTCCAGGGCCGGGGCCGCGTCCGGCTCACCGTCGTACGCGGTGCGTTCGGGGAAGCGGTGGTCCAGGTCGCGGCCGACCATGCCGCTGATGATCCGGTCCTCGGTGGTCTCGGCCGCCTTCACGTCGAGCGTCTCGATGGACCGGCCGTCGCGGAGGATGGTCACCGAGTCGGCGACCCGACGGATCTCGTTGAGCTTGTGGGAGATGATGATCGAGGTGATGCCCTGGTTCTTCAACTCCAGGATGAGATCCAGGAGTTTGCCGCTGTCCTCGTCGTTCAGGGCAGCTGTCGGCTCGTCCAGGATGAGGAGCTTGACCTTCTTCGAGAGCGCCTTGGCGATCTCGACGAGCTGCTGCTTGCCCACCCCGATGTCCGCGACGCGGGTCTCGGGGTGGTCGTCGAGACCGACCCGGCGCAGCAGCTCGGTGGCGTGCCGCAGGGTCTCGTTCCAGTTGATGAGCCCGCCCTTGGCGTGCTCGTTGCCGAGGAAGATGTTCTCCGCGAGGGAGAGGTACGGCACCAGCGCCAGCTCCTGGTGGATGATGACGATGCCGTGGTGCTCGCTCGCCCGGATGTCCTTGAAGCGGCAGAGCTCCTCCTCGAAGAGGATCTCGCCTTCGTAACTGCCGTGCGGATGGACGCCGGAGAGCACCTTCATCAAGGTGGACTTGCCGGCGCCGTTCTCCCCGCAGATGGCGTGGACCTCGCCCTGGCGGACGGTCAGCGTGACGTCCGACAGCGCTTTGACACCGGGAAAGGTCTTGACGATCGAGCGCATTTCCAGGACGGGTCCCGCCATGGTCGTGCCTTCCAGTCAGTGGGAAATCGATGGGACCGACGGTTAGTTGAGCTCGCCCTCCGTGTAGTAGCCGCCGTCAACGAGGACCTGCTTGTAGTTGCTCTTGTCGACGCTCACCGGCTGGAGCAGGTAGGCGGGGACGACCTTGGCGCCGTTGTCGTACGTCTTGGTGTCGTTGGTCTGCGGCTTCTTGCTGTTGAGGACGTCGTCGACCATGGTCGAGGCGACCTTGGCCAGCTCACGGGTGTCCTTGTAGACGGTCTGCGTCTGCTCGCCCGCGATGATCGACTTGACCGAGGCCAGCTCGGCGTCCTGACCGGTGACCACGGGCAGCGGCTTGCTCTTGGAGCCGTAGTCGTCCGACTTCAGCGCCGACAGGATGCCGATGGAGATGCCGTCGTACGGCGAGAGGACCGCGTCGACCTTCTTGCTCTGGTACGACTTGGTGAGGATGTCGTCCATGCGCTTCTGCGCGGTGGCGCCGTCCCAGCGCAGGGTGGTGACCTGGGTGAGGCCGGTCTGGCCGGACTGGACGACGAGCTTCTTGCTGTCGACGTACGGCTTCAGGACGCTCCACGCGCCGTTGAAGAAGTATTTGGTGTTGTTGTCGTCGTTCGAGCCGGCGAACAGCTCGATGTTGAACGGGCCCTTGCCGTCCTTCAGGCCGAGCTTGTCGACGATGTAGTTGGCCTGGAGCTCGCCGACCTTGGTGTTGTCGAAGGACGCGTAGTAGTCGACGTTCTTGCTGCCGAGGATCAGACGGTCGTAGGCGATCACCGGGATGTCCGCGTCGGCGGCCTGCTGGAGCACGTTGTTCAGCGACTTGTTGTCGATGGCCGCGACGATCAGCGCCTTGACGCCCTGGGTGATCAGGTTCTCGATCTGCGAGACCTGCTGGTCCGGGTCGTCCTCGCCGTAGACCAGCTTGGTCTTGTACCCCTTGGCCTCCAGGTTCTTGACGACGTTCTTGCCGTCGGCGATCCAGCGCTCGGAGGACTTGGTCGGCATGGCGATGCCGATGGTGCCGCCCTTCGCGCTGCCCTTGTCCTCGTTGCTGCCACCCTCGCTGTCCTGGCCGCAGGCGGACAGGGTGAGGGCGAGCGAGGCGGCTCCGGCGATGGCGGCGAGGGCGGCTCTGCGGTTGCGCATGGTGATCAGTCCTTGTTCTTCTCGTCGTTGAGAGGGTGGTGACGGCGTGTCAGACGTCGGTGGGGAAGCGGTTGAGCGGGCCGGGCAGCCGGGAGCCGAGCGGCGCCATGTCGCCGTCCGCGCCGTGCCGGGCGAGCAGGTCGAGAGCGAGCCGGCCGCGCCGCACCCGCTCCCGGGCGGTGTCCAGGGTCAGGTCCCGCAGATGGGTGCCGTACGGGTAGATCCCGGGCGCCTTGGACAGACCGAACTTCAGGTAGAGCGGTGCGCCGCGCCGGATGAGCTCGGCGACCTCGTACATCCGCACGTACCCGCCGAGGTCGTCGGGGGCCTCGATGTACATGTCCATGGGGGCGGCGGAGACCCGCCGGATCTCCGTGAGGTGATCGAGCGTCAGATCACTGGGCACGTTGAGCGAGTCGGCCCCGAGGTTCTCGTACACGGCGTACGAGGCCGGGTTGACGGGGCCGATCAGCGCCGAGACCTTGAGGGTCGTGTCGGCCGGGAGGATGCCGGCCTCGCGCGCCCGGTGCAGTGTCCACAGCACGCCCTCGTCGGCGACGAGGAGGCACTTGACGCCCAGCGCGGTGGCCCGGACGGCGTCCTCGACGCAGCCGGCGACCGCGTCGTGGCCCCGGGCGCGCAGCCCGGCTCCGCGTGAGTCGGTGCGCACGGAGGCGCCGATGTCCCAGGTGCCGCGCGGTCCGGTGAACAGGCAGAGCTCGATGTCGCGTTCGGCGGTGGCCTCGACCATCTCGGTGATCTCGGCGTCGGTCAGCATCCAGACGCCGCTGCCCTGGCTGATCCGGTGGATCGGCACGTCGAGCCGGGAGGACTCCTTGAGGACGACGGCGAGGGCCTCGGGCCCCTCCACGGAGGGAACCTCGGTGCGCCAGCGGCCGCCTCCCGGGAAGGCGTGCGGCGAGGCGTCGGCGGGTGAGGGGGCGGGCGCGCCCAGGCCGAGCGCGGCGAGCGCCTGCTCACCGGGTCGACGGGCTGCCGTGGTTGCGGCGTCGGTCACGAGCTGTCCTTCGCGTTCGTCGGTTGTGCGATGCGTACGTTCGATATCTCGAACAAGGTTCGTGTCGGTGGGTGTACGCCGGTACGGAGCGTCAGGAACTCCGTACCGGCGTACTGATCGAGGGCGCGGGACGACGCGCTCAGGGGCGCAGCAGAACCTTTCCGACCTTGGGGTCGCCCGACCCCACCAACTCGATGGCCTGCGGGAACCCGGCGAGCGGCAGCTCGTGCGTGACCAGCGGCAACGGGTTCAGCAGCCCGGCGCCGAACACCCGCACCGTGTGCGCCCAGGCCTCCGGCGGCGCCCCGAACACGGTGTGCACCTCCAGTTGCCGTACGACGAGGTCGGTCGGGTCGAGTCCCTCGGCACCCGGCGCGGGGATCCCGGTGAGGACCAGGCGCCCGCCGCGCCGGAGCAGGGAGGCGGCGGTACGCGCGGCGGACGCCGACCCGGCGGTCTCGACGACGACGTCGAAGTCGCCGGGCAGTTCCTGGTCCCGGGTGCGGAAGTCCGTGGCGCCGAAGTCCCTGGACAGTGCCGCCCGGTCCGGGCGGGTACCCACCACGAGGAGGTCGGCCGGGGAGCCCGCCGCGAGGAACTGCACGGCGAACATCCCGAGCGTCCCCGTGCCCACGACCGCGACCCGCTCGCCGGGCCGGGCGTTCGCCTTGATCGCCGCGGCGGCGATGCAGGCGGCCGGCTCCAGCAGGGCGGCGGCCGTCAGGTCGGCGTCGTCCGGCAGGACGTGCAGCAGCCGGGCCGGGAGGGTCAGCGTGGCCGCCATGGCGCCCGGCTGGGTGAACCCGGTCTCCTCGTACCCGGCCGTGCACAGTGTGGTCTCGCCCGCGTGGCAGCGGTCGCAGACCTGGCAGTTGCGGAAGCCCTCACCGACGACCTTGCGGCCGACGAGCGAGGCCGGAACCCCGTCGCCCACCTCCTGGACCGTCCCGGACCACTCGTGGCCCGGAGTCAGGGGGTAACGGACGTACCCCTCGGGCCGGTTGCCCTGGTAGACCTCGCGGTCCGAGCCGCAGATCCCGACCGCGTGCACCCGGACGAGCGCCTCGCCCGCCGCCGGACGCACCGGCTCGTGCGCGGTCAGCCGGTGCTCGCCCGGCGCCTCGACGACGACCGCGGTGCTCACCGCGACCCCTTCGGCTTGCGCTGCTCCCAGCCGTCCGCCCACAGGTCGAACCGGGCCTGCTGCTGGGGGAATTCGGCCGCCGCGTCGGTGTCGAGCTCGACGCCGAGTCCGGGCGCGTCCGAGAGCTGGAAGTAGCCGTCGACGACCTGCGGGGCGCCCTTCACGACCTTCTTGATCTCCGCGTCCGCGAAGTCGTTGAAGTGCTCCAGGATCTTGAAGTTCGGTGCGGTGAAGCCGACCTGGAGCGAGGCGGCGGTCAGCACCGGTCCGCCGACGTTGTGCGGGGCGACCAGGACGTAGTGCGCCTCGGCGGTGGCGGCCAGCTTCCTGGTCTCCCAGATGCCGCCGATGTGGCCGACGTCGGGCTGGATGATGTCCGTCGACTGGCTCTCGAAGAGCTCGCGGAACTCGATGCGGTCGTGGATGCGCTCGCCCGTGGCGACCGGGATGTCGACCTTCGCGGCCACCTTCTCCAGCGCCTTGAGGTTCTCCGGCGGGACCGGCTCCTCCAGCCAGGCGGGCTTGAAGGGGGCGAGTTCGCGGGCCAGCCGGATGGCGGTGGCGGGCGAGAAGCGGCCGTGCATCTCCAGCATCAGCTCGGCGTCGGGCCCGATGGCGTCCCGCACGGCCTCGATGAGCGAGACCGCGTACAGGCTCTGCTCGTGGTCGAGCTCGAAGTGCCCGGTGCCGAAGGGGTCGATCTTCAGGGCCCGGTACCCGCGGGCCATGACCTCCTGCGCGGCCTTGTGGTACGCCTCCGGGGTCCGCTCGGTGGTGTACCAGCCGTTGGCGTAGGCCTTGACCTTGTCGGTGACCTTGCCGCCGAGCAGCTGCCACACCGGCACGCCGAGGGCCTTGCCCTTGATGTCCCAGCACGCCATCTCGACGACGGCGATACCGGACATCACGATCTCGCCGGCGCGGCCGTAGTCGCCGTACTTCATCCGTCGTACGAGGTCCTCGACAGCGAACGGGTCGGAGCCGAGAATGTGATTGGCCTCCGCCTCCCGCAGATACCCGATCAGCGCGTCGGTGTGGCCCAGCATGCGGGTCTCGCCGACTCCGGTGATGCCCTCGTCGGTGTGCACCTGGACGTAGGTCAGGTTCCGCCAGGGCGTCCCGACCACGTGTGTGCTGATTCCCGTGATGCGCACGGCAGTTGCCCCCTGTGCTTCGGATCTGTTCGAAATTTCGTCACACGTTCGAAATGTTGGCGTGACAGTAAGGATGCGGCCCGGGAGGTGTCAATGGGTCGAACGCATAACGGTTTCGACGCGATGGGAGTGGGATGGCGGGGAATGGTCGGGGGTGTCTAGAGTCGCCGCGCCGGAACGGCCGCTTCCCCACACAACATTCACAGCTGTGCCTATGAACGTGACGTGTGCGGAACTTAGTCTTCCCGCGTCATGGACTACTGCCACCCGTGCCGACGGCACCTCAACGGCGCCCTTGCCTGCCCGGGGTGCGGCACCCCCGTCGAAGAACTCCGCGCGCACGCGGAGGTCCCCGAGCCGCATCCGGAACCGGATGCGGACGCGGCCGACACCGACACCTCCTACGGTGACGACGACGAACCGGAGGAGCACCTCGGGCGGGCCGCCCGGCGGCGAGGCCGCGGCCGGGGCAGGGCGGCGGAGGACCCGGGTGGCCCGGACGGGCCGGACGGTCCGGGCGGGGCCAGCCGGCGTGACCGCAAGGCCGCGGCGCACCGCCGTCGGCGGCGCAGGACACTGCTGATAGCCGCCGGTTTCGTCCTGGCGGCCGGCGCCCTCAGCCTGGCCGAACTCGGCATCGACGCACCCGGGTTGAGCCAGAAGCCGGCAGCGGCCGGGGAGGACTCCGCCGACGGTTCGGCCTCCCCGGAGCCCGGCGAGACGGCGCGTCCGCTGGGTGACACCGGGGGCTCCGGCGGCGCCTCCGCGAGCGACTCCGCCGACGCCTCCGCGTCGCCCTCCGCTTCCGCGTCCGCCTCCGCGTCGGCCTCCGCCGAGGACAAGGGGAAGGACCAGGAGGAGCAGTCGGCCGGCTCGGGCACGGCGCCCGGCGGTTCCGCCTCCGCGCCCGAGTCCCACGCGCCGCCCGCGACGACCGCGCCCCCCACCACCGCACCGACCACGCCCGCTCCGCCGCCGGCCCCGACGCCGTCCGAGACGTGCAACCGGTTCCTGTGGTGGTGCACGTGATGCCCTAGGGGGTGTCGTTCGGGTCAGGTCGGATCAGGCCGCGGCGTCCGGTGCGGTACATCGCGAGGCGGAGCTTCACCCGCGTACCGGGCGT
Organism: Streptomyces sp. Tue6028; assembly: GCF_002300165.1. GTDB lineage: Bacteria > Actinomycetota > Actinomycetes > Streptomycetales > Streptomycetaceae > Streptomyces > Streptomyces siamensis. Next base: position 354,001 of record NZ_MLCE01000012.1, on the reverse strand, counting down.
ACTCGGGTGAGGCGACAACGCGGCGAGGTGTCGTGCCGGGCGGCGCGGACGACACCCCCTAGTCCTCCGCGGCGCGGCCTTCTCCCGCCATGAACCGCCAGACCAGGGCGTGGCCCAGGACGATCAGGACGATCAGCATCAGGGCCTCCGCCTGGATGCCGCTCAGCCCGGCGTGGCGGGCGAGTTCGGGGAAGGCGCCGACGACGGCGATCAGGGCGTAGAGCAGTGCGGCGCCGGCCTGCTGGCGGACGACGAAGCGGTCGCCGCGGGCGCGGGCCAGCAGCCGCAGGGTGCACACGCAGCCGACCACGGCGAGCACGATGAAGGCCGTCCGCCAGATCATCGGCTGCTCGGTGCCGCCCACCTGGGCGAACAGGCCCATCAGCGCGGGCAGTAGGAAGGACAGGTAGACCCCGCCGACGACACGGCGCAGCCCGGCGTCGTGCATCCAGTCGTCGTGGCTCTGGACGACGTTCCACCACAGGCCGACCAGGGTGAAGCAGGTGGCGGAGAAGAGGGCGTAGAAGGTGCTCACATCCATGGACGACGAGCGTGGCAGCGCTCCCGGACCGGGCGGGCGCCACACGCCCTGCGTCCGTCCCGGCCTGCCGGGACGGACCAGTGGCCGAGGCGTGCGGCAGGCCGCCGCGCGGAGCGCGGACGACTGACGGGACCGCCGCCGGGCGCGCTGCCGGGCGGCGCGAACTCGGCATGATCGAGGACAGGGCCCTTTCGGGGTCCGGCGGACGGTGCCGTCCGCGGCGGGCGCCGGTCAGGCGTCGAGCATGCGGCGCAACAGGTCCCGCAGCGCGAGACGCTCCTCGTCCGAGAGGCCCGCCAGGGGCTCACGCGCGAAATTCAGCGACTCCCGCAGGCCGCGGGCCACCTTGCGCCCCTCGGCCGTGGCCGCCGCCAGCTTCACGCGCCGGTCGGCCGGATCCGGCCGCCGCTCCACCAGGCCCCGCGCCTCCAGCCGGTCCACGATCCCCGTGACGTTCGACGGCTCGCACTTCAGCTGCTGCGCCAGCCGCCGCATCGGCACCGGCTCCATCGACAGCAGTCCGAGCAGCCGGGCCTGCGCGCCGGTCAGCGCGTGCTCCGCGGCGGCCTCCTCGTACTCCTCGTGATAGCGGGCCACCACCGAGCCGATGAGGTCGACGACCTCCAGGGTGAGGGGGTCGATCCGGGGGGTCTTCTGAGTGGACATGGACTCCAGGCTACCCCGTTACTTGACATCCTGAAATATTCAGGCGCATGGTTGTTTCAGGTACTGAAGTATTTCGGCCGCGGGGCGCGTGCGGACAGGTACGCACGTGAGCCCGTGAGAACGCAGGAAAGGCGCACCCTCATGACCGACACCCCTCAGGTTCCCGCCGTCAGCCGTGAATGGCATCTCGTCAGCCGGCCGGTCGGCTGGCCCCAGGCAGACGACTTCGCCCTCGTCGAGGCCGAGGTCCGGCAGCCGGGGGAGGGCGAGGTCCTCGTGCGGAACGCGTTCCTGTCCGTCGACCCGTACATGCGCGGCCGCATGAGCGCCGCCAAGTCGTACACCGCCCCGTTCGAGCTGGGCAAGACCATGCAGGGCGGCGCCGTGGGCGAGGTCATCGCCTCCGACGCCGAGGGCATCGCACCCGGCGACCACGTGCTGCACTTCGGCGGCTGGCGCGAGTACGCCACCGTCTCCGCCAAGCAGGCCGTCAAGGTCGACCCGGCGGCCGCCCCGCTGTCCACGTACCTCGGCGTGCTCGGCATGACCGGTCTCACCGCCTACGCCGGCCTGCTGCGCACCGCGTCCTTCAAGGAGGGCGACTCCGTCTTCGTCTCCGGCGCCGCAGGTGCCGTCGGCAGCCAGGTCGGCCAGATCGCCAAGCTCAAGGGCGCCTCGCGCGTCATCGGTTCGGCCGGATCCGACGAGAAGGTCAAGCTGCTCGTCGAGGAGTACGGCTTCGACGCCGCCTTCAACTACAAGAACGGGCCGGTCGCCGAGCAGCTGCGGGCCGCCGCCCCCGACGGCGTCGACGTCTACTTCGACAACGTGGGCGGTGACCATCTGGAGGCGGCCATCGGCTCCCTCAACGTGAACGGCCGGATCGCCGTCTGCGGCATGATCTCCATCTACAACAACACCGAGCCGGCCCCCGGCCCCAAGAACCTCGCCCGGCTCATCCAGACCCGCGGCCGCATCGAGGGCTTCCTCGTCAGCGACCACTACGACCTCCAGCAGCAGTTCGTCCAGGAGGTCGGCCCCTGGGTGGCGTCCGGGCAGCTCAAGTACCGCGAGACGGTCGTCGAGGGCATCGAGAACAACCTGGAGGCGTTCTTCGGCGTCCTGCGCGGCGACAACATCGGCAAGATGATCGTCAAGCTCTGAGCCGTGACGGCCGCGGCGGCGGCCGGGCTCTCGGCCCGCGGCGGCCGGTGGTGACCACCGGGCCCCGCGGGCCTGCGGCGGCCGGTGGCGGTCCGCGGCCGGGACCTGTTTCCTGGATTTCCGGCATGCGGTAACTTCTTTCCGAAGTTGTCGCGATCGTGGGCGCGAGTCGCGGCGGGCCTAGGAGGAACGCACCGTATGTCCATCCAGCAGACCGACGTCCTGTACACCGCCGTCGCCACCGCCGAGAACGGCCGTGACGGGCGGGTCGCCACCGACGACGGCAAGCTCGACGTCGTCGTCAACCCGCCCAAGGAGATGGGCGGCAGCGGCGCCGGAACCAACCCGGAGCAGCTCTTCGCCGCCGGGTACAGCGCCTGCTTCCAGGGCGCCCTCGGCGTCGTCGCCCGCCAGGAGAACGCCGACGTCTCCGGATCGACCGTCACCGCCAAGGTCGGCATCGGCAGGAACGACGACGGGTTCGGGATCATCGTCGAGATCTCCACCGACATCCCGAACGTCGACGCCGCCACCGCCCGCGCGCTCGTCGAGAAGGCGCACCAGGTGTGCCCGTACTCCAAGGCGACCCGCGGCAACATCACCGTGACGCTTGCCTGACGGCGCTCGTTGCACATGACGGAGGCCGCACCCCGGGACGTGGGGTGCGGCCTCCGCCCTTTCGCCGGACGCCTCAGGAGACCGTCAGCAGAGCCCTCCCCACCTGCGAGAACTCGCCCTTGGGATGGTCACGGAAGAGCGGTTCCGTGCCGAACAGGACCACGCGCGGGCCGCTGACCACCGAGGCGCGGCCCGCCGCCGCGGCGGGACCTCCCGTGCCGTCGGCCGAGGGCCGCCAGTGCCCGGAGACCAGCGGATCGCCCGGCGCGTACGACTGCTCGACCCGGACGCCCGGCCCCGCGGCCGTGAACCAGACCGGGGCGTACACGAAGCTGTGATCAGGGGCGCCCGCCGTCACCGGCCCGCCCGAGTTCACCACCCGCACCACGCCGTTGGCGTCGCCGTCGCCCTCCACCGGCCGCACCGCGAGCAGTCCGGCATCCGTGTTGAGCGCCGCGCCCACCGCACCGCGCCCGACCAGACCGTGGGTGCGCAGGAACGCGTCGAGGGCCGTCCGTGCCGACGGGGTGAGCGCCGTGTGATCGAGGCCCGACGACACGAACAGCACGTCGACGGCGGACCAGTCGAAGCCCGCGTCGAGGACCGCCGTCGACACCGGGACCACGTCGAAGTTCATCTCGCGCAGCGCGAACAGCTCGCCGGGGGTGACCGCGGCGGCGACCCGGGCGGCGTGCAGCGGGGTGCCGTCGGCCCCCTTCGTCGCCTCGAAGGCGACGTCGTACGCGCCCGCCAGGGAGACGGCCCGCGCACGGGCCGCGGACGGCACCAGCGCACTGCCGTCCGCGCTCCGCCGCACCGCGACGCCGTCCCTCAGCAGGGAGTTGAGGGCGGCGACCTCCTGCGGGGTGTCGAGCCGGAGCCGGAGGTCGCCGTGCGCGGCGACGTGCCCCACCGGCGCCGCGGAACGGACCGCGGTGCGCGGGACCCCCGCCAGGCTTCCGCCCGGCACCCGCTCGACCGTCGCTCCCCACAGCCGGCCCAGACTCCAGCCCGAGATGTCGTACATCGTCGAGACCTTGTCGCTGATGTCCCTGCCGTCCGCCAGCAGCGCGTTCGCCAGACCGCGCTTGGGCTGGTGCAGATCGACGACGTACGAGCCCTTCGGGTACGTCCGCCCCGCCAGCCGGAAGTCGCCGGTCGCCCGGGTCACCCGGACGTCGTCGGCGATCAGGTGGTCCACCAGGCGCGCGGCGGCCGTCGCGGATCGCTGGGAGCGGCCCGCCGGCACGACGTAGGCCCGCGGGAAGACGGTCGTGTAGACGTCCTCGGGGCCGATGCCCGGCACGCCGGGCACGGTCTTCGCGGACACCGGCACCTGCGCGGCCCCTGCCGACCCGCGCCGGAACACCTCGATCTGGTCGGCGATCAGCGAGGACCGGTGGGTCCGGACGAAGTCGAGGGTGGCTCGCATGGCCGCACCCGCCACGTCCACGTTGACGGCCGAGCGCCGCCGTAGCTCGGCGGCCGGCAGCGTGTCGTACGCCGAGCCGTTCACCGTCAATGGGATCTCGACGGTGTGCGCGGCGACCGTGCCGTGGAAGGCCGCGTACTGCGGGGTGAAGACGGGCGGCCAGTCGTCCCAGCCCTCCTGCTGGTCCCGGAACGGGATCTGGGCCGGCTCCACCCCGTCCTTGTCGGGCGTGAGGCCCAGGCCGTTGACGGCGGCCTCCATGCCGAGGGCGTTGGCGTAGGTGTTCTTGAGGAACAGGTCGTACTCGTAGTTCTCGCCGTGCGGCGGGGTGGTCGGCTCGATCAGGGTGCCGTTGACATAGCCGTGCAGATCGAGCATGACGGCCGGCTGCTTGTCGATCTCGATCTGCCGCATCGCGCGTACCTCGGGCTGCGAGGCGGTGACGAAGTCCCGGTTCAGGTCGAAGCCGGATGCGTTCTCACGGGTGCCGGCGATCCGGCCGTCCGGGTTCGCGGTGATGTCGAAGTACAGCCGGCTGTGCGCGAGCAGGTCCTCCGTCCCGGCGTCCCGGGTGGTCGCGAGCCGCTCGATCAGCCGGAGGGCCGCGTCCGTGCCCTCCCACTCGTCGCCGTGGATGTTGCTGTTGAAGAAGACCGGGGTCTTGTACGCCGTCCTGACCGCCCGGTCTTTCGCCGCCGCCCCGGGGTCGTGCTCGATGAGCTCCCGCATGCGCTCCTGCTCGCGGGCCCGGCGCGCGGACTCCGGGGCGGTGACGGTGACCAGGTAGAGGCGGTGGCCGCCGGCCGAGCGGCCCGCCACCTCGACACTCACCCGGTCGCCCAGCCGCTGGAGGGCGTTCAGCTTCGGAGCGATGGCGTGGTACGGGACGAGGCCCAGCTTCAGGGACTTGTCGGCCGGGTTCTCCGGGTCCGCGCCGAGGACCTGCTCGCGCGGGTAGCCGCGGCCGTCCGCCGCGAGATCGGTGACGGGTGCGGTGAGGGCGGTGCGGGTGGCAGCGGCCGGCGCCTTGGCGGCGCCGTGCGCCGGGGCCGCGCCCTCACGGACGGGCGGTCTGCGGTCCGCGGTGGCGTTGTGCGGGGCGAGCAGCAGCGAACCCGCCGCCGTCACGGCGACGGCGGCGGTCAGGACGGCTCTGGCGACGGGCTTCGGCAGGCGCACGTGTCGTACCTCCTGGGGTTCCCCGGACCGGGCGCCGGGGGCTTCCTGAGATCGGGTCAGGTCGGTCCACGTCGGTACGGCGAGGTGTACCTGTTCGACCCATCCGCAACAAGAGCGCGTTCCCGTCACCGCGGCCATCGGTGATGGCCCGGATGGCGCAACACCGGTGGACCGGAAGGGGCATGCTGAGTGCGGGCGCCGGCGCGACGGAGGGCCGGACCGCCGGAACGAACGGCCGAGCGGCAACGTGCGTGGCGAGGAGGCCCCATGTCCCCGATTCCGTCGCTCCCCAGCCGGGAGGACGTGCTGCGCATGGCGCGCAGCACGACCGACATCACCGGCCAACTCCTCGACACGGCAGGGAACATCACCAGGATCGCCGTCAACACCTTCGACCCCCGGGACGGGTCCGGGGCGGAGGCGCTGCGCGTGCTGCGCGAGACGACCGCCGAACTCGCAGAGGCGAGCGCCTCCCCGCAGGTGCAGGAGGCGTTCTACCGGATCGTGGACACCCTGACCCGGCTGGGCACCAGCGGGGCGCCCCTCGCGGTGCACCCCGTGAGCGAACCCGCGCAGGCGCTGCTGGCCGCGCTCGGCGACAGCCTGCTGCCCGTCCTCGACGCGGTCGAACCCGCCGTGCAGGAGGCGGTGGCCGCACTGGGCGAACTGGTCGACGCGTCCTCGCCACTGCTGCCCGCGGCGGCCGGCATCGCCGCGGGGGCGCTGCTCGCGCTGACCCCGGTGCTGGGTGCCGCCGCCGACGTCCTGCGCGGTTCCTCGCCCGAACTGCGGCGTATCGCCAATGCGTTGACCGCCGCGCTCGCACCGCTGCTGCCGCTCCAGGTCGCGCTGGCGGAGCGGGCGGCGGCGGCCGGGGCGGGGGTCGTGCGGGCCACGCTGCCCCCGCTCGCCGACCTCACGGAGGCGGCCGCCGCCGTGATGCAGACGGCCCGGCCGGTCCTGGTCGCCGGCGAGGAGATGCTCGTCGCCGGGCTCGAACAGCTTCAGCCGCTGCTCCTCGCCACGGCGTCCCGGGCCGGCCAGGTGGCGCGCGCCGGCGCCGTCCGTGTCTCGGCGGCGGTGTCGCCCGCCGCCGACGGCACGGTGGTGGTCGCGGTCACCCCGGCGTGACCCGCCCGCCCCGGCACCGGACGTGCTGCGTCCCGGGGTGCGCGCCGCCGGGGTCCACAGGGCCCGCCCGGGCCCGGAGGCCCGCCCCGCTAGAGTTCCCTCCATGCGCGATCTTGGGGTGGGCTTCGGTTACTTGGTGCGGGGCCAGCGATGGGTGGCCGGGCACGGGAAGCAGTTCGGCTTCGGTCTGCTCCCGGGCCTCATCACCCTGGTCCTGTACGCGGCGGCCCTCGTCTCCCTCGCCCTGTACGGGGAGGACTTCATCGGCTGGGCGACCCCCTTCGCGGACGACTGGACCAGCCCCTGGCAGGGACTGTTCCGGGGCTTCCTCACCGCCCTGCTCGTCGCCCTGGCCCTGCTCCTCGCCGTCCTCACCTTCACGGCGGTCACCCTCCTCGTGGGGCAGCCGTTCTACGAGAACCTCTCCGAGAAGGTCGACCGGGACGTCTCCCCGGACGGCACGGCCCCCGAGTCGGGGCTGCCGCTCTGGCGGGAACTGTGGATCTCCGGGCGCGACAGCCTCCGCATCCTCGTACGGGCCGCCGTCTGGGGCGTACTGCTCTTCGCCCTGGGCTTCGTGCCCTTCGTCGGCCAGACCGTCGTCCCGGTGGTCGGCTTCTTCGTCACCGGCTTCTTCCTCACCGAGGAACTCGTCGCGGTCGCCCTGCAACGCCGCCGCGTCGATCTGCGCGAACGCCTCACTCTGCTCCGCTCCCGCAAGATGCTGGTCTGGGGCTTCGGCACCCCGCTGGGCCTCGCGTTCCTGGTCCCGTTCGTGGCCGTGTTCCTGATGCCCGGAGCCGTCGCCGGCGCCACCCTGATGGCGCGTGAACTCCTCGACGAGGAGAGCGCCGAGACCGGAGCGGACGCTCCCGAGGAGGAAGTCACCCCGTGACCGAGATACTCGCCGTCGCCGTCATCACCGTCCTGGCCGTCGTCGCCCCGGGCGCCGACTTCGCCATGGTGGTCCGCAACAGCTACCTGTACGGCCGCAGGACGGGCCTGCTGGCCGCCACGGGCGTCGCCGCCGGCGTCCTGGTGCACGTGACGTACACGATGCTCGGCGTGGGCCTGCTGATCGCGTCATCGACCGCCCTGTTCACGGTGATCAAGCTGATCGGCGCGGCGTACCTCGTGTACATCGGCGTACGCACGTTCCGCGCGCGCGGCGACGTCGAGGTGGACCTGGAGAACAAGACGGAGCTGACCCCGCTCGCCGCGCTGCGCACCGGGTTCCTCACCAACGTCCTCAACCCGAAGACGACGCTCTTCGTGGTGTCGACGTTCGCCCAGGTCGTCAGCCCCGGCACGCCGCTCTACCAGCAGGCGGGCTACGGGCTGTTCATGTCCCTCGCCCACCTGCTGTGGTTCGGCGTGGTCGCCGTGTTCTTCTCGCACGACCGGATGCGCACGCTGATGCTGCGCGGCCAGAAGGCCCTGAACAAGGTCATCGGATCCGTCCTGGCCGGGCTCGGCATCAGTCTCGCCTTCGCTCCGTCCCACTGACGGCGGGGGCGGTCGTGTCCGCGGCGACCGTCAGGATCGCCCGCACCTGCGCGATGATGTCCAGCCGGTTGCGCACGAACTCGGGGTCGGTGACCGTGCCGGTCGCCGGGTCCGTGTTGTCCGTGCCGAACTGGAGGACGGGCGTGTGCACATGTCCTCCGGGCAGCGAGGAGTGCAGGCCGAGACGGTCGCGCAGCAGGGTCGCGCGGTACGCGATCTCGTTCGACAGGTAGTCGCCTCCGCCACCGGCACGGGCCGTCGACCCCTCGGTGGGGCCGTCGGGGCGGACGACCGGCGCGCTGCCGCCCGCCGGGATCTCGGTCACCGTGGTGTTGTCGTAGACGGGGAAGCGGCCGGTGGGCGCGGCGACGATCGCCGCGTACGGCAGTGTCGTCGACGTCCACTGGGGCTGCGAGGCCGGATCGGTGACCGGCACGGTTCCGGTCACCGGGACGTTCAGATTGTCCGGGAAACCGCCCCGCCAGGCCCCGTTGGTGCGCTCCACGTCGAAGCGGCCGACCCGCCCCTGACTGACCGTGGTGAACAGGTCGACGTGCGGCAGGTGCGGACGCAGCGTCCGCTCGACCGTCCCGTCGGCGAAGTCCTGCCAGCGGACCGGGAAGACGACGGTCTCGACGCGGGCGGGACCGTGCGCGGTCTCGATCACGGTGCCGTCGAGGGCGAGCGCGGTGGCGCCCGAGGGGTTGGAGATCCGGACGTCGCGGTCCAGCGTGAACGGGTCGAAGCCGGTGACCAGGATGCGCCGCACGTCCCGGCCGTGCGGGTAGCGGACGGTGTCCTGGCCGCGTGAAGTGCGCTCCAGGGTGTCCAGCAGCCTGGCCCGCCGGCTGTCCGAGAGGCCGAACTCCGGCTCCCACGCCCGGATTTCGCGGGTCATGCCCAGACGTGCCCAGTACAGCGGACGGTCGTCGTCACGGCTGAGGTCGCCGCCCGCGGGCCCCCGGCCCTGGGCCCGGTCGACGGCCCGCCGCCACAGCCGGGCCCCCTGCCGCTCGACGAGGTGCTCCGCCTGCGCGTAGGAGTCCGCGTCGGCGAGGGCCCGCGCGAACTGCGGCGCCACGGAGTCGAATCCGGAACGGCGCAGGATCTCCTGGGGCGCCGCCCGGTCGAGCCGCTGCTCCTCCACGGTGGGGGACGCGACGGCAGTGGGGGCGGCGGGTGCGGTGCCGGGTGCGGTGCCCGCGGTGGCCGTGGGGGCCGTCGCGAGTCCCGCCACGAGGGTGAGTCCGAGAATGCCGATCCGAACGCATCGGTGAGTCAAGGGAGTTCGTACCTTCCGTCGCCGGGATGGGGGGAGCCCCTCGCTCCTGCGCGGTCGGGAGCTCGGGGGACGCTGCCGGACGGCGGCAGTATCCCGTGACGGCCGGGGCTCACGCCATGGCGCGTGGCCCGGGAGGCCCGGGAGACCCGTGTGACCGGACGGTTCAAGCCGCCCTGGAGTCGGGGGCGGACACGGCCGGACGGTTCACACCGCCCCGCCGGCACGGGTGCCGGGGATCCTCGTCGCCGACTCCCGCAGCGCGGCCAGGAACGCCTCCGCCGCCGGTGTCAGGGACCGTCCGCGCACGGTCGCCGCGTACACCGCCCGTGCCGGCGCGTCCTCGTCGAGCACCGGGAGCAGGGCGACGTCGGGCCGCACGGACTCCGCCGCGAGCGCCGGGACCAGGGTGACGCCGAGCCCGGCGGCGACGTATCCCAGCTTGGCGGTCCACTCGGCGACGACGTGTGCGACGCGCGGCCGGAACCCGTGCCGCAGGGCCGCGTCGAGGAGGGTGCCCTCGGGGCGCGGACCGCCGGAGATCCAGTCGGCGTCGGCGAGCCGGGACAGCCGCACGGACGGTTCGGCGGCGAGCGGATGTCCGGCGGGGACCGCGACGTACAGGGACTCGTCGAGGATGTGGTGCAGGGCGCAGGTGTCCAGCCGGGCCCGGCCCGTCGTCGACACGACCGCCAGATCGAGCCGGTCGGCGGAGAGCCGGTCCAGCAGCGCGGGGGTGAGCCCTTCCTCGCGGCTGATCCGGACCCCGGGGCTGCGGACCCGGAACGCCGCGATGGCCCGCGGGACGAGGGCCGCGTCCGCCGTGGCGAAGGCGCCCACCCGCAGGCGTCCGCCGGCCCGCTCCCGCAGTGCGGCCAGTTCGCGGCCGGCCCCGAGGAGCCGCTCGACCACCGACTCGGCGTGAGGCACGAGGACCTGCCCGGCCTCCGTCAGCCGGACGCCCCGGGGCAGCCGGTCGAAGAGGAGCGCCCCGCCGAGCGCCGCCTCCAGAGAGGAGATCTGGCGCGACACCGCCGACTGGGTCCACCCCAGCGTCCGCGCCGCCACGGTGAACGAACCGTGCCGGGCCACCTCCAGGAAGACCCGCAGCCATGTGGTGCTCAGATCGGGGGCGCTCTGGGGCGCCGGGGCGTCCGCTGCGGGGGAGCCCGGAGGCAGGGAGTCGGATGGCGCGGAGTCCGGTGGCGAGGAGACCAGTGCCGATGCGTCCGGCGGCGGGGAGCCCGAGATCTCGATATGCGGGTTCGGCATGGATCCCATGCTAGACATTCGCTTGTCGCATCACGGGGGCACGTCTAGCGTCACGCACATGGACACGATGGAGAAGATCGCCTTCCTGGGGCTGGGACACATGGGCGCGCCCATGGCGCGCCGACTCCTGGACGTCGGGCACCCGTTGACCGTCTGGAACCGGACGCCGGGTAAGGCGGCACCGCTCGTCGCGCGGGGGGCCGTGCTCGCCGCGTCCCCGGCCGAGGCGGTGCGCGACGCGGACGTGGTGATCACGATGCTCGCCGACCCGGCCGCGCTCGACGCGGTGGCCGGCGCCGTCCTCCCGGAACTGCGCGCGGGCGCCTGCTGGGTGGAGATGTCGACGGTCGGCCCGGACGTCGTCAGGGAACTGGCCGCACGGCTCGGGGAGGGCGTGACGCTGGTGGACGCGCCGGTCATGGGCAGCACGGACCGGGCGGAGGCGGGCGCGCTCGGCATCCTCGCGGGCGGTGACACCGCCCGCGTCGAGCGGGTGCTGGCGCACCTCGGGACGGTGACCCGGACCGGCCCGCCCGGCTCGGGCGCCGCGCTCAAACTGGTCGTCAACTCCGCCGTCCTCGGCGGGCTCGCCCTGGTCGCCGAGAGCATGGTCCTCGCGCGGGCCCTCGGCCTCGACGACGACACCGCGCGCACCGCTCTCGCGAACAGTCCGCTCGGCGGCGCCGTCGCCCGTGCCTTCGCCGACGGTGTGCACTTCGGCACCTCGCTCGCGGTGAAGGACGTGGGTCTGGCGGTCGAGGCGGCCCGGCTGCCCGCCCTGGAAGCCGTACTGGAGCATTACCGGTCCGCCGCCGCGGACCCGGCCGTCGCCCGCGCGGACGTCGCGCGGGCCGTCACCCACATCCGCACCTCGGCCTGAGGGGATCCTGTGCAGATCACACTCGACAACCCGGCCTCCGCGCCGCAGCCCGCCAACTCCTTCTACTCGCAGGTCGCCCGCGTCGAACTCCCGGGCGGAGGCGTCCTGTTGTACGTGTCCGGGCAGGTCGCGGACGGCCCGGACCTGGCCACCCAGAGCCGCGGGGTCTTCGAGGCGCTCGACGCCCTGCTCAAGGCGCACGGCGCGACCCTCGCCGACGTCATCAACATCCGCACGTATCTGACCGACATCGACGGCATCGGCGAATACGGCGCCGTGCGGCGCGAGTTCCTCACCGGAACCGCCCCCACCAGCATGACCTTCGAGGCGTCCCGCCTCTTCGAGCCGGACGCCCTCGTCGAGGTCGAGGTCGTCGCGGCGATCCCGTGAGGGCGGGCCTGGAGAGCCGCGGCCGGGGGCGAGGGCGGTGCCGGGGAGCCGCGGCGGGCAGGGCGCGGTCGCCGCTCAGGCCCCGTCCGGGCCCGGGTCCTCGCCCAGCAGCGCGAGGAAGTCCCGGAAGGCGGCCGGCATGTCCACCGACTCCGGGTCCAGCAGCCACTGGTACTGGAGTCCGTCCATCACCGCCACGAGCAGGGGGGCGGCGCGCTCCGGCGTGAGTCCGCCGGGGAGCCGCTCCCCGTACTCGGCGCGCAGCACCGACGCCATGCTCGCGCGCACGGCGCCGTACCGCTCGGTGAAGAACTCGCGCGCCGGGTGCCCCTCGGTGACGCTCTCGCCGAGCAGCGCGGAGAAGGTCTGGATGATCCCGGGCCGCATCGCGTTGTACTCGACGAGTGAGGCGAGCAGGTCGGCCCGCCACCGGGAGTCGGGCACGGCGTCCCACTGGTCCCGCTCCTTGAGCACCGCGACGAGCAGCGCCTCCTTCGTCGGGAAGTGGTGCAGCAGCCCCTGCTGGGTGAGGCCCACCCGCTCGGCGACGGCGGCGAGGCTCGCGCCCCGGTAGCCGCGCTCGGCGATCACATCGAGGGCCGCGCGCACGATCTCCGCGCGCCGCTCCTCGCTCCTGGTCCTGGTCGCCATGGCGTCACCGTACGGCATCCGATCACCCTTCGAATAACGGCGAGGTCACGAAACCTACCGCTCTACAGGCGGCGGGTGCAGGATGTGGGCGTCCAGGACTTCGACCAGGAGGTGCCGCGGTGGCGGATACCGTGAAGGACAGGCAGGACAGGCAGGACAGGCAGGACAGGCAGGACAGGCAGGACAGGCAGGACAGGCAGGACAGGCAGGACAGGCGCGACGACGCCCGCGAGGCCGTCGTCGAGGCGGCTCTCGGCAGGCTCGATCTGGACGCGAAGGCCCGCCTGTTGTCCGGGCAGGACATGTGGACGCTGCCCGCGCTCCCCGAGATCGGACTGCGGTCCCTCGTGATGTCCGACGGCCCGATCGGGGTCCGCGGGGTGCGCTGGACCTCCGACGACCCCTCGATCGCCCTCCCGTCCCCCACCGCGCTCGCCGCCACCTGGGACCCGGCCCTCGCCGAGCGTGCCGGCGTCCTGCTCGCCCAGGAGGCCCGCCGCAAGGGCGTCCACGTCCTCCTCGCGCCCACCGTGAACCTGCACCGTTCCCCGCTCGGCGGGCGGCACTTCGAGGCGTACAGCGAGGACCCGTACCTGACCGGCGTCATCGGCTCGGGCTATGTGCGGGGCGTGCAGTCGGGCGGCGTCGGCACCACCGTCAAACACTTCGTCGCCAACGACGCCGAGACCGACCGCTTCACGGTGGACAACCTGGTCTCCGAACGCGCGCTGCGCGAGCTCTATCTGGCCCCCTTCGAGGCCATCGTGGAGAACGCCCGCCCCTGGGGCATCATGACCGCCTACAACTCGGTCAACGGCACCACGATGACCGAGCACCACCACCTCGTGAACGGGATCCTGCGCGGCGAGTGGGGCTTCGACGGCTTCAACGTCTCCGACTGGACCGCGGCCCGCTCCACCACGGCCGCCGTCGAGGGCGGCCTGGACGTCGCCATGCCCGGCCCGCGAACCGTCTACGGCGCGCCGCTCGCGCAGGCCGTCCGCGACGGACGGGTCCAGGAGTCCACCGTCGACGACGCCGTCCGCAACGTCCTGCGCCTCGCCGCCCGCGTCGGCATCCTGGACGGCGCGGAACCGGTCGTCACCGAGCCGCCGGCCCCCGTCGACGGGGAGGCCCTGGCCCGCGAGATCGCCCGCCGCGCCTTCGTCCTGGTACGCAACGAGGCCCGCGACGGAAGCAGGGCGCTGCCCCTGAGGCCGGGCACGGTGGCACTGATCGGCGCCGCCGCCCGCGACGCCCGCGTCCTCGGCGGCGGCTCCGCCACCGTCTTCCCCGCCCACGTGGTCTCCCCGCTGGACGGTCTGACCGCCGCCCTGCCCGAAGGCGCCCTCAGCTACGCCGTCGGCGCCGACCCGAACGAGGAACTCGCCGTCGCCGACCAGGGTTTCGAGCTGCGCGCGGTCTGCCGCGACTCACACGGAGAGATCATCGGAACCGGCTCCGCGCCCAACGGCCACATCCAGTGGATGGGCAACGACCTGCCCGAGGGGGTCACCCACGACGCCCTGCGCACCATCGAGCTGACCGGCCGGTTCACCCCGCGCGTCGGCGGCCCGCACACCTTCGGCATCAGGGGCCTGGGCGCCTTCACCCTCACCGTCGACGGCGTCACGTACTTCGACGACGTCCAGCGCGCCGACAAGGACGACCCGTTCCTGTCGTTCTTCGGCGCGCCGGTGCCCCGGGCCCGGGCCGAACTCACCGTGGGCGAGCCGGTGGAGGTCTCCCTCACCCAGGTCGTGGCCCTCCCCGAGGGCATGCCGATGAAGGCGATCACCTTCACGCTGACCCATCAGGAACCGCAGCGCGACCCCGACGAACTGATCGCCGAGGCCGTCGAGGCGGCCCGCGCCGCGGACACGGCCGTCGTGGTGGTCGCCACCACCGAGCGCGTCGAGTCCGAGGGCTTCGACCGGAAGGATCTGCGTCTGCCGGGCCGTCAGGACGAGCTGGTGCACGCCGTCGCCGCCGCCAACCCGAACACCGTGGTCGTCGTCAACTCCGGTTCCCCGGTCGAGCTGCCGTGGCGCGACGAGGTCGCCGCGGTGCTGCTGAGCTGGTTCCCCGGCCAGGAGGGCGGCTCCGCGCTCGCCGACGTCCTCACCGGGGCGCACGAGCCGGGCGGCCGTCTGCCCACCACCTGGGGCTCCCTCGCACAGGCCCCGGTCACCCAGGTCGTCCCGGACGGCGGCGCACTCCCGTACACCGAGGACCTGTTCATCGGCTACCGCGCCTGGGACAGGGAGAGCAGGACCCCCTCGTACGCCTTCGGGCACGGCCTCGGATACACCGACTGGACGTACGAGTCGATCGAGGTCGAGGGGACGACCGCGACGGTCCGCGTCCGCAACAGCGGCGAGCGCGCCGGACGCGAGGTCGTCCAGATCTACCTCGCCCCCGTGGAGGCCGACCCCGGGCGGCCCGCCCGCCGGCTCGCCGCCTTCGCGGGCGTCGAGGCCGGACCGGGCGAGGGCGTGGAGGCCATTGTGGAACTCCCGCGGCGCGCCTTCGAGATCTGGGACGAGAACAGCGGATCGTGGGCGTTTGTGAAGGGTTCGTACGAGGTTCAGGCAGGCCGTTCCCTCACGGACCGTCGTCTGAGCACGATCATCGAGGCGTGACGGGCGGCGAGCCGCCCCCAAGACCAGCCCCGGCCCGGAACCTGACCTCCGGACCGGGGCTCGCCTCGTTCTGCGCCCGTTCTCACCGGCGCGGACCGGGGGGCGGGACGGTGCCGGGGACGGTCACCGCTCGCGCACGGAGAAGCCGAGCACGGTCTCCGACCGGTACACCCCGCCCGGCCGCAGTTCGGTGCTCGGGAAGTCCGGCCGGTTCGGCGAGTCGGGGAAGTGCTGTGTCTCCAGCGCGATCCCGTCACCGGGCGCGTAGGGGAGCGAGTCGTCGAGGTGGTCCGCCGTGTAGAGCTGGAGGCCCGGCTCGGTGGTCGACACGGTCAGCAGGCGCCCGGAGTCCGGGTCGTGCAGCTCCGCCACCTCGACGGGGGTGTCCGTCACCCCCTTGTCGAGCACGAAGTTGTGGTCGTACCCGGCGCCGACCTTCCGGGACTGCCGGAAGTCGAAGCGCGTGCCCTCGACGGGGGCGAGCTCCCCGGTCGGGATGAGGTCCGCGTCCACCGGCGTCAGCCGCCCGGCGGCGAGGCGCAGTTCGTGCCCCCCGGCGCTGCCCGCGCCGCTCAGGTTCCAGTAGGTGTGGCTGGTCAGGTTCACCACGGTCGGCGCGTCGGTGCGCGCCTCGTACGCGATCCGCAGCGAGCCGTCCGCGTCGAGCGTGTACGTCGCCGAGACCTCCAGCCGGCCCGGGAAGCCCTCCTCGCCGTGCGGGCTGACCCGCGACAGCCGCACGCCCCCGTCGACCGGCTCGGCGTCCCACACCCGCTTGTCGAAGCCGAACTCGCCGCCGTGCAGCGAGTTCGGGCCGTCGTTCGGGGTCAGGTGGTAGGTGAAGCCGTCGAGCGGGAAGCGGGCGCCCGCGATCCGGTTCGCGTACCGGCCGACCAGCGCGCCGAAGTACGGCTGCGGGTGCGCGAGATAGCCCGCGAGGTCGGGGAAGCCCAGCACCACGTTCGCGGTCCGCCCGTCCCGGTCGGGGATCTCGGCCGACTGCACGATCCCGCCGTACGTCAGGACCCGTACCCGCACACCCGACCGCTCCAGAGTCCAGCGATGGACCGCGGTGCCGTCGGAAAGTGTGCTGAAAAGTTCGCTCATGAGCGAACCCTAGGTCACCGGATTGCGTGCGGTGATGTTGCGGTATGCGATCTCGGCCAGCCGCGCCTGCCCGTTCTTGCTCGGGTGGAACCAGTCCCAGTGGCTCAGCTGTTCCGTGTCGAAGCGGTACTCGAAGACCGCGCCGCCGTCGAAGCGGCACCGCCGGTCCTTGGCGCACACCTCGCGCAGCACCTCGTTGTACGCCTCGACGCGGTTCTGCACCTTGGAGCGCCGCAGCGTCGCCGCCGAGTCCAGGGCGTCCGCGTCCCCCAGCATCGACGGGCAGATCCCCAGCTTCCAGATCTGCTTGCCGAGCGCGCTCGTGCGGCCCTGGGACCACAGCCGCTTCAGATCCGGCACGCTCGACACGTACACCTGGGTCTTGGGCAGGGCCGCACGCAGCGTGTCCATCGCGTCCTGGAAGCCGGCGCGGAAGTCCGCCACGGACGTCATCGCGGAGGCCGAAGCACGGCAGGCGTCGTTGGCGCCCGCCATCACCGTCACCAGCTCCGGCCGCCGGGTCGCCGCCTGCGCCATCTGGCCGGGCAGGTCCGCCATCCGGGCGCCGGTCACCGCGTAGTTCCAGCTGTGCTCGGCGGCCCCGGCCTTCCCGAGCAGCCGCACGGCGAGGGACTTGACCTGCGCGTCGCTGCCCGTCGCCCAGGACACCTCGGGGCAGTCCGACAGCACGGCACAGGCGTCGAAGCCCCGCGTGATGGAGTCGCCGACCGCGGCCAGCGACCGCGGGCTGGTGTTCCACGTGGGCGTCGGCTTCGGGGACGGACGCGCCGTGGACGTGTCTCTCGGCGCCGGGGAGTTGCCACCGGAGGCGTCGCACCCGGCGACGCCCAGGAGGGCCGCCGCCGCGACGGCGACGACGGCCCGTGAACGGTGACTGCGGTTCCGCATCCCCAGGTCCCCTCGTTCGTTGTGCAGGGTCGGTCACACCCTTCGGACGCACCGGTCGGTGTCGCGCCGTAGGCCATTGGTGGCACCGCGTCGTGCCCGGTCGGCAGCACCGCGTCCCCATGGGTGAAACCTCGGTGTTTCCAGGCGTCGGGACCGACGGTACGTCACACTCCTTGCGCCGCCGCACGGTAGCCTCGCCCCGTGGCCGCCCTGCCACTGCCGTTCCGCTAAGTTACAAGATGTCTCGCTCTGTCCGGAGGCCCCAGTGACGACACGTGGAGTTCTCTACGTGCACTCCGCGCCCCGCGCGCTGTGCCCGCACGTCGAGTGGGCGGTCGCCGGGGTACTCGGCGCGCGCGTGAACCTCGACTGGATCCGGCAGCCCGCCGCGCCCGGCACCTGGAGATCGGAGTTCTCCTGGAAGGGCGAGGTCGGCACGGCCTCCAAACTCGCCTCCGCGCTGCGCGGCTGGCAGATGCTGCGCTTCGAGGTCACCGCCGAGCCCTGCCCCACCGCCGAGGGCGAGCGCTACAGCTGCACCCCCGACCTGGGGATCTTCCACGCGGTCACCGGGATCCACGGCGACATCCTGATCCCCGAGGACCGGCTGCGCGCCGCCCTGCTCCGTTCCCAGCGCGGCGAGACCGACCTGGAGGCCGAGATCGCCAAACTCCTCGGCAAGCCCTGGGACGACGAGCTGGAACCCTTCCGCTACGCGGGCGAGGGCGCCCCGGTCCGCTGGCTCCACCAGGTGGTCTGACCGGCGGACGTCCTGCGGGGCGCCGCGCCCGAGGGGCGCGGCGAACCGCGCGGCAGGCCCCTGCGAGCCGCACTCGGCGGACGACCGGACGACGAACGGCGTGTGGCCCGTACTCCTTGCAAGGAGTACGGGCCACACGCCGTTCAGCAGAGGGAGACCCGGCGTCAGACGGTACGGAACGCCAGCACCACGTTGTGTCCGCCGAACCCGAACGAGTCGTTCAGCGCGGCGATCCGCCCGTCGACGGGCAGCTTGCGCGCCTCACCGCGGACGACGTCGGCGTTGGCCTCGGCCTCGGGGTCGAGGTTCTCGACGTTGATGGTCGGCGGGGCGACCCGGTGGTACAGCGCGAGCACCGACGCGACCGACTCGACACCGCCGGCGCCGCCGAGCAGGTGGCCGGTCATCGACTTGGTGGCGGACACCGCGATGTGGTCGGCGTCGTCGCCGAACACCTTGCGCAGCGCCTTCAGTTCGGCCACGTCACCGGCCGGCGTCGAGGTGGCGTGCGCGTTCACGTGCACGATCTCGGCGGGGTCCAGGTCGGTGTTGTCGAGCAGGTTCTGCAGGGCGTGCGAGATGCCGCGGCCCTCGGGCTCCGGCTGCACGATGTCGTGGGCGTCGGCCGAGATGCCCTGGCCGACGGCCTCCGCGTAGACGCGGGCGCCACGCTTGGCGGCGTGCTCGGCGGACTCCAGGACGAGGACGCCGGCGCCCTCGCCGAGGACGAAGCCGTCACGGGCGACGTCGTAGGGGCGCGAGGCACCCTGCGGGTCGTCGTTGTTCTTGGACATCGCCATCATGTTGCCGAACGCGGCGATGGGAAGCGGGTGGATGGCCGCCTCGGTGCCACCGGCGACGACGACGTCGGCGCGGCCCGTGCGGATCATCTCGATGGCGTAGCCGATGGCCTCGGCGCCGGAGGCGCAGGCGGAGACCGGGGTGTGGACACCGGCGCGGGCGCCCACGGCGAGGCCCACGTTGGCGGACGGGCCGTTCGGCATCAGCATCGGCACGGTGTGCGGGGAGACGCGGCGTACGCCCTTCTCCTTCAGCACGTCGTACTGGTCGAGCAGGGTCGTCACGCCGCCGATGCCGGAGGCGATGACGGCACCGAGCCGGTCGGGGTCGACGCTCGCGTCCTCGCCCGCCTTGTCGGTGAAACCGGCGTCGGCCCAGGCCTCCTTGGCCGCGATGAGCGCGAACTGCGCCGAGCGGTCCAGCCGGCGGGCCTGCGGGCGGGGAATGACCTCGCCCGGCTCCACGGCGATCTGTGCCGCGATACGGACCGCCTGGTCGGCGGCCCACTCCTGCTCCAGGGGACGGACACCGGAACGTCCGGCGACCAGGCCCTCCCAGGTAGAGGCTGCGTCGCCACCCAGCGGTGTGGTTGCGCCGATACCGGTGACGACCACGGTGCGATTGGTCGGGCTCACGGGAATTCTTTCTCCAACGGATACGAGGATTCAGCGGCGCCACCGCCGGGTGGCGGGGCATGCGGCCCAGGCGGACCGGGGCTCGGAGCCCGGACGGAACCGGGGCTCCAGCCCAGGTGATCGGTAGATCAGGCCTGGTGCTTGAGGATGTAGTCGGTCGCGTCGCCGACGGTCTTGAGGTTCTTGACGTCGTCGTCCGGGATCTTCACGTCGAAGCGCTCTTCGGCGGCGACGACGACCTCGACCATGGACAGCGAGTCGACGTCCAGGTCGTCGGTGAAGGACTTGTCCAGCTGGACGTCCTCGGTGGGGATGCCGGCGATCTCGTTGACGATCTCGGCGAGACCTTCGACGATCTCTTCCTGAGTGGCGGCCATGTCAGGCGCTCCTTCGGTGTGTATCCAGAGGGTGTGGCGGTACTCCGGCCGGAGATGATCCGGACGGTGTGCCTAGGGGAGGGTAACGACCGTGGCGGCGTACACGAGACCCGCCCCGAATCCGATGACGAGCGCGGTGTCGCCGCTCTTCGCCTCACCGGTCGCCAGGAGCCGCTCCATCGCGAGCGGGATCGAGGCGGCCGAGGTGTTGCCGGTGGTGCGTACGTCGCGGGCGACCGTGACGTGCTCCGGCAGTTTGAGCGTCTTCACCATCGAGTCGATGATCCGCTCGTTGGCCTGGTGGGGAATGAAGACGTCCAGGTCGTCCGGGCTGATTCCGGCCGCGTCCAGCGCCTGCTGGGCGACCTTCGCCATCTCGAACACGGCCCAGCGGAACACCGCCTGGCCCTCCTGCGTGATCGCAGGGAACTTGATCTCGCCCTTGGAGTCGAGCGGAAGCTGGGAGACGTCGCCGATGCGGAAACGGTCCCACGGCACGGTCTGCTTGATGGTGCCGGCCTTGTCGCCCTCCGAGCCCCACACGGTCGGGCCGATGTGCGGCTCCTGCGAGGGACCCACGACGACCGCGCCCGCGCCGTCGCCGAACAGGAAGGCCGTGGCGCGGTCCTCCAGGTCGGTGAGGTCGGACAGCCGCTCCACGCCGATGACGAGGACGTATTCGGCCGAACCCTCGACGATCATGCCCTTGGCGAGGGTCAGACCGTAGCCGAAGCCCGCGCAGCCGGCCGAGATGTCGAAGGCGGCGGCCTTGTTCGTGCCGAGCTTGTCGGCGATCTCGGTGGCGATGGCCGGGGTCTGGCTGAAGTGGGACACGGTGGAGACCACCACGGCGCCGATCTGGTCGGCGTCGATCCCGGCGTCGGCGATGGCCTTGCCGGACGCCTCGATCGACATCGCGGCGACGGTCTCCTCGTCGGAGGCCCAGTGCCGGGTCTGGATGCCGGAGCGCGAGCGGATCCACTCGTCGGACGAGTCGATCGTCTCCAGGATCACCTCGTTGGGCACGACCCGGACGGGGCGGTAGCCGCCGACGCCGAGGATGCGGGCGAAAGGAGCGCCCTTGGGTGCCTTGATCTTCGACATGCTCTCGGGCTCCTTAGGCCGCACTGTGCTCGGCGACGAGTTCGCGAGCCGCGTCGAGGTCTTCGGGGGTCTTCAGGGCCAGCGTCCGGACGCCGGGCAGCGCGCGCTTGGCCAGACCGGTGAGCGTGCCGCCGGGGCACACCTCGATCAGCGTGGTCGCGCCGAGGTCCTCGAACGTCCGCATGCACAGGTCCCAGCGCACCGGGTTGGCGACCTGGCCGACCAGGCGCGAGACGACCTCGGCACCGGTGTCGACGACCTGGCCGTCCTTGTTCGAGACGTACCGGACCGTCGGGTCCGCCGGCGTCAGGCCCGCGGCGGCCTTCGCGAGCGCGTCGACCGCGGGGGCCATGTGAGCGGTGTGGAACGCGCCCGCGACCTTCAGGGCGACGACACGGCGTACGCCCTCGGGCTTGTCCGCCTCCAGGGTGGCCAGTTGCTCCAGGGTGCCGGCGGCCACGATCTGGCCGGCGCCGTTCACGTTGGCCGGGGTGAGGCCGAGCTTCTCCAGGTGCGGGACCGTCGTCTCCGGGTCACCACCGAGGAGCGCCGACATGCCGGTCTGCGTGATGGCGGCGGCATCGGCCATCGCCAGGCCCCGCTTGCGGACGAGTCGGAGCGCGGCGGTGTCGTCGAGCACTCCGGCGAACGCGGCGGCGGTGATCTCACCGACGCTGTGGCCCGCGACGGCACCGGGCGCGATGTCACCGAGTGCCGCGGCGGACAGAAGACCCGCGGCGACGAGCAGCGGCTGCGCGACAGCCGTGTCCCGGATCGCGTCCGCGTCGGCCTGCGTGCCGTAGTGGGCGAGGTCGAGGCCGATGGCGTCCGACCACGCGGCAATGCGGTCGGCGGCGCCGGGGAGTTCGAGCCAAGGAGTCAGGAAGCCGGGCGTCTGGGCGCCCTGGCCGGGAGCGACGAGTACGAGCACTCTCACACTCTCTCTTGTGGACGGCCACGGCCGCCCGTGGGGACAGGGACGAAGAACACGAAGGGGAATTGTAGGTCCCCGACAAAAGGCTAGGTCTGGGGATCTCCATCGGTAAGACGTCCCAGGATCAGCGCGATGCGCAGGGTGAATGCGGAGCGTACATCCGACGGCGACCAGCCGGTGACGTCAGTCACACGTCGGAGCCGGTAGCGCACGGTGTTGGGGTGGACGAAGAGCATGCGGGCCGCGCCTTCGAGGCTGCTGGCCTGTTCCAGGTAGACGCTGAGGGTCTCCAGGAGCGCGGAGCCGGCTTCCTCCAGCGGTCTGTAGATCTCCTCCACCAGCTGTTCGCGCGCGGACGGGTCTCCGGCGATCGCGCGCTCCGGCAGCAAATCGTCCGCGAGAACCGGCCGCGGGGCGTCCTGCCAGGCGAAACACGCCTTGAGCCCGGCGGCGGCGGCCTGCGCGGAGCGGGTCGCGGCGAGCAGGTCGGGCACGATCGGCCCGGCCACGACGGGGCCGGCGGCGTACGGTCCGATCAGCGACTTGGCGACGGCGAGCGGGTTGTCGTTGCCTCCCGCGATGACGACGAGCCGGTCCCCGAGGACCCCGGTGAGCACCTGGAGCTTGGCGTGCCGGGCGGCCCGCCGGATCGCCTCCACGGTCAGTTCGCTGTCCCCGTCGGGTGCCGTGCCCAGCACCACGCAGACGTGCTCGGGGGAGTTCCAGCCGAGGGCGGCGGCCCGGCTGACGGCGCCCTCGTCCGCCTCGCCGGAGAGCACCGCGTTCACGACGAGCGACTCAAGGCGGGCGTCCCAGGCACCGCGTGCCTCCGCTGCCTGCGCGTACACCTGGGCGGTGGCGAAGGCGATCTCCCGGGCATAGACGAGGAGCGCCTCGCGCAGCACGGACTCGTCGCCGGGGGCGGCCACCTCGTCGATGGCGCTCTCCATGACCTCGATGGTCGTCCGCACCATCTCGACGGTCTGGCGCAGGGTGATCGCCCGGGTCAGCTCGCGGGGAGCCGTGCCGAAGACGTCGGTGGAGATGGCCTGCGGGGCGTCCGGATGCCGGAACCACTCGGTGAAGGCGGCGATACCGGCCTGCGCGACGAGCCCGATCCAGGAACGGTTCTCCGGTGGCATGGCCCGGTACCAGGGCAGCGTCTCGTCCATCCGCGCGATGGCCTGGGCGGCGAGACTTCCGGACGACTTCTCCAGTCGCCTCAGGGTCGCGGAGTGGGTGTGGACGTCGTGCGACGGGCGGTCGGTGTTGCTGGCTTCGGGTTCGGGCACGGGACAAGACTGCCTTATCAGGACGGAGCCGTGCGGCGGCGGGTCACCGCTAAGCGCGCGAAGGGCGTCGGACCGGCGGCTACCGTGGTGCCTGTGATGGACGTCCGCCGCGCCGACGAGCGCTACCGCGGAGGGGATCCGGAGGCCGGGATCTCCTCCCTCCACGCCTTTTCCTTCGGACCGCACTACGACCCGGACAACCTCCGCTTCGGCGCCGTGATCGCCTGCAACGAGGAGCGGCTCGCGCCCGGCGCGGGCTTCGACGAGCACCCGCACAGCCACACCGAGATCGTCACGTGGGTGGTGGAGGGCGAGCTGACCCACCGGGACTCGGCCGGGCACGCGTCGGTGGTGCGCTCCGGCGACGTCCAGCGGCTGAGCTCCGCGGGCGGTGTCCGGCACGCGGAACGCAACGACGGCACGGAGCCGCTGGTCTTCGTGCAGATGTGGCTGGCCCCGCTGGAGCCGGGCGGCGACCCGGCGTACGAGATCGTCCACGGCATCGCGGACTCCACGCCGTACGCGGTGCCCGAAGCGGGCGCCATGCTGCACGTCCGCCGGCTGACGGCGGGGGAGCGTACGGCGGTCCCCGACGCGCCCTTCGTCTACGTGCACGTCGTGCGCGGCGAAATCCGCCTGGACGGCGAGGAACTGGCGGCCGGGGACGCCGCGCGGATCACCGAGGCGAAGGACCTGGAGGCCGTGGCGGGCGCTCCGGCGGAGCTGCTGCTGTGGGAGATGACCGCGCCGTGAGGCTCAGCGGCGGAGGTCCGCCAGCACGTCGTCGGTGAACGGCGTCCACGCCTCGGCCGCCCAGGGTCCGAAGGCGCGGTCCGTCAGCGCGACGCACGCCGCGCCCGCCACCGGGTCGACCCACAGGAACGTGCCGGACTGACCGAAGTGCCCGAAGGTACGGGGCGAGGACGAATTCCCGGTCCAGTGCGGCGACTTGTGGTCGCGGATCTCGAACCCGAGACCCCAGTCGTTGGGGTTCTGGTGCCCGTACCCGGGCAGCACGCCCTTCGTCCCCGGGTACTGCACGCTCATCGCCTCCGCGACCGTCCGCGGGTCGAGCAGCCGCGGTGCCTGCACCTCGGCGGCGAAGCGGACGAGGTCGGCCACCGTGGACACGCCGTCCTTGGCGGGCGAGCCGTCGAGCGTGGTCGACGTCATGCCCAGCGGGTGCAGCACCGCCTGGCGCAGGTACTCGCCGAAGGGGATGTCGGTCGCCTTGGCGATGTGGTCCCCGAGCACCTCGAACCCGGCGTTGGAGTACAGCCGCCGCTCCCCGGGCGCGGAGGTCGTACGGTGCTCGTCGAAGGCGAGTCCGGAGGTGTGCGCGAGCAGATGACGGACCGTCGCCCCCGCGGGTCCCGCCGGTTCGTCGAGGTCGATCGCCCCCTCCTCGTACGCGACGAGCGCGGCGTACGCGGCGAGCGGCTTGGTGACCGACGCGAGCTTGAAACGGTGTTCCAGCGGGCCGTGCGTCCCCAGTACCGCGCCGTCCGCGCGGACGACCGCCGCGGCGGCGGTGGGAACGGGCCAGTTCGAGATCAGCGCCAGGCTCTGCAGGGACATGCCTACGAGCCTAAGCGGCTCACAGCTGGAGACGCATCGAGGGGTCCGGCTTGCGCACGACGCCGAGGGCGGCGTACAGCGGCTCGGCCTCCGCGGACGCGTTGAGGTCGACCTGCGCGGCGCCCCGCTCGCGGAACCAGTCGAGGAGCGCCTCCATGCACGCGCGGGCGTAGCCGCGGCGCCGGGTGTCCGGATCGGTGGCGACGCTGAAGACATGGCCGACCCGGCCGTGCGGGTTGCCCGCGCGGCCGATCCGGTACTCGACGGTCCCGACGACGAGTGCCGCCAGGGCGCCGGGACGGTCGGGATGGTCGACGACGAAGGCGGCGAAGGTACCGTCGGTGTCGGCCAGCCGGCCGCGTACGGTCGGGAGGGACTCCGCATGCCATGCGGAGGCGTCCGGCGGAGCGTCGCCCGGGGCTCCCAGCGAGTCGATCATCACCTGGCGCAGACGCAGTACTTCCCCGGCGTCCTCGGGCACGGCACGTCGTACGAGACTCATGATCGGCACGGTAGCCACCTCCCCCGGGCCGAGTCGCCGGAATTTCACCTGATTCCGCTTGCTTGGAGTGCACTCCAAGGTTCTAGCGTGGGGGTCATGACGGTGATGGAGACCACGGCCGAGGCCGCCGAGACCGGCACCAGGAGCAGGACCGACGTCTGCGCGGCGCCTCCCGAGCGGCACCGGCGCCCGGACGGCCAGGACAACTACACGATCAGCGAGGTCGTCGCCTTCACCGGCCTCACCGCGCACACCCTGCGCTGGTACGAGCGCATCGGGCTGATGCCGCACATCGACCGTTCGCACACCGGGCAGCGCCGGTACAGCAACCGCGACCTCGACTGGCTGGGCCTCGTCGGCAAGCTCCGGCTCACCGGGATGCCCGTGGCCGACATGGTCCGGTACGCGGAACTCGTGCGCGAGGGCGACCACACCTACATCGAGCGCTACGAGCTTCTGGAGGCGACGCGCCGGGACGTCAAGGCGCGGATCGCGGAGCTCCAGGACACGCTCGCGGTGCTCGACCACAAGATCAACTTCTATGCGGACGCGGGGCGGGCCCTGGCGTCGGAGAGGTCCTGATGACGGACAGCACCATCGGCAGGGTCCAGCTCGGCGCCGGGGGGCCCGAGGTCGGCGTGCAGGGGCTCGGCTGCATGGGCATGAGCTGGGCGTACGGGCCGAGGGACGCGGAGGCGTCGCGGGACGCCCTGGAGAGGGCGCTGGAACTCGGCGTCACGCTCTTCGACACCGCCGACGCGTACGGCCAGGGCGGGAACGAGGAGTTCCTCTCGCCCTTCGTCAAGGCACATCGGGACGACGTGGTCCTCGCCACCAAGTTCGCCATCTCGGTGCCGCCGGACCAGCCGACGAAGCGGATCATCCGCAACGACGCGCCCTACATCCGGCAGGCCGTCGAGGCGAGCCTGAGGCGGCTGGACGTCGACGTGATCGACCTCTACTACATGCACCGCCGTGACGTGCACGTCCCCATCGAGGAGACCGTCGGCGTCATGGCGGATCTGGTGCGGGAGGGCAAGGTCAAGCACCTGGGGCTGAGCGAGGTGACGGCCGGCGAGCTGCGGGCGGCGCGGACCGTGCATCCGATCGCGGCCGTGCAGTCGGAGTGGTCGCTGTTCAGCCGCGACATCGAGGCGGGTGTCGTGCCGGAGGCGCGGCGGATGGGCGTGGCGCTCGTGCCGTACTCGCCGCTCGGCCGGGGCTTCCTCACGGGGTCGTTCGCCGACGCCGACCAGGACCTGACCTCGGGGGACTTCCGGCGCACGATGCCTCGCTTCACCGGTGACAACGCGGCTGCCAATGTGGCGTTGCTGGAACCGGTGCGGGCTGTCGCGGAGGCGCACGACGTGTCGCTCGGGCAGGTCGCGCTGGCCTGGGTCCAGCAGCGGGCCGCCGTGCACGGGCTCACCGTGGTGCCGATTCCTGGGACCACCAAGCGTGGTCGCGTCGAGGAGAACGCCGCCGCGACGCGGATCGTTCTCACTCAGCAGGAGCTGGACCTGCTGGAGTCGATCGCCGGGAAGGTCGCCGGGGACCGGTACGCCGACATGACGTTCTCGTCGGCGGGCCGGGAGTAGCGCGGGTTTCGCCCCCTCCGCCCCTGCCCGTCCCGTCGTCCTGGGGCTGTCGCCCCTAGACCCCCGCGTCAGCCTGGACGGCCTCGTCCTCAAGCGCCGGACGGGCTGGAGATCCTCGGCCCGTCCCGTCGTCCTGGGGCCTGCCGCCCCTAGACCCCCGGGTCGGCCTGGGCGGCCTTGTCCTCAAGCGCTGGACGGGCTGGGATTCCTCGGCCCGTGCCGTCGTCCTGGGGCTGTCGCTGCTAGACGTCGGCGTCGGCCTGGGCGGCCTTGTCCTCAAGCGCCGGACGGGCTGGAGATCCTCGGCCCGTCCCGTCGTCCTGGGGCCTGCCGCCCCCAGACCCCCGCGTCGGCCTGGGCGGCCTTGTCCTCAAGCGCCGGACGGGCTGGAGATCCTCGGCCCGCACGGGTGCGGGCAGGGCGGGATGGGACTCGCCGGCCCGGGGCATGGTGCGGGCCGGGCGGGGCGGGATCCCGGATGCGGAGGCTGTCCTACAGCTCCGCCAGCAGTTCGGCCTTCTTGCTGCTGAACTCCTCGTCCGTGACGAGCCCGGCCTCGTGCAGTTCGCCGAGGTGTCGGATCCGGTCGGCGATGTCGGCCGGATCGCGGCGGGGAGCCGGTGCGGCGACGGCTGTGGGGCCGGCGGACCGCACCGCGGCCAGTACGGCGGCTGCGAAGGGCAGCGACTCGTGCACCGGGCCGTAGCCGAGGCCGAAGACGACGGCCGCCGGATCCTGGTCGGCCTGGGCGGGCTGCGCGGCCGCGGGGGCACGGCGCAGGAGCCGCAGGTGGCCCTCGAAGACCTCGGGGGAGCGCCACTCGACCCCGCTCAGGTCGGCGACCGGGAAACTCTGGTCGCCGGCCTTCCACTTCGCGGAGGAGGCGCCCGTCCAGAACCAGCGGAAGGACACCGCCCTGCCGTCGAAGGAGGCCTTCCCGTCGTACGCCTTGAAATGGAGCGGCCCCGCGGGCGGATCCACCAGATAGCGTTCGGCCGGTTCGTCGTCGGTGGTGAGTCGGTCGCGCAGTTCGTCCGCGTAGTACTCGGCGAGGGTCTCGCGGTCGGCGGGCAGCACCAGCCGGTAGGGGTCGCACCCCTCCTTCAGCTGTCCCGCGGCAGCCTCCATCAGCGGATCGGCGCCCGCCCGTGGCACGGCGCGCAGAACGACCGTGCCGCGCTTCCCGGGCGTCAGCGTCACCGCCGCGATCGCCTCCAGGGGGACACGGCGTTCACCGAGCGCCTGGAACAGCTTCGGCGTACGAATCCCCCGTTCGAAGCGGATGAGGACGGAGTCGGACTCGAACTCCCAGGCGGCATGAAATCCGGCCAGTACGTCACCCATGCGGGCCATCGTATGCGGCACGCAAGCCTCCGTCGCCTCCTCGTACGGACCGCAGTTTTTCGCTCTCTACGCGCGTCAGGCCGACACGGCGTCGGACAAACCCGCCCGGCACGCCTCATCGTCGCGTGCGCAGCTCACCGCGCGGTACGCGCCAACACCGATCTCCGCGAAATTGCGGAGGCTCTCCGTGCCCGGCTCGAAGTAGCCGGCGTGCCCCTGCGCCCCGTCCGCGGACAGCACCCGCGAACCGAACCCCTTCGACACCGGGTCGGCGCCGTGCCCGAGACCGCCGACCTCCAGGTACGGCACGTCCTGGATCCAGTCGTCGCGGTCCCGCATCGCCCAGACCCGCGCCGTGGTGTGCAGGTCGGCCGCCTTCTCGGTCCGCATCCCGGGGCTTCCCGCCACCGCTATGTCGGAGACCCGGGCGGGCAGCTCGTGGGCGGCGACCCCGCACAGCACGGAGCCGTAGCTGTGGCAGTACAGCGCCACCGGCGCTTCCCCCGGCAGGGCGCGCAGCAGCGCGTTCAGCCGTACCGCGCCCTCCTTCGCCCGCATCGCGGTGGCCGCGTCCATGCCGAGCCCGCTGGGCGCCGTGTAGTCGGCCCAGGCGATCACCGCGGTGCGCGTGCCCGGACCCGCGGCACGCTCCTCCGCGTACAGCGAACGCGCCATGCCGACCGGAGCCGAGTACTTCTTGGAGGTGCGCTGGAAGGTCAGCAGGTCGGTGTCGACCCCGGGCACCACGACCGAGATCCGCTGCGCCTTGTCGAGGCTGCCGAAGACCTCGGCGACCCGGCCCGACCCCATGGGGTCGAAGGCGAGGATCTTGCGGCCCTTGTGCAGCAGGGCCTCGTAGCGGTGCATGCGGCGGCCCGCGTCGCGCTGTCCGAGGGGCGACAGCCGGTTGTCGTGCATGCGCTTGCGCTCGACCTTGCGCTGCTGGTCGAGGGCGATGCGGTTCGCCCGGTAGCGCAGGGTCACGGGCGCGCCGTTCATGTTGCCGACCGCGAGCGGGTAGCGGTGGGCGAGCCGGGTGCGCTGCTGGGTGTCGAGCGTCGCGAAGAAGCGGGCCAGCACGCCCGGCGCCGACTCGGCGTCGGGGAGCGCCCGTCCGGCGATGTGCCCGTGCCGCCAGGCGTCGCGGGACGCCTGGAGCGGGGTGGCTCCGCGGTGGCTGTGGAGAGCGGTCCAGCCACTTGTGGCGAGCATCACGAACACCACGGCCAGCGCGAGCAGCGCGCGCCAGACGTTGAGTTGGGGAGATGTGTCGAAGGAAGTCACTGAGAGGACACCCTAGGAGAAGCAGAGTGCCTCACGTTAAACGAGTGAGCGGGATCACGTTTCTGGTGGGGTAATTGGGGCAAACCGGGTTCAGTTTGAGTTAAATACTCACGCTGTGTGGCCGAATGGCTGCGACGCCTGTGCGAGATGTGACGCTACGTGCGCCACTTCTCCGCCAACGCGGGCCCCACATGGTCGAGATAGGACGCCGTCAGTGCGCGGATCGCCTCGACGCTGGTGTCCTCGCCCGCACCCCACAGCCGCCCTGTGACCCGCATCACCCCGCCGAACACGGCGACCGCCACGCGTGGGCGTGGGTCCGCGTCGACGTCCAGACCCTCGCGCTCGGCGATCACCCCGGCGATCTCCTCCTCCATCTCGGCGGAGCGGCGCAGGTGGGCGGCGAGCAGGGCGGGGGTCGACTCGATCAACTGGAAGGTGCGCATGTGCAGTTCGATCGGGATGACCGCCTCGATCGCCTCACCGATGGTGTCCCAGCTCTCCAGGACGGCCCGTCGCAGCGCCTCCAACGGCGCTTCGTGGGGCGGCCGTTCGCGCACGGCGGCGAGGAAGTGCGACTCGGCGAGCCGCTGGACGAACAGGGCGACGTCCTCCTTGCCCGCGAAGTAGCGGAAGAAGGTGCGCTGGGACACGTCGACGGCGTCGGCGATCTCGTCGACGGTCGTCTGCTCGTACCCCTGGGTGGTGAACAGTTCGAGGGCGGCTCGCAGCAGCGCGTCCCGGGTGCGCTGCTTCTTGCGTTCACGCAGGCCCGGGCGCGGTGCCGCCCCGATCGTGTCCGCCGTCTCCATGACCCTCGCTTCCCTGCGGTTCGACCGGTTCAGCCTATCTGTGAGTGACGTGACAGTTACCGACTTGTGAATTGGTTTGTCAACTGTCAGCGACTGTCACTAGCCTCGAACGCATGACTAGTCAGACCACCCTCGACAAGACGGGTCCGGGGGACAGGAGTCCGCTCGACCCGTCGGGCCAGGCTCCGGCCAAGGGGCTGCGCGGCCATCCGTGGTTCACCCTCATCACCGTGGCCGTCGGGGTCATGATGGTGGCCCTGGACGGCACCATCGTCGCCATCGCCAACCCGGCCATCCAGAAGGACCTCGGCGCCAGCTTCGCCGACGTCCAGTGGATCACCAACGGTTACTTCCTGGCCCTCGCGGTCACCCTGATCACCGCGGGCAAGCTCGGTGACCGGTTCGGACACCGGCAGACCTTCCTCATGGGCGTGGTCGGCTTCGCCGCCGCCTCGGGAGCCATCGGCCTGTCCGACAGCATCGCCCTGGTGGTCACCTTCCGCGTCTTCCAGGGCCTGTTCGGTGCCCTGCTGATGCCGGCCGCGCTCGGCCTGCTGCGCGCGACCTTCCCGGCCGAGAAGCTGAACATGGCGATCGGCATCTGGGGCATGGTCATCGGCGCCTCCACCGCGGGCGGCCCGATCCTCGGCGGTCTGCTTGTCCAGCACGTCAGCTGGCAGTCGGTGTTCTTCATCAACGTGCCCGTCGGCGTCGTCGCGCTGGTCCTCGGCCTGGTCATCCTCACCGACCACCGCGCCGAGAAGGCTCCCCGCTCCTTCGACCTGCCCGGCATCGCGCTGCTGTCCGGAGCCATGTTCTGCCTGGTCTGGGCGCTCATCAAGGCCCCGGCCTGGGGCTGGGGCGCCGGTACGACCTGGGCCTTCCTGGGCGCCTCGGTGCTGGGCTTCGTGCTCTTCGCCGTCTGGGAGACCAAGGTGGGCGAGCCGCTCATCCCGCTCGGACTCTTCCGGTCCGTCGCCCTGTCGGCCGGTGTAGTCCTCATGGTGCTGATGGCCATCGCCTTCATGGGCGGCCTGTTCTTCGTCACCTTCTACCTGCAGAACGTGCACGGCATGAGCCCGGTCGACGCCGGTCTGCACCTGCTGCCCCTCACCGGCATGATGATCGTGGGCTCGCCGCTGGCCGGCGCGCTGATCACCAAGTCCGGGCCGCGCATCCCGCTGGCCGGCGGCATGGCCCTCACCGCGATCGCCATGTTCGGCATGTCCACGCTGAAGACGGACACGGGCAGCGGCATCATGTCGCTCTGGTTCGCGCTGCTCGGCCTCGGCCTCGCGCCGGTCATGGTCGGCGCGACCGAGGTCATCGTCGGCAACGCGCCGATGGAGCTGTCCGGAGTCGCCGGCGGTCTCCAGCAGGCCGCGATGCAGATCGGCGGCAGCCTCGGCACGGCGGTGCTCGGCGCCGTCATGGCCTCCAAGGTCGACGGCGACCTCGCGGGCAACTGGGCGGACGCCAAGCTCCCGCCGCTCACCCCGGCCCAGCTCGACCAGGCCGGCGAGGCGGTCCAGGTCGGTGCCGCGCCGGTCACCAAGGACACACCGGCCGCGATCGCCGCGCAGATCACCGACGTCGCCCACGACACGTTCATCTCCGGCATGAGCCTGGCCTGTCTCGTCGCCGCCGGTGTGGCCGTCGTGGCGGTCTTCGTCGCGATGCTCACCAAGCGGGGCGAGAACGCGGAGGCCGTCGGGGCGGGCGCCGGGCACATCTGACGGGCCGTCCACCGGCTGACGGGCGACCGCGCACCGGTCGTCCGGCAGCCGTCGACCGGCCGGGGCGTCCCGGCCGGTTTCGCCTATCAGGGTGACGGAGCTAAAGATCCCTCCCGTTCGGTCCGCGCCGCAGGTCACAGTGGGTCAAGTCCTCCGTACGACCGGGAGGACGGCCGGAGCTGCGGCGCGCTGCCGGAGGGGGGCAGCGCGCGTGCAGGTCTGAAGGTGAGGAACGGGGGTACCCGACGCATCGACCCGAACCGACCGAAAGGTCAAGGGAGTTCAGGAGTTTATGATGGCGGGCTTCGGACACGGTACGCGCAGGTACCCCCGTTCACGTGGCCGTACGAGGTCAGGGAGCGGGCCGGATCGCGCGACCCTTGGCATCATCGGCCTCGTCTGCGCGGTCGCCGGATTCTTCACGCTGGGGATCGTCCTCGGCCCGGCGGCCATCGTCTGCGGCTATCTGTCCATGGGCCGCCGCTGGGCGGGCTCAGGACCCTGGCCGGCCCTGACCGCCGTGGTCCTCGGTGCCGTCGACACACTGCTCGCGGTCCTGTGGCTGGCGGGCTCGACGGGCCCGGGCAACGGTCTGTTCTGACCGGTCGCGCCGCGCGGCGTCACTTCGGTGGACGGTCGTCCGCCCCGGCGGAACGGCCGTCCACCGTGATGTACGCGGGCCGGTGCGCGGCATCCTCCACCGTTCCCGGCACCGGGTGCGGCACACCCGTGGCCGTCCCGCCGGACAGTGCGGCGACCTCCGCGCGCAGGGCCCGCACCTCCTCGGTGAGGGCCTCGATCGCGGCGGTCTGCCGGCGTTCCTCCACGTCGTCCTTCTCGAAGCGGGAGATGAACCAGGCGGCGATGTTGGCGGTGACGACACCGAGCAGCGCGATGCCGGAGAGCATCAGGCCGACCGCGAGCACCCGGCCCATCCCGGTGGTCGGTGCGTGATCGCCGTACCCGACCGTCGTCATCGTCGTGAACGACCACCACACCGCGTCGCCCAGCGTTCTGATGTTCCCGTTGGGTGAGTCCCGCTCCACGGAGAGCACCGCGAGCGAGCCGAACATCAGCAGCCCGATCACCGCGCCGCCGACGTACGTCGTCAGGCGGATCTGCGAGGCCATCCGCGCCCGCCGTCCCACCAGCATCAGGGTGGCGACGAGCCGCAGCAGTCGCAGCGGCTGGAGGATCGGCAGCACCACCGCGCACAGATCGAGCCAGTGCCCGCGCACGAAGTCGCGTCGCCGAGGGGCCAGCGCCAGCCGGACCAGATAGTCGGCGGCGAAGGCCCCCCACACCGTCCACTCCACCACCGTGCAGGTGAGCTCCAGCGACCGGCCGGCGTCGCTGTCCACGATCGGCACGGCGTACGCGACGGCGAACGCCACCGCGAGCGCGAGCAGGGGACGCTGGGTGTGCTGTTCCCAGCGGGCCTGTGCCGATTCATCCTTCATGCCCGCATCGTAGAAGCGGCGAAGGGGCGGCGGAGCCGATGCCCCGCCGCCCCTCACGCCGCCGTACGGACGGTCTACGCGTCGCCGCCCGCGGCACCCGGGTCGGCCGCCGCCACGTCGAGCAGCTGGTAGCGGTCGATCGCCTGCTTCAGCACCGAGCGGTCCACCTTGCCCTCACGGGCCAGCTCGGTGAGCACCGCGACCACGATCGACTGTGCGTCGATGTGGAAGAAGCGCCGGGCCGCGCCGCGGGTGTCCGCGAAGCCGAACCCGTCCGCACCCAGTGATTGGTAGGTGCCCGGCACCCAGCGCGAGATCTGGTCCGGGACCGAACGCATCCAGTCGGAGACGGCCACGAACGGGCCCTGGACGGCGGACAGCCGCTGCGTCACGTAGGGGACGCGCTGTTCCTCCTCGGGGTGCAGGAGGTTGTGCCGCTCCACCTCGACGGCCTCGCGCCGCAGCTCGTTCCAGGAGGTCGCCGACCAGACGTCCGCCTTGACGTTCCACTCCTCGGCGAGGATCCGCTGAGCCTCGATCGCCCACGGCACGGCGACGCCGGAGGCGAGGATCTGCGCCGGGATCGATCCGGAGGTGCCCTCGCCGATGCGGTGGAGGCCCTTCAGGATGCCCTCGACGTCCACGTTCTCCGGCTCGGCCGGGTGCTGGATCGGCTCGTTGTAGACCGTGAGGTAGTAGAAGACGTCCTCCGCGTCCGGGCCGTACATCCGGCGCAGGCCGTCCTGCACGATGTGCGCGATCTCGTAGCCGTACGCCGGGTCGTAGGCGACACAGCCCGGGTTGGTCGAGGCGAGCAGCTGCGAGTGACCGTCCGCGTGCTGGAGCCCCTCACCGGTCAGCGTCGTGCGGCCGGCGGTGGCGCCGAGCACGAAACCGCGCGCCAGCTGGTCGGCCATCTGCCAGAACTGGTCGCCGGTGCGCTGGAAGCCGAACATCGAGTAGAAGACGTACACCGGGATCAGCGGCTCGCCGTGCGTGGCGTACGCCGAGCCCGCCGCGATCAGCGAAGCCGTGCAGCCGGCCTCCGAGATGCCGTCGTGCAGCATCTGGCCGGTCGGGGACTCCTTGTACGCGAGCAGCAGATCGCGGTCGACGGCTTCGTACTGCTGGCCGAGCGGGTTGTAGATCTTCGCGCTCGGGAAGAACGAGTCCATGCCGAAGGTGCGGTACTCGTCGGGTGCGATCAGCACGAAGCGCCTGCCGATCTCCTTGTCCCGCATGAGGTCCTTCAGCAGGCGCACGAAGGCCATGGTCGTGGCGATCGACTGCTGGCCCGACCCCTTCTTCACGCTCGCGTACGTCTTGTCGTCGGGCAGCGCCAGGGGCTTCGCACGCACCAGGCGCGTCGGTACGTACCCGCCGAGCCCCTTGCGGCGGTCGTGCATGTACTGGATCTCTTCCGAGTCCCGGCCGGGGTGGTAGTACGGCGGGAGGCCGTCCTCCAGCTGCTTGTCGGAGATCGGCAGGTGCAGGCGGTCGCGGAAGTGCTTGAGGTCGGCGACCGTGAGCTTCTTCATCTGGTGCGTGGCGTTGCGGCCCTCGAAGTTCGGGCCGAGCGTCCAGCCCTTGACCGTCTGCGCCAGGATCACCGTCGGCTGGCCCTTGTGCGCCTTGGCCGCCGAGAACGCCGCGAAGATCTTCTTGTGGTCGTGACCGCCGCGGCCCAGGTGCAGGACCTGGTCGTCGGTCATGTGCTCGACCATCGCGCGCAGCCGGTGGTCGTCGCCGAAGAAGTGCTGCCGGATGTACGCGCCGGTCTCGGTGGCGTACGTCTGGAACTGGCCGTCCGGCGTGATGTTCAGCTTGTTGACCAGGATGCCGTCGCGGTCCTGCGCCAGCAGCGGGTCCCAGGTGCGGTCCCACACCAGCTTGATGACGTTCCATCCGGCGCCCCGGAACTGCGACTCCAGCTCCTGGATGATCTTTCCGTTGCCGCGCACCGGGCCGTCGAGGCGCTGGAGGTTGCAGTTGACGACGAAGGTCAGGTTGTCCAGGCCCTCGCGCGCCGCGATCGACAGCTGGCCGAGCGACTCGGGCTCGTCCATCTCGCCGTCGCCGAGGAACGCCCACACGTGCGACTTGGAGGTGTCCGCGATCTCGCGGGCCTCCATGTAGCGGTTCATCCGCGCCTGGAAGATCGCGCCGAGCGGGCCGAGGCCCATGGACACGGTCGGGAACTCCCAGAAGTCCGGCATGGAGCGCGGGTGGGGGTAGCTGGACAGCCCGTTCGGGTACTTCGACTTCTCCTGCCGGAACCCGTCGAGCTGCTCCTCGGTGAGCCGGTCGAGCAGATAGGCGCGCGCGTAGATGCCCGGCGAGGCGTGGCCCTGGAAGAAGACCTGGTCGCCGCCGTCGCCCTCGTCCTTGCCGCGGAAGAAGTGGTTGAAGCCCACGTCGTAGAGCGAGGCGGAGGAGGCGAAGGTCGCGATGTGACCGCCGACGCCGATGCCGGGGCGCTGGGCGCGCGAGACCATCACGGCCGCGTTCCAGCGGGTCGCGTTCAGGACCTTGCGCTCGATCTCCTCGTTGCCCGGGAAGAACGGCTCGTCCTTGGTGGCGATCGTGTTGACGTAGTCCGTGCTGCGCATCTCGGGCACGGCCACGCGCTTCTCGCGGGCCCTCTCGATCAGCCGCAGCATCAGATAGCGGGCGCGCTCACGGCCTCGCTGGTCGACGGCGGCGTCGAGGGAGTCGAGCCACTCCTGAGTCTCCTCAGGGTCGAAGTCCGGGACCTGGCTGGGAAGGCCGCCAATGATGATCGGATTGCGATCGGATCCGGAAGCCACGCTGTTCCTTCGCTGTCAGAGGGCTGTCTGCGGTGGGTTTTTCCCCGTCATTTCACCGTTCCCCATCGTGTACCTCGGGAACGCAAACGTCATCTCTACCAAGGGGTAACCGCCACGTTCGTCGAGATCGGCGGGACGTGCCCGGCCAAAACGTAACGATACGCTCACTCCATGACGCGTTCCGCAAAGTCGTTCGGCACTCGTACGTCCGCAGGGTTCCGAAACTCGTAAAAGGGGCAGAAGGGTGTGGTGTGTGTCACGCGGTGTACTCGTGGCGGGCCGTGGGTTGCGTCGACAGCGCCGGGATCGTCACCGTTTCGGCGGTCTCGACGGCCGGGTACTTGCGCGATCCGCCCGGCCCGTGTGGACTACGGCCAACGCTTCGCGCACGCGCGTGGCTGAGACTTCCCCGAGTTCTTGACGAGCCGGGGGAGGCCCTAATTCCGAAACATGATCAGGAGGCAAGCCGTGAGCGCGACCGCGGACCACGCGGAGGAGCGGACCAACCCGGCCGCCAGGCTGGGGTTCGAGCCCGGACAGGTGGTCCAGGAGATCGGCTTCGACGACGACGTTGACCACGAGCTCCGTGAAGGCATCGAATCGCTGATCGGCCAGGATCTGGTCGACGAGGACTACGACGACGTCGCCGACGTCGTGCTGCTGTGGTTCCGGGACGAGGACGGCGATCTCACGGACGCACTGGTGGACGCCATCGGTCTCCTTGAGGACGGCGGCATGATCTGGCTGCTGACCCCGAAGACCGGCCGGGACGGATACGTCGAACCCAGCGACATCAGCGATGCGGCGCAGACCGCCGGCCTCTCCCAGACGAAGAGCATCTCCGTGGCCAAGGAATGGTCGGGCACCCGCCTGGCCACGCCCAAGTCCAAGCGCTGAGATCCCGCTCCGCCTTCCGCAGAGCACCGCGTCAGGCCCCCGCCGGACAGACCCGGCGGGGGCCTCACGCATGCCCCGGAACGGCGGCCGGGCCGCCGTCGCCGGCCGGGCGCAGGCCCCGCCCCGGCCCCGCCGAGGGGCCGCCCGGGTGGCCTCGGAAGTCGCGCGGCCCGCCCGCACAGGGTCGTGAGCGGCTCCCTGCGTAGGGTGGTCGTCACCCGAACAGACCCTCGGAAGGGAAGCGAGTGACCATGGCGATCGAGGTCGGCAGCAAGGCCCCGGACTTCGAGCTCAAGGACAACCACGGCGCCACCGTGCGCCTGTCCGACTTCCGCGGCGAGAAGAACGTGGTGCTGCTCTTCTACCCGTTCGCCTTCACCGGCGTGTGCACCGGCGAGCTGTGCTCCCTGCGCGACAACCTGCCGCAGTTCACGGACCGGGAGACCCAGCTGCTCGCCGTCTCCAACGACTCCATCCACACCCTGCGCGTCTTCGCCGACCAGGAGGGCCTGGAGTACCCCCTGCTCTCCGACTTCTGGCCGCACGGCAACACTTCGCGCGCGTACGGCGTCTTCGACGAGGACAAGGGCTGCGCGCTGCGCGGCACGTTCATCATCGACAAGGAGGGTGTGGTCCGCTGGACCGTCGTCAACGGCCTGCCGGACGCGCGTGACCTGAACGAGTACGTCAAGGCGCTCGACACCCTCTGATTTGTTCGGTTCCAGGCCCTGCGGGGTCCGGGAACCCGTCACTAGGATCGACACGTTGATCCGATACCAACGCACTTCGGGGCTCCCCGCCCCTGGACACCATTGGGAGGACTCGTGGGAGTCAGCCTCAGCAAGGGCGGCAACGTATCGCTGTCGAAGGAGGCCCCGGGACTGACCGCGGTCATCGTCGGTCTGGGGTGGGACGTCCGCACCACCACCGGCACGGACTTCGACCTCGACGCCAGCGCGCTGCTGACGAACGACCAGGGCAAGGTCGCCAACGACCAGAACTTCGTGTTCTTCAACAACCTCAAGAGCCCTGACGGCTCGGTGGAGCACACCGGTGACAACCTCACCGGTGAGGGCGAGGGCGACGACGAGCAGATCAAGGTCAATCTCGCCGCCGTTCCCGCCGACGTCCAGAAGATCGTCTTCCCGGTCTCGATCTACGACGCGGAGAACCGCCAGCAGTCCTTCGGCCAGGTGCGCAACGCGTTCATCCGCGTGGTGAACCAGGCGGGCGGCGCGGAGATCGCGCGCTACGACCTCTCCGAGGACGCCTCCACGGAGACCGCGATGGTCTTCGGCGAGCTCTACCGCAACGGCGCCGAGTGGAAGTTCCGCGCCATCGGCCAGGGCTACGCCTCGGGCCTGCGCGGCATCGCGCAGGACTTCGGCGTCAACGTCTGAGCCGTACAGCCTTCGGCTCCGAGGTCCGGCACCGCACCCTTGCGTGCGGTGCCGGACCTGCTGCACAACTGAAAGACAGACCTCGGGGAGGACCAGCATCATGGGCGTCACGCTCGCCAAGGGGGGCAATGTCTCCCTCTCGAAGGCCGCACCGAACCTCACGCAGGTGATGATCGGGCTCGGCTGGGACGCGCGCTCCACCACCGGAGCCGATTTCGACCTCGACGCCAGCGCGCTGCTGTGCAACGGCGGCCGGGTGCTCGGTGACGAGTGGTTCATCTTCTACAACCAGCTCAAGAGCCCGGACGGCTCCGTGGAGCACACCGGCGACAATCTGACGGGTGAGGGCGAGGGTGACGACGAGTCGATCCTGGTCGACCTCTCCAAGGTGCCGGCCACCGTCGACAAGATCGTCTTCCCGGTCTCGATCCATGACGCGGACAACCGTGGCCAGACCTTCGGCCAGGTCAGCAACGCCTTCATCCGCGTCGTCAACCAGGCCGACGGCCAGGAGCTCGCCCGCTACGACCTGAGCGAGGACGCCTCGACGGAGACCGCGATGATCTTCGGCGAGGTCTACCGCTACAACAACGAGTGGAAGTTCCGCGCGGTCGGTCAGGGGTACGCGTCGGGCCTGCGGGGCATCGCCCTGGACTTCGGGGTCAATGTTTCCTAGGCCCACCCACCTCAGCCGGAGCGGCGGCCCTTTAGACTTCGTGGTCAACGTTAGGTAAAGCCGAGTACGGCGCGGGGGAGACCCGTACATACACGATTGGGTAGCCAGTGCTTCTGAAAACCTTCGGCTGGTCGTTCGCGATTACCGCGCTCGGTCTGGTCGCAGCGGCGTTCTACGGGGGGTGGACCGCCTTCGGGATCGTGGCGATCCTGGCCGTCCTCGAGATCTCGCTGTCCTTCGACAACGCGGTGGTCAACGCCGGAATCCTGAAGAAGATGAATGCCTTCTGGCAGAAGATCTTCCTCACGATCGGCGTGCTGATCGCCGTCTTCGGTATGCGACTGGTCTTCCCCGTCGTCATCGTCGCCATCAGCGCCAAGATCGGCCCGATCGAGGCCGTCGACCTGGCGCTCAACAACAAGGACCACTACCAGGAGCTCGTGACCGACGCCCACCCGGCGATCGCGGCCTTCGGTGGCATGTTCCTGCTGATGATCTTCCTCGACTTCATCTTCGAGGACCGGGACATCCAGTGGCTGCGCTGGATCGAGCGCCCGCTCGCCAAGCTCGGCAAGGTCGACATGCTGTCGGTCTGCATCGCGCTGGTCGTCCTGCTGATCACCGCGTTCACCTTCGCCACGCACGCCCACCAGCACGGCGGCGCGCACGTCGACAAGGCGCAGACGGTGCTGATCTCCGGTATCGCCGGCCTGATCACGTACATGGTCGTCGGCGGACTCTCCGGCTACTTCGAGGACAAGCTCGAAGAGGAGGAGGAGCGCGAACACGAGGAAGAGGAGGAGGCCGAGCGGACCGGGAAGAAGAAGCCGGCCATCGTCCTCGCCGGACAGGCCGCGTTCTTCATGTTCCTCTACCTGGAGGTCCTGGACGCGTCGTTCTCCTTCGACGGTGTCATCGGCGCCTTCGCCATCACCAACGACATCGTGCTGATGGCGCTCGGCCTGGGCATCGGCGCCATGTACGTCCGTTCGCTCACCGTCTACCTGGTCCGCCAGGGCACCCTCGACGACTACGTCTACCTGGAGCACGGCGCGCACTACGCGATCGGCGCCCTCGCCGTGATCCTCATGGTCACCATCCAGTACGAGATCAACGAGGTCATCACCGGCCTCGTCGGTGTCGTCCTGATCGCCTGGTCCTTCTGGTCCTCCGTGCGCCGCAACAAGGCGCTCGCCGCGGCCGAGGGAAAAGGCGAGACCTCGGACGAGAAGGCTGAGATCTCTTCCGGGGTGTGACGCCCCGGCCGGACCCGGCGTGTGACACCCCGGCACGATCGGGGGTGTGACACCCCTCCGGTCGAGGAACGCTCTGTAGCGGGGCGGCCGACGAGGAACAGTCCTCGCGGCCGCCCCGCCGCACTTTCGAGGAACCTGGGGGGCCAAATGGGTATCTGGCAGGACCTGTGGCGCGGACGCTCGGCGGACTTCGACTCCGGCAGCGCCGCCACCAATTCCATAGAACTGACCAAGCGCAACCACACCGTCTCGCTCACCAAGCAGGGCGCGGCCACCGGCAACCTGCGCATCAACCTGTCCTGGCGGATGCGCACCTCCGACATCGGCGGCCCGCAGCGCGGCAGCGTGCTGCGCCATCCCTTCCGCACCCTCAAGCCGGAAGTGGTCCAGGCGCACACCCAGAGCATGGTCAACGTCGACCTCGACCTGGGCGTCATGTACGAGCTGACGGACGGCACCAAGGGCGTGGTCCAGCCGCTCGGCAGCTTCTTCGGCGAACTCAACGTCCCGCCCTACGTGAAGCTCAGCGGCGACGACCGCTTCGGCTCGGCGTCGGGCGAGACGGCCTACGTCAACCTCGACCACCGTGACGACATCAAGCGGCTGCTGGTCTTCGTCTACATCTACGACCAGACCCCCGCCTTCGACCGCACCCACGCCATCATCACGCTCTACCCGAGCAACGGACCGCGCATCGAGATCGGCCTGGAGGAGCGCCATCCGCAGGCCCGTTCCTGCGCGGTCGTGATGATCGAGAGCAACAAGGGCGAGGTGACCGTGCGCCGCGAGGTCAAGTTCGTCTACGGCTTCCAGGCCGAGCTCGACCGTCTCTACGGCTGGGGCCTCCAGTGGGGCCGCGGCTACAAGTCGAAGGTCGAGCGCTGACGCCCCGGGTCCTGTCCGGCCGTCCCCGCCTGCCCGGAATCCGCAGGCAGGCCCTAACGCCCGAGGAACTGCGGCCCCTGCGGAGGCAGCCTGAAGTCCGGGTCGGGCAGCGTGCCCACCGGCTGCGGGAAGCCGTACGCGGGCTGGGTCGCCGGAGCGGTCTGCGGCTGCGGATAGCCGTAGGCCGGCTGGGCGGCCGGAGCGGTCTGCGGCTGCGGATAGCCGTAAGCCGGCTGAGCGGTGGGCGCGGCGGCCGGCTGCGGATAGCCGTACGAGGGCTGCTGCGGCACCGGAGCGGGCTGCTCGGGAGGCAGCGGCACCGAGGTCTCGGGAGCGGACACGGGCGCCGACCAGGCGGCGTCGGGACCGGATCCGGTCACGGCCGCCGCCGCGGCCTCCGTCTCGTCCACGGAGATGCCGAAGTCCGTCGCGAGCCCGACCAGACCGTTGGAATAGCCCTCACCGAGCGCCCGGAACTTCCAGCCGTCACCGCGCCGGTACAGCTCACCGCAGATCAGCGCGGTCTCCGCACCGGTCTCCGGCTTGATGTCGAAGTACGCCAGCGGTTCACCGTCCGCGACGGTGGCGTCGTACAGCACGATGCGCAGATCACGTACGCGGTCGAAGGTGACGTCGTCCGCCGACGCGACCAGCAGAATCTGTCCGACACCGGACTCGACACCCGCCAGATCCGTCTGGATCGTGTCGGTCAGGCCCTCGGTGACGCGTTTCTTGCCGAGCCGCCACACCTTGCCGGAGGGATGGCGGGGCTGGTTGTAGAAGACGAAGTCCTCGTCGGATCGCACACGACCGTCGGGGCCGAGGAGCAGCGCCGAGGCATCCACATCGGGTACGTCCTGCCCGGGCGTCCAGCGGAGCACGGCGCGCACCGCTGTGGCGTCCAGCGGGACGTTCGACCCCTTCAGCATCGCGTGCGTCATGCGGTCATCCTGCCCTCTCGGTCCTGGTCACGACAACGTGGGGTCTCCCCGGAACCGGTGGGTGCCGGACACGGCCGGGTTACCTGAACTTCATGCTCGGTGGGAACCTCTGACATGGATCCATACGTACTATTACCGGCCAGATCACGTAGGGCCGCCTAGTCGCCACGGGGGAGTTTCATGCGTCATTTCGGTCACATCGCCCCGGAAGAGCGGCAACGCCTCTTCCACCAGGAGCCGAGCGTCTTCACCGCCGACTCCCCGGCCCGCGTCCTGGCCACGGCCCTCGGAGCCACGCTGTACAGCCCGGCGACCAGGCCCCGGCTGGCCGACGACATCGTCAAGCAGGCCGAACGCGGTGTGGTCTCCATGGTGCTGTGCCTGGAGGACTCCATCGACGACGCGGAGGTCGCCGGCGCCGAGGAGAACCTCGTCAGGCAGTTCGCCGACCTCGCAGGCCGCGCCGATGCGGGCGAGCTCCCGCTGCTCTTCGTCCGGGTCCGCTTCCCCGAGCAGATCCCCGACCTCGTCCGGCGCCTCGGCCCCTCCGTCCGGCTGCTGTCCGGGTTCGTCATGCCCAAGTTCACCGAGGAACGCGGCATGCCCTTCCTGGAGGCCCTCACCGGCGCCGAGACCGCGAGCGGACGCCGGCTGTTCGCCATGCCCGTGCTGGAATCGCCCGAGCTGCTCTACCGGGAATCGCGCGTGGAGACCCTGGAGGGCATATCCCGCGCCGTCGACAAGTACCGCGACCGCGTGCTCGCCCTGCGCCTCGGCGTGACCGACTTCTGCTCCTCGTACGGGCTTCGCCGCGCCCCCGACATGACGGCCTACGACGTGCAGGTCGTCGCCTCCGTGATCGCCGACGTGGTGAACATGCTGGGACGGGCCGACGGCACCGGCTTCACGGTGACCGGACCGGTCTGGGAGTACTTCCGCGTCCAGGAGCGCATGTTCAAGCCGCAGCTGCGCCGCAGCCCCTTCCTGGAGGGCCAGGCGGAGGAACTGCGCGAGGCACTGATCGAGCACGCCATGGACGGACTCCTCCGCGAGATCGCCCTCGACCAGGCCAACGGCCTGCAGGGCAAGACCTGCATCCACCCCTCGCACGTCCTGCCCGTGCACGCACTGTCCGTAGTCAGTCACGAGGAGTTCAGCGACGCCCAGGACATCCTCAGGCCCGAGCGAGGCGGCGGGGGTGTACTTCGGTCGGCGTACACGAACAAGATGAATGAAGTGAAGCCGCACCGCGCCTGGGCGGAGCGCACGCTGCTGCGCGCCGAGGTCTTCGGCGTCGCGAACGAGGACATCGGCTTCGTGGAGCTGCTCGCCGCCGGACTCCCCGAGTGAGCCGGCCCGGCCGGGCCCCGCGGAACACGATCGACAAGGAATCGATGAACAGCGCTGTGAACGACGTCGTGTGGACGGGTACGTGGGTCGCCGAGCGACTCGGCGTCGAACTCGTCGGGGACGAGCGGCTCGGCGAGCTGCTGGGGCTGGCCCTGCGCCGCAACCCCAAGCGCGCCCACCTCCTCGTGTCCAACGTCCTCGGCAAGCACGTACCGCAGTCGCCGTCCGTGGTGTATGGCCACGGGTTCGCGCTCGGCCGCCGGGTCCGCGACCTGCTGGGCGCCGAGGACGCCCGCGCCGCCGTCGTCGTCGGATACGCGGAGACGGCCACCGGGCTCGGCCACTCCGTCGCGGACGGCCTGGGCCTCGCGCCCTACCTGCACTCCACCCGCCGCCCCGTCGCGGGCGTCGCCACGGCGGGCGGTTTCGAGGAGTCCCACTCGCACGCCACCTCGCACCTCCTCCTGCCCGAGGACCCCGCCCTGCTGGCCGGCAGCGGCCCCCTGGTCCTCGTCGACGACGAGTTCTCCACGGGCAACACCGTCCTCAACACCGTCCGCGCCCTGCACGAGCGCTACCCCCGCGAGCGGTACGTCGTCGTGGCCCTCGTCGACATGCGCTCCGCCGCCGACCTGGGCCGCCTGGAGGAGCTCGCCGCGGAGATCGGGGCGCGCGTCGACCTGGTGTCCGCGGCCTCGGGCA
Organism: Streptomyces sp. Tue6028; assembly: GCF_002300165.1. Classification (GTDB taxonomy): domain Bacteria; phylum Actinomycetota; class Actinomycetes; order Streptomycetales; family Streptomycetaceae; genus Streptomyces; species Streptomyces siamensis. The sequence continues at coordinate 309,503 of NZ_MLCE01000012.1, read as the reverse complement.
CCGTACGGCTCCCCGAGGGCGTCCTGGAGAAGGGCCAGGCCCTCGTCGCCGCCCACGAGCCGGCGCCACCCGCCCCGGCCGCGCACGGCGGCACCGCGAAGGCTGTCCGGGTCGAGCTGGGCTGGCCCCGCGGCGTCCCCGACGGCGGACGGCACGGATTCACGCCCGGCCAGCGAATACGCCTGGAGGGCGCCCTGCCCGCCATGGCCGCGCGGCTCGCCGACGCCCTCCCCGACGGCGCGCGCCGGGTGCTCGTGCTCGGCTTCGAGGAGCTGATGTACGCGCCGCTCAGACTGGCACGCGAGCTGGAACAGGCCGTGACCGCCGAGGTGCGGTACTCCACGACCACCCGGTCCCCGGTCCTCGCCCTCGACGACCCCGGCTACGCCATCCGCAGCCGCATCGTCTTCCCCGCCCACGACGACCCCGACGACGGCCCCGGCGAGCGCTACGCCTACAACGTCGCGGGCGCCGGCTTCGACGCCGTCGTCGCCGTCGTCGACTCCGTCGCCGACACCCCGGAGCTGCACGCCCCCGACGGCCTGCTGGCCCGGCTCGCGGAGCACACACCGAGCGTCCTGCTCGCCGTCGTCCCCTCGTACGTCCCCGCTCGGACGCCGACCGAAAGGCCCTCCATGCTCCCCGAGCCCCTCCGCGGCCCCGCCTTCTCCTCGTACGCGCCGGACGAGGTCGGCTGGCTGCTCCAGGACCTCTCGGACGTCGGCCTGGAGGCGCCGACCGAGGAGCGCGAGGAGGCGATCCAGAGCGGCGGCGCCCACTACGCGGAGTCGCTGCCGGTCGAGTACCAGCCGAACGCCCAGTACCAGGAGCTGTTCCACACGGCCCTCGCCGACTCCGCCGCCCGCCTCGCCCAGGCCGTCGGCGCCGTCACCGAGATCGTCCTCGCCGAACGGTCCCCGCGACCGGTGCTGGTGTCCCTGGCCCGCGCCGGCACGCCCGTCGGCGTCCTGATGCGCCGCTGGGCGGAACACCGCCACGACCTCGACCTGCCGCACTACGCCGTATCGATCGTCCGCGGACGCGGCATCGACGCCAACGCGCTGCGCTGGCTGGCCGCCCACCACGACCCGGCCGACGTCGTCTTCGTCGACGGCTGGACCGGCAAGGGTGCCATCACCCGCGAACTCGCCGACGCCATCGAGGAGTTCGAGGCCTCCGACGGCATCACCGGCTTCGACCCGGAGATCGCGGTCCTCGCCGACCCCGGCTCCTGCGTCCGCACGTACGGCACCCGCGAGGACTTCCTCATCCCCTCCGCCTGCCTCAACTCGACCGTCTCGGGCCTGATCTCGCGCACCGTGCTCCGCTCCGACCTGGTCGGCGAACACGACTTCCACGGCGCGAAGTTCTACCGCGAGCTCGCCGGCTCCGACGTCTCCGCCGACTTCCTGGACGCCGTCGCGGCCCGCTTCGACGACGTCGCCGACGCGGCCTGCGCCCAGGCCAAGGAACTCCTCGCCGCCGACCGCACCCCCACCTGGGAGGGCTGGGCGGCGGTCGAGCGGATCAGCGAGGAGTACGGCATCCACGACGTGAACCTGGTCAAGCCGGGCGTCGGCGAGACCACCCGCGTCCTGCTGCGACGCGTCCCCTGGAAGATCCTCGCCCGGACCGGAGCGGGCGCCGACCTCGACCACGTACGCCTGCTCGCCGAGCAGCGCGGCGTGCCCGTCGAGGAGGTCGACGAACTCCCCTACACCTGCGTGGGGTTGATCCACCCGCAGTACACCAGGGGCGCGACGGGCGCCGACGGCAAGGCGGTGACCGCCTGATGTCCGCGCCCAAGGTGCTCGTCGCCAGCGACCTCGACCGCACGCTGATCTACTCCTCCGCGGCCCTCGCGCTCACCATGCCCGACGCGCGGGCGCCCCGGCTGCTCTGCGTCGAGGTGCACGAGAGCAAGCCCCTGTCGTACATGACGGAGGCGGCGGCCGGACTGCTCACCGGGCTCGGCGACACGGCGCACTTCGTGCCCACCACGACCCGCACCCGCAAGCAGTACCAGCGCATCAACCTGCCGGGGCCCGCGCCGACGTACGCGATCTGTGCCAACGGCGGGCACCTGCTCGTCGACGGGGTGTCGGACCCTGACTGGCACGCGCAGGTGACGGCGCGGCTCGCCTCGGAGTGCGCGCCGCTGGCCGAGGTGCGCGCACACCTGGAGGCCACCGCGGACCCCGCCTGGGTGCGCAAGCACCGGGTCGCCGAGGACCTGTTCGTCTATCTCGTGGTGGAGCGCGAACTGCTTCCCGAGGAATGGGTGAAGGACCTCGCCGTGTGGGCGGAGGGCCGCGGCTGGACGGTGTCGTTGCAGGGCCGCAAGATCTACGCGGTGCCGAAGCCGCTCACCAAGAGCGCCGCCGTGCGGGAGATCGCCCGCCGCACCGGCGCCGAGCTCACCCTCGCCGCCGGGGACTCCCTCCTCGACGCCGACCTCCTGCTCGCCGCCGACCGCGGCTGGCGCCCCGGCCACGGCGAACTCGCCGACGCGGACTGGACGGCGGCCGCGATCACCGCACTCCCGGAACGGGGAGTACTGGCGGGGGAGCGCATCCTGCGGGAGTTCCTACGCGCCAGCGACGGCGGCGGGCGGGGCTGACCTCTCGTTTCGCTCACCGGGGCGGCGCGCGGCTCGCTGTGCGCGGTCCCGGGAGCGCAGCCGTCGCGTACCGCCGGTCCCCGGGAAACCCCTCGGACCGGTGGGTCAGCCGCAGCAGCCCCCGCCGCAGCAACCGCCGCCGCCGCCGCGCGGCGCAGGGGCCGGTGCGGACGACGACCCGCCCGTGGCGACGGCGACCGTCGACAGGAGCTTCACCGTGTCGTCGTGCCCGGCGGGGCAGGCCGCGGGGGCGGAGGACTCCGCCATCGGGCGGCTGAGTTCGAAGGTGTCGCCGCAGGTCCGGCAGCGGTACTCGTAGCGAGGCATGCGCACAGGTTAGCCCGGGACGGGCGGGCGCGCGGAGTCTCTGCGCCCGCACCGTCGCGGATCGGTTCACCTCGTGAGAGCGGCGCTGCGGCCGGGCGGCAGCGCCGGGGGGAGCCGGCCGCAGGTACCTCACGGCCTCCGCCCCGCGGCGGAGGGCACACACCGGCACCCGCCGGGGGTCGGCCGACCTGTGCCGCTGTGGAGGGATGACCCACCTGTGGAGGGGCTGCCGACACCGGCCGGGGCACCCCCCGCCCCACACACGCCGCCAGGGGACTGCCGCCCCCTCCGGGGCACCGCCGACCCCGGCCGGGGCATGGCGCACCAGGCCGGGACCCCGTCGATCAGGCGCCCGCGCCGCGTTCCTCGCGGATCTGGGAGACCACCCGCGCCACCGTCTGCCGCACGGCCTCACACCGCCAGGGCACTGCCGACCCCTCCGGGGCACCGCCGCCCCCGGCCGGGGCACGGCGCACCAGGCCGGGACCCCGTCGATCAGGCGCCCGCGCCGCGTTCCTCGCGGATCTGGGAGACCACCCGCGCCACCGTCTGCCGCACGGCCTCCGTCTCCGTCAGGAAGTGCCAGTAGTCGGGGTGGCGGCCCTCCAGCGTGGCGACGGCACGGTCCAGCCGGGCGACCGAGTCGTCGAGCGGGCGGGCGTGCCTCGGATCGGGCGTGCTGCGGCCCGCCATGGCGAGCCGCTGGGCGTCACGGATGGCGAAGCGCGTGCGGTCGATCTCCTGCTGCGGGTCCTTGGCGACCGCGTTCAGCCGTTGCAGCCGGTCACCGGCCGCGGACACGGCCTCGTCCGTGTTGTTCAGCAGCGCACGCACCGTGGACAGCAGCGAGGTGGCGTCCGGCCAGCGCTGCTCGTCCCGCGCGGCCCGCGCCTCCTTCAGCTTGAGCTCCGCCTGCCGCACGCTCTCCGCGGCCTGCTCCGGTACGTGCTGGAGGTCCTGCCAGCAGGCGGCCGAGAAGCGGCGCCTGAGCTCGCTCAGCACCGGCTCCACCTGCCCGGACCGCGTGGTCAGCGCCTGCGCGCGGGTCCGCAGCGAGACGAGTCGGTGGTCGATCTCGGCGGCCCGCTCGGGCAGCCGCTCCGCCTCCGCGCGTACCGCCCCCGCCTCCCGCGAGACCCGTTCGGCCCGCTCCAGCGTCTCGGGCACGCCGTGCCGTCCGGCCCCCTGGTTGAGCTTGGTCAGTTCGGGTCCGAGAGCGGCGAGCCGGGCGGCGAGGTCGTCGGCCCGGAGCCCCGAGCCCCGTACACCGTCCAGCGCGTTCGACGCGGCGAGCAGGGCCTGCCGGGCCCGCTCGACGGCCGGGGCCAGCCGGGCGAGCTGGGTCTCGGCCTTGCCGAGCAGCGGACCGAGCCCCTGCTCGAAGCGCTCCAGGTCGGACTTGACCCGGCCCAGCTCGTCCTTGGCGGCGGTCAGCTCCGTGCGGGCCCGTACGGCGGCCGAGGCCTCCAGGTCGTCCCGGTCGAGGTCGTGGGCGTCCACGGCGGTGATGTAGCGGTGGCTGGCCTCGTCGATCCGCCGGCCCAGCGCCTCGAAGTCGTCGACCGCGCGGCGCGCGGCGGGGGAGTCGTCGACGGCCGTGATGGTCTCGATGGAGATGCGCAGATCGCGCTGGGCGGTGTCGAGTTCGTAGAACGCGGCGGCGGCGGCGTCCTTGGCGGCCTGCGCCTCGGCCCGCTGGCTCTCGGCACGTCCGCCGAACCACCGCCGGGTACCGCCGCCCGCGAAGGCGGCGGGCAGCGCGAGAACGGCCAGCAGAGGAAGGGCGATCAGGGCGAGGGTGTCGTGGGCGGGCCGACGACGGGTCCGGGCCGGCGCCGGTGGGCGGTGTGCCGACCGTGAGCATGGCTCGAACGGCGAGTACGGCTGCGCAGGTGTCGCCGTCACATCCCTCTCCCGTGCTGTCATCCGCCTTGCCCGGCTGTCATTCTCCCACCGGTTGAAGACGAACACACGGGCCGGTCAGTTCGCGGTTCGCACCGTGATCTTTCCGTCGCCGGTGTGGGCGGTGACGACGTGGGAGCTGCTGTCGGCACGGGGCACGGACACCCGTACCGATCCGTCGCCGCTCCCGGTGTTCACCCGGTACGTCGCCCTGGGCAGCGCGATCGAGACGGAGCCGTCCTGGCTGCGGGACTCCACCAGGTCCGGTACGGCGGCGAGTTCGAGCCGCACCGAGCCGTCCTGGGTGCGGGCCCGCACCTGCCGCGAGCCGACGCCGAGCGCGTGGATCGAGCCGTCGGCGCTGCGCAGGTCCAGCGGCCCCGAGGAGTCGGACACCTGGACCGAACCGTCCGACGTACGAATGGTCAGCGGCTCCTCGAAGCCGCGCGCCGTCACCCGCCCGTCCCCGTCGTCGACGGTGACCGCGACGCCGCGCGGCACCACGATCCGGTGCCGGGCCGAGCAGTCGGCGACCACGCCCGAGCACTTCATCCGCAGCACCAGCCGGTCGTCGTCCTTCATCGCCCAGGTGACCTCGGGGTCGCCGCCGACGACGACGTGACCCTGGAACCACCGGGTGACCTCGACCCGGCCGGCCTCCGCGGAGTCCGAGACCACGAGGTCGAGCGCGGAGTCGTCCGAGTCGACGGTCAGGGTCCGGCCGTGCAGGTCGAACGCGCGGTGCTCGGGCTCCTTGTCGTCCCCGGCGGACGCGCCACAGGCGGTGGCGGTCGCGACGAGGGCCGCCACGACCCCGGTGACGGCGGCCACGCGGACGGCGACGGATCGGGCCATGGTGATCTCCCCCTGAGAAGAACGGCGACACGCGCCGGGCCTCTCGGGACGTATCTCCGACGCCCTTCGACCGTACGGACCGGGCCCGTCCCGGGGGCATCCGGACGGCTCCCGAATCCGAGGTGGGGATAACCCCCCGCCCGCCTTGCGCCTCCGGCGCCGCCCCGATACGGGTTTGCGGGGCACGCCCTCCGGCAATGTAGGCTGTCGACTCGTCCTGGGCGCGTAGCTCAGCGGTAGAGCGCCGCCCTTACAAGGCGGATGTCGGCGGTTCGAAACCGTCCGCGCCCACCAGTTCCAGGACACGAGAAAGGCCCAGGTCCGCGGGTGGGAGTCCGTGAGCCTGGGCCTTGATCATTCTCGGCCGCTCGGAGCCGTCGTGCCACTTACGTGCCAGATGGGCCGCGCGGAGGCCGCTTCACCTTCTTGATCTGACCGTCCACGTAGTCGGCGATCTGGTGATCGCGCCCGTTGACGAGGTGCTGATAGACCAGCGCGGCCCGCACCGACGAGTGGCCCATGCGGTGCATCAGCTCACGGGTGGTGGCGCCGCCGGTCGCGGCGAGGGTGTTGCCGGTGTGCCGGAGGTCGTGGAAGTGGACGTCACCGAGACCGGTCGTGGTGAGAGCGCGGAGCCAGATCCGCCGGAAGTTGTTCCGCCGCAGGACTCCACTGCGGGCCCCGGCGAAGACGAGCCCGGTGCGGCCGGCCTCCGCGTGCTCGGCCAGGTGGTGCGCCGGCTCGGGCACGAGCGAGGCCGGGAACGCCACGGTGCGCACACCCGCAGCGCTCTCTTGGGCGCTTTGACCTTGAGGCCGTCCGTCCGGGTCTCGGAGTACGAGCGGCGGACGGAGACGGTACGGGCCTCCAGGTCGATGTCCCGGCGCTGGAGCGCGGCCAGCTCACCGAAGCGGAGCGCGGCGAACGCGGCCAGGAGCACCAAGCCGCGGCAGTGCGGCGGGACCGCGTCGGCGAGCCGGTACACCTCGGGCACGGAGAGGAAAGGCCGCTCGGTGTGGGTGGGGGTCGTTCTCGACGTGATGACCAAGGACAAGGCAGCCATCCGGCTCTACGAACGGTGGGGGATGCAGCGCCTCGGCACGGCAAGGCACGCGTTAGGAGAGGGACAGGAGATCGACGCTGTCTGTTACGTCTCCCCAGCACCCGAGGCCTGACGAGGTACCGAAGACGGGTCCGTGCGGAGCCAGGCGCGTCTGTGCCGGGCCACGGCGAACAGCGACTCGACCTGTTCGCGCGTGAGCCGGCCGGTCACCGGCGCCAGAGCGGAGACCTCTCGTTCCTGGTAGGTCCGCACGGTGTTCTGCGTCGGTGCGCGGACCACCGAGGCGACATCGACGAAGGCGAGGACGGGCACTACATCAGGTGTGAAGCCGGCGTAGCGTTCCAACACCCGTCGCACATAGGCGGCTTCGGCCTTGCTCACCGCAGGGTACGGGTGCGGGGAACCGTTGACCTTGGCTACCTCGTCACCGACCCAGACCGAAGCGCCAGGGTGCCGCTTCGTGTTGAAGACGAACACCCCGCCGGGACCGATCAGCAGGTGATCGATGTCCCCGCCATTGGCCTTGGGGATGCCGTGCAGGACTCGCCAGCCATGAGCGGTGAGACGTTCCAGCTCACGGCCCACCCTCTTTTCCCCTTCAAGGCCATCGAGCCACGACTCCCAGCCCGAGGGGCGCTTCAACAGCTTGGACCAAGCCCGCGCGACAACCGACGGTCCACGGACGGCCATGTCGCTGAGAATTGCTGCACCGGGAGGGTTCTTCGCCAGATCATCGGCAACGGTGAGTTCGGGCAGCGACAAAGGGCGTCGATCACGTCGGGGCTTCGCCGGGGGTGACGACTGCTGAGGCGGCTCGGCCGGCCGAGGCCGACGAGGGGGCGATGAGGCCGGGCGATCGGTGCGCACTGTCACCGGATCACCAAGCTGTTGGCGGAGTAAGGCAACAGCCTCATGCCGATGCTCAGCAACCTTGACGGTGATGACCTTGGAACCCCGGTCCGCCCACGCAACGGGCGTGCCGTCCGGCAGGTTCACGTAGAGCCTGTCCTTGCCGTGCCGCTTCCACGGATTCACCGTGAGGTCTGACATCGGCTCCGCCCCCAAGTGCACCTTTGCCCCAGCACTCATGGCAGCAGCCGACGATGCCCCTGTACAAGGGCGCCATGCGGCCAAACTTTCCCTACTACATCAAGCACCCGTCGTCGCTTCGCTCCTCCGGGCGGGAGCGGGCGGCGGGCGGCGCCCGCGCTCATGTCTCCGCCCCACTCGGCACCGCCGGCCGCCCGCTCCCGCCCAAGAGGCAGGCACACAGGGCATGAGGTCAGAACACGTCGTGGCTGAGGCGGTCGGCTCCACGGCTTTACGGAGCCACTTCGGCGCGAGCCACGAAGAACAGGGGGCCCATCGGGCACTAACGCGGGCAGGACCAGTGCCGGTCCACAGACTGCCCGACGCGCCGGAAGCTTACGGGGCCATGATCACTCGCGCCAAAGCAGCGCCACCCCAAAGCCGCTACGCCGACCGCGTGAGCAACGCTTCAGGTCAATACATCCAGGGCCTGTCCGACGGGTCGCGTTACCGACCCCGCCGCCAGCGTCGTCACCCGAATGGCGCAACGTGACGTGCCACCCACTTGGGCGAGGATCAAGCTGGCTAGTGGCCCAACCGAGGCAATCCGTGAAAGGGGAACCCAATGCGCAGTCGACGAATCCTCGCCGCCGTCATCGCCACGGCAGCCCTCGCCGGGCTCGGCCTCACAGGCGCCGCCACAGCCACCGCCGACACACCCAGCCCTCACTTCAACTACACCACCGCTGCTAAGTGCAGGGAGGGCGGCGGAGAGCCCTATCTGCACAACACCGTCAAATGCTGGGGCGGTACGTACGACGGCTACACCATCGACTGAACCCCACAAAGCGCCCCGCAGCCACGCGCCGCGGGGCGCTCCCGCGCGAGCGCAGCCGGGAGAGGCGCAGGGACTGTGCCGACCCGTCGGGCACGCTGAGACCTACCCTGGGCCGTCGGAGGGTGCTCAACGACGTCCAACGCTGACAACCACCGACAGCTAAGTCGCAGGTCGCAGCGTTGATCGATTACGCGGCCGCAGGCCAGAAACCCGGCCCTTCACTTCTTCGGCTACTGAGGGAGCCGCTGCCCAAGGTCCACCCCTAGGCTGCTCGGCCAGCGCCCCTGGACCGTCGCAGTACAGCAGCGAAGTACAGCAACCTCACCGACCGATGCCAACCGTCGGCGCCCCGAGCCGTCCGCCGTACCAGCCCAGGAGACCTCGGCGACCGCCACGCCCATAGTTCGCATCGAGGGGCCGTGGCACAGTCGCCGGGGCCGTGCCACTGTCATGCCAGATCGGGCGGGGACTCACGGGGAACTGAGGTTCAGTCGGGTACTTCCACCGGGATCCAATCAGGCCGGAGAATCCGCAGGTCACGCCTACTCTCACCCCACCTCGCTCCTAAAGCGGTGGTCAGCGACAAGCCCCGTGCACTTCGCGTGCCGGCTCGGCAGGACTTGGGCAGCGGCGCCTGACTGGGGCATTGAGACTCCGCCGACCTCGTCGGAACACGCTCGCGGAACCGCCCACCTCGCACAACCGTGCACCCGTGCGCCCCCCGTGCTCCATAGCCGTTGGTTAGGTCACGCTTACCGTACGTTGCGCTCGGCCAATACTCAGCCCACAGTGGCATAACGCAAACGCCCACCCATTGCCGCGCAGGCTTCCCGGCGAGAGCAGCAATAGGTGGGCCAGCACCTACTAGGAGGTACTGCTATGAGTGTGACCCCAAGCAACAGGCTGTCAATCGCTGACCCGCGAGACTGGGTCGTCGTACTCGTCGTCATCGTGGTCATCTACGTCCCGCACGCACAGCTCCAGGGCGTTCTGACCAACTTGATCGCGATGTCAGCGGCCATGGCCTCCGGCTCGGCGGTGAGCGTGGCGTCAGCGAGGCGATCCCAGGCGGCTGGGTGACCGCCGACTAGGCTCGTTAGGTCCCCGTTGGAGCTCCCAGCTCGCAAGGGCCGGAGAAACCCACACGTGCCCCCTGCATGCCCGATCGAACGGCAACGGGCGGGAACCAACGGGGAACGTCGGCTCATGACCCGGGAACGCCGAGGTCAGCGTCTCACCAGGTCACGCCGCATCCGGATACGCGATCTTCCAAACTAGGGCATTGACCTTCCGGTGACCCACTTGACTGGGTCATTCAGACTCCCGGCCAAAGCCGTTCTGTCAACCGCGCGATACGGTGCGCGTCGCAACGTCTAATGATCTAGATCCGCCCTAACTCTATGATCTTCCCAACGAGTTGATCGCTACAGGGGAGACTGGCCGTGACAGGACCGAACCAGACGACGCGACGTCTCACGCTGTCGGCGGCCGTCGTGGCCAGTGTGCTGTGCGCCGCTCTTACGGCATGCAGCGGCGGGGATGTCGACGACTCTGGGCAAGGTGGCGGGCGTGCCGGTGCGACCAGCAGCCCCGCGCCGGAGCGGTCGTCCGCCGTACCAGATTCCGATGCCGTGTTGAGTCAGAAGGACCAGGTCAAGAACGCGCTTCCGGACCTCGGGGCAGTGGGTGGCCTTGAGGGCGTGAGTGGTGACGTCAACACCGCGGACGGGCACCTCGATTGTCCGAGTCCGCAGGAGTGCAAAGGCAAGTGGTACGGCCACGACAAGTTCGCTTTGTCTGGCGATACGTACTACGTCAATTTCGAGATCACCACCTACACCAGCAGGCAGGACGCCAAGGACGGGCTGAAGGTCGAGGTCGGTGACAATCCGACTCTGTCGAAGCCCACCTTCGGGAATGAGAGCCAGGCCTACACCAAGGAAGGCGGAGGGTTGACGGGCGAGTACATCACCATGCGCGTCGGTACGGTGGTCGCCACCACCTTCGTGGAGGGCGGTGAGAGCGAACCGATGCTGACACAGGGTGCAACGATGTTCGCCCAGCGGATCGCACAGGTCCAGGCCGGGAAGAAAGTCACGGCAACGCTGCCTCAGTACTGATCTGACGATTCTGGGCCTGTCCAGCCGCGGCCGAACTGTGAGCCGTACAGCAGAGAAGTACAGCAACCGTGACGACCGGCATCGACCATTGGTGATCCTCGCAACGTCCGTACTCCGCGCCAGGAAGGCTCTGCCTGATGCCGGGTTCAGGAGGGAGGACTTTGAGGACTGGGACCGTGATCCAAACGCCCCAATGCCTCTGCGCGGCACAATCCACGCGCCCGAGCTCTCCACCGATCCCGCTTTCCTGTCGGCGCATCTTCCGCTCTGGGCATCGGTGGACGCTCAGCCGGTGGGAAGAAGTATCGAGGACAGGTTCACGGCTGCGGCAGCTCGGCATGTGGCAGAGATCCACTGGGACCTTCTGGAATGGCCGAAGGTTCCGGAAGCCGGCCTGTACGCGGACTTCAAGCACGCCGAGGTATCCGTGCTGTTCAACGCCGCCACACGCGACCTGGACGAGCGTATCGACGGGCACACTGTCCTCGTGCACGTCCGCCGCAGAAACGGCGACGGATACGAGGAGCGCCACGCGTCCTGGCTGGCCGAGCAAGTGGGCCAGACCGTCATCGGTCCGCCGCAGTTCTGCTAGCCCTGACGCGGCGTGCAGCAAGCGCACCGGAGCGATGTAAATCTCTCAGTGGGGCTCTGGCGTCGAGGCGCTTCATCCGCCATCGTGTTGAGCACCCGCCGGGCCGTCCCTGGGCCGTCCGAGGGTGCTCGACGACGACCAACGCTGACAACCGTCGACGGCTAAGTCGCAGGTAGCAGCGTTGATCGGTTGCAGGGGTGCAGGTTGGAGACCCGGCCCTGCACTTCTTCGGCTACTGATCGGATCCCTACGACCGACGCTTCGCGGCGAAGTGGTCGCGTCGGTTGGTTGTCAGTAGCTGTGACCGGGCCAGTGCGGATCGGTCCAGCGGTCCAGCTCGGTGAGACCGAGCAGCCGTATCCGGTGCTGCAGATCCGTCGAAGCGCCCGACTCGCGGAGCCGTGCCGCGGCGTGTCCGAGGAGCCACGTGACCAGGTCGGCGCGCATCTCCTCTTCGTCATGCTCGTACCAGCTCACCCGCCACGGCAGGCTGTCTCCCAGGAGCTTGTACTCCCATTCCGCCGCCGCCTCGGCGAGACGGCGGTCGCTGAGGTGACCGGTCTGCTCCTCCCATTCGGCGAGCCAGGGCCCGAGCGTTCCGGAAGCCTCGGCGCACATCGCGAAGACCTCATGCGCTGGGACGATCGCATCCGGGTCGGTGAGGCTCTGCACCCACCAGGCATGCAAGAACTCGCGTACCGGACCGGCTTGATCGTCGGGCCACTGCTGCCAGCGGCCGAGGGCGAAGCAATACCCGGCCTCTTCCAGGCCGAACAGGGGCTCCGCGTAACCGGCGACCAGTGCTGTGGCGAACTGCGGCAGTATGCGGCGCAGCACGGCTGCGTGATCGGTCCAGCCCCAGGCCTGCCAGGTCCGGCGCAGAAGATCCGGCTCCAGCTCCACGTTCGGCGCCTTCAGAAGGGAGAGTTCTTCCGCGCTTCCCCAGTGGCACTCGCAGTTGTGCTCGTCCGAATGCGCGGTCGCATCGCGGAACGTGACGGCGAGATTGTCCAGCGCGGTATTGAGGCGGCGGCGCGCGGGGTGGTCGGCGAGATGCATGATGTGCCCGGCCTTCGAGAACTCCGTACGGCTTCCGCCGACCGAAGATCGACACTTTACCGGGTGAGGCCAGCGCGAGCAATGACGCGGATGCCCGACTCTCTCACGTGAATCCAGCCCGTAGCGGCAAGCCCGCCTGCATTTGCTTCATGGCGAAGCGGTCGCGTGCCACAGCCGTGCCACATCGTGCGGTCAGCCACGGTCAACGACGGCTCGTCGCAGTCGAGATGCACGGTTCATCTGGGTCGTCGCTACAGCCGATGCGACCTGGGGAACTATGCCGACGACCACGTCCGCCCTTACAAGGCGGATGCCGGCGGTTCGAAACCGTCCGCGCCCACCAGGACAAAGGCCCCCAGCCGATCATGGCTGGGGGCCTTTGGCATCCAGATCTGACATCAGTGCCAGGACTACTCGCGCTGCAGGCGCCGCGTGAGCAGCCGGTCCATGTGGCTGACGGCCTCGCGCTGGGTGCCCTGGACGACGTGGGCGTAGACGTTCATGGTCACGGCGATCTGGCTGTGCCCGAGGGTCTCCATCACGACGCGGGGAGCCACGCCGGCCGCGGTGAGCAGGGTCGCGCAGCCGTGCCGGGCGTCGTGCAGCCGGATGACCCGCAGGCCCGCGTTCCCGGCGACCCGGGTGAACGAGCGATAGACGTTACGGGGCTCAGAGGCCTCGGGCATGGCCGTACGGTCCTGCATCCGACAGGCGGCTGACAAGGTCTCCATGGCGGTACAGCTGGGAAGTACAGCAACCTCAGCGATCCTTCCCGCGCGATGGCACCCGCAAGGGGCCGATTCGCAGCCGGAATGACCGTCGATGACCGATCCACACAGAGCTACGGATCAGAAGTTCCCCGTGCCAGATCCGGCGGGGAACCACGGGGAACTGAGGTGGCCGGCGGGGGTGTTTCGTGTCGGCGGGGTCCGTTGCGTGCTCTCGGCGTGTCGGCCGGAAGTCCTCGTAGTGGATGTACGTGGGCTTTCGGCCAACCGCTACTCGCCCCCTTCTGCCCCACCGGCGGGTGTGGCGTTGGTGGCGGCCACCGCACGGCGCAGGGCCCGCGCAATCTTCACGGCGTTGCCAACGGCCCAGACGTGGATGAAGAACATGCGGGGCGTGTCGACCAGGCCATGGTTGTGCAACTCGACGATCTCGATTCCGCCGCGCTGGAGCGCGGCCAGCACGTCCTGCGCCTCCCCGGCCAGCACGGCGAAATCCCCGCTGACCGCGGCACAGCCTCCCCCGACCGGCTGGAAGCTGAGGGCCGTGGTCGCCCCGGAACCAATCGGCAGGACGTAGCTGCCGTCGGTGATCGTCTCGCGGCGCCGGAAGACGGACTTGTAGACGTTGCCATAGACGGTACCTGCGGTGCCCAGGGCGGCGTCGATGCCCGCTGTGTCCAGCTTCAGCTTCTTTGCAGGAGTAGAAGTCGTCGAGGACTTGGCGGGCGGCGTGCCTGTGCAGTCGAACGCGGCGCGCAGGCCGCGGGCCAGGGTCAGGGCATCCGGACCGTGCCCGTGCGTATGGATCCACACGATACGGGGAGTGTGAGCGAGCAGGTGGTTGTGAATAGCCGTCTGCTCGATGCCGTGTGACTGCAGTGCGCCGGTCACACGGTGCAGCTCCGTCTCGGCGACGGCCAGTTCTCCCATGCTCAGGATGGTGTTGTCGGCATAGCGGATGAAGGACACGTGCGAGCCGACGGCGAGTTCCGGCGACACAGTGACGCCGTGGGAGACGACACGCAGGTCGGTGCGGGGGAAAGCTGTCCGGTAGATCAGCCTGCCCAGCATGCTTCCCTCGCGGCCCAGTTCCGCCGCAACGTGAGCCCAGTCCTTCGCCGTGCTCTCGGCCGGACGCACCAACGCGCCGGCATCCCGGCTGGCCCTGCCGTCAGCGCCTGCGCGCTCACCGCCGCAGTTGTGATCCGGGCCGCCGTGCGCCCCTTCGCGCGAGGCGCCCGGCTCGGCACCGACAGCCCGTCCCGGCAGTGCCGCGAATGCCGATCCCAGCGCAGCCGTGGTCAGGACGCGGCGTCGTGATGTCCCTGCACCTGTTCCGGCCGGTACCGGCCTCGCTTCAGTAGCCATGTATTCGCCATCCCAGCCACATTGTGGAGGGGCCCGCCGGATCCTCTCGACGAGCCTTGATCAATAGGCACAGCATGACGGCTTAAACAGTCAATAACCCTCTATTACGCCAAAAGTGGCATGTTACAGCATCACGCAATGTGGAGCCCGATCACACCGGAAACACGTACGTCTCGGATCAGGCGGGCAGTCACGGGGAACACCAGTATTCGGCAGGAGAGGGCCACCGTACGGGCGAGGCGGGTAGTCCCAAGCCGCCGGCGAGGACCAGCGGGCCTGGAGGGCGTGCGCTGCGCTGTCGGAGGCCAGATGTAGCCTCCGCGCAGGGCAATCAGACCGTCCACGACTTGGCGCGACGAGGCCGCGCGAAACGCCGATTCCACGGAGCTCTACGCCCCGGGGATGCTGCAGGCCACCGAGGTCGCGCTGGCCGCGTTTGAACAAGAGGCGCATGTTCTCGGCAGCGCATCCGACGAGCCCGTACTAGCCGCCGTCGAGCGCGTCGTGCGGCAGCTGAACGTCATTGATAAGGAATATGGGGCGTACTGCACCATCGAGCGCGAGGACCTCTGCGAGTACATCGATGACGTCCTCACCGAGCAAGGCGTTGACGTCTCGGGGCTACTCATCCGCCAGGGCATGGGAGGACTGACCGAACGGTGGCGTGACTGGTAAGTCGGTCAGTCGTGTGTCCAGGGTGGCGGCGCGTGCCACAGCCGTGCCGCGTCGAGCGGTCAGGCACGGTCAACAACGGTTCATCGCAGTCGAGATGCGCCGTTGACCTGGGTTGTAGACAGAGCCCGTTTGACCTGGGCGCCAGGGCCACCCCGTACCCCACCCTTACAAGGCACGTGTCAGCCCGTGTGATCCGGACGGCCGGAGGTCACGTAGTCGTAGTATTCGTCGCCGACGAAACCGAGATTGACCCAGCGGTCAGCGATCGCGCCGAACTCCCGCTCGGCCAGGCTGATGGCTTCCTCCGGAGTCGCCACGGTGGTGATCTTCTTGCCCCATGTCTCGTCGTCCGGATCGAGCGGCAGCTGGTCGGTGATGTCACGGAAGGTGTCGGAGGGGATGTCCTCCACCTCCTGCAGGTAGACCCCGACGCCAGCACGGCCAGGGCTGAGCGCGATCCAACGAACGCCACGCCGGCCGCCCCGCTCCACCGGGCCGAGGAACTGCTCGATCTCCTTGCCGCGACGCAACGCTCCCAGCGCGAACACAGGCGTGAGATGCCGTACCAACGCGCCTCCTTTCTCACTGCCCAGCCGACGCCGCAAGGTCTTCGGAGCCGCACCAGAGATCAGGTATCACCCTCACAGGCCTGAGGGCCAGGTGCCGACACGCGCCCGCGCGTGCCACATCGGGCGGTCAGCCACGGTCAACGACGGGTCGCCGCGGTCGCGATGACCGGCTCAGCTGACCACTCTCCAAAGCCGCTATGACCCGCGCACCCTCGATGACCCTGACCACCAGGCTTGTAAGGCGGCGGTCGAGGAGCCTGCCAGTGCAGTCATGCTCTGTCCATGGATGAGTACAGATGGCCCGCGGGCCCCGAAGTGCCGAAGGCGGACGCGGTTCGGCAGAGCTGGGCGGCAACCGTCGGGGCGCTACCTGTAGGGACCCCAACCCGGACCTAGGTGGTCACACCACTAGCCGCTTCTCCACGTAACGCAGGAGGCCGGCTGGGCGTGGTTTCCGGCCCGCACAGGCCAAACAGAGCAGGTGCGACGCAATGAACCGGCCCCGGCGCGCCCTTTCGGGGGTGCCGGGGCCGGTTCGGATCGCCGGCCCCTCCTACGGGCCGGTGCCGGCGTCAGCTACCGGGTCAGCGGTGGCAATCGCGGTGGACGGGGCGCCAGACGCGGGTCCACTGGCCGGGGTGCCAGCGGTGGTGCCGGTCCCGGAATGCCGGCTGCCAGTGGCGCGCCCATTGGCCCCGCTCGTCCTGGCAGTGGTGCGACGCCGCCGGCGGCCGGTGGTCCTGCGGCGCGGCCGACGCGGTGCCGACCATGCCGACGACCGCGCCCGTGGCCAGAGCCACCGTCGCCGCCCCCAGGGCCGCAGCCCTCTTCAACCGGTTGATCATGTTCAGACCTTTCCGTACGAACCGGGGCTGGCGCCCCGTCACTGCCCGAACCGTTCGGCCAGGCACGCCCTGATCCTTGCCCTCCGACACGGCCAAATCGCCACAGAACACCGGCTGTTATGAAATACCAATCAATTTCTCATTGCTCTTAAATACTCATATAAATACGGCAATAGGGTGTAGCGGGATGGTCAGCTGTCAGGAGTTGTGAGCGAGTCGCCCCGGCTGAGGGGCGTTGCCGACTGGGCTGCACACGCTGCTTGATCATCCGGTCGACGCCGACGCCGACGCCGACGCCGACGCCGACGCCGACGCCGACGCCAGAGCCGGAACTGTCCGGTCACAGACGGCTGCAACACCCCCCGGGGGTCCGGAACGCGGTGGGTCAGGCCGGGGCGTCGGCGTCCTGAGCGGAGGCCGCGAACGCCTCGGGGCCCTGTTCCGCCGCCGCCGGGTCCATCCACATGACCTGCCAGCCGTGGCCGTCGAGGTCGTAGAAGCTGCGTGAGTACATGAAGCCGTAGTCCTCGGCGTCGTCGACCTCGGTGCCGCCCGCTGCGAGCGCAGCGGCGCTGACCGCGTCGACTTCGTCGCGCGACGACACGCTGAAGCAGTACAGCGCCAGCGTGTGCGTGGTGGGATCGGCCATCGGCAGTTTCGCGAACTCCGCGAACTTCTCGCGGGTGAGCAGCATGACGAAGGCGTGCTCGCCGACCAGCATGCAGGTGGCGGTCTCGTCGGTGAACTTCGGGTTGAAGCTGAACCCGAGCTTGGCGAAGAACGCCTTGCTGCGCTCGAGGTCCGCTACGGGGATGTTCACGAACAGCATGCGGCCGGGGTGTGCGGGGTTGGTCATGGTGGGGCTCCAGTCGGTGGCTCGATGGCGTACGTCCTGGTAGACCGGCGCAGCCGGCGGAACTCATCGGTGAATCTCGGTTGGTTCAGTCGCTGCGCTGATCCATGACACGGCCGCCGCCTGACGCGTCGGGGACGGTGATCCACGGCCACCGCCATGGGAGGGTTCCGTGCCATGAACCGTGATGCGTGGAGCCGCGCCGGCCGCTTGCGCCGTCGGGTGCCGGTGGGCGGCGGCCTTGTCCTGAGCCTGAGTCTGGCCATGACCGGCTCTGTGCCGGCGACGAGCGCCGCGCAAGGTCCCAAGCCGCCGGGATGGGCTCGGCTCTGCGACTCGTCGTTGAACGAACCTGCCGCTGAAGCTCTGGTACGCCTGACCGGGCGCAGGCACATACGGGAGTACCCGGGGATGCGCCACGCCTCGCTCGCCAAGGTTGCTGAGGGTGTAAGGAGTTGGACTCTCAGCGATATCGGCCTCTGCGCTCTGTACACGCCGCCGCCGCTGGCTCCGGCAGAGTTGCGGATGGCCGTCGACGTCGAGGTCGGCATAGCTCCGTACCCCATGACGAAGGAATCGAGGGAGGACGGCTACCTGTATTTCCGTATGGGAGAGACCACCGAAACCTTCGCTGTCGCGGGGGCGGGGGCCCACGGCGCGTTCGGGCGTCGCGCATGGCTCGACTTTCACTGTCGGGGCATGGAGGGGGAGTCGGTGCGGATGGCGCTCACGGTCCACTGGCCTTTCCGCGGCGATGCCCGCCGGCAGGCCGCGGACATGGTCACCGTGGTCCATTCCATGGCCCTGAAGCTCAGCGAGGAGCTGGGTTGCGGCCCGGAGGACCAACTGCCGGCCGTGCCACCGACGGAACCGATCGAGGAGTCCGCACTGTGACGCCGACCGAGTCGACTCGGTCCAGCGACGGGGAGAGCCATGCCTGCTCGGTGCGGGGGAGGCGCGAGAAGCCGTTGACCTGAGCTGCCGCCGTAGCCCGGGTGACCTGGTCGCTCTCGTTCCCGTTCACGGCCGATTGCAGAGTCAGTCGGTGGCGCTTAGCGTGATGTCGGGACTCCAGAGGCTCCCGGGTGCAGGCTCCCGGGTGCGGTGCGTGCGGTGGACCTGGCACGGGTATGCGCCCGGGGTCCAGCCCGTCGAGGTGATCGCCCGCCGCGGCGCAGGGGTCATCGGGCGTCGAGAGACGAAAGGCCGCCCATGCCGCACACCATGCGCGCGCTCGTAGCCGGAGAGGTCGGCGAGCCGGCCGAGGTTCTGCGGCTGGAAACCCGGCCGGTGCCCACGCCGGAAGCCGGTCAGGCGTTGATCCGTGTGAAGGCGACCCCGATTCACGCCAGCGACCTGCACGTGCTGCGTGGCCGCTACGGTTTCTCCCCTCGATTCCCCGCTGTCGGGGGCAATATGGAATGCGTCGGCCGTGTCGAGGCCCTGGGCCCGGACACCGAGGGGCTGAAGATCGGCGACCGTGTGGTGAACGCTGCCGTCCCGGCGGTGCCCGGGCCACACGTGGCCGGCACTTGGCAGGAATACCTTGTTGCCGACGTGCGAAGGCTCCTGCCGGTCCCTGGTCGTCTGAGCGACTCCGACGCCTGCCAGCTCGCCGTCAACCCGTTGACCGCGCTGCTCCTGGTGACACGCGAACTCGACGTACAGCCGGGGGAATGGTTGCTGCAGACGGCCGCGGGCTCCACCGTCGGCCGGCTCGTCATCCAGCTGGCCAGGCATCTGGGCATTCCCACGATCAATGTCGTGCGGCGGCGCGATGCCGTCGAGGAGATCAGGGCGCTGGGCGGAGACGAGGTCATCTGTACGGCGGACGAGGACCTGTCGCAGCGTGTGGCTGAGATCGCGGGAGCGGCCGGCGTGCACAAGGCCGTCGACTGTGTCGCGGGACCCGTGGGTGCCCAGGTGTCCCAGGCATTGGCTCCGGGAGGAGAAGTCGTGGTCTACGGTGCGCTCTCCACCCATCGGCAGACCGACCCGGCGGCGCTGACGATCCCGCTGCAGGCACGCTCGGTCATCTACGAGACGAAAACAGTTCGGGGCTTCTGGCTGAACCGCTGGTTCGGCACCGCCTCACCCGGGGGCGCGCTGGACGCGCTGTCCGAGGTCCGCGCGCTCGTCGCCGACGGTGTGCTGAGCATCCCCGCGGGCCGCCCGTTCCCGCTCGAACGCTTCACCGAAGCCATCGCGCTCGCCGAAACACCCGCACGTGGTGCCAAGCCGCTCTTCGTCTTCGGAGACGGCCGGGACGGCGACGACAGGTAGGGCACGACCTTGCCGGTGCCGGTGCCGGTGCCGGTGCCGGTTCCGGTTCCGGTTCCGGTGTCAGCGGTGGCGCGGCTGCGGTAGGGCAAGGATGCCGACCCCCGCGATGCCACCCGCTCGGCCCGCAGGCCGCCGTCCGCGGGCCACACCGGTCATTTCCCGCGCCGTTCGGATGACGCGCACGCGCCGCCCGACGGTCCTGCCGCCCGGCCGGGGCATCCCTCTCTTCCGAGCGTGGGCGCCCAGGCCGCCCGCGTCGGAGGAGCACGCCGGGGCTGGGCCGTCGGGCACGCCCCCACCCGAGGCGGGAGACGATGGATGCTTGAGCGAGCAGCCCGAGCGGTGTTGCGCCGGTGGGCGCCGACGGCCACGGCGGCGGTGACGGCGGGCGCGGTCGGTCTGGTCGCTGCGGCCACGGCCGCGGCGACCGAACGCCCCGTGGCGAACTGCAAGGACGATCCGCGAGCTCTGCGGTCCGCGATCGACAGCGCCGCTCCAGGGGCGACGCTGTTGGTGAAGGGGACCTGCGTCGGCCCCGTCACCATCGACAAGGACCTGGCCCTGATCGGCCTGGAGGACGCGGTCCTCGACGGCAACAGCGCGGGCTCCGCCGTGACGGTCGACCCAGGCGTCCGGGTACGGCTGGCCGACCTGACCATCGCCAACGGCACCGGCACCGGAGGCGGTATCCACAACAACGGTGGCACGGTGAGCCTCACCGGTTCCACGGTGGAGCGCAACAGGGCGGGCGACGGCGGCGGCATCTACAACAACGTCAACGGCACGGTGACGCTGGTCGGTTCCACGGTGCGCGACAACATCGCCCACTCCGGCGGCGCCGTCATCAACTTCGGCACGGTGACGCTGTCCGGCTCCAGGGTGGAGCGCAACACGTCGACGATCGACGGTGGCGGCATCTACAACAACTTCAACAGCAGGGTGACGCTGGTCAGTTCCACGGTGGAGCACAACACGGCGGCACGATCTGGCGGCGGCATCTTCAACATCTTCAGCAGTACGGTGACGCTCACCGGCTCCACGGTGGAGCACAACACGGCCGACCGCGGTGACGGCGGCGGCATTTGGAACGACATCAAGAGCACGTTGAGGCTGTCCGGCTCCACGGTGAAGAACAACACGGCGGCGATCAAGGGTGGTGGCGTCTACAACTCCACCGGCACGGTGTCGCTGACCGGCTCCCCGGTGGAGGACAACACGGCGGGACTCGACGGTGGCGGCGTCTACAACTCCGCCGGCACGGTGCCGCTGATCGGCTCCCCGGTGCGCGACAACCGCCCGGACAACTGCGGCGGGCCCGATCCCGTCCCCGGCTGCACCGGCTGACCTCCACATCCCGTCGACCGCTGATCACGCGCTGGCTCTAGATCACCGTCTGCCGTCTGCCGTCTGCCGTCTGCCGTCTGCCGTGCGGCGTGCGGCGTGCGGTGCGCCGCCTTCCCCTGCCCTGCGTGAGGAACACGGCATCAGTCGCCGACGGGCGCCGGCTCAAGACGGAGGCGAGGGGCAGGCCGGCAGGAGGACTCCGGCGCCCCGGTGCAGGCGTGCGCTTCCCGCCCCGGCGGTCACGCCGGGTCCGGACCCGGCGCCTCGTGGGCGTGCTTGAGCCTCATGCGGGCGTCGACCGTCTCCGGAGGGGCGACCTCTGACCAGAACCGGTGGCCGGACACGAACACGGCGAGCTCGCGCTCCCGTTGCCGGAGCTTTTCGACCTCGGCCTGCTCGTCGGAGGTCCAGCCGGGGGAGGCGGGGCGTTCCACCTTGCGCCAGCCGCCCGTGTCGCTGAAGCCGTCCAGCGGTTCCACGGACCAGGGGAGTCGTTTCAGCAGGGCCAGCAGTTCGGCCCGGACCTGATGCAGCTCCTCCTGACCGGCGAGGAGGTCACTCGGAAAGTCATAGGTCGCAGCCACGCCGCAATGCTACGCCTGTTCGATTTTGGGATGCGAGTTCATTGGGGGACTTCACGCGAACGGGTGTCCGGACGGCTTTCCGTTGCCGTCGAGGGTGTTGTTTGGGCAGGTCAGCGCCTTGCTGGTGGATCGGTGAGCTGTTGGTCAGGCAAGACTGTCCAGGCTGAACTGGACAGTTTGAACTGAAGAAATTATCGTGACGGCATGGACCAGAACCCCGACGCCCGGGGCGGGAGTGCCGACGGGATCTCCGAGTCGGCCGCCCGCGCCGCCGGTGATCTGCGCGTGGCGTTCAGCCGGCTGCGGCGACGGATACGTGAGGTCGCCGAGACGTACGACCTCACGCCCTCCCAGTTCTCGGCGCTCACCCTGCTCAGCAAGAGCGGGGCCGCGGCGGCCAGCGGGCTCGCCGCCGCCGAGGGCGTCCGGCCGCAGTCCATCGCCGCCACCCTCGCCGTGCTCGACGAGCGTGGGCTGATCGCGCGGAACCCGGACCCCGGGGACGGCAGGCGGCAGGTGATCACCCTCACCGACGCCGGACGCGACCGCGTCGAGGGCACCCGGCAGGCGCGCGAGGAATGGCTGGCCCGGGCCTTCCAGGACCACTGCACCGAGGCCGAGCGGCAGACCGTCATCGAGGCGATGGCCCTGCTGGACCGGCTCACCCGGCCGTGATGGCCACGCTCCGCAAAGAGCAGCGCTTCCCCGCGACCCGGCGCCGGCCGCCCGCCGACGGCTTCGACCGGCGCCTGATCGCCCCGATGGTCCTGGGTTCGGTGCTGAACCCGGTCAACTCCTCGATGATCGCGGTGGCGTTGGTGCCGATCGGCGCCGCGCTCGGCGCACCTCCCGCGCAGACCGCGTGGCTCGTGTCGGGTCTCTACCTCGCCACCGCCGTGGGCCAGCCCGTGATCGGCCGGCTCGTCGACATGTACGGACCCCGCCGCCTCTACCTCATCGGTACGGCGCTCGTGGGGGCCGCGGGTCTCCTCGGCGCCCTCGCCCCGAGCCTCGGCGCCCTGGTCGCCGCCCGTGTGCTGCTCGGCTTCGGCACCTCGGCCGCGTACCCGGCCGCCATGCACCTGACCCGCAGCGAGGCGGAACGCACCGGACACGACAGCCCGGCCGGCGTCCTGACCGCGCTCGCGATCGGGAGCCAGACCGTCGCCGTCGTCGGACCCACCCTCGGCGGAGTGCTCATCGGCCTGGGCGGCTGGCGCACCGTCTTCCTCGTCAACGTGCCGCTGTCGCTGGCCTGCCTCGTCCTCGGCGCCCGGCGCCTGCCGTCCGGCCCCGCCGCGCGGCGCACCAAGAAGAGCTTCGACCTGCCCGGGATGGCGTTCTTCGCCGCCCTGCTCGTCGCGCTGATGCTGTTCCTGATGGAGCCCGGGGCCGGCCTCTGGTACCTGCCCGTGCTCGCCGGCTTCGCGGGAGCCGCCTTCGCCCTGCGGGAGCTGCGCGTCCCGGAACCCTTCGTCGACCTGCGCGTGCTCGGCGGCAACATCCCCCTCCTCGCCACCTTCGTACGCCAACTCCTCGCCTACACCACGGCGTACGGGGTCCTGTACGGATACACGCAGTGGCTGGAGGAGGGCCGCGGACTGCACGCCGCCACCGCGGGCCTCGTCCTGCTGCCGCTGTCGCTGAGCGCGCTCGTCGTCTCCGGCGTGACGGGGCGGCGCGAGGCGGTCCGCGGCAAGCTCGTCGCCGGCGCCCTCGTCCAGGCCGCCGGCTGTACCGGCCTGCTGCTGGCGGACGCCGGCAGCACGGTCTGGCTGCTCGTCGCGCTCGGCGTCGTCATGGGCGTACCGCAGGGCCTCAACGGCCTCGCCAACCAGACCGCGCTCTACCGCCAGGCCGACCCCGCCCGCATGGGCTCCGCGGCCGGACTGCTGCGCACGTTCATGTACCTCGGCGCGATGGCCGCCTCAGCCGCCGACGCCGCCTTCTTCCCGCACGGCGCCCACACCGGCGGCCTGCACCACCTGGCCCTCTTCATGCTCGCCTGCAGCGCGCTGCTGCTGGTGACGACCCTCCTCGACCGATCCCTCCGCACCACCACCCCCACCCCCGTTCCAGGAAAGGCCTGACCATGGCTGTCACCACGCTCGACCCCCGTACCGCGCTCGTCGTCATCGATCTCCAGCGCGGCATCGTCGGCGCCCCGAACCTCACCCCCAACAGCCCCGCCGACGTCGTGGCCCGCTCCGTCGAACTCGCCGACACCTTCCGCGAGCAGGGCCTGCCCGTGGTCCTCGTGCGCGTGACGGCCGCCGCGGACGGTTCGGACGCCGCGCCCGGCCGCATCGACGGCGGCAGCACGTCCCGCACCTGGCCGGAGGGCTGGGACGTCGTCGTCGACGAACTCACCGGCCACCCCGGGGACATCGTCGTGACCAAGCGGAACTGGGGCGCCTTCTACGGCACCGACCTCGACCTCCAGCTCCGCCGCCGCGGCGTCACCCAGATCGTGCTGACCGGCATCGCCACCAGCATCGGTGTGGAGTCCACCGCCCGCGCCGCCCACGAGCACGGCTACCACGTCACCCTGGCCACCGACGCCATGGCCGACATGAACGCCGACAGTCACCGCAACAGCGTCGAGCGCATCTTCCCCCGGCTCGGTGAGACGGGCACCACCGCCGAGATCGTCGAGCTGCTGGCCAAGTCGCGGGTGTGACCCGGGGCGCGGCGCTCCTGGCGGGGACTCCGTGCCCGGCAGGACGCGCCGGAGGCGACCCGGCGCGGCACCGCTAACTTGGTGCCTCGTGACCCTGGATGATCTGCGTGTCTTCGTCGCCGTCTGCCGGGCCGGGAGCCTCAGCGCCGTGGCCCGCGAGCTGGGCTGCACCCAGTCGGCGGTGAGCCAGCACGTACGGCGTCTGGAGCGCGAGGTCGGCGTCGGGCTCGTGGAGCGGCAGGCGCGGGGCGTCGTCCCGACACGGGCCGGGCGGCTGCTGGAACGGGCCGCCGCCGAAGGGATATCCGGGCTCGACCTCGCGCTGCAACGGCTGGACGAGATGGTGCGCGGAGGCGGCGGAGCGGTGCGGATCGCCACCGGCGGCGCGACCGTGCGGCACTTCATGGCCGACGCCGTAGTCGAGTTCCGGCAGCGGTATCCGCGGGTGAGCCTGGAGTTCCAGACCGAGAACTCCAGCCGGAGCTGCTTCGAGGCGCTCGGCGACCACGGGCTCGACCTCGCCTGGGTCACCCTCGGGCCGCCCGAGCGCGGGGTCGAACAGCGGACCGTCGTGTCACTGCCCTGGGTGCTCGCCGTGCGCGCCGACGACGAACTCGCGGAGCGGGAGCGCATCGAGGGGGAGGAACTGGCCGGGATGCGGCTGATCGGACTGCCGGAGAACTCCACCTCACGCGCCCATCTCGACGCCTCCTACCGGGAGTTGGGGGTGCCGTCCGGCGCCTCGGACACCAGTGTCGCCGACTGGGACACCGCCGTCCTGCTCGCCGGACTCGGCCTCGGCCATGCCGTCGTGCCCGCGCTGCCCGGATGGGGACCCGGCCGCGACGGCCTCCGCTTCGTCCCGGTCCCGGCGCTCCCGCCGCTGCCCGTCGGCTGGGCCGTCCGCCAGTGGGACGCCCTGTCACCGGCGGCGCGCGCCTTCGCGGACACGGTGACGCACCACTGCCGCCCCTCGGAACCCTGACGCGTCACCGTCGTCCTTCGGGACCACGACGCGCCACTGCCGGCCCTCGGCACCGTGACGCGTCGCCGTCGTCCTTCGGGACCACGACGCGCCACTGCCGGCCCTCGGCACCGTGACGCGTCACCATCGCCTTCGGCACCGTGACGCGTCACCGTCGTCCCTCGGCACCGTGACGCGCCACCATCGCCTTCGGCACGGTGACGCGTCACCGTCGTCCCTCGGGACCGTGACGCGCCACGGCCCGGATCAGGATCCGTCCGGACCCGCCAACTCCCGTACCAGGCCGCTCGCCACCGGCACCGGAACCCCGAACCGGGTGGCGGCGCGCAGCAACGCGCCGCCGATCGCGTCCAGTTCCAGCGTGCGGCCCGCTTCCGCGTCGCGCTGCATGGAGGACTTGGTGCCGGGCGGGAACGCGTCGTAGCGGGCGAGGGCGGCGGCCGGGTCGACGGGCGCCCCGCTCGCGTGGCTCACCGCCGCGACCTCCTCCGTCAGGGCCACCAACTCCGCGCGGTGCCGGGTGCGTACGTCACCGAGCGGCACCCCGTACCGGGTGGTCAGCAGGGCGAAGGGGGCGAGGAACGACATCTTCGCCCACAGCACCGCCGCCTCGTCCTCCTGGACCCGGACGCGCACACCGGCCCGCTCCAGCGCTCCGGCGAGCGCGTCGACCCGCTCGCGGGGTGCCGTGTCGCCGGTGAGGTCGACCTCGGCGAACGGGCTGCCGTGCTCGATCACCCCCGGCGAGACGCGGGTCGACTCGACGCGGATCACCGCGGGCGCCACCTGCTCGGAGCGGTAGAGCTTCCGCAGGGCCGCCGGGTGCTCGACACCGTTCAGGAACGGCACGACGAGGCCGGCGTCCCCCAGGGCCTTCGCCGGGACGCGTTCGAGGGCGGCGTCGAGTGCCGTGGCCTTGACGGCGACGAAGCACGCGTCGACGGGCTCGCGCAGTACCGTGTCCGCCTCCACGCGCGCCGTGAAGTCGCCGAAGTGGCCGCTGCGGACCTCGATGCCGTCCGTGCCCAGCACCCGCGCGGTCTCCTCGCCGGCCAGACAGATCACCCGGTGGCCGGTGCGGGAGAGGAGCGCGGCGAGCAGACCGCCGACCCCGCCCGGACCCAGTACCGCCACCGTCAGCCGGTCATTCGCCATGGTTCCTCGATCCTTTGGCCGCGGCCCCCGGACGAGAGCCCCGGCGATGATCACAAGCCCCGGACATCCGAGTCAATCCTCGGAGAGGCTTGCCCAAGTTCAAGGTTTTGCTTGGGTGTTGCGCCGTCGTCTACGGCAGGCGCACGGAGGCGCCCGGCTCCAGGAGGTGCAGCCGGTCCGTGAGACCCGCCTCCGCGAATGCCTTGGTGAGCGTGCCACCGTCCTGGGTGAAGTGGCCCCAGTGCTCGAAGTGCAGCGGTACGACATGGCGGGCGCCCAGGATGTCGGCGGCCCGTGCCGCGTCCTCGCTCGTCAGGGTCAGCGGGGCGTCGGGCACCAGCGGAGTACGGGCGGCGCCCGCGAACAGCACGGCCACGTCGAAGGGCCCCTCGCGTCCGGCGATCGCGCGGACGACGTCCAGGGACGCGTTGTCACCGCTGATGTACACCTTGGGCAGACCGTCCCCGGACAGCACGAAGCCGGTCACCTCGCCCACGACGGGCTCCGAGCCGTCGGGGCCGTGCTGCGCGGGCACCGCGGTCACCCGCAGGGTCCCGCCGCCGGGGCGCGGCAGTTCGACGTGCTCCCAGGAGGGCAGGGCCCGCACGGGCGCGCCGATACGGTCGTACGCCGATGCCGTGGACAGGGTCACGGGGGCGCCTCGGAGGAAGGTGCGCCCGGACGTGTCGAGGTTGTCGGGGTGCTGGTCGTGCGAGAGCAGGACGGCGTCGACCGGGCCGATCTCGGCGGCCGGGAGCGCGGGCCCCGCCGTCTTCACCAGCTTCCGTGAGCCGATGGGGTACTCGCCGGGGGCGTCGAACGTCGGGTCGGTCAGCAGCCGTACGCCGCCGATCTCGACGACCGAGGTCGGGCCGCCGACGTACAGGATCTCCACTGTGGTCATGCCCAGCACAAGGGGGCGTGGAGCGGCGCTATTCCCGGACTCCGCCGCACGGCCGCGGCTCGCGCGCGACGTTCCGTGCGCGGTGCCGCGCGGTGTTCCGTACATGGTGCCGCACGGCGTTCCGTGCGCGGGTTCCCGGGACGGGGGCGTACGCGCGAGACTGGGCGCATGTGCCGCAGCATCAAGACGCTCCGTCCGCCCGTGCTCCCCGAAGAGGCGACCGAGGAGGAGATCCGGGCCGCCGCCCTTCAGTACGTCCGCAAGGTGTCCGGGTTCCGCGCCCCCGCCGCCCACAACCGTGAGGTCTTCGACCGGGCGGTCGAGGCCGTCGCGGCGGCCACCGCCGAACTGCTCGGCGGACTGGAGGTGCGCGGGGCGGCGCAGCGCGCCGGCTAGGGGGTTTCGTTCGGATCAGCTCGGGTCCGCGGTGCCCGGCACGGCACCTCGCCGCGTTGTCGGACCACCCGAGTACACCCAGTACGCAGGTGATCCTCCGCCTTGCGATGCACCGCACCGGACGCCGCGGCCTGATCCGAGCCGATCCGAACGAAACCCCCTAGCCCCCGGCCCGCCCGCGCCACGGCCGCGGGCCTGCGCGAGAACACGGCGGCTCGCGTGCGCCGGGGCCGGGGCGTCGACCCCGTGGGCCCGGTGTCAGGCGCGGGTGCCGGTCCCCTCGACCACCGGACGCCGCATGAGGTACGCCGCGCCCGCGCCCGCGACGAGCAGCGCCGCGAAGGAGACCCCCGTGGCCAGCCAGGTCGCGCCCAGCCACTGGCCGCCGAAGTAGCCGAGGGCCACGCTGTACCCGGCCCAGCTCAGGCCCGCGAGGATGGACCAGGGCAGGAACTCGCGCACCCTGCGGTGGGCCGCGCCCGCGCCGAGCGAGACGACCGAGCGGCCGGCCGGGGCGAAGCGGGCGATGACGACCAGAACTCCGCCGCCGCGCGCGAGGGCCACGCCGAGACGTTCCTGCGCCCTGGTCAGGCGGCGGGACCGGGCGATCGCCCGGTCCAGGCGCTCGCCGCCGCGCCAGGCCAGCCGGTACGCGACCAGATCACCCAGTACGGAGGCGGTGGCCGCGCACAGGGTGAGCACCAGCATGTCGGGCACGGCGTGCGGGACGGCGCCGGCGGCGGAGCCCGCCGCGGCCGTGGCGGCCGTGATGACGAGGACGCCGCTCGGCAGTATCGGCAGGAACACGTCGAGCAGGACGGACAGGGCGACGGCCACGTAGATCCATGGGCTGCCCGTCAGCGACCCCATACTTTCCAGCACTGCAACACTCCCCCTGAAATCCCCCGTAGGCACGACCACGCCGCGACGTCGCGGGGAGCGGCAGGGCGGCCTGTAACAGCCATACAGCGTACGCCGCGGGTGTGACAGGAGATCCACGGGGGGCTCATGTGTCAGTCACATCACGTTCACGCCGCGTCACCCGTGTCGGGTACGACGGCGCCCGGTCCCCGCACCGCTCGTACCGGGACCGGGCGCCGTCCTGCGCGCGGTGCGGGGGTCAGGCCGCGACGGGCTCCGAGGCCCGCTTCTCCTCGGCGGCGGGTGAGGTACGGCCGGTGAAGAGGCGGTCGAGGCCGAGTGCGCCAGACCCGGTGAAGACGAGCAGGAGCATCGCCCAGCAGAACAGCGCGGAGAGCTCGCCGCCGTTCTGGATCGGCCACAGCGCGGCCGACTGGTGCACGTCGAAGTAGGCGTACGCCATCGAGCCGGACGAGAGGAACGCGGCGGCGCGGGTACCGAGGCCGAGCAGCACGAGGACGCCGCCGACGAGCTGGATCACGGCCGCGTACCAGCCGGGCCAGGTACCGGCGCCGATGGTGCCGCCCGTGCCGCCGGCGCCGCCGAGCACGCCGAAGAGCGAGGCGGCGCCGTGCGCGGCGAAGAGCAGGCCGACGACCATGCGGAACAGGCCGACGGCGTAGGGCTGGGCGCTGTCGAGGCGTCCGGTCATGTGGGGGACTCCTTCGGTCTGGTCCGGCCCGTGGGGGGACCGGAACGTGGGGGACGGAACCGAGTGAGTCACCAACGTTAGGTGAGCCTAATCAATGCTTGCAAGTTCAACATTCGGCCATGCGTGGGCTTCCGCTTCCGGTTCCGTTTCCCGTTCCGTCCCGGCCGACGCCGAGCGCAGCACGGCCCGCGCCACCGCGTCGGCGTCCGACAGCGTGACCGAGTCCACGCCGGGCCGGGCCCCGGCCGCGGTCACCCAGTGCACGCCCTCCGTGGGCACCCCGAACGCGAACCGCCGTGGATGCGAACGCCCTTGACGGTCGATCAGGAAATAGGGGCGCGGTGTGACGTCCAGTCCGCCGGTCTCGTAGCCGTCGACGGTGTGCGGGCGGCACTGTCCCGTCCTCAGCAGCCGGCCGAGGAGCTCGTCGGCCGTCCTGCGCACATCCGGTTCCGGTAGCCGCGCCTCCACGAGCGTCGTGGCGCGTACGGCGGACCCCGGGACGTCGGGGGAGTGCGCGACCCACGTGCCGTCCTCGGCCCGCACCTCCAGCCGGGGGCCGAGGACGCTCAGCACGCCCGCCTCGATCAGCGCGTACATCTCCTCGATGCGCCGCCGGGGCGGGCCGATGGAGAGGAAGGCGTTGAGCGGTGTGTACCAGCGGTCCAGGTGCGCCCGTCGCGAGTCGCCGGACAGGCCGCGGTGGTCCACGATCTGCCGGAGTTCGTTGCGCAGGTCGCGCAGCACGTCGAGGGCGGCCTTCAGGGGTCCTTCCACATTGCCGAGCGCGGCCTGCTCGGCGTCCTGGCGCAGATGGCCGAGCAGCCAGTCGCGCCAGGCGCCGGGGCCGGCGAAGGCCCGTCCGGCGTACGGGCGCGAGAGTCGTTCCCAGGACCAGCGTTCGGCGGGCGCGATGCCGAACTCGTCGAGCAGACGCGCCTCCTGGGTGTCGCGGTGCGGTACGCCGAGGAAGCGGTCCCTGAAGTCGCCGGGAAGGCGGCCGGCGAGAGCGGGACCGCCGATCCTGCTCAACAGCCCCTCGTAGTAGACCGTTTCCACCTCCTTGGCGACCAACGGCCATATCTCGCCCAGGAAGTCGGGTGCGTCACCGGAGTCGGCGCGTTTGCGGAAGCCCGATATCACCTCGTCGCTGAGGACGAGCGGGGTGTGACGGCCGTACGGGCCCTTGGCGTTGTCGCCGCGCGCCTGGTACGGGACACCGCGCCGGGAGCCGGCGTACAGCCGCGGCTCCTTCCCCGAGGGCCGGTAGCGCAGGCCCGCGTCCGTGCGTGTGAAACGGCCGCCGCGGCCCGCGGTCAGCAGCGCCATGTGGTCGAAGAAGTTGAGGCCGAGCCCGCGCAGCAGGACCGGTTCGCCGGGAGCGAGACAGGAGAGGTCGACGTCGGCCGGGTTGGCGGGCGGGACGTGGCGCAGTCCGTGCCGCCCCGCGTGCGCGGACAGGTGCCGCTCCGCGGGATCCGCGAGGGCCGGGAGATGGCCCTGGGCGAGGACGACGGCGGCCAGGCCGGACAGGGTGCGGCCGGTGGACAGGACGAGGTCCTGCCGGCCGTCGGGAGCGTCGTCGAGCCGGGTCGCCCGCGCCGCGTGCACCTCCACCCGCACCGCGGGCGGCGCCCCGCGCACCACCTCGCCGAAGACCCATTCCAGGTAGCGGCCGTAGCGGGCGCGGGTCGGATAGTCGTCGGGCCCCAGCTCGCCGCGCGCCCACGCGTGCAGGCTGGGTCCCGGACGGATCGGTCCCGAGCAGTCCACGCTCTCGTCGGTGAACAGGGTCACCTGTGACGCCACGGTGTTCATCAGGAGGTGCGGCGACTGCGCGGTGCGCCAGACGCGGCCGGGTCCCGGCGGGTCCGGATCGACGACGTGGACGGTCAGCGGGGTGCCGGGCGGGAGGAGTTCCGGCGCGGACGCGCACAGCCGTTCCAGGACGCTCGTGCCGCGCGGGCCGGCTCCGACGAGGGCGACGGAGACGCCGGCGGTCCCGGCCGGTGGTGGGGGGTCTCCCTGTTCGGGCGCAGCCGAGGACTCGGGTGGGGGTGCTGCAGACAAAGGTGTGACTCCCGGGCGTGTGGGGCGCATGGCAGCAGACCGCCCGCTGGAAGCGGACGGTCCGCCTCATCATGCCGCCGTACGGTACGGGAACCGAGCCCTGGTGCGGATGATCCGCGCCGGGTGTGGGACGGGTCACGGGCATCACGGACAACGTGCCCAACAACCGTGCGGAAGGGGCCTATTGCGGGGTGAGTGGGGTGAGGACGGACTCCGTCACGGTCGTCAGACGGACCCGGCCGGCGGTCGCGTCGCCGCTCCGTCCGCTGCCGCCGCGCACCTCCAGCGCCTGTTCGAGCCGCAGCGTCGCCGAACGCCCGCGCAGGGTCAGCGTCATCAGCTGATTGCCGAACCAGGGGCCGCCGGTCTTCCGCCAGTCGACGGGTGGCCGGGCGCAGCGGCCGTGCCGGGCGAGCCGGTGCCCGAGCGTGCGGGCGAGACGGCTCCAGCCGAAACGGAAACCGAGCCGTATGGAGAGCGGGATCCGGTTGTGGACCGGTGAGCAGGTCAGCTGGAGGACCGTGGCCTCGAGCCGGCGGCCCGGCCAGAACGGCTCGGCGACGTAGGCGTGATGGACGTCCCCGGACAGCACGAGCACGGTCGCGGGAGCCCCGGTCCCGGCTCCAGCCCCGATCACGGTCCCGGCTCCAGCCCCGATCACGGTCCCGGCTCCAGCCCCGGCCCCGACTCCAGCCCCGGCATTGGCTCCGGCCTCGGTCCCGCCTCCGGCCCCTGCTTCGGTTGCGGCACCGGCTCCCACCGCCGCAGTCCCGGCCCCGGTCCCGTCCCCCGCCCCGGCCACCTCGGCTACGGACGTCTCGGCCACGGCTCCCACCGCCGCAGTCCCGGCCCCCGCCCCGGCCACCTCGGCTACGGACGTCTCGGCCCCGGCTCCCACCGCCGCAGTCCCGGCCCCGGTCCCGTCCTCCGCACCGGCCGCCTCGGCCCCGGCCGTCTCGGCCCCGGCTCCCGCCGGGGTCGCCGCCGCCGCGTCCTCCAGGCTGCGCGTCCCCGACCCCGCCTCCGCGATCAGAGCCGTCAGCGACTCGAACGACGAAGGGAACGCGGCCCAGTGCTCCAGATCCGCCCGCCTGCGCAGCCCCTCGCCGAACCGCGCCCACCGAGCGCCGCGTTCGCCCCGGCACAGCGCGGCGTTCCACGTCTCGGCGTCGTGCACCAGGTGTGGCAGAAGCCAG
Source organism: Streptomyces sp. Tue6028 (assembly GCF_002300165.1). Taxonomy (GTDB): domain Bacteria; phylum Actinomycetota; class Actinomycetes; order Streptomycetales; family Streptomycetaceae; genus Streptomyces; species Streptomyces siamensis. The sequence continues at coordinate 276,890 of NZ_MLCE01000012.1, read as the reverse complement.
GGGAGCGAGGTGCCGATGAGGAGGTGGTCGTACGAGCCGGGCGCGTCCAGTGCCTGTTCCCGCAGCCACCGCTCCTCGCCCGGGTCCAGCATCGACCGGTTCGACTCCTCCAGGACGCGGGCCGCCCGGGTGTCGAGCATCAGGACCCGGGTGCGGCCGAAGTCGCGGCGGTAGCTCCAGCGCACCGAGGCCGGGTCGGCGTCGGCCTGGGCGGCGAAGGCGCGCAGCACATCGGTGCCGTCGGGTGTCTCGCGCACCGCGGCGTACAGCAGGTCCTCGGACAGCTCGCGCGGGGAGAGATTGCCGAGGTGCTGGTGGACCCAGTACGACATCAGGCCGCTCAGCACCCGCTCGCGCCACCACGGGGTGGCCCGCATGTCGGCGACCCAGGCGGCGCTGGTGTTCCAGTCGTCTATGACGTCGTGGTCGTCGAAGATCATGCAACTGGGCACGGTGGACAGCAGCCAGCGGATCTCGGGGTCGAGCCAGGACTCGTAGTAGAGGCGGGTGTATTCCTCGTAGTCCGCGACCTGGTTGCCCGGGGGGTCGGCGAGACCCCGGCGCGCCGCGATCCACTCCCTGGTGGCCCTGGAGACCTCGTCCGCGTACACCTGGTCGCCCAACAGCAGCAGTACGTCCGGGCGTTCGCCGTCGGGGTCGGCGGCGATGCGGGCCGCGAGGGTGTCCAGGGCGTCGGGCCCGACCGGGTCCTTCTCGTCCGCGGGCGGCGCGGCCCAGCGGCAGGAGCCGAAGGTGACGCGGACCGGGGCGTCCGGCTCGGGGGTGCGGACCACCGAGGGCGGGAAGGGGGAGTCGGGCAGCGGCCACACGGTGGTGCCGTCGAGCACGACCTCGTACGTGCGGACGGTGCCCGGTGTCAGTCCGTCGACCGGCACCAACGCGTAGTGGTGGCCGTCGACTTGGAAGGTCTCGGCGCTGCCGCGGGCGCCGTCGGCGCACCGCACCTCGGCGGTGCACGGACGGCTCGTCTCGACCCAGAAGGTCGCCGACGAGCCGTCGACATACCTCAGCAGCGGTCCCAGGCGCAGCTCCGCCATGTGATCACCCCTCCTCCGTCGCCCCGTACGGTACGGAACGACGGAGGCCGGTGGGGAGGTTCCGGAAACAGCGCGCTGCGGCGGAGCGGCGCACGAGGCGGGACCGGCCGGGTCAGCAGCCGCTGAGCACCGAGCTGAGCTTGGACTTCTCGGCGGAGTCGACCGAGAGGTTGTAGTAGTACTTCACCTGGACCCAGGCGCGGACGTAGGTGCAGGCGTACGAGCTGAGCGGGGGCATCCACTCGGCGGGGTCCTGGTCGCTCTTCTGCTGGTTCACGTTGTCGGTGACCGCGATGAGCTGGGGGCGGGTCACGTCGTTGGCGAACGCCTGGCGCTGTGCGGTGGTCCAGGCGCCGGCGCCGGAGTCCCAGGCCTCGGCCAGCGGCACGAGGTGGTCGATGTCGAGGTCGGAGGCGGCGGTCCAGGTGGCGCCGTCGTAGGCCGAGCGCCAGGTGCCGCTGGTGGCCGCGCACGCGGAGTCCGTGACGACGTTCGTGCCGTCGCGCTTGAGGATGTACTCACGGGTGTTGCAGGTGCCGCTGATGGTGATCCACGTGGGGAACAGGTCACGGTTGTAGCCCGTGCGGTTCTCCGTCGCCACCTTCAGCGAGGCGAGGTAGGTGCGGGCGGTGGCGGCGCTGACCGGGGTCGGCAGTGCGGCGGAGGCGGTCGGGCCGTTGAAAATCCCGGCCATGGCTATCAGGCCCGTGACGGCTGCGAGTATGCTCAGTCGTCGACGCGCGTAGACCTTTGGCATGCGAACTCCCTTGGAGTGGGGGGCCGTTGGGGGTGAGCGAGCACATGCTTGCGGCGGCGCATTTCCGGAGGGTGTGGCTCGGGTTAGAAGCTAGTGACGTGCACATGACACGACAAGGTCTGTGCCGGGATCTCCGCGAGGTCCCCACGTCGCCGACGGGCCCTTTTGTCGCGTTGCGCCCGATGTGACCAAAGTCCCTGTCGGGGCCGGGCCGGCGTCGCGTAGCATGGACGGCGCAGAAGGGGAGTAGCTCTTCGCCGGACCGTCGACATACTGCTCAGCTCGTCTGAGCCGGCGCCCGGAGGCAGGCCTCGTCCACGAGGCCGGCCAGCGAGACCTTCGGCAAGCAGTGCACCGCCCGTGCCGTGACCTTCGGCGTGGGTGCTGCCCGCGCCTCCCGGCGTGGGCGCCGCCGTGCGCTGCCGTGCCGAGGTGTCGCAGCGCAGCAACAGCACTCTCGGTGGGGCAGCCCGACCGATTGAGGAATTTTGATCAGCATCAGCGTGATGGCGCTCGTCTTCGGTGTCGTCTTCCTTGCCGAGCTGCCGGACAAGACCGCGCTCGCCGGGCTCGTCCTCGGCACCCGCTACCGCGCCTCGTACGTCTTCGCCGGTGTCGCCGCCGCGTTCGCCCTGCACGTCGCGCTCGCCGTCGCGGCGGGCAGTGTCCTGACCCTGCTGCCGCAGCAGATCGTGCACGCGCTCACCGGCGTGCTCTTCCTCGGTGGCGCCGCGGTCCTGCTCATGAAGAAGGACGAGGACGAGGAGGAGATCCGCAAGCCCGAGAACCAGAGCTTCTGGAAGGTCTCCGGCGCGGGTTTCATGCTCATCCTCGTCGCCGAGTTCGGTGACCTGACCCAGATCATGACGGCGAACCTCGCCGCCCGCTACGACGACCCGCTCTCCGTCGGCCTCGGCGCCGTCCTCGCCCTGTGGGCGGTCGCGGGCCTCGGCATCGTCGGCGGCAAGGCCCTGATGAAGCGGGTGCCGCTGGAGCTGATCACCAAGGTGGCGGCCGTGCTGATGCTCGGACTGGGTGTCTGGAGCCTGTACGAGGCGGTCACGGGCTGACGTCCCGCCGCCCGTCGGGCCGGGCGGCCGGAGGGTGTCGCATCGGTGTCCCGACGGTGTCGTCCGGGTGGCCGCTCGTCGCGGGGGCGACGAGCCGCAGGTCAGGCCCGGTGGCGCGGCACCCCTCTTGTTTTGTATCGTAAAAGAACAAAGTGGCTCCCGTCCGCTCCTCCCTGACCGGCGGACGGGGCCGCCTTGTTCCCAGGGGCACCCCCGTGCCCCTTTCCCGCGCCTTGGAGCATTGCCGATGACGACGGCCCCCACCGTTCTGACCGCCCGCGCCCTCCTCCTCGACATGGACGGCACCCTCGTCAACTCCGACGCCGTCGTCGAACGCTGCTGGCGCCGCTGGGCCGACCGTCACGGCCTGGACGGCGACGAGGTCATGAAGGTCGTCCACGGCCGGCAGGGCTACGCCTCGATGGCGATGCTGCTGCCCGACCGGCCCATGGAGCAGAACCACACGGACAACGCGCGCATGCTCGCCGAGGAGACCGCCGACATGGACGGCGTCGTCGCGATCGCGGGCGCCCACGACTTCCTGGCCTCCCTCGCGGGGCTGCCGCACGCGCTCGTCACCTCGGCGGACGTGGCGCTGTCCACCGCACGGATGGCCGCCGCCGGGCTGGAACTGCCCGACGTGCGGGTCACAGCCGAGTCCGTCGGGGCGAGCAAGCCCGATCCCGAGGGGTTCCTCAAGGGGGCGGCGGAGCTGGGTGTCGCTCCCGAGGACTGCGTCGTCTTCGAGGACTCGGGGGCGGGGATCGAGGCGGGCAAGGCCGCCGGGATGACGGTGGTGGGGATCGGCCCCCGGGCCGGACTCCACGGCCCGGACGTCCTCGTCGCCGACCTGACGCAGGTCCGCGTCGTGCCCGCGGAGGGCGGCACCCTCCGCCTCCACTTCGGCTGAGCCCCGCCCACCCCGACCCTGCGCGAACCCCGACCCCATCGCTCAGGCCGGCCCGGGCCGCCCCTCCCGGGCCGCCCCTCCCGGGCCGAGGCCCGGCTCCTTCTCCTCGGCTGAGACCGGCCGGCGCCGAAGCCCGGCTGTTTCGCTCCGGCTGAGACCTGAGCGCACCGCCTGCGCGCTGCCCGCCCCTTTCGCCGCGGCCCGGGCCGGGCCTGGGGCGAGGTCGGGGTCGGCGTCGCTCCACGCGGGCTGAGTCCCCCGCTCCTTCACTTCTGCCGGCCCCGGCCGCTCGTCCCGGGCCGAGGCCCGAGCGTTCGCCGCGGCCGACGCCCGACCGCCCGCTTCGGGACGAGGGCCGACCGATCCCCGCGGCCTGCCTCGGGCCGAGGGCCGACCTCGCCCCGCGTCCCGTCTCGGGTCGACGGCGGACCTCGCCCCGAGCCTGTCTCGGGCGCGGCCCGGCCGCTCCCCCTCAGGTCGCGGTGTCGTCCCTTCGCCTCGGCCGAAGCCCGACCGGTTCGGTGACCGGTTCAGCGACCGGATCGGTGACTTCAGTGACCGGTTTGACCGGATCAGTTCGGTCGAGGACCCGCCTGAGGGGCCGTCCCCGGAGGCGGGACACGTCCGGGCGTCCCGGCCCCGCGCCGGCCTCGGCGGGCGCTCACGGTTCCGTCGTCTCCGACTCCAGGCTCGCCCGGGTGAACCGCCCGTAGACGCCCATCTCGTCGCCGGAGATGCCCCGCGCCCACTGGTAGCGGCGTACGGCGTCCTCCACGTGCCTGCCGAACCTGCCGTCCGGGCCGCCCTGGTAGAGCCCGAGCTGACGCAGGCGCAGCTGGAGTTCGGTGACCTCGGGGCCCCGGTCGCCGCGCCGCAGGGTCGTGGCGCCGATTCCCTCGGACGTGTCGCTCGGCGGCTGCGCCGACGCGGTGGTGCCCGCCGTGCCCGACGACTGCGTGGGGCCGGCCGTCGACCGGGACGGGCTCGGCGACGCGCTCGACTCCGGCGCCGACTCCGACGCCGAGGACGACGGGCTCGTGCTCGGCGACGTGGAGGCCGACGCGCTCGGTGCCCGCGTCGCGGCCGACGCGCTCGCCGAGGGGGACTCCGAGGCCGCCTCGGAGGACGAGTCCGGCACGCTCGCCCGCACGTCCTCCGGCAGCGCCGCGTCCCGCGCGGGGGTGTCGTACGAGAACAGTCCGCTCGCGAACCCCGCCGCTGCCGCCACGGTCACGGTGGCCGCGGCGGCGACCAGGACCGCGGTACGGCGACGACGCCCGGGCCGCCCGTCCGAGGCGGTCGGCCGGCCGGCCTCCCGGTGCCGTCCCCGGCCCTGCCCGGTCCCTCGCTCCTGGTCCCGGAAGAGGCGTACGTCGGCGGCGCGCGGCTCGGACGGCAGCGCCGCGAGCCGCATGGTCGCGTCCGGCGGCACCGCCTTCAGCCGCACGGTGGCCGACGGGTCCCCGTCGGTGCCCGCCGCTCCGGCCGTCGCGGCAGGGCCGGCGCCACCGGAGGGCGTGCCCTCGCCGGAGGACGGACCTGCCGCGGGCCCCGAAGTACCCGGAGTCTCCGAAGCGCCCCCGGCGCCCAGTTCCACGTACGGACGTATGCGCAGGGGGTCGAAGTCCCCCGCCGCGGCGGCCTCGGCCGTGCGGGCGTCGCGGAGCGCGTCGGACGCCCGCCGTGCGCAGGCGCACGACGGGGTGCCGTCCGGCGCCCTGGGCGTCTCGCACTCGGGGCAGACATGCCCGTTCGGATCAGTCACGCGTGGGTCCCTCCCCCTGAAGCTCCAGAGATTATCCGGATGTCCCTCACGGAATCTCCAAGGAGCCCCCCGGAATACCTGCTTCCGGATGACTCGACGGGCCATAACGGGTCACACCGACCAGGATGGGGGTTGACCGGGACCCTCGGGGCTCAGGGAGGTCGAATGACCGGGGATGCGCACGGCGCGGACATACCGGGCGGGCCGGACGCGCCGGGCGGCGCGGACACGCCCGCCGGGCCGGACGGGGCGACCGGACCGGGCGGGGTGACGGCCGTCAACGAATCGGCCGTGCGGCGCCGCACCGCCGCCGCGCTCGACGCACGCGACCAGGTGCACGGCAGCGTGTTCGTCTCGATCGGCGCGCTGCTGCTCGGCATGCTGCTCGCCGCGCTGGACCAGACGATCGTGTCGACGGCGCTGCCCACCATCGTCAGCGACCTCGGCGGCCTGGAGCACCTGTCCTGGGTGGTGACCGCGTATCTGCTCGCGTCGACCGCGGCGACCCCGCTGTGGGGCAAGCTCGGCGACCAGTACGGCCGCAAGAAGCTGTTCCAGACGGCGATCGTGATCTTCCTGATCGGCTCCGCGCTGTGCGGCATGGCGCAGAACATGGGCGAGCTGATCGGCTTCCGCGCCCTCCAGGGCCTCGGCGGCGGCGGCCTGATGGTGCTGTCGATGGCGATCGTCGGCGACCTCGTGCCGCCGCGTGAACGCGGCAAGTACCAGGGGCTGTTCGGCGCGGTCTTCGGCGCGACCAGCGTGCTCGGACCGCTGCTCGGCGGCCTGCTCACCGAACACCTCAGCTGGCGCTGGGTCTTCTACGTCAATCTGCCCGTGGGCGTCGTCGCCCTCGTCGTGATCGCGGTCGTCCTGCACATCCCGGCGAAGACGGCCCGGCACGTCATCGACTACCTCGGCACGTTCCTGATCGCCGCGGTCGCCACCTGCCTGGTACTGGTGGCCTCCCTCGGGGGCACCACCTGGAGCTGGAGCTCGCCACAGATCATCGGGCTCGCGGTGCTGGGGGTGGCGCTGGCCTTCCTGTTCGTCGCCGTGGAGCGGCGGGCGGCCGAACCCGTCCTCCCTCTCAAGCTGTTCGGCATCCGCACCTTCACGCTGTCCGCCGTGATCAGCTTCATCGTCGGCTTCGCGATGTTCGGCGCGATGACCTATCTGCCGACCTTCCTCCAGGTCGTCCAGGGCGTCTCGCCGACCTGGTCCGGTGTGCACATGCTGCCGATGGTGCTCGGGCTGCTGCTGTCCTCCACCTTCTCCGGGCAGGTGGTCAGCCGCACCGGCCGCTGGAAGGTGTTCCCGGTGGCGGGCACGGGGGTGACCACCATCGGCCTGCTGCTGCTCCACCAGATGGACGAGAACAGCGGCACCGGCGAGATGAGCGCGTACTTCTTCGTCTTCGGCCTGGGGCTCGGCCTGGTCATGCAGGTCCTGGTGCTGATCGTGCAGAACGCGGTGTCGTACGAGGACCTCGGTGTCGCCACGTCCGGCGCGACGTTCTTCCGTTCCATCGGCGCCTCGTTCGGCGTCGCCATCTTCGGCACGGTCTTCGCGAACCGTCTCGGCGACAACCTCGTCGTCGCGCTCTCCGGGCAGGAGCTCCCCCCGGGCCTCACGCCCGACGCGCTCAAGGCCGACCCGAAGGGCATCGCGGAGCTGCCGTCCGCACTGCGCCAGCCCGTCCTGCACGCGTTCGCGTCGTCCATCACGGACGTGTTCCTCTACGCCGCCCCGGTGGCCCTTCTCGGCTTCGTGCTGGCCTGGTTCCTGCGCGAGGACAGGCTGCGCGGCTCGGTGACGGCGCCGGACGTCACGGAGACGCTCGCCAGCAACCCGGTGGAGCGGTCGTCGTACGACGAGGTGTGCCGGGCGCTGTCGGTGCTCGGGACCCGCGAGGGGCGGCGGGAGATCTACGAGAAGATCACCGCGCGGGCGGGCTACGACCTGCTGCCTGCGGCGAGCTGGCTGCTGCTGCGGATCAAGAAGTACGGGTGGGCGGAGCCCGCGGAGCTCGCCGAGCGCAGTTCCGTGCCGTTGCACGTCGTGCTGGCCGCGGCCCGGCAGGTGGAGGAGCGCCGGCTCGCCCTGCGTGAGGGGCTGGACCTGGTGCTGACCGAGGAGGGCCGGGAGGCCGCCGACAGGCTGGCCAAGGCCCGCGAGGAGTCGCTCGCCGAGCTGCTGGGCGACTGGTGGGGGCCGGACCGGCCGACCGATCTGGCCCGGCTGGTCGAGGAGCTGAACGCGGAGATGTGCGGCTCCGACGCGGAACGGCCGCACGACGGCTCGGTGCCCGGCCCGCACACCAGGCAGAAGTGAGAGCGGCTCCGGCCTACTCCGCCGGCCGGCCCGTCAGTTCCTTCCTGAACCAGTGCTCGGCGTAGATGTCGTCGTTGTGCGCCGCGGTCTCCCGGTAGCCGTGCCGGGCGTACAGCGCGCGGGCCTCCACGAGGTCGCTGCGGGTGTCGAGGACGAGCCGCTCGGCGCCGAGGCCGCGGGCCGCCTCCTCGACGGCCGCGAGCAGGACGGGAGCGCCGCCCCTGCCGCGCAGTTCCGGGCGGACGAAGACGCGGCTCAGTTCGCCCGTGCCGGCGTCGAGCATCCGTACACCGGCCGTGCCCGCGGGCTCGCCGTCGTACCGCGCGACGAGCAACACCCCGGTGGGCGGCGTGAATTCGTGGCCCTGGTGTGCGGCGATCTCACGCTCCAGCTCACCCGGGTCCGTCGTGCGTCCCTCGTGCAGCAGGTACCAGCGGTCGCTGACCTCCGTGTAGTACGCCCGCCACAGCGCCGCCGCCGCGGGGGAGTCGAAGGGCTCGGGAGCGACGGTCCAGGAGGCCGTCGTACGGGAGGCGTTGTCGGCGGGGGCGTCGGTCATGCCGGTCATTGTGGGGAGGTGGGGCACCCCGCCCGCAAGCGGATTACGGCGGACACCGCGGCGCGGGCGGCGGACGGCGGGCGTGCGCGGTGCGGGGACCGTTTGGGGAGCGCTTTCCGGGCAACCCGGTTCCCGAACCGGCCCGTTGGGTCGAGAACCCGGGAAGGCATCCATGTCCACAGGCGTGATCATCGCTCTGATCGTGATCGTGGTGGCCGTTGTCGTCGTTGCGGCCACCCTGACCCTTCTTGCTCAAAGGCCGCAGGGCGGGCGCAGCATGCGGCGGCGCTTCGGACCCGAGTACGAGAGGACCGTCGCCCGGCACGACGGCGACACCCGGGCCGCCGAACGTGACCTGGCCGAGCGGGTGAAGCGGCACGGGGCCCTGCGCAGGCAGCCGTTGGAGGCCGCGGCCCGCGAGGAGTACGCGAACCGCTGGACGGCCGCCCAGGAACGCTTCGTCGACTCCCCGCAGGAGGCCGTGGCCGAGGCCGACCGGCTGCTCGGCGAGGTGGCGGGCAAGCGCGGATTCCCCGACGGCGGCCGGTACGAGGAGCAGGTCGACGCCCTCTCGGTGCACCACGGGCACCACGTCCACGGCTACCGGCGCGTGCACCGCGTCGCGCAGGCCGGGGCGGCGGAGAACGGCGCCGGCACGGAGGAGATGCGCAAGGCCATGATCGAGGCCCGCGCCCTGTTCGAGGAGCTGGTGGCCCCGGCGCGGCAGGACGATCCGCGGCATCGCACGGAGGAGACGCAGACCCCGGAGGCCGACTCCGGGAAGCCGGTCTCCGGCAGCCGTTCCCCGCTTCCCTGGGCGTTCACCCGCCGTCAGGTGAAGGGGAGTTGACGAAGATGAACGACAGGACACCGGACCAGGATCCGGAGCGGACACCGTCGCGTACGACCGGGAGGGGCCCGGTGGACCCGGCGTTCCGGGCGGCGGCGGAGGAGGCCGCGGCGGCACGCGCCGGGGAGCCGGAAGGCTCCGTCACCGCGCCCCGAGAGGGCGTGCGTGCCGCCGGCGGCGCGGTGCGCGAGGAGGGACCGGGCCGGGCCGACGCGGCCGGGACACCCCGCGAGGGTGACGGACCTGCGGCCGTGGGCCGCATGGGCACGGACGGACGCGGCCGGGGCGACGACGTCCGTACCCGCGCCGACGAGGACCGCGCCGGCGGGCGTGCCGACGTCCCGGCCCGCGGGGGCGACGGCCTCGGCCGCGACGGCAACGGGAAGTCCGCTGACCGCACGGGGAAGTCCGGTGACCGCACCGCGGGAGCCGAACGCGTCGGCCGCGGCGAGGGTCTCGGCGACCGTGCCCGGACCGCCACCGGTGCCACGGGTGCCGCCGAGGGCGGCACGGGGAGCGGGCGTGCCGACGGGCACGGCGGCGGCCGGCCCGCGCGGGACACCGGACGGCCGGACACCCCGCTGCTGGCGAAGGACGAGAGCGACACGTTCGCGCTGCGTCTGCGGCACGCGCTCGGCGGATTCGTGGACGGGCCGAGGGACTCCGTGGAGGAGGCCGACCACGTGCTGGAGGAGCTGGCCGGGACGTTCACGGAGGCCGTGACCCGGCGTCGGCGCACCCTGCGCACGGTCCTCCAGCAGGGCGAGGGCAAGGAGGCGGGCGCGGACACCGAACAGCTGCGTCTCGCGCTGCGGGACTACCGCGAGATCACCGAGCGGCTCCTGCACCTGTGAGCCCGTGTCCCGCACCGTCGTCGGCAACGGTGCGGGACACGTTCCGCACGGTCGGCCACGGCCGGCCGTGCCACGGGGCCGCGGCCCCGGACCATGGTCCGGGGCCGCGGCCCCGTTCGGACTCCCGCAGCCCAGCAGCCCGGTTGCCCGGGCCGGCCCGGGTTACACCCGGGCGGCCGGTCATTCCCCCCGGGCTTCGCGCCACTCGCGCACGACCGCTTCCACGTCGTACGGCTTGAGGCCGAGGGGCGGTCCCGGCGGGGGCTTGAACATGACGTCGCGGATCTTGACGTTGATGTCCTCGACGATGCGGCGCACGACGCGTTCCGAGGGTGCCGCGGCGGCCGCGGCGAGCGCGTCCTCCGCCTCCTTGCGCAGGGCGAGGGTGGGCGGCAGCACGGACAGCCCCTCGCGGGCCATCTTCTGCTTGATCCACCACATCTCGTCGTACGACGTGTCGTTCCCGTGCGGCAGCGGCTTGCCGGCGCCCGGGAGTTCCGCGAACTCGCCGCGCGCCTGCGCCTCGCGGATCTGCTTGTCTATCCAGGACTCGAAGCTGACACCGGGTGGCTTTCGCTCGGTCATGGGTCCATTGTGCCGGAGGCCCCACCACGGGGCGATCGGTCGAATTATCATGCGGCGGCGGCGCGCCGACGGCGCTCCGTGCCCGAACGACGGGACCGGCACAACACGAAGGAGCGCGCGTGCTCGAACTCACCATGGCCTCGGTGTCCGGGGCGGACGCGGGTGCGACGGCCGGGATGCTGATGGCCGACGCGCCGAGCGACCCCGGAGCCGTGTTGCGGGTGGGCCGGGACCGGGCCGTGTGCCGTCTCGCGACCCCCGACGACTGGCTGTTCGTCTCCCGGGTCCATCTGGAGTTCCTGTGCGGCCCGGACGGCACCTGGCAGGTGACCTGGCTGCGCGGCTCGCACTCCGAGCCGTCCTCCGAGGTGCGGCTGACGCTGGCCGGGCAGCAGGCGCAGGCCCTCCCGTACGGGGGGACGGCGAAGCTGCCGGTGGGCGGTTCCGGGGAGCTCGTCATCCAGGACCGCAGCGGCCCGCGCACGGTGAACGTGGGCTTCTACCACGAGCCCTGAGGGGTTTTCGGTCCCGGGCGGCGGCCCCGCCGTCCGGGACCGTCAGGCCACCACGCGGGCCAGCGCGAATCCGTCGTACCCCTTGCTGCCCACCGTCTGGACCGCCGTGCCGCTCAACTTCGGGTGCTTGGCGAACAGTTCGAGTGCGGCACGGGTGCCGCGGACGCTCGGGTCGGTGCTGTCCGCGTCCGTGACGGCGCCACCGCGCACGACGTTGTCGAGGACGATGAGGCTGCCGGGCCGGGTGAGCATGACGGCCCACTCGACGTAGTGCGGGTTGTTCACCTTGTCGGCGTCGATGAAGACGAGGTCGAACGGCTCCGGATGCTCGTCGGCCAGTTTCGGCAGGGACTCCAGGGCGGGGCCCACCCGCACCTCGGCGATCTTGTCGAGGCCGGCGCGGGCGAGGTTGCGGCGGGCGACCTCGGCGTGCGCGGGGTCGTACTCCAGGGTGATCAGCCGGCCGTCTGCGGGCAGGGCGCGGCCCAGCCAGATGGTGCTGTAGCCGCCGAGGGTGCCGATCTCCAGGACGCGGCGCGCGCCCTGGAGCTGGGCGAGGAGGTGGAGCAGCTTGCCCTGGTTCGGCGCGACGTTGATGCGGGGCAGGCCGGCTGCGTCGCTCTCGCGCAGGGCTGCGGCGAGCGCGTCGTCGTGGGGGGCGAGGAGGGTGGCGAAATAGTCGTCGACGTCGTTCCAGAGCTGCGACTCGCTCATGCACCATGCCTTTCGTATGCCTAGTTAGATGCCCTAACTAGTTATGGTGGTGAATGTAGTCGCGGCTCCGGGCGCTCGCCAGCCGGTTTTCCGCGGGGCGTGTCGGACGTCAGCCGATCGGCGGCGGTGCGTGCACCGGGGGCGGCGGCAGCACCGGGCGCCGCCGGTGGGCCCGTACACGCAGCGCGAGGACCGTCAGGGCGGCGGCGAGCACCGCGAGGACCGTCAGCAGCCAGGCCGGGACCGGTCCCGCCATCAACAGCCGGTCGCTGTAGATCACCTGACGGTACGTCGCGTCGGTGGCCGTGCGCCGCAGCCGGTGGTCGCCGGAGATGCGCGAGGGCTGCGGGAACTCCTGGTCGAGGGCGGTGAGGAAGTCCGTGCCGTCGGCCGTGAGCCCGGCCAGCGGGCCCGGAAGGGCGGAGATCCGGCCCGCGTACGTGATCCGGGGCGCGTCGCCGCCGATCGACGAGCCCGGCTCCATGCGGTGCTCGGCGAGGACGTACAGGCCCAAAGACTGCGGTGTCCGGGCGAGCCGGGACAGCCGCATCGGGTACACCAGTTCGTCGCTGGCGAAGGTGAGGTGGAGCGGGTCCAGGGTGCCGCCGAGCGGGGCGTCGTCCTGCTGGGGGGCGAGGCGGATCGCCACGTACTCCCAGCCCTGGTCGACGTAGGGCTGCAGTGCCTTGTCGAGCCGTGCGGGGAGCGAGAAGCCGTTCTCGGAGAGCCAGTCGCCGAGGGCGCCGGAGTCGGTGGCGGTCAGGCGGGCCACGTCGAAGGGGCCCAGGCGTTCGCGGCCGACGACGTCCACGGAGGGCGCCGTCGCGCCGGCCCGCGGGGCGTCGGCGGTGTCCCCGTCATCGGCGAAGGGCCAGTCACCGGAGTCCGGCCAGAAGTGGTGGCGTGTGCGGTGCTCGGGCGCGACGGCGTCGTCGAGCAGGCCGAACAGCTCGCTGTCGCCCAGTTTCACGGTGGCCCGGTGCGGGACCGGCATGATCCACGCGGCCTTGCGGGAGTCACCGGTGACCGTCAGGCGCATCACGATCTGCTCCTGACGGCCGTCGAAGCGGACCACGGACGTCTCGCGGTTCACCGTGACGTGCCGTTGCGCGTCCGGCACCATGGCGCCGCATCCGCAGGCGTACGCCGGTGCCACCAGCGATCCCAGCTGGAGCCCCAGCAGGGCCAGGACGACGATCAGCAGCCGTCCCCGTACGAAACTCGACCGACCCGCGCGCATGTCCCCCGTAGTCCTTCCGTCGTGCCGTCGGAACAGGGACTCAGACGGCGTCGCGGAGGCCGTGGTTCCACGGCGACGGGCGCCGGTGCCGGGATGTGACCCGGCGCCGGCGCCCGTGGCGGCCTGGCGGTTCGTGCTCCGCGTCCGCGTCAGCGGTCGGCGGGTTCCACGGACGGCGCGGAACCCGGCAGCGGACGCCCGGCGGACTCGGACATGAACCAGACCGCGACGCCTCCGATCACGGCGGCGGCCATCATGTAGTAGGCGGGCATCATCATGTTGCCGGTCGCCCCGATGAGCGCCGTGACCACCAGCGGGGTGGTGCCGCCGAACATCGACACGGAGATGTTGAAGCCGATGGACAGCGAGCCGTAGCGGACCTTCGTCGGGAAGAGCGCGGGCAGCGCCGCGGGCATCGCCGCGGTGAAGCAGACCAGCAGCAGGCCGAGGGCGGCCATGCCGAGAGCGACCGCGAACAGGCTGCCCTGACGGATCAGCAGCAGCGCGGGGACCGACAGGGCCAGGAACCCGGCACAGCCCGCGAAGATCAACGGGCGGCGGCCGATCCGGTCGGTGAGCGCGCCCGCGAAGGGCTGTACGACCATCATCAGCACCATCACACCGAGGACGACGAGCAGGCCGTGCGTCTCGTCGTACTTGAGCTCACTGGTGAGGTAGCTCGGCATGTACGACAGCAGCATGTAGTCGGTGACGTTGAAGACCAGGACCAGGCCCATGCACAGCAGCAGCGCACGCCACTGGCCGGCGACCATCTCGCGCAGCGGCACCTTGGGGCGGGACTTCTCCGCCTTCTCGACCTCGGCGGCGAACGCCGGGGTCTCCTCCAGGCGCATCCGCAGGTAGAGGCCGATGATGCCCATCGGGCCCGCGATCAGGAACGGCACACGCCAGCCCCAGGACAGCAGGGCGTCGTCGGAGAGCAGGGCGGTCATCAGCGTGACCAGGCCCGCACCACCGATGTAGCCGGCGAGCGTGCCGAACTCCAGCCAGCTGCCGAAGAATCCGCGCTTCTTGTCGGGCGCGTACTCGGCGATGAACGTCGAGGCGCCCGCGTACTCGCCGCCGGTCGAGAAGCCCTGGACGAGGCGGGCGGCGAGCAGCAGGATCGGCGCACCGACGCCGATCGTCGCGTAGGAGGGGATCAGGCCGATCGCGAACGTGCCCGCCGCCATCATGATCATGGTGAGCGCGAGGACCTTCTGGCGGCCGACGCGGTCGCCGAGCGGTCCGAAGACCATGCCGCCGAGCGGGCGGACGAGGAAGGCCGCGGCGAAGGCGCCGAAGGTGGACAGCAGCTGCGCGGTCGGGTTGCCGGACGGGAAGAAGACCTTGCCCAGGGTCACCGCGATGTAGCTGTAGACACCGAAGTCGAACCACTCCATCGCGTTGCCGAGCGCTGCCGCCTTCACGGCGCGCTTGACCAGCGCCGGGTCGGTGACGGTGATCTCCGGGGGAGCGGCGGCAGGCGCGGAGCCGGCGGCGCGCGGCGCGCGGATGGTGGGGGCTACGGGCGTGGCGGTCGGCAAGGGCCTTCCTTCCGTCGGGGACAGGGACACGGTTCGCGCGGTGGCGGACCCGGGCCCACCCGGAGGCGGGCCTCGGCCCGCTCGCCGGCGGACCCGGGCCGCACGGGGCGGACCGCGGCCCGCCGGGCGGCGGGGCTCGGCCACCCGGGGGCGGACCTGGCCCACCCGGAAGCAGGCCGAAAAGCGACCATAGGGGCACTCGGTGCCATTACGTGGCGTGGCCGGCCTGCCGCGCAGTGCACATAAATGCCGCGTACGCAGGGGCGACGAAGAGATCGACCAGCGCTTCCGGGGCCGTCACCTGTGATCTTTGTCGCGGGCCGGGGAGGGAACCGGACCGCCCGCGCACGGTCGTCTTCCGGACAAAAGGAGGGAGGCCGTCAGGTGAAGAGGGGGTTGCCTGCGTCTCTCGACGGGGGCAGTGCGAGCCTCATAGGGTCCCGAAAGGGACAGATGTACGGGACATGCAGGGACACGCGGGACGGATGGGGCGGGAGGGCCGACGGAGCGTGGCGAACGCGGAGCGCGGCGGACGAGCAGGTAATGCCCTCGGGGCGGGAGTCGTCGGGACGACGGGAGAGAGACTGCGCGCCGCCCGTGTCGGGCTGTGGCTGATCGCCACGGTCCTGGCGGTGCGGCAGATGGCCGCCGTCCTCAGCACCCCCAGCACGGACCGGCTGACGGACCTGGAGACCTGGGTCGGACCCGACGGCGTCCTGCACGTGAAGGGCTCCTTGTACGACTCGACGCAGTTCACCGGCACACCCTTCGCCGGACTCGTCCTCAAACCCCTCACGCGCGCGGCCGAGCAGGCCCTCGGCTGGGGCTGGACCTTCGGCACACTGCTGCTGGTCGTCGCGCTCGGCGTGGTCGCCGCCCGCGCCCTGCCGCAGCCGGTGAGCCGCCGCACCTCGCTGCTGGCCGCGCCGGTCGCGATCAGCCTGCTGATGCTGTCGCTGCCCGTCCGCAACGCCCTCTACCTCGGCCAGACCAGCATCATCCCGGTGCTGCTCGTCCTGCTCGGCTGCTTCGCCGTCCGCGGGGAGCGCGCCGCCGGCGCCCTGATCGGTCTCGCCGCGGTCCTCCAGCCGACGGTCCTGCTCTTCGCGCCGCTGCTCTGGTTCACCGGCCGCCGCCGCGCCACCGCGTCCACCGGGTTCACTTTCGGCGGCCTCACCCTGCTCGCCTGGGCCGCGCTGCCGCACGACTCGAACACCTACTGGGTGCACCACTTCGCGGGCGTGGGACTCGGCGACCAGGCGGACGACCTCGCCAACCAGTCCCTGCACGGCGCGCTGCTGCGGCTCGGCCTGACCGGCCCGCCGGAGATAGGACTGTTCCTCTTCTTCGGGGCGGCCGTCGCCGTCCTCGGACTGCGCCGCGCCGTGCGCTACGCGCGGGACGGCCAGCTGCTGCTCGCCGTGGCGGTCACCGGCTGCGTCGCCGTCGCCGTGTCGCCCACCAGCTGGCAGCACCAGCTGCTGTGGGTGCTGCTGGCGGTGGTCGGCCGGGTCGGCAGGAAGACCTCGGACCGCTACATGTGGCCCGTCGCCGTCGTCCTCGTCATGACGCTGCCCGCGACGATGATGCTGCCGAACATGACGTCGCTGTACCCGCTGCGCGACAACGTGGTGCTGCTCGCCGCGCTCGCCGCGGCCACCGTCGTGCCGTTCCTGTCGCGCACCTCGGAGCACTACCGGGCACCGGTCCCCACCGACTACGCGCGACCCGTGCCCACCCGCTTCAGGCGGGTGCCGCTGCTGCCGTTCCCCGGCCGGGTCCTGACCCGCCCGAACCTGCTCCTCGAACTGCTCCTGATCCGCGTCGGCTACTCCGCCTACCAGCAGGTCCGGCTCGCCGCGACCGGCGGCACCAACTCGGGCGGCCGGGCCACCGCGGAGCACCACGGTGACCAGATACTGGCCATCGAGCGGTTCCTGCACATCGACATCGAGCACTGGGCCAACCACGCGGTGGTCAAGGTCGGCTTCCTGCGGGACTTCTTCGACTTCTACTACGAGTCGTTCCACTTCGTCGTCCCGCTCACCGTCCTCGGTGTCCTCTACGCCCGCCGGCCCGCCGACTACCGCTGGGCGCGCTCGGCGCTCGGCCTCGCCACCCTGCTCGCCCTCGTCGGCTTCTGGCTCTACCCGCTCGCACCGCCGCGCCTGATGCCGGGCCTCGGCGTCATCGACACGGTGCACGGCGTGCAGGACTTCTCCCAGCCGGACTACGGCACGCTGACCGCGCTCACCAACCAGTACGCGGCGATGCCGTCGCTGCACTTCGGCTGGTCCCTGTGGTGCGGGCTCGTGATCGCGATCCTGGCGCCCAAGTGGTGGATGAAGGCACTGGGTCTGCTGCACCCGCTGTTCACGGTCTCCGCGATCGTGGCGACCGGCAACCACTGGGTGCTGGACGCGGTGGGCGGCGCGGCCGTCGTCGCGGCGGGCTTCGGCCTGACCTACCTGCTCCAGGGGCCGCGGCCGCGGACGCCGGGCAGGCCCGTGGAGGTCAGCACGAAGGAGCCCGCCCTGGCGACGGGCCGTACTCCGAACTGATCCGGTACTCGCCCGGCTCGGACACCGTCAGCCGCGTGAACTCGCCCTCCTGCGAAAGGCAGCCGCCCTCGGCGCGCAGCCAGGGCGAGTACGCGATCCGCACGGTGACCGGGCCGGGCCTCGGTATCCGCACCTCGACGTCGGCGCCGGAGCTGCGCAGCACCGATGCGGGGGCCGACACCAGAGGCACCGCGTCGCGCACCCGGAACACCCGCCAGTGCGCGTCGCTCCACACCGGCTCCAGCCATGCGGGCCGTTCGCGCACCAGGCGCGCCTCGTCCCGCGCGTACCCGTCCGGCGTGCCCGAGGACAGCACGACGTAGCCGACCGCCCACCGGTCGAGCCAGGCCCGGTAGGAGGCCTCGGAGAAGGTGCCGTCGTAGAAGAGCCGCCCGCGCTCCATGTCCAGCTGGCGGTTCCAGCCGCGCGCCAGGTTCACGTGCGGGGCGAGCGCGGTGGCCTCGCGGTGGTTGCGGGCCGGGACCGCTTCGACCCGGCCGCGGTCGGCGCCGAGCCGTTCCAGCGCCCCGATCACGCCCTGTGTGTCGGCGGCCCAGGCGGGGACGGCCGTCGAGACCACCAGGTCGTCGGCGGTCTTCTTGCCGACCCAGGCGACGGAGAACACCAGCGCCACGACCAGCACGCCGCGCCGCAGCCTCTTCAGCCGGGAGACAGTGAGCAGCGCGGCCAGCAGCACGGCGGGCGCGAACAGCTCCGCGAACCGCTCGACGTTCGTGCCGACCGGCGAGGCGACCAGGTACGTGAGGACGGTGCCGGCCGCGTAGACGACCCCGCTCCACCGGGCCACCCGCCAGCCGCGCGGGGCCAGCGCGGCCACCGCGAGCCCGAGGAGCACGGGCGGCCAGACGCGGGCCGGCGGCATCAACTGCTCGCCGGTGAAGGGGAACAGCACGGTGGTCGCCCCGACCACGACGCACGGCGGCAGCAGCAGGGCGCAGGCCCGCACCCGGTCGCGTTCCGCGAGGTACGCGGCTCCCAGCACCGCCAGGAAGAGCCCGGCCACCGGGCTCGCGGCCGTCGCGAGAGCCGCGTACCCGGCCGCGAGCGGCCCGCGCCGCTCGCCGGTCAGCAGCACGCAGGCCGCGAGCCCGAAGGCGACGCCGAGGGCGAAGGTCGTCCGCCCCGAGGCGACGTTGCACCACAGCGCGAGCGAGGCGAGCAGGGCCGGGCCCGCCGGACGCCGGACGCCCGTGCGTCCGATCAGCACGGCGGCCAGCCAGGACGCGGCCAGTCCGGAGGCCACGGTCACCGTGCGCACACCGAGCGCGGCCATCAAGTACGGGGACATCAGGCTGTAGTCGGCGGTGTGCATCCCGCCGTACCAGAACAGGTTGTACGCCGATCCGCCGTGCCGGGCGGCGAATCCGGCCCAGGCCTCCTGGGCCGCCAGATCGCCGCCGCCGGTGGCGAGGAACACCCACCACACCGCGTACAGCGGGAGCGTGGGCAGGGTGGCCGGCAACGCCACCCGGTGGCGGCGCCCGAACGCCCGGAGGGGCCGCCCTCGGCGCGCGGTCGCGCGGTCCGGCCGGACGGGGATCAGGGCGGTCGGTTCGGCAGGGACCACGGCTCGGCGTTTCCGTTCGAGGTCTTCGAAGGTGTGGGTGTGCTGTGCCACGTGGGAAGACGCGAAACCGACCGGACGCGTTCATCGGGGCCGCACAGGAAGCCGTTCCCCGCGGCCGGGTGCCCGGCTCAGGGGGCGGAGCACTCGAACCACACGGTCTTGCCGCCGCCCGGTTCGGGATCCACTCCCCACTTGTCGACCACCGCGTCGAGCAGGACGAGCCCGCGGCCGTTCTCCGCCTCCGGCCGCAACTCGGTCCGGGCGGCGGGCAGTTGCGGGTGACCGTCGGTGACCTCCCCCCGCACACCCGCCGCCAGCCGCAGCAGCACCACCACGCAACGGCGGTCGGGGACATGGCGGACGACGTTGGCGAGCAGCTCGGTGAGCGCCAGCTCCACGGAGTCCGCCGCCTCTGCCAGTTCCCATTCCTCCAGGCACGAGCGGGCGATCCGGCGGATGTGCCGGGCCGAGTGCTCACCCGCCGTGAGACGGATGCGGTACTGGGCGGGACGGGGGCCCAGCAGCGTGGGGGGAAAGTATTCGTTCACACGTCGAGGCTGGCCTCGCGCGACTACTCTGGGCTACCGAACGGATGCAACTGGTACCGCTGTTGGCCGAGCCGTACGAGAAGGGGCCGTGCGTGACCCACATCAGCTCCCTCGACCCGGGTGCCTCGCCGCTCGACTACTACGGCTTCGAACTGCGCCGCCATCGCGAGGCCGCGGGGCTCACGCAGAAGCAGCTCGGGGACATCGTCAACTACACCGGTTCGCTGGTCGGCCAGATCGAGACGGCCCGCAAACTGCCCACGCCCGAGTTCAGCGAACGGGTGGACGCGGCGCTAGGGACGGGCGGGTTGTTGTCGCGGTTGGTGGGGCTGGTGTTGCGCAGTCATGTGCCCGCCTGGTTCCAACAGGTTGCGGAGTTGGAAGTGCGGGCGACGGAGATCTGCACATTCCAGATGGGCATGGTCCACGGCCTGCTCCAGACCGACGCGTATGTGCGGGCCACGCTCGGTGCGCTCGACCGCAGGGACCTCGACGACCGCACCGCCGTACGGTTGGCGCGCCAGCGCATCTTCGAGGCGGGTGAGCCGCCCGTCTTCTGGATGGTCCTGAGCGAAGCCGCTCTCTACCAGGAGATCGGTGGGCCGGGCACCATGCGGGGCCAACTGGCGCACTTGTTGGCGTTCGAGCACGATCCCCGGGTCAACATTCAGGTGCTGCCCTTCAAAGCCGGTGCGCACGCCGGGCTCACCGGCTCGTTCACTCTCTATCGCTTCGCCACCGACCCCGCCATCGTCTACACCGAGAGTTACGGGAGCGGCCATCCGACTGCGAACCCGGCCACGGTCAGGGACTGTTCGCTCCGTTACGATCACCTTCAAGCCGCCGCGCTCTCCCTCAGGGACTCGGCGATGCTGATCCGGCACGTGATGGAGGAACGCTATGGAGAGCAACTCGCGCTCGGCGGACGTGCGGTGGCGCAAGTCGAGCTACAGCGGTGACACCGGCGGTTCCTGCGTCGAATGCGCCCCCACCGCCCCCCTCGCCTGGCGCAAGGCCTCGTACAGCAGCGACCAGGGCGGCGAGTGTGTCGAGGTCGCCCAAACCCCCCACGCCACCGTCGCCGTACGCGATTCGAAGAACCCGGCGGGCCCGGCACTCGCCTTCGGGCCCGCCGCGTTCACCGGCTTCGTCGCCTGGGCGGCTACAGCCGCTGAATGATCGTCCCGGTGGCCAGTCCGCCGCCGGCGCACATCGTGATCAGGGCGAACTCCTTGTCCGTACGCTCCAGTTCGTGGAGCGCGGTGGTGATCAGGCGGGCCCCGGTGGCGCCCACCGGGTGACCCAGCGCGATCGCGCCGCCGTTGACGTTGACCTTCTCCAGGTCCTGCTCGAAGACCTGGGCCCAGCTCAGCACCACCGACGCGAAGGCCTCGTTGATCTCGACGAGGTCGATGTCCTTCAGGGACATCCCCGCCTTGCCCAGCACCGTGCGCGTCGCGTCGATCGGGCCGTCGAGGTGGAAGTGCGGGTCGGAGCCCACGAGCGCCTGGGCGACGATCCGGGCCCGCGGCTTCAGCTTCAGGGCGCGCGCCATCCGCTTCGACGCCCACAGGATGGCGGCGGCACCGTCGGAGATCTGCGAGGAGTTGCCCGCCGTGTGGACCGCGGTCGGCATCACCGGCTTCAGGCGGGCCAGCGCGTCCATGGAGGTGTCCCGCAGTCCTTCGTCCCGGTCGACGAGGCGCCACATGCCCTGTCCGGCCCGCTGCTCCTCCTCGGTGGTCGGCACCTGCACGGCGAACGTCTCACGCTTGAAGCGCTCCTCGGACCAGGCGATCGCCGCCCGCTCCTGCGAGATGAGGCCGAGCGAGTCGACGTTCTCGCGGGTCAGGCCGCGGTGGCGGGCGATGCGCTCCGCCGCCTCGAACTGGTTGGGCAGGTCCACGTTCCACTCGTCGGGGAACGGCTTGCCCGGACCGTGCTTGGAGCCGGAGCCCAGCGGCACCCGCGACATCGCCTCGACACCGCAGCTGATGCCGACGTCGATGACGCCCGCCGCGACCATGTTGGCCACCATGTGCGAGGCCTGCTGCGAGGAGCCGCACTGGCAGTCGACCGTCGTCGCCGCCGTCTCGTAGGGCAGGCCCATCGTCAGCCATGCCGTGCGGGCGGGGTTCATCGACTGTTCGCCGGCGTGCGTCACCGTGCCGCCGACGATCTGTTCGACGCAGTCGGCGTGGATGCCGGTGCGGCCCAGGAGCTCCCGGTAGGTCTCGCCCAGGAGATAGGCGGGGTGCAGATTGGCGAGCGCGCCGCCGCGCTTGCCGATGGGGGTGCGTACAGCTTCGACGATCACGGGTTCGGCGGCCATTGGGGGTGGGTCCTCTCCTCCGTTACCCGCGCGGCGCGGGCGTCCCGGCCCACCCGCCACGCAGAACTAGTACGCGTTCTAGTTCTGTGTGCAGTCTGCTGACATCGCGTCCACCACCGCAAGGGTCGTGCAGCCTCGGAAGTCGCGATCTGCACGAATCCCGCACGCAATTGGGGATGCCGCGCCTCTTGCGAGTTGTGGAACCCGTTACTACCTTCACGGCAATTCCTGATGGACCGTCAGATGGCAGGAGTGAGTTGCCGATGCCCTGTCCAGCGCTCCCCGACGGGTTCGACTTCACCGACCCCGATCTGCTGCGCGACCGTGTGCCCCTGCCGGAGTTCGCCGAACTGCGCCGTGTCGAACCGGTCCACTGGGTGGCTCAGCCGTCCAATCTCGCCGGTTTCCAGGACGAGGGCTACTGGGCCGTCACCCGGCACGTGGACGTCAAGTACGTCTCCACCCACCCGGAGATCTTCTCCTCCACCGTCAACACGGCCATCATCCGGTTCAACGAGCACATCGAGCGCGACGCCATCGACGCCCAGCGGCTCATCCTGCTCAACATGGACCCGCCCGAGCACACCCGTGTCCGGCAGATCGTGCAGCGCGTCTTCACCCCGCGCGCCATCCGCGCGCTGGAGGACACCCTGCGCACTCGCGCCCGCGCGATCGTCGAGACCGCCCGTGCCCACTCCGGTTCCTTCGACTTCGTCACCCAGGTCGCCTGTGAACTGCCCCTCCAGGCGATAGCCGAGCTGATCGGTGTCCCGCAGGACGACCGCGCCAAGATTTTCGACTGGTCCAACAAGATGATCGCGTACGACGACCCGGAGTACGCCATCACCGAGGAGGTCGGCGCCGAGTCGGCCACCGAACTCATCGCCTACGCCATGAACATGGCCGCCGACCGCAAGCAGTGCCCGGCCAAGGACCTCGTCACCACGCTCGTCGCCGCCGAGGACGAGGGCAACCTCGCCTCCGACGAGTTCGGCTTCTTCGTGCTGATGCTCTCCGTCGCCGGGAACGAGACCACCCGCAACGCCATCACCCACGGCATGCACGCCTTCCTCACCCACCCCGAGCAGTGGGAGCTGTACAAGAGGGAGCGCCCGGCCACGGCCGCCGAGGAGATCGTCCGCTGGGCCACCCCCGTCGTCTCCTTCCAGCGCACCGCCACCCAGGACACCGAACTCGGCGGCAAGCAGATCAAGAAGGGCGACCGCGTCGGCATCTTCTACTCCTCCGCCAACCACGACCCCGACGTCTTCGACCACCCGGAGGTCTTCGACGTCACCCGCGACCCCAACCCGCACCTCGGCTTCGGCGGAGGCGGCCCGCACTACTGCCTGGGCAAGTCCCTGGCCGTCCTGGAGATCGACCTCATCTTCAACGCCATCGCCGACGCCATGCCCGACCTCCGGCTCACCGGCGACCCGCGCCGGCTGCGCTCCGCCTGGATCAACGGCGTCAAGGAACTCCAGGTCAGCCACCGCTGAGCGACGCGGTCACACGCTCGGGCCGACGGACTCCCGGTGCCGTCGGCCCGTCCCGCGGGAGGCAGGGGCATCCCCCCTACGCCCCGCCCCTGCCTCCCGCGGGGCGCCGACGCGAGCGTGTCCCGTCCGCCGTCACTCGCGGCCCGACGCCGTCACCGCCAGCACCCCGGACAGCAGCGCCGCGACCAGCAGCGGCAGACCCAGGCCGTGGTGCAGCACCAGCCACGCGCCGAGCACCGCGCCCGCCAGCATCGCGACGACCGAGGCCGTACGGCGGGGGGAACGGCTGCCCTGCCCGCCGCCCAGCCGAGAGTCGGCGGCCAGGCCCGTGAGCGTCATCGTCAGCACGGTGGTCGTCAGGTCCGGCACGCCCAGCTTGCGGACGGTCGCGTTGCGCAGGCCCATCGCGAAGGCCGTCACGGCGATCAGCGTGTACACGGTGCCCGTCCTGCCGGGCGCGAGGTGGGCCACCAGCGCCGTCGCGCCGACCAGGAGCGCCTCCGCGCAGAGGATGATCCGCACCCAGGTGCGGCGGGAGCCCGTGCCCAACCGCCGTCCGGAGCGCCCGCCCCCCACCGCCCCCACCAGGAACGACCCCAGGGACACCAGCGAGTGCGTGGTGGAGAAGCCCGGCGCACCCGCGGCGGCGAAGCCGAGGACCACCACATTGCCGGTCATGTTCGCGGTGAAGACGTGCCCGAGCCCCAGATAGCTCACCGCGTCGACGATCCCGCTGACGACCGTGAGCCCCAGCAGCACCCCCACCAGCCGCAGTCCGCGCTCCTCCCGGTCGTGCGGCTTCTCCGTCTCCGTGGTCATCGGGCCTCCGGTCAGCGGGACAGGCGTGGTGGACCCAGGTCCACCACGGACGCGGGGGATCGTCGGATGTCGACGCCCGGCGCGCGTCCGTAGCGTCGACCCCATGAGCGATAACACGCGCAGGAACGTCGGATCCATACGAACACGCCGCCACCGGCGCACCCGGCGGGCGATCGCCGCCGGTGCGGCACTACTGCTCGCCGGACTCGCCGCGGCACCGGCGGCCGTGGCGGCCGACCGCCGGGGCCCGGCCGCGCGCGGCGCCCTCGTCTCCGTCGTGCCGGTCGCCTCGCACGACGCCGACGCGGTGCGGAGGTTCCTGGCCGAACGGGAGACGGCCACGGACCCCGTGCGGTACGGCGTGCGGTCGTACCGCCTCACCTACCGGACCGTCGATCCGCACGGCGCACCGACCCTCGCCACCGGCCTGCTCACCCTGCCCGCCGGGGGAAGGCACCGGCTCGACCTCGTCTCCGACACGCACGGCACGATGGTCGCCCGCGCCTACGCGCCCTCCGTCGGAGAGGACTTCGGCCGCGTCCCGTCCTATCTGCACGCCGGCGCCGGCCGCGCGGTGGCCGCGCCCGACTACCTGGGCCTGGGCGAGGGCCCCGGCCGCCACCCCTACATGGACACCCGGTCCTCGGTGACCGCCTCGGTCGACATGCTGCGCGCGGCCCGCGCCGCCGCGGACCGGCTGGGCCGGCCGCTGACCACAGACGTCTACGCGACCGGCTTCTCCCAGGGCGGGCAGGTCGCGATGGCCCTCGGAAGGGCCCTGCAGAACGGCGCGGACGGACACTTCCGGCTGAAGGCGCTCGCCCCGGTCAGCGGACCGTACGACCTGGAGGGGGAGGAGATCCCGGCCCTGTTCGACGGGCGGGTCAACGACACGAGCGGTGTCCTCTACACCTCGTACTGGCTGGTCGCGCAGAACCGGCTGCACCCGATCTACAAGGACCCCGCCGAGGCATTCCGCGAGCCGTACGCGAGCCGCGTCGAGGGGCTGTACGACGGGGCGCACGAGGAGGAGGACATCCTCGGCGCGCTGCCGCCGACCGTGGGGGAGATGCTGACGCCGGCCTTCGCCGAGCGGATGCGGCATCCCGCCGGCGCGCTGCTGGACGCGATCCGTGGCGCGGACCACACCTGCGACTGGAAGCCGCGGGTGCCGGTGCGCCTGTACGCGGGGGCGGCCGACACCGACGTGCCGATCGCGAACGCGCGCAGCTGTGCCCGGCAGCTGGCCGGGCACGGGAAGCGGGCGGAGCTCGTCGACCAGGGAGACGTGGACCACTTCGGCTCGTTCGCGGTGTCGGCGCCGCAGGTGGTGCGGTTCTTCGACTCCGTCAGCGGTGAGTGAGACCGCTGCCGTCGGCGGCCGGGGTCCGCGGGGCCGCCGGACGGTGTGACGGCATGGCGAAGGCGGCGGCCCCGGGGATCGGGGGGCCGCCGCCTTCGCGTACGGGGTGAGGCTCGGGCTGATCAGTACCAGCCGTTGGCCTGCCAGAAGCTCCAGGCGCCCATGGGGCTGCCGTAGCGGGAGTTCATGTAGTCCAGACCCCACTTGATCTGGGTCTTGGGGTTGGTCTTCCAGTCGGCGCCGGCGGACGCCATCTTCGAGCCGGGCAGGGCCTGGACCAGGCCGTACGCGCCGGAGGACGCGTTCGTGGCGCTGGCGTTCCAGCCGCTCTCGTGCTCGACGATCTTGCTGAAGGCGTTGAACTGCGCGGCGTCCGGGATCATCTGGTGCGCGATCGACTGAGCGGAGGAGGCGGAGGTGGGCGCGGCGGCCTGGGCGGGGGCCGCGGCCAGCACCATGCCGGTCGTGGCGGCGGCCACGGCGGCACCGGCGAGGGCCTTCTTCGGGGAGGCAACGGCACGGCGGATGAAGGAGACGGACACGGAGAACCTTTTTCTTCGGGGACATGGGATCGCACGCTGTCCGTTGCCACGCGGTGCGCAGGTCCGGCATACGTCGGCGCCGCGGCCCGGGTGGGCTCGTCGGCGCCTGGCGACGACTCCAGAGAAACAGCCTCGAAGCCCGTCCGCAATGACCCCTTTTACTAGTGGTGGTCGCATCCACGGAGAAAGTCCCTCGTGTGATCTGGCTCTCAAACCGCAGGTCAGAGGCTGTAATGACGTGGACATGGCGTCCGATTTATCCTACTAACTCCGTTAGGATGTGACTTAGGCCCTGTGGGGTGCTTCACCCCGGAACTGGCACAGGGTGCGCGACCGCCCGCACCCCGTCACCGGGCGGTGTGACCTGGGCCGCACCTCACCGGGGTTCGAATGTGACCGGCGCCTCGAACGCGGCCCGGCGCGTGGCCCTGCGCAGCGCCCTGAGGAGCGTCGCGCCCAGCGCGAGGGTCAGGACGACCGTGACGACCGCCCGGCCCAGGTCCCAGCCCAGGGAGGTGGCCACGCAGTACGCCAGGAACCGGGCCAGGTTCCCGGGCAGGCCGCGGTCCGGGTCGTACGCGATGTCCGAGGCCAGCGCGTCCATGAAGGGCCACCCGGCCAGATTCATGACCGTGCCGTACGCGAACGCGGCCAGGAACCCGTACGCCGCGAGCATCGCCAGCTCCGCACGCCCGCGCAGCCGGTCGGGGCCCGGCAGCAGGCCCGCGCCCATCGTGAACCAGCCCATCGACAGCATCTGGAACGGCATCCACGGCCCGACCCCGCCCGTGAGCAGCGCCGACGCGAACATCGTCACGGAGCCGAGCACGAACCCGAACCCCGGCCCGAGCACCCGCCCGCTCAGCACCATCAGGAAGAACATCGGCTCGATCCCCGCGGTGCCCGCCCCGACCGGACGCAGGGCCGCACCCGTCGCCGCCAGCACGCCCAGCATCGCCACGGCCTTCGGGCCGAGCCCCGACTCCGAGATCGTCGCGGCCACCACGGCGACCAGCAGCACCAGCAGCCCCGCGAACAGCCAGGGCGCGTCCTGCGCGTGCGCGCCGACCTGCGAACCGGGCCCGGCGATCAGCGGCCAGAGGAATCCGGCGGCACCGGTGGCGCTCACCAGGACGAGCGCGGCCACCGAGCGGGGCCCGAGGCGCACGGCCCGCGCCTGGCGCTGGATCGGGGCGGGACGGGGAGTGGCGGGTCCGGTCATGACAGGGCCTCCCGGACCTGGGCGACCGTGAGCCAGGGCAGCGGGGCGAGCACCTTGCCGACCTGCGGCGCGAACGACGGCGAGGCCACGACGACCTCCGCGGTGGGGCCGTCCGCGACGACCTCGCCGTCCGCCAGGATGACGACACGGTGGGCGAGCTCCGCGGCCAGCTCCACGTCGTGCGTGGCCAGGACGATGGCGTGCCCCTCGGCCGCCAGGCCGCGCAGCACCGTCACCAGCCGGGCCTTGGCCGCGTAGTCCAGGCCGCGGGTCGGCTCGTCGAGCAGCAGCAGCGGGGGACGCGCCGTCAGGACGACGGCCAGCGCGAGCGCCAGCCGCTGCCCCTCCGACAGGTCCCGGGGATGCGTGTCGTCCGCGATGCCGGGCAGCAGCTCCGACACCAGCGCCCGGCAGGTCCCGGCCGCGGCCCCGGCGTCCTCGTCGGCCGCGGCGCACTCGGCGGCCACCGTGTCCGCGTACAGCAGGTCCCTCGGCTCCTGCGGCACGAGACCCACCCGCCGTACGAGGTCACGGGGCGCCGTGCGGTGCGGCACCGCCCCGCCGACCAGGACCGAACCGGCCGCCGGCGCGACGAGCCCGACCAGCGCCCCGAGCAGCGTGGACTTACCCGCGCCGTTGCGGCCCATCAGGGCGATCGTCTCGCCGGGCGCTGCGGTCAGGCCGACCCGACGCAGCGCCTCGATGCGACCGCGCCGCACGGCCAGCGACTCCACGACCGCCGGCCGATCCCCCGGGGACTCCGTCGGTGCATCCGGGGCGCCGCGGCGCAGCAGCCGTGCCAGCGCGGAGACGGGGCGCACGCCCTGCGGCGCCGCTTCCCGCCGCCGTTCCGCTGCGGCCTTCCGGCCGGTCTCGTCCCGCCGTTCCGCTGCGGCCTTCCGGCCGGTCTCGTCCCGCCGTGCCGCCCCGTCTCGCCCCGCCCCGTCTCGCTGTGCCGGCACGCGGAGCTGTGCCGGACCGGCGCCGCCCGGTGCCTGCGCGAGCCGTTCGCGCAGGTCGCCCGCCCTGCGCCGGGCGTCGCGGACCGTCAGCGGGAGCGGGGACCAGCCGGCCAGCCGGCCGAGCTCCACCACCGGCGGACACACCGGGGACACCGCCATCACCTCCGCGGGGGTGCCGAGGACCGGCGCCGCGCCCGGGGAGGGAAGGAGGACGAGCCGGTCCGCGTACTGCACGACGCGCTCCAGCCGGTGCTCGGCCATGAGCACCGTCGTACCGAGGTCGTGCACCAGCCGCTGGAGCACCGCGAGGACCTCCTCGGCGGCGGCCGGGTCCAGCGCCGACGTGGGTTCGTCGAGGACCAGGACGCTCGGGTGCGGGGTGAGGACCGAGCCGATGGCCACGCGTTGCTGCTGGCCGCCGGACAGGGTCGAGATCGGCCGATCGCGCAGATCCGCGAGGGACAGCAGGTCGAGGGTCTCCTCCACCCGGCGGCGCATCACGTCCGGGGCGAGCCCCAGCGACTCCATGCCGTAGGCGAGTTCGTCCTCCACCGTGTCCGTCACGAAGTGGGACAACGGGTCCTGGCCCACCGTGCCCACCACGTCCGCGAGCTCGCGCGGCTTGTGCGTGCGGGTGTCCCGCCCGGCGACCGTGACCCGGCCGCGCAGCGTGCCGCCCGTGAAGTGCGGGACGAGCCCGCTCACCGCGCCGAGCACCGTCGACTTGCCGACCCCGGACGGGCCGACCAGCAGCACCAGCTCACCCTCCGGCACCTCGAAGTCCACGCCCCGCACGGTGGGCCCGGCCGCCCCCTCGTAGGTCACCGAGACGTCCTCGAAACGGATCATGGGGCTTCCTTGGGGATCGGAGCGACGAACGCGGGGAGAAGACCGAGCAGCACGGCCGCCGCCGGCCACAGCGGGAGGGCGGGGGCCACGAGCGGGACGACACCGGGACGCAGCGCCGCCAGATCGTACGAGGCCGCGGCGGTCATCAGCGCGGCCACCGCCACGCCCGAACCCGCGACCAGCCAGGCCCGCACACCCCACTCGTCCGGCCGGTACCGGGTGCGTGCCGTGCGGCGGCCGCCCAGCCACAGCCCGCCGAGCGCGGCGGCCAGACCGGCCGCGAGGACCGGCAGACCGTACGTTCCCCCTTCGGCGGTCAGCAGCCCGTACGTGCCCGCGCACACCCCGAGCAGACCGCCCAGCGTCAGCACGGCCGTGGTGCGGCGGACGCCGGACGGCACCCGCGCCGTGCGCCCGTAACCGCGCGCGTCCATGGCCGCCGCGAGAGCCACCGAACGCTCCAGCGCGCCCTCCAGGACCGGCAGCCCGACGTGCAGCAGACCGCGCAGACCGCGGTCGGGGCGGCCGCGCAGCCGTCGGGCCGACCGCAGCCGCTGAGCGTCCGCGATCAGGTTCGGAGCGAAGGTCAGCGCCACGACCACCGCCACGCCCGTCTCGTACAGCGCCCCCGGCAGCGACTTCAACAGCCGCGCGGGGTTGGCGAGCGCGTTCGCGGCGCCCACGCAGATGAGCAGCGTGGCCAGCTTCAGACCGTCGTACAGCGCGAACACCAGCCCCTCCGCGGTGACCCGGCCGCCGATGCGGACGCCCTGCGCCCAGTCGGGCAGCGGCACTTCGGGGAGCGTGACGACGAGGTGCGTGCCGGGGATCGGCGAACCGAGGAACACGGCGAAGACGAGCCGGATCGCGAGGACCGCCATCGCCAGCTTCACGAACGCGCCGTACGAACGGGCCCAGGGCGCCGAGGTGCGCCGGGCCGCCACGACGTATCCGGCCGTGCCGACGAGCAGGGCCAGCAGCAGAGGGTTGGTGGTGCGGGACGCCGCGGTGCCCAGCCCCAGGGCCCAGACCCACCAGGCCCCCGGGTGCAGGGCGTTGGTCCGGTTCGCCTCCGGCGCGACGCCGCGGGGGCGCCGCGGGCCCCGGCCGGCGGCGGCGTCCGGCGTCGGTCCCTGCCCGTCACCGGGCTGCCGGCCCCGCTCGAACAGGACCGACCAGCGCCCGGCCGGACGGCCGTCCGCGGCGGGCGCCGCCGTCTCCTCGGTGTCGTCCCTCGTCATCGTGCCCGCTCAGCCCCGGCGTCGGCGCGCCTGCCAGACGGCCGCGCCGGCCAGGACCGCCACGGCACCCGCTCCCGCCAGCAGGCCCACCGACGGGCCGTCGTCCGACGGCTCGGAGCGGTCCTCGGCCGAAGCGGAACCGGCCCCGCCGTTCGCCGAGACCTGCTCGCCACAGCCGGTGCGGGGGTAGCCGGAGATGGCGCACAGAAGGGCGTCGCTGCCGTAGCGCAGCGGCTTCGCGACCGACGCGAGGGCCTCCGCGGTCGTCGCGTCCGGGGCGACCCGGGCGCAGGCCGTGCGCGGCGCCGGCGGCGTCTCGCCGGACGGCGCGTCGGCGGGCACACCGAAGTCGACGACGAGCGCCACCCGCTTCTTGCCGGACTGCGCGGCCGTGGTGGCGCAGACGGACGCGAAGTCCTTGTCGCCACGCGGCCGCACGGCGTCCTTCGAGTCCTCGCTCACCGCGAAGCGGAACCCCACGACATCACCGTCGGACGGCCGCGCGGTCGACGGCCCCTGCGTGGCGTACGCCCACTTCCCGCCGGTCAGCTCCCAGAAGGACCAGTAGCGGTAGCCGACGGCCTGCGCCGGGGAGGTGCCGCCGAGCACCAGGAACAGCAGGGCCAGGGCGAGGGCCAGGACCGGCGCGGACGTCCGACGGCGTATCACAGCTGCTGCTTCTTGTTGCGGCCGCTGAGCAGGAAGCCGATGCCGATGCCGGCGACGAGGCCGACGCCGACGATCCACCACACGCCGAGACCCTTGTCGTCGTCCTTCTTCTTCTCGTCCGCGGCGTCCGAGTGATCGGCCGCGGCCGCCGCCGGGCCGGTCCTGCCGAGCTGCGTGACGAGGTCCTGGCCGCCGAAGTGACGCGGGTCGGTGCCGGTGGCGTGCGCGGCGAAGATCAGCTGCGCGTACGCGGCGGGACCGGCCTTCGCCGCCCAGGCACCGGACTCCTTCTCCAGCCAGGCGAGCGGCTTCTTCGTGTCCGCGGTCCGGCCCGCGGCGGCGAGCGCGACGACGGCGTCGGCGGTGTTGCCGTAGTCCGGCTGGTCCTTCGCGCCCGGCATCGCGGACAGCAGGTAGGGCTTGGCGTCCAGGCTTCCCGCGAGGTAGGACGCGCCGTTGGCGGCGGCCCCCTGCGGCGTCAGCCCGTCGGCGTCGCGGCAGGTGTCACCGCCGGAGGCCTTGCCCGCCGTCGTCACGAAGCCCTTGCCGAGCGAGCCGACCACGCCCGCCGCCGAGGCGTCGGCGTTCGCCGCCAGCTTCCCCTTCTTGTCCGGCTGGAAGGCGAAGGCACCACCGCCGTCCTCGTCGCACGGGACCGACAGCTTCACCAGGGCGTCGTAGGGCGACTTGCCGTCCTTCACCACGTCGCCGGGGTGCTGCCCGGCCGCGGTGAGCGCGCCGATCACCACGGACGTCGAGTTGGCGTCGCTCGCACCGCCCGCGGTGTAGCCCCAGCCGCCGTCCTTGTTCTGCACGGACTTCAGCCAGCCGACCGCCTTGCCCAGCTCGTCGTCGTGCCCGCCGAGCGCGGCGAGCGCCTGCACGGCGGCGGCCGTGTTGTTCGTGTCGACCATCGTCTTGGCGTCGCACTTCGCGCTCGCGTCGGCGCGGTACGGCGCGAACGCCCCCGTCGCGCACTGCTGCCCGGTCAGCCACTTGACCGCCTTCGCGGCCGGCTCGACGCCCACGGTGTGCTGCGCGAGCAGCGCGAGCGACTGCCGCCACACGCCGTCGTACGTGGGGTCGGTGGACCCGAAGAGGCCGGACGGAAGGGCCGGCGAGGGAGAAGGGGACGCGTCGGCGGCGAAGGCGGCCGGTGCGAAGGCCGCGCCGATCACGGCGGATGCGGCCAGTACGGCTGCGCTGCGGCGAACAATCATGACTCTCCCTGCGGGGGAGCCGGGCAGCACCGGGCACGCTGGAGCATCCGGGCGGCTCCGGCCCCGTATGCCTCGACGGTGCCGGCCACCGGCGGGCTGCCGGTGGCACGAGCCGGTCACGTCCCGGGCGAGGCGATCCGGCTCACCGCCCTCGGGGCGGTTCACGGTTGCGGGTCAGCGCCGGAATTGCACCGGCTTCCCCCCGTACGGGTGTGATGACGACGCGCTCACTCTACCGGCCCGTAGCAAGAGCCTGAGGGGCGCCTGTGACGGGCGCCGCCGGGGCCGCTAGGTTCGGCCCCATGCGAACGGGGAGACTGCTCGGCTCGGGGCGCTCGGCGGACGTCTACGAGGTCGACGAGGCCTGGGTGCTGCGCCGCGACCGGGAGGGCTGGGGCGACGCCACCGCCGAGGCCGCGGTGATGCAGCACGTGCACACGCACGGCTATCCGGTGCCCGCGATCCGCGCGGCGACCCGGACCGACCTCGTCATGGAGCGGCTGACCGGGCCGACCATGCTGGGGGCGTTCGGCGAGGGACTGCTGTCCCCCGAGGAGGCCGGTCTCATCCTCGCCCGGCTGCTGCGCAAACTGCACGCGGTGCCCGCCCGGCTCTCCGCCGACCCCGCCGTCCGCGTCCTCCACCTGGATCTGCACCCCGACAACGTGATGCTCACGCCCGACGGCCCGAAGGTCATCGACTGGGCCAACGCGGAGGAGGGGCCGCCCGGGCTGGACTGGGGCATGTCCGCGGTGATCCTCGCCCAGGTCGCGGTCGGCGGCGACGCCGTCGCCGGGGTGGCCCACGAGACGCTCGCCGCGATGCTCGACGCCAACGAGGACTGCGTGACGGACGACGGCCTCGCCGGAGCCAGGGCCCGGCGCGCCGCCAACCCGACGATGAGCACGCGCGAGGTCGAGCTCCTCGGCGACGCCGAGGAGTTGATCCGCGAACTGCTTCACTGAGGGCCGTCGGCGGTCCGCCGCCAAAAGGCCCGCATCAGCGGGGTGGGCGTCGGATTCTCCATGGCGACCTGAGTGAGCAGCACGGTGACCGTGCCGGTGGACGGCACCAGGTGGGCGGTGGTGCCGGTGCCGCCGACCCAGCCGTAGCGGCCCGGCACGTTCCACGGGTCGAGGGGCGCGATGTCGACCTGACCGCCGTACCCCCAGCCCTGCCCCTCCAGGAACAGCGCGCCGTCCTCGCGCTGGGCGGGCGTGAGGTGGTCGGTGGTCATCCGCCGCACCGCGTCGGCTGACAGCACCCGGCGCCCGCCCCCCGTGCCGCCGTCGAGCAGCATCCGCGCGAAGGCCAGCCAGTCGTCCACCGTGGAGACGAGCCCGCCGGCGCCGGACGGGAAGGGGGCGACACCGCTCCACTGCCCCTCGGGTGTGTCTACGAGCTCCAGACCGCCCCCGGCGGGCCGGTACGAGCTGGTGAACCGGTCCCGCTTCGCCGCCGGCACCTCGAAGGCGGTGTCCGTCATGCCGAGCGGCTCGAAGATCCGCTCGGCCAGGAACTCCGGCAGCGGCCGGCCGGCCGCACGGGAGACCAGGACTCCCTGGAGGTCGGAGCTGGTGTTGTACAGCCAGGCCTCGCCCGGCTGGTGCAGCAGCGGAACACGGGCCAGGCGCTCCAGCCAGGCGTCCGGCGGTGGGAAGGCCTGCGGACTGCGGCCGTCCGACGGCACCTCGAACAGCGCCTGGACCTGCGGCAGCGAGAAGTCGGAGGGGAAGCCCCAGCCCGGCCGGGAGGACAGCAGGTCCGCGACGGTGATGGGCCGCACGGCCGGGACCACGTCGTCGAGCGGCGACGACGGCGTCCGTACCACCGTCGGCTTCGCCAGCTCCGGAAGCCAGGTGTCGACCGGGTCGTCCGGCGCGATCACACCGTCGTCGACGAGCGTCAGCACGGCGGCCGCCGTGATCGGCTTCGTGATCGAGGCGATGCGGAAGATCGAGTCCCGCGCCATCGGGGCGCTGCCCTCGACGTCCACGGAGCCCACGGCCCGCACCTCGACACGGTCGGCGCGGGCGACCAGGCCCACCGCTCCCGGCACCGTGCCGTCGTCGACGTACGCCTTCAGGAGATCGTGCAGGCCGCTCATCGCGTCACCTTCCGTACGGGGCGGGCACCGCGGCCCGCCGTCACCCCGTACGACTCCCCACGCGCCCGGAACTCATCGCCGCACCGACCCGCATCCCCCGGAACGGGCGCGCGGGGGGCCGTCACCGGCGGGGCGTCGGCCCGCCGAACGGCAGGACGAGGGTGCGCGAGGCGAGCAGCCAGCCGCCGTCGGTCCGCAGCAAGGCGTCTTCGTAGTTCCCGACCTGGACGGGAGGTCCGGCCGGGACCATGCCGCCGGTGTGGCCGTCGACCCGGTAGGTCGTGAAGTACGAGGTGGCCGTCGCCGTGGCCCGGGAGTCGACCGTGACGAGGACGTTCGACATCACGCGGCGCGAGAGCCGGTCCGCGGGGCGCCCGGCGAAGTACTCCCGCAGCGCGGCGCGCCCCCGCACGACCCGTTCCCCCTCCGGCCACTGCCAGACGCCGTCCTCGGTGAACAGGTCCGCGACGGTGCCGGGTTCGCCGAGGTCGAGGCGGCGGGCGAAGTCGACGACAAGCCGTTCGCAGGCCCGCTCGGCGAGGAGTTCCTCCAAGGCGTCCATGGGACGTTGGTACCAGCCGAGGCGGATCTCCTCGACCGCTTTTCGGCGGTCCCGCCCGGCGCCGCGGCGGGCGGCTCCGGACGTTCGCGCGGCGGGTCGTCGCCGCGTGTTCACGCACGGGTGGTCGCCGCGTGTTCACATGCGGGCCGTCGCCGCGCGGTCACACGGCGACGTACGTCACCGGGTCGCTGCCCGTTACGGCCTCGGCGCGGCCCAGTTTGACCAGGCGGCGCAGGTGCGCCTCCGCCTCCGAGACCGCGATGGTCCGCGAGCCGTAGGGGATCTGCTCCCAGGGGCGGTTCCACTCCATGCGCTCGGCGAGCTGCCAGGGGGTGAGGGGGGTGGTGAGCAGCGACAGCAGACCGGTGAGGCGTTCCTCGTGGTGGTCGAGCAACTCCCGCACCCGGGCGGGGGCGTCGGCGAACGGGTGCTGGTGGGCCGGGAGCACCTCGGCGGGCTCCAGGCGGCCGATGCGTTCCAGGGAGTCGAGGTAGTCGCCGAGGGGGTCGGTGACGGTCGCGTCGTCCGGGTCTTCGTAGAGCCCGATGTGCGGGGTGATCCGCGGCAGCAGATGGTCGCCGGAGAACAGCCGTCCGCGGCCGGGCAGCCGGGCGGGATGGGTCTCCTCCAGGTGGAGGCAGACGTGGCCGGGGGTGTGGCCCGGCGTCCACACGGCGCGCAGCCGGCGGCCGGGCAGGGGCAGCAGTTCGCCGGGGACGATCTCCCGGTCGGGCAGCGCGGGCGAGAAGCCGGGCAGGGTGCTGGGCCGGCGCGCGGAGGTCCGCGTCCCGCGCAGCGGGGCGATGTGCTCCTCGGGCGCGCCCGAGGCCTCCAGCTTGGCCGCCATGTAGGCGAACCAGCGCTCGGGCCGGTTCTCCCGGGTCCGCCGGACGATGGCGACGTCCGCGGCGTGCATCGCGATCCAGGCCCCGGACGCCTCGCGGACCTTGCCGGACAGTCCGTGGTGATCGGGGTGGTGGTGGGTGATGACCACACCGTGGACGCCGGCGACGGAGGTGCCGCAGGCGGTGAGGCCCTCGGCGAGGGTGTCCCAGGAGCCGGGGTCGTCCCATCCCGTGTCGATCAGGACGGGGCCGGCGTCGGTGTCGACGACGTACACCAGGGTGTGGCCGAGGGGGTTGTCCGGGATGGGCACCTTGATCGACCGTACGCCCCCGCCGTGATCGGTCACCTGCGTCATGCGCTTCCCACCCATCGCCGAGTTCTCGCCACTATAACTAGAACGGGTTCCAATGGGAGCCCAAGTCGACCGTTCCGCCGGGGTCGGGTGCCCGGCGGGTCGGATTCCGGCCGTTGTTCCCGAGCGGTTCAGGAGCGATGCCCGTCGCACGAGGACCCCTCCCGATGGCGCCGGAGGCGTGGACTGTGCCGACGGGAACTGGTATCAGTTCTCATATCTGATGGATCGTCAGAGAACTTCCCCGGGGAGGCAGTCGGCCATGACCGAGCTCGTGGAACACGGACAGCTGTTCATCGGCGGGGAGTTGACGGACCCCCTGGGCCGGGACGTCATCGAGATCGTCTCGCCGCACACCGAGGAAGTCATCGGGCGGGTGCCGCACGCCTGTGCACAGGACGTCGACCGGGCCGTCTCCGTGGCGCGCAAGGCCTTCGACGAAGGCCCGTGGCCGCGCATGAGCCTCGACGAGCGGATCCAGGTCGTCACCCGGATCAAGGACGCGATCGCCGTGCGTCACGAGGAGATCGCCCGTGTCATCTCCTCCGAGAACGGCTCCCCGTACTCCTGGAGCGTCCTCGCGCAGGCCCTCGGCGCGATGATGGTGTGGGACGCGGCGATCACCGTCGCGCGCGACTACCCGTACGAGCAGACGCGCGACGGGGTCCTCGGCAAGATCATGGTGCGCCGCGAACCGGTGGGCGTGGTGGCGGCCGTGGTGCCGTGGAACGTGCCGCAGTTCGTGGCGGCGGCCAAGCTCGCGCCCGCCCTGCTGACCGGCTGCACCGTGGTGCTCAAGCCGTCGCCCGAGTCGCCCCTGGACGCCTATCTGCTCGGCGAGATCGCCCGGGAGGCCGGGCTGCCGGAGGGCGTGCTGTCGATCCTCCCCGCCGACCGCGAGGTCAGCGAGTACCTGGTCGGACACCCCGGCATCGACAAGGTCTCCTTCACGGGCTCCGTCGCCGCGGGCAAGCGCGTCATGGAGGTCGCCGCCCGCAACCTCACCCGCGTGACTCTGGAACTCGGCGGCAAGTCGGCGGCGGTCATCCTGCCCGACGCGGACATCGGGACGTCGGTCCCCGGGATCGTCTCGGCCGCCTGGATGAACAACGGCCAGGCGTGCGTGGCCCAGACCCGCATCCTCGTCCCGCGCTCCCGCTACGACGAGTTCGCGGACGCCTTCGCCGCCGCCGCGAGCGCCCTGGTCGTCGGCGACCCGCTCGACCCGGCGACGCAGGTCGGCCCGCTGGTCGCCAGGCGTCAGCAGCAACGCAACCTCGACTACATCCGCATCGGCCAGGAGGAGGGCGCCAAGATCCTCACCGGCGGCGGACGCCCGCACGGCCTCGACCGCGGCTGGTACGTCGAGCCGACGCTCTTCGGCGACGTCGACAACTCCATGCGCATCGCCCGCGAGGAGATCTTCGGCCCGGTGATCTGCCTGCTCCCGTACGGCGACGAGACCGAGGCCGTGAAGATCGCCAACGACTCCGACTACGGGCTCAGCGGCAGCGTCTGGACCGCCGACGTCGCCCACGGCATCGAGGTGGCCCGCCAGGTCCGCACCGGCACCTACTCCGTGAACACCTTCAGTCTCGACATGCTCGGCCCGTTCGGCGGCTACAAGAACTCCGGCCTGGGACGGGAGTTCGGACCCGAGGGGTACGGCGAGTTCCTGGAGCACAAGATGATCCACCTGCCGGCCGGCTGGGAGGCGTGAGCATGGGCGACCGCTGGCAGGTCGAGGTCGACCGCTCCGTCTGCATCGGCTCCGCCCAGTGCGTCCACCAGGCACCCGACGCCTTCCGGCAGGACAGCGTCATGCAGTCGCATCCGGTCGATCCGGAGACCGACGCCAACGAGAGGATCCTCGAGGCGGCGGAGGGCTGCCCCGTGGAGGCCATCATGATCACGGTGCTGGGGACCGGGGAGCCGGTCTTTCCTCCAGAAGACTGAAAAAAATCCGTTTTAGGGTGCTCCATTTGGCCGTGGGCGTTCTATCCTGGTATTGGCCTACGGGACGAGTGAGGGAGTTCGACCGGAGTAGCCGACTCGGGCGTGACGCTTAGGCATCCGCCGGGGCCGACGTCGACGGACGGGCTGAGAGGCCGGAAGGCAGCAGCAGGGCCGGAAGGCGACCCCCAACACCTGATCCGGACAATGCCGGCGAAGGGAACCCGTCTCGTAGGTTCTTTGTGTGCCCGCGGGCGCCTCAGCGGCCGTCGTCCGGCGTCGTGAGGTCGATCAGCCGGCACACCGTCTCGATGTCGATCTTGACCTGTGCGATCGAGGCACGGCCGGACAGCCAGGTGATCAGCGCCGAGTGCCAGGTGTGCTCGATGACGCGGACGGCCGAGAGCTGGGCCGGAGTGGGATCGTCGAGCCCCATGGCGTCCAGGATGATCACCGTGGTCTGCCGGGAGACCTGGTCGACCTCGGGGCTGACGCTGCGGTCCGCGAAGGTGAGCGCGCGGACCATGGCGTCGGCGAGGTGCGGCTCGCGCTGGAGCGCACGGAACGCCCGCATCAGCGTCTCCGCCACCCGCTCCGCCGCCGTGTCCCCGGCCGGCGGCTTCTTGCGCAGGGTGCCGTGCATGTGCTCCAGCTGGTCCTGCATCGTCGCGACCAGCAGATGGACCTTCGACGGGAAGTACCGGTACAGCGTGCCCAGGGCGACCTGGGAGGACTCCGCGACCTCGCGCATCTGCACGGCGTCGAAGCCGCCCCGGCTCGCCAGCTGCGCGCTCGCGTGCAGGATCCGGCGGCGGCGCGCCTCCTGCCGCTCGGTGAGCGGGGGCGAGGCCGGCTGGGGGGCGTGCGCGGGGGAGTGCGACGCCTGTCGCGTGTTCTTCGAGTCCGCCTTGGCTTCCGCAGGCATGGGTCCGTTCCGTGACATCAGCGAGAGGAGCGACGAGTCAGCATGGCAGGGCCTTCGCCGCGGTGCGAACCAGCTGACCCCGTCGCGCGGTCGTGGCGTCGGCCGTGGCGTGAATCACCTGATCCACCTCTCACAGCGGCGCTACCTGCCGGTAGATTCAGTCCTCCTTGAACGATCAAGTCTGAAACTTGTTCTAGATTAGCGTCCCGGCGTAATCTCGCGGGAAAGTGCAGAAAGAAGGGGGCCGGAAGTGACCGCTGAGGCCATGGAGGCGGGCCCCGGGGAGGGTGCGGCCGCCGACGCGGACGCCTCCCTGAGCGGGCGCGGCCGAGGGCCCGGTGAGGACCGGCCCCTGCGCATCGCGCTCCTCACCTACAAGGGAAACCCGTTCTGCGGCGGTCAGGGCGTCTACGTACGGCACCTCTCGCGCGAACTCGCCCGGCTCGGCCACACCGTCGAGGTCATCGGCTCCCAGCCCTACCCCGTCCTCGACGAGGGCGAGGGGCTCGCCGGGCTCTCCCTCACCGAGCTGCCCAGCCTCGACCTGTACCGCCAGCCCGACCCCTTTCGCACCCCCGGACGCGACGAGTACCGCGACTGGATCGACGCGCTGGAGGTCGGCACCATGTGGACGGGCGGCTTCCCCGAGCCGCTGACGTTCTCGCTGCGCGCCCGCCGTCATCTGCGCGCCCGCCGCGGCGAGTTCGACGTCATCCACGACAACCAGACCCTCGGCTACGGCCTGCTGGGCGACGTGGGCGCACCGCTCGTCACCACGATCCACCACCCCATCACCGTCGACCGGCAGCTCGAACTCGACGCCGCCGAGGGCTGGCAGCGGCGCGCCTCCGTCCGCCGCTGGTACGCGTTCACACGCATGCAGAAGCGCGTCGCACGCCGCCTGCCGTCCGTGCTCACCGTCTCCGGCACCTCCCGCCAGGAGATCGTCGACCACCTCCGCGTGCCCGACAGCCGCATCCACGTGGTCCACATCGGCGCCGACACCGACCTTTTCTCGCCGGATCCCGCGGTCCGTCAGGTGCCCGGCCGGATCGTGACGACGTCCAGCGCGGACGTGCCGCTCAAGGGGCTCGTCTTCCTCGTCGAGGCCCTCGCCAAGGTGCGCACCGAGCACCCCGGCGCGCACCTCGTCGTCGTCGGCAAGCGCGCCGAGGACGGGCCCGTCGCCCAGGCCATCGAGCGCTACGGGCTCGAAGGCGCCGTCGAGTTCGTCAAGGGCATCTCCGACGCCGAACTCGTCGACCTCGTCCGCTCCGCCGAAGTCGCCTGCGTGCCTTCGCTGTACGAGGGGTTCTCGCTGCCGGCCGCCGAGGCGATGGCCACGGGTACGCCGCTGGTGGCCACCACCGGAGGAGCGATCCCGGAGGTCGCCGGACCCGACGGGGAGACCTGCCTCGCGGTGCCGCCCGGCGACGCCGGCGCGCTGGCCGCCGCACTGAACCGGCTCCTCGGCGACCCCGGACTGCGGGCGCGCCTCGGCACCGCGGGACGCGCACGCGTCCTGGAGCGGTTCACCTGGGCCAGGGCCGCACAGGGCACGGTGGCGCACTACCGCGAGGCGATGGCCCGCTCGGCGGCCCCGGCCTCCGGCGGTCCGGCGGCCCCGGACCGCTCCGCGCCGGGCGCGGGCCGCCCGGCCGCCACGTCCTCCCGTCCCCCGGCGGCGCCCGCGCAGGACGCCGACGAAGAAGTAGTTGTCGCCAACCGCGAAAGCAGGGCCACGTGCTGACCGTCGACTTCTCCCGGTTCCCGCTCGCCCCGGGCGACCGTGTCCTGGACCTCGGCTGCGGTGCCGGCCGGCACGCGTTCGAGTGCTACCGGCGCGGCGCCCAGGTCGTCGCGCTGGACCAGAACGCCGACGAGATCCGCGAGGTCGCCAAGTGGTTCGCGGCGATGAAGGAGGCCGGTGAGGCACCCGCCGGTGCCACCGCCACGGCCATGGAGGGCGACGCGCTCGCGCTGCCCTTCCCCGACGAGTCCTTCGACGTCGTCATCATCTCCGAGGTGATGGAGCACATCCCCGACGACAAGGGCGTCCTCGCCGAGATGGTGCGGGTCCTCAAGCCGGGCGGCCGGATCGCCATCACCGTCCCGCGCTACGGCCCGGAGAAGGTCTGCTGGACGCTGTCCGACGCGTACCACGAGGTCGAGGGCGGCCACATCCGCATCTACAAGGCGGACGAGCTGCTGGCCAAGATCCGGGAAGCCGGACTGCGGCCGTACGGCACCCACCACGCGCACGCGCTGCACTCGCCGTACTGGTGGCTGAAGTGCGCGTTCGGCGTCGACAACGACAAGGCGCTGCCCGTGCGGGCGTACCACAAGCTGCTGGTCTGGGACATCATGAAGAAGCCGCTGGCCACCCGCGTCGCCGAGCAGGCGCTGAACCCGCTGATCGGCAAGAGCTTCGTGGCCTACGCGACCAAGCCGCACCTGCCGCAGCTCTCCGAGGCGGACGCCACGTGACCACTCCCCGGACAGAACACCTCGTCCTGCCCGGGGTCCTGACCGCCGAGCAGGCTGCCGCCACCGTGCGCGGAATCCTCGCGGTGCAGCGCCCGGACGGCGCCATACCGTGGTTCCGCGGTCACCACCTCGACCCGTGGGACCACACCGAGGCGGCCATGGCACTGGACGCGGCCGGCGAGCACGAGGCGGCCGAGCGGGCGTACGCGTGGCTGGTCCGGCACCAGAACGAGGACGGCTCCTGGTACGCGGCCTACGCCGACGGGGACGCCGACGACGTCACCGACCGCGGGCGCGAGACGAACTTCTGCGCCTACCTCGCGGTCGGCGTCTGGCACCACTACCTCGCCACCGGTGACGACGCGTTCCTGGACCGCATGTGGCCGGCCGTCTACGCGGCCGTGGAGTTCGTGCTGCGCCTCCAGCAGCCCGGCGGTCAGATCGGCTGGAAGCGCGAGGACGACGGCACACCGGTCGACGACGCGCTGCTGACCGGGAGTTCGTCGATCCACCATGCCCTGCGCTGCGCGCTCGCCATCGCCGAACAGCGCGAAGAGCCGCAGCCCGACTGGGAGTTGGCGGTGGGCGCGCTGCGCCATGCGATCCGCCGGCACCCGGAGCGGTTCCTCGACAAGGACCGCTACTCGATGGACTGGTACTACCCGGTGCTCGGCGGTGCGCTGACGGGCGCCGAGGCCAAGTCCCGTATCGAGGAGGGCTGGGACCGTTTCGT
Source organism: Streptomyces sp. Tue6028 (assembly GCF_002300165.1). Taxonomy (GTDB): domain Bacteria; phylum Actinomycetota; class Actinomycetes; order Streptomycetales; family Streptomycetaceae; genus Streptomyces; species Streptomyces siamensis. The sequence goes on along the minus strand of NZ_MLCE01000012.1, from coordinate 234,752 downwards.
GGTCCCCGGCTTCGGTGTCCGCTGTGTGGTCCCCAACCCGTGGGTGACCGGAGGAGAATCGGCCGAACTCGCCCTGGCCCTGTGGGCCGTGGGCGAATCCGACCGCGCGCTGGACATCCTTCAGTCCATCCAGCACCTGCGCGATCCGAAGACCGGCCTGTACTGGACGGGTTACGTCTTCGAGGACCAGGTGATCTGGCCCGAGGAACTCACCACATGGACCGCGGGGTCGCTGCTCCTGGCCGTCGCCGCGCTCGGCGGCGACGAGCCCACCTGCGCCGTCTTCGGCGGGGAGCGTCTGCCGACGGGCCTGGACCCCGACTGCTGCGCCTGACCAACGCCATGCAGCCGCCCCCGGCCGTCCCGCCGGGAGCGGCTGCCGTCCGTCGGCCGTCGCGCGCCGAGCCCTGTCGTCAGTGCCGGTGCATGCGGTTGGCGATCGCGTGTCCTACGAACAGGTACACGACGGCCGCCAGGCCGTAACCGGCGACGACGCGCGCCCACGCCTCGTCGAAGGTGAACAGGTCACGGGACCAGCCCGCCAGCCAGCCGGCCACGTCATGGACGAACTGCACCAGATCGTTGGCGCGGTTGGCGTCCAGCAGGTACATCAGGATCCAGAGACCGAGGATGACGGCCATCACGTCCGCGACGATCGCGATGACCGTCCCCGCCTGGTTGGAACCGTTGCGATATCGAGGGGACATGTCCTGCGGGTTGCCGCGCAATCGTGTATGAAACCTGAACCGATTCGTCCAAGTGGCGCAACGTCCCGCGCGGGGTGACGCTGGCGGGGAGAGCCGTGTTCTCCCATGACCGGGGAGGACCACTGGACCAGGGAGCACCGCTCCTGCCCCGGAGGACCCCGTGCCTGTACCGATACGGCGCCTCGTCGTGGCGCTCACCCTCAGCTGTACCCTGATCGCGGGCGGCACCGCGTGCACCAGCGGTGCGAACGCGAAGGGCACCAGGGTCGCGATCCCCGCGGCCGCCACCGAGACCCCCTCGGCGCCCGCGAAGACCCCGAGCCCCTCGGCGTCCGGCAAGACCGCGAGTCCGTCGGCCACCGCGCAGAAACAGAAGCTCGCCAAGACGCGGTTCGTGGCGAACGCGGGCCTCGCCGCCGGCGCCACCTACCAGTGGATCTACAAGCCCTGGAAGGCGGGCAAGTTCAAGAAGGGCGCAAGCGGCCGCAAGTTCACCCTCATCAAGGCGGGCCTCGCGGGCGCGTTCGCCTACAACCGGCTGAAGGCCGCCCTGAAGAACGCCCAGGGCGACCCCACGCTCTCCAAGGCCGTCGCCCCGCTCGCCGCGGGCATCGAGTCGCTGAAGGACCTGCCCGCCAAGCTCCGCAAGGGCGACTCCACCGACGCCGTCGCGAACACCTTCAACGACATCATCAACCAGGTGAAGGACGCCGGAAAGAGCGCGGGCGCCGAGGTCAAGAACCAGGTCCCGTCCGGCTCACAGCTCACCGGCGGCTGAGCACCGCCGTCCCCCACGTCCGGTGGCCGGGCGCCCCGCGCCCGGCCACCGGACAGTACCGCGCCCCGTCAGGCGTTCAGGTCCGCGAGCACCCGGAGCGTGTGCCGGTCCGGTGACAGGACGAGCAGGTCGGTCACCGGGCCCTTGCGCCACAACTCCAGGCGCTCCGCGATGCGTTCGCGGGGACCGACGAGGGAGATCTCGTCCGCGAAGGCGTCCGGGACGGCCATGACGGCCTCCTCCCGGCGCCCTTCGAGGAACAGCCGCTGAATCCGGCGCGCCTCCTCCTCGTACCCCATGCGCGCCATCAGATCGGCGTGGAAGTTGCGGGCCGCGTGTCCCATCCCGCCGATGTAGAAGCCGAGCATCGCCTTGACGGGCAGCAGCCCCTCGGCGAGGTCGTCGCAGACGTGGGCACGGGCCATGGGGGCGACGAGGAAGCCGTCCCGCAGCCCGTCCAGCGACGCCTCGTACGCCTGGGGGCGCGTCGGCGCCCAGTACAGCGGTAGCCAGCCGTCCGCGATCCGTGCGGTCTGCGCGACGTTCTTCGGCCCCTCCGCGCCGAGCAGCACGGGCAGGCCGGCGCGCAGTGGGTGCGTGATGGGCTTCAGGGCCTTGCCGAGGCCGGTCCCGTCGGGCCCGCGGTAGGGATGGGCGTGGAAGCGTCCGTCCAGCTCGACGGGCCCTTCACGGCGGAGCACCTGGCGGACGACGTCGACGTACTCCCGGGTGGCGGTGAGCGGCGACTTCGGGAACGGACGTCCGTACCAGCCCTCGACGACCTGTGGTCCCGACAGGCCGAGACCGAGCATCATGCGCCCGCCGGATAGGTGGTCGAGGGTGAGCGCGTGCATCGCGGTGGTGGTGGGGGAGCGGGCCGCCATCTGCGCGACGGCGGTGCCGAGCCGGATGCGGGAGGTGTGTGCGGCGATCCAGGTGAGCGGGGTGAAGGCGTCGGAGCCCCAGGACTCGGCGGTCCACACCGAGTGGTAGCCGAGCCGCTCGGCCTCCTGGGCGAGCGGCACATGGTCCGCGGACGGGCCGCGTCCCCAGTAGCCGAGTGCGAGACCGAGCCGCATGTCGCCTCCAGAACCCAGTATCTGACGGACCGTCAGGAGATGTTCCGCGCCTGCGACTGTACGACAACGGCCCCCCGCCGTGAAGGGCGAGGGGCCGTGGTCCGGTGTACGGGTGCGGGGTTCAGCCGCGCTGGATCCCCGACGTGTCCTGCAGGACACCGCGACGGCCGTCCTGCGTCTGCGCCACCAGGGTGGCACCGCGCTGCTCGACGGCCAGGTACCAGGTGCCCGGCGCCAGCTCGGCGATCGGCGTCTGCGAACCGTCCTCGCCGAACAGCGGACGCGCCACCGGCACGGCGAACCAGAACGGCGAGAAGTCCGAGGCGGGCTGCTGCTGCGACGGCGCGGGCTGCTGCTGCGACGGACCGCCGAACGGCGCTCCCTGCGGCTGGCCGCCGTAGGGCTGCTGCCCCGGCTGCTGGGCGCCCGGGTAGCCGTAACCACCCTGCGGCTGACCGCCGTACGGCTGCGGCGCGGCCGGACGCGGAGCGCCGACGAGGGCCGCCTTGAGGGCGGGGACGAGGGGGGTGGCGATGGCGGCACCGGCCAGCACGAGCGCGGCGAGCAGGCCGAGGATCAGGCCCGAGCCCGTGTCGACGTCCGAGCTGCCGAAGGTGTCGCTGAAGGCGCCCAGCGGGTCGAGGATCGTCCAGAACGAGGTCCACGCGGCGAAGATCGTCAGGGCCACCCCGAGCTGGCCGAGGTCGAGGCCGATGATCTTCCGCGGCTGCGGGAGCGCCCGGGCGACGACGATGAGGGCCGCACCGATGATGCCGGCGACGTACATGCTCATCACGAGGCCCAGGTTGTCCCAGGCGTTGGGAACGTCGCTGCCGCGGCCGTCGAACGTGTCGAGGAACGACGCGATGAACAGCAACACCGCTGCTCCGATCACCACGCCGTCGCCTCTAGTGAGGGAGCGGATATTCACTTCAGGTCCTTCGTCAGTCGTCTCGTCATCGGTGGAGGCGTCGCTGTCACCGTGTCGCCGTCATGGTGTCGCCGTCGGGCCTCGGTGTGAAGCGCGGGGGTGGCCCCTCATCGTAGGGACGACACTATCGCCCGTCCGATCTGGGTGTCCGCCGGGTTCCGTCCGCCGATCACTACCCGCGCAGGAAACTCACGATTCCCTCAGAGATCCCACGCGCCGCCTTCTGCCGCCACGCGCCACTGGTCAGCAGCGCCGCGTCCTTGCTATCGCGCATGTTGCCGCACTCGATGAACACCTTGGGAACCGTTGACAGATTGAGACCGCCAAGGTCCTTACGCGTCACCAGACCGGTGCCGTCACCGATGTAGTTGGATGGCGCGCTGCCCGTCTCGCGGACGAACAGGCCGGCGATGCGCTCGCCCAGGTCGCGGGAAGGGGCGGCGATCGGGCGGGTGTCCGCGGTGCCCGCGTGCACCGCGGCCGGCAGGATCACATGGAATCCGCGGTTGCCGGTCGCCGATCCGTCCGCGTGGATGGAGACGGCCGCGTCGGCGTGCGCCTCGTTGCCGATCCGGGCCCGCTCGTCGACGCAGGGACCCCAGGAGCGGTCGCCGTCCTGGGTGAACTTCACGGTGGCGCCCTGCTGTTCGAGGATCGTCCGCATCCGGCGGGCGACGTCGAGTGTGAACTTCGCCTCTGTGTAACCCGCGTTGGTGGAGGTGCCGGTGGTGTCGCACTCCTTCCAGTTCGTGCCGATGTTCACCTTGCGGTTGATCTCGGACGGATGCTGGAAGTTGCCCGCGTTGTGCCCCGGGTCGATGACGACGACCTTGCCCTTGAGGGAGCCGGAGGCGGCGGGCCGGGACGTGGAGGGCTTCGCGGCCGGGGACGACGCGGCCGGCGAACTCGCCTTGCCGTCGGCCGTCGGGGACGCGGACGCCTCGGGGGAGGCGGACGAGGGCGCCGCCGTCGAGGCTCCGGCCGCCTTGCCGGAACCGCCTCCCGAGTCGTCGCCCACGGCCTGCCACACCAGCCATCCGGCCAGCGCGCCCGGCACGAGCGCGGCGAGTGCGACGGTGAGCGGTCCACGCCGGGGACGGCGCGGCTGGGGCGGATCGAAGTCAGGGCCTACGTACGACACGCCTGCCACCCTAGCGGCCGTCCACGGTCTGCACGGCGGACATGGCTGCTGTCGACTCCGTGCGGGCCGTCGGCGGTGCGGGGGAGGGGCCCCCGCGGCGGCGGCCTCAGATGCCCGCTCCGGTCCGCCGCAGGACGCGCAGCGAGTCGGTCGCCGAGACCTCGGTGAACGCGCCGGACCCCAGGGCCCTGAGGTACACGCGGTACGGGGCCTGGCCGGTGAACTCGTCGGCCGGGTCGGGGAACACGTCGTGGATCACGAGGAGGCCGCCCTCGGCGACGTGCGGCGCCCAGCCCTCGTAGTCGCCGTTCGCGTGCTCGTCCGTGTGGCCGCCGTCGACGAAGACGAGACCGAGGGGCGTGCGCCAGAACGCGGCGATCTGCGGGGAGCGGCCCACCACCGCGACCACGTGGTCCTCCAGGCCGGCCCGGTGCAGGGTGCGGCGGAAGGTGGGCAGCGTGTCCATCCGCCCCACCTGCGGGTCGACGGTGTCCGGGTCGTGGTACTCCCAGCCGGGCTGCTGCTCCTCGCTGCCCCGGTGGTGGTCGACGGTGATCGCGGTCACCCCGGCCTCACGCGCCGCGTCGGCGAGCAGGATCGTGGAGCGCCCGCAGTACGTGCCGACCTCCAGGAGGGGCAGCCCGAGCCGCCCGGCCTCGACGGCTGCCTCGTACAGCGCGAGCCCCTCGCCGACGGGCATGAACCCCTTCGCGGCCTCGAAGGCGGCGAGGATCTCCGGCTTGGGTGCCGCGGGCATGGGGTTCCTCCAGGGGGTGCGGGTCTGTCGGCGCCCCATGGTGCCGCACACCCCCGCCGCGACGGCGGCGGGGGTGTGCGGGAGAGGTGTGCCGTTCGTTCCGCCAGGGGGTTTCGTTTGGATCAGGTCGGATCGGGCCGCGGCGTCCGGTGCGGTGCATCGCGAGGCGGAGGATCATCCGCGTGCTGGGCGTACTCGGGTCCGACAACGCGGCGAGGTGCCGTGCCGGGAGTCGCGGACCCGGGCTGATCCAAACGAAACCCGCTAGCTAGGCGGGGACGCTCTCGCCCGGCAGGGCCAGGTCCACCTCGACGGGGCGCGCGTCGCCCGCGTGCGTGGCCGACGAGGCGAGGGGGCCGTGGCCCGCGGCGCGGGCGGCCAGGACGTACGCGCCCTCGGAGGGCACAGCCAGCGCGTAGCGGCCGTCCTCGGCGGAGAGCGTGGCGCCCGCCTGGCGGCCACGCCGGTCGATCAGCGTGACCTTGGCGCGGGCGACCGGGGCGCCGTCGGCGTTCAGGACCCGGCCGTGGAAGCCGCCGAGGAGCTCGTGCGCCCGCTCCAGCGCGGCGTCCTCCTCGCTGCTGGCCACCAGCTGCGGCTTGGTCGCCCGGCGGCGGCCGGGCAGGAACAGGGCCATGAGCAGGCCGACCGCCACGGCGCCGGTGGCGATGGCGAAGGACACCCGGAAGCCGTGCATGGTCGGGACGGCGACGGGGCCGACGTGGTGGGCGGTGTTGGCCAGCACCATGCCGATGACGGCGCTCGACACGGAGGTGCCGATGGACCGCATCAGCGTGTTCAGGCCGTTGGCCGCGCCGGTCTCCGACGCCGGGACGGAGCCGACGATCAGCGCGGGCAGCGAGGAGTAGGCGAGACCGATGCCCGCGCCGAGGACGACCGAGATCACGATGGTCTGCCAGGCGGCGTTCATCAGGCCGAGGCCCGCGCCGTAGCCGACCCCGATGATCAGCATGCCGATGATCAGCGTGACCTTCGGGCCGTACTTGGCGGACAGGCGGGCGTACACGGGTGCGGTGAACATCATCGTCAGGCCGAGCGGCGCCACGCACAGGCCGGCGACGACCATCGACTGGCCGAGGCCGTAGCCGGTGGACTTCGGCAGCTGGAGCAGCTGCGGCAGGACCAGCGAGACGACGTAGAAGGAGACGCCGACCATGATCGAGGCGAGGTTGGTGAACAGCACCGCGGGACGGGCGGTGGTGCGCAGGTCGACCAGCGGGGCCTTCAGCCGCAGCTCCATCACGCCCCACAGGACCAGGACGGCGGCCGACGCGGCGAACAGGCCGAGCGTGGTGGACGAGCTCCAGCCCCAGTCGCTGCCCTTGGTGATGGGCAGCAGGAAGAGGACGAGTCCGGCGGAGAGGCCGAGCGCGCCCAGGACGTCGAAGGTGCCCTCGGCGCGCATCGGGGACTCGGGCACGACGAGGAGGGTGAGGGCGATCGAGAGGACGCCGAGTCCGGCGGCGCCGTAGAAGAGGGCGTGCCAGTCGGCGTGCTGGGCGACGAGGGCCGCGGCGGGCAGCGCGAGGCCGCCGCCGACACCGATCGAGGAACTCATCAGCGCCATCGCGGAGCCGAGCTTCTCGCGGGGCAGCATGTCGCGCATCAGGCCGATGCCGAGGGGGATCGCGCCCATGGCGAAGCCCTGGAGCGTGCGGCCGGCGATCATCGGCAGCAGGGTGCTGGTCAGGGCGCTGACCAGGGCGCCGACCACCATGACGGCCAGGCTGGTGAGCAGCATGCGCCGCTTGCCGAAGAGGTCGCCGAGGCGGCCCATGATCGGGGTGGCCACGGCGCCGGAGAGCAGGGTAGAGGTCAGGACCCAGGTGGCGTTGCTGGGCGAGGTGTCCAGCAGCGTCGGCAGGTCCTTGATGACCGGGACGAGCAGGGTCTGCATCACCGCGACAACGATGCCCGCGAAGGCGAGCACCGGCACGGTCGTGCCGCTCGGCCTCCGCGTGGGCTGGTCGGTCGTCGTGTGCGTCATTGCGTGGGGCCTCCAGGCCGTAACGAAGTGCGGTCGTCCGCGTCGGTGCGCGGACCGGGGTCGGTGTGTCCGTACGGGTGCGGGTGGCTCGGACGGATACGGAAGTCGGTGTTCCGTGCGGGTCGGGGGGCGGGGGCGCGCAGTGCGGGCCGCGTCACCACGTCATCCGCGCGCGGATACGTGTAGGAGAAACCCGGTGTGCCTGGGCAACTATTCCGATGCTTCGGCGTACTAACGAATCCTTGACCCTCTCATGGGTATCTGACCTACCGTCAGAATGAAACGTGTTCTAGTCTGGCGCGCATCTTGGGGCGCGGGAGGCACGCATGGGCATCGGGATCACACCGGAGCAGCGGGAACTGGCCGACGCCGTACGCGGCTGGATCGCCCGCGCCGTGCCCCCCGAAGAAGTACGCAAACGCCTCGACGCCCCGGGCACCGGCAGACCGGCCTACTGGGACGGCATCGCCGGACAGGGCCTGCTCGCCGTGCACCTGCCCGAGCCGCACGGCGGCGGGGACCTCGTCGACCTCGCCGTCGTCGTGGAGGAGACCGCGCGGGCGGCGCTGCCGGGACCGTACGTGGCGAGCGTCCTCGCCGCGGAGCTGCTCGCGGGACGGGACGACCTCGTGCGGGCCCTCGGCACCGGGGAGCGCATCGGCGCCGTGGCGTTCGGCACGGGCACGCTGACCGCCACACCGGCGGCCGACGGCGGGTACCGCCTCGACGGGACCGCACCGCCCGTACTGGCGGGCGCCGACGCCGACCTCCTCGTCCTGGCCGCGACGACCTCCGGGAGCGCGGCAGCCCCCGCGGGCGACACCGTATGGCTCGTCGTGGACACCTGCCGGCTCGCCGTACGGCCCCACGAGAGCGCCGATCCGACACGGGCCACCGCCGAGGTACGCGCCGACGGGGTGCGGGTCCCCGCCGAGCACGTCCTCGGCGTCGACACCGCCCGGGTCCGCGACCTCGCCGCCGTGCTCCTGGCCGCCGACGCCTGCGGCACGGCCGCCTGGGCCCTGGACACCGCCACCCGGCACGCCACGGTCCGCGAACAGTTCGGCCGGCCCATCGGCCGCTTCCAGGGCGTCAAGCACCTGTGCGCCGACATGCTCGTGCGCGTCGAACAGGCGCGGGCCCTCACCTGGGACGCGGCCCGCGCGGCCCGGGGACCCGACGCCGTGCGCGGGCTGGTCTGCTCGCTCGCCGCCGGCACCGCACTCGAAGCGGCCTACTCGTGCGCCAAGGACTGCATCCAGATCCTCGGCGGCATCGGGTTCACCTGGGAACACGACGCCCACCTGTACCTGCGCCGGGCGGTGGTGGCGCGGCAACTGCTCGGGACCGGCGACTTCCACCTGGACCGGGCCGCCCGGATCGCACGGGACGGCACCCGCCGCCCGCTGCGCCTGGAACTGCCGCCCGAGGCGGCCGGGTACCGGGAGAGCGCCCGGGAGACCGTCGGCGCCGCCCGCGGGCTCGACCCGGCCGCCGCCCGCAGACTGCTCGCCCCCACCGGCCACGCCGCCCCGCACCTGCCCCCGCCGTACGGACTCGGCGCGGGCCCCGTGCGACAGCTCGCCGTGCAGCAGGAACTGGACGCGGCGGGCGTGCGCGTCAGCGACCTGGGCATCGCCACCTGGGTCGTACCGTCCCTCATCGCCTACGGAACCGAGCGGCAACGCGAGCGCTACCTCCTGCCCACCCTGCGCGGCGACCTGCTGTGGTGTCAGCTCTTCTCGGAGCCCGACGCCGGCTCCGACCTCGCCGCCCTGCGCACCCGCGCCGAACGCACCCCCGACGGACGCTGGCGCGTCAACGGGCAGAAGGTGTGGACGAGCGCGGCACAGTGGGCCGACCACGGGATCCTCCTCGCCCGCACGAACCCGGCGGCCCCCAAGCACAAGGGGCTCACCTACTTCGTCGTCGACATGAAGAACACCGACGGCATCGGCATCCGCCCGCTGAAGGAGATCACCGGGGACTCCCTCTTCAACGAGGTCCACTTCGACGACGTCCTGCTGCCCGCGGACGCCGTCGTCGGCGAGGTCGACGACGGCTGGCGGGTCGCCCGCAACACCCTCGGCAACGAACGCGTCCACATGGCCGACCAGTTGACCTTCGACACCGGCCTGGAGGCCCTGCTCGACCGCGCCGACGAGATCGGCGGAGCGCGCCTCGGCGCCCTCCTCGCCGAGGCGCACGCCCTGGCCTGCGTCGGACTGCGCACCACCCTGCGGCAGGTGTCCGGAGTCGACCCCGGCGCCGGCGCCTCCGTGCGCAAACTGGTGCAGACCGCGCACCAGCAGAAGGTCGCCGAGCTGGCACTCGAACTCCTCGGCCCGGCCGGCGCGGTGAGCGAGCGCGCCGGTGAGCGCGCCCTGCACGGATTCCTGCTCTCCCGCTGCCTGACCATCGCGGGCGGCACCACCCAGGTCCAGCTCAACGTCGTCGCCGAGCGCATCCTCGGCCTGCCCAGGGACTGACCCACGGACCGACCCCACGGACCCAGGAGGAACGCATGAAGGCGTACGTCGCCGGAGTCGGCATGACCAGGTTCGAGAAGCCCGAGACCCGCGAGTGGCAGTACTGGGACATGGCCCGGGAGGCGGGCACGGCCGCCCTCGCCGACGCCGGGATCGGCTACGAGCTCGTGGAACAGGTCCCCGTCGGGTACTGCTTCCAGCCCTCCACCGCGGGACAGCGCGCCGCCTACGAACTGGGCCTGACCGGGGTCCCCGTCTACAACGTCAACAACAACTGCGCCACCGGGTCCAGCGCCCTGATGCTGGCACGGCAGCTCGTCGAGGGCGGAGTCTCGGACTGCGTCCTCGCGCTCGGTTTCGAGAAGATGAAACGCGGCGCGCTCGGCGGCGGGGCGGACGGCGGCGACTTCAAGACCTCCCCGGTGGCCCGGCACTACGGAATCATGGCCGCCCGGCACGGCTTCGAGATGTCCCCGCCCACCGCGCAGATCTTCGGCGACGCGGCACGCGAGCACATGGCGGCCTACGGCACGACCGAGGCGCAGCTCGCCGCCGTCGGCGCCAAGAACCACCGGCACTCCGCGCACAACCCCAACGCGCAGTTCCAGGACGTGTACGACGTCGACGAGATCCTCGCCTCCCGGGTCGTGCACCGGCCGCTGACCAAGCTCCAGTGTTCACCCACCTCGGACGGCGCCGCCGCGGCCGTCGTCGTGTCCGAACGGTTCGCCGAGCGGCACGCGCTCGCCGGCCGGGCCGTGGAGATCGTGGCGCAGGCGATGACCACCGACACCGAGGCGTCCTTCGCCTCCGGCTCCTGCATCGACGTCGTGGGACAGCCCATGTCCCGCGAGGCCGCGCGCCAGGTCTACGAACGGTCCGGGCTCGGCATCGAGGACGTCGACGTGGTCGAACTGCACGACTGCTTCTCCATCAACGAACTGCTCACCTACGAGGCGCTCGGCATGTGCGGGGAGGGGGAGTCCGGCAAACTCGTCGAGTCCGGCGCCACGACGTACGGCGGACGCTGGGTGGTCAACCCCTCCGGCGGGTTGATCTCCAAGGGCCATCCGCTCGGCGCCACCGGCATCGCGCAGGCGGCGGAACTGGTGTGGCAGCTGCGCGGGGAAGCGGGGCCGCGGCAGGTTCCCGGCGCCCGGGTCGGACTCGCCCACAACATCGGACTGGGCGGCGCGGCGGTGGTGACCCTGCTGCGCGCCACGGACTGAGCGCGGAGGCACCGCCGGAGGGCGAGGGCCTGTGCGGCGGGCGCCGTCGCGGAGGGCCGGGCGGGTCCTAGGTCCCGTGGCCTACGGACGCGTGCGGCGAAATCCCGATGCAAGGGGCGCAGGCCGGTTGAGAGCATGACGCCCATGCTCAGAGCCGCGCAGGACACCCCCGTATCCGTACGCACCGCACCGCCGACCTGGCTGGTGGTCGCACTCGTGTGCGCCGGACAGTTCCTCGTCGTGCTCGACGTGTCCGTGGTCAACGTGGCGCTGCCCTCCATGCGCGCCGACCTGGGCCTGAGCGCGCCGGGACTGCAGTGGGTGGTGAACGCCTACTCGATCGCCTTCGCCGGGTTCATGCTGCTCGGCGGCCGGGCCGGCGACCTGTACGGACGCAAGCGGATGTTCCTGGTGGGGCTCGCGCTGTTCACCGTGGCCTCGCTCGGTGGCGGTCTCGCCCAGGAGGGCTGGCAGCTGCTGACCGCGCGGGCCGCGCAGGGACTGGGGGCCGCGGTGCTCGCCCCCTCGACCCTCACCATCCTGACGTCCACCGTCCCGGAGGGGCCCGCCCGGGCCCGGGCGATAGCGACCTGGACCGCGGTCGGCGCCGGGGGCGGCGCGGCGGGCGGACTCGTCGGCGGACTCCTCGTCGACGGCCTGTCATGGCGCTGGGTGCTCCTCATCAACGTGCCGTTCGGCGCGGTGCTGCTCGCCGGGGCGGCGTCCATGCTCGTGGAGAGCCGGGCCGGCGACGGACGGCGTCTGGACCTGCCGGGCGCGCTGCTGGTGACCGCGGGCCTCGCGACCGTGGCGTACGGCGTCGTGCAGACGGAGGCCGAGGGGTGGACGGCCGCCGCGACCCTCGCCCCGCTCGCCGCCGGACTCGCGCTCATCGGCCTGTTCCTTCTTGTCGAGGCCCGGACGAAGGCGCCGCTGATGCCGCTGAAACTGTTCACGCTGCGGTCCGTGTCGTCGGCGAACGCGGCCATGTTCGTGTGCGGCTCCGCGATGTTCTGCATGTGGTTCTTCATGACGCTCTACGCGCAGAACGTCCTCGGCTACACGCCGCTCGGCGCCGGGCTCGCCCTGGTGCCGAGCTCCCTCGCCGTCGTCCTCGGCTCGAAGCTGGCGCCGCGCCTCATGCCGGTCGTCGGCGCACGCAACGTGGCGGCGGTCGGCACGCTGGTGGCCGCGGCCGGCTTCGGCTGGCAGGCCATGATGACGGCGGACGGCGGGTACCTGACGGCGATCATGTTCCCGGGCCTGATGATGATGGCCGGCGCGGGTCTGGCCGCGACACCGCTCGCCGCGCTCGCCACCTCGGGCGCGGCACCGGGCGACGCCGGACTCGTGTCCGGGCTGGTCAACACCTCCCGGGTGATGGGCGGCTCGCTCGGTCTCGCGGTCATGTCGACGATCGCGGCGGCCCGCACGGGCGGCAGCACCTCGGGTGAGGCGCTCACCGCCGGGTACGCCCTGGCGTTCCGCACCAGCGGGTTCCTGCTGCTGGGCGGGGCGCTGCTGATGCTGCTGTGGCTGCCGCGGAAGATCTCCCGGGCCGCCTGAGGTGGCGGGGCTGCCGGGCCCGAGACGCCAGGGTTGCCAGGTCCGGGGCGTGACGTCTGCCGGGTCTGAGGCGGTGGGGCTGCCGGGCCCGAGACGCCAGGGTTGCCGGTCCTGGACGTGACGTCTGCCGGGCCCTGGAGACGGGGCGGAAGATCTTCCGGGCCCGAGGCAACGGAATCCGGCCCTCGTGGACTCCATAAGACATCTAGGAGGTGCCCATGGGGGATCGGAAACAGGCTCGGGACGAGGAGTTCCAGCACTTCGTCGTCGGCCGCTGGCCGCGGCTGATGCGTACGGCATTTCTCCTGACGGGGGAGCAGCACGCCGCGGAGGACCTGGTCCAGACGACGCTCGAACAGGTCTTCGTGGCCTGGCGCAGGGTCGGCTCGGCTGACGAGCCCGAGGCCTACGTACGACGCGTGATGATCAACGCGCATTCCCGCAGGCACCGCAGACGCCTCAAGGAGTTCCTCGCGCCGAAGGACGACTCGGGCCTCACCCGCGAACTGGCCGACAGCGGTGACCGGATGGCCCAGGCCGACGACCGCGGCGCCCTGCTCAAGGCCCTCGCCGAACTGCCCCCGCGCCAGCGCGAGGCGGTGGTCCTGCGGTACTGGGAGGACCTGAGCGAGACCCAGGCGGCCGAGGCGATGGGCTGTTCGGTCGGTTCGGTGAAGAGCAACGCGGCCAAGGGGATCGCGAAACTGCGCGCCATACCGGGCCTGGCGGAGCTGGTGACCAATGGAGGGCGGAAGTGATGAGCGCGGACCGGGAGACGAACAGCGACATGACGCACACGGACATCGCCCTCCTGCTGGCCGAGGCTGCCGACGAGGTCGAGATCGGCATAGCCCCCTACCAGGCCGTGGTCCGCGGCGGCCGGCGCCGCAGGGCCCGCCGCTGGGCGGTCGCCGCCGCGGCGGCCCTGGTGGTCGCCGGTTCGACGGGCACCCTGGCGCTCGCCGGGTCGTTCGGCGGTGACGGCGGACAGGTCGCCCCCGCCGCCACCCGGCCCGCCACGAGCGACCAGCGGCATGTGTTCGAGCCGCAGCGGAGCTCCGTGGCCAGGGGCACGGACCACGGCAAGAAGTGGTCGGTCACCGTGGACGTCTGGGGAGCGCCGAAGGACATCGCGGAGGCGCAGTACCAGCGTTCGCAGATGGGCGAGTACGGCGTCACTCCCACCGGAGCACGCGTGGCCGCGGACCTCGTCGGCAAGGGATGGCTCTTCGTGCGCCTCACGGTGGGCGACGGCGCCCCGTCGACGGTGATCGACGGGGCCGTCGAGAAGGGCGACGCGCTCACGGGCACGGACGTCCAGGCGTACTCCATGCCGCTGTCGACCGGGGCACCCGACAAGGACTCGGCGTCCCAGCGGCTCGTGATCGGCAAGGTCGCGACCACCGCGGAGCGGGTCACCTGCACCTGGGACGACGGCACGACGATCGACGCCGGGCGAGCCGCCCCGGGCACGGGCCTCACCTCGGACGTCGAGGATCTGATCCGCCCGGTGGACGGCTCCCCGTCCGACTGGTTCGTCTGCCTGGCGCCGGAGGGGAAGAACTACAAGGCGGTGAACGTGACCGAGTGACCCGCCCCTCGCCGGAAGACCGCGGCCTCCTTTGCCGGGATCACAGCCATCCCTGCTGACGGGCCTCCCGCATCGCCTCCATGCGGTTGCGGGTGCCCGTCTTGCCGATGGCGGAGGAGAGATAGTTGCGGACGGTCGACTCGGACAGGTGGAGCCTGTCGGCGATGTCGGCGACGGTGGCGCCGTCCACCGACGCCTTCAGCACGTCGCACTCGCGGGCGGTGAGCGGATTGGGGCCCGCGCTCAGTGCCGCCGCGGCGAGCGCCGGATCGATGACGGTCTCGCCGGTCAGCACCCGCCGGACGGCCTCCGCCAACTCCTCCACGGGGCCGTCCTTGACCAGGAAGCCGGCCGCCCCCGCCTCCATGGCCCGCCGCAGATAGCCGGGCCGGCCGAAGGTGGTGAGGATCAGCACCCGGCAGTCGGGGGCCTGCCCGCGCAGTTCGGCGGCGGCGTCCAGCCCGCTCATCCCGGGCAACTCGATGTCCAGCAGCGCCACATCGGGGCGGTGCGTCAGCACCGCGTCCACGATCGCGTCCCCGGCGGACACCTGGGCGACCACCTCGATGTCCGCCTCCATCCCCAGCAGCAGCGCGAGCGCTCCCCGCATCATGCCCTGGTCCTCGGCGAGCAGGACGCGAATGGACTTGGCTGGCCGGTGATCCCGGGGCATCTCGTTCACAGGGCAAGGGTAGGCGGCGCACCCCGATGAGGTGCCCTGAACTGCGCTTGTGCGCAAGGCATCGGCGCGGGGGTCTTCCTCACGCCGACACCGTCCTCACGCCGGTACCTCCGTCAAGTCGGTCGCCTCCACGGGGAGTTCGGCCCGCACCTGGAAACCGGTGCGGGCGCCCGGTCCCGCCTCCAGTGATCCGCCGGCCGTCGCGAGGCGCTCGGTGAGGCCCTTCAGGCCGGTGCCGCCGATGCCTGCGGCGGCGGACGAGCCCGCGGACGAGCCCGTGCCGTCGTCGGTGACGGTCAGCCGGACGCGGTCGGGCGTGCCGTCGACGGTGATCTCGCAGTGGGCCGCGCCGCTGTGCCGCACGACATTGGTGACCGCCTCGCGGACCACCCAGCCCAGGAGCGCCTCGGTCTGCGGGACGAGCGGCGGGCCCGACTGCCGTACGACGGGTTCGACGCCGGCCGCGGACAGTGCGGAACGGGCGCGGTCCAGTTCCGTGGCCAGGCTGCCCTCGCGGTAGCCGGTGACCGCCTCACGGATCTCGGTCAGGGCCTGGCGGCCCACCGACTCGATGTCCGTGACCTGGACGAGTGCCGCGTCCAGGTCACGCGGGGCCAGCCTGCGGGCCGCCTCCGACTTCACCACGATCACCGACAGCGTGTGACCGAGCAGGTCGTGCAGGTCGCGGGAGAAACGCAGCCGCTCCTTCTCGACGGCGCGCCGCGCCAGTTCCTCGCGTGCCGCGCGCAGTTCGCGCACGGCCTCCGACAGGGAGAGGATCGCGGCCGTCACCATCGTGGACAGGAACGTGCCGTAGGCGACGTTCACCGCGTCCCAGCCGGCCCGGTACGCGGAGACCACGGCGGCGAGCGCCGTCAGCGCGAACCCGATCCGGCCGAGCCAGGCCCCTCGCATGATCGCGCCCGTGGCCAGTCCGAGCAGCGGGAAGAAGTACAGCCAGGTGCCGCCGTACACGATCGCCAGCGTGCAGGTGATCAGGCCCATCAGGACCAGGGCCACCCGGGTGGAGCGGGCCTCGCGCGTCTCCTTCACGAAGGCGCGGAAGGTCACGTAGATGTAGAGCGAGTTGAAGGCGAACAGGCCGATGGCGCCGATCCAGGGCTGCTGCGTCCGGCCCTGGAGGATGTTGGAGAAGGCGCCCATGCCCATCAGCAGCCACGGCAGCAGCGCGAAGCCGGTGGGCGGCGGGCCGGGGTCACGGACCTCCTTCCCCGAAGCGCGGGCGGCCCGCTGCTCGGTCTTGTACCGCTCCATGTCCGCCTTCCAGCGCGCCCGCGCCGCCCGCCACTCGTGCAACTGGCAGGTGACCTCTCGCATCCAGGGCATCTCGCCGCTCCCCGCTCAGACGGTCCGTGCGGACCGACGGTACGCGAACACCGCGTACGAACCGAAGGCCAGCAGCCACGCCGTGAGCACCGCCACCCCACCCGCGGCGGGGGCGTGGCCGTCCGCGACCGAGACGCCCAGCTGCGCGAAGCGGTTCGTGGGGGTGTAGACCGCCAGGGACCGCAGCCAGCCGGGGAACAGCTCGAGCGGGAACCACAGCCCGCCGACCACCGAAAGTCCCAGGTTGCACACCATGTTGGCGACGCCCGTCGTCTGCGCGGTCAGCCGGTAGCCGTTGCCGAGGCCCAGCAGGGTGAAGGGCACCGAGCCCAGCCACAGCAGCACGGCGATCGCCGCCCACTGCCACAGGTGCAGCCGTACGCCGTTGACCAGGCCGCCCGCCGCCAGCACCGCGGTGATCGCGGGCAGCACGGTGACCGATCCGGTCAGCGTCCGCCCGACCACCACCTCGCGCGGCGTCATCGGCGTCACCCGCAGCTGCCGCAGCCAGCCGATCACCTTGTCCTCGGCGACCCCGCCGCCGGTGTTCAGGGCCGAGCCGACCGCGCCGTACGCGGCCATGCCGACCATGGACGCCGTCTTCCACTCGCCGTCGTCACCGCCGCCGAGATTGGTGAAGAGCAGGTACATCATGACCGGCATCGCGATGCCGCCGATCACGAAGCCGGTGTCGCGCAGCGTCCGGCGCACTTCGAGTCGCAGATAGTCCAGCATCACACCGTCTCCAGAACCTGTGAGGTCAGCGCCATGAACGCGTCGTCGAGGGAGGCGGGCACGACCTCCAGGCCGCGTATCGCCCCGAGCTCGGCCAGCGCGATCACCGTCGCGTCCGAGTCGTCCGTGCGCAGCCGGGCCCGGTCCCCGCGTATCTCCACCGAGACGACGCCGGGCAGCAGCGCCAGACCCTCCGTGCCCTGCCCCGCGAGGTCGAAGGAGACCAGATTGCCGCCCACCGACCGCTTGAGCTGCTCCCCGGTGCCGTCCGCGACGATCCGGCCGTGGTCGATGACGACGATCCGGTCCGCGTGCGCGTCGGCCTCCTCCAGGTAGTGGGTGGAGAAGACCACCGTGTGGCCGCGTCGCGCGTACCCCCGCATCGAGCCCCAGAAGGCGTGCCGCGCCTCCACGTCCAGGGCGGCGGTCGGCTCGTCGAGCACGATCAGCGCGGGATTCCCGGCGAGCGCCACCGCGAACCGCACCCGCTGCGTCTGTCCTCCGGAGAGCCGGTCGACGCGCCGGGCCGCCAGGTCCGCGATGCCCGCGAGTTCCAGCGCCTCGTCCACCGACAGCGGCGCCGGGTAGCGTCCGGCCACGAAGGCCACCAGTTCCCGCACGGTGACGCGGGGCACCGGCCGTGTGTCCTGGAGCATCGCGCCGACCCGCCCGGCCCGCACGGACTCCTCCGGGCGGCTGCCGAAGAGCGTCACCGTGCCCTCGTCGGGCTCGTTCAGCCCGAGCAGCAGGGAGATCGTCGTCGACTTGCCGGCGCCGTTGCGGCCCAGCAGCGCCACCGTCTCGCCCCGCGCGATCGTGAGGTTCACCCCGTCCACGGCGCGTATGTCGCCGAAGGTCTTGGCCGCCCCCTCGAAGGACACGGCCGACCGTGCCCCCGCCATCGGCTCTGTCCCCGTCGTCTTTGTCATGGCTACGACGCTAGGGGCGGGCGGGCGCGCCCGGCAGATGCACTTGTGGGCGATCGGCCGGGACAAATGTCACGGGTGACCGTGGCGACCCGCGGATCTGACATGGCGTCAGTAGTCTTCACAAGTGCTGGGCGCTGGGCTATACAAGGGGGCGCCGGACTGGAACGCGTTCTAGCACGGGCGGGTTCCGCGGCCCAGTGTCGACCTCGGTGCGGCCGACGGTGCGGACGGCCGCACCGAGGTCTCTCGCGCTAGTCATCAGGAGCCCCATGCCCATTGACGCCGCCAAGGCCGTCGCCGCGGAACCCCGGACCGGAGAGATCACCTGGAACCACCGGGACGTCCAGCTCTACCACCTGGGCGTCGGCGCGGGCGTCCCCGCGACCGACCCCGACGAGCTGCGCTACACCCTCGAATCCAGGCTGCACGTCCTGCCCAGCTTCGCGACCGTCGCGGGCGCCGGCTCTCCCGGTGTGATCAGCGGACTGTCCATGCCCGGTGTCGACGTCGACCTCGCCCGCGTCCTGCACGGCGGCCAGACCGTGCGACTGCACCGCCCGATCCCCGTCGAGGGCACCGCCACCGCCACCGGACGCATCGCCGCCGTCTACGACAAGGGCAAGGCGGCGATCCTCGTCATGCGCACCGAGGTCGCCGACGCCGACGGCCCGCTGTGGACCAACGACGCCCAGATCTTCGTCCGGGGGGAAGGCGGCTGGGGCGGCGACCGCGGCCCCTCCACCCGCCTCGAAGCGCCGACGGGCCCACCGGACCGGACCGTCGAACGGCCCGTCCGCGAGGACCAGGCGCTGCTCTACCGGCTCTCCGGGGACTGGAACCCGCTGCACGCCGACCCCGAGTTCGCCAAACTCGCCGGATTCGACCGGCCCATCCTGCACGGACTGTGCACCTACGGAATGACGCTCAAGGCGGTCGTCGACACCCTCCTGGGCGGCGACGTCACCCGCGTCCGTTCGTACACCACACGCTTCGCCGGCGTCGTCTTCCCCGGCGAGACCCTGCGCATCCGGATGTGGCGGCGGGACGGCTCGGTCCAGGTGGCGGTCGCCGCGGTCGAACGGGACGACGCCCCGGTACTGGCCGACACGGTCGTCGAACACTCCTGAGCGCCGCCGGACACCCCAGGGCCGCCGGCACCCAGGACTCCAGCACTTCAGTACGCCCGCACGTCCGAGGGGACCTTCCGAGGGGAGCCGCACCATGCGCGCAGCCGTACAGCAGGAGATAGGCCAGGACAAGCTCGAAGTGTTCGACGACGTCGAGGCGGTGGGCTTCGGGCCCGGCAAGGTGAGGATCCGGGTGCGCGCCACCGGGCTGTGCCACTCGGACCTGTCCGCGATGAACGGCGTACTGCCGCAGCCCGCGCCGTTCGTCCCCGGCCACGAGGGCGCCGGGGAGATCACCGAGATCGGCGACGGGGTGAGCCACCTCAAGCCCGGCGACCGGGTCGTCGTCTGCTGGCTGCCCGCCTGCGGCGTCTGCCCCGCCTGCAAGCGTGGGCAGACCGAACTGTGTCTGGCCGGATTCATGAACGCGGGCACCCCCAACTTCAAACGCCCCGGCGGCGACGTCTTCGGCTTCGCCGGCACCGGCACCTTCACCGAGGAGGTCGTCGTCGACGCGGGCTGCGCGGTGCCCATCCCCGACGACGTGCCCTACGACATCGCGGCCCTCATCGGCTGCGGCGTCACCACCGGGCTCGGTGCCGCCCTCAACACCGCCGACCTGGAGGCCGGTTCGTCGGTCGCCGTCATCGGCTGCGGCGGCGTCGGCATCTCCGCGATCCAGGGCGCGCGGCTCAAGGGCGCCGCCGAGATCGTCGCCGTCGACCCGGTCGCCTCGCGCCGCGAGGCCGCGCTGAGGTTCGGCGCCACGAAGGCCCTCTCGCCCGACGAACTCGCCGACGCCAAACAGTCGGTGACGGGCGGCGAGGGCTTCGACTACGTCTTCGAGGTCGTCGGCAAGTCGGCCACGGCACGCACGGCGTACGACAACACCCGCCGCGGCGGGACCCTCGTGGTCGTCGGCGCGGGAGCCATGGACGACTTCCTCCAGCTCAACATGTTCGAGCTGTTCTTCGACGAGAAGCGCATCCTGCCGTCCATGTACGGCGGCGGGGACGTCCTCCGGTCCTACGAGCGCACCATCGCCCTGTGGCGGGCCGGCCGCATCGACCTGGAGGGCCTGATCACCCACCGGGTGCCGCTGGCCGGGATCAACGAGGCACTCGACCAGATGCGCACGGGCACCGCGCTGCGCACCTGCATCGAGATCTGACCCCACAACCGCTAAGGACTTTGATGTCACTGCCACTTGAGGGTCTCGCCGCGATCGTCACCGGCGCGGGACGCGGCCTCGGCCGGGCCGAGGCACTGGAGCTCGCCCGGCTGGGCGCGGCCGTCGTCGTCAACGACTACGGCCAGTCCCGGCGGGACGGGTCGGGCGCGTCCTCGGCCACGCCCGCCGAGGAGGTCGCCGCCGAGATCCGCGCCGCGGGTGGCCGGGCCGTCGCCCACACCGGGGACGTCGCCGACCACGAACAGGCCCGCCTGCTGGTGGAACTGGCGGTCACCGAGTTCGGGAAACTCGACGTCCTCGTCAACAACGCGGGCATCCTGCGCGACCGGATGGTCTTCTCGATGTCCGAGGACGAGTGGGACTCGGTGATCCGGGTGCACCTGAAGGGCCACTTCAACACCACCCGCTTCGCGTCCGCGCACTGGCGGGCGCGGTCCAAGGCGGCCGGCGGCCCCGTGTACGGGCGCATCGTGAACACCTCCTCGGAGGCCTTCCTCGCGGGCTCCGCCGGACAGCCCAACTACGCGGCGGCGAAGGGCGGGATCGTCGGCCTGACCACGTCGAGCGCCCTGGCGCTGGCCAAGTACGGCGTCACGGCGAACGTCATCTGCCCACGCGCCCGGACCCGGATGACGGAGGACGTCTTCGCGGGGTTCGCCGAGCCCGACGAGGGCCTCGACCCGCTCGCCCCCGAGCATGTCGCCCCCCTCGTCGGCTATCTGGCCGCGCCCGCCGCCGGACATGTCAACGGGCAGCTCATCGTCGTGCACGGCGGCATGGTCGCGATCGTCGAACGCCCCCGTGTCGCCGCCAAGTTCGACTCCAAGCAGGACGCCTTCAGCCACGACGAACTCGACGCGCTGCTCACGCCGTACTACGCCGACCGGCCGAAGGGCGAGACGTTCGCGGCCGCGGAGGTGCTGGGGCTCAAGCACGGGTGACGACCGTAGGGGGCGGCCCCGCTTCAGGGCCGCCCGGCTCCGGGCCGGCCTGGTTCCGGACCGCCCCGGTTCCGGAAGGACAGTTGTCCGGCCGCCCCGGATCCGGGAGGTCAGCCGTCCGGGCCGCCGAGCAGGCGGCCGTCGGTCGACAGGGGAGGGTGCGCCAGCTGGGGCAAGTAGTGCCGGAAGAACAGCTCGGCGACGAGTTCCCGGCGGCTGCGCACCCCCACCTTGTCGAAGATCTGCTTGAGATGGTCCTGAACGGTGTACGCGGAGACCCCGAGCTGCCGGGCGATCTCACTGGTCGAGCGGCCCAGCAGCACGAGCTGGGCGATCTGCCGCGCACGCGGCGACAGCCCGTACACGTCGAGGACCAGCGCGGTCAGCTCGCCGGGATCGGTGGGGCCCACCGACACCACCGTGGTGGGTTCGCCGCCCTGGTCGACGGGCCAGGCCCGCAGCGAGATCCACCGCCCCGCGCTCGTCGGCGCCCGCACATGCGCGCCGGCCCCGGCCACCTCGCCCCGCGCCTGCACGGCCAGCGCCCGCATCAGGTACGGGCCCGCCTTGCCGCGGCCCGGCGCGTGCCGCTCCTGGAGCCGGTCCAGCCAGTGCTGCGCCGTCGGCGACATCGACCGCACCTCCAGATCGCCGTCGAGGACCACCCAGCCCGGCGCGTCCGGCAGCGGGCCCGAGTCCACGCCGGACAGCAGCAGCGAACGGCGCAGCGCGGCGCAGGCCGGCACGCTCACCGCCTCGGCGACGGCGAGGTCGGCCGAGGAGAAGGCGCGGGTGTGCCCGTCCCGGCAGAGCACGAGCAGACCCCAGGTGCGCCGGCCGTCCCGCAGCAGGACGCGCAACTCGTCGGTGAGCCCCAGGGGGTGCAGGATCTCGCGGTAGTACTTGCTGTCGTCGAGCCGGCCGTGGGTGGAGCGGCTCAGCAGGCTCACCCTGCCCGGGCGCCGGGCCAGCGCCCGCAGGTTGTCGACGTCGTCCTGCTCCACGTGCTCGATCTCGAAGAGGCGGCGCATGCTCGACTCGGGGAAGCCGGACTCGTGCTGGCCCCCGGTGTCCAGCAGCGTCGAGGGGTCGAGGACGACTCCGCACCAGATGTCCGCCGGCACGGCATCGAGCAGGACGCGGCTGGTGCGGTCGAGGACGGCGAGTGCGTTGAGCTCGCCGCGCAGGGCGCGTTCGAGGCGGGCGGTGGTCTCGGCAGGAGTCATCGGCATGTCCCCGGAATATCGGCCCGTCATATCCCAGGAATCTGGGATACCCCCGCGGATGTCAGTTCCGTACCGTGGGTCTCGATTGTGGAGGCCGGTCCGCAGCCGGACAAGGCCGCCGCGACAGCGGGGGAGTCGGACGCCGCCCGCACGTGGGGCCCGGGGGAGCCCCGCACAGAACGGCCCCGCTCGCCGTCGGCGAGCGGGGCCGTGTGCCGGTTACGACGTGCCGTCAGATCGACAGGTCCGTCTGCTCGGACGGCTTGCGGTGGCGTCCCTGTGGGGTCGCCTCGTCGTCATGGCCGGAGACCGGACCGCGGTGCCTGCCGTGACCTTCGGCGAGGGCCGTGGCCTCGTCGGCGGTGACCTGCGGTTCCTTGATGCTCGTGTCGCTCATCTGTGTGTTCACCCCGTATGCAAGATCCTTCTGTGCAGCCGGGGGATTCTAACCGGCCGTCACCACAGAGGTGTCGGCGGGTGACGGCACCGGGGCGACCTGACGTACCACCCGGCCCTTCAGGGGCGCCTGCTGGAGGGGGACGGGACGGGCGGCGACGGGCGGGGCGGGGTCCTGAACGGCGTCCCGGTCAGGACCCCCATCCCCTTCCCCCGTCCCCGCGGGCGCTCCCACCCGGGCCACGCCGCACCGCACCGCACCCGTCGCGTACGGCAGTTGGAGCACCCCCTCTTTGGTCCACAGTCCGGTGCCCGCCAGCCATCCCGCCGGCGCGGGGAGTTGGTGGACATGGCGTTCGGCGGGGCGCCAGATGCCCAGCCAGGTGCCGGCCGGGCCGTCGATGCGCAGGGCCACCGCGCAGGTCTCGGGGGTGAGTACCTGGCCGGGCTGGATCGCGAAGGGTGTGACGGTGTGTTCCGGCGCACGCAGGCAGTCCGGGAAGCGGACCGGGAGGGTGCTGCCGAGGACGCCCCAGCCGAGGCGGTCGTGGCCCGGCGACGGCGCGTCGGAGCGGATGAGCAGGAGCCCGCTGTCGGCGTCCGCGAGGAGCAGACGGTCGTTGCTGCGCTCGGTGATCTGCAGGAGCGGGGACATCTCGCCGCCGCGCTCCAGGTCGACGACCACCGACTTGGTGCGGCCGTCCTGGAACCGGTCCAGGGCGAGCAGCCGGCCGGTGCGGTCCAGCCAGACGCCGCCCGAGCAGTGGCCCGGCACCTCGGCGACGTGCTCGGGGCCGAACGCGCCGCCCGCCACCAGCCACACCGTCGTGGAGCCGCGGCCGACGGCGAGGGCGTACGCGCGCTCCCCGCCCGGCGCGGGCGGCAGCAGCCGCAGCCGGGTCTCGCGGTCGGGGCACTCGACGGCGCCGAGCGGCAGTTCGCCGGTGCCCGGCCCCGTCGGGTACAGCAGCGAGAAGGTGTGCCGACCGTCCACGACCCGGTGGATCAGCACCCGTCCGTCGGACAGCGGCTGCACCTCCGTGCCGGGCTCCTCCGGCTGGTTGACCGGGAGCGGCACGGCGTACGGCTCGGGCCCGTCCAGCGTCCAGCGCTCCGGGTACCAGGACGCGCCGTCGAGGGCGAGCCGCGCGGCGTACGTGCCGTCGGCGGCGATCACACACCCGGGCCCCGCGGCCCACGCGCCCTCGTCCATACCCACCGCCTCCACGTCGGTCCCGACCGCCCCGTCGCGGACCTGGCCACGCGCGTCCGTGGCCGACCTGTCCTGGACTTGGCCACGCGCGTCCCCGATCCGGGCCTGGCCACCTGCGTCCCCGACCGCCCCGTGCCGGATCTGGCCACGCGCGTCCGTGGCCGACCTGTCCTGGACTTGGCCACGCGCGTCCCCGATCCAGGCCTGGCCACCTGCGTCCCCGACCGCCCCGTGCCGGATCTGGCCACGCGCGTCCGTGGCCGACCTGTCCTGGACTTGGCCACGCGCGTCCCCGATCCGGACCTGGCCACCTGCGTCCCCGACCGCCCCGTCGCGGACCTGGCCACCCGCTTCTCCGGCGTGGCCGGCCGTGCCCCGGCTCGCGCGCTCCCGCGGGGCGCCGACGGCGGGGGCCGCCGCGCTCCCCACGGCTGGTGCAGCGCGGTCCGCCGCGCCGCTACCCCACGCGCCGCCGCCCGCAGTGCCGCCGGCGGCGAGCTCGGCGCGGCTGTCCCGCGTGGTGCCGACGGCAGCGTCGGTCGCGCCGTTCGCCGCGACGACCCACACGCCGTCGGCCGCGCGCTGCAGCGGGACGTCGGCGGCGCGTCCGCCGGCGCTCCGGACGACGACGCCCGTGGTGCGGTCGGCCACGATCCCCGGCGCGCGCCCCCACGCGCCGTCGCCCGCGCCTCCGGGCGGATTCCCCGCCGCGATGCCGACGGCGGGGTCCGCCATGGCCCAGGTCGCGCTGTTCGTTTCTGCACCGACGGCGGGGTGCGCCGTGGTCCAGGTCGCGGTGTCCGTCGCGACGTCGACGGTCGGGCCGGGCGCGGTCCAGTTCGTGCTGGCTGTCGCGGTGTCGACGGCAGGGCCGGGCACGTTCCGGGGTGCGCTGTCTGTCTCGGCGCCGACGGCGGGGTTCGCCATCGTCCAGGTCGCGGTGTCCGTCGCGTCACCGGCGGTGGGGTTCGTCGTGGTCCAGCTCGTGCCGGCTGTCGCGACCTCGACGGCGGGGTCGGCCGGGGTCCCGGTCGCGCTCTCCCGCGCGATCCGTACGGCGCGGTCGAGCGCGCTCCCCGCCGGGGCACCCGGGGAGGGGTCCGTCGTGCTCACCGCGCCGGGGCTCACGTCGTGGTTCACCGCGACCCAGGTCGTGCTCCGCGTCCCGAAGCCCACGGTGCGTTCGGGAGCGCTCCTCGTCGCGCGCCCTGCGGCGCCGCCCGCGGTGCGGTCCGCCGCAACCCCCGTCGTGCTGCCCCGCACGTCACCCGCGGCGCGGTCGGACGCGTTCCCCTCCGCGCTCCCCGGGACAGGGGCCGCCGCGATCCAGGCCGTACGCGCGGCCGCGCTCTCCGCCGTGCGGACCGCAGCGGGCTCGACCGCGTAGCGCGGCGCGTTCCCCGCCGTGGCGTTCACGGCGCGGCCCGGGGCGACCCCCGGCGCGCTGTCGGGCGTGAGGCCCGCGGTGGGCTCCGGCGCGGTGCCCGGTGCGCTCCCCGCCGAGCGGTCCGTCGCGGGCAGCGGTGCCGCGGGCGCCGGCGCCGCGGTCTCCGCCGGCGCCCCCGCGGAGCGGTCCGGCACGAACTCCGCCGCCGTCCCCGCCGGGTGATCCGCCGCGAGCGGTGTCGTCGCGTGGTCCGGTACGAGCCCCGCGGGGTCCTCCGGCACGAGCCCCGACGCGTTCTCCGCCCCGGGCTCCGTCGCACAGGCCGTCATCGTTCGGTCACCTCCGGCGACGAAGCTAGTTTTCGCACGCACAGACGTGGGACCGACGAGCTGCCGCTTCACACATAAGGGTGGCCATGTCGGGATTCGCCTGAGGAAACGGGGGCGGGTGTGCTGAACGGTGGTCAGGAGACGGGGCGGACCGCGCGCGCCGGGAGCCGCGCGCCGCCGGGCCCCTGGTCGAGTGGCCCGCGGCAGGCCGGGTACGGACACGGGGCAGGTAGCCTTTTCCCCGTGCCCCGTCTGTCTGAAGTCATCGCCGCGCTCGACGCTCTCTGGCCCCCCGAGAGGGCCGAGGGGTGGGACGCGGTCGGCACCGTCTGCGGCGACCCCGACCAGGAGGTCACGCGCGTGCTGTTCGCCGTCGACCCGGTCCAGGACATCGTCGACGAGGCGGTGAAGCTGGGCGCCGACCTGCTCGTCACCCACCACCCGCTCTACCTCCGCGGTACGACGACGGTCGCGGCCGGCACCTTCAAGGGCCGGGTCGTCCACACCCTGATCAAGAACGACGTCGCGCTGCACGTGGCCCACACCAACGCGGACCGCGCCGACCCCGGCGTCTCGGACGCCCTCGCCGGCGCGCTGGACCTGCGGGTCGTACGGCCCCTCGTGCCGGACCCCGCCGACCCGGAGGGCCGCCGTGGCCTCGGCCGCGTCTGCGAGCTGGACCATCCGCTGACCGTCCGCGACCTCGCCGCGCGCGTCGCCGAGCGGCTGCCCGCCACCGCGCAGGGCATCCGCGTCGCCGGCGACCCCGAGGCACTCGTACGGACCGTCGCGGTCAGCGGCGGCTCGGGCGACAGCCTCTTCGACGACGTGCGCGCCGCAGGCGTGGACGCCTTCCTCACCGCGGACCTGCGCCACCACCCGGTGTCCGAGGCCCGCGCCCACAGTCCTCTCGCGCTGCTCGACGCGGCGCACTGGGCCACCGAGTGGCCCTGGTGCGAGCTGGCCGCCGCCCAGCTCGACGAGATCTCCGACCGGCACGGATGGGGACTTCGCGTCCACGTCTCCAAAACGGTCACCGACCCCTGGACCGCCCACGCGGCCTCTCACACCGACACATCAGGAGCCCCCAACTGAACGCCGCGCCCGCCGACCAGATCCGACTTCTCGACGTCCAGGCCCTCGACGTACGCCTGCAGCAGCTCGCGCACAAGCGGAGGTCGCTGCCCGAGCACGCCGAGATCGACTCGTTGAACAAGGACCTCACGCAGCTGCGCGACCTGCTCGTCGCCGCGCAGACCGAGGAGAGCGACTGCGCCCGCGAGCAGACCAAGGCCGAGCAGGACGTCGACCAGGTGCGCCAGCGCGCGACCCGCGACCAGCAGCGCCTCGACTCGGGTGCCGTCACCTCCCCGAAGGACCTGGAGAACCTCCAGCGCGAGATCACCTCCCTCGCCAAGCGCCAGGGCGACCTCGAGGACGTCGTCCTGGAGGTCATGGAGCGCCGTGAGTCCGCCCAGGAGCGGGTGGCCGAGCTGACCGGCCGCGTCTCCTCCGTGCAGCAGAAGATCGACGACGCG
Source organism: Streptomyces sp. Tue6028 (assembly GCF_002300165.1). Taxonomy (GTDB): domain Bacteria; phylum Actinomycetota; class Actinomycetes; order Streptomycetales; family Streptomycetaceae; genus Streptomyces; species Streptomyces siamensis. Next base: position 207,434 of record NZ_MLCE01000012.1, on the reverse strand, counting down.
ACCGCCCGCCGGGACGCGGCCTTCGAGCAGCTCGACGGCGAGTCGGCCTCGGTGACCAAGGAGCGCGAGGTCATCGCCGGCACCATCCCCGCCGACCTGCTGAAGCTCTACGACAAGCTGCGCGAGCAGCAGGGCGGCATCGGTGCCGCGCGGCTCTACCAGCGTCGCTGCGAGGGCTGCCGCCTGGAGCTCAACATCACCGAGGTCAACGAGGTGAAGGCGGCCTCCCCGGACACCGTGCTGCGCTGCGAGAACTGCCGCCGCATCCTGGTGCGCACCTCCGAGTCCGGCCTGTAAGGGGCCTGGCGCGTGCGGGAGTTCATCGTCGAGGCCGACGGCGGTTCCCGGGGCAACCCGGGGCCCGCGGGCTACGGCTCCGTGGTCGCCGACGCGGCCACGGGCCAGACCCTGGTGGAGCGCGCCGAGTACATCGGCATCGCCACCAACAACGTGGCCGAGTACAAGGGTCTGGTGGCGGGCCTGCGCGCGGCCCGCGAGCTGGACCCGACCGCCTCGGTCCGGGTTCGCATGGACTCCAAACTCGTCGTCGAGCAGATGTCGGGACGCTGGAAGATCAAGCACCCGGACATGAAGCCGCTGGCCGCCGAGGCGGCGCGGATCTTCCCGGCGTCGCAGGTGACGTACGAGTGGATCCCCCGGGAGCGCAACAAGCACGCGGACCGGCTGGCCAACGAGGCGATGGACGCGGGCAAGCGCGGGGAGCAGTGGTCGCCGTCCGCGTCGACGGCGGAGCTGGACGCGCGGACGACGACGGCCGGTCCGCCCGAGCCGTCCGGCCCGCCCGGGGACGCGGCGGCGGGCGCCGCGAGGGCCCGCGCGGCACTCGCGGGCGCACGGGACCATACGGCTCCCTCTGCCGCACCGGCGTCGGGAGCGCCCCTTCAGGGGCGCGAGGAACGGCGCGCCCAGCCGACAGGGACCCGCGACTCGACGACGTCCGACACCGCCCCGCCTCCCGGCGGCGACACGGAACCCTCTGCCGCACCGGCTCCGGGAGCGCCCCTTCAGGGGCGCGGGGAACTGCGCGCCCAGCCCCCGGCGACCCGCGGCTCGACGACATCCGAAAGCGCCCGGCCGCCCGGCGGCGACGCCGCGACGTCGGAGGCCGACAGGCGCGCAGCACGCACCGTGGCGGCGGCGACAGGCACGGCCGGCACGGCCGCCCCCGCGGAGGGCAAGGCGCCGACCGTCGGCTGGGGCGCGGCCCCCGACATGGGCGCTCCCGCCACCTTCGTCCTGCTGCGCCACGGCGAGACCCTCCTGACCCCGCAGAAGCGGTTCTCGGGCAGCGGCGGCAGCGACCCGTCGCTGTCGGACGTCGGCCGTGAACAGGCCGAACGGGTCGCCGCTGCGCTCGCCGCACGCGGCACGATCCAGGCGATCGTGGCGTCGCCGCTCACCCGGACCCGCGAGACCGCGGGCGCCGTCGCCGCCCGCCTCGGCCTCGACGTGGTCATCGAGGACGGGCTGCGCGAGACGGACTTCGGTGCCTGGGAGGGGCTGACGTTCGGCGAGGTGCGGGAGCGCTACCCCGACGACCTGAACGCCTGGCTCGCCTCACCGAAGGCCGAACCGACCGGCGGCGGCGAGAGCTTCGCGGCGACCGCCCGTCGTATGGCCGCCACCCGCGACAAGCTGATCGCCTCGTACGCCGGCCGCACCGTCCTGCTCGTCTCGCACGTCACCCCGATCAAGACCCTCGTACGCCTCGCCCTCGGCGCCCCGCCGGAGTCCCTGTTCCGCATGGAACTGTCCGCGGCCTCGCTCTCCGCGGTGGCGTACTACGCGGACGGCAACGCGAGTGTCCGGCTGTTCAACGACACGTCTCACCTGCGCTGATCACGTGTGCTGATCACGTGTGCTGAGCATGTGCGCCGATCAGACGAGCTGGTCGGGCGAGCTGATCACGTGCGCTGATCATGAGTGCTGGTCACGTGCGCTGCGCGGCCCGCTTCCGCAGGATCTCCGCCGTCTCCCGGTCCGCCGGGAGGAACGCCTCCAGGTGGAGCTCGGCGAGCGTGACGTCCACCGCCGTCGCGAACGACGTCAGCGTGGTGAGCAGTCTCAACTCGCCCTCCGCGCAGCGCAGTCGCAGCGGTACGGCGAAGCCGAGGTAGTCCGCGCCGGGCGCGCTGGCCGGTACGTACTCCGTCAGTTCCTCGGCCAGCGCGTCGAGCAGGGGATCAGGGCTGCGGGCGGCCCGGGCCCGCAGGTTCTCCACGATGTGCTGCCCCCACGCGTCCAGGTTCACCACCCGTGACGCCATCCCGCTCGGATGCAGCGCGAGCCGTAGAACATTGACGGGCGGTGCGAGCAGTTCCGGGGCGACGCCCTCGGTGAGAACGTCGAACGCCTCGTTGGCCGCGACGAGTTCACCCCGTGGCCCCGCCACCACGGCCGGATAGGGCAGATGCCCTTCGAGAATGCTGTCCAGCGCCTCCCGTACGGGCTTCAGCGCGACCGCGTCGAGCGGAGACTCGGCGAACGCCGGCGCGTAACCGGCCGCCAGAAGCAATGAGTTGCGCTCCCGCAGCGTCAGCTCCAGCGACTCGGCGAGCCTGATCACGATCTCTCTGCCGGGCACCGAACGCCCACGCTCGATGAAACTGACGTACCGCTGCGTCGTCCCCGCCCGCGAGGCGAGCTCCAGCTGACTGACCCGACGCGCGGTGCGCCAGCGCAACAGCTCCCGGGCGAAGGGAGGGGGCTCGGTGGAGATGCTGGTGGTCATGGGACCAGTTGTACGTCACGGGTACGACATCGCGGTTTCTGCGACGTGGCGCTCTTCACGACGACAGCCGTCCCTACGACCTCGCCGTCCCGGCGGGCTGTCATACCTTGCCGGGAATTGAGCGACGTACCCCGTGCGATCAGCATGGATGCATCCACAGAGCAGACCTCAGGGAGCGGACATGCGCGCCTACCACCTCGAAACGCTCGGCACCCTCGACGGCATCGTCCCGCGCGAAACCGACTGCCCGGAGCCCGGCCCGCGCGAAATCCTTGTCCGTGTCCGGGCCGTCTCCCTCAACAAGCGCGATCTCCTGCTCATGAAGGGGACCTACCCGCTGAAGGCCGTGCCGGATGTGATCCCGGTGAGCGACGGGGCAGGCGAAGTCGTCGCGGTGGGAGGGGAGGTGACCCGGTTCGCGGTCGGCGACCGGGTGGCGGGCACGTATTTCCCCAACTGGCGCGACGGAAGGATCACTCCGACCCAGTTCGACCAGCCGGGCGCCACCCTGAACGGCATGCTCACCGAGTACACCGCCCTCGACCAGGAGGCCGCTGTACGCGTCCCGGACCACCTGACCTGGGAGGAAGCGGCCTGCCTGCCCTGTGCCGGAGTCACCGCCTGGCACTCCCTGACGGGCGGCGAGCCCCTGGCCCCCGGCCAGACCGTGCTCACCCTGGGCGCCGGCGCACTGTCCCTGTTCGTAGTGCAGTTCGCCAAGATGCTGGGCGCCGAGGTCATCGCGACGACGTCGAGCGCCGCGAAGGCCGACCGTCTCAAGGCGCTCGGCGCGGACCACGTAGTCAACTACGCGGAGAGCCCCGAATGGGGGTTGACGGTGAAGGAGTTGACCGGCGGTCGCGGTGCGGACCTAGTCGTCGAGACGAACGGCCCCGACACCATCGAGCAGTCGATGCGCGCCGCCGCGCTCTACGGCCAGATCGTGCTCCTGATCACCGGCGCCCCGCGCAGGCCGGGCATCGAGATCTCCAATGCGGCGTACGCGGCGAGTCTGGCGACGATCCGCCGGGTGTTCGTCGGCAGTCGAGCGCACTTCGAGTCCATGAACCGGGCGCTGACGCTGCACGGGACGCGCCCGGTCATCGACCGCGTCTTCGGCTTCGACGAGGTCCACGAGGCCTTCCGCCACTACGAGAGCGCGGCGGCTTTCGGCAAGGTCGTCATCCGGGTGGGGGCCTGAGCGGTCGTCGTCCCAGTGGCGGCTTTCGGCAAGGTCGCCCGCATGACGGCCTGTGCGGTCGTCATCCGAGTGGCGACTGCGCGGTCGTCATCCGAGCAGCGACTGCGGGGTCGTCATCCCAGTGTTGACCTGAGCGCCGCGGCCTCCCGCGCCAGAGCCTCGATCCGGTCCCAGTCCCGCCCGGCGACCGCGTCCTGCGGGAGCATCCAACTCCCGCCCACGCAGCCGACGTTGGGAAGGGAGAGGTACTCCGGCGCGGAGGCCGGACCGATGCCGCCCGTCGGGCAGAACCGCGCCTGCGGCAGCGGGCCCGCCAGCGACTTGAGATATTCCGTACCGCCCGCCGCCTGCGCCGGGAAGAACTTCATCTCGCGCACGCCCCGCTCCAGCAGCGCCACGACCTCCGACGTCGTGGACACCCCGGGCAGGAACGGCACCCCGGACGCCGCCATGGCGGCCAGCAGCGCGTCCGTCCAGCCGGGGCTGACGAGGAAGCGGGCCCCCGCGGCCACCGACTCCGCGACGTGCGCGGGGGAGAGGACCGTGCCCGCACCGACCACGGCGTCCGGGACCTCCGCGGCGATCGCCCCGATCGCGGGGAGGGCGGCCGGGGTCCGCAGCGTCACCTCGATCGCGGGCAGCCCGCCGGCGACCAGCGCCCGCGCGAGCGGGACGGCGTCGGCGGCGTCCTCGACCACGACGACGGGGACGACCGGCGCGAGATCCAGCACGGAGGCAGGCGAGAAGGAGGGCAGCGGCGAAGTCATGGCCTCATCCTGCCCGGGGTGTGCAGCATGCGCAAAGGACGTTGCACATGCTGCAATCACCTGCTGTATGCCGACCCGGCCGACCCACCCGGCCCGAGGCACCCGCCACGGCCCGCCTGGCAAGAGCCGCCCGGCAAGAGCCTCCTGGCAAGAGCCGCCTGGCAAGAGCCGCCCGGCACGAGCCGCCGCGCACCGGGCGCCGCGGCCCGGCTCAGTGGATCTCCGTCACCACCACGTCCAGCGCCCACGGCCTGCCCGCCCGGCCGGGCGCCTCCGCCTCCACCGTGTACCCGAGGTCCCGCAGCGCCTCCACCAGCTCCGCCGGGCCCTTGGGCGCGATACCGGCGCTGAGGAGGCTGCGGACGATCCTGCCCTTGGTCGCCTTGTTGAAGTGGCTGACGACCGAGCGCTTCTCCACCCCGTCGACCAGCTGCGTGTGCAGCACCCGCACGGTCGCCGTCCGCCCCGCCAGCTCGCCCTTCGGCTTCCACGCCGCCGTGTACGCGGAGGAACGCAGGTCCAGGACGAGTCCGTCGCCGGCCGCCTCGGGCAGCGCGGTGGCCATCGGAGTACGCCAGTGCGTGCCGAGCGCCCCGAGCCCCGGCAGCTTCACGCCCATCGAGCAGCGGTACGAGGGGATGCGGTCGGTCACCCGGACCGCGCCCCACAGCCCCGAGAACACCAGGAGCGACCGGCTCGCGCGCCGCTTGGCGGACGCGTCCAGCGAACCCAGGTCCAGGGCGTCGTACAGGACACCCGTGTAGATCTCGCCGGCCGGCCGGGCCCCCGCGGCGCGCAGCTCCGTGTTCTTCGCGATCTCGCCGCGCAGCCCCTCGCTCAGCCCGAGGACCTCGCGGGCCTTCTCCTCGTCGCCCGCGCACAGGTCGACCAGCTCGTCCAGGACCGCCTGCCGTGCCTCGGTGAGACCGGGCAGGGACAGCGACTCCAGCTTCAGCGCGGCCCCCCTGCCGGAGGGGGCCTTGCCTTCGGAGGGCGGCAGCAGCACGAGCACGGTGGTGTTCTCCTAACGGTGGTGTGGCCCCGCGCCAGCCTAAAGGGTGCCGGGCACACCGTTCCGCGCCCGGAGTGCCGCCCGGTGGCGCTCGTCCTACGCTCGACCCATGCCCCGACGTCACATGCGCGTCACCGGTGCACCGGAGGCTCCCCTGCGGGCCGCGCTGCGCGCGCTGCGCACCGAGCTGGGTGTGCCCGAAGGCTTCCCGCCCGACGTCCTGGAGGAGGCCGGGCGGGCTCCCCGGCTGCCCTCCGACGACGCGACGGACATCCCCCTGTTCACCATCGACCCGCCGGGCTCCATGGACCTCGACCAGGCGATGCACCTGTCCCGGCGGCGCGGCGGCTACCGCGTCCGGTACGCCATCGCCGACGTCGCTGCCTTCGTCGCCCCCGGCGGCGCCCTCGACGCCGAGGCCCACCGGCGCGTGACCACGCTCTACTTCCCCGACGAGAGGGTGCCGCTGCACCCGGCGGCCCTGTCCGAGGACGCCGCCAGCCTGCTCCCGGACCGGACCCGTCCGGCCGTCCTGTGGACGATCGACCTCGACGCGGACGGCCGTACGACGGCGACCGACGTCCACCGTGCCCTCGTACGCAGCCGGGCCCGGCTCGACCACAAGCAGGCGCAGAAGCAGATCGGGGAGGGGAGGGCGGAGGAACCCCTGGCTCTCCTCAAGGACATCGGGCAGGCACGCGAACGGCTGGAGGCCGAGCGCGGCGGCGTCTCGCTCAACGTGCCCGAACAGGAGATCCTCGACGAGGACGGGGCGTACGAACTCGTCTACCGCGCCCCGCTCCCCGTGGAGTGCTGGAACGCGCAGCTCTCCCTGCTCACCGGCATGGCGGCGGCCGAACTGATGCTCTCGCACGGCACGGGGATCCTGCGTACGCTGCCCACCGCCCCCGACGGCGCGGTGGGCCGTCTCCGCCGCACGGCCAAGGCCCTGCGCATCCGCTGGCCGCATCACGTCTCGTACGCGGAGCTCATCCGCTCCCTCGACCCGCACTGGCCGCACCATGCCGCCTTCCTCCAGGAGTGCACGACACTGCTGCGCGGCGCGGGCTACACCGTGTTCCGGGACGGCGTCCGACCGAAGACCACGATCCACTCCGCCGTCGCCGCGCCCTACGCCCACTGCACGGCCCCGTTGCGCCGGCTCGCCGACCGGTACGCCTCGGAGCTCTGCCTCGCGGCGGCCGCAGACGGGCCGCCGCCCGAGTGGGTCCTCGCGGCCCTCGACGACCTCCCCAAGGTGATGGCGGAGGGCACCCGGCGCGCGGGCACCGTGGAGCGCGAGTGCGTCGACATCGTGGAGGCCGCGCTGCTGAAGGACCGCGTGGGCGACCTCTTCGAGGCCTGTGTGGTCGACGTACGGGACGACGAACCCACCGTCGGGACAGTGCAGTTGGAGTCCCCGGCGGTCTTCGCCCGGATCGCCGGGGGGACGACGGAACTCCCCCTGGGCGAACGCCTGCGGGTACGCCTCACCCAGGCGGACCCGGGCACGGCGAAGGTGGAGTTCGCGCCCGCGTGATCTCCCGTACGGGCCGGACGGCGCCGGCCGTCGAGCGGGGGTCCGCCGCGTCCGCGCGTCCCTGACGGAGACCGTGATCGTGTGCCACGATCGAGGGAACGGTTCCCGATCTCATGGTCAGGTGGTCTTCCGGTGTCCCAGTCTGGCGAACGACCGAAGGAGGGGCGTGACATGACTGCCGTGGCGCACGAGCCCACCACGCCGGCCGAAGGCCTGCTGGACATCTTCCTGTCCCTCGACACCCCGGAGGGGTTCCGGGCCGAACTGATCGAGGGGGAGATCGTTGTGACACCGCCGCCGGACGGGGATCACGAGGACTACATCAACCGTGTCATGAAACAAGTGATCCGGCGGTCTCGCACCGACATGGATTTCTCGGGGAACAAGGGCCTGAAATTGCGGAGCGGGGGCGGCTGCCCGAAGAATTATGTGATCCCCGACGGCACGTTCGCGCCCGCGGAGCTGCGGCTCTACCGGGGCGCCGACTCCTGGATGCCGTGCGACGGAGTCTCCATGGTCCTCGAAGTGACGTCGACGAAGCCCGAGGTCGACCGCGAGGCCAAACGCCGCTGCTACGCCCGCGGCGGCATCCCCCTCTACCTGCTCGTCGACCGCGACGCCTCGGCGATCACGCTGTTCGGAGACCCGGAGAACGACGACTACCGACGGCACTGCACGCTTCCCCTCGGCAAGCCCCTCTCCCTCCCGGAGCCCTTCGCCTTCGAACTGGACACGTCGGACTTCCTCTGACCGCCCGCGCCGCCTTCCGTACCGCGGCACGCCCACTTCGTCCATGCCGCGGTCAGGCCACCCGCCCGCGGCATGGAAAAGGGACCTCCAGGCGTTGCACCCGCCAGGGAGGTGTGCGGTGGGCGGACGTGAGCAGGCGTTGTGGACCAGGGCGCGGCTGGGGCGCTGCGGGCCGCCGCTCGACCTCCTGACCGCCCGGTTCGACCGGCACGTCTACGCCCCGCACGCCCACGAGGAGTTCACCATCGGCGTCTGCGTCGGCGGGTCCGAGATCATCGACTACCGCGGCGGCCACATCCGCACCGGGCCCGGCTCGATCGTCGTCCTGGCCCCCGGCGAGATGCACACCGGCGGCCCCGGCAACGCCACCGACGGCTACGCCTACCGCGCCCTGTACGCCGAGCCCTCCCTGCTCGCCGACGGCACCCTCGGCGGCCTGCCGCACTTCCGGGAGCCGCTCCTCGACGACCCCGAGCTGGCCGCCGCGCTCCGCGCCGCCCACACCGAACTCAGCGCCTGCCCCGATCCCCTGGAAGCCGAGTCCGTCCTCCCCTGGCTGCTCACCGGCCTGGCCCGCCGCCACTCCACGGCCCGCGCCGCGTGCGACACGGTCACCGGGGCGGCCCACATAGCCCGCGCGGTACGGGACCGCCTGGCCGACGAACTCCAGGCACCCCCCTCGCTCGCCGCGCTCGCCGCCGACCTGGGCCTGTCCCGCTACCAACTGCTGCGCGCCTTCCGCACGGCCACGGGGATACCGCCGTACGCCTGGCTGGCCCAGTACCGGGTGAACCGTGCCCGCGGACTGCTGGACTCCGGTCTGCGCCCCGCCGAGGTCGCCCCGCTCGTGGGCTTCGCCGACCAGGCGCACCTGACCCGCTGGTTCCGGCGGGTGCTCGGCGTGACGCCGGCGGCGTACCGGGCGAGCGTGGCGGCGACGGCGTACCGCAACAGCGTTCAAGACTCCTGAGGGCCGGGCGGCCGAAACTGCCCGCATGACTGCACGCGGCTGGTTTCTCTTCTCCCTCATGGGAGTGGTCTGGGGCATCCCCTACCTGATGATCAAGGTGGCGGTGGACGCCGTGTCCCCGTCCGCGGTGGTGTTCACGCGCTGTGCGCTCGGCGCCGCGCTGCTGCTCCCCTTCGCGATACGCCAGGGCGGCCTGGCCCGCAACGTCCGCACCCACTGGCGCCCCATGCTGGCGTTCTCGTGCATCGAGATCATCGGCCCCTGGTGGACCCTGACCGACGCCGAACGCCATCTGTCGAGCTCCACGGCGGGCCTGCTGATCGCGGGCGTCCCCATCGTGGGCGTGCTCGCCGCCCGCCTCCTCGGCGACACGGAACGGCTCGGTGCCCGCCGCGTCACGGGCCTCGCCCTCGGCATGTCCGGCGTCGCGGTCCTCACCGTCCCGCACCTGACCGGCGGCGACGCCCGTTCCCTGGCCGAGGTGCTGCTCACGGTCGTCGGGTACGCCACGGCACCGGTGATCGCGGCACGCCATCTGAAGGACGTGCCATCACTCCACCTCACGGCGCCCTGCCTGGCCCTGGCGGCGCTGGTCTACGCCCCCGCCGCGGCGGCCACCCGGCCGGAGACAGTCCCGTCCGGGCAGGTCCTGGCCGCCCTCGCCGGCCTGGGTGTCGTCTGCACGGCGGTCGCCTTCGTCGCCTTCCTGGAACTCATCAAGGAGGCGGGCCCGACGAGGGCGACGGTGATCACGTACGTCAACCCGGCGGTCGCGGTGGCGGCCGGCGCCGTCTTCCTCGACGAAAGCCTGACCCCCGGCGTCCTCGCGGCCTTCGCCCTCATCCTGGCGGGCTCGGTCCTCGCGACGGCGACGGCCGGACCGAGGCGCGCCGCACGCCCGGTACCATGGTCGACACGGCAGACGAGCCGGGCGGACGGCCGCGTGGAGGTCCTTGTGGACCTTCCCGAGGAACGTCCGGGCTCCACAGGGCAGGGTGGTGGCTAACGGCCACCCGGGGTGACCCGCGGGACAGTGCCACAGAAAGCAGACCGCCGGGGATCTCGGTCCTCGGTAAGGGTGAAACGGTGGTGTAAGAGACCACCAGCGCCTGAGGTGACTCAGGCGGCTAGGTAAACCCCACCCGGAGCAAGGTCAAGAGGAGCCGCTGTAAAAGGCGGCTCTGCGCGGACGTTCGAGGGCTGCCCGCCCGAGTCCGCGGGTAGACCGCACGAGGCCGACGGCAACGTCGGTCCTAGATGGATGGCCGTCTCCCCGGCCGCCGCGAGGCGACCGGGCGACAGAACCCGGCGTACAGCCCGACTCGTCTGCCGCTACCTGCGGCTTTGCCTTGGAAAGGGCCTCTGACCTGCGTCGGAGGCCCTTTCCGATCTTTCGAGGGCTTGCCGCGTTAGGCGGCGAAAAGTCCCTCGGAAGTCCCTCGGACAGCGCTGAAAGTCCCTGACAAATCCCTGGAGCGGAGGGGCGGGCGCGGTCTCTGGGCAGGGCGTTTGCGACAGCCACCGGAACCTTACGCTGGAGTCGCCCACCTCGGGGCCGTCTTGGATCGCCGGGATTACGCGGTCCTGGCGTTGGTGATGGCGATCCGCCTGTGAACGACGGCGTATACAGCTGCACAGTTCGACCTGGTCGACGATCTTCGACTGCTCGGGCCGCTCCGTGAGCGGGACCAGATGGCTGAACACCTGCGGTACGGCCCGCAGAGGTTGCCGGGGCACCCCGCTGCTTGGGCCCGGAGCTATTGGAGGTGGTGAAACCCAGAACGCCGGTCATTGTGGGACGGGACGATGTCGCTGCCGCCAGCCCACCTCGTACCGCATACGCGGCACTTGACGTGCCAGTCGTCCCCGGGTTCTTGGAAGATCACCTCTCCTTTCTGCCCCGTCCCGGGGCAGTCTCTCCGGGCGTCTGCGTCACGCGGCGCGGCCTCGGGCGCCTTCCGTTGCTGCCGCGCGGACTCCTGCGAGCTGTCGCGGTCGGGGCCCTCGACGACACGGCGCTTGGTGTCCTCGTGGGTGACGGCGCCCAGGGACACCTTCATGCCTAGGGCCAGGAATCCGTAGAACATCTGCCGGTACCACTCGCCGTGCTGCTCCAGCTCGGGCGGGGCGTCGATCAGGTACGAGTCCTTGGCGGGCTCGGTGTGTTCGAAGTGCCGGTACAAGGTGACCGGGAAGCAGGTGCCCGGGTCCTTCGGGTTGAACGGGTTGGACAGGGCCGTGAATGTCCAGGCGCGAGCCCATGCGGGTACCTCGTGCCCGCCCTGGGACAGCACAAGTGCCGCCTCCGCGCACCGGTGAAGACGTGGTCGGATGCGCACGGCGAACGATCCGCGCTGCACGATGCGCCACGGTGGCTCCGCGCCATGCTGCGTAGCGTCGTAGAACAATGCCCTGCGCAGTGCGCCATAGTCGGCCGCAGTCCGCGACAGCGCCATCGCGTCGTCCGCGAGCTGATGGGCGGTGTCACAGGAGTGCCGCAGGTCACGGTAGGCGGTCAGCCGCTGCCGGACGGCGGGTGCGAGGAACGAGTCCAATCCACCCATGAGCCAGGCCTGCTCTGCTGCCTCCGCGGTGAACAGAGCTCCGTGGTATCCGTCGTCGTACTGCTCGTCGATCGTCTTCACTGCTTCCCTCCCTGGCAATTGAGACGCCGAATTCATTCCGATCACCGGGGCCGGGGATCGAATGGGGCGCTTGGCATCTCATGGTTTGGGTAATTGGGTCAGTCTGGTTGCGAATTGCACCGAATTGAGTCGTATGGGCTTGCGTCACGGGCGCTGTGCGGAGTTCGTACTCCGCTGGGGCCAGGGCATTGTCAGTTCGCCGACCGTCCGGGCCGCCGTCCCAGGTGTTGGTTGAGCTGTTGGAGCCTGGTCCAGGCGTCCGGGTCCGTGCCGTCGCCCAGGGGATAGCGCAGAGCCGGTCTGGCAGTGGGGCCGAGGCGGATCGGGGTCACGTCGAGGGTGGGGTTCTCGGCGTGGGTGAGGCCGATGTCGCGAACGGAATCCGGGCCAAGAGTGAAGGACACGGGTATGGGCGGGGGTTCGAGGCGCGGCGGAATGGTCAGGTCGCGTCGTGCGGTGCGCAGGGTGGTGAGCAGGGAGGTCAGGCCGTGCTGGGTGGCGAGGGTTTCGGCCAGGTCGGGGAGAGAGTCGAGGGGCACGGTTTCGTCGGGGCCGTAGCCGAGGGCGAGGGTGGTGTGTTCCTCGATGCCTGCGGGAGTGTGGGTGATGCGGGTGGTGGCGATGGTTGGGTGTTCGGGTGCGCCAATTGCGATGAGCCAGGTGGGGGCCGATTGCTGGGCTCGGGCGCGGGCCAGGTCCGTCAACTGTCGTTTATTCCAAGGGAGGTTGACGGGTTCGGCGGTGGACCAGCCGGCGGGCGGGGCGCCGGTGAGGTGGTGCCAGGCGGTTTCCAGGGCGTCGCCGAGGAGGAGGTCCTCGGTGGCAGGGTGGAGGGTACGGAGGGTGAGCAGGAGTTGCCGTTCGCCTTGTGCCACGGGGAGATTGCCTGGGGGGTGGAAGGCTTCCGCGAGGCGGGGTTTGCCGTCGGTGTCCTTGGTGGGGGTGAATGCGCCGTCGGCCCAGTGGAGTTCGGCGCCGGACAGGCCGTCGTAGTAGCCGGAGTCGGGGTGTTGGACGACCCAGCGGTGGGGGTAGCCGCCTAGGGCATTGCGGGTGGGCAGGGTGAGGCGGGTGTGGGGCGAGGTGACGATCTGCAGGGCGCGGCCGGAGGTGATGGCGGTGCTCAGGGTGTCGGACAGCCAGCTGGTCATGGGGATGAGCGGGCGGTCCTGGATGACGATGGCGGCCCGGTCGGTGAGGATATCGGCGGCCGGCGGTGTGGTGGTGCCGGGGGCCGGAGCCGTGGTGGTTTGTGTGCTGAGGGGGACGACGTCGGTGTGGGCGGCCTCGGGGGGCCAGACGGTGCCGCCGAGGACGGTGGCCAGGCGTCCGGCGAAGGAGCCGGCCAGGCGTTCGGCCTCTACGAGGGCGGTGGTGGCGCGGGCTTCGGTCCACCACAGGGGGGTGTCGGGGGCCTGGGTGCGCGGGCCGAGCAGCCGGGAGACCTCGCCTGGGACCTGGAGCAGGAGCGGTACCTCTACGGAGACCAGGGGGAGTCCGCCGGGGGTGCACAGCTGGGTGACGGCCCCGTCGGCGAGGGTGTTGATGCGCAGGTCGGGGCCGCCCGCGTACAGGCCCGCGAGCACGGTGACCGGGTCGGGCATCTTCTCGGTGAGGGCGATGACGTCCTTGGTCACAACTGCTCAGTTCTGTCAGTCTGGTCGGCGTGGGTGAGGGCCGTCTGGATGAGCTGGTGGCGGCGGCCTCGGCGGATGAGAGTGCCGCGGCCGGGCGGCTGGACGGAGGCGTACAGGCCCGGGAAGAGCTGGCCCTCGGTGCGGTCGCCGGTCATCAGCAGGGCGGTGGTGCCGGTCTCGCGCAGGGTGGTGAGGAAGGGCTCGTACAGGGCGCGGGCGGATCCGGCCACCCGGCGGGTGACGATGAAGTGCAGGCCGATGTCGGGGGCGGAGGAGACATAGGGCAGGAAAGGGGCGAGGGGCTGCTGGCCCGCAGTGGTGAGGATGTCGTAGTCGTCGACGAGGATGACGATGCGCGGTCCGGTGAAGGCGGGCTCCAGGATCGGCGCATCGGGGTCCGCCGTCTCCGGCAGCCGCTTCTCCAGCTCGGTGGCGATGCCGCTGGCCAGAGCGGCGGCGAGTTTCGCGTTGTGGGCGTAGCCGCCGCGGTACGGCTCGGGGATCACACCGCGCAGGCCGCGGCGCGGGTCGAAGACGCCGAAGACCAGTTCCGTGTCGGTATAGCGGGCGGTGAGTTGGCCGGCGATGAGCTTGAGCAGGTTGGTCTTGCCGCACTCGTTGTCGCCGAGGATCAGCAGGTGCTGATCGGTGCCGAAGAGGTCGAGGACGGCGGGGGCGAGGGCGTCCTGGTCCAGGCCGAGGGGGATCCGGGTGGGTTCGGTGGCCGGCGAGGGCAGCCGGGCGGCGTCCAGGTGGGTGGGCAGGACCCGTACGGGTGGGGCGAGTTCGCCGTGCCAGGCGGCGCGGAGGGTGCGTGCCGCCTCCTCCAGGGCATCGCCCAGGTTGGCCGTGGAGGCCTGGCCGTCGATGCGGGGCAGCGCGGCGTGCGCGAAGAGCTTGCCGTCGGTCAGGGCCCGGCCCGGGGTGTCTGGGCCGAGGGTCTGTGACAGTTTGCGGTCGACGGAGGAGTCGGCGGGGTCGTTGAGCCGCAGCTCGATCCGGCTGCCGAACATCGACTGCGTGTTGATACGCACGTCGTTCCAGCGCAGCATGCCCGCGACGATGTGGATGCCGTAGCCGCCGCCGCGCTTGAGCAGGTCGGCGATGGATTCTTCGAGGTCGTTGAACTCCTCGCGCAGTTGGCCGAATCCGTCGATGAGCAGTACCACGTCGGTCGAGCCGAGTTCGGTCAGCTTGCCCGCGGACCGCAGGGCGCGTAGTTGGTCGACGGAGTCGATGCCGTAGGTGCGGAAGGCCTCTTCGCGCTGGTTGAGCATGGCGCGGACCTCGGCGACGGTGCGGGTGGCCCGTTCGTGGTCGGCGCGGGAGGCGATCCCGCCGACGTGCGGCAGCCCGGACAGCGCGGCCAGGCCACCGCCGACCAGGTCGAGGCCGTAGAGGGCGACCTCGTTCGGGGTGTGCGTGAGGGCCAGGGACAGCGCCAGGGTGCGCAGCAGCGTGGTCTTGCCGGACTGCGGCCCGCCGATGACCGCGGTGTGGCCGCCAGCGGTGTTCAGGTCGTGCACCCAGGGTCCCTGCCATTGCCGGGCCGGATCGTCCAGCACGCCCAGCGGCACCCGCATTACGCCGTGGCTGGGGGTGAGGTGCAGGCCGCGCGGGGAGGCCTGCACCGGGCCGGCGGCCTGGTCGAGGGTGAGGGCGTCGGGGAGCGGGGGCAGCCAGATGCGGCGCACCGGCGGTGCGGCGAGGGCGAGTTGGTCGACCATGGTGGACATGACGGTCGGGCCGGTCTCGCGTTCCCGCATCGCCGGTGGCTCGTCCGCCGTCTCCGTGGGCGAGGGGAGGGTGTTGAAGGCGGGATACGTCCACATGAGCGGCTCGGCGTCGGCGTTCTCGCGCCGGGCGGGGCCGTGGTAGGCGCCGGAGACGAAGCCCGCCTTGAAGCGTTCGTACGTGGAGGTGTCGACCTTCAGGTAGCCGAAGCCCGGCAGCGGCGGTAGCTGGAAGGCGTCCGTGGTGTCCAGGACCGTACGCGACTCGTCGGCGGAGAAGGTGCGCAGGCCGAGGCGGTAGGACAGGTAGGTGTCCAGGCCCTTGAGCTTGCCGGATTCGATGCGCTGGCTGGACAGCAGCAGATGGACGCCGATGGAGCGGCCGATGCGGCCGATGGAGAGGAACAGGTCGATGAAGTCGGGCTTGGCGGTGAGGAGTTCGCCGAACTCGTCGATGACGACGAACAGGTGTGGCAGTGGCTCCAGGTCGGGCCGCCTTGTGGCGCGCAGCGCGGCATAGTGGCCGATGTCGGCGATGTTCCCGGCGTCTTTGAGGACCTGCTGGCGGCGCTTGACCTCGCCGGCCAGGCTGGTGTGGACGCGCTCGACGAGTCCGGCCTCGTTCTCCAGGTTGGTGATCACCCCGGCCACGTGCGGGAGGTGGGTGAACGGGGCGAAGGTGGCGCCGCCCTTGTAGTCGACCAGCACCATCGCCAGGTCCTCGGGCGCGTGAGTGGCGACGAGCGCGAGGACCAGGGTGCGCAGCAGTTCGCTCTTGCCGGAGCCGGTGGCGCCCACGCACAGCCCGTGCGGGCCCATGCCGAGTTCGGCGGACTCCTTCAGGTCCAGCAGGACCGGTCGATGGCGGTCGTTGAGGCCGATGGGGACGCGCAGGAAGTCCCGCTCCCCGCGTGGCGCCCAGAGTCGTACGAGGTCGAGGGCGGCCGGGTCGTCGATGCCCAGCAGGCCGGGGAAGTCCACCGGCCCCGAGACCGGGGTGCCCTCGGCCGCCGACTCCGCGGACAGCCGCAGCGGGGCGAGCAGCCGGGCCAGGCCCTCCGCGCCCGGCACGCTGACCGTATCCGCGACCCCCTGGCCGGGCAGGCCGTCGGGGGTGCGTAGGTCCTCGACGGTGACCCGGTCGCCGTCGACGGTGATCCGCACGCTGACCTGGTCCGGTTCGTGGATCTGCTGCTGCAGCAGGTGCAGCACGGTGATCCCCATGTCGGCCAGGCCCACGGCCTGGTCCGGGCGCGGGAGTTCGGCGGCGGCCTGTCCGTGGCTGTCGTGGACGATGAGGAGCCGGTCGGTGAGTTGGAGTGCGTGCCGGTCGGCGAGACCGCGGCGTACCTCGGCGGCGTAGGAGGCGCGGCGGCGCAGATCCGCCGTGCTCTGGGCGGCGAGCTGGGCGAGGTCCGGCGCGATCCGACGCGCGGCCACCGGCCCGTCCTGCCCCTGGGTGTCGAGGACGTGGGGCAGCCATTTGGCCCACTCCCACTGCGCCAGCTCGTCGCTTGGTACCGCCAGGGCGAGGGCCGCGTCGTCCGGCGCGTGCGTGACCGCGGTCTGGATGAGCAGGGCGCGGGCGACGTTCAGCACGCCGTCCCGGTCGCCGACAATGCTGACGTTGCCCGCCCTGTCCAGGGCGGCGGTGAGCGGTACCTCCGGTGCGGTGGCGAAGCGGTGCTGCAGGGCGCGAGCCTCGTTCAGCATGAACGGATCCGGCGGGGTGAGCACACCTCCCACCGAGCTCTGCCCAACAACCAGCTCCTGCACCGGAACATCGCCCACGCCGAGGCGCACGCGCATAAAGTCCGCGTCCGTGCGGCGGCGCTCCCACAGCCGGGCCGGATCGCGCACCACGTCGTACAGGGCCGGCGGCGGCGGGTTCAGCAGCCGCGCCCTATCTCGCAACTCCCGCTCCACTTGGCCGAGGTGCTCGCGCTGCTCCTCGACGTACTCCAGATAGCGTTCGCGCTGGGTGCGCCGGGTGCGGGCCGCCTTACCCCGCTGGGACAGCAACAGCGCGACCCCGCCGAGCAGCGCCACGACCAAGATGATCGCGCCGAGCCCGGCGAACTGGCTGTTGCGGATGACGGTCATCATGACGACCGAGCTCATCACCCCGGCCATCGGCAGCAGCGCGGTCGCCGCCCGGCCGCTGCTGCCCTCGGGCAGATTCGGCGGGGGCTCGATCGTGCGCGGCTCGGCCGGGGACAGGGGGCGGGTGGAACGGGCCGGACGGTGGATCTGGTGCTGGGTCATCGCACCCGCACCGCCCGCGCCATGGCCTCGGCGGCGAGCCGGATGGCGGCCTGGCGGGTGGACTGGCCGAGCATGGCGGTGTGGATGGGGCCTCCCTGGGCCAGATGACGGTCATAGGGCAGCAGCACCACGACCACCCCGGCGTCCCGCAGATGCGCGACGGCCGTCTTCGCATCGAGCGTGGTGTCAGGGGAGTTCGCGGAGAGCGCCACCACACTCGAGGCGAGCGCGGAGTGCGGCAACTGGGCCAGCCAGTCCAGCACCTGGCGGGTGGCGCCCACGCCCTCCGCGGTCATCGGGGCGACCACCACCCGGGCGTGGGCGGTGTCCATCGCGGTCCGCGCCACCTCGCCGGGCAGGCTCTCACAGTCCACCACCGTCACCGCGAAGTAGCGGCGCAGCGCCAGGGTCACGGTGCGGTAGGTGCGTACGTCCAGGGGGGCGCCGACCCGGCCCTGGCCGGCGGGCAGCAGCCAGCCCCCGTCCGCCACCGGCGCCAAGTAGCCAGTGACATCGGTGAGTTGCATAGAGGGCTTGAGAATGGGTGCGAGGTCCGCGCACGCCCAGCGCACCGACTCCGCTCCCAGACGCACCGGCAGCGTGCCCAGGGCCGCATCCGCCTCCAGCGCGAGGACCGGGTCATGCCGGTAGTGGTTGAAGGTGCGGGCCAGCAGGGCGGACACGGTGGACTTGCCCACCCCTCCCCGGATCGAGGTCACCGCGATGATGCGCCCGGTAGTCACCGGCTGCTGGATCTCCCGCGCCAGCCGGGACTGCTCGGCCACCTCCCGCCCGGCCGACGCGGTCAGCTGGCGTAGGGTGCGCCCGGTGCGCCTGGCCACCGAGTCGCCGTGCTGCGGAGAGCCGAGGGCGTGCGCGAGGCGGGGATCGACGGTGGGCACGGATTCCGGCGCGGCCATCGGAAGGCGCGGATCCCGCAGGCCACGTGGAACCGGCGGCCGGGCCCGCCCCTGCTGCTCGTTCGGGCCAGGCTGGTCGGGAGCTGGTTGGTCGGGTCCGGGTGCCTGCTGGGCCTGCGCGACGCCGTGGGGATCCGCTGGTCCAGTAGGGAGCGGGCGGGCAGGGCGCAGGGCGATGGTCGGCTCAACGCCCGCGGGAGCCTGGTCGCCGAGCTGCTGCAGGATGTCCCGCTGCCAGTCTGGTTGAGCCATGGCGCACCCCCTACGCGAAGGTGCCGAGCAGACGCCCGTACACACCGAACACCCCGATCACCAACGGGAACAGAGCGATCACACCGACCGACTCCAGCACATCCCCGAACCTGCGCAGCCGCACCCGCACATGCTCAGCGGGCCGCACCGCCAGCACCGACAGGGGTACCAGCGCCAGCGCCACCAGTACCACCAACGGCCCCGCCGCACCGGAGCGTTCCAGCCACACTCGGATCAGGCGTACGGCCACCACCGAGGCCGCAGCGAAGAGCGCCACCACCTCGACGGTCAGGGGGAACGCGCGGGCCCGCAGCGCGAGCACCACCGTCACACCCCCCGCCAAGGCCACCGTCCACACCGACACCGCATCCAGCACCAGCACCCCGGCCACGGCGGCCGAAACCGCCATGACCACGGTGGCCAGCGCCAGCCCGCGATGGGTGGCCGCCAGCGCCGAAGACACCTGGTACCGGCTCACCGACGCCCCACCCGAGCGCCGGTCATCCAGGCCCGAGAGGCCCGAGACCATCAGCGCGAGCCGAGGCAACACGCCCAGCACGATGACCGATACCACCGCCAGCAGGGCCGACGCGCGGGCCGTCTGCGAGACCGGCCCGCCACCGGACTGCACCGCGAGCGCGGCTTCCCAGCACACGACCGATCCGCCGAGCGCGGCCGCCCCCACGAGACCGCCTCGCCCCAACGGCGAGAACCAGCCCAACAGCAACAACGCCACCACCGCGACCGCGCCCACACCGGCCAGCCGCCCCGCCCCCGGCCACGCGTACACATCACCCAGCGACCACATCCCGAGCACGCCCAGCACAGCGCCAGTGCCGATCAGCGTGGCGGCCAACGGATACTTCCCGGCCCGCCCCAACAGGGCACCGCTCAGCGCCGCCACTCCGGCGACGGCGAGCAGTGACCCGCCTGCCGCAGCGAGTTCGAACCGGCCCAGGGACAGCACGCCGGCCGCCAGCGCCCACAACAGCGTGGCGGCCCCGGCCACTACCTGCCGCGCTCCAGGCCGCCACCGCCAGGCACGCGTATCCAGATCCGCAGCTGCCTCGTCGGTGACGTCATGTACCACCGGAGCCGACGGCGCATCCTCCGCCCGCACCAGCCGCAACACGGCGCCATCGGCCACGCCCGCCGACTCCAGCGTGCCGTGCAGCTCCAGCGCTGTACCGTCCGCGCTCACCAGATGCCGCAACTCCGGGCGGCCGGTCACCTGGTCATCCAGCAACCGCATGACCTCCGGCAGCAGCAGACCCACCGGCTCCTGCGACGGCAGCACGAGATCCACTCGCCGCCGCTCACCCACCAAAGTGACCCGGCTCAACGTCGTCCGGCCACGGCCCACAGCCCCCGCAGTTATCACGCACTCCAACCAATCATCGAGTCATCGAGAAGCAGACGCCGCCGCCGACGGCGAAGCGGAAGCCGACGGTACAGATGGCGGAGAGGACGGCACCGAGGACCCGTACCCGCGCTTCCCGATCAGCCGATGCGACACGAACGACCACCCCACACACCCCGCACACAACACCGCCGCGATCACCACCCCGGCCACCATCTTCCCCAGCCGCTCATCAACCGTCCGCCGCTGCCGCTGCGCCCCGAACAACAGGGCATCCCGCAGCCGCCGACGCCGCACCGACACCGACTCCAGCAACTGACTGTCGTAGTCCTGGGCTGCCATGCCGCGGCCTCAGACGTCGAGGGTCATGGTGTCGGCGACCTTGTCGTGCAGGCACTGCCGCAACGGCTTGTCCCAGCAGCACCACAACGGAGCACCCAGCCGGGACCCCAAGTCCGCGAACGACAGCGGGGCCGCGCCCATTCCAGCCGGTCCGCCGTAGTACGGGCCCGGATAGGCACCCAAGGACTCATGAGGCTGCGGGTAGTAGGGCGGCTGCTGTCCCGGCTGGCTTCCACCGGCGGGGTATGAGGGATAAGTCACTTGATTCCTAGCTGGGTTGGCCCATGGGCTGCTGAGTGCTGCCTGCGGTCACGTCTCGAACTCGCCCACCCAACCGCGCTCCAGGACAGGAGTAGATGTCTTCATCGAACGTGGCGCCAAAAGCGCGTAGCGTGGAGAAATGAACATTGCAGAGTTCCGTCACGCGGTTCTGCTCGCGGCAGATGGTGGCAAGCCAGAGCGCAGAGATTGAGCTTCCGGTGTGAGCGTACGACTGGGCACCGGCGGTAGGAATTGACCGGAGTTGTCGATCGACCCGGTATTCGATCGCGGGCTCATCTGTGGCGGCTGCGGCGAAAGGAGCGGAACCCAACTGCATGGACGTCACATAGGAGGCCCAGGTGTCGAACTCCTCCGCTTCTGGATCCAGCCCGCCGCGAGTCCTGGACAAGGTCGAGGAGGCTTTGAAGGCAGTGTCGAGACCGTCCGGAGTACGCCCGATCTTGCCGATCAGCTCCTGAGTGTCTTCGGCGAGGAATTCAATGCCGTCCGCCGCGTGAGAGGTAGGGATCTCATGGCCTCGATGAATCAGCGCCATTTTCCCCTCCGTCGCCAGGCTGAGATGCCAAGTGCAACGTCAACTCCGCGCTGGCCAGCATCCTGGTGATCTCAATGGGCAGATTGCCGAACTCAACCCGAACGATGTCGACTGGGTCGATCCTGCGAGTCTCTCCATCGCGGCCCTCGACCTCAACGACGTAGCGATATCCGCGAGGCATCGAAGGATCGTCGACCACTTTCCAGTGCGCGCCATGCCGCCGGATTAGGAAATCCGCAATATATGCGATGAGGTCACTCTGCAGCGTCACCCAGTCCGACTCCTCGAACTCGGCGAGCGGAAGACGGGACGTGTAGTTCTGTAGGGCGGGGATGAGAGTGAGCGGGTCCCCCTCATACACTTCTTGGGAAACACCCAGCATGCTGGCGATATCAAGAATGGTAAGGCGCCCTTCCTCGATCCATCGTTCGAGATCGGGTCCGGGAGTATTCGCCCTCGGCATTTCTGACACCTTCCATTACGCGCTTGATTTCATACTACCTTGGAGCCGGTCCGTATGTAACGAAAATTATACGAGCCTGCTTGAGGTAACCCTGTAGGGCTGGAGACGGGTGGGCGCCCGTAAATACCCAGCGAGGATCGTAGCTGGGATCCAGGCGGCGCAGCGTGAGATCCTTATTTATCTGCTCCATAATCCCCTTGTTGAGTGGCACCTCCCCTTGAACCACCTTATTCGTTCCATCTTCAAGCTTGACCGTCCGGAATTCCAGGTAGTGCTTAATTTCTACAGCCAGAACCCTGCCATCCGGGAGATCCACTGGCACGTCGACCTTACGCCCCATAGGAGTCGACACGGGGTAGTAGGGATGGTCATGCATCGGAACTGGGAAGTGCCGCTCAGGGTCCCCACCCCAGGTCTCCCGACCAAACTCCTCCGCGGCCTCGAAGCGTCGCCGAAAGCCTCGGACAGCACGCAGTTCGCGTAGAGACAGCGACCCATCGCCGGGTGGCAAGGTCGGGCGGGTGAAGTCAGGCTCCCCATCCCCTCCGCCATGCCGACCTGTGTCGTGGGGCGTACTCGTGTCGGCGGTGCCTTCCTCCCCATGCCCCTCGTGTGGCTCCTGGTTGTCCGCATGCTCCGGGTCGTGATCGTGCACAGGCTCGTGAGGAGTGCCAGCCTCGGATCCTTCAGATCCTCGCGAGCCTTCTGAACCATGCCCGCCATGGCCTGTTGCCCGGGCTTTCGCGGATCCCGACTCCTGGCTCACGGGACCAGAGCCATTCGAGTTCTCGCGGGCCGTGCTCGCCTCGCTCCCGGAGCGATTATGCGAGCCTGCGCTCGTGTCCCCCGAGCCGTGGCCTGCCCGACCGGACGACGGCGTTGGTCCTGATTTTTGACGAGGTTCGTGGCTGGCCCGTGCGGGCAGGTTCTCGCTCGCGTGCATGCGGCCTTCGGCCGCACGCGCTCCGGCGCCGACGAGTGCGGGCTCCTGGGGGCGCACGGTGGCTGAGGCGGCACGTTCGGCGGCCGGCAGCTCGTGCGGGATGGCACCGGGGTGGGGGATGCCGTTCTTGCCGGCGGTGAACTCGCCGTTTCCGACGTGGAGTGTGGATCCGTCGGAGAGCTCCAGCACGCTCTCCGGTCCCTTGGCGGCACGGAATTCGCCGAGTCCGTTACGGACGTTGGCGGTGACTTCGGAGATTTTGGGCAGGGCATACCGGGTGGCCCGGACGGCCGTACTGACCGGGTCCACGGCGTCGGCGATGCGTGCCGCGGTGAGAACGGCCTTGGCGCCGGCCCCGGCCTTGCCGGCCGCACTGACGCGTGCCGCCGTGGCGGCACCGGCGAAGGGGAGGAGGTTGAAGGTGACGACGCTGCCGGAGGCGCGGGCCGGGTTGGTCTTCCACATGTCCCACTTGAGGAAGGCCTTGCCGGTCTCCTTGGCGTACGGCTTGCTTCCCTGGGCGAAGTCGCTGGCCCAGAAACCGGTGGCCTTCTGTCCGCTCGACTCCTGCAAGTAGGTCTCCCCGCCGACGATGGCGCGGGTGAGGCCTTCCCAGGCGAGCTTCGCCTGGTCGGTACCGTGACCTCCGGCCATGGTGAAGACACCGTCGAGGGTCCCTACCACGCCGTCGACGACGAACCCGTCCCAGACGTGTTCCTTGATCTGGTAACCGATGTCCCAACCACTGTGGGTCAGGCCCTGTGGGCTGCCCCACGGCAGCTTCTGGGCGTGCTCGTAGGTCTCGGCGGTGGCCCCGTAGAACTTGACCCCGAACGGCACCAGCATGTGGTTGGACTGCTGCATGTACTGGGTGCCGCCCACCAGGGCCGTGATCTTGTTGTGGGCGGCGATCTCGGCGGCCTCGAAGGCAGCCTTGGCCTCGGCCACCCCGTTCATCAGCGCCGTATGTTCGTCGACCTTGTCCTGGTTCTTGGTCCAGTCGTTGTCCACCGGGCCGTGGGTCCACTCGCCGGAGCCGCGGTAGGTGTCCTTGTCGACGGACGCCACGAATGCGGCCGCCTTGACCTTGAGATGGGCCAGCCGGTCGATGATCGGCTTGACCGTCTGGCCGTACTCGGCGAGCGCTGCGGCGACGGTCTCGACCTTGTCGGCGAACGCGTCTGCGCCATCGCGCACCGGTGCCGTGGAAGCGAACAGATCGGTTGCCTCGGGTGCCTGGTAGAACCCCGACAACGCCTGGAACCGCGTGTGTGCGGCATCGCCCGCCCGCCGGATGCCGTCCGCGTTGTTCTGCAGCCCGGTGACGTGGTGGTCCAGCAGCCCCAGATCGCCGGTGAAATGAGGGATGCCCTCGGGGTTGATCACAGCCTGCCCCGCTTCAGGTCCGCAATCTCCAGCCTGTCGTCCACCACGCCGGCCGCCTCGTGCTGTACGTGCGCGGCCATCTCCACGTCGCCCGCCTCATAGGCCAGGGTTGCCTCGATCGCGCCGGTGACCGACTTGCCGGTCCGCGTGCCGATGAACTGCAGCTCGCTCGCGGTGCCTTCGACGAACTCGACCAGCGCCGAGCCCACCAGCCCGCCGACCAGACCCTTGCCGCCCGTGTCACCGGACACGAGGGTGCCGGCCGCTGTCGCGGCCCCCTCCAGGTCCGTGCCGTACGCCTGGACGATCTCGTCCAGCGCGGTCATCACCTCACCCACCCGCGAGGTGACCACACCCACACCGGCCGGATCGATATCCCACTTCGACATGCCCGCCCCCTAATGCCCCCACTGCCCCGCTACTCCCGCACGCCAAGTACGCACAACTCAGCCGATGTTGTCGACAGCCGCCCGTGCCTTGGCCATGGTCGACTGCGCGGTGCCGTCGTTCTGCTCGAGCGTGGTGCGTACGAGGCGGATGATGTCGCGGACCTCGTTGGCGGCGTGGTTCCAGCGCTTTTCCTTGCCGTGGTACTCGTCGGCGACGCCGTCGGCGGTGAAGTCGGCCATCGCGGCCTGCACCGCGCGGTCGCGGTCACCGAGGACGCGTTCCAACTGGCCGATGATGCCCTGCAGGCTGCCCTGCACTTCGCCGGAGGCGCCGGTGTCGTACGAGCGGCGGTCCTGGTTCTGACCCATGGTCACGTTCCCCCTGTGTGTGCCTATCGGGCGCCGAAGCGGGCCGCGTCGAAGTTGGACTGGCCCATGTTCTGGTGGGCGTTGTCCTCCTGCTCCAGATCACCGGAGCCGAACGCGGTGTCCATGCCGGACTGGCCGCCCAGGATCGCGCCGAGCGACCCGTTCAAAGCGTTGGTGATCTCGTCCGTGTGTGCCTTGAACGAGTCGAACGCGGCCTTGCCCGACCCGTTGAACTTCCCCTCCAGCGGCTCCGCCGCCTGTACCAGCCACCGGATCAGCGTGCCCAGGTCCTCGGTCGACCCGACCGTGCTCTTGCCGAGATCCGTCAGGGTCGACGACCCCATGTCGAACTTCATCCACCCACCCCCGTGTCGATCGTCCTCGCATGCCGCGACGGTTCACGTGTTCGACCGGTACGGCGCCTCTGCACCTCACGCAGTTCCCGTGTGTCACGCCCGTCTCGCAGTGTGTCGAACATGTTCTCGCATTGCGCGTTGCGGGCGCAACGCAGTACAGCGTGAAGTGGCGTGATCCATCCCATGAGTTGCCTCACGTCGCCATGAGCCAACTGCCGGACTCCTGCCGGACGGACCGCGAGGGGGGCTCACCCGAGAGCCCCGGCGGCTGAGTGGGCCGGCCGGGCGCGTCGTAACGGCTGAGAATGTGCGGTGCTGGCAGGCGCTGTTTGAGGCAGGCTCAGACGGCTGGCAAGTGCCCCGCTTCCTTGCCCTCATGGCTCATGGGAAAGCAGCCAGACCGGCTCTGCATCCGTGGGGGTCCGGTGACGGAAGAGACCTTCAGCTCAGGGAGATTCGCCCGTAGGCGACCCGTCTCCGCGTTCGCTATGACGGCCGGGATCGTGGCGTCCAACTTCAAGCCACGATCTGTGCCGCTGCCGCGCCAGATCCTGCCTAGACACGGAGCGGGCCCGGCTTTTGCCCGCGGTCGGTCGATCACGGCCAGCCCGCTCGAAGACGCCCGCGCATCATCCGCGAGCGCCTCGAACCCACCGGTGTCCACGGCCGCCCGACCAGCCGGCCGTCACCTCTGAGTATCCGGGCCTGCGGAGAGCATCTCGGTCGCGGCGTGCTCGACGTCCGCCTCCGACACAAGTACCAACTGAGCCGCGTTCCCCAGCGGGACGAAGCTGTCCACGCTCGTGACCCGTCTGACCGCCCCGGTGAATCCGGCATCGACCAGGGCGGTCACGACTCCCTCCGACACACCTCCCGTACGGCGGGTCTCGTCGACCACGAGGACGCGTCCCGTCGCACGGGCTTCCCGCAGCAGGTCGTCGAGCGGCAGGGGGGCCAGCCAGCGCAGGTCGACGACCCGGCCGGCGATGCCCTGTTGATCCAGTCGGCGTGCGGCTCGCAGCGAGATGGGGAGGCCGTTGCCGAAGGTGACGAGGGTCAGGTCTGTGCCTGTGCCGTAGGTGCGGGCTCGGCCGATCGGTACGTGGCCTGCGGGGGGCGGGTATGCCGCCAGCCAGGCGTTGTCGCCCTCCTCGTGGAGGTCTCGCGTGTGGTAGAGCGCGATCGGCTCCAGGAAGGCGCTGACCGTGCCGTCCACCTTCGCGGTCGCCACGCACGTGCGGAGCATCGCCGCCGCGTCGTCGGGGCGGGAGGGGGAGGCGATGACCAGGCCGGGGATGTCGCGCAGGGCGCCGAGCGCGTTGTCGTTGTGGAAGTGGCCGCCGAAGCCGCGCTGGTAGCCGTAGCCGGCGATGCGGACCACGAGGGGGTTGCGGTACTGGCCCTGGGAGAAGAACTGGAGCGTGGCGGCCTCGCCTCGCAGTTGGTCTGCGGCGTTGTGCAGGTAGGCGAGGTATTGGATTTCGGGAACCGGCAGGAGTCCGGACAGGCCCGCCCCCAGCGCGAGGCCGAGGATGGACTGCTCGTCGAGCAGGGTGTCGAAGACCCGCGCGGTACCGAATCGCCGCTGGAGGCCCCGTGTCAGACCATAGACCCCACCCTTGCGGCCGACGTCCTCGCCGAAGACGACCATCTCCGGGTGGCTGCCGAGCAGGTCGGCGAGTGTGTGGGTGATGGCCTGGGCGACTGTGACGGGCTCGCCCACGGGGGCTGTGGGTGGTTCGGTCGTCCGGCGTGCCGTAGCCGCCACGAGGGCGGGGCGGCGGGGTGCGATGGGGGCTGTGATCTGCGCGACGGTGGTCAGGGGCTCGCTCTCCAGGGCCTCCTTGGCTACGGCGAACACCCGTCCGCTCACCTCGTCGTACCGGTCGAGAACCTGTTGCGGTGACAGGATGCCGGCCGCTGTGAGCAGCCGGGCCGTGGCCGGCAGTGGGTCGCGTTCCAGGTCCGCGGCGACTTCGGACGGCGTGCGGTAGGCGGCTTCGGCGTCCGAGCCCGCGTGGCCGAGGAAGCGCACCATCGACAGGTGCAGGAAGGCGGGTTGCCGGTTCTTGCGTACGTGGTGCACGGCCTCGCGCGCGGTGTCGAAGGCGGCCTGCGGATCGCAGCCGTCCGCGGCGAAGTAGGTGAGAGAAGGCCGGCTGCCGTAGGCCTGTCGCACCCAGTCGTGCGGTGTCGGGACGCTGATGCCCAGGCCGTTGTCCTCGCAGACGAACAGGATCGGCATCGGGAGGCCCTGGTAGGCCGCGTGGCAGGCGCTGTTGATGGCGCCTGCCGCCGTGGAGTGGTTCACGGAAGCGTCGCCGAAGGTGCAGCAGACCACGGCGTCGCCGGGCCAGGCGCACTTGGTTCCGAGTCGCTTGGCGCGGGCGATGCTCCATGCCACGCCGACCGCTCGGGGCAGGTGGGAGGCGATGGTCGACGTCTGCGGGACGACGGCCAGTTCGCGGCGTCCGTACACCTTGTGCCGGCCGCCGGCGATCGGCTCCTCGGCCCCGGCGGCCACCCCCAGCAGCATGTCCCTGACCGCGTCGACGTCGCCGGCCTGCCGGGCGCGGGCGCAGTAGAAGGCGCCGGATCGGTAGTGCAGCAGCGCCGGGTCGGTGGGGCGCAGGGCGAGGGCGAGCGCGGCGTTGCCCTCGTGCCCGCTCGATCCGATGGTGTAGTAGCCGCGGCCCTGTTGTTGCATCCAGCGTGCGGCGGCGTCGGTGTGCCGGCTCTCCAACTGCGCGTCGAACAGGTCCAGTGCGGTACCGGTGTCCAGTCCGCCGGCGTCGCGCGGCGGGATCGCCGCGTCCGCAGACCGCAGACCGGCTACCGCCTCGCGGAAGTGCCGGTCCAGGTCCTCGACGGTGCTCACAGGCGGAAGGACAGGTCGGGCTCGAGCGCGACCACGTCCATCTGCGCTTTCTGCAGACGGCCGGAGTGGTCCCAGTTCATGGACTGCCAGCGGGTGAACTGGTCGAGCACCCACTGCCCCGACTGTCGGCTGCCGTTGCCCGACTTGCCGTTGCCGCCGAAGGGAAGGTGGGCCTCGGCTCCGGAGGTGGTGTTGTTGACGCTGACCATGCCCGCGGAGATGCCGCGCCGGTACGTCCATACCTCGTGCGGATCGTTGGTGTAGATCGCGGCGGACAGTCCGTAGCCGTGGGCGTTGGCCAGATCGAGTGCCTCGTCGAAGTCCCGGTAGGTGGTCACTCCGACGATGGGGCCGAAGGTCTCGTTGAGGAACAGGTCGTCGTCGCGGCGCACTCCGTCGACGATCACCGGGTGGTAGAACGTGCCCGCCTCAGGGTCCCCGACGAAGCCCTTGCGCGGGTTGCCGGCCGTGATCCGCCCGATGCCGTCGGAGCCGTACGTGCGGTGGTGGTCCTTGATCCAGCCGAGGAAGGTCTCGTAGCGCTGCGCGAAGCGCTCGTCGAGCATCGGGCCGTAGAGGACGTCCTCGAACGCGTCGCCGATCCGGGCCGCGCGGCTCGCGGCGTCGAAGCGGGCGAGGAAGTCCTCGTGCACCGACTCGTGCACGATGAGCGTCCCGAGGGAGGTGCAGCGCTGCCCCGCGGTGCCGAACCCGGAGAACAACGCCCCCTCGACCGCCAGGTCGAGGTTGGCGCTCGGGGTGATCACCTGGGGGTTCTTGCCACCCAGCTCCAGGCACGGGGTCTGCAGGTGGCTCCCGCACAGGGCGCCGATCTTCTGGCCGACGAGCGTGGACCCCGTGAAGCCGACCTTGTCGACCAGGCCGGCGTCGAGGGAGGCCTCCAGACCCGCGTATGTCTGCTCCCCGTCGGCGAGGACGAGGTTGAGTACGCCGTCGGGCAAGCCCCCTCCGTGCACGAACAGTTCGAAGAGGGCCTTGGCGCTCGCGGCGGCGTACTCGGCGGGCTTCCACACCACGGTGTTGCCGGTCACGAGCGCCGGTACGAGGTACCAGGACGGCACGGCCACCGGGAAGTTGCCGGCGGTGATCACCGCGACCGCGCCCATGGGGTTGCGGAAGGTGAACAGCTGCTTGTCCGGCATTTCCGAGGGCACCGTCTGCCCGTACAGCCTGCGCCCCTCGCCCAGGAAGAAGTCGCAGGTGTCGATGATCTCCTGGACCTCGCCGAGTGCCTCGGCCAGCGGCTTGCCGATCTCCTCGGTCACGATGCGGGCGAGCCGGTCCTTGTTCGCCTCGACGAGTCGGCCGATCTTTCCGATCGCGGACCCGCGCACCGGCGCCGGGACGTCCGCCCAGGACCGCTGAGCCGCCTTCGCGGCCCTGGCGGCCTCGACGAAGGTCGAGGCGTCCCCGAGCGAGACCTCGGTGACCACTTCGGCGGTACGACCGGGATTGGGGCGCCGAAGAGTCCCGCCGGGAGCGCCGGCGACCGGATGGCCGGCAACGATCGAGGCGACGGAACGGGCCATGTCTGTGCCCTGCCTTTCGGGTGGGTTGGGCTGGGGTGGCTGGTACGGGGTCGGCTCGTACGGGGTCGTCCGGTACGGGTCAGTGGAGACCGGCGAGGATCCGGTCGAGGGCCCGCAGGGCGAACCCGAGCTCGTCCCGGGTGATGGACAGGGCAGGGCGGAAGCGCACCGTACGCTCACCGCACGACAATGCGATCACCTGCTCCTCGGTGCGCAGCCTGCGCACCACGTCGTCACGCACGGCGCCGTCAGGCAGATCGATGGCGCACATCAGTCCACGGCCTCGCGCGTTGGCCGCCATCGGCGTGTGTCGGACTTCGAGATCACGCAGTTCGGTCAGGAACCACGCTCCCACGGCAGCGGCATTGGCCACCAGGTCGTCCCTTTCGATGATCTCCAGGATGCGGCGGGCCCGGACCATGTCGACGAGTCCGCCGCCCCAGGTGGAGTTGATCCGCCCGGAGACCCGGAGGACGTTGTCGGGTACCTGGTCGACCCGGCGGCCGGCCATGATGCCGCCGAGCTGGACCTTCTTGGCGAAGGCGACGATATCCGGCTCGAGACCGAGTTGCTGGTAGGCCCAGGTGGTGCCGGTGATCCCCACCCCGGTCTGCACCTCGTCGAGCACGAACAGCGCGTCGTACTCGTGGCAGAGCGCCTGCATCGCCTGCAGGAACTCCGGGCGCATGTGGTTGTCGCCGCCCTCGCCCTGGATCGGCTCGGCGATGAAGCAGGCGATGTCGTGCGGGTTGTCCTCGAACGCTCGCCGCGCCTGCGCGAGGGCCTCTCGCTCGGCCTCCTCGACCTCGGCGAGGTGGCGCTCGAGGGGGAAGCGCACCGCGGGTACGTCGATGCGCGGCCAGTCGAACTTCGGGAAGCGGGCCGTCTTGTTGGGCTCGGTGTTGGTCAGCGAGAGGGTGTACCCGCTGCGGCCGTGGAACGCCTGCCGAAGGTGGAGCACCTTGGTGCCGAGCTCGGGGGAGCGGCCTGCGGCCTCGTTGCGGCGGCTCTTCCAGTCGAACGCCGTCTTGAGCGCGTTCTCGACGGCGAGCGCCCCGCCCTCGACGAAGAACAGTCTCGGCAGGTCCGGATCGCCCAGCACCCGGGCGAACGTCTCGACGAACTCGGCGTAGTGCGTGGTGTAGACGTCGGGGTTGGCGGGCTTGTTCGCCGCCACTTGTGCGAGGAGGGTCATGAACTCCGGGTCGTCCACGATGCCCGGCGCGTTGAGCCCCAGCGGGGCGGACGCGAAGAACGAGTAGAGGTCGAGGAACTTCCCACCGGTGCGCGCGTCGACGATCCACGAGCCCTGGCTGTCGAGCGGGTCGAGCACAAGCTTGAAACCGTCGGTCAGCACATGCCGGCCGAGCCTCTCGTGCACCTCGTCGGGGTGGACTGTCGACACTGCGGCAACCGTCATGGAGGCACCTACTCTCGATAGCCGTCTACCGAAGAAACTTCGTTGAACGCGAGAATCAGCGAAAATATTTTAGATATGGGGCGGTCGATGCTGCAAGGCTTCGTGCAGCGGTAGATGCGGATGCGTCGAGCCTGCCCGCGGCAGGTGGTGCCCGCGATCTTCCGCACCGACGGAACGTGGGTCTGGTCGGACCAGATCGCGTACTACCTCGACCGGTACGGCTACGCACCCGACCCCGGGCTGCGGCGGCACTTCGCCACGCGGCAGGAGCCGCCGCCGCAGGTCACCGCACGGGTGTGCAGCCAAGCGGGCAGGCTGGTGCTCGCCGAGCCCGAAGGCTCCTTGACGGGCCGCCCCGCCTCGGACACCCGTCGGTAGCCGCGCCCGCCGCGCCCGCCGCGCCCGCCGCGCCCGCCGCGCCCGCCGCGCCCGCCGCGCCCGCCGCGCCCGCCGCGCCCGCCGCGCCCGCCGCGCCCGTCGCGCCCGCCGCGTCCGCCGCACCCGGTGACCCGGCCACCGCGCCGGTGCCCACGGGCGGCGGGGTAAGGAGTCGAGGTTGCCCGAGCGCCCCGGCTAGGCGCGCTGAAGCAGCGCCCCCACCACCGCCTCCACATACCCCGGGAACTCCGCGGCCGAGGGCAGCGCGGACGGGACGGCGTGGCCGAGCTGGGTGTGGCCCAGGTAGAAGTTGTAGGCCATCAGGCCCCGCCGCCGTGCCTCGGCGTCGGTGAAGCCGAGTTCGGTGAAGAGCCCGGTCAGGTAGCCGATCCGGCGCTCGGTGACCTGCTTGAGTGCGGCGGCGACCTGGGGATGGCCGACGCTGGCGAGCAGGGAGAGTTCGAGCGGGTCGTGCTTGGCCGGCCGGGTGACCTCGGTGAACAGGCGGCGCAGGCGCTTCTCCGGGTCCGGCTCGGTCTGCATCGCGGCGATGATCTGCTCGGTGTCCGTCTCGACCCAGCGGGCGAGCGCCGCCTCGATCAGTGCCTCGCGGTTGCCGAAGTGCCAGTAGAAGCTGCCCTTCGTGGCGCCCAGGCGGGCGGCGAGCGGTTCGACCGCCACCGCCGCGAGACCGCCGCCCGCACCGATGGCGGCGAGTGCGGCGTCGGCCCAGTCGTCCGCACTGAGTCTGGACTTCTTCACCTGTTGCCGTCGCTCCATGACCGTACGCTACCGTATGGTTTCCATACGCTGGCGTATGGAGGTACGCGATGCTCAGGAACAGGCCCGTGGCGGTGGAGTTCCCCGAAGGTGCACGGCTGATCAGGGCGGCGCTGGACCGGCCCGACTACCAGGACGCGTATGCCATGGAGTTGCGGCCCGGGATGCCACGCGATCCCGCGGCCTGGACGGGCGTCCTGCGGGACGCCTTCCCGATCGCGGCGCGGCGGGACGGCGAGGTGCTGATGGACGTGAGCACCGCCGGTCTCGACGCCTGGGCCTCGATCGTCGTCGACGACACGTACGTGATCCTGTGCAGCTCGGTGAAGACGCACGCGTGGCGGTCCAGGCTCTACTGGGGCGTCGTGAAACGGGTCCACCCCTTCATGGCCCGCCTCATGCTGGCCCGCACGCACCGAAATCTCGATCATGCGGCGCGGAAAACCGGGTAGGCACCCGGAAGTACCGCTCGATCCGGCCCCGCCGGCCCTCGCGCGGGACACAACGTCACGTCCCCCAGGCGGTCGCACCCCGCGATCCGGGTGATCCGGGTGGTCATATCCGGATGTGCCCCACCCGAGTGACGCGAGTTACATGGCACCGGGGGGCCCGCATCGACACGATGGGGGGCGTCACCGGCAGGCTGAAGGGATCCAAGGATGTTCCGCAAGGTGCTGGTCGCCAACCGCGGTGAGATCGCGATTCGCGCGTTCCGGGCCGGCTTCGAGCTGGGCGCGCGAACCGTCGCCGTCTTCCCGCACGAGGACCGCAACTCGTTGCACCGGCTCAAGGCCGACGAGGCGTACGAGATCGGTGAACCTGGGCACCCCGTGCGCGCCTACCTCTCCGTCGAGGAGATCGTCCGGGCCGCGCGCCGGGCGGGCGCGGACGCGGTCTACCCGGGCTACGGGTTCCTGTCCGAGAACCCCGACCTGGCTCGCGCGTGCGAGGAAGCGGGCATCATGTTCGTCGGCCCCAGCGCCGACACCCTGGAACTCACCGGCAACAAGGCCCGCGCCGTGGCCGCCGCCCGCGCGGCCGGCGTTCCGGTGCTGGGCTCCTCGGCGCCCTCCACCGACGTGGACGAACTGGTCCGCGCCGCGGACGAGGTCGGCTTCCCCGTGTTCGTCAAGGCGGTCGCGGGCGGCGGCGGGCGCGGCATGCGCCGCGTCGAGGACCCCGCGTCGCTGCGCGACGCCATCGAGGCGGCGGCCCGCGAGGCGGCGTCCGCGTTCGGCGACCCGACGGTCTTCCTGGAGAAGGCCGTCGTCGAACCCCGCCACATCGAGGTGCAGATCCTCGCCGACGGGCAGGGCGGCGTCATCCACCTCTACGAGCGCGACTGTTCGCTCCAGCGCCGCCACCAGAAGGTCATCGAGATCGCGCCCGCACCGAACCTCGACCCCGAACTGCGGGACCGGATCTGCGCCGACGCGGTGCGGTTCGCCCGCGAGATCGGCTACCGCAACGCCGGCACCGTCGAGTTCCTGCTCGACCGCGACGGCAACCACGTCTTCATCGAGATGAACCCGCGCATCCAGGTCGAGCACACGGTGACCGAGGAGGTCACCGATGTCGACCTGGTCCAGGCCCAGATGCGCATCGCGGCCGGCGAGAGCCTGGCCGACCTCGGGCTGTCGCAGGAGAGCATCACCCTGCGCGGCGCGGCCCTCCAGTGCCGTATCACCACCGAGGACCCGGCCAACGGCTTCCGTCCCGACACCGGACGCATCAGCGCCTACCGCTCGCCCGGCGGCTCGGGCATCCGCCTGGACGGCGGCACCACCCACGCGGGTACCGAGATCAGCGCGCACTTCGACTCGATGCTCGTCAAACTCACCTGCCGCGGCCGGGACTTCAAGGCCGCGATCGGCCGTGCCCGGCGCGCGGTCGCCGAGTTCCGCATCCGTGGCGTCGCCACCAACATCCCCTTCCTCCAGGCGGTGCTGGACGACCCGGACTTCCGGGAAGGGCGGGTGACGACGTCGTTCATCGAGCAGCGCCCGCAGCTGCTCACCGCGCGCCACTCCGCCGACCGCGGCACCAAGCTGCTCACCTATCTCGCCGACGTCACCGTGAACAAGCCGCACGGCGAGCGGCCCCAACTGATCGACCCCGTCACCAAACTGCCTCCGCTGCCCGCAGGCGAGCCGCCCGCCGGTTCCCGGCAGCGCCTGACCGAACTGGGGCCCGAGGGGTTCGCGCGGTGGCTGCGTGAGTCGCCGGCCATCGGTGTCACGGACACCACGTTCCGCGACGCCCACCAGTCGCTGCTGGCCACCCGCGTGCGGACCAAGGACATGCTCGCCGTCGCACCGGTGGTGGCACGCACCCTGCCGCAGCTGCTGTCCCTGGAGTGCTGGGGCGGCGCCACCTACGACGTCGCCCTGCGCTTCCTCGCCGAGGACCCGTGGGAGCGGCTCGCCGCCATCCGCGAGGAAGTCCCCAACATCTGTCTCCAGATGCTGCTGCGCGGACGCAACACGGTCGGCTACACGCCGTACCCCACCGAGGTGACGGACGCGTTCGTCCAGGAGGCCGCGGCCACCGGCATCGACATCTTCCGGATCTTCGACGCCCTGAACGACGTCGGTCAGATGCGGCCCGCCATCGACGCCGTGCGCGAGACCGGGACGGCCGTCGCCGAGGTCGCCCTCTGCTACACCTCGGACCTGTCCGACCCCTCCGAGAAGCTCTACACCCTCGACTACTACCTCCGCCTCGCCGAGCAGATCGTCGCCGCCGGCGCCCACGTCCTGGCCGTCAAGGACATGGCGGGCCTGCTGCGCGCCCCGGCCGCGGCGACGCTCGTCTCGGCGCTGCGCCGCGAGTTCGACCTGCCGGTGCACGTCCACACGCACGACACCGCGGGCGGCCAGCTCGCGACCTACCTCGCCGCGATCCAGGCCGGGGCGGACGCGGTGGACGGCGCGGTGGCGTCGATGGCGGGCACCACCTCGCAGCCGTCGCTGTCGGCGATCGTCGCCGCCACCGACCACTCCGCGCGGCCGACCGGACTCGACCTCCAGGCGGTCGGGGACCTGGAGCCGTACTGGGAGAGCGTGCGCCGGGTCTACGCCCCGTTCGAGGCGGGCCTCGCCTCGCCGACCGGGCGCGTCTACCACCACGAGATCCCGGGCGGACAGCTGTCCAACCTGCGGACCCAGGCCGTCGCGCTGGGCCTCGGCGACCGCTTCGAGGACATCGAGAAGATGTACGCCGCCGCCGACCGCATCCTCGGCCGACTGGTGAAGGTCACCCCGTCGTCGAAGGTGGTCGGCGACCTGGCGCTGCACCTGGTGGGCGCCGGGGTGTCGCCGGACCGGTTCGAGGAGACGCCGGACCGGTTCGACATCCCCGACTCCGTCATCGGCTTCCTGCGCGGCGAGCTCGGCAGCCCGCCCGGGGGATGGCCGGAGCCGTTCCGCAGCAAGGCCCTCCAGGGCCGGGCCGACCCCAAGCCCGTGCAGGAGCTGAGCGCCGAGGACCGTACGGCGCTGGACAAGGACCGTCGCGCGACGCTCAACCGGCTGCTGTTCCCCGGCCCGACACGGGACTTCGAGACGCACCGGCAGAACTACGGCGACACCGGAGTGCTGGAGAGCAAGGACTTCTTCTACGGTCTGCGCCCCGGCACGGAGTACGCCGTCGACCTGGAGCCCGGTGTGCGGCTGCTCATCGCGCTGGAGGCGGTGGGCGACGCCGACGAACGCGGCATGCGCACGGTGATGTCGACGCTCAACGGCCAGCTGCGGCCCATCCAGGTCCGCGACAACGCCGCCGCCTCCGACGTCCCGGTGACCGAGAAGGCCGACCGCGGCAACTCCGGCCATGTCGCCGCCCCGTTCGCCGGAGTGGTGACCCTGGTGGTCGCCGAGGGGGACCAGGTGGAGGCCGGTGCCACGGTGGCCACGATCGAGGCGATGAAGATGGAGGCGGCGATCACCGCCGGGCGGTCCGGCACGGTGTCCCGGCTCGCCATCAACAAGGTGCAGCAGGTGGAGGGCGGCGACCTCCTCGTCGAGATCGGCTGACCGCACCACCGCGGGAACACGAGCGCACCGGCACCGGAGACCCCTCCCGTGCCGGTGCGCTCGCGTCGCGTCAGCCGGTGACCGTGAACCAGGTGGCCCGCGACTTCTTCCACTCGGGGTGGGTGAGGTCCTTGGCCTCGATGCCGTCGCCGTACAGGTCGGCGGAGCCGTCGTCGGTGATCAGCTGGGCGCGGGCGCCGGGCACGCTCAGGTCGGGGACGTCGACGACCGACTCCCAGCCGCCCGGGTCCGAGGTCGGCAGGTCGAGGCGCTTGACCGGGGCGTGGGCGGGGTCGCCGTCCCAGGAGTAGAGGGCGTACGGGTCGGAGTTGTCGTCGGCGGCCCAGGAACCGGCGACGATCAGATACTGGTTCGCCGCGTTCTTGCGGATGTCACGGACCGAGAGGCCGCCGAGGTCCAGCTCGATCGGCGTGCCGAAGACCGCCGACGCGCCGCTGCCCACCATCTTGTCGATGTTGGTGACCGGCACGAGGAGCGCCTTGCCGCCGGGGACCGCGGGGGCGAGGGGCGCGCGGAAGCCGAGGTACGCGGTCGTCGTGGAGCCCGGCGCGAACTCCAGGCCCTCCACGTTGAAGCCGTCGATCTGCTTGGGGATCTGCCCGCTGGCGGTGCCGGCCGCGAAGCCGTAGCGGTTGCCGTTCGCCTTGTCCCAGGCGACGAGGTTGTCGCGGAGTTTCGCGTACGAGCCGCCGTACGTCAGGGTGGTGGACGCCCCGGACCCGGTCACCTTGGTCGTGAAGACCGTGTTGCGGGCCGACTTGTACTCGCCGTCCTTGTTGTTGCCCAGCGAACCCGTCCAGTAGATGGTGTCGCCGACGCGCGCGGCGCCCTCGATGTCGATCTCCTTGGAGACACCGATCCTGGAGCTGAAGTCCCAGGTCCTGACGGGCGCCCCGGACGTGGAACGGTCGTACAGGCGCAGGGTGTTGGACTCGTCGTCCGCGACGACCGCGTAGCCGCCGCCCACGTCGACGGCGGCGGACGCGTCGCTCGAACCGGTCAGGTAGCGGCTGTCCGCCGACCGCTGGACGGCGGCGGACGCCGCGTAGTGCAGGGTCTTCGTGGCCGTCTGCCCGTCCACCCCGGTCACCTGCACGGTCAGGTCGGTGTAGCCGCGGCCGCGCGCGGCGACGGCGACCTGCCGGGTGGCGCCGGTCCCGGTGACGGTGGCGTCCGTCGCCGTCGCCACGGAGGTCTTGCTGCTCCTGGTCACCGTGACGGTGAGCGCGCCCGCGTCGGCACCGCTCTGAGCGACCGTCACGTTCACGACCGGGTCCCCACTGGCGCCCACCGCGCCGGACAGGTACGACGCCGAGAGCGTGAGGCTCGGGGTGCCGTAACTCGCCGCCTGCGCCTGGCTTCCCATGCTCATGGCGGCGAGCGTGAGCACTCCGCCCAGCACGGCGACCGCCCGGCGGCCTGAGGGGAGAAGGTAGTCCTGCACGGGGACCCTTTCGTCGACGAGATGACGCCGAGAAGGCTCAGCCGCGCCCGCCAACTCCACGCTGCGCGCGCACGTCTGAACGGTGAACAGATTCGGACGGCGTCAGGTCGCGGGAGCCGTGCCCCCGCCGAGCGACCTGCGCGCCACCCTCGCCAGATGGGCGGCGAAGACCTCGCGCGTGTCCGGCGTCAGCGTGCGCAGCGCCACCAGCGCCGTGATGACGACGTCGCACAGCTCCGACTGGACGTCGTCCCAGCCGTGGGTGGTGCCCTTGCGCGGGTTCTGGCCCGTCGCGCCGATCACCGCCTGGGCGACCTCGCCGACCTCCTCCGACAGTTTCAGGATGCGCAGGAGCAGGCCGTCGGTGCCGTCGACCGCCCTGTTCGCGTCGAGCCAGGCGTACAGGCCGTCGATCGTGCCCCAGACGTCTTCGTCAGTCATGGGATCAGCTTCCCGCAGCCGGCCCGGGGCGCGGGCGCCGCCCCCGCGAGGCCCGCCGGCGCACCGTGCGGGCGTACGGCCCGCGGCTACTCGTCGAACAGCGTCTCCTGCTCGCCCTCCGCGGCCCGGCGCACCCGCTTGTTCCGCGCGCCCACCACCACGGCGGTCACGGCCGCCGTCGCCCCGAGCGCCAACGGCACCATCCAGCCGCGGTTGACCGTGTGGCGCAGCAGATGGTCCAGGGACAGCCGGCCGGGGCCCGCCACGGCGAGGCCCGCCGCGGTGAGTCCGAGCGAGGCCGCGTACTCGTAGCCGCCGCTGTTCGCGAAGAACCCGTTCGGCATGTGGACCGCCGCCGCGCCCGCCATCGCGCCGGCCGCGGCGGCACCGGCCGCGGGCGTCGCCAGGCCCAGCATCAGCAGCGTGCCGCCGCCCGCCTCCGCCAGGCCCGCCGCGGTCGCGCTCGCCCTTCCGGGCGCATAGCCCATGGCCTCCATGGCGGTGCCGGTTCCCTCGATGCCGCCCCCGCCGAACCAGCCGAGCAGCTTCTGCGTGCCGTGCGCGGCGAGCACCCCACCGGTCCCCAGACGGAGCAGCAGCAGTCCCAGATCGGTTCGGTCGACGCAGGTGCCGGTACAGGTCACGGTGACTCCCAGAGCAGACGGCAGTGGCAACAGTCCCTCCCGTGTCCCCACCGTCGCACCGATCCCGGGCCCGCGGCGTACCCGGGCCGCCGTTCGGGTGGCGGCCCGGCGGTACCGGTGTGACTCTGTCTGGCATGACGATTCAGGTAGCGAAACTCAGCGACCCGGCCGTCCGGGCCTTCGTCACCGCCGTGAACGCCCACGACCGTGAGGCCTTCAAGGCAGTCCTGGCGCCCGGCGCCACGATGTCCGACGACGGCTCCGACCGGGACCTCGACGACTGGACCGACCAGGAGATCTTCTCCACCCACGGCCACATGGACGTCGACAACGAGTCCAACGGCGGTCGCTCCCTCATCGCCCGCTACAGCAACGACACCTGGGGCGAGATGAAGACGAAGTGGAGCTTCACCGTCGACGACGGCAAGATCTCCCGCTTCGAGACCGGCCAGGCCTGACGGCCTTTTCCCGCAGGATACTTGCCTTCGCCTGCGCTCCAACTCCTAGCGTCCCGGGGCATGGAGCGCATCGAGAAGCAGAGCACGCGGAACCGGACACTGGGCCGAGCCGGGATCGAGGTCAGCGCCCTCGGGTTCGGCTGCTGGGCCATCGGCGGCGAGTGGGCGACACCCGACGGGCAGCCCCTGGGCTGGGGCAAGGTCGACGACGAGGAGTCCGTACGGGCGGTCCGGCGCGCCCTCGACCTCGGGGTGACGTTCTTCGACACGGCCGACGCGTACGGCGCGGGCCACAGCGAGCGGGTGCTCGCGCGGGCCCTGGGCAAGCGGCGGGCCGACGTGGTCGTCGCCACCAAGTGGGGCAACGTCGTCGACGAGGAGCGCCGGCTGCTGACCGGCAGCGACGACTCCCCGGCCTACGTCCGCCGCGCGCTGACCGCCTCACTGCGCCGCCTCGACACCGACTACGTCGACCTGTACCAGCTGCACCTGTCCGACGCCGAACCGGAGCGCGGAGCCGAACTCCGTGACGTCTGCGAGGAGTTCGTACGGGAAGGGCTGATCCGCGGCTACGCGTGGAGCACGGACGACCCGGGGCGCGCCGCGGTCTTCGCCGAGGGTGAGCACTGCGCGGCCGTGCAGCACCGGCTCAACGTCCTCCAGGACGCGCCCGAACTGCTGCTGCTCTGCGAGGAGTCCGGGCTCGCCAGCATCAACCGCAGCCCGCTGGCGATGGGCTTGCTGACCGGGAAGCACACGGCGGGACGCGCCCTGGAAGCGGGCGACATCCGCAATACGCCGCCCGCCTGGCTGCCGGGCTTCACGGAGCGGCACGGCGCCGACCCGGAATGGCTCGCCCGGGTCGACGCCCTCAGGGAGATCCTCACCAGCGGCGGCCGTACGCTCGCGCAGGGCGCCCTGGCCTGGCTGTGGGCGCGCAGCCCTCGCACCGTCCCGATCCCGGGGTTCCGTTCGGTGGCCCAGGCCGAGGAGAACGCGGGCGCGATCGCCAAGGGGCCGCTCACCGCCGGGCAACTGGCCGAGGTGGACCGGCTGCTGGGACGGTGAGCGGCCCACGCCGCCGGGACCGGTTCGGGAGCCGGGGGATCAGTACCCCCGGCCGTCGTACTGCTGCTGCGCGTACTGCGGCAGACCGGGCTGCCGTGCGTGCCCGTCCCCGTGCGGCGCCTGCCGCTGCGGCGACGCGGCACGGCCGTCGCCCCGCTCGGTCAGGGTGATCCGGCCAGCCTCGATGGTCGCCAGCCGTGGCGCGCGACGGGCGATGGACGAGTCGTGGGTGACCATGACGAAGGTCAGTCCGTACTCGTGCCACAGCCCTTCGAGCAGACCCATGATGTCGTCACGGGTGCCCTCGTCGAGGTTGCCGGTCGGCTCGTCCGCGAGCAGCACCTTCGGCTTCTTGACCAGCGCGCGGGCGATGGCGACGCGCTGCTGCTGGCCGCCGGACATCTCGGACGGCACATGCGCGAGGCGTTCGCCGAGACCGACCGAGCGCAGCGCCTCGGCGGCCCGCTCGCGCCGCTCGGCGGGCTTGACCCCGAGCGGCACGAGGGCCGTCTCGACGTTCTCCTGCGCGGTCAGCGTCGGGATGAGGTTGAACGCCTGGAAGATGATGCCGATCTTCTCGGCGCGCAGCCGGGTCAGCTTGGCCTCGCTGATGGAGGCGAGGTCCACGCCGTCCAGTTCGACACTGCCGGCGGAGGGCCGGTCCAGGCCGCCGATCATCTGGAGCAGGGTGGACTTGCCGCCGCCGGTGGGGCCCTGGATGACGAGCTGGTCGCCGTCCTCGATGGCGAGGTCGACGCCGCGCAGCGCCTCCACCGTGTCCTTGCCCCGCGTGTAGCGCTTGGTGACGCCGGTGAGCTTGTACATGAGGTTCTCCGAAGGTGCAGAAGAGGAAGGGGTGGGGCGCCGCGGCCCGGGGGGAACGGACGCGGCGCCCCGGTTCGGGGCCCCGGGGGCCGGTCAGGAGAGCGGCGCCCCGGTTCGGGTGGTGGCCCGGGGGCCGGTCAGGAGACGCTGCGCAGCGCGTCCGCGGGACGCATCCGGGAGGCGCGCCAGCCGCCCATGGCGCCGGCGACCAGGCCGCCCGCGATGGCGAGGCCCGCGGCGAGCGCGATGGTGGTCGCCGAGACCGGCGCGGACAGCGCGATCTCCAGGGTGTTCTTCGCCGCGGAGGCCGTCTGACCGCCGGGGCCGCCGCCACCGGGACCGCCCATGCCGCCGCCCATGCCGCCGGTGGAGCCCAGCTCCGCCGTCAACTTCGGGCTGATCGCCGTGACCGCGTAGGCCGCGCCGAGACCGAGCGCGATACCGAGGGCGCCGCCGAGCAGGCCGTTGACGACGGACTCGCCGACGACCTGCCGGGTGACCTTGCGGGACGGCCAGCCGAGCGCCTTCAGGGTGCCGAACTCACGGACCCGGCGGCTGACCGCGGAGGAGGTGAGCAGCGCGGCCACCAGGAACGCGGCGACGAGGACCGCGACGGACAGCCACTTGCCGACGCTGGTCGCCAGGTTCGAGGCGGTCGACAGCGAGCCCGAGACGGTGTCGGCGAGGTCCGCGGAGGTGGTGACCGTGGTGCCCGAGATGTTCTTCTGGATGGTCGCCTTGACGGTGTCGATCTGCTGGGAGTCGGTCGCCTTGACGTAGATCGTGGTGACCTGGTTCTTCGCGTCGCCCAGCGTCTGCGCCTGCTTCAGGGGCAGGTAGACGTCGGTGGTGGAGTCGCTGCTGTCGGGCGTCGCGATCCCGATGATCGTGTACTTGGTGCCGGAGATCTTCAGGGTCTTGCCGACCTTGTACTTGTTCTCCTTGGCGTACGACTTGCTGACCACCGCGACCTTCGCGTTCGCCTGCGCGGCCGTGAAGGTCGCACCCGTGGTGATCTTCGAGGTGGCCAGCGGGCCGAGGTCCTGGTCGGTGACGTCGACGCCCGCGACGGAGTACGAATTCACGTCGAAGGACGCGCCGCCGCCCTGCACCTGGGGCGCGCCGCTGTCGCCGCTCTGGCCGCCGCCGGGGCCGCCCTGCTGCTGGGTGGTGCCCGACTTGGCCTTGCCCTGAGTGAAGGAGCCGTCGACCTTGGTGACGTTCAGGCTCAGCGCGCCCACCGCGTTCGCGACGCCCTTCTGTGCGGCGACCTTTGCGACGAGCGAGGACTTCAGGGCCTGACCGCCCTGCGTCATCACCCGGTCGGAACTCTGCTTCTTGCTGCTGTCCGACTTGGCGTCGAAGTCGAACTTCGGCCGGTCCGAGGCACTGCCGGAGGGCGCCGACCTGGCCTTGGTGACGGTCATGTCGGTGCCGAGGCCGTACAGCGACTTCAGGACCTTGTCCTGCGCCTGCTGCATGCCGGCCGACACCGAGTTGACGGTGATGACCAGCGCGATACCGAGCGCCAGACCCAGGGCGATCACCAGCGCCGCCTTCTTGCGCCGGCTCAGCTCACGCTTGAGATAGATGCCAAACATCCCGTTCCTCAAAGGTTCTTGGCGCCCGCTGTGGGCGCGGCCACAAGCTATGGAGGAACCTTTGAGCGGGGCTGAGCAAGAGATGTGTGAGAGCTGAGAAAGCGGAGCCCGAAATCAAAATTCCGTAAGACAGCCCATTCCTAATCCGTTCAGGG
This sequence comes from Streptomyces sp. Tue6028, assembly GCF_002300165.1. Lineage (GTDB taxonomy): Bacteria > Actinomycetota > Actinomycetes > Streptomycetales > Streptomycetaceae > Streptomyces > Streptomyces siamensis. The sequence goes on along the minus strand of NZ_MLCE01000012.1, from coordinate 164,868 downwards.
CTTATTGCCAGAAACCCCCTGTTGAGTGGCGCCCGGTGAAGAACGGCGGGCCCGCCCGGCACGCAACTCCCGGTGGGACGGTGGGCGGCCGTACGGGGCGGGCCCGCGCCGTCACCCGGCAGCGTTTTGCCGCCCCTTTGGGATTGGCTTTCCTTTTCTTTGTCACCCCGCTGTACGGTCTCACGGACGGGCTTTGTACGGTCCCGGGATGCGTGATTCCTCGCCGCGTACCCCGCGTTCCGCTCCGCCGTCCCCGCGTGCGGCCTCCGTGCCCGCCGCCCGCTCCGCCGTGCTGTCGCGCCGCGCCGCCCTCGGCCTCGCGGCGGCCGTCCCGCTGGCCGTGTCCGGCGTCCCGGCCGCCTCCGCCGCCACGACGATCGGCGGTGAACGCCTCGGCCGCGGCGGCGTCCAGGTCCTCGGCGGCTCGGCACTGCCCGAGCGGCTCACCGCGCGGGCCTGGCTCGTCGCGGACCACGAGAGCGGCGAGGTGCTCGCCGCGTACGACGCGCACCGGCGACTGGCACCCGCGTCCACCTTGAAGATGCTGTTCGCGGACACCGTGCTGAAGCGGTTCGAGCGGACCGAGACCCGCAAGGCGACCGACGGTGACCTCGCCGACGTGCCCGCGGGCTCCAGCCTCGTCGGCATCAAGCCCGGAATCACCTACACCGTCGAGCAGTTGTGGCAGGGCGTCTTCCTGCGCTCGGGCAACGACGCGGTGCACGTCCTCAGTCACATGAACGGCGGCATCGCCGTGACCGTCGCGCAGATGCAGGCCAGGGCGAGGGACCTGCAGGCCCTGGACACGCACGTGGTGAGCCCCGACGGGTTCGACCACAAGGGTCAGTTGTCCTCCGCCTACGACCTGACGCTCTTCGCCCGGCACGGCCTCGCCGACGCCGACTTCCGCGGCTACTGCGCGACGAAGACCGCCGACTTCCCCGCCGGCGGCAAGAAGACCTTCCAGATCCAGAACACCGACCGCCTGCTCACGGGCGCGTGGGGCGTGCGGCCGTACGACGGTCTGATCGGGGTGAAGAACGGCTACACCAGCCACGCGGGCAACACCTTCACCGGCGCGGCCACCCATGACGGGCGGACCCTGCTCGTCACGGTGATGCACCCGAAGAACGGCGGCAGCGGCGTCTACGAGGAGACCGCCCAACTGCTCGACTGGGGCTTCGCGAACGCGGCGAAGGTGCGGCCGGTGGGCAGGCTGGTCGAGCCGCTCAGTGAGGGCGGGGCGAGCGCGACGCCCGCGCGGAAGGCGCCGAAGGCGGCGGCGGGTGCCTCGGCGGCCGCCGCCGGTCCCGCCTCGGCCGGCCCGTCGTGGGGACTGTTCGCCGGAGCCGGGGGAGCGGCCGCCCTGCTGGCGGGCGGCGCTTTCGCGCTGCGTGGGCGCCGGCGCGCGGTCACCGGGGAGGACGGCGAGGCGGGGAGCGCCCGTCACCGGCGCTGACCCCTGCCCGCGCGTGTACCGACTCCTCGCGGTCGCACACGTGTTGGGGCAGCCGTCCCGCGCTCCGGTGCTCACCTCGCGGTCCCGCGCGAGGTCCGCCCCCTTCCGGGCCGCGGAACGGCTGCCACCTCCCCCCTCGGTATGGACCGTGGTCGTACCGAAGTCTGGTGCTCCAAGTGTGAAGCTCTCGTGGAGGAGGTGTTGAGCATAAGCCCTTGACCGGCTTATACGGTCCGGAGCTTCAGCTTCCGTTTGTGCAAGTTGAGTCGTTGACCAGTTCTTGGCGCCCGGTTGGTGAACCGCGCGGAGGGACGCGGCGACAGCCTCAGCCGCGCCCCACGTACGGCATCGTCGTCGCCAGAACCGTCGCGAACTGCACGTTCGCCTCCAGGGGGAGTTCCGCCATGTGCCGGACGGTGCGCGCGATGTCGGCGACGTCCATCACCGGTTCGACCGCCAGTTCTCCATTGGCCTGGAGCGTTCCCGTCCGCATCCCCTCGGTCATGTCGGTGGCGGCGTTCCCGATGTCGATCTGACCGCACGCGATCCGGTACGGGCGCCCGTCCAGGGACAGCGACTTGGTGAGCCCGGTCAGCGCGTGCTTGGTCGCGGTGTACGCCACCGACCGCGGGCGGGGCGCGTGCGCCGAGATGGAGCCGTTGTTGATGATCCGGCCGCCCTGCGGGTCCTGCTCCTTCATCTGCCGGTACGCCGCCTGCGCGCACAGGAACGCGCCGTTGAGGTTGGTGTCCACGACGTGCCGCCAGGCGTCGTACGGCAGCTCCTCGAGCGGGACGCCGCCCGGGCCGAACGTGCCCGCGTTGTTGAAGAGCAGGTCGAGTCGTCCGAAGCGGTCGCGCACGGCGGCGAAGAGGGCGGCCACGTCGTCGGGGCGCGCGACGTCCGTGCGGACGGCCGTCGACGGGGCCCCGGGCGCCAGGGCGGCCGTCTCCTCCAGTGTTGCCGTCCGGCGTCCGGCCAGCGCCACCGACCAGCCGGTGCGCAGCAGTTCCACGGCCACCGCGCGGCCGATGCCGGAGCCCGCCCCGGTCACCACCGCGATCTTCGTGTGCTGAGCGTTCATGGCATTCATGGAGCCGCAGCGTACGGGAGAGTCCGCGGTACGGAAGGGAAGGTCCGCACTGCGGAAGGGTGAGGGTGCGGGGTGCTGGTGTCCGTCCCGTTGGCGCCGGTGGCGGTGACAGTGACGCGGGGACAGGGGCAGAGGCAGGGACGGCGCGACCGGCGCCGTCGGCGGCGGCCGCCCCTGCCTCGTGTCAGGCGGCCTCGCCCGGGTAGCGGACGCCGATCCGGTCCCGTATCGCGTCGAGCGTCCGCATCACGGCGAGGCTGCCGTCGAGGGGGACGAGCGGGGACTCGGTCTCACCGGCCCGCAGCGCGCGCATCGCCTCGGCGGCCTCGTGCTTGAGGCTGTTGCGCGGGCCGGACACCGGGTCGGCGGAGAACGTCTCCGGCTCACGGCCGTCGCGGTGCAGCACGAAGTGCTCGGGGAAGAAGAAACCGTCCGGAAGGTCGATACGGCCCTCGGAACCGGTGATGGAGGCGGAGACGGGCGTGCCGCCGTTGATGGAGCAGTGCACCGAGGCGAGAGCGCCGCTCTCCCAGGTGAGCAGTGCTCCCGTCTGGAGGTCGACCCCCTCGTCGGAGAGCACCGCCTTCGCGACGACGTCCGACGGCTCCCCGAGCAGCAGCTGCGCGAACGACACCGGGTAGACACCCAGATCGAGGAGCGCCCCGCCGCCCTGTGCCGGGTCGCGCAGCCGGTGCGAGGGCGGGAACGGCCCGGAGATCCCGAAGTCGGCCTGCACCGTGCGGACCTCACCGACCACGCCGTCGTCGACGAGCGCCTTGAGCCGCCGGACCAGCGGATTGCAGTACATCCACATGGCCTCCATCAGGAAGCGGTCGTGCTCCTTCGCGAGCGCCACCAGTTCCTCGGCCTCACGCACGTTCAGCGTGAACGCCTTCTCGCACAGCACATGGCGCCCCGCCTCCAGGCACAACCCGGCCGCGGTCCGGTGCGCCGCGTGCGGAGTGGCGACGTACACGATGTCGACGTCCGTGTCCTCGGCGAGCGACGCCCAGTCGCCGTACGCCCTGGATATCCCGAACCGTTCCGCGAACGCCTTCGCGGAGGCCTCCGTCCGCGAGGCCACGGCCACGACCTCGGCGTCCGGCATGTCCACCAGATCCGCCGTGAACGACGCGGCGATCCCGCCGGTCGCCAGAATCCCCCACCGCACGCTGTCGCGCTCGCCCGTCATTCCCGCCCCTTGTCCGCCCCGCGCCCTGTCCTTGTGACCCGAACACGCCGTTCGAACTGAGAGCATAGGTGGCGGATCACTCGGAGAGGGAGGGGCGCATGCCCGAGCGTGGCCGCACCGCGCGGGACCAGGAAGGCCGGGAAGGCCCGGACGGACACATACCGAACGCGGCGGCCACCGAGGCCGACCCGCACCCGGACGCCGCGCCCGCCGCGCGCCCGGACACGCTCCCCGGCCCGCGCCCGGACACGGACACCGCCCTCGGCACACCCGCCGAGCCGCTCCCCGGCCCGCACCCGGACGCACCCGCCGGCACCGGGGCCGCGCGCCGCACCGGACTCCTCGTCACCCTGATCCTCGGCGGCCTCACCGCCACACCCCCGCTGGCGATGGACATGTACCTCCCGTCGCTGCCGGACGTCACGAAGGCGCTGCACGCACCCGCCGCGACCGTGCAGCTCACCCTCACCGCCTGCCTCGCCGGCATGGCGCTCGGACAACTCGTCGTCGGCCCGATGAGCGACAAGTGGGGCCGCAGACGTCCGCTCCTCGCCGGCCTCGCCGTCTACGTCCTGGCCACCGTGCTGTGCGCGCTGGCCCCCGATGTCGAACTGCTCGTCGCCTTCCGCCTGGCCCAGGGACTCGCCGGCGCGGCGGGCATCGTGATCGCCCGGGCCGTCGTCCGCGACCTGTACGACGGCGTGGCCATGGCACGCTTCTTCTCCACCCTGATGCTGATCTCCGGAGTCGCCCCGATCGTCGCGCCGCTCATCGGCGGCCAGATCCTGCGCGTCACCGACTGGCGGGGCGTGTTCGTGGTCCTCACGGCGGTCGGCGTCGCACTGACCGCCGTCGTCTGGACGAAACTGCCCGAGACGCTGCCGCCCGCGGACCGGCACGGCGGCGGTGTCGGCGTGGCGCTGCACGCCATGCGGGGCCTGCTCGCGGACCGCGTCTTCACCGGGTACATGCTCGCCGGCGGGTTCGCCTTCGCCGCACTGTTCGCCTACATCTCGGCGTCGCCGTTCGTCGTGCAGGAGATCTACGGCGCCTCCCCGCAGACCTTCAGCCTGCTCTTCGGCCTCAACTCCGTCGGTCTCGTCCTCGTCGGCCAGATCAACGGAAAGATCCTGGTCGGCCGGGTCAGGCTCGACAAGGCACTCGCCGCGGGCCTCGCCCTCGTCGCGCTCGCGGCGACCGCACTGCTGCTGATGTCCACGGGCGTGCTCGGCGAGGTCGGTCTCGCCCCGGTGGCCGCCGCCCTGTTCGTGCTGATGTCCTCGATGGGCCTGGCCCTGCCCAACACCCAGGCGCTCGCCCTGATGCGGGTGCGGCACGCGGCCGGCTCCGCCTCCGCGCTGCTGGGCACCTCCTCCTTCCTCATCGGCGCGATCGCCTCGCCCCTCGTCGGCATCGCGGGCGAGCACACCGCCGTCCCGATGGCCGTCGTCCAACTGGGCGCGGTACTGGTGGCCGTCGCCTGCTTCGTGGGACTGTGCCGTCCCTGGCAGACGGGACGTGCACCGGACGGAAAGGCGGCGGACAGCTGAGCGCACCCAGACTGCGCATCGACACACCGGAACGGGCCGGGCTCGACCCCGGAGAACTGCGTCACCTCGTCAGCGAGGTCCGCGCGCTCACGCGCGGAGCCGACCCCTGGGCGGCGGGCGTGGTCCTCATCGCGGGACGCGGCCCGGTCGTCGCCGTCGAGGAGGCGGCGGGGTGGGCGGTGCGCTACGCGGCGTACGACGAGGAGACCGACACCGGGGTCGAGCTGCCACCCGGGGCGCGGGTGCCGATGAGCGTGCACACGCCCTTCGACCTGGCCTCGCTCACCAAGCTGTTCACCGCGGTCGCCGCGGTGCAGCAACTGGAGCGCGGCACCCTGGGCATCGACGCGCTGGTGGGCGCGTACCTGCCGGAGTTCCACGCGGCCGCCGAGCACGGCGTGACCGTGCGCCAGCTGCTCACGCACACCTCCGGGCTGCGGCCCGAACTGCCTTTGTACGACTGCCCGGACGACACGGTACGGCTCGCGATGCTGCGGGCCGAGGCTCCCTCGTCCGCGCCGGGCGAGTACCTCTACTCCGACCTCAACCTGCTGCTGCTCCAGTTCGTCCTGGAGCGCGTCACCGGGCGTTCCCTGGACGTCCTCGTCCGGGACGGCATCACCCGGCCGCTCGGCATGCGGGCCACCGGCTTCGGCCCCTGCCCGGGCGCCGCGGCCTCAGAGGACCAGCGGCGGCCCTGGGGCAAGGTGGACCGGGGCATGCTGCGGGGCGTGGTCCACGACGAGAACGCGTGGGCGCTCGGCGGGGTGGCGGGGCACGCGGGGCTCTTCTCCACGGGGCGCGACCTCGCCGTGTTCTGCCGTGCCCTGCTCTCGGGCGGCTCCTACGGGCCCGCCCGCATACTCGGCCCCGACTTCGTCGAGCTGATGCTCGGGCCGCCCGCGCTCGGCTTCGCCCTCGACCAGGCCTGGTTCATGGGGGACCTCGCGGGGCGCGGCGCGGTGGGGCACACCGGGTTCACGGGGACGTCGCTGGTCCTGGACCCCGCGACGGACACGTTCCTCGTGCTGCTCGCGAACACGGTGCACCCGCGACGCAGGCCGGCGGACAGCGCGCCCCGCGCGGCGGCCGCCACCCGCCTGGCCCACGCGGTGCGCGACTGCACGTGACGGCCGCGGTCCGGGGGCGCCGGGCCCCGGATCGTGCGGGCCGGGTGGGGTCGGCTTCGGATCGTGCGGGCCGGGTGGGGTCGGCCTTCGATCGTGCGGGCCGGGTGGGGTCGGCCCCCGACCGTGCACGCCGGGTGGGCCGGAGGTGGCGCGGAGCGCCGCTGGGGACCCGTCGGCGCCGGCCGGAGGGTGTCGGCGCCGACCGTAGAATCGCGGGGTGAACGCCCCCCTTCCCCCCGCCGACACCCTGCGCACCGCCCTCGCCGGGCTGCTGGACGGCCTGCCGCCGAAGGCCGCCGCGCAGGCCGTGGAACGGCTGATCGCCAACTACCGGGGGACCACCCCGACGCACGCGCCGATCCTCCGCGACCGCTCGGACGTCGTCGCGTACGCCGCGTACCGGATGCCCGCGACGTTCGAGGCGGTGCGCGCGGCGCTGGAGGAGTTCGCGGACGCGGTGCCCGGCTGGGCCCCGGGCAGCCACGTGGACGTCGGCGGCGGCACCGGCGCCGCCACCTGGGCGGTGAACGCCACCTGGGAGGGCGCCCGCCCGGTGACGGTCCTCGACTGGGCCGAACCCGCGCTCGCGCTCGGCAGCGAGATCGCCGCGGCGAATCCCGAGCTGAAGTCCGCACAGTGGCGGCGCTCCCGCATCGGGGCGGCGCTCACCATCGAGAGCACTGATCTCGTCACCGTCTCCTACGTCCTGGGCGAGCTGACCGACGACGACCGCGCCAGCGTCGTGGCCGCCGCGGCGGCCGCCGCTCAGGCCGTCGTGATCATCGAGCCCGGCACCCCGGACGGCTACGCCCGCGTCATCGAGGCCCGCGACCGGTTGATCGACGCCGGGTTCCACGTCGCCGCCCCCTGCCCGCACAGCGCGGCCTGCCCGATCGTGCCCGGCGAGGACTGGTGCCACTTCTCGGCCCGGGTCGCCCGCTCCTCCCTGCACCGCCAGGTCAAGGGCGGCTCCCTGCCCTACGAGGACGAGAAGTTCAGCTACGTGGCCGCCACCCGCTTCCCGCCCGAGCCGGCGGCCTCCCGGGTCGTGCGCAAGCCGCAGATCCGCAAGGGGCAGGTGCTGCTGGACCTGTGCGGCCCGGACGAGTCGCTGCGGCGGGAGACGGTGACGAAGCGTCACGGACCGCTGTACCGTGCGGCCCGTGACGCGGAGTGGGGCGACGCGTGGCCGCCCGCCGACACCCCGTAGGGCCTGAGGTCACACGCCGGCAAGTCCCGCGACGCCCGGCGGGCCCTGGGAGCGCAGCTCCTGTGTGCAGCACTTCACGCTGCCGCCGCCCTTGAGGAGTTCGCTCAGATCGATCGGGACGGGCGCGAAGCCGCGTTCCCGCAGGGGCTCCAGCAGGCCCGTCGCGGCCTGGGGGAGCAGCACGTGCAGGCCGTCCGAGACCGCGTTGAGCCCGAACGCCGCGGCGTCTTCGGCGGTGGCGATCAGGGCGTCGGGGAACAGTCTGCGCAGTGCCTCACGGCTGCCGGGGGAGAAGGCCGGCGGGTGGTACATGATCTCGTCCGTGCGGTCGTCCAGGACCGCGAGTGCCGTGTCCAGGTGGTAGTAGCGCGGGTCGACGAGATCGAGTCCGATCACCGGGCGGCCGAAGAACTCCTGGGCCTCCGCGTGCGAGAGGGGGCTCGCCCGAAAGCCGCGGCCCGCGAGCAGGTAGGACGCGGTGACCGCGAAGTCGCCCTCCCCTTCGTTGACGTGCACCGGCTCCTGTACCCGCGGGAAGCCGTGCGCGCGGAACCATTCCAGGTGGGCCGGTGCCTCCGGGGCACGCTCGCGGTGCGCGAACCGGGCGCCGAGGACCCGGCCGTCCACGACGGTCGCGCCGTTCGCCGCGAAGACCATGTCCGGCAGTCCGGGGCGGGGTTCGAGCTCCTCGACGGTGTGGCCGAGGGAGCGGTACCGGTCGCGGAGGTCCTCCCACTGGGCGACGGCGAGCGGCACGTCGACCGGCTTGGCGGGATTCATCCACGGATTGATGGCGTACGTGACCTCGAAGTGCGTCGGCGGGCACATGAGGTAGCGCCGGGGCGTGGCGCGTCGGGGAGGGTGCAAGGAGGACTCCTTACGCAACCGCAGGGGCAGTTGGTGCCATGGTGCGCCGAGGGGTGCGCGGTGCCCGGGAGCCGAAAGGGTTGTGTCCGCCGGGGTGGCCTGGCGGGCTCCGGCCGGAGGCGAGACGGAGCGTATCGCCCGCTTGGTAAATTTCCCTCATGGCCGAGAAACCCACCCCGGACGCCACCCGTCGCAGCGCCAGGTCGCGCCGAGCGATCTTCGACGCCGCCCTCGCCCTCGTCGGCGAGGTCGGCTACCCGAGGACCACGATCGAGGGCATCGCGGCCCGCGCCGGGGTCGGCAAGCAGACCATCTACCGCTGGTGGCCGTCGAAGGCGGACGTGCTGCTGGAGGCGTTCATGGATCTCGGCGAGCAGGCCGCGCGGGCCGCGGGGCAGGAGCCGTACGAGATCCCGGACACGGGCGACCTGGCCGCCGACCTCAGGCTGGTCCTGCGCGCCACCGTGGACGAGCTGATCAACCCCGCCTTCGAGGTGCCGGCCCGCGCGCTGGCCGCCGAGGGCGTCGTCAACGACCAGATCGGCGCCGAGTTCGTCGCCAAGCTCCTCGAACCCCAGCTCCAGCTGTACGTGAAGCGGCTGCGTTCGGCGCAGGACCGCGGCGACGTACGCGCGGACGTCGACCCCCGGATCGCCCTGGAGCTGTTCGTCTCCCCGCTCGCCCAGCGCTGGCTCCAGCGCATCGGCCCGATCTCCTACGACTACACCGACACGCTCGTCGACTACGCCCTGCACGGGATCGCCCCGCGCTGAGCGGACACCACGGGGGAGCCGCGCGCGCCGCATGCCGCGCGGCGGGCGACGGGACCGTCGAGCCGCCGGACAGGGGCAGGGGCCTTGGGGCCGTGCGTCCGGCGGCGGGCGACGGGACCGTCGAGCCGCCGGACAGGGGCAGGGGCCTTGGGGCCGTGCGTCCGGCGGCGGGCGACGGGACCGTCGAGCCGCCGGACAGGGGGCAGGGACCTTGGGACCGTGCGCCCGGCGGCGGACCACGGGACCGCCGAGTCGCCGGCCATGGGCACCGGCCACGGGGTCGGCGAGCCGTCGGCCCGGGTCACGGGCCGCGGGCCGGGGGACCGCCCGCCGGATCGTGGACCGTCCGGTCGTCAGCGGGTCACCCCGTGTCGGACGGCCGACGGCACGGCGGAGACCCCGGCACGCTCGTGTGCCGCCAGGCGGCCCGGAGCGTCCGTGACGATCCCGTCGCAGCCCAGCGCGAGCGCCCGGTCCCGCTGGGCCGGGGTGACCACGGTGTGCGCCCACACCCGCGGCACGCCGGAGCGCACGGCGCGCTCCAGATCGGCCTCGCGCGCCTTGTGGTCGACGTCGAGCACGTCCAGGAACGACGCCCAGCGCGCGGGCCGGTCGCGGCGCATCTGGGCCGCCGAACGCCACAGCTGGCTGAGCAGGCCCAGCCGGTGGATACGGCGGGCCATCACCGGGTCGTTGGTGTTGACGAACACCGAGCGGGTGAGGCCGCGGCCGCGGATCATGGCGGCCAGCGCGTCCAGGCTCCGCGGCTCTTTCGCCTCCATCGTCAGCACGATCCGCCCGCCGAACCGGTCCAGGACCTCGGCGACGGTCGGCGGCCGCTCCGCGGGCCACCTGCCGGGCAGCCCCTCCGCGGGGCGCAGCCGTACCCGCTTCCAGTCCTCGGCGGTCAGGTCCCGGACCCGGCCGTGCGAGTGGGTGGTGCGGTCCAGGGTCGCGTCGTGCATCACGACCACGGTCCCGTCCCGCAGCGTCTGAGTGTCCAGATCGAGGACCTGGGCCGTTCCCCGCTCGTAGGCCGCCGTCAGACCCGACATGCTGTTCTCCGGCACCTCCCGGGCGCCGCCGCGGTGCGCCACGTGCACGACGCGGGGCAGTGCGTCCACGGTCAGCGGTCCGGCGCCCCACTCCAGCGGGGACGGCGGGCCGCCGTGTCCGGCGAGGGCGAGCGAGGCGAGCGTGACCAGACCGGCGAGGGCAGTCCGTGTGAGCATGGCGACCACGGTAGGGGTGCAAATCCAGCCAAAGTGGTCAATGACACTCGATTTGAAGGGGGCGAACACATGGCCCCACCCACCCCGGATGCGGGCTCTGGCCACCCGGAGCGCAGGATGGTGGGACGATAGGGCTTGCGGACAGCCCCGGAACGGGCTGTCGGCCCCGGATGGTTGTCGTCGGGACCAACGGCTAGCGAGGGGATAGATGAGCGCAGAGTTCGGTCGCCGCTCCGGCGCGCAGGGCAGGATCTCCCAGTGGCTGCGTGGACGCCGTCAGAAGGAGACCGCCGACGACGGCGGGCGTGAGGCCCTGCTGCTCGCCGCCGCCGCCGCGGGACTCCCGCTCGCGCAGGCCGCCCACCCCTCCGGCTACCGCTGCTCCTGCGACCGCATCGGCTGTCCCACCCCCGCCCGCCACCCGGTCTCCTTCGCCTGGCAGACGCAGTCCACCACCGACCGCGCCCAGATCGAGCGATGGGCCCGGCATCAGCCGCAGGCCAACTTCATCACCGCGACCGGCATGGTGCACGACGTCCTCGACGTGCCGCTGGAGGCGGGCCGCGAGGCGCTGGAGCGGATGCTCGCCTCCGGGATCGAGGTCGGTCCCGTCGCCGAGAGCGGCGACGGCCGGATGCTCTTCTTCACCCTCACCCGCGGTACGCCAGAGGACGAGGACGAGTGGTGGCCCTGCGAGCTGGACTGCCACCCCGAGACGATGGACGAGCACCCGGGGTTCCGCTGGCACTGCCGAGGCTCCTACGTCCTCGTCCCGCCGGCCCGGCTCCCCGGTGACCTGACCGTCGACTGGGTGCGCGGGCCCGAGCACGCCCTGCCGGACCCGCTCAGCCTGCTGGAGATCCTCACCGACGCCTGCGCCCGGTACGCGGGGCAGCAGGAGACGGACCAGCTGGCCGCCTGGCCCCACCGGCACTGACGGCCCGCACGGGGGACGGACCGGCCGCGCGTCCGGACCTCGTCGGCACGGGACCGACCCCGCGTCCGGTACGAGGTGACGGGACCGACCCCGCGTCCGATGCGACGTGACGAGATCGGCCCCGCGTCCGGTACGACGTGACGGGTGACGGGCGGGTTATTCGCCCTTCGCCCCCGTCAGCCCCTCGATCCGCCCCAGTACCGAGACCCGAGGGTCCCCCGAGCCCTTCGCCGGATCCAGGGCCACCTGGTTGGAGACGAACTCCAGGGTGAGGGACTGCTTGATCTCGCCGGTCGTCAGGGCCCGGACGTCCGCCGTCGGCGCGGGGATCTCGGTGCCCGCCGCGGCGGTCTGCTTCTCGTAGCGATGCGTGGTGAAGAACACCAGCGCCCCGCCGTCCGCCGTGCGCAGCCCCACCGGGGCGTACTCGCCCGAGGACATCGGCTCGTCGATGTACTGCCGGGCGAGTCCGGGCTTGCTCGCGAACTTCTTGCGCTGGGCCCGCCACTGCGAGGTGTGCGTGCCGGGGCCGAACTCGTCGCCACCGGACTTGAGATAGGCCACGTAGGTCTGGCTGAGCTTGCCGGGCTCGACCGTCACGGCGGCGTCGTCGGCCGTGACCGGCTGGGCCCAGCCGTCCTCGTCCGTCTCGAACTTCGGCACGTCCCCGGCGGCGAGGACCGTCAGGTACGACACCGCCCAGACGTCGTCGGCGCTCGTGCGGGTGAAGACGAGCAGCCAACGGCTGCCCTTGACGCCCTTGTTGGCCGCCGTGTCGGCCACGAACCAGCGCGGCCAGGCGGCCTTCTCGGGTATCACGAACTTGGCGTCCGTGAACGTCAGCGGCGAATGCGAAGGATTGCCGCCCGGGTTGTTCTTGTGGCCCGCCTTGAGCTTCGCGGCGTCGATGTCGGCGAGCGGCCCGGCGACCCGGTCCGCGTCCAGCGAACGGTCGTACTCCTCGTCCGCCTTGTTGTACGCGGTGGTGAAGTCCTTGAGCGCGCGGGCGGCTTCGGACCGGGTCGCCGCCGGTACGACCTCCCGCTCGCCGTGCACCACCACGCAGCCGCTCGCCGTCAGCGACAGAACGGTCAACGCCCCCGTTGCCAGGGCGAATCGATTGAGACTACGAAGCGTTCGTGGGCTGCGACCCGTGCGATCCCTGCTCATCAGGTGCCTTCACCTTCCCCTTCCCGGAGGCGAACCCTACCGGGGCGAGGAAGACGGCGAGTGTCGGGACCAGGTACAGCGCCCACACCGTGACCTGGAGGACGGTCGGGTCCGGCTGGAAGTTGAAGACGCCCTTCAGCAGGGTGCCGTACCAGCTCGTCGGGTCGATGGTGCTGCTGATGTCGAACGCCAGGTTCGTCAGGCCGGGGACGAAGTCGGCCTCCTGGAGGTCGTGGACGCCGTACGCGAGCACGCCCGCGGCGACGACGACCAGCATGCCGCCGGTCCAGGTGAAGAACTTGGCGAGGTTGATCCGCAGCGCGCCCCGGTAGAACAGCCAGCCGAGCAGGACCGCGGTGGCCAGGCCCAGGGCCACGCCGATCAGCGGGCGGGGGGTGCCGTCGCTGGCCGCGTGCACCGACGCCCACACGAACAGCGCGGTCTCCAGGCCCTCACGGCCCACCGCCAGGAACGCGGTCGCCACCAGCGCGCCCGTGCCCATGGCGAGGGCGGCGTCCAGCTTGCCGTGCAGCTCGCTCTTGAGGTGCCGCGCGGTGCGCCGCATCCAGAAGACCATCCATGTCACCAGGCCGACCGCCAGGATGGACAGCGAGCCGCCGAGCGCCTCCTGCGCCTGGAACGTCATCTCCTGGGAGCCGAATTCGAGCGCGCAGCCGAAGCCGAGCGCCAGCGCGATGGCGACGCCGATGCCGAGCCAGATCGGCCGCAGGCCGTCCCGGCGGCCGGTCTTCACCAGGTAGGCGATCAGGATGCAGACGACGAGGCTCGCCTCCAGCCCCTCGCGCAGACCGATCAGGTAGTTGCTGAACACTGGGCTACGCCTCCTCGGAGAACAGCGCCCGGCCCCACCAGTCGTCCTTGCCGCGGACGCCGGGCGGGACGGCGAAGACCGCCGAACTCACGTGCTGGATGTACTCGTTGAGCGCGTCCGAGCGCGACAGGCTGCGCTGGAGCGGGATGAACCCCTTGCGCACGTCGCGCTGGTAGGCGAGGAAGAACAGGCCCGCCTCCAGACGGCCGAGGCCGTCCGTGCCGTCCGTGAACGAGTAGCCCCGCCGCAGGATCGTCACGCCGTTGTTGGAGTCGGGGTGCGCGAGCCGTACGTGCGCGTCCGGCTTCATCGCCTTCAGGAAGGGCTTGTCGTGCTCCTTCGCCTTGCCCACCGGAGCGCCTTCGCCCTTGTCGCGGCCGAAGATGTCCTCCTGCTCCTGGAGCGAGGTGCGGTCCCAGGTCTCGATGTGCATCCGGATGCGGCGGGCGACGAGGTACGAGCCGCCGGTCATCCAGTCGGGACCGTCCTTCTCGCCGACCCACACGAACTTCTCCAGCCGGTCCTTCTCGGTGCCGGCGATGTTGCGCGTGCCGTCCTTGAAGCCCATCAGGTTGCGCGGGGTCTGCGCGTCCGGGGTGGTGGACGAGGTCTTGCCGAAGCCGAGCTGGGACCACCGGATGACGACCTTGCCGAAGCCGATGCGGGCCAGGTTGCGGATCGCGTGCACCGCGACCTGCGGGTCGTCCGCGCACGCCTGGATGCACAGGTCGCCGTTGCTGCGGGTCTTCTCCAGGGCGTCGCCCGGGAACTGCGGCAGATCCACGAGTGCCTCGGGGCGCCGGTCGTTCAGCCCGAACTTCTCGAACAGGGAGGGGCCGAAACCGATCGTCAGCGTCAGCCGCGACGGCTTGAGGCCCAGCGCCTCACCGGTGTCGTCCGGCGGCGCCTCGGCCAGACCGCCGTACGCCCCCTCGCCGACCGCGTGCCCCGCGGTCATCCGCCGGGCGGCGGCCGTCCAGTCCTTCAGCATCTGCACGAGCTCGGCGCGGTCGTCCGTCTGCACGTCGAACGCGGCGAAGTGCAGCCGGTCCTGCACCGGCGTCGCGATGCCCGCCTGGTGCGCGCCGTGGAAGGCGATCGCGCCGCCCGCGTCGGCGCCGACCGGGTCGACGTCGTTGCCGGTGCGGGTCATCGCCACCGCGCCGCCGGCCGCGGCGGCGCCGAGCGCGAGCCCGGCACCGCCCCAGCCGATCAGCGAGCGCCGTGACGGCGCGGACGAGCCCGTGTTCTCGGCGGCTTGGGAGGCTTCCGTGGTGTCCGTCATGTTGCTGCTCCTACTTCACGACGGCGGCGGCGAGCTTGGACAGGGGCTCGGCGAGCGCGTTCACCGCGTCGGAGAGCTCCTTGCGGTCGGCCTTGCCGACCTTGTCGTACGAGGTGAAGACGTACGAGGACTTGTCCGTGCGGTACTTGTCGAGCAGCGTGTCGAGCGCCGTGAACTGCTTGTCGAGCTCGGTGGTCAGCGCCGCGTCGTTCTCCTGGGCGACCGGCTTCAGCAGCTCGTACGCCTTCTGCGCGCCCTCGACGTTGCCCTTGAAGTCGGTCAGGTCGGTGTGCGAGTAGCGGTCCTCCTCGCCGGTGACCTTGCCGGTGGCGACCTCGTCGAGCAGCTCCTTGGCGCCGTTGGCCATGGAGGTCGGGGTGATCTCGGCCTTGCCGACCCGCTTCTGCCAGTCCTTCAGGTCGGTGACGAGCTGGTCGGCGAGGGTCTTCTCCTCCGCGCCGATCTTCTTGTCGTGCCACAGGGCCTTCTCCAGACGGTGCCAGCCCGTCCACTTCTGGCCGTCCTCCAGGCCGTCCTCGCGGACGTCGACCTTCGGGTCGATGTCGCCGAAGGACTCCGCGACGGGCTCGGTGCGCTCCCAGCCGAGGCGGGAGTCGGCGAACGCCTTCTTCGCCGCCTCCATGTCGCCGTCCTTGACGGACTTCGCGAACGCCTCGGCCTTGGGCAGCGTGGCGTCGGCCTGCTCCTGCGCGTACGCGCGGTAGGCGGCGACGGCCTTGTCGAGACGCGGGTCCCGCTTGGCGACCTTGCCGCCGGTGACCGTGAGCTTCTGGCGGACGCCGTGGCCCTTCATGCCCGGGCGGCAGGCGATCTCGTACGAACCGGCCTTCACCTCGGCGGTCAGCGTGTACTTGGTGCCGGGTCCGATGTTCTCCTTCTCGGAGACGATCCGGTCGTCCGGGAAGACGATCTCGACCTCGGTGGCCTTCGACCCCTTGTTCTCGATCTTCAGCGTGACCTGGCCGGCCGGGACGGTCTTGGCGGAGGTGTCGCACTTGCTGTCGGCGGCGGTCACCTGGATCGCGTCACCGTTCTTGGCGTCGCTCTTCTCGGTGCAGCCCGTGACGGCGGTCAGAGCTGCCGCGGTGGCGGCAGCGGTGACAACTGAGAGGCGGACGGCTCGCATTCAGGCTCCAAGAGAAGTCGGACAAACCGCACGGCGGTGACCGCGTCGGCGTGGTGAGGCTGGCCTAACTTATCTGAGGCTTCCCTCACTGATACCCGCCCGTCCGGTGATTCAGCTCTCACAGACGGTGTACAGGCACGGCTTGATCACGGCGGCCAAAAACAGGCCCCATGAAATGGTCAAGTGAAAGTCAAGAGCCTCGTCGGGGTGTGAATCAGTACGGCACCCGTCCCGGGGGGCGGGAACACTTCGACCGGCTGGCGGTAGACCTCGCCGAGCAGATCGGCGGTGAAGACCTCGGCCGGAGGACCGGCGGCCGCGTCACGACCGGCGCACAGAATCGCCACCCGGTGCGCGTACGCCGCCGCGAGCCCCAGATCGTGCAGCACCACGACCACCGCGTCCCCGGCACGCGCCCTTTCCCGGCAGATCCGCAGCATCAACTCCTGGTGCCGCAGGTCGAGTGCGGCTATCGGCTCGTCGAGCGGCAGCGGCGGAGCGCGCTGGGCGAGCACCCGGGCCAGCGCGGCCCGCGCGCGTTCGCCACCGCTGAGCGCGGAGAACGGGCGGTCGGCGAACCCGGCGACCTCCGTGGCCGCCATCGCCCCGGCGACGGCCGCGTCGTCCTCGTCGCGGCCCACGCCGGCCCAGGGCGCCCGGCCCATCCGGACGACCTCCTCGACCCTGAACACGGCCTCCCCGTCGGCCTCGGCCTCGCCCTCGTCGTCCGCGTCGGAGCCGACGCCGACCAGCACGGCTCCGAGCGCCACGGCGTCCGCGCCCGCCGCCACGCGGGGGGACGTCGTCGACGGCACCCTCGGCCGGGGAGTGAAGCGGTCCTTCCGCACGTACGTCGTGGACGGTGCCGCGCACGGCAGGATCACCGCCATTGCCGGCGCCACCCAGGCCGTCGGGAACGGTGTCTTCACCTTCACCGGCCCGACCGGCACGTACGACACCGAGGCCGACACCCTCTCCGTCTCCTTCGAGGGCGCCGTGAACTTCAAGGGCCATGAGCAGAACGGCAGTTACGGACTGGACCTCACCCTCAGTGACCTCACCGTGAAGCTGGACGGCGGCTCCGGCGAGCTCACCGCGGACGTCGAGAGCCTCGGCAGGACGTCCGGCGACGTCGTGCTCGCCGAGCTGACGGCGGACTCCGCGGACCTGGTGGCGAAGGACGAGGTGATCGGCGTCGACGACGTGACGGCCACGCTCACGGACGCGGGCGCGAAGGCCTTCGGCGGCTTCTACCCGGCCGGCACCGAGCTGGACCCGGTGGACCTGGCGGTCGCCCTGAGCGAGGACGCGGACCTGCCGGACGGCGGCGACGGCGACGGCTCGGGCTCGGGCTCTGGTTCCGGCTCGGGCTCGGATTCGGGTGGCGGCTCCGGCACGACCACCGGCGGCACCTGGAGCACGACCGGCGGCGCGGGCGGCGCGCTCGCCTCCACCGGATCCCAGGTGTCGGCGGTCGCCCGCGGTGCCGCAGCGGCCGTCACCGCGGCCGCCGGGGCGGGCGTGGTGCTCGCGGTGCGCAGGCGCCGCTCGGTGTGATCCGGAACGGGCGCGGCCCGGGCCACGCGACGCGGACCTCAGGGCCCGTGTCTCGGGGTTCGGGCCGCACGGTGCGGGGCCTCGGGGTCCGGCCCGCACGCTCCAGGAAGCGCCCGCGGCTCGGGTGATGTTTGAATGCCGGAGTGACTGACTACGACGTGCTCCGGGTGTTCTGCGGACCCGGCGGCGGGTACGGCAATGAGCTCGGTGTCGTGCGCGACGGCTCCGTGCTGCCGGACCGCGAGGAACGGCAGGCGCTCGCGGCCAAGCTCGGGTTCAGCGAGACCGTGTTCGTCGACGACCCCGAGCGCGGGGTGATCGACATCTACACGCCGACACTGCGGCTGCCGTTCGCCGGGCATCCCTGCGTCGGAGTGGGCTGGCTGCTCGACGTGCCCGAACTGGTCACCCCCGCCGGGACGGTGGGGGTACGGCTCGACGGCGAGTTCAGCTGGATCGAGGCACGCGCCGAGTGGGCGCCGGAGCGCACGCTGCGGCAGTACGGATCGGCCACCGAGGTCGACGCGCTGACCGTGCCGCCGCCGGGGGAGTGGATCTACGCCTGGGCGTGGGAGGACGAGGCGGCCGGCCGTGTGCGCGCCCGTGCCTTCCCCGGCCGTGACGACGGCATCGACGAGGACGAGGCGACGGGCGCGGCGGCACTGCTGCTCACCGACCGCCTGGGCCGCGCTCTCAACATCGTGCAAGGCGCGGGTTCGCAGATCCTCACGGCTCCGCAGCCGCACGGCTGGGTCGAGGTGGGCGGACGGGTCCTGCTGGAACGCTGACGGCCCGGGCCCGAGGCCCCCGGCGCCCCTCCGGCTCGCCGCCGCAGGCCGATTGCGGTTCCGGTACCCCCGACGGTCACGCCGTGAGCGGGAACTCCTCGCCCAGGGCGTGGAAGACGGCGGTGTTCAACGCGAACGCCTGCTTGCACTCCGCGACGATGCGCTGCTTCTCCAGGTCGTCGGCGGGGACCGCGTCCAGCAGTTCGCGGTAGCCGCGCTTGAAGGCGGCCGGATTGGCGATGTCCTCGAAGACGTAGAAGCGGACGCCGTCGCCCTTGCGGGCGAAGCCCCAGGTCTGCTCGGCCTTGCCACGGATGATCTGGCCGCCGGAGAGGTCGCCGAGGTAGCGGGTGTAGTGGTGGGCCACGTAGCCGCCGGGCCACTCCCGCGCGCACTCCGCGACGCGGGCGGCGTAGCACCGGGTCGCGGGCAGGGCGGTGAGCGAATCCCGCCACCCGGGGCCCCGCAGATGGGCCAGGTCGCGCTCCAGGGCGGTGCGGCGCAGCAGCTCGGGCCGGATGAACGGGCCGGCCACCGGATCGGACACCAGCCGGTCGGCCGCGGCCTCCAAGGCCTCGTAGACGAACCACAGTTGCTCGGTGTAGCGCGCGTAGGCCTCGACGCCGAGCCGGCCGCCCAGCAGGTCGGCCATGAACGTCGAGGTCTCCGCCTCCACATGCTGCTCGTGCGAGGCGGTGCGGATGAGTGCCGAGAACGAGTCCATGCGCCGAATCATCTAAGGTAAGCCTTACCTAAGTCAACAGCTTGCCGACCACCTGTCGGGAACTTTCCCGACAGCTTGTCGGTAAAAACATACCCCGACCCGGTCGAGCGGGCACGAAGAAGCCCGCCCTCCGAGGAGGGCGGGCTCGATGCTTCCCGGGCTACGGCTACGCCTGCCGGGCTGCAGCAGTGCCTGCGGGGTTACGGCAGTGCTTGCGGGGCTACGGCAGTGCTTGCCGGGCTACGGCAGGGTGAGGATGTCGGTCCCGCTGTCCGTCACCACCAGCGTGTGCTCGAACTGGGCGGTGCGCCTGCGGTCCTTCGTCACGACGGTCCACCCGTCGTCCCACATGTCGTACTCGTGGGTGCCGAGCGTGAGCATGGGCTCGATGGTGAAGGTCATCCCCGGCTGGATGACGGTGGTTGCGTGCGGGCTGTCGTAGTGGGGAATGATCAATCCCGAGTGGAAGGAGGAGTTGATCCCGTGCCCGGTGAAGTCCCGGACGACGCCGTACCCGAACCGCTTCGCGTAGGACTCGATGACCCGGCCGATGACATTGATCTGGCGGCCCGGCTTGACGGCCTTGATCGCGCGTTCGAGGGACTCGCGGGTCCGCTCGACCAGCAGCCGCGACTCCTCGTCGACGTCGCCGACCAGGTAGGTCGCGTTGTTGTCGCCGTGCACGCCGCCGATGTACGCCGTGACGTCGAGGTTGATGATGTCGCCGTCCCTGAGGACCGTGGAGTCCGGGATGCCGTGGCATATGACCTCGTTGACGGAGGTGCACAGCGACTTGGGGAAGCCGCGGTAGCCGAGCGTCGACGGGTAGGCGCCGTGGTCGCACATGTACGCGTGCGCCACGCGGTCCAGCTCGTCCGTCGTCACGCCCGGCGCGATGAGCTTCGCGGCCTCCGCCATCGCCTGCGCGGCGATGCGGCCGGCGACCCGCATCGCCTCGACGGTCTCCGGCGTCTGCACCTCGGGGCCCGTGTACGGCGTGGGCGCGGGCTTGCCCACGTACTCGGGACGCCGGATGTTTCCCGGGACGGGACGGGTGGGAGAGAGCTCCCCTGGTACGAGCAGCGACTGGCCAGACATGCCAGCGAGTCTAACCAGCGGGCATGGGGGACCATGTCCGTGTCGAAAGGAGCCGGTCATGGCCCTGTTCAAGAAGCGGACCGTCGGCAAGCCCGGCGAGTGGTACTACTGCCTGGAGCACAAGAAGGTCGAGGAAGGCCCCGAGTGCCCGGCCAAGAACCGCTTCGGGCCGTACGCGACCCGCGAGGAGGCGGCCCACGCGATGGAGACCGCGCGCGAGCGGAACCTCGAATGGGAAACCGACCCCAAGTGGCATGACGCGTCGGACACGGAGCAGGCCCCCGAGGACCGCTGAGCCACCCGCACTCGCCGACGGGTCTCGGCCGCGATGGGGCGGGCCGAGCCTGTCGGGCGAGGGTTTCGGGCGGTGCGGGTGGGAAAGCCCCGGCGGTGCCCCCGGGTGGCGGGTCCTTGGCGCCCGACGCCAGGGCGAGCGAACCGGCGGCAGCCCACCCGCACTCGCCGACGCACCCCGGTCGCGACGGGGCGGGCCGAGCCTGTCGGGCGAGGGTTCCGGGCGGTGGGGGTGGGAAAGCCCCGGCGGTGCCCCCGGGTGGCGGGTCCTTGGCGCCCGACGCCAGGGCGAGCGAACCGGCGGCAGCCCACCCGCACCCGCCGACGGGTCTCGGTCGCGACGGGGCGGGCCGAGCCTGTCGGGCGAGGGTTTCGGGCGGTGCGGGTGGGAAACTCCCGGCGGTGCCCCCGGGTGACGGAGCCCTGGAAACGGCCCCCGGACCAGCGGGCCCGCAGCCAACCCGGAGTTCAGAGCGAAGCCCCCGCTTCGACCCCCCGCGCCGCCCGCATCCGCACAGCATGCTCATTCGTCCGGACGTCGTACGTCATCAGTTTCGGAAGGAACGCGGCCAGCACCACCACCGCCCCCACACAGAGCAGCCCACCGGCCCAGATCGACGTCCGCACGCCGGTCCACGCGGCCATGCCACCGGCGCGGACCTGCCCGAGCTGGGGCCCGGCGGAGTACGACAGCAGCTCGATCCCGGCGAGCCGCCCGCGCAGCTCGTCCGGGATCGTCTGGTTCCAGATGGCGGCGCGGAAGATCCCGCTGACCATGTCGCAGCAGCCGCCGAGCGTCAGGAAGAGCAGCACCAGCCACACGTCGTGCACGACCCCCGCCGCGGCCATGGCGAGACCCCAGCACGCCGCGGCGAGGGCGACCATCCGCCCGTGCCGGTGGATGCGGGAGGTCCACCCGCTGGTCAGGCTCACCAGCAGCGACCCGGCGGGAACCGCGGCGTACATCAGCCCCAGCGACCACTCCGCGTCCAACTCGTCCGCGAGGAACGGCAGCAACGCCAGCGGCATCGCGAGGAACATCGCCGCGAGGTCGAGCGCGTACGTGCCGAGCAGCTCCTTGCGGCTCCACGCGTACCGCGCACCCTCCGCGACGGACCGCAGGGACGGCCTGGCCGCCTCGTGCGAGGCGGGCGACGCGGCCAGGCCCACGGCCAGCGCCACCGACACGGCGAAGGTCGCCAGGTCCACGGCGTACGCCCAGCCCAGCCCGGCGTAGGCGACGACGACGCCGGCGAGCGCGGGGCCCGCCACCCCGCCCACGGTCCAGCGCAGCGAGTTGAGGGCGGCGGCGGCCGGCAGATGCTCGTGGGCCACGATCCGCGGCAGGAGCGAGTCGAGCGCGGGCCGCTGGACGGCGACGAGCGCGGAGGACAGCGCGGCGACGGCGTACAGCGGCCACACCGCGGGGTGCGGCAGCGACGCGTTCACCAGGAGTGCGACGCACAGCAGGCCCTGCCCGACCTCGGTACGGAGGATCAGTTTCCGTTTGTCCAGCGCGTCGGCGAGGGCGCCGCCGTACAGGCCGAACACCACCAGCGGCACGAGCTCGACGGCTCCGAGCGCGCCCACCGCCACGGCCGACCCGGTCAGGTCCTTCATCTGCACCGGCAGCGCGACGAAGGTCAGGAAGCTGCCGAAGTTGGTGATCAGCCCCGCCACCCACAGCCGCCGGAAGTCGGCGGAGGTCCGCCACGGCGCGAGATCGGGCAGCAGGGAGCGGAGTCGGGATGAGGGGGCCACAACGGGCCATGCTCGGCGGACGCGCGGAGCGGAGCAACCGCTTTTCCGGGCCACCCGGCCCCGCACCACCGCCCGCGCGACACCGGACCCGTGCCGTCACCGCGCCGGCGTTTCCGGGCGTCACCGTTCGGCGGTGGTCCCGGGCGTTACCGTGCGGCGGCGGCCCCGGGCGGGCACCGTGCGCCGGCGTTCCCGGGCCGTCTTCGTACGCAGGCGGTCCCGGGCGTCACCGCGCGACAGCGTTCCCAGGCGTCACGGCGGGACAGCGTTCCCGGGCGGTCACCGTCCGGCGGCGATGCGAAGGCCGGCGGCCTCGCGTCGGCGCGGGTGCCGACGCGGAGAGCGGCCCCGCGCTACCACCGGTACGACGGCGGAGCCGTCAGCTGGTCCGCGAGGCGGGAAAGGCGGTCGCGGAAGCGCCGGGGCCTCCGCGGCGAGGGCAGCGCGTTCTCCCCGGCCGCCGCGCTGACCAGGTGCTGCACGGTGTCGAGGTCGAGCTCGGGGTCCGTCGGCACGGCGAGCGACTCATGGGCCAGCGCGGGCAGCTCCGGATCGTCCGCGGACAGGGCCAGTACCGTCGCCCCGGCCCTCCGCGCGCCGTGCAGCCGCTCCAACAGGGGCGCGCCGGTCGGGCCCGGCGCGACCACGAGCAGTGTCTCCCCGCGCCGCGCCGCCTCGACGCGGCCCAGCCCCACGGCGAGGTGGGCCGGATCGGACGCGCGCGCCCCGTGCCGCACCAGGGTCGGCGACAGTTCCGGCGTCCCCGACCACGCCGCCTCGTCCACCAGGTGCGCGGCGAGGTGCCAGGGTTCGTACTCCTCGGTGCCGACCAGCAGCAGGCCGCCCCCGTGCGACACGACGGACCCCCGCAGCGCCCCGCCGAACCGCCGCGTGGCGCCCAGCCACTCGGTCCCGGCGAGCACCTCGCGCAGCAACGCGACCCGTACGGCATCCATGCGGACGATCCTGCCTCAAACGGCCACTCGTGACCCGGAGTTCACCACGAATTCGCCCGAGTTGGGCACGGGCCCCGATCACCGGCCGCCCCCAGGAACCGCGAGGAGCCCGCCATGACCGAGCCGACCACCGGGACACCCGCCGCACCCGCAACGACCGGGCCGGGCACCGGGACACCCGCCGCACCCGACAGCGGGCCGACCGAACCAGGCACCGACGTCGGCACCGACCCCGGTACCGCCCCCACCCCCCGTACGGACTCCGCGCCGACCAGCCCCTTCCGCGGCGGCCGCGAGGGCTACGCCAGCTTCCGGATCCCCGCGGTCGTCGTCACCGGCGCCGGCACCCTCCTCGCCTTCTGCGAGGGCCGGGTCGCCTCCGCGCACGACCACGGCCACATCGACATCGTGCTGAAGCGGTCCACGGACGGCGGCCGCACCTGGGGCCCGCTCCTGGCCGTCGCCAAGAACGGCAGCAACCTCGCGGGCAACCCGGCGCCCGTCGTCCTCGACACCGGCCGCGTCCTGCTCGTGCACGTCCGCAGCGCGGCCGGCGCGAGCGAGGACGCCCTGCTGCGGGGCAAGGTGAAACCGGCCGACGGGCGGCGCGTATGGGTGCAGCACAGCGACGACGACGGGCTCACCTGGTCGGCGCCGAAGGAGATCACCGCGCAGGTCAAGAAGGCGGGCTGGCGCTGGTACGCCACCACGCCCGGGCACGCGATCCAGCTGACCGGCGGCCGCGTGGTCGTCCCCGGCAACCACACACTTCCGCCCACCGGCACCGACAACGGCACCGAGGCGAAGTACAACAGCGGTCACTGCCTCCTCAGCGACGACCGCGGTCGCACCTGGTACCTCGGCTACATCGACGAGAACACCAACGGCTACATCAACGTCAACGAGACGACCGCGGCCGAACTCCCCGACGGCCGCGTGTACTTCAACACCCGCAACGACTCCCCGTCGCCCGGCAACCGCGCCGACGCGCACTCCCGCGACGGCGGCAGGACCCTGGAGAAACCGTTCCGCCCGCAGGCCGGGATCGTCACGGCCGTCGTCCAGGGCAGCGTCCTCCAGCTCCGCGACCCGGACCTGCTGCTGTACTCGGGGCCCGCCGACCCCGACTTCCGCGCCCTGATGACCGTCCGCGTCTCCACCGACGGCGGCACCACCTGGCGGACCGCCCACACGGTCGACGGACTGCCCGCCGCCTACTCCGACCTCGTCCGCGTCGACGCCACGACCGTCGGACTCCTCTACGAGACAGGCGACTTCGGCGCGTACGAGACGATCGCCTTCCGGCGCATCCCCGTGACCGCCCTCACCTGACCCGCACGGTCGCGGACCACGCACGTAAAGTCGGCCCATGACCTCTACTGACAGTGCACAGAAGGCTCCCGCCAAGGATCCCTGGGACCTTCCCGACGTGTCCGGGCTCGTCGTCGGCGTGCTCGGCGGCACCGGGCCGCAGGGCAAGGGCCTCGCCTACCGGCTCGCCCGCGCCGGACAGAAGGTGATCATCGGCTCGCGTGCCGAGGAGCGCGCGCAGGCCGCCGCCGAGGAGATCGGCCACGGCATCGAGGGCGCCGACAACGCCGAGACCGCGCGACGCAGCGACATCGTGATCGTCGCCGTGCCCTGGGAGGGTCACGGCAAGACCCTCGAATCGCTGCGCGGAGAGCTCGCCGGCAAGCTGGTCGTCGACTGCGTCAACCCGCTCGGCTTCGACAAGAAGGGCGCCTACGCGCTCAAGCCCGAGGAGGGCAGCGCCGCCGAGCAGGCCGCCGCCCTGCTGCCGGACTCCCGGGTCACGGCCGCCTTCCACCACCTGTCCGCCGTCCTCCTCGAGGACCCGGAGATCGACGTGATCGACACCGACGTCATGGTCCTCGGCGAGGAGCGGGCAGACGTCGAGGTCGTGCAGGCGCTCGCCGGCCGCATCCCCGGCATGCGCGGAGTCTTCGCCGGCCGGCTGCGCAACGCCCACCAGGTCGAGTCCCTGGTCGCCAACCTCATCTCCGTGAACCGGCGCTACAAGGCCCACGCGGGCCTGCGGGTCACGGACGTCTAGGCCGCCGGGCACCCCCGCGGTGCCCGGGACGACGGCCGTCCCGGCCCCCGGGGCCCACGTGGGCCGGCGGGTGACGGCCGTCGACGTCGCGTGGGGGACACTGGTGGGCAAGCAGTGTCCCCCCGACAGGAGCCGACCCCCATGCCCCGCCTCGCGCTGTACGCACTCGCCGTCTGTGTCCTCTCCGTCGCCGCGGCCGTGGTCTCCTTCGCCCAGGGCAGCTGGCTCGGGATCGTGTGGGTGCTGCTGGCGGGCCTCACGTCCAACATGGCGTGGTACTACCTGCGGCGCGCCCGGGCCGGCCGGGCGGGCAGCGGTTCCGTCACCGGCTGACCGTGCAGTACTGGTCGACACCGTCCCAGAAGCGGTAGAGGTTCTGGCCGCAGTAGCGCTGCACGTCGTCGATGCCCAGACCGCCGAGGATCGAGTAGATCGCGTCGAAGAAGACGTGGTTGACCGACGGGATCCACAGCACCGCGAAGACCGCGAGCAGACCGAACGGCGCGAACGGCTCGACCTGCCGACGGACGCCGTACGACAGCCAGGGCTCGATCACGCCGTATCCGTCCAGGCCCGGCACCGGCAGGAAGTTCAGGATCGCGGCCGTGACCTGGAGCAGCGCCAGGAACGCCAGCGCGTACTGGAAGACCGGGGGCACGCCGTCCAGGGCGTGCAGCCAGAACGGCGCGGTGCACACGAGCGCGAACAGGACGTTCGTCAGGGGGCCCGCGGCGGAGATCAGGCTGTGCTTCCAGCGGCCCCGGATGCGGTTGCGCTCGATGAAGACCGCGCCGCCCGGCAGACCGATCCCGCCCATGATCACGAAGAGCACCGGCAGCACGATGCTCAGCAGCGCGTGCGTGTACTTCAGCGGGTTCAGCGTCAGATAGCCCTTGGCGCCGATCGAGATGTCGCCGCTGTGCAGGGCGGTGCGCGCGTGCGCGTACTCGTGCAGGCACAGGGAGACGATCCAGCCGGACGTGACGAAGAGGAACACGGCCACGCCGGGCTCCTCGGCGAAGCCGGTCCAGGCCGCCCATCCGGTCACCGCCATGACGGCCACGATCCCGAGGAAGACGGGGCTGATTCTCCTGTCACTGCGGCGGGAGGCTGCGGTGGTCATATGGGCGAGGCTCCTGAGGTGGTGGGTCGGCAGCGGACATGACGGGCCGCACCGTCGGGCCAGGCAAGTCTGAACCGTGTCTCCCGAGCCTGTCACCCTCGCCCGTGGCCTTCGGGCAGAGCTTCGGCGACGACGAGCTCCCGCGAGGCGAAGGGCGTCGGCCCCGCACTCGGCACAGCGTGCAGGTCGGGGTATCGGTCGCGCACCGACAACCCGAACCGCGCGAGCTCGTGAGCGAGCGTGTCCGAGGAGTCGACTCTGAACGTGAAGCCGGTCAAATGGCGCTCGGTGTTGCCCGCGGCGTCCATGATCTCTGCGTACATGTTGGTGAACTGCCGACGCTCCGCGGGCAGCCGCTGCGCGCCGAGCAGGACGAATCCGCGGCGATCCCCGAGTGCGACCGGCAGGGTGAGCACCTGCTCCGTCGCGGACTCGTCGGGCCGGGCGGGGGTGTGGTCGAGCAGGAGCTGCCCACCCGGCGCCAGGTGTCGCCGGATCACGCGCAACAGGGCGGTGCGCGCGTCCTTTTCGAACAGGGTGAGACTCAGCCCGGCGATGACGACGACGTCGAAGGTACGTCCCAGATCCAGCCCGGTGACGTCGGCCGTCACCCAGTCCACCTGTCCCGCGAAGCCTTCCTCCGCGCCGTGCTTCTCGGCGGCGGCGATCTGCAGGGCTGAACGGTCCACGGCGGTCACCCGACGGCCGGAACGAGCGAACGCAACCGCCGTACGCCCTCCGCCGCAGCACAGGTCGAGTACGGTCTCTGCGGTGCGCGGGGCG
Source organism: Streptomyces sp. Tue6028 (assembly GCF_002300165.1). Lineage (GTDB taxonomy): Bacteria > Actinomycetota > Actinomycetes > Streptomycetales > Streptomycetaceae > Streptomyces > Streptomyces siamensis. The sequence continues at coordinate 137,833 of NZ_MLCE01000012.1, read as the reverse complement.
TGGCCGACGAACCAGTCGGGATCCTGCCCCGACTGCGTCACCAGCTTGGTGTAGTACGCGCCCAGCAGGCCCTCGAACGGAGGGCTGACAGTGGTGCGGGGGAGTGCCAGGGAGTGGATTCCCGCAAACACCCCGAACAGGCTCTGTGCAGTGTCGTTCTTCGGAATCTCTGACATTTCTTGCTCCTTGGGGTCACATCGAGGGCAGCCGTGCGGCCACGTCCTCTTCCCAGCCGATCCGGGACAGCGTGCTCATGCCGTGGCTGTCGACGAGTTCCGGCAACAGCGCCACGTACGGGTTGACCAGGTCGCTCCATCCGAAGGCCGACACGTAGTCGATGACGTGCATCAGTCTGCGCAGTACAACGACCCTTCCCAGCAGGTCGAAGTCCAGGTCCGGAAGCGGCCGGAGGAAGGAGCTCGCCAGGGAGCCGAGTGGCAGCGCTGTCGCTCCGCCCTCGGCCCGGGAGACGTCGGACCACTCGGCGAGTTCGCCCAGGAGCCACCCGGCGTCGTACTCGATCGCCCCTCGGGACACCGTTTCACCGAAGAGCACCGCCAATTGACGCCGGTCCTGGGCGGGGACCATCGCGGACACCGAGTACTCGCCGTGCAGCAGGCCGGGCCGACGGGGTTCCTCGATCAATTCGCCGGCCCATGCCTCGAGGGTGCGGGCACGGGCCGTACCGGCGATGGTGAACAGTTGGGTACGGAGTCGAGCGTGTCCCCTCGATTCCCCCGATGTGCCGGAGTCGGGCCGGCGCAGCCGGCTGAGGATCTGGCATGCGCCCAGTGGCGGCGGCAGTTCCTGGTGGAACTCGGACGAGGTGGCGAGGGCGTGCAGCGTTGCGCCGGCGGCCGCGAAATACCGAGCCACGGGACCCGCCTGCCCCGACCTCCAGGCCCGTGCCAGGTCTTCGCCGAGGGTGGTGTCACCCGGCAATCGGTAGGTGAACGTGTTGCCCGCACGGACACCCGCGACCAGCCGGGCAGCGTCTTCGGTCTGCGCCGGGATGAGTTCGCCCGGTGAGTCGACGAGGGAGCGGTGTTCTCGCGTCCGCCGCCAGGTGAAGGCATCGCCCATGCGATGGATCCGTGTGCGCACCTTGCGAGATCCGAACTCGCGGTGCGCGGTGGAGGGGACGGAGGTCTGCGCGGTCATGCGGGTACCGCTTTTCGCCATGTTGTGTGCAGTTCCTCCCACGCCTGCGGGAACGGCACGGGGGCGCCAGGGGTTTTCCCGCCCGTTCCCACGCTGAAGCCGTTCACCGTCGGGAGCACTGTGACGTTGCGTGCCGCCTCGAGCGTGGCGAGGTGACGGGTGACGGGTGGCGAGCCCGCGGCCCCGGTGGGAAGGGAAGGGGCGACGACGACGGGTTTTTCGGTGCACTGCAGGGCGAGGAGTGCGGGTGTGTCGGTCATTCCGATGGAAAATCTGGTGAGGAAATTCATCGTGGCCGGATAAACGAGAGTCGCGTCTGCCCACTCGGCGATCTCCACATGGAATGCCCGGTAATGACCTGGGATCGACTCCCACTGGTCCTCGATGACCTCGCAGTCACCGAGTACGCGCAGCGCCTCGGTCGACACAAAGCGAGTGGCATTCCTCGTTACCACGATGCGCAGCTGGACTTCGGGATGGACCGTCCTCACCCAGGAGATCCAGGTGGGCAGATGGGCGGCCGCTATGGCGCCGGTACCCACGACAAGGACATGCATGAAATCACTCCACTGGTCGGGTGTGGTCGGGAGCCGAAGATCCCGACCACACCCCGCAGGCGTTGATCAGCAGTGCACGGTCAGCGTCACGGCGATGGTGACGGGCGGGCCGGTCCGGCCCTCCACCTCGAGGTCGGGGATCTCCACCGCAGCAGCCTCCTCGGGGGAGACGTACATCGCGTAACCTTCGATCAGTTCTGTCGCGTCCATGACTTCCTCTTTCTCTCAACATCAGCCCGTTCAGGCGAAGGGCTTAAAAAAAATGCCTCAATCAGGTGGGTGTGATGACCTCCTCAAGGGCCGGGGAATCAATATTTCGGTGGATTTCGGTCGGCTCGATGTGATACTCGATCAAGCGCTCGCGGACATGCTCCATGAACGGCTTTTCCGGATTCGCGGCCTGATCGAACAGTGCTGCAGTGATGGCCCTCGCACGATGCTGGCCGAAGCTCAGACGCCCCTGTGGGGAATGGTGCACGGGTTCCCATGCATAGGAAATGCCGGCGGCCATAGCACGTGTGAAGGTCGGTACTTCGGTACACAGGGCAAGCTGGGACACTTCCCGGACCAGGCCCGCGACGAGGGGGCGCGCCGCACCGTCCAGGTAGACCACCATGCCGTCGCGCCGGGAGACGAGGCTCGCGCGTGAGATCACCTTGGCCTGATAGGTGGCCTCGGACGCTTCCAGGTACTTCAGCGCTCGTCCCCAGGCCTCGACGGCCATCTCCGCGGTGCCGACATTGACATAGACGCGAAGTATTGGCGCGCGTGGTGTCCAGCCTCTGCTGCCGACCACCGTGTAGAACCCCGGAGAGAGGTGGGGCCGCTGGCATCCGACAGACAGGACGTACCGGTCGCCGTCGATCGCGAGCACTGATTCGGGTGGGAACTCGACGCGTACGCCCTCCAGGCCGAACACGGTTGAATCGCATGCCGGTTGCTGTGCAGCCGTACCGTGCGCACGGCTGTACCGGTGCGGCAGCCGGGAGGCGTAACGCCGCTCCAACTCCGGTTCGGGCGCGCGTACTGGCCGGCTCGTGGCGCTGAGCCCGGTGTGGAAGTGTTCGTAGAGGGCGTTCGACACAGCTCTGCGCAGTTCGTGTTCGGTCTTCGCCGTCACCAACTCGTCGTTGACCTGCGCCTCGAGCAGCTCCGCGCGCAGGACCACCGCCTTCTCGACCGCCAGGGCGCGAGGATCCACCGGATGCGCGCTCATGAGTGGCTCCCCAACCCGAGGACGCCCGCGAACTTCCACGGAGACCTCAGCGCGGTGCTGCCTATGCCCAGCGTCATGCGATCGAGGGTGCTCAGCTGCGATCGGCACTCTGCCGTGGCCAGGACACGCTCCAGCAGGTGCCAGCCCGCATACGCGGTCGCCCGTTCCGCAAGGCCGTCCGCCGGAATCCCCGTCGCAGCCGTGTAGCCGTTCCAGAAAGCCACTGTCTTCGTCCGCGCCTCGGCCAGGCCCGACAGTCCGCGCCCCAGGACCCGGGTGCGCGGGGAACGGTCCTGATCGACGGTCCGCAAGCCGCCTTCGGGCCGCGTGGGAATGGAGCGGACGGCCCGGTACAGCCACTCGCCCGCGAAGGCGCCGACGTCGCGGGCGGGATCGCCCATGTCCCACTCCTCCCAATCGCACAGCAGAGGCCCCGTCGAGTCGATGAGGAATTGATCCAGGCGGAGGTCGGCGTGGATCAGCGTGTGCGGTGCTCGCGTGCTCGCCTCACGGAGCGACGTGAGGCAGGAGGTGGCGACCCCGTCCCTGTGCAGCACGCTCCAGAACTCCAGGACCGCCCCGCTCGCCCGTTCGTAGTAATGCAGGGGCAACGCCTTGAAGAGGTCGGGGCGTTCAGGTTGTGGCGGCGGCGTCGCCGACCGGTCGCCAGGCGCGGTGTGTACCGCGCCCAGCAGCGTCCCGCAGCGACGGGCCAGGCCTCCACTGAAGGCGTCGGAGGCCGCGAGCGAGAGTCCTGACTCCGCATGCCTGAGCCACTGGAAGACGATGATTTCGTTCGCCTCTTCCCAGCCCAGGCACTCGGGGGTGCGGAGGGCGGGCGGCAGGTGACGGCGACAGGTCTGCTCGAAGGAGATCAGCTTCTGCAGGCGGTGCGCTGCGTGGTCGCCCTTGAGCTTCTTGACGAAGACGTCGTGGCCCGAGCTGGTGGTCCCCGTGATGTTCTCGTTGCGCCCCTCGTGCGGCGCTTCGTCCGACGGCTTGAACGTGCCCAGACCCAGTCGTTCCGTGACCTGCCTCGCGTCATCGATCATCGTGGTCACGGGCCCCCCTGTTGATCTTCTGGGCCGCGGCCACACGCTGGTCGAGATTCTCGCGCACACTGGTCAGGGTTTCCCGGTATTCCTTCACGACGTCTCTTTGGTAGAGCTCGGTGAGGTAGCCGGCGACTCCCAGGTAGTTCACCTTCTGTTGACAGACGGCGTCCCTGCCGGCGAGTTTCCGCTCTCGTTCCGACGCGCCGCCAGATTTCGTCGGCACCATTTCCATCGCCGCGCTGCGTGCATCGGCGGGCAGTTTGTACGCGTAACCCGCGTTTCGCATGCAGGAAGCCCAGGATGTGATCATGGAGCGGAATCGCGCATCGCGTTCGATACGGTCCGTCGCCTGGGACTTCAGCGTCAGTATCAGATTCAGGATCTGGGTGGACGAGGTCACCTTCTGGCCGCCGTTGATGCGGGGACGGGTCGTGTGTGCCATCAGACGGGCGTCGGACTCCCCCAGACATCCGGTCTTGGTTACCGGCCGGCCGCCGTATCTGTGCAGGGCCACCTGTTTGGGGGTGTTTCCCCAGCCGTTCATGACCGCGTCGACAGCCTTGCGCTCGGATGCCGACATTCGGTGGCGGGTTTCGACGGTGCCGGGCGATGGTGAGGGCGGCGTCGCCTGCGCGGGCGCCCGGTATCCGTACCGGTTCGCGTCGTTCTCGGAGAGGAACAGCGGAACAGGGTTCCGGACCATTCCGGTGGCGGGGTCTGTCAATTCGCTCTGCACCGGGAGGTCGTAGCGCTTCAGACATTGACCTGCCAGTCTGGTTCGCGCCCGGAGGATGGCAGATTCCTCTTCCTCGTTCTGGAAATATTGATTCAAGGGTGCATGGATGTCGTCGAGCGAGTCGATTTGCGGGATCGGCCGGCCGGTCTTCTCAGATTCGCCCAAGTCTGCAGAACACCCTGCGATGGCCGTGCACGAAACCAGTCCGATCGCCGCAATGCCGACGGGTATGCGTTTCCGCACTCGCGCGGTCCCTTCCTCGCTTGTTTCCAGCAGGGGCCCGCCGCAGAAGAGCAGGCCCCTGACTGATTCTTCAGGCCCTACGAGACGGCGGACGCGAGGTCGGAGCAGGACTTCTGGTTGCCGTGCGAGTCGAACGTGCAGGCCCGGTACCGGATGGGCAGGTTCTCACTCAGGTTGTACTTGACTGGCACACCCCTGTTCGCGCCCTCCTTGTTCATCGCGAAGTTCGGGCACGGCGGATTGAGGCCGCCACAAGGCGTCATCACTGCCCAAATTGCGCCGGTGGAGTAGTGGTCGGCCTTCCAGTCGCCGACCCAGAAGGTGTCACCGTTCGCCTGGAACCAGGCGGAGGCCGAGCCGTTGGGGTTTTTCACAAGGGGACCGTCCTGGCTGGCCTCGGCGGAACCCGCGCCAAGTGCAAGCGTGGTCGCCGCTGCAACACCGACAAATGCGAAGGTCGCTTTGCGGAGAAGGGTACGCATCTTTCTCCCTCGTTGAAAGGAATGCCTCCGGAAACGATTTTTCCCGGCTGCGGTCTCTACGTTTGTTGGCGCCCGCTTCCCTTGTCAACCTGTTTTGCCGGTTGATTTCCATTCGAGAAATGCGCCGATTTTTGGCATGCGGAATTGTCCCCCGACTGTAAAAGCATGCGAGAAAACGCCAGCGCGACACCGTCGCAGGGTGATGGTGTCGTTACGGACAAAAAGCAGGCATGTGGGGGCGCGGCATGGACTGCGGGCCGCACGATGGAACGTGAGCGAAAATTCGCGAAATTGGTCAAATGGTGACGCGGCAGCGTCAGGGTGCGAAGTTGGCGCGAGTGGTCAGCTCGTGCCGCCACACCCCTCCCCGTAATTCCCCCTGGGCATCAGGTGAATGTGTTGGCAACCCTCAGTATGGCGCGACCCTGCATGTGTGATCAATGCGCCAAGCTCAGATGAACCTCAAAATTCGTCGGTGACAACAGTGGGCCCTGCCCGCCGGGTCGGCGGACAGGGCCTCGGTGTGTGTCGTAACCGCTACTGTGGCAGCAGCGCTTTTCAGCCGGTGGCGCGGAATTTATGAAGGGCGACAGGAGCCGCCGTCGCGGTGATGGCAATGGTCCAGCACAGCGTCATCCGCAGATCGAAGGCGATGGGTCCGTGGGTCATCAAACCCCGCGCCGTGTCGGCGAGGTTCGACAGCGGGTTGTAGTCGGTGAAGGTCTTCAGCCAGCCCGGCATCGAGCGTGGCGGCGCAAAGATCGACGAGCCGAACTGCAGTGGCATCAGCACGAGAAAGCCCAGCGCTTGGACGGACTGGGCGCTTTTGAGAACCAGCCCCAGTACCAGGAAGATCCACATCAGTGCCGAGCCGAAGAGGACAGCGAGTCCCACGGCCGCGAACAGACCCGGCCAGTTCTCGATGTCGAAGCCGACCAGCACGCCGACGATCATGAGGATCGTCGTCGCGACGAGCATCCTCATCAGCTCCACCACGATCTTGGCGAAGAGCACCGAACCCTGGCCGATCGGCAGCGTGCGGAAGCGGTCCATGACACCGCTCTGGAAGTCCTGGTTGAAGCCGGTGCCGACGGCGGTGGCGATGTTCATGCCCATCATCGCCATCAGACCGGGCACCACATATTGCACGTACCGGTCCTGCCCGCCGCCGAGCGCCTGGCCGATGGAACCGCCGAAGACATACACGAACAGCAGGGTGAAGACGACCGGCATCAGGACGGCGTCGAACATCGACTCGGGGTCCTGGCGGATCCACAGCAGATTGCGGCGGACCAGGGCGCCGATGTGGCGGGCGTGCGCGCGGGGCGAGATGCGGGAGTCGCCCTCGGTGGCGAGGGGGGCATCGGGGACAGGGGGGAGGGGAGCGGCGGAGCCGCTCTTCGCAAGGGTGGCGGTGGGCGACGGGCTGGCGCTCATACGGCGACCTCCTCGGGGGCGGGGGCGGGGACCTCGTCCTGCGGGGCGGAGGCCTTGTGGCCGGTGAGGGACAGGAACACCTCGTCCAGGCTGGGCAGTTCGGTGGAGATGGAGCCGATGGTGATGCCGCGCGCGGTGACGGCGCCGACCACGGCGGTGAGCTGCTCGTCGCTGAGGACCGGCACGAGCACGCTGCCGGTCTCGGCGTCCACGGTCGTCGTGGCGAGGCCGGTGAGGCCCAGCTCGTCGAACATCGCGGCCAGCGGGCGCAGTTCGAGCGGGTCCACCGGGCGGACGCGCAGCGTGCGGCCGCCGACGCGGGCCTTCAGCTCGTCGATCCGGCCGTTCGCGATGACCTTGCCGCGGTCGATGACCGTCAGCTCGGAGGCCAGCTGTTCGGCCTCCTCCATGTACTGGGTGGTGAGCAGCACGGTGGCGCCTTCGGCGACCATGCGCTTGACCTCGTGCCACACCTCGTTGCGGGTGCGCGGGTCGAGGCCGGTGGTCGGCTCGTCCAGGTACAGGACGGCCGGGTTGCCGATCATGGAGGCGGCGAGGTCGAGTCGGCGGCGCATTCCGCCGGAGTACGTGGAGGCCGGGCGCCGGGCCGCCTCGGTGAGCGAGAAGCGCTCCAGGAGCTCGTCGGCGCGGCGGCGGGCGGCCTTGCGGGGCAGGTCGAGCAGCCGTCCGATCATGTAGAGGTTCTCCCAGCCGGGGAGCTTCTCGTCGACCGAGGCGTACTGGCCGGTGAGGCCTATCACTCGGCGCAGCTGGCGGGGCTGGCGCAGCACGTCGTAACCGGCGACGGTGGCGTGCCCGGAGTCGGGGGTGATGAGGGTGGACAGGCAGCGGACGAGGGTGGTCTTGCCGGCGCCGTTGGGACCCAGTACCCCGAGGACGGTGCCCTCGTGCACGTCCAGGTCCACACCGTCCAGCGCCTTGGTCTCGCCGTAGTGCTTGACCAGCCCCCGTACGGTGACGGCGCTTCCGGCGCTGTCCTCTCGGGGGTTCTTGTCGATTCGCGTCATGCCGACCAAGGTGTCAGCCGCCACCGACAACCGGCCGACAGTCCACCGACAGCCCGTCGGCGCCGCCCGACGCTCACCGACAGGCGGCCGACAGCGCACCGACACCGGGCCCCGCGACGCGGACTCGGGCACGCGAATCCGGTGCGTACCCGGGACGACGCGCATGCGGGAGGTGCGGACGCGCGAAGAAGCGGCGGTCCCTCGGCACGGGGCAGGTGCGAAAAGGCGGCGACCCGTCGACGGGGGAAGATCGACGGGTCGCCTCGGTGCCGCAGTGGCTCAGGGTCCTAGGCCCTGTCTGACCATTCCCGCCTGCCCGGCGACGCCATGCACGCACGCTCGCCGCACCGGACACAGCCCCAAGTACATCCAGTACGAGGGGCTGCGTCCGGCGCGCCGAGCGCACGCACCTGACGCCGCCGAGCCGCCCTTCGGGCGACGCCGCGAATTGTCAGACAGGCCCTAGTGGACGGAGTGCTCCTCCAGCGGGAACGTCCCGCCGACCACGTCCTCGGCGAACGCCTTCGCCGCGTCGCCCATGACCTGGCGCAGGTCGGCGTACTTCTTGACGAACTTCGGCACCCGGCCGCCGGTCAGACCGAGCATGTCGGTCCAGACGAGGACCTGCGCGTCGGTCTCCGGACCGGCACCGATGCCGACGGTCGGGATGTGCAGCGTGCGCGTGACCTCGGCGGCCAGCTCCGCCGGGACCAGTTCCAGGACGACGGCGAACGCGCCGGCGTCCTGCACCGCCTTGGCGTCCCGCAGCAGCTGGTGCGCGGCCTCGTCGCCGCGGCCCTGTACGCGGTAGCCCATGGCGTTCACGGACTGCGGGGTCAGGCCGATGTGCGCCATGACCGGGATGCCGGACTCCACGAGCAGCTCGATCTGGCGGTGCGAGCGCTCGCCGCCCTCCAGCTTCACCGCGCCGACCCCGGCCTCCTTGACGAGGCGGGTCGCCGAGCGCAGGGCCTGCACGGGGCCCTCCTGGTAGGAGCCGAAGGGCAGGTCGCCGACGATCAGGGCGCGCGAGGTGCCCCGGACCACCGCGGCGGACAGCATCGTCATCTCGTCCATCGTGACGGGCACGGTCGTCTCGTACCCCAGGTGGCAGTTGCCCGCCGAGTCGCCGACGAGCATCACCGGGATGCCGGCCTCGTCGAAGACCGACGCGGTCATTGCGTCGTAGGCGGTGAGCATGGGCCACTTCTCGCCGCGTTCCTTGGCGGCGGTGATGTCGCGCACCGTGATACGGCGGGTGCTCTTGCCTCCGTAGAGCGCCTTGCTGCTGTCGGTGCGCTTGAGGGCGCCCTCCGCAGACTGCTCCTGGGCAGCCGAAAGCTGCGTCATCGCAACGGCTCCTTCTGTCATCTCGAGGCGCCCTGACGGCGTCCCCGGACCGCCTCCATGGTGGCACTTCGTGCCACGCGCGGCTAGACCGGGCCGGGCGATGTACGTCTCGTCCAAGCGGGCGGTGTCTGCGCGCCACGGCCCCCGCCTCCGTCCTGCGACCTAGGTCCCTTTGTAAGGTCTCCGTAAAGCATTTCCGATACGAGACGGTGCCGTATCGGAAATCGCCTAGGGTGGTCGCCATGACGACCTCCGCTCCTCCTGCCGAACGACGTGTGTCCGAGGCGGTGCACCGGCGCCGCTGGGCGATCCTCGGCGTGCTCATGCTCAGCCTGCTGATCGTGGTGCTCGACAACTCCATCCTCAACGTCGCGATCAAGACGATCTCGACACCGGCGCCCACCGGACTCGGCGCCACGCAGAGCGAGCTGGAGTGGGCCATCAACGCCTACACGCTCGTCTTCGCCGGACTTCTGTTCACCGCCGGCCTCCTCGGCGACCGGCTCGGCCGCAAGAAGATGCTGCTCGCCGGTCTCGCCGTGTTCGGCATCGGATCCGCGCTGGCCGCGGAGTCCGGCTCGCCGGTCCAGCTCATCGTGTTCCGCGCGGTGATGGGTCTCGGGGCCGCCTTCGTGATGCCCGCGACCCTCGCCGTCCTGATGAACGTCTTCGAGCGCGACGAGCAGCCGAAGGCCATCGGCATCTGGGCCGGCGGCGTCGGTCTCGCCATCGCGATCGGCCCGATCACCGGCGGTGTCCTGCTGGACCACTTCTGGTGGGGCTCGGTCTTCCTGATCAACGTGCCGATCGTGGCGCTCGCGCTGGTCCTGATGTTCTGGCTGGTCCCCGACTCCCGTGACCCGAACCCCGGCCGCCTCGACCCGGTCGGCGTCGTCCTCTCCGTCATCGGGCTCGTCCTGCTGGTCTACGGCATCATCAAGGGCGGCCAGCTCGCCGACTTCACCGACGGCACCGTCCTCGCGACCATCGCCGCCGGGCTCGCCGTCCTCGCCTTCTTCGTCGTGTACGAGAAGCGCAGCGACCACCCGTCGATCGACGTCACGTACTTCCAGAACAAGGTCTTCTCGGCCGCGATCGCGGCCATCGCGCTGGTCTTCTTCGCGCTGATGGGTGTGACCTTCTTCTCCGTCTTCTACACGCAGAGCGTGCGCGGCTACTCGCCGCTGCAGACCGGTCTGCTGATGCTGCCGCTCGCCGCGGCCCAGATCATCTTCGCGCCGCGCGCCCGCCTCGTCGTCGACCGCATCGGCAACAAGGCCACCTGCACGGCGGGCCTGCTGATCATCGCCGCGATGCTCGCCGCGTTCGCCGTCCTGGACACGGACACCCCCATCTGGCTCCTGGAGGTCATCTTCTTCCTCATGGGCACCGGAATGGCGCACATCATGACGCCCACCAGCGTCGTGATAATGCAGGCCCTGCCGCGCGAGAAGGCGGGTTCGGCGTCCGCGCTCAGCAACACCTTCCGTCAAGTCGGCGGCGCCCTGGGCATCGCCGTCCTCGGCTCCGTGCTCTCCACGTCCTACCGCACCGGCATCGAGGACAAGCTGTCCCTCGTCCCGGCCGGCCTGCGGCACACCGCCGGAGAGTCCATCGAGGCCACCCTCGGCGTCGCGGCCCGGCTGGGCCCGCAGGGCAAGGCCCTCGTCACCCCCGCCAACGACGCCTTCCTGCACGCCATGCACGTCACCGCGCTGTGCGGCGCGGGCGTGGCGATCATCGGCGCGCTGGTCGTCGCCGTGTTCCTGCCCGGACGGTCGGCCGAGGAGCGGGCGGGCGAGGAGGAGGCCGAGCTGGTGACGGCCGACCACTGACGCGCCGTCGCACCGATTCGTGGGCATCCTGGCACCGGGTGCCCGCGAATCGCGTGCACCGGGGAGAATGGGACCAGGTCAACGAAGGGAACGGAGTTCGACGTGAGCCTCGCGCACAGCCGACCCGGGCACGGGGGGCCCACCCGGGGACGCCCCCGAAGCGAGGCCGTGGAGCGCGCCATCCTGGAGGGTGTCATGAAACTCCTGGAGGACGGTGTGCCGCTCGGCGAGCTCTCCATCGAGCGCATCGCGCGTACGGCGGGCGTCGGCAAGGCGACCATCTACCGCCGTTGGAGCGGCAAGGAAGAGCTCTTCGTCGACGTCCTGCGCGCCGCCGAACCCCCCGATCCCGACCTCCCCGGCACCTCGATGCGCGACGACCTGATCGTGCTGCTCGAGTCGCTGCGCCAACGCGGCCTGCTCAACCGCTCGTCGGCGATCCTGCACAACGTCCACGCGCAGATGAAGAGCAGCCCGAAACTCTGGGCCGCCTACGACGCGACCGTCATAGCGCCGCGGCGCCAGCTGGGTTACGAGGTGCTGCGGCGCGGCCAGCGCAACGGCGAACTGCGCACGGACCTCGACATCGAGTTGCTCAACGACCTGTTCGTCGGCCCCATGCTCGTGCGGGCCGTGTTGCGCCCGGAGACGGAACTCCCCGAGGACCTCGCGGAGCGGATCGTCGACACGGTGCTGGAGGGGCTGCGTCCCGACCGGCCGTAGACCGCATCGTTTCTGACGGGCCGGTTCCTGACGGATCGAATGTGCGCGTTTCGTCACAGAGGACGCGATCCGCGTCCTCATCCGGAACTCCGGACGCGAAGTTGTACGTCCCCTTGCCCGTACGGCCGCCCCCGGGCGGCAGGAACGACGCCGATCATCCCCTAGGGTCGTAGCCGAGGGGCAGACGGTGCGCGCGGCAGTTTGTGAGGCGACGGTATGGCGCAGGCGTATATGACGGAGACGGGAAGCGGCGGCCAGGGGCCGGACCGCAGAGGGTCCCGGCTTCGGCGCCTGCTCGACGGCTGGCGCGGCGACCGGGGTATCTGGCGCCGTGGCATCCTCCTCGCCGCCTTCGCGGTGTTCCTCGCCCTGGTGATGCTGCTGCACGCGCAGATCCCCAACCGCATCGGCAACCTCGGCAGCCTCACGGAGACGTTCCTGCCGTGGCTCGGCGTGTTCGTCCCGGTCCTGCTGGTCCTCGGCCTGGTGCGGAAGTCCCTCACCGCCCTGATCGCCGTGCTGCTGCCCGCGATCGTCTGGCTGAACCTGTTCGGCGGACTGCTCACCGACAAGACCGGCACCGGCGGCGACCTCACCGTCGCCACCCACAACGTCAACGCCGAGAACCCGGACCCGTCCGGCACCGCCCGCGACGTGGCCTCCTCCGGTGCCGACGTGCTGGCCCTGGAGGAGCTGACCGCCTCCGCGGTCCCGGTCTACGAGAAGGCGCTCGCGTCGACGTACAAGTACCACTCCGTGCAGGGCACCGTCGGACTGTGGAGCAAGTACCCGCTGTCCGGTTCCCGGCCCGTCGACATCAAGCTGGGCTGGACGCGCGCCATGCGGGCGACGGTGGACGCGCCGGCCGGGCAGGTCGCCGTGTACGTCGCCCACCTGCCCTCGGTGCGCGTGAAGATGGAGGCGGGGTTCACCGCACGCCAGCGCGACAAGAGCGCCGACGCGCTGGGCGAGGCCATCGCCGACGAGCGTCTGACGCGGGTCGTCCTGCTCGGCGACCTCAACGGCACGATGAACGACCGCGCCCTGAACGCCGTCACCGCGCAGATGCGCTCCACCCAGGGCGCGGCGGGCAGCGGCTTCGGGTTCAGCTGGCCGGCGTCGTTCCCGATGGCCCGCATCGACCAGATCATGGTCAAGGGCGTCGAGCCGGTGACCTCCTGGACCCTGCCCGAGACCGGCAGCGACCACCTGCCGATCGCCGCTCGCGTCAAGATCGACGAATCGGCGTCGTAGCCCCGGGAATACTGGGCCTGAGCTATTTTGTTCCGTAGCTGAACTTATGCTGTCCGTGCACAGTGCCGTGCACGGGCGGCGACATGCCTACGGAGCAGCACCCGTGCGGCGCACCGCTCCACCACCCCGCTCGTGAAAGGCCCCTCCATGCCCCTGGCCCTGCTCGCCCTAGCCGTGGGCGCCTTCGGCATCGGTACCACCGAGTTCGTGATGATGGGGCTGCTCCCCGACGTCGCGGACGACCTGCACATATCCATCCCCGCCGCCGGGCACCTCGTCTCCGCGTACGCCCTCGGCGTCGTCATCGGTGCCCCGCTGCTCGCCGCGGCCACCGCCCGGATGCCCCGCCGCAAGGTCCTGATCGCCCTCATGGGCCTCTTCGTCGCGGGCAACGCCCTCTCCGCCCTCGCCCCCGACGAGCACTGGCTGCTCGCCGCCCGCTTCCTCAGCGGACTGCCGCACGGCGCCTTCTTCGGCGTGGGCGCCGTCGTCGCGACCGGCATGGTCGCCCCCGAACGCAAGGCGCGCTCCGTCTCCCTGATGTTCCTCGGCCTGACCGTCGCGAACATCGCCGGCGTCCCCGTCGCCACGCTCGTGGGGCAGCACCTCGGCTGGCGTGCCGCCTTCCTCGGCGTCAGCGTCATCGGTGTCGCCGCCATCGCCTCGCTGCTGCTGCTCATCCCGCACGCCCCGGCGCACGCCCCCGCGGGCGGTCTGCGCGGCGAGCTCGCCGCGCTGCGCTCCCTGCCCGTCTGGCTGGCGCTCGGCACCACCGTGGCGGGCTTCGGGGCGCTGTTCTCCGCGTACAGCTACGTCGCGCCCATGCTCACGGACTCCGCCGGGTACGCCGAGGGCAGCGTCACCCTGCTGCTCGCCCTCTTCGGCGTCGGCGCGACCGTAGGCAACCTCGTCGGCGGACGCCTCGCCGATCACTCGCTGCGCGGCACGCTCTTCGGCGGCCTGGCGTCCCTCGTCGTCGTCCTCGCGCTCTTCCCGGCCCTCATGGGCGCGCAGTGGAGCGCGGCCGTCGCGGTCACCCTCCTCGGCGTCGCCGCGTTCGTCACCGGCTCGCCCCTCCAGTTGATGGTCATGGAGAAGGCCGCCGCCGCGCCGTCCCTCGCGTCCTCCGCCAACCAGGCCGCGTTCAACCTCGCCAACGCCGGTGGCGCGTGGATCGGCGGGCTCGCCCTGGCCGCCGGATTCGGCGTGACGTCTCCCGCGGTCGCCGGGGCGGGGCTCGCGGTGCTCGGGCTCGTCGTCGCCGGTGTCGCGTACGGCGTGGACCGGCGCCGGGCGCCGGCCTCCGGGGCCGGCGCGTCCGCCGGGCGGCTCGTCGCCGGGCACGTCCCGTCGGCCGCGGAGCGGGTCTCCGGCTGACCCGGGGGCGGTCCACCGGTATTCGCCCCCTCCGCCCCTACCCGTCCCGTCCCCGGGGCTCCGCCCCGGACCCCGCTCCTCAAACGCCGGAGGGGCTGATTCTTCGCCGCTGCCGACCGGAGCCGGAGGGTTCCAGCCCGTCCGGCGCTTGAGGACGAGGCCGTTCAGGCCGATGCGGGGGTGCGGGGGCGGAGCCCCCGAGTGCCGGGCGGGACCCAGGGGCGGAGCCCCCGAAGTGCCGGCCGGGGCCGAGTCCGGGTGGCGGCCGGGGCGACAGCGTCGGCCGTCGGGTGCAGTGGGGCGGCACACACCCCATTGCGTCGCTCTGACGATTAGACTGGCCCCGTGCCTCAACTACGTCTCGCTCTGAATCAGATCGACTCGACGGTCGGCGACATCGCCGCCAACGTCGAGGCGATCGTCCGTTGGACCCGGCACTCCGCCGAGCAGGGAGCGCACCTGGTGGCGTTCCCCGAGATGGTGCTGACCGGGTATCCCGTGGAGGACCTCGCCCTGCGGTCGTCCTTCGTCGAGGCCTCCCGCGCGGCGCTGCACTCGCTCGCCGCCCGCCTGGCCGACGAGGGATTCGGGGAGCTGCCGGTGATCGTCGGCTACCTCGACCGGTCCGAGACGGCGCAGCCGAAGTACGGCCAGCCGGCCGGCGCCCCGCAGAACGCCGCCGCCGTGCTGCACGGCGGCCGGGTGGCGCTGACCTTCGCCAAGCACCACCTCCCCAACTACGGCGTGTTCGACGAGTTCCGGTACTTCGTGCCCGGCGACACCATGCCGGTCGTACGGGTGCACGGCATCGATGTCGCCCTCGCCATCTGCGAGGACCTCTGGCAGGACGGCGGGCGCGTCCCCGCCGCCCGCTCCGCCGGGGCCGGCCTGCTGCTCTCCGTCAACGCCTCCCCGTACGAGCGCGACAAGGACGACACGCGTCTGGAGCTGGTGCGCAAGCGGGCCCAGGAGGCGGGCTGCACCACCGCCTACCTCGCCATGATCGGCGGACAGGACGAGCTCGTCTTCGACGGCGACTCGATCGTCGTGGACCGGGACGGTGAAGTCGTCGCACGGGCACCGCAGTTCGCGGAGGGATGCGTCGTCCTGGACCTGGACCTGCCGGCCGGGGCCGCCGAGCCCGTGACGGGCGTCGTCGACGACGGGCTGCGCATCGAGCGGCTGGTCGTCTCCGAGGAGCCGCTGCCGCCCTACGAGGTGGAGCTGACCGGAGGTTACGCCGAGCGGCTCGACGACGACGAGGAGGTGTACTCGGCGCTCGTCGTCGGCCTGCGCGCCTACGTGGCGAAGAACGGTTTCCGTTCCGTGCTCGTCGGCCTGTCCGGAGGCATCGACTCGGCGCTCGTCGCCGCCATCGCGTGCGACGCGGTCGGCGCGCAGAACGTGTACGGCGTGTCGATGCCGTCGAAGTACTCCTCGGACCACTCCAAGGGGGACGCGGCCGAACTGGCGCGACGCACGGGGCTGAACTTCCGTACCGTGCCGATCGAGCCGATGTTCGACGCCTACATGTCGTCGCTGGGGCTGACGGGTCTGGCCGAGGAGAATCTCCAGTCGCGGCTGCGGGGCACGATGCTCATGGCCGTCTCCAACCAGGAGGGGCACATCGTGCTGGCGCCCGGCAACAAGTCCGAGCTGGCCGTGGGCTACTCCACCCTCTACGGCGACTCCGTCGGCGCGTACGGGCCCATCAAGGACGTGTACAAGACGTCCGTCTTCCGGCTCGCCGAGTGGCGCAACCGGGCGGCGGCCGAGCGCGGGCAGACGCCGCCGATCCCGGAGAGCTCCATCACCAAGCCGCCGAGCGCCGAGCTGCGGCCGGGCCAGGTCGACACGGACTCGCTGCCCGACTATCCCGTCCTGGACGCGATCCTGGAGCGGTACGTGGACCGCGACGAGGGTGCCGACACCATCGTGGCGGCCGGCTTCGACCGGGAACTCGTGGTGAAGACGCTCCGCATGGTCGACACGGCGGAGTACAAGCGGCGCCAGTACCCGCCGGGCACCAAGATCTCCGCGAAGGGCTTCGGCAAGGACCGCCGGCTGCCCATCACCAACGGCTGGCGCGAGCACGCGTGACCCGCGGCGGGGCGAGGACCCCGCGCGGCACCGGGAGGTCCCGGTAGCCGGGCGAACCCCCATGCCCGCTCCTCCCGGAGAGAGCCCGCTTCTCCCGGAGAGAGTCCGCTCCTCCCGGACGGACAGGACAAACGCGTGCGCCCGCCCCTCCCGAAGAACAGGAGAAGCGGGCGCACCCGTGATGACGGTCCGTCAGTGACGGTTGTACGACTCGACGTAGCCCGGGGCGGGTGAACCCACGCCGGTGACGTCGTCGTAGCCCTTCACGGCCTTCAGCGAGCTGTCCTTGCCGAGGCTGCGGACGGAGGTGAGCACACCGTCGGCCGCGTCGAAGCCGTTCGCGAAGTCGACACGCGCCACGGCGAGCCCGGACCCCGTGGGGGTGTCCGTGACGTCGTGGTACGCCTTCGAGCCGTACTTGGCGTAGATCGACGGGTTGGCGAAGCCGATCGCCTTGCCGCCGCGCGCCTCCTGGGCCAGGGCCTGCACGCCCGCGATCACCGGAGCGGCGAGCGAGGTGCCGCCGATGCGGTACTCGCTGTACTGCTCGGTCCCGTCCGGGAAGGTCTGCGTCTGGCCGACCTTGAAACCGGTGTTGGGGTCGGCGATGGCCGCGATGTCCGGGACGACCCGGTTGCCCGCGGGGTTGTTCGCCGTGGCGAGCGCGTTCGGGACGACACCCTTCTGGTAGTACGGCTGCGCCACGGTCTTGCTCGTGCCGCCGCCCGCACCTGAGGTGAACGCGCCCGGGAACGCGTCCCAGCTCTTCCCGTCGGCCGACAGGCCGGCCTTCTGGGTGCCCCAGCCGGTCTCCCACAGGTACGAGTCGCCCTTGCCGACCGCCAGCGAGGTGCCGCCGACAGCCGTCACCCACGCCGAGTTGGCCGGGGTGTCGACCTGCTTCGTACCGGTGTTGGCGACCTCGTCGCCGTTGTCGCCGGAGGAGAAGTAGAAGCCGATGCCCTGGACGGCGCCGAACTGGAAGACCTGGTCGTAGGCGGCCGCGATGTCCGGCGTCTCGTTGGCCTCGATGTCGCCCCACGAGTTGGAGACGATGTCGGCCAGGTGCCCGTCGACGATCTTGTTCAGCGAGTCGAGCAGATCGTCGTCGTAGCAGGAGGCGGCACCCACGTAGGTGATGCTCGCGTCCGGCGCGACGGCGTGCACGGCCTCGACGTCGAGGGTCTCCTCGCCGTACCAGCCGGCGGCTCCGCACTCCTCGGTCTTCGTGTACTTCTTCGGCAGCACCTGACGCAACTGGCCGCTGCTGTACGTCGCGTCACCGTGCTTGCCGGCGTAGGTGGCCGCGTCGAAGGCGATGGTCGGCGAGGCGTACGCGTCGGTGATGGCGACCCGCACCCCCTTGCCGGTGCGCTTGCCCGCGCCGTACGCGGCGCGCAGCTGCTTGCCCGTGTAGCCCTTGACCGCGTACGGGATCTTCTTGCCGTAGGCGTTCGGCAGGGTGCTCGCGACGTTCGAGCCGTAGTACGAGGAGAACGGCCCGGAGTTCTTGAACACCGCGTCCGGGGGCGGCAGCTGGTCGGCGTGTGTCGCCTTGTGCGGCGCGTTGTCCAGGCCGGTGACGGTCAGGACGGCGCCGTTCAGGGCGGCCGGGGCGGAAGCCGTCTTCGACGGCGCCCGGTAGGTCTTGGCACCCTTGGCGTAGTTGTGCAGCTGGGTGCCGAAGGCCTTCTCGGCGGCGGCCACGTCACCGGTCACGGAGACGTAGTGCCGCGTGGTGCCGGTGACCTTCAGGCCGGCCGACTTCAGCCACGAGGTCACCGCGGTGACCTGGGCCTTGGTGGCGCCGAAGCGCGTCTGCGCCTGCTTGGCGCTCAGGTACTTGCCGTACGAGGCCGAGTCCGGGTCGGACACGGCCTTGGCGTACGCGGCCAGACCGGAGGCGTTCCGGCCGGCGAGGTAGACCCGGGCGGAGACCTGGGAGCCGTCGGACGTGGCCCCCTTGTCCGCCTTCGCCGTCGCCCAGGCGGGCTTGGTGCCCGCGAGGGTGTCCCGGCTCGGGCCGTCCGCGGCGTGGGCCGCGGGTATGCCGAGCGCCAGCGCGCCGGCGAGTAGTGGCAGTGTCGCCGCCATGCTCACCCCGGCGCGCGTCTTGGCGCGATTGGATCTCATAGAACCCCCTGCGATGCGGTTCGTCGCATGTAGTGGTCTTTCGGTGAAACACGTGGTTGCCCGCGCCTGAGGAGGTGGCGGGTAATGGATCACACGATGGGGGCCACTCTGGCGATGAACCGTTCATGCCAGGGGAATGGAAAGGCCAAGGAAACCCCAAGTGGCCGTGATTCGCGGCCGTTTGGGGCGGTTTGCGGCAGGCCTCTGGGGAGAATCGAGGGTTTTCCCTCGGTTCCATGACGAGTTGTTGTGAAAAGGCCCCGGCCTTGTGTAGGCGCGGGGCCGGTTGTCCGGGTCAGGGCTTCGGGCGTGGCGGACCCGCCGTGCGCGCGGAGTCCCGGTGCGGCCGTGTGGAGCTGCGCAAGGGACGGACCGTCAGCGCGCGAGGCCGCTGTCGGCGACGGGCTGCTGCCGGGACGCCCGACGGAGCCAGAGCCCGTCCCGGAGCTCGGAGCGCCCCGGGACCGGCCCGCACACGTCCTAGTCGCGCGCCTTCGCGCCGCGCGCCTTGAGCATGTCGGCCATCAGCCGGATCTCCGACTGCTGGGCGTCGACCATGCCCTGCGCCAGCTTCTTCTCCACGCCGACCTTGCACTTCGCGACACAGCCCTCGGCCATGTGGATGCCGCCCTTGTGGTGGTCGGTCATCAGCTGGAGGTAGAAGATCTCCGCCTGCTTGCCGTTCAGCGTGCCGAGCTTCTTCATCTCGGCGTTGGTGGCCATGCCGGGCATCAGGGCACCGTCGTCGCCGGAGGCCATGTCACCCATGCCCATCCAGGTCATGGGGGCGTCCGCGGACACCTTCGGCAGCTCCCACAGGTCGAGCCAGCCGATCAGCATGCCGCGCTGATTGGCCTGCGTCTGCGCGATGTCGTACGCGAGACGCCGTACCTCGGTGTCCTTGGTGCGGTCGCGCACGATGTACGACATCTCGACGGCCTGCTGGTGGTGGACCGCCATGTCGCGCGCGAAGCCCGCGTCGGCGGAGTCGGCGGCGGGCACGCCGGTGTTCGAGCCGTCGTCCTGCGCCACCGCGTACGTGATCGCGCCGCCCGCGACGAGCACGGCCGCGGCGGTTCCCGCGATCCAGCCGACCTGCCTCACTGGGACAGACCGTTGGTGCAGGCGGCGCCAGGCTCGGGCGTCTGCTTGCCCTGCACGAACTCCGAGAAGAACTTGTCGACGTTCGGGTCGCTCGCGCCCGTCACCGTGCGCTGCTTGCCCCAGGCGCTGAGCATGATCGGGTCCTTCTGGTCGTCGACGGGGCTCATCAGCGTGTACGGGGTCTTCTTGACCTTCGCCGCGAGGGCCTTCACGTCCGCGTCCGACGCCTTGCTGTTGTACGTCACCCAGACGGCGCCGTGCTCCAGCGAGTGCACGGCGTTCATGTTGTTGACCGCCTTTGCGTAGACGTCGCCGTTGCAGTTCATCCAGACCTGGTTGTGGTCACCGCCGACCGGCGGCTCCATCGGGTACGTCACGGTCTTGGAGACGTGGTTGCGGGCCAGCGTGCCCTGCCAGGTCTTCACGCCGTCCTTGCCCGTGACGAAGTGGCCCGCCGTCTTCGAGTCGCTCGCCGAGTCGTTCTTGTCGGACTGCGATTTCACGAGGACGACGCCGCCGACGACGAGGCCGGCGACGACGACCACGCTCGCGGTGATCGTGAGGATCCGGTTGCGCCGCTCACGGGCGCGCTCGGCACGGCGCAGCTCCTCTATGCGCGCCTTGCGCGAGGCGTTGCTGGTGTTCTTGGCGGAACCCATGGCGAGTCCTTATGGGGGAATGGGACGGTCGGTCCGCTGATCGTAGTAGGGGAGACGGTCGCGTATGCAGAGCGGGCCACAGGAATGACCGAACAGGGGGGCTTCGGGCCGGTGGATGGGCGGCTTTCGTCCCGATAATTTGAACCTCGGATGCGTATTATTTACGCTGGCGGTATGCGGCTGCTGCGATCCACCGACCTTGCCCTGCGCGTCCTGATGCGGCTCGCCGTCGCGGACGGGGCCACCCCCACGACCCGCGAGGTCGCCGAGGACATGGACGTGCCGTACACGCATGCCGCGAAGGTCGTCGCCGAGCTCCAGCACCTGGGCCTGCTCGCGGCCCGCCGCGGCCGGGGTGGCGGCCTCGCGCTCACCGAGGCGGGGCTCTCGGCGTCGGTGGGCGCCGTCGTCCGCGCCTTCGAGGGGGACGGGGACGTCGTCGAGTGCGAGGGGGCCGTGCCCTGCCCGCTGAACTCCGCCTGCCGCCTGCGCGGTGCGCTCAAGCGGGCCCAGGAGGCGTTCTACGCCTCGCTGGACCCGCTGACCGTCGCGGACATGGTCGCCGCGCCGACCGGGCCCGTGCTGCTCGGCATCTCCCGGCGCTGACCGGGCCCCGCGACGACGGCCGGCACCTTCCGGCGCCGGCCGCCTCGCCCTTTGCCGACCGTCGGCTCAGTCGTGGGCGAGCCACAGGTCGGGCCCGAACACCTCGTAGTGGATGTCGGCGGCCGCCACGCCCTTGTCGAGGAGCTGCTCCCGCACCCTGCGCATGAAGGGCAGCGGACCGCACAGGTACGCCCGGGCGCCCGGCAGGACCGCCACCCCGGAGAGGTCGACGAAGCCCGTGCGGTCGGCGGGGTGCCCCGGCTCCGGGCGCTCGTACCAGAAGTGGACGGCCGCGTCCGGCAGCTTGCCCGCGTACGCCTCGTGGTCGGCGCGCAGGGCGTGCTCGGCCGGTGAGCGGTCCGCGTGCACCACGGTGACCGGAGCGCTGTGTCCGGTGTCCGCGAGCTGCTCCAGCATCGCGATCATCGGAGTCACGCCGATTCCGGCCGAGGCGAGCAGGAGCGGCGCGTCGTCGGCCTCCAGCACCAGATCGCCGTACGGGGCGGAGAGCCACAGCCTGTCGCCTTCGTGCACGCGCGCGTGGAGGTGGTTCGAGACCTCGCCGTCGGGCGCGCCGCCCCCGTGCACGCGCTTCACGCCGATCTGGCGCACGGGTGAGCCCGGGGCGCTGGACAGGCTGTACTGACGTATCTGACGGGCGCCGTCCGGCAGTTCGACGCGCGCCGAGACGTACTGCCCCGGGCGGAAGTCCGGCACCGGCCCGCCGTCGGCCGGGCGCAGCCGGAAGGTCGCGACGTCCGCGGTCTCCTCGACCCGGTCGACGACCTCCCACTCGCGCCAGCCGCCGCCGTCCCGCTCGTCGTACAGGCGTCGCTCGATGGCGACGAGGGCGTTCGCCATCAGCCAGTAGACCTCGTCCCAGGCCGCCGCGACCTCGGGGGTCACCGCGTCGCCGAGCACTCCGGCGATGGCCGCGAACAGGTGCTCGTGGACGACCGCGTACTGCTCGGGCGCGACGCCCAGAGAGGCGTGCTTGTGAGCGATGCGCTGGAGCATCGCGTCCGGGCGCTCGTCCGGGTGTTCCACCAGGTATGTGGCGAACGCGGCGATGGAGCCGGCCAGGGCCTGGCGCTGGGTGCCGGCGGCCTGGTTGCCGCGGTTGAAGAGGTCGCGCAGCAGGCCGGGGTGGGCGGCGAACAGTCCGGCGTAGAAGCGCTCGGTGATCTCTCCGATGGCGGCTCCGACGACGGGGAGGGTGGCGCGCACGGTGGCGGTGGACTGTTCGGACAGCATCAGGGCTCCTCGGGGGAGAGGCGGGAGGGTGGGCCGCGGCCCCCCTTGTCTGCCCCGCACGGTAGTAAAACTTGCATCTGAGATGCAAATTAAAATCGAAGCGGGAGGAGGCGGGGGTCGGCCATTTCAGAGACGCGGCCGAACAGGCAAGATGGGCCCAGAGCAGGACACCTGCCGTACGCGAGGCGTTCAGACCGGGGTCGCCCGGGCGATCATGGTCCGCAACGCGCACGAAATGGTGTTGTGGTGGGATGCTCAGGTGCCCCGATCGTCCCCGGGACGTGGGAGCAGGCGGCCTGACCAGCAAGGATGGGTGGAAGCGGAAGATGGACAAGCAGCAGGAGTTCGTGCTCCGGACCCTGGAGGAGCGGGACATCCGGTTCGTACGTCTGTGGTTCACGGACGTGCTCGGCTTCCTCAAGTCGGTGGCCGTGGCCCCGGCCGAGCTGGAACAGGCCTTCGACGAGGGCATCGGCTTCGACGGCTCCGCGATCGAGGGCTTCGCCCGCGTCTACGAGTCCGACATGATCGCCAAGCCGGACCCCTCCACCTTCCAGGTCCTGCCCTGGCGCGCCGAGGCCCCCGGCACCGCCCGCATGTTCTGCGACATCCTCATGCCGGACGGCTCCCCGTCCTTCGCCGACCCGCGCTACGTGCTCAAGCGGGCCCTGGCCAAGACCTCCGACCTGGGCTTCACCTTCTACACCCACCCGGAGATCGAGTTCTTCCTGCTGAAGGACCGCCCGCTGGACGGCTCGCGGCCCACCCCCGCCGACAACTCCGGCTACTTCGACCACACCCCGCAGAACGTCGGCCAGGACTTCCGGCGCCAGGCCATCACGATGCTGGAGTCGATGGGCATCTCGGTCGAGTTCAGCCACCACGAGGGCGCCCCGGGCCAGCAGGAGATCGACCTGCGCTACGCCGACGCGCTCTCCACGGCCGACAACATCATGACCTTCCGGCTGATCATGAAGCAGGTCGCGCTGGAGCAGGGCGTGCAGGCCACCTTCATGCCGAAGCCGTTCTCGGAGTACCCGGGCAGCGGAATGCACACCCACCTCTCCCTCTTCGAGGGCGACCGCAACGCTTTCTACGAGTCCGGCTCGGAGTACCAGCTCTCCAAGGTCGGCCGCTCCTTCATCGCCGGCCTGCTCCGGCACGCCGCGGAGATCTCCGCCGTCACCAATCAGTGGGTCAACTCCTACAAGCGCATCTGGGGCGGCTCCGAGCGCACCGCTGGCGCCGGCGGCGAGGCGCCCTCGTACATCTGCTGGGGTCACAACAACCGGTCCGCACTGGTCCGCGTCCCCATGTACAAGCCCGGCAAGACCGGCTCGGCCCGCGTCGAGGTCCGCTCCCTCGACTCCGGCGCCAACCCCTACCTGGCCTACGCCCTCCTCCTCGCCGCCGGCCTGAAGGGCATCGAAGAGGGCTACGAGCTCCCGCCGGGCGCCGACGACGACGTGTGGGCCCTCTCCGACGCCGAACGCCGCGCCATGGGCATCGAGCCCCTCCCGCAGAACCTCGGCGAGGCGCTCACCCTCATGCAGCGCAGCGAACTCGTCGCCGAGACCCTCGGCGAACACGTCTTCGACTTCTTCCTGCGCAACAAGAAGTCGGAGTGGGAGGAGTACCGGTCCGAGGTGACCGCGTTCGAGCTGCGGAAGAATCTGCCGGTGCTGTAGAGGCAGGTCAGCGGCACTTTTCGTGATGCCGTACGCGGGCCCTGCGGTTGACGACCGCAGGGCCCGCGGCTGTCCTCACTGGGCCGCAACCGCTTCGAGGACCCGGGAACGTTCGCTGCGCGGCCCCCACTTGCTCGGTGGCCTCGTCGTACTTCGCGCCGGGCGCCCGCACGTCGTCGAACGCTCTGTTGAGTGCGGTAAGGAGTTCATCCCCCTTCTCCAGTACGGCTGGGTCACCAGCCAGGCGCAGCTCCATGTAGGCCTGCGTCATCTCCGCGAGGACCTTCCGGTTCACGTCGGCGAGCTCGGCCGCCCGCTGTAAATGGGCCTGGCCAGTCTCCGGGCCGCCCAGGGCGGCCGGGTGGAGCCGTAGGCGCCAGGGAGGCAGGCTTGGTGCATGAAGTCGCTCTTGCGCTCACCCCCGGTGCCAAGAGCAGGCGGTCATCACCGGGTCCTCTTCATGCTGATGCAGTGTCTGCCCTATCTGATCGCACTGGCCGTGCTGGTCATCGAGCTCACGCCTGCGCACTTCATCTATACCGGCCCCTTTCTCACCGCGGTCCCGGCGCTGGCGGCAGTGACTTTGGGGCCCAAGGGCACCACCGCGGCGGCGGCCCTCGCGCTGGCGATCAGCGTGACCACCGCGACCCATAACGGGGCGTGGGGGACGCTGCAGGTCTACAGCAACTTCCTGGCCTTGGCCTTGGTCTCCGTGGCCGGCTTCATCACCAGCCGCGCCATGCAGGAGCGCAGGCAGAGAGAGCTCGACCAGGTCCGCGGTATCGCCGTAGCGGCCCAAGAGGTCGTGCTGCGGCCTGTGCCCGCGTGCCTGGGCCCACTGCGGGCCGGCAGCCTGTGCCTTGCGGCCGGGACCGGGGCGCGGGTGGGCGGTGATCTGTACGAGGCCGTGCAGACGAGGTACGGCGTTCGGATGATCGTCGGGGACGTCCGGGGCAAGGGTCTGTCCGCGGTGCGGGCAGTCGCGGTGGCGCTGGGCGCGTTCCGGGAAGCCGTGCACTATGAGGAGGACCTGGTGGAGGTCATGAACCGCTGCGCGGCTGCGCTGCGACGGGAAGTCTCCGTGCCGGGCGCGTGTGGCCAGGAGGTTCTGCTGGAAGGGTTCACCACGGCGCTCATCGCGCAGGTGCCAGACCAACTCCTGGTACAGCTGGTCAACCGTGGACATCCACCGCCGCTGCTGCTGCACGAGGGCAAGGCTGCACCACTGACGCCGAGCTTGGCGTCGCCGCCCCTCGGCCTCGAAGACCTCGTCACCGACCTCCCCGAGAAGCCTGAAAGCTATGCGTTCATTCCCGGCGACCGTCTGTTGTTGTACACCGACGGTGTGATCGAGGCCCGCAATCGCGACGGCGAATTCTTCGCTCTGCCGGAGGCCATGGAGGGGATAGGCGTCGGTCCCAGCCCACCGGAATTCCTGGAGCAACTGCACCAGGGGTTGACCCTCCACACCGGCGGCGACCTGGCGGACGATGTGGCGATCATCCTCGCCGATCGGTTCGACGGCCTACCAGGGTCACCGTCGGGTGGGGCAGACGTGGGGTGACCGTTGTCTTCGGCTGCGAAACCGCAGCTCGAGGGTCGCCCTCCGCACGGTCTGTAAGTCTGCCGCTGTCGGAAGGCGGCCGTAGTCGGGCCGTCAACGGTCAACCTGCAACAACAACTGACGACGCCCGTACGGCGAAGACGCGCTCCGCGCTCCACGGCACAACGCGGCCACTTCCCGCAGCAGGCGGACGCACCGATTGCACGTGCGTCGGCTTCCTCGCAGCGGTGTTATCAAGGGTGTATGGAAGTATTTTCCGGGCGCCCACGGGGTCCGGAACGTCATCCGCCCGTGGGGGGCTCGCGCGCACGTCGCGCCTCCCTGCTGGACCTGCGCAGTGCGGCCGGTCAGGTGTTCCTTCTCCAGGTCGTGATCGTGGTCCTGCTGGTCGTGGCCGCCGTGGGGGCCATGGTGCTCCAGGCGGCAAATGACGCCTTGCAGCAGGGGCGCATGGAGTCGATCGTCGCGGCGCAGTCGTTCGCGAGTGCTCCTGGCGTGGCCGAGGCGCTGCAGAGCCCGGATCCGACGGCGGTGCTCCAGCCTCGGGCCGAGGAGGCGCGGAAGCGTGCGGGCGTGGACTTCGTCATCGCCATGAACACGGACGGGATTCGTTATACGTATCCCTACCCGCGGGAGATCGGGAAGAAGTTCGTCGGCACCATCGAACCGGCGCTGAATGGCCGTACCGTCGTCGAGCAGGCCGGCGGGCCGCCGCTGCCCGCGGGCAGGGGGACGGACGTGCAGGCGGTGGTCCCGGTGACCGACTCGCACGGCAAGGTGGTCGGCCTGGTCTCCGCCGGAATCACGGTCAGGAACGTGGCGGCGCTGTGGCTGCCAGAGCTGCCGATCATCCTGGGCAGCGGCGTGGCCGCGCTGGTGCTGGCCGTGACGGGAACGACGCTGGTCTCCCGGCGACTGCGGCGGCAGACGTACGGCATGGCCCCGGCGGAGCTGGCGGAGCTGTACAGGCACCACGACGCGGTCCTGCACGCGGTGCGGGAAGGATTGTTGATCACCGACGCCGACGGACGACTGCTGATGGCCAACGACGAGGCGACACGGCTGCTCGGACTGCCGGCGGACTTGCGGGGGCGCCCGGTGCGGGAGCTGGGACTGCCGGAGCCGATCACGCGTCTGCTGTCGTCGCCGGAGGCGGTCACCGATGAGGTTCGTCTCGCGGGGGACCGGTTGCTGGCGGTGAACAAGCGGCCGACGTACCCGAAGGCCGAGCCGGAGGGCAGCGTGGTGACTCTGCGGGACACCACGGAGCTGGCCGCGGTCTCGGGGCGGGCCGAGGTCGCGCGGGAGCGGCTGAAGCTGCTGTACGAGGCCGGGGTGGGGATCGGGACCACGCTGGATGTGGAGCGTACGGCCCAGGAGCTCGCCGACGTGGCGGTGCCGCAGTTCGCCGACCTCGTGACGGTGGATCTGCTCGAAGCGGTGCTGCGGGGGTGGGAGCCCACGGCGGAGGGCTGGCGGCATCTGCGCCGGGCGGCGATCGGCGGCGAGGGGCGGATGATTCCGGTGTATCCGCGGGGCCAGATGATCTCATTCTCGCGCCGAACGCCGCAGATGCGGGCGCTGCAGGAGCGACGGGTGACGCTCGAGACGGACCTGCGGCAGGCACAGGGCTGGCGGGAACAAGATCCGGAGCGCGCCATGAGGGCACTGGAGCGCGGGTTGCGTTCACTGGTGGCCGTGCCACTGCAGGCGCGGAACGTAACGCTGGGCGTGGCGAACTTCTACCGGACGGTGGATTCCGCGACGTTCGAGCCGGATGACCTCACCTTCGCGGAGGAACTGGCCGCGCGGGCGGCGGTGGCCATCGACAACGCCCGGAGGTTCACCCGGGAGCGCGCGATGGCGGTGACGCTGCAGCGCAGCCTGCTGCCGCGGCGCCAGCCGGAGCAGGACGCACTGGAGGTGGCCTGGCGGTACATGCCCGCGGAGGCCGGGGTGGGCGGGGACTGGTTCGACGTCATCCCGCTTCCGGGCGCTCGCGTCGCTCTGGTCATGGGTGATGTCGTCGGTCACGGGCTGCACGCGGCGGCGACGATGGGCCGGCTGCGCACCGCGGTGCACAACTTCTCCACCCTGGACCTGCCCGTGGACGAGGTGCTCGGGAACCTGGACGACCTGGTCGTCCGCATGGACAACGAGGAGAACACGGACGATGCCAGGGAGGGCCAGGAAGGCGAGGGCGTGACCGGAGCGACCTGCCTCTACGCGGTCTACGACCCGGTGACGGAGGCCTGCACGATGGCCCGTGCGGGGCATCCGGAGCCGGTGGTGGTGCGCCCGGACGGGACGGTCACCTGTCCTGACGTGCCGGCCTCGGCACCGCTCGGCCTGGGCGGCTACCCCTTCGAGACCGTGGAACTGTCCCTGCCGGAGGGTTCGCAACTGGTGCTGTACACCGACGGCCTCGTGGAGGACCGTACCCACGACATCGACATCGACGTCGGGATGGAGCGACTGCGCCGGGCATTGGGCGGGTCCGGGGGCCGCACACCGGAGGAGACGTGTCGAGCGGTGATCGACTCGTTGAAGCCGTCACACTCCTCCGACGACATCGCGCTGTTGACGGCACGTACCCGGAGGTTCCCGCGCTCGGATGTGGCCATGTGGGACGTGCCGCCGGACCCCGCGGTGGTTCCCTCGGTACGGGCGCGCTGCCGGGAGACGTTGCTGAAGTGGGGGCTGGAGGAGACCGCATTCGCCACGGAGCTGATCATCAGCGAGTTGGTCACGAACGCGATCCGGTACGGCTCGCCACCGGTCGGCGTACGGCTGCTCCACGGACGCTGTCTGATCTGCGAGGTGTCGGACGGAAGCGGCACGTCGCCGCGCATGCGGCGGGCGGCGACCACCGACGAAGGCGGGCGGGGACTGTTCCTGGTGGCGCAGTTCGCCTCGCGATGGGGGACGCGGTACACCACTCACGGCAAGGTCATCTGGACGGAGCAGCCTCTTCACGACGGCGCATCCGCCGCCTTGGGCCTCGCCCCGGTCGACTTTCTTCTCGACCAGTTCGATGATCCTGGCCTGTGAGCCGGCGTTGAGAAAGGGAAGCGCCTGCCGGTGCTGCAGGCGCGGATCGGCGTCGCTGACAGTCCGACGGGGCTCGTGGTCGCCGACCGCGGGTCCCGTGGTTGTTCCCGGGCGTCGGGCGCGAGGTCCGTGCCATTCGCACGGTCACCCCGCGACCCCACCCGCGTCCCCGGGCCGGGCCGGTTCACGCTCGCACGTCAGTCGATGTACGCCGGTGACACCGCCGCCGTGCTGATGCGTCGTGGTGCTCCCGTGCCGTCGGACGGGACGGCGTACAGGTCGGCGCCGTAGTCGCCGGGGAGGGCGTAGACGAGGGTGTGGTCGTCGCGCCAGACGGCCTGGTCGTCGACGCTGCGGGGCTCGGCGAGCGGGGTTTCGCGCATGGTGCGCAGGTCGAGGACGTAGAGGTGCCAGGGGGCGTCCTTCGGGAGGCCCTCGACCCGCTTCTTGAAGGCGACGCGGGTGCCGTCGGGGGAGAGGGACGGGCATTCGACGTTCGTGCGCAGCGTGGTGACCGTGCGGGTGCGCAGGTCCCCGCGGACCAGGTACGTCTTCCCGCCGGTCGCCAGCGTCGCGTAGAACGTGCGGTCGTCGGCGGCGAAGGTGACGCCCCAGAAGTTCACGTCCGCCGCGTGGTAGTTCCTGCCGTCCTTCACCACCCGGTACGCCTCCAGGGACGGGGTCAGCTTCCCCGTCCGCGTGTCGACGACGGCCGCGCGGGTGGAGAAGTTCGTGCCCGCGTACGAGTCGCCGCCCACGAATGCCGTCCAGGAGGCGTAGCGGCCGCTGGGGGAGACCCGGGCGCGGGACGGGATGCCGGGCACGTCGTAGCGGGCCCGCTCCTTCAGCCGCGCGTCGAGGACCACGGCACGGTAGGTGTCCTGGACGGGTCCGTGCACCGCCTGGAGGCACACCCCGGTGCCCGACGCGGCGTAGAAGCGCAGGCACTTGACCCCGGACGCGGTGCGCGGGCCCGACGGGTCGGACGCCGGGACCGTGACCAGTTCGTCGCGGTGCGGGCCCCACGCCATGTTCCGGAAGACCATACGGCCGCCGTCGCCGGTCAGCGCCACCGTGCCCGCGGTGATCCGCGGGCCGCCGGGCCGGGCCTGGTTCCTGCGGTCCGCCCGGGCCGACGCGTGCAGGACGGACGCCGTGGCGACGCCAGCCAGGGCGACCAGCGCCGAGACCAGGACCAGGATGCGGGTGCGGAGGGTCATGCGAGCCCTTCGGGAGGGGTGGGACGGAGCCGGAACGAGAACAGGGCGCAGCACGCCAGCGCCACGGCCGACGCGGTCAGCGCCGTGCGGTCGCCCCACGCCGTCCAGGCCGCGCCGAAGCCGAGCGAGCAGGCGAAGCGGGCCAGCGCCTGACCCGTCTGGACGAGCGCGAGCCCCGACGAACGCAGCTCCCTCGGCACGCTGTCGGAGGCGGCCGCCATGAGCACGCCGTCGGTCGCCGCGTAGAAGGCGCCGTGCAGCACGAGGACGGCGTACGGCAGGGCCGACCCGTGCCAGGAGGACAGCAGGAGCCCGTACGCCAGGAGCAGGGCGCCGTGGCCCGCCAGGAACACGCGCCACCGGCCGGTCCGGTCCGCGAGCCGGCCGAGCGGGACGGCCAGCAGCAGGAACGCCGCCGCCGTGCCGAGCGGCAGCAGCGCGAACCACCGGTCCGGCACGCCGAGCCGCCGCTGGAGCAGCAGGTACACGAACGAGTCGCTGACGGTCGCGAGCCCGAGGAGCAGGGCGCAGACGGTGATGCGGCGCAGGTCACGCCGGCCCAGGAGAGCGAGGGCGGCGCGGAGCGTGGGGCGGGGGGCCGCCTTCCCGCGGTCGGCGGGCGCGGCGGTGTCCACGACGGTTTCCACGGCGGCGTCCGGGCCGGTTTCCACGGCGGCGTCCGGGCCGGTTTCCGCAGCGGCGTCGAGGCCGGTTTCCACGGCGGCCTCGTCGGCCCTCCCGCCGGAACGGGCCTTCGTCTCGGAACCAGCCCCTGTGCCGGAACGGGCCTCCGCCTCGGAACCGGCCCCTGTGCCTGTGCCGGAGCCGGTCCTTGCGCCGGAGCCGGCCCCCGCGCCGGAGCCGGCCCCCGCGCCGGAGCCGCCCCTCGTGCCGGAACCCCCCGGCACGAACAGCACCAGCACCAGCACCCCGACCACGGCCACGCAGAAACTCACCGTGAACACGGCGTCATAGCCGTCCACGGTCGTCCGCAGGATCAGGAAGGCGACCAGAGGCCCGAAGAGCGCGCCCGCCGTGTCCATCGCGCGGTGCACACCGAAGGCGCGCCCCCGGGTCTCCGGGGTGCTCGACAAGGAGATCAGCGCGTCGCGCGGGGCGGTGCGCAGGCCCTTGCCGGTGCGGTCGGCGGCCAGGATCAGCCCGATGGGCGTCAGGGACGGCGCCACCAGCAGCAGGGGCTTGCAGGCCGCCGACAGCGCGTACCCGGCGCCCGCCACCCACTTGTGCCGGCCGCCGCCCCGGTCGGCCAGGTGCCCGCCGACCAGACGCACCAGCGCCGAGAAGCCGTTGTAGATCCCGTCGAGGAGTCCGAAGCCCAGCGGGGACAGGCCGAGGCCCGCCACCAGGTAGAGGGGCAGCACGGCCGTCACCATCTCCGAGGAGACGTCGGTGATCAGACTGACCGTGCCGAGCGCCAGCACCGTGGGTGCGACCGCGGCACGGCGCCGCCCGGCCCGGGGCCGGGCGGCGCTTTCCGCGGACGCCGCCGCCGAGGTCTTCGGGGTGCCGGCGCGGCTGTCCGCCACGTACATCTCAGGACGTCCAGATGCCGGTGATGTCCTTGGCCGAGGCGGCGTTGCCCGCGTGCGGGAGGCCGTGCATGTCCTCCAGCGTGCGCAGCAGGTCGTAGTGGTTGAACGTCGTGGAGGACGAGGAGCCGGCGGTCACCTGCTGGCCGTAGAGCACGGTCGGGATGCGGTTGCCGCTGAGCCGGTTGTCCTCGTCGAAGGTGACGACGAGGAGACTGTTGTGGGTCTTGGCCCAGGTCGCGTAGGCGCCCAGGTTGTTCTTCAGCCAGGTGTCGCCCGAGGACACCGAGCAGTCGTGCATGTCGCTGCACAGGTTGGGGACGACGAAGGAGACCTGCGGGAGCGTCGAGTAGTCCGTCGGGAACTGCGCGAACGTCCTGGCGCTCGACGTCGGTACGTTGCTGAAGCCGAACCACGGGTTGTGCTTGCGGGCGTACTTGCCGCTGCTGCACGTCGTGGAGCCCTGGCTGGGCAGCGTCTCGTTGTAGCTGCCCCACGTCTTGCCCGCCGCGATCAGCTCGGAGGCGAGGTTGGGGGCCGAGGAGAAGCCGGGCGTGTAGCAGCTGTCGTCGGTGATGCCCTGGGTGGAGCCCGAGAACAGGGCGAAGTAGTTGGGCTGGCTCGGGTGGGTCTCGGCGTAGGACTGGGAGAGGTTCGCGCCTCCCGTCTTGAGGGAGTTGATGTACGGCGCGCTGGACGAGCCGATCACCTGGCTGTAGGCGTGGTTCTCGAAGACCACGACGACGACGTGGTCCGGGGTCGGGACCGCGGCCGCGGCGTGGGCGGTGGACGAGCCGCCGAATCCGGTCCACAGCCCGACCGCCGCGGCGGTGAAGGCGAGGGCCGACGCCACGAGGGCACGGCTGCGGTGGTACACGTTTCTGCCGGACACTTCAGACCTCCGGTGGGGGGGGAAGAGGCGGGGGCGGTGCGGACAGAGCATGTACACGCCAACATTCCCCCGCCCCACGCGGCCCAACCCGAGGGGTGAAGAGCGGATGAACTACTGCCGCCGGGCGGCCAGCTCGCTCAGCAGCAGGTGCAGCGGCTCCGTCTCGCGCCGCCGGTACTCCTGGATCGCCCAGCCGTTCCCGTCCGGGTCCTTGAAGTACATGAACGTGGCGCCGTCCTGCGGGGCGAACTCCACCGGCTCGCTGACGTCGAGGCCACGGGCCGTGAGCTCGTCGTACGCGGCCTTGGCGTCGGCGACGCACAACTGCATCCCGTGGTACGTCCCCGGCTGCGGGGTGCCGGTCGGGACCTGGAGGCCGTCCACCAGCGCGATGGAGCACCCCGAGCCGGGCGGAGTCAGCTGGACGATCCGCACCCCCTCCATCACCTCGCCGTCCAGGTCGACGTGGAACCCGACCTTGTCGCGGTAGAACTCCTTGGCCCGGTCCACGTCGGACACCGGCAGCAGGATCACTTCGAGGGTCATGTCCATGGCGTGACTCCTTTGTCGTACGGCGCACGGGCATCCCCTACAGAAGCGGAGTCCGGCGCGGGGCGCCACCCTGGTGACCGGGGTTAGGCTCTGGCTCGTACGACCTTGATCGGACAAGGAGGGCGAGGATGACGGCGCCGGGACGCAGGAGCAGTACCTTCACACGGCTGCTGCGGCACGGTTTCACCGACCCTTCCGCCGCCGAGCGCCTCCTGGACGGCGCCGAGCTGGAACCCGTCCGCTCCGACCCGGTGCTCCTGGAGGCGCTCGGCGCCACGGCCGACCCCGACCTCGCGCTCCTCGGACTGGTCCGGCTCGTCGAGGCGCAGGACGGCCACACCGCCCAGCGGGAACTGCTCGACACCCTGATCGCGGCCAAGCCCCTGCGCGACCGGCTCCTCGGCGTGCTCGGCTCCTCGGCCGCCCTCGCCGACCATCTCGCCCGGCACCCGCGTGACTGGCACGCCCTCGTCACCTACGAGCCGCAGGACCTGCACCCCGGAGTACGGGAGTTCGAGCGGGGGCTCGCCGAGGCATCGACCCCCGTCTCGCTGCGCGTCGCCTATCGGCGCTGCCTGCTGTCCATCGCCGCGCGCGACGTGTGCGGCACCACCGACCTCGCCGAGTCCGCCGCCGAGCTCGCCGACCTCGCCACCGCGACCCTGCGCGCCGCCCTCGCCATAGCCGGGACGGCCGCCCCCGACGACGCGGCGCAGTGCCGCCTCGCGGTCGTCGCGATGGGCAAGTGCGGGGGACACGAGCTCAATTACGTGTCGGACGTCGACGTGATCTTCGTCGGCGAGGCCGCCGACGGGGCCGACGAACGCAAGGCCCTCCAGGCCGCGACGCGGCTCGCCTCCCACATGATGCGGATCTGCTCCGAGACGACCGTCGAGGGCAGCATCTGGCCGGTGGACGCCAACCTGCGCCCCGAGGGGCGCAACGGACCGCTGGTGCGCACGCTGAGCAGCCATCTCGCCTACTACCAGAGGTGGGCCAAGACCTGGGAGTTCCAGGCACTGCTGAAGGCCAGGCCGGTGGCCGGGGACCTCGACCTCGGCGAGCAGTACGTGGCCACACTCGCCCCGCTGGTGTGGCACGCGGCCGAGCGTGACAACTTCGTCGCCGACGTGCAGAAGATGCGCCGCAGGGTCGTCGAGAACATCCCCGCCGCCGAGATCGAGCGCGAGCTGAAGCTCGGCCCCGGCGGACTGCGCGACGTCGAATTCGCCGTTCAGCTGCTCCAGTTGGTGCACGGGCGGGCGGACACGTCGCTGCGCAGCGGCACCACGCTGGACGCGCTGAAGGCGCTGGCCGCCGGCGGTTACGTGGGGCGCGCCGACGCCATGCAGCTCGACGACGCGTACCGGTTCCTGCGCTCCATGGAGCACCGCATCCAGCTCTACCGGCTGCGGCGCACGCATCTGGTACCCCGGGACGAGGCCGATCTGCGCCGCATCGGACGGTCGCTGGGACTGCGGTCCGACCCCGTCGTGGCACTGAACCGGGAGTGGAAGCGGCACGCAGCCGTCGTCCGCCGGCTGCACGAGAAGCTGTTCTACCGGCCGCTGCTCGACGCCGTCGCCCAACTCGCCCCCGGCGAGAGCAGGCTGAGCCCCGACGCGGCCCGCGAACGGCTCGTCGCGCTCGGGTACGCCGACCCGGCCGCCGCGCTGCGGCACCTGGAGGCGCTGGCGTCCGGCGTCACGCGCAAGGCCGCCATCCAGCGGACCCTGCTGCCCGTCCTGCTCGGCTGGTTCGCCGACTCCGCCGACCCCGATGCCGGACTGCTCAACTTCCGCAAGGTGTCCGACGCCCTAGGCAAGACCCCTTGGTACCTGCGGCTGTTGAGGGACGAGGGCGCCGCGGCGGAGAACCTGGCACGGGTGCT
This sequence comes from Streptomyces sp. Tue6028, assembly GCF_002300165.1. Lineage (GTDB taxonomy): Bacteria > Actinomycetota > Actinomycetes > Streptomycetales > Streptomycetaceae > Streptomyces > Streptomyces siamensis. The sequence continues at coordinate 103,115 of NZ_MLCE01000012.1, read as the reverse complement.
GTCCGCGGGCCGGCTCGCCCCCGACCTGCTGATGCGCGCCCCGGAAGCGGTGGCCCTGCTCGGCGACGGGGACGGCGGCGGGCTCGAACCGCGGACCCGGGCCCATCTGGAGCAGGAGATACTCGCCGCGGTCGGCCGGGCCGACGGCGGCGAGCAGGCGGTCACCGCCGCCCGCGGGGTGCGGCGGCGCGAGCTGTTCCGCACCGCCGCGGCCGACATCGTCGCCTCCTACGCCACCGAGGAGATGCCCGCCGTCGCCGACCAGGGCGCCCTGGTGGACCTGGTCGGCGGCGCGGTCTCCGACCTGACGGCCGCGACCCTCGCCGGCACGCTGCGGGCCGTGGTGCGTGACGGGTGGGGGGACACCCTGCCCACCCGGTTCGCGGTGATCGGGATGGGCCGGTTCGGCGGACACGAACTCGGCTACGGCTCCGACGCGGACGTGCTGTTCGTGCACGAGCCCCGGGAGGGCGTCGACGATCAGGAGGCGGCCCGCGCCGCGAACAAGGTGGTGTCCGAGATGCGGCGGCTGCTCCAGATCCCGAGCGCCGACCCGCCCCTGCTCATCGACGCGGACCTGCGGCCCGAGGGCAAGTCGGGCCCGCTGGTGAGGACGTTGAAGTCGTACGAGGCCTACTACCGGCGCTGGTCGCTGGTGTGGGAGTCGCAGGCGCTGCTGCGCGCGGAACACGTGGCGGGCGACGAGGACCTGGGCAGCCGGTTCATCGAGCTGATCGACCCGTTGCGGTACCCGGCGGAGGGGCTCGGCGACGACGCGGTGCGCGAGATCCGCCGGCTGAAGGCACGGATGGAGGCGGAGCGGCTGCCACGGGGCGCCGACCCCGCGCTGCACACCAAGCTCGGACGGGGCGGGCTGTCCGACGTGGAGTGGACCGTGCAACTGATGCAGTTGCAGAACGGCTGGGCGGAGCCGGGCCTGCGGACGACACGGACGCGGGAGGCGCTGGCCGCCGCCTGTGCGGCGGAGCTCATCTCGACGGAGGACGCGGCGACGCTGGACGAGGCCTGGGTGCTGGCCACCCGGGTGCGCAACGCCGTGATGCTGGTCCGCGGCCGGGCCGGCGACACCTTCCCGACCGACGCGCGTGAACTCGCCGCGGTGGGACGGTACCTGGGCTACGGGCCGGGCCACGTGGGAGACATGCTCGACGACTACCGGCGGACGACCAGGCGGGCGAGGGCCCTCGTGGAGGAACTGTTCTACGGGGCGTGAGCCGTCCCCGGACCGGTGGCGGCGACGGCGTCGGCGTCCGTGGCGTCCGCGACGGCTGCGGCCCTGGTCTCCGCCCGGGCTCCGGCTCCGGCCCCGGGCCCGGCTCCGGTCCCGCCCGCGGCCGGGCCCGGCCGCGCCCGACGTGACAGCGCCACGCCGGCGAGCACCGTCACCATCCCCGCCACGACCCGCGCGCCGATGCGTTCGTCCAGGACCAGCGCGCCCAGCGCCACCGAGACGACCGGCAGCAGATAGCCCACGGTCGCCGCGCTGGTGGGGCCCTCGTCGGCGATCATGCGGTAGTTGAGGTAGAAGGTGATGCCGGTGGCGAAGACGCCGAGCACGGCGACCGCCGGCAGGGCCGTCACGTCGACGTCGTGGAGCGGGCCCGCGGCCGGCAGGGCCAGGGCGCTCCAGCCGGTGGCGGTGAGCAACTGGGCCGCCGAGACGGCGAGCGGGGCGCCGTGTCCCGTCAGGTGGCGGGCCATGTAGGCGAAGGCGATCGCGTAACTGGCGGCCGCGCCCAGCAGTGCGAGGGCGCCCCAGCCCACGAGGTGCGAGTGCCGCCAGGGGGCGAAGATCACCAGGACGCCCGCGAAGCCGAGGAGAAGGCCGGTCAGACGCCGCGGGCGCAGGTCGCGGTCGGTGCCCAGCAGGACTCCGATGAGCAGCGACCACAGGGGTGTCGTCGCGTTGAGGACACCGGCGACGCCCGAGTCGACGGTCTGCTCGCCGAGGGCGAAGAGCGCGAAGGGGATCGCGTTGCAGAAGAGGGCGGCGACGACCAGGTGTCCCCACAGGGAGCGCGAGCGGGGGAGCCGCTGACCTGCCGAGCGGGCGAGGAGGGCGAGGACCGCCGTGCCCAGGGCGCAGCGCGTGAGGGTGATGGCGGCGGGCGACAGGCCGTGGTTCAGGGCCAGTTTGATCCAGAGGAAGCCCGAACCCCAGAGGAGGGCCAGGGCGCCCATGCGCAGGGAGGACGTCAGGGAGCGCTGCATGGGTCCACGGTCCAGGAGGAATGGATTGAGGACAAGTGAAGAGTGCTGTATGGACTGTTAAGCTGAGCTGCATGCTTGATGTGCGGCGCATGCAGGTCCTGCGGGCGGTGGTCGGATGCGGGTCCGTCACGGGCGCCGCGGCGGACCTCGGGTACACACCGTCCGCCGTCAGCCAGCAGATCGCCGCGCTGGAGCGGGAAGCGGGGGCCGAGCTCCTGGAGCGGGTCGGGCGGGGCGTGCGGCCCACCCCGGCCGGGCTCCTGCTGACCGAGTACGCCGAGGTCATCGGGCGCCAGGTCGCCGAGGCCGAGACCGCGCTGGCCGATCTGCTGTCCGGGCGCACGGGACGGCTGGCCGTACGGTATTTCGCGACCGCGGGGGCCGCGCTCGTCGCGCCCGCCGTCGCCCGCTTCCGCTCCGAACATCCGGGTGTCGAGGTCGAGTTGAAGCTCACCGACCCCGAGGACCCGTTGCCGGACGTGAAGGAGGGGCGGGCCGATCTGGCGCTCGTCGTGGGACCGCGCGACCCCGTCCCGGACGGTGTGCGGCTCGTGCACCTGCTGGACGATCCGTACCGCGCCGTCCTGCCGCGGGGGCACCGGCTCGCGGGGCGGCGCACGCCCGCACTCGCCGACCTCGCGGGGGAGCCCTTCGTGGGCAGCGAATGGCCCGGGCCCTGCCTCGCCGCTCAGCTCGACGCCTGCGCGGCGGCCGGCTTCACGCCCGGCTTCGTGGTGCAGAGCGAGGACTACGTCACCGCGCAGGGCTTCGTGGCGGCGGGACTCGGGGTGAGCCTGATCCCCCGGCTCGGACTGCGGGGCCGCCATCCCGACGTCGTCGTGCGCAAGGTCCGCGACCCCGAGCCCATGAGGGTCATCTACGCGGCCGTGCGCGAGTCCGCCCCCGAACGGCCCGCGCTGCGGGGTCTGCTGGACGCGCTGAGCGCCGTGGCCCGCGAGGGCGCGTAACGCCGCCCGGGCCTCACGCCCCCTGCAGGGCCCTCGCGTGGGCGAGGAAGGCGTCCAGGGCCAGTTCGAAGGCGCGGTCCGCGCGGCCTTCGCCGACGGCGTCCAGGGCCGCGGCGAGGCGCGGGGTGGTCGTGTCGTCGGGGAGCTCCCACATGGCCTCCGGGGCCGCGAGGTCCAGGGCCGAGCCGAGGACCAGGTTCTCCAGGGCGATGATCACCGGCATCACGTCGGGCAGGGCGAAGCCGGCGTCCTGCAGGAGGGTGACCGCGCGCTCGTACTGCTCCAGGACGCGTGGCGCTCGTACGGGTGACGTGGTGAGGAGCGGGATCGCCTTCGGGTGCGCGGCGAAGGCCGCGCGGTAGGAGCGGGCCCAGGCGGCCAGTGCCGCGTCCCAGGGCGCCAGGGACAGGGTGTGGGTGTCGATCGCGGATGCCACCCGCTCCCGCAGGAGTTCCACGATGCCGTCCCGGCCGTCCACATGGTGATACACCGAGCCGGTCTGCACGCCGAGCCGCCTGGCGATCTGCGGCACGCTGAACTCGCCCTGCTCGTCGATCAGTTCGAGCGCCGTCGTGGTGATGCGCTCGCGGTCGAGGAGTGGTGTGCGCGGCCGTCCCATGATCTGCGTACTCCCTGAGGTCTTCCCGGATGCCCAACGGGAGGTTACATTGCGGAAACCGAAAGGCTTTAGGTTTACGGGTCCCGGCAGCCGTCGCGGCTGCGGACCCCGGGCCGCCCCGCACGCCCCGGACCTGCTCCCCGCCCCCGCCAGAAGGGCTTTGCCAGCATGCCCGTCACCACTTCCGAAGAGAGAGCGCCGGCCCCCGCGGCGACCCTCCGCCCGGGCTCCCTCGGCACCGCCGACATCGCGTTCTTCGTCGTCTCGGCCGCCGCACCGCTCACCGTCATGGCGGGCGTCGCCCCGCTCGCCGTCCTGCTCGGCGGGATCGGGGCACCCGCCGGATACCTCATCGCCGGTGTCACGCTCGCCGTCTTCGCCGTCGGATTCACGGCCATGAGCCGGCACGTGCGCAGCGGCGGAGCCTTCTACGCGTACATCACCCGCGGCCTCGGCCGTCCCGTCGGCATCGGTGCCGCGCTGCTCGCCCTCATCGGCTACAACGGCATGGAGATCGGCGTCTACGGCCTGCTGGGCACCGCCACCCAGGACACTGTGCACGCCCTCTTCGGGACGGACGTCCCCTGGCTCCCCGTGTCCCTGGTGGGACTGCTCCTGATCGGATACGGCGGCTACCGCTCCATCGACTTCGGCGCCAAGCTGCTCGGCGTCCTGCTCGTCGCCGAGACCGGGATACTCGTCCTGCTCGCGGGCGGGGTCCTGCTCAAGGGCGGCGCGCACGGGCTGTCGGGCGCCTCCTTCGCACCGGACCACGTCCTCGTGCCCGGCACCGCCGCGGTGCTCGCCTTCGCCTTCGCCGCGTTCACCGGATTCGAGTCCACCGTCATCTACCGCCGGGAGGCCCGCGACCCGGAACGCACGGTGCCGCGCGCCACGTACGTCGCCGTCGGATTCCTCGGCCTCTTCTACGCGTTCGTCGTCTGGGTGGTCATCCAGGCCTTCGGCGACGCGGAGGTCATGAAGGCCGCGGCCACCGACCCCGGCGGGCTCTTCTTCTCCGCCATCACCACCTACGTGGGCGGCTGGGCGGCCGACCTGATGCACGTCTTCATCATCACCAGCGTGCTCGCCTCCCTGCTCGCCTTCCACAACGCCATCAACCGCTACGGCCTCGCGCTCGCCGAGGAGGGCGTGCTGCCCCGGGCGCTCGGCCGCATCCACCCCCGGCACCGCTCCCCGTACGTCGCCGGGATCGCCCAGACCGTCCTCGGCGCCGTCGTCGTCCTCGGCTTCTGGGCGGCCGGCGCCGACCCGTACAACCAGCTGCTGCTGTGGGTCAACACGCCCGGAATGATAGGGCTGTTCGCGCTCCAGCTGCTCGCCGCCATCGCCGTGCCGTGCTACTTCCGCAAGGTCAGCCACCAGGAGGGCGTCCTGCGCACCGTGGTGGCGCCCGTCCTCGCGACCGTGCTGCTCGCCACCGCCATCGTGCTCGTGGTGACCCACATCGACCTGTTCACCGGCGCGTCCACCACGGTCAACACCGTCCTGATCGTCCTGTCGCCCGCCGTCTTCGTCATCGGCCTCGCCGTGGCCGGCTGGCTGCGCCGCGCACGACCGCGGGTGTACCAGAACTTCGCCGCCGAACCCGTCGAAGCCACCGATTAGCCAAAGGAGTTCCGCAGATGCCCACCGCCGAGCTGATCCTCACCGGCGCCGAGGTCCGCACCCTCGATCCCGCCCGGCCGCACGCCACCGCGGTCGCCGTCCGCGGCGGGGTGATCGCCGCGGTCGGCGACGAGGACGACGTACGCGACTGGCGCGGGCCGGGCACCGAGACCGTCGCCCTGCAGGGGGCGCACCTCGTGCCCGGACTCGTGGACTCCCACAGCCACCCCGTGTGGGGGCTGGAGATGGCCACCGGCGCCGACCTGTCCGCCGTACGGGACCTGGACGGTCTGCGCCACGCGCTCGCCACGGCGGCACGGACCGACGGCTGGGTCATCGGCTTCGGGCTCGACCACAACGTCTTCGGCGGACGCCCCGTGCACCGCCGGCTCGTCGAGGACGCCCTGGGCGGCGCGCCCGCCTTCCTGCGCCTGTACGACGGCCACTCGGCGCTCGTCAGCGAGGCCGCCCTGGCCCGCGCGGGCGTCGACGGGCCGCGCTCCTTCGTCCAGCGGTCCGAGGTCGTGTGCGACACCGACGGGCGGCCCACCGGCCACCTCGTCGAGCACGCCGCGATGGACCTGGTCGCCGACGTCATGCCCCGGCCCTCGTACCGCGAACGGCGGACCCGGCTCGTCGAGCTGCTGTCCGCGATGGCGGCCACCGGGCTGACCGGCGCGCACGTGATGGACGCCGGGGACCCGGAGCTGGTCGGCGCCGTCGCCGAGGAGACCGTGCTGCCGGTACGGCTGCGGTTCGCGCCCTGGTGCATGCCCGGCGCGGACCGCGCGGCCCTCGACGAGCTGGTGGCGCTCCAGGGCCGCAAGGGCCGGCACTGGCTGGTCGGCGGCGTCAAGTTCTTCATGGACGGCACCGTGGAGGGCGGCACGGCCTGGCTGGAGCACGCCGACTGCCACGGACAGGGCACCGAGGCCTTCTGGCCCGACCCCGCCGCCTACGCCGCCGCCGTACGGCACCTGCACGCGGCCGGCGTCCGCACCGCCACGCACGCCATCGGGGACGCGGCCGTACGGCACGTGCTCGACACCGTGCGGGCGCTCGGCCCGGGCGGGCGGCTGGCCCACCGGATCGAGCACATCGAGACCGCCCCCGACGGCACCCCGGCACGCTTCGCGGAGCTCGGGGTCATCGCCTCCATGCAGCCGCCGCACACCGGGTACACGCGCGCCGACCACGGCGACGAGTGGTCCCGCAGGCTCGGGCCCGAGCGGGCCGCACGCGCCTGGCGCACCCGGGACCTGCGCGACGCCGGTGCGGTGGTCGCCCTGGGCTCCGACTGGCCGATCGCCGCGTACGACGTGCGCGGCGTCCTGGCGACCGCCCGCGCGCCGCTGGGCGCGGCCTCGGCGCGGGCCGGGCTCACGGGGCTCCAGGCACTGGAGGGCTGCACGACGCACGCCGCGATCGCCGCGGGTGAGCCGGAGGCGGCCGGACGCATCGCTCCGGGCCTGCGGGCGGACCTCACGGCCTTCGGTCTGGACCCCGTCGAGGCACCCGCGGACGAGGTCGCCGAGGCCCCGGTGCGCCTCACCGTGACCGGGGGACACATCGTGCACCGCGGCGCCTGACACCGGTACGCCGACGGGCCGGCGGCGGGTCCAGGGGGACCCGGCCACCGGCCCGCGGGCGTACCGGTCAGACCTTCAGCGGCAGCAGGGCGGCCCCGCCCGTACCCGGCACCCAGCGCGGCAGCGCGTACGGCAGGGCGCCGAACCACAGCCGCGCCACCAGGAACCCGAACGCCAGGCACATCATGCCGCCGACCGCGTCCAGCCAGAAGTGATTGGCGGTGGCGACGATGACCACGAGCGTCGTCGCCGGGTACAGCAGGCCCAGGACGCGCGCCCAGGGCACGGACGCCAGCGCGAAGACGGTCACACCGCACCACAGCGACCAGCCGATGTGCATGGAGGGCATCGCGGCGTACTGGTTGGACATGTGCTTCAGGTCGCCCGAGGCCATCGAGCCCCAGGTGTGGTGGACCAGGACCGTGTCGACGAAGTCGCCGCCGGTCATCAGACGGGGCGGCGCGAGCGGGAAGAAGTAGTAGCCGACGAGGGCCACGGCCGTGGTCGCGAACAGCGCGAGCCGGGCCGCCGCGTAGCGGCCCGGGTGGCTGCGGTACAGCCACACCAGCACACCGAGCGTCACCACGAAGTGCAGTGTCGCGTAGTAGTAGTTCATCCCGATGATCAGCCATGTCACCGAGTTCACGGTGTGGTTGACCGACTGCTCGACGGCGATCCCGAGGTGGTGCTCCGTGCGCCAGATCCAGTCCGCGTTGCGCAGGGCCTCGTGCTTCTGCTCCGGCACGGCGTTGCGGATCAGCGAGTACGTCCAGTAGCTCAAGGCGATCAACAGGATCTCGAACCAGAAGCGGGGGCGCCGCGGGGCCCGCAACCTGTGCAGGAAACCGTGCCCCGCTTCCTCCTCCGCGACGGGCTGTGGAGGGGCCTGCTCCCGGCCTTCCAGTGTCGTCACGGTCTTCTCACCCATAGGCACAGAGTCTGCCAGAAAAGCGTTCTGCGACCGATCATCCCCTGGTCGGGTCCGGGCCGCACGTTCTACACCGGGAGGAGGGGCACGAAGGCCCCGCATTCTCCTCCTCAGGGACGATTGCGGTCCCCGGGTGCAGAAGCGGTCGAACCGCGCACCACCAGCTCCGGCATGAACACGAACTCACTGTGCGGAGCGGGCGTCCCGCCGATCTCCTCCAGCAGCGTGCGGACCGCGGCCTGCCCCATCGCCGGGACCGGCTTGCGGATCGTCGTCAGCGGCGGGTCGGTGAACGCGATCAGCGGGGAGTCGTCGAAACCGACCACCGAGACGTCCTTCGGCACCTCCAGGCCGCGCTGCCGGGCCGCCCGTATGGCACCGAGCGCCATCATGTCGCTCGCGCACACCACCGCCGTGCAGTCCCGGTCCATCAAGGCGCTGGCGGCGGCCTGACCGCCCTCCAGGGTGTAGAGCGAGTGCTGGACCAGCCGCTCCTCGATGTCGGCGGGGCTCAGCCCCAACTGCTCCTGCACGGTGCGCACGAAGCCCTCGATCTTGCGCTGCACGGGCACGAACCGCTTGGGGCCGAGTGCCAGCCCGATGTTGGTGTGTCCGAGCGAGACGAGGTGGGTGACCGCGAGGGCCATCGCCGCGCGGTCGTCCGGAGAGATGAAGGGTGCCTGCACCTTGGGGGAGAAGCCGTCGACGAGGACGAAAGGGACACCCTGGGCGCGCAGCTGCTCGTAGCGCTGCATGTCCGCGGAGGTGTCCGCGTGCAGACCGGAGACGAAGATGATGCCCGCGACACCGCGGTCCACCAGCATCTCCGTGAGCTCGTCCTCGGTGGAGCCGCCCGGTGTCTGGGTGGCGAGCACCGGCGTGTAGCCCTGCCGGGTCAGCGCCTGCCCGATGACCTGCGCCAGGGCGGGGAATATCGGGTTCTCCAGCTCGGGGGTTATCAGGCCCACCAGGCCCTCGCTGCGCTGCCGCAGACGCACGGGGCGCTCGTAGCCCAGTACGTCCAGCGCGGCCAGGACGGACTGGCGGGTGGTCGCGGCGACGCCCGGCTTCCCGTTCAGGACGCGGCTGACAGTCGCCTCGCTGACCCCCGCCTGGGCTGCGATGTCGGCAAGCCGTGTGGTCACGGGATTGGACTGTACCGGCCGAATCTCACCCTGCCCACCAACCAGACGCCGTGTGCGGGCGGTTGATCGGCCCGCTCCGGGCTGCTGCGTCATCGCGCTCCCTCTTGTTCTGGTCGGCTCGGCGTCCCGTGCGTGCGCCGCGGGAAGGGGTGGCTCCTGCAAGGCGCTGACGGGCAGATGATCCCCGTACCCGGCCGCCATGGCAAGAGCTTGCAGAGTCTTGCACAGAGGCCCACATGTCTGCTGAGCGGCCTCGCACAAGGGTTTCCTTAGTGCCACCGACGGGTCACGGGCGGGTAACTCTCGGCAGTCCTTGCATTTTTTTTCTGCAAGGTCTTTCGCGGCGCTTACAACGCTGTTACGTTCACGTCGCCCGGCGGACGCAACGGCGCAGTCGGCAAGTCGGCAAGGAGAGCGGGCGGGACCGCTCCTCCACCCACTCGGGCTTTCACCCTCAAGGAGATCTCATGCGGCGTGGCATAGCGGCCACCGCGCTGGTGGCGTCCCTCGCCCTCGCGGCGACGGCCTGCGGCGGCAGCGACAGCGGCAGCGACAAGTCGGACGGACCCCTCACCATCACGTGGTGGGACACCTCCAACGCCACCAATGAGGCGCCGACGTACAAGGCCCTGGCCAAGGAGTTCGAGAAGGCCAACCCGAACATCAAGGTCAAGTACGTCAACGTGCCCTTCGACCAGGCGCAGAACAAGTTCGACACGGCCGCCGGTTCCAAGGGTGCCCCGGACGTCCTGCGCTCCGAGGTCGGCTGGACCCCGGCCTTCGCGAAGAAGGGCTACTTCCTGCCGCTCGACGGCACCGAGGCCCTCGCGGACCAGAGCAAGTTCCAGCCCAACCTGATCGAGCAGGCCAAGTTCGACGGCAAGACGTACGGTGTGCCGTTCGTCACGGACACCCTGGCGCTCGTCTACAACAAGGCGCTCTACAAGAAGGCCGGCATCACCGAGGCCCCGAAGACCTGGGCCGACCTGAAGACCGCCGCCGCGACGATCAAGAAGAAGACGGGCGTCGACGGCTACTGGGGCTCGACCCAGGCCTACTACGCGCAGTCCTTCCTCTACGGCGAGGGCACCAACACGGTCGACGCCGACGCCAAGAAGATCACGGTGAACTCGCCCGAGGCCAAGAAGGCGTTCGGCACCTGGCAGGGTCTGTTCTCCGGCAAGGGCCTGCACAAGGCGGACACCACCGCCGACGCGTACGCCCACATCCAGGACGCCTTCGTCAACGGCAAGGTCGCCTCGATCATCCAGGGCCCGTGGGAGATCACCAACTTCTACAAGGGCTCGGCCTTCGCGGACAAGGCGAACCTCGGTATCGCCACCGTCCCGGCCGGCTCCACCGGCAAGGCGGGCGCCCCGACCGGCGGCCACAACCTCTCCGTGTACGCGGGTTCGGACAAGGCCCACCAGGAGGCCTCGCTGAAGTTCGTGAAGTTCATGACCTCCGCGAAGTCGCAGTCGACGATCGCCCTCAAGAACTCCACACTGCCGACGCGTGACGACGCCTACACCGCCGAGGTCAAGGCCGACCCGGGCATCGCCGGCTACCAGAGCGTCCTCCCCGCCGCCCAGCCGCGCCCGGCGCTTCCCGAGTACGGCTCCCTGTGGGGCCCGCTCGACACCGAGCTGCCGAAGATCGCGGGTGGCAAGGAGTCGCTGGACAAGGGCCTGAGCAACGCCGAACTGGCGATCGCCAAGCTGGTCCCGGACTTCAGCAAGTGAGCCCGTGTGGCCGCCGGATCCTTCCCCGGCCCGACTTCCGTCGGGCCGGAGGGACCCCTACAACAGGGGGAGAGGATCCGGCGGCCACCGGCTGTGTGCGCCCAACTCCTGATCTTGCAGAAGGTGTCGAACCATGACAGTCGCCATCGACCGAGCGACCGGCAAGCGCCGCGGTGACCGAGCACCGCGTCCGGGCCGGATGCAGCGTCTGAAGCACTCGTACCAGAAGTACTGGTACGCGTACGCGATGATCGCACCGGTCGTCGTCGTACTCGGCGGATTGGTGCTCTATCCCCTGGTACGGGGCCTCTATCTGACGTTCACGGACGCCAACAGCCTCAACTCGGCCCGCACGATCGGCGTCAACCACATCGACGCCACCTACAAGTTCATCGGCCTGGACAACTACAAGGACATCCTGTGGGGTCCGACGTCGTACGACCGCTTCTGGTCGCACTTCATCTGGACCATCGCCTGGACCGTCCTGTGTGTCGCCCTGCACTTCTGCATCGGCCTCGGTCTCGCGCTGCTGCTCAACCAGAAGTTGCGCGGCCGTACCTTCTACCGGCTGGTCCTGGTGCTGCCGTGGGCCGTGCCGACCTTCGTCACCGTCTTCGGCTGGCGCTTCATGCTCGCCGACGGCGGCATCATCAACTCCATGCTCGACGCGGTGCACCTGCCGGCGCCGTCCTGGCTGGAGGACACCTTCTGGCAGCGCTTCGCCGCCATCATGGTCAACACCTGGTGCGGTGTGCCGTTCATGATGGTCTCGCTGCTCGGCGGACTGCAGTCCATCGACGGCACGCTGTACGAGGCGGCCGAGATGGACGGCGCGAACAAGTGGCAGCAGTTCCGCTTCGTGACCCTGCCGGGTCTCAGGTCGGTCAGCTCCACCGTCGTGCTCCTCGGCATCATCTGGACGTTCAACCAGTTCGCGGTGATCTTCATCCTCTTCGGCAACACCGCGCCGGACGCCCAGATCCTCGTCACCTGGGCCTACTACCTGGGCTTCGGACAGCAGCCGCGCGACTTCGCGCAGTCGGCGGCCTACGGCATGCTGCTGCTGGCCATTCTGATCGTCTTCACCTCCTTCTACCGCCGCTGGCTGAACCGCAATGACCAGCAGCTCGCGATCTGAGGCAGGAGTCTCCATGAGCACCACCACCCTTCAGACGCCTCCGGCCGAGCAGGCTCCCGGGTACGACGAGTCGCCCCGTCCGGCACGCAGGCGCGGTGAGCGCAGCCTCACCGGCAAGCTCGTCTCCCACGGCATCCTGATCGTCGCGAGCCTCGCTGCGCTGTTCCCGATCGCCTGGCTCGTCTTCCTGTCCCTCGGCCCGGACAAGGACGACTACCTGCACCCCGGACGCATCTGGGACACGATGACGTTCGACAACTACTCCTTCGTGCTCCAGCACACGAACTTCTTCGAGTGGATGAAGAGTTCGCTCATCGTGTCGCTCGGCACCACGGTCATCGGCGTCATGGTCGCGGCCACCACCGGCTACGCGGTGTCGCGCATGCGCTTCCCCGGCTACAAGAAGTTCATGTGGGTCCTGCTGGTCACCCAGATGTTCCCGATCGCCGTGCTGATCGTGCCGATGTACCAGATCCTCTCGGACCTGCAGCTCATCGACTCCTACTTCGGTCTGATCCTCGTCTACTGCTCGACGGCGGTGCCCTACAGCGCCTGGCTGCTCAAGGGCTACTTCGACACCATCCCGTTCGAGATCGACGAGGCCGGCCGCGTCGACGGGCTGACCCCCTTCGGCACCTTCTTCCGGCTGATCCTGCCGCTCGCCAAGCCGGGCCTCGCGGTGGCCGCGTTCTACAACTTCATCACCGCGTTCGGTGAGGTCGCCTTCGCCTCGACGTTCATGCTGGACGACTCGAAGTACACCTTCGCCGTCGGCCTCCAGACCTTCGTCAGCGAGCACGACGCGCAGCGCAACCTGGCCGCCGCGACGGCCGTACTGATCGCGATACCGGTCTCCCTCTTCTTCTACCTCGTGCAGAAGAACCTGGTGACCGGACTCACCGCGGGCGGCACGAAGGGCTGACCCGCCCGGCACGCCCCCGACGCCCGAAGACTCCCGCGCGCTCCCAGCGCGCGGGTGGCGGCCGCGGTGCCCATCCGACCCCGCCGGTTCCGCGGCCGCCTCATCGCCCGCCACACCGATGACGCATTTCCTCTCCCGCACCGGGCACCGCCCCGGTGCGGGGGAGCCCCCACCTCGAACCCGTCACGCATCAAGGACGACATGAGCCAGCACTCCGCCGACCAGGCCCCGAACTCCGCTCTCGCCACCGTCGCCGCACATCGCGACTGGTGGCGCGACGCGGTGATCTACCAGGTCTATCCGCGCAGCTTCGCCGACAGCAACGGCGACGGCATGGGCGACCTGGAGGGCGTACGTTCCCGACTCCCGTACCTGCGCGACCTCGGCGTGGACGCCGTGTGGCTCAGCCCCTTCTACGCCTCGCCGCAGGCCGACGCCGGGTACGACGTGGCGGACTACCGCGCGGTCGACCCCATGTTCGGCAGCCTCCTGGACGCCGACGCCCTCATCCGCGAGGCCCACGCCCTGGGCCTGCGGATCATCGTCGACCTCGTGCCCAACCACTCCTCCGACCAGCACGAGTGGTTCAAGCGCGCCCTGCGCGAGGGCCCAGGCTCCGACCTGCGGGACCGCTACCACTTCCGTCCTGGCAAGGGCGTGAACGGCGAACTGCCGCCCAACGACTGGGAGTCCATCTTCGGCGGGCCGGCCTGGACCCGGGTCACCGAGCCGGACGGCACCCCCGGCGAGTGGTACCTGCACCTCTTCGCTCCCGAACAGCCGGACTTCAACTGGGAGCACCCGGCCGTCGGCGACGAGTTCCGCTCGATCCTGCGGTTCTGGCTGGACATGGGGGTCGACGGCTTCCGCATCGACGTGGCGCACGGACTGGTGAAGGCGGAGGGCCTGCCGGACCTCGGCGACCACGACCAGCTGAAACTGCTGGGCAACGATGTCATGCCGTTCTTCGACCAGGACGGCGTGCACGCCGTCTACCGCCAGTGGCGCACCATCCTCGACGAGTACTCCGGCGAGCGCATCTTCGTCGCCGAGGCGTGGACGCCCACCATCGAGCGCACCGCCCACTACGTGCGCCCCGACGAGCTCCACCAGGCCTTCAACTTCCAGTACCTGGGCACCCACTGGGACGCGGCGGAGCTGCGCTCGGTCATCGACCGCACCCTCGACGCGATGCGGCCGGTCGGCGCCCCCTCCACCTGGGTGCTGTCCAACCACGACGTGACCCGGCACGCCACCCGGTTCGCCAACGAGGCAGGTCTCGGCACCCAGATCCGCACGGCGGGCGACCGGGAGCTGGGGCTGCGCCGGGCCCGCGCGGCGACCCTGCTGATGCTGGCGCTGCCCGGCTCCGCCTACCTCTACCAGGGCGAGGAGCTCGGCCTGCCCGACGTCGTGGACCTGCCCGACGAGGTGCGGCAGGACCCCGCCTACTTCCGTGGCGCGGGCCAGGACGGCTTCCGCGACGGCTGCCGGGTGCCGATCCCGTGGACCCGCGCCGGCTCCTCGTACGGTTTCGGCAGCGGGGGCAGCTGGCTGCCGCAGCCCGCCGAGTGGGCCGAGCTGAGCGTCGAGGCGCAGTCCGGGGTGGCGGGCTCCACCCTGGAGCTGTACCGCGAGGCGCTCGCGGTGCGCCGTGCGCAGCCCGACCTCGGTGCGGGCGACAGCGTCTCCTGGCTGACGGCGCCCGAGGGCGTACTCGCCTTCCGGCGCGGGGAGTTCGTCTGCACGGCGAACACCACGGGCGAGCCCGTGACCCTCCCGGCGCACGGCCGGGTGCTCATCGCCAGCGGTGACGTGACCGTGTCGCCGGACGGCAAGGCCGAGCTGGCCGCGGACACGACCGTGTGGTGGACTGCCTGACGGCCCGCCACCACGGCGCCCTCAAGGGGTGCTCCGGTCCCATCGGGACCGGAGCACCCCTTTTTCACGCACTGAAATCCCTTACGACATCTTGCTGAAACTTCCCGGCAAGAGATACGTTCCGGCACACGCCCGACTGGTTCATCGGGCAACTTCCGTCCAGGGCCCCCCACTTGCACCAGGCGCCCCGGTCCCGCACCCGCATCCCCCACCGCACGACGATGTGCAGGAGAAGACATGGCCAAGAGAACTCTCGCCACCGCGCTCGCGCTCGCCGCAGGCATGGCGGCCTCCGTGACCCTCCCCGCCGGAGTGGCCGAAGCCTCCCCGC
This sequence comes from Streptomyces sp. Tue6028, assembly GCF_002300165.1. Taxonomy (GTDB): domain Bacteria; phylum Actinomycetota; class Actinomycetes; order Streptomycetales; family Streptomycetaceae; genus Streptomyces; species Streptomyces siamensis. The sequence continues at coordinate 87,991 of NZ_MLCE01000012.1, read as the reverse complement.
CCGGAACCAAGGACGTGACCGCCGTCCTGTTCGAGTGGAAGTTCGACTCGGTCGCCAAGGAGTGCACCAACACGCTGGGCCCGGCCGGCTACGGCTACGTCCAGGTGTCCCCGCCCGCCGAGCACATACAGGGCTCGCAGTGGTGGACGTCCTACCAGCCGGTCAGCTACCGCATCGCCGGCCGGCTCGGTGACGCCACCGCCTTCCGCAACATGGTCAGCACCTGTCACGCCGCCGGCGTGAAGGTCGTGGCCGACTCGGTGATCAACCACATGTCGGCCGGTTCCGGCACCGGGACAGGCGGCTCCTCGTACACGAAGTACAACTACCCGGGCCTGTACTCCTCGTACGACATGGACGACTGCACCGCCACCATCAGCGACTACACCAATCGCGGCAACGTCCAGAACTGCGAACTCGTCGGTCTCGCGGACCTCGACACCGGTGAGGAGTACGTCCGGGCGACCATCGCCGGCTACCTGAACACCCTGCTCGGCTACGGGGTCGACGGCTTCCGGATCGACGCGGCCAAGCACATCCCGGCCGGTGACCTCGCCAACATCAAGTCCCGGCTGAGTAACCCGTCGGTGTACTGGAAGCAGGAGGTCATCTACGGTTCGGGCGAGGCGGTCCAGCCGACCGAGTACACCGGCAACGGCGACGTGCAGGAGTTCCGCTACGCCTACGACCTCAAGCGGGTCTTCAACAACGAGAACCTCGCCTACCTGAAGAACTACGGCGAGGGCTGGGGCTACATGAGCAGCTCGGTCGCCGGCGTCTTCGTCGACAATCACGACACCGAGCGCAACGGCTCGACGCTCAACTACAAGGACGGCGCGAACTACACCCTCGCCAACGTGTTCATGCTCGCCTACCCGTACGGCGCCCCCGACATCAACTCCGCCTACGAGTGGTCCGACGCGGACGCCGGCCCGCCCAACGGCGGCACCGTCAACGCCTGCTGGCAGGACGGCTGGAAGTGCCAGCACGCCTGGCCGGAGATCAAGTCGATGGTCGCCTTCCGCAACGCCACCCGCGGACAGTCCGTCACCAACTGGTGGGACAACGGCAACGACGCCATCGCCTTCGGACGCGGCAGCAAGGGGTTCGTCGCCATCAACCACGAGTCCTCCGCGCTGACCCGCACGTACAGCACCTCGCTCGCCGCGGGCACGTACTGCAACGTGCAGAACAACACGACGGTCACCGTGAACGCCTCGGGCCAGCTCACGGCCACCCTGGGCGCCAACACCGCGCTCGCGGTCTACGCGGGCAAGTCCAGCTGCTGAAAAGCTTTTCTGCACCTTGCAAGACTCTTGCTGTAAACCTTGCGTGAGCGATACGGTCACGCGGGCGTTCGGCACCGGAGCCGGAACGCTGCGCGGGGTCGGACCCGAGTACGCCGTAATCGCTAGGAGTTCACACCTGTGGACCTGATACCGAGAGGGCCGGCGCGCCGCCCCGGCCGTTCCAGACTGCGCGCAGCCGTTCTTGCCGCCGCTCTGGCCGTATCGCTCGCACAACCCCTCGCCGCGCGGGCCGAGACCCCGCCCGCACCGCCGTCGGACGCCGCGCTCGCCGCGCAACCCGCCCGGCACGACGCCACCCGCGAGCAGTTCTACTTCGTCCTGCCCGACCGCTTCGCCAACGGCGACACGGGCAACGACAAGGGCGGCCTGACCGGTTCGCGCCTGTCGACCGGCTACGACCCCACCGACAAGGGCTTCTACCAGGGCGGCGACCTCAAGGGTCTGACCCGCAAGCTCGACTACATCAAGGGCCTCGGCACCACCGCCATCTGGATGGCGCCGATCTTCAAGAACCAGCCCGTCCAGGGCACCGGCAAGGACGCCTCAGCCGGCTACCACGGTTACTGGATCACCGACTTCACCCAGGTCGACCCGCACTTCGGCACCAACAAGGACCTGGAGACCCTGATCTCCAAGGCCCACGCCAAGGGCATGAAGGTCTTCTTCGACGTCATCACCAACCACACGGCCGACGTCGTCGACTACGACGAGAAGTCCTACGACTACCTCTCCAAGGGTGCCTTCCCGTATCTGACCGAGGACGGAAAGCCCTTCGACGACGCCGCCCACGCCGCCGCGGGCACGACCTTCCCCCGGGTCGGCACCGGCTCCTTCCCGCGCACCCCGACCGTGCCGGCCGCGAAGCAGAACGCCAAGGTCCCGTCGTGGCTCAACGACCCGACGATGTACCACAACCGCGGTGACTCGACCTACGCCGGTGAGTCCACCACGTACGGAGACTTCTCCGGCCTCGACGACCTGTGGACCGAACGGCCCGAGGTCGTCTCCGGCATGGAGAAGATCTACGAGAAGTGGGTGCGGGACTTCGGCGTCGACGGCTTCCGGATCGACACCGTCAAGCACGTGAACATGGAGTTCTGGACCCAGTGGGCCACGGCCCTCGACGCCTACGCCGCCCGGCACGGCCGCAAGGACTTCTTCATGTTCGGCGAGGTCTACTCCGCCGACACGTCGATCACCTCGCCCTACGTCACCGAGGGCCGCCTCGACTCCACGCTCGACTTCCCCTTCCAGGAGGCGGCCCGCCAGTACGCCTCCCAGGGCGGCAGCGCGCAGAAGCTGGCGTCCGTCTTCGGCGACGACTACAAGTACACGACGGACAAGGCCAACGCGTACGAGCAGGTCACCTTCCTCGGCAACCACGACATGGGCCGCATCGGGACCTTCCTGAACCAGGACGACCCGAAGGCCACCGACGCCGAACTGCTGAAGAAGGACCAGCTCGCCAACGAGCTGATGTTCCTCAGCCGCGGCAACCCGGTCGTCTACTACGGCGACGAGCAGGGCTTCACCGGCGCCGGCGGCGACAAGGACGCCCGGCAGACGATGTTCGCCTCCAAGGTCGCCGACTACCTCGACGACGACGAGATCGGCACCGAGCGCACCCACGCGAGCGACGCCTACGACACGAGCGCGCCGCTGTACCGGCGGATCGCCGCGCTCTCCGCGCTCCGCAAGGCCAACCCCGCCCTCACGGACGGCATCCAGACGGAGCGGTACGCGGCGGACGGCTCCGGTGTGTACGCCGTCACCCGCACCGACGCCCGGACCGGTGCCGAGTACGTCGTCGCCTTCAACAACGCCGGCGAGGCGAAGACCGCGACCTTCGCGACCGGCTCCGCGGACATGACGTACCGCGGCATCTACGGTACGGACGCCATCGCGAAGACCGACGCCGACAAGAAGATCACCGTCACCGTCCCGGCCGGTTCCGCCGTCGTCCTCAAGGCGGCCGGAGGCCTCGCCAAGCCCGTCACCAAGCCGACGGTCACCCTCAAGGCCCCGGACGCCGGCGCCACCGGGACCGTCGAGCTCGCCGCGAACGTCGACGGCGGCCGGCTCGACCGGGTCGTCTTCGCCGCCCAGGTGGGCAACGGCAAGTGGCGCGTCCTCGGTTCCGCCGACCACGCCCCGTACAAGGTCACCCAGGCCATCGGCAAGGATGTCCCCGCGGGAACGGCCCTGCGCTACAAGGCGGTCGTGATCGACTCCGCCGGCCGGACCGCGAGCGCCACCGCCACGAGCACCACCGGCACCCCGTCCGCCCCGGAGGTCCCCACCGCCTCCTCGCGCGACTACGCGATCGTCCACTACAAGCGCACCGACGGCGACTACGACGACTGGGGCCTGTACGCCTGGGGCGACCTCGCCGACGGCGAGGCCACGAACTGGCCCGCCAGCCACCCCTTCACCGGCCGCGACGCCTACGGCGCCTTCGCCTACGTCAAGCTCAAGCCCGGCGCCTCGAACGTGGGCTTCCTGGTCATCGACAAGGACGGCAACAAGGACGTCTCCGCCGACCGGACGATCGACGTCACCAAGACCGGCGAGGTCTGGGTCGAGCAGGGCAAGACGGACGTCCTCACGCAGAAGCCCGACTATCCCGCGCAGGACAAGAGCAAGGCGGCCGTCCACTACCACCGCGCCGACGGGAACTACGACGGCTGGGGCCTGCACGTCTGGACGGGCGCCGCGAACCCCACCGACTGGTCGAACCCCCTGAAGCCGGTGAAGACTGATGCCTATGGCGCGGTCTTCGAGGTACCGCTCACCGACGGTGCCACCAGCCTCAGCTACATCATCCACAAGGGCGACGACAAGGATCTGCCCACCGACCAGTCCCTGGACCTCAAGTCCAGCGGCTACGAGGTGTGGCTGTTGAACGGCCAGGAGAAGTACCTGCTGCCGCAGCCCGCGGGCAGTGCGGCCGCTCTCGACCTGACCACCTCCAAGGCGGTCTGGATCGACCGGGACACGGTCGCCTGGAACGGCGCCGACGGCGCTGCCTCCACCCAGCTGCTCTCCTCCCACGACGGCTCGATCGCCGTCAAGGACGGGACGCTGACCAGCGACGACGAGCGCTGGCTGCGGCTGACGAAGACGAGCCTCACCGACGCCCAGAAGGCCAAGTTCCCGCACCTGAAGGACTACACGGCCTGGTCCGTCGACCCGCGTGACCGGGACCGGGTGCGCCAGGCGCTCGGCGGCCAGATCGTGGCCTCCCAGCGGGCGGCGAACGGCGCGGTGCTGGCCGCGACCGGTGTGCAGATCGCGGGCGTCCTCGACGACGTGTACGACGCGACCGCGGCGAAGCTCGGACCCGTCTTCCACGACGGGAGGCCGACCCTCTCCGTCTGGGCGCCGACGGCACAGAGCGTCTCCCTGGAGCTGGCCGGCTCCGAGGTGGCCATGCGCCGCGACGCGGCCACCGGCGTCTGGTCCGTCACGGGTCCGGCGTCCTGGAAGAACAAGCCCTACCGGTACGTCGTGAAGGTCTGGGCCCCCAGCGTCCGCAAGGTCGTGACGAACAAGGTCACCGACCCCTACTCGGTCGCCCTGACCGCGAACTCCCAGCGCAGCCTGGTCGTCGACCTGAACGACAAGGCCCTCGCCCCGGGCGGCTGGTCGACCCTGAGCAAGCCCAAGGCCGTACCGCTGCGGGACGCCCAGATCCAGGAACTGCACATCCGGGACTTCTCGGTGGCCGACAAGACGGTCCCGGCCGAGGACCAGGGCACCTACCTGGCCTTCACGGACAAGGGCAGCGACGGCTCGAAGCACCTGCGCGAGCTGGCGAAGTCCGGCACGTCGTACGTCCACCTCCTGCCCGCCTTCGACATCGCCACCATTCCCGAGAAGAAGGCCGACCAGGCCACCCCGGACTGCGACCTGGCCTCCTTCGCGGCCGACTCCGACAAGCAGCAGGAGTGCGTCGCGAAGACCGCCGCCAAGGACGCCTACAACTGGGGCTACGACCCCTACCACTACACGGTCCCCGAGGGCTCGTACGCGACGGACCCGGACGGCACCGCCCGCACGGTCCAGTTCCGCAAGATGGTCAAGTCGCTCAACGACGACGGCCTGCGGGTCGTCATGGACGTCGTCTACAACCACACGGCGGCCTCCGGCCAGGCGGACACCAGCGTGCTCGACAGGATCGTGCCCGGCTACTACCAGCGGCTCCTCGCCGACGGCTCGGTGGCCAACAGCACCTGCTGCGCCAACACGGCGACCGAGAACGCCATGATGGGCAAGCTGGTGGTCGACTCGATCGTCACCTGGGCCAAGGAGTACAAGGTCGACGGCTTCCGCTTCGACCTCATGGGCCACCACCCCAAGGCCAACATCCTCGCGGTCCGCAAGGCCCTGGACGCCCTCACCCTCGCGAAGGACGGCGTCGACGGCAAGAAGATCATCCTGTACGGGGAGGGCTGGAACTTCGGCGAGGTCGCCGACGACGCCCGCTTCGTCCAGGCCACCCAGAAGAACATGGCCGGCACCGGAATCGCGACCTTCTCCGACCGTGCCCGCGACGCGGTGCGCGGCGGCGGCCCCTTCGACGCCGACCCCGGCGTCCAGGGCTTCGCCTCCGGCCTCTACACCGACCCCAACTCCTCTGACGCGAACGGCACCACGGCCGAACAGAAGGCCCGCCTGCTGCACTACCAGGACCTCATCAAGGTCGGTCTGAGCGGCAATCTCGCCAAGTACCGCTTCACCGACACCGCCGGCAAGGAGGTCAAGGGCTCCGAGGTCGACTACAACGGGCAGCCCGCAGGCTACGCGGACGCCCCCGGCGACGCCCTCGCGTACGCCGACGCGCACGACAACGAATCGCTGTTCGACGCGCTCACCTACAAGCTGCCCGCCACCACGAGCGCGGCCGACAGGGCCCGGATGCAGGTCCTGGCGATGGCGACGGCCACCCTCTCGCAGGGCCCGTCCCTGTCCCAGGCCGGCAGCGACCTGCTGCGCTCCAAGTCCCTCGACCGCAACTCGTTCGACAGCGGCGACTGGTTCAACGCCGTCCACTGGGACTGCCGCGACGGCAACGGCTTCGGGCGCGGGCTGCCGATGGCCGCCGACAACGCCTCCAAGTGGCCCTACGCCAAGCCGCTGCTGACCTCGGTCGAGGTGGGCTGCGACCAGATCGGGGCGACGTCGGCCGCCTACCGGGACCTCCAGAGCATCCGCACCACGGAGGGCGTCTTCTCGCTCCCCACCGCCGACCGGGTGCAGTCCGAGCTCGCCTTCCCGCTGTCCGGGAAGACGGAGACACCCGGGGTGATCACGATGGAACTCGGCGATCTCGTCGTCGTCTTCAACGCGACGCCCGAGAAGCAGGAGCAGACCGTCGGCTCGCTGGCCGGAACGGCGTACGCGCTGCATCCGGTACAGGCGTCGGGCGCGGACCCTATCGTCAAGTCCTCGTCCTACGCGGCCGAATCGGGCACGTTCGCCGTTCCGGGCCGCACGGTGGCGGTTTTCACCCGGACCGGCTGATAGCGCACTAATTTGATGGAGGCAGGACCGGGACCTCCCCGGACCTGCCTCCATCACCCGTGCTCCGAGGGACTGTTCCGATGGCCATCGAATCGGCCGGACCCACGGTGGAGACCCTGTCCACCGTGATGGTGGTCGACGACATCGCGGCCAGCCGCTACGCGCTGGGCGCCGTGCTCACCCGCGCGGGACACAGGGTCGTCCCCGTCGCCAGTGCCGCCGAGGCGCTCATCGAGCTCGACGTACGGCTGCGCGCCGGAGTCCTGCCCGACGTCGCCCTGGTGGACGTCGGCCTGCCCGACATGAGCGGCTTCGAACTGTGCCGCAGACTCAAGGCGCAGCCACCTATGGCCGCCCTGCCCGTGGTGCACTTCTCCGCCGCCTCCTCCGGACCCGACCACCGCTGCCGGGGCCTGGACTCGGGTGGCGACGCGTACCTCTCGGTGCCCGCGGAGCCCGAGGAGATCCAGGCCGTCGTCCGCGCTGCGGTGCGCCGCTCCCGGATGCGGATCGGCGCCGAGACGCTCGTACGACGGCTGACACTGCTCTCCGAGACCATCGTCGCCGTCCAGGCGGCCCGCTGCCCCGAGGAGCTCGCCGACGCCGCGGCCGAGGGCACCGCCCGGCTCACCGGCTCGCCCGCCGCCGTGTTCGTCCTCTCCGAGGACGGAGAGCTCTACCGCGGGACGTCCACCCGGGCGCGCACGACAGCGTCCGACCCGGGCGCGCACGAGACCGTCAGCCGGCTGGTCCGCCACATGGCGGCAGGCCACACCGGAGTGAGCGGCACAGTCGTCCCCGCCCCGCTGTGGCCGCGCGGATTCTTCCGGCCCGGTGCCTCCGACGCCGCCCGGGTCGTGCTGGCACGCACCCCCGACGGCAGGGTGCCGGTCTGCCTCGCGACGCCCGCGCACGGCGACCGGGACCTGGCCCCGCAGACCGACACCCTCGTGGCCCGGCTCGCCCAGGCCACCGCGCTGGCCGCGGAGCCCCTGCTGATGTACCAGGCGGAGCGGCATGTCGCGCTGACCCTCCAGCACAGCTTCCTGCCCCAGAAGATGCCCGAGACGCCGGGCCTCGACGTCGTCGTGCGCTATGTTCCCGCCTCCCGGCAGGCCGAGATCGGCGGTGACTTCTACGCGGTGCTGCGCACCTCGGACGGGGTCCTCGCCGCCGTCGGCGACGTCGTCGGCCACTCGCTGGAGGCGGCCACCGTGATGGTCGAGATCCGGCACGCGCTGCGCGCCTACTGCGTCGAGGACCCCGACCCCGGAGTGCTGGCCCGGCGTCTGGACCGGATGCTCCAGCACTACCACCCCGACGTCACGGCCACCGTCTGCCTGTGCCTGGTCGACCCGGCGAGCGGGCGGGCGCGCATCGCGAACGCGGGCCACATCCCGCCGCTGATCGTCGGCGACGACGGCACCGCCGACTACGCGGACGTCCGCGGCCCGCTGCTCGGCCTCGGCCTGGACCGGCCGCGGCCCACCGAGGTCGTCCTGCTGCCGACCGACCGGCTCCTCATGGTCACCGACGGCCTCATCGAGACGCGCGGGACCGATCTGGGGGTCTCCCTGGAGCAGCTGCGCAGCGCCGGCGCCGAGGCACCGGCCGGCGTCGCCGGCCTGTGCGACACCCTGCTCGACTGCTTCGGACCGGGCCGGGAGGACGACATCGCGCTGCTCGCGCTGCGGTTAGGGTGATCGCAGATTCCTAGAACAGGAGTGCGCTGATGCCGCAGATCACCGTCGACTACTCCGAGTCGCTCGACGACGCCTTCGACCGGCGCGGGTTCGCGCTGTCGCTGCACCCGGTGGTGGTGGAGACGGCTGCCGCCCGCATCGAGGCGTGCAAGACACGGTTCCGTGCGACCGGGGACGACGTGGTCGGAGCGGACGGGGAGGGCCACGCGATCGTGCACGTCACACTGGCGCTGCTCGCCGGCCGGTCCGACGAGACCAAGGCGAGGCTGACCGAGGCCGCGCTGGAGCTGCTGCGCAAGTACATCGAGCCGGTCGAGGGCGTCACCGTGCACGCCTCCGCCGAAGTGCGGGACCTCGACCCGTCGTACCGCAAGTTCGAGGGCGCCTAGCCCGCCGCCCGCGGCTCGCGGGGGCTCAGGCGTCCGGGGGCGAGGCCAGTGCGACGAGCCGGACGACGAGATCGCTGAACGGCCCGTCGCCCGGCTCGCCCTTGAGCCCCTGGCGCAGCTGCTCGCTCATCTCCTCGTCGTGGGCGGCGCTCACCGCGGCCAGTGCCGCGAAGTCGTGCACCAGCTGCAACTCCAGCTCGCCGCGCGGGATCCGCCGTCCGTCCAGCCAGAGCAGGGCCGTCGACTCGACCAGCGAGATCCAGGAGCGGATCATCAGCTCCAGGCGGGCCGTCGGCCTCTCGACGTTCAGGTGCGACAGGATCTGCACGTACGCGGCCTGCCGTACGGCGTCGATCAGGGCGTTGGTGGTGGAGGAGCCGACCGCGGGGCCGCCCCGCATCAACGCCGCGAAACCGGGCCCGTGATCGTCCACGAAGTCGAAGAACCGGCGCATCACCCGCAGCAGCCGCGCCCCCAACGGTCCTTCCGCGGGTTCCACGAACCGTCCCGCGAGGTCGTCCGAAGCGCGCTGCAAGGCGGCCTCGTACAGGCTGAGTTTGCCGGGGAAGTAGTGGTAGACCAGGGGACGGGAGATGCCCGCGGCGGAGGCTATCTCGTCGATGGAGACCTCGTCGGGCGAGCGTCGGCTGAACAGTTCGAGGGCGACGCCGATCAACTGCTGCCGGCGTTCCTCGACACCCATCCTGCGTCGTACCCCGGTTGTCATGCGAACACCTTACCGATCGGATCCGGCCCGGAACGGGCCGGTCCGCCCACGATCGTTCACATGTCCAACACAATTCTCTCACCACGTGCCCGCGAGACACAGATCAGCATCGAGTCGTCACGCTCCGCGTCCGTCAGCAGCTCGTCCCGGTGGTCGATCTCTCCTTCCAGCACCCGCTGTTGGCAGGTTCCGCAGAACCCCTGCTCGCACGAGTACACGGTGCCCGGCAATTCCGCGCGGACGGCCGCGAGGACGGTGGAGTCCGCGGCCACGGTCACCGTGCGTCCACTGCGCCGCAGTTCGACCTCGAAGGCGCCGTTGCCCTCGCTCGACGTGCGGGGCGCGAAGCGCTCCAGATGGAGCGTCGCCCCGTCCGGGACGCGGGCCTCGACCGCGGCCATCAGCCCCTCGGGGCCGCAGCAGTAGACCGCCGTGTCCCGGGGGAGGTCCGCGAACAGCGCGTCGAGGTCCGGCAGCCCCACCTCGTCCTCCGCGACGACGGTGACCCGCTCGGGGTCCAGCTTCTCGATCTCCTCCAGGAAGGGCATCGAGGCCCGCGACCGGCCGCCGTAGACCAGCCGCCAGTCCGCGCGCCCCCGCACGGCGCGCAGCATCGGCAGGACCGGGGTGATCCCGATGCCGCCCACGACGAACACGTAAGACGGCGCGTCCACGAGGGGGAAACGGTTGCGCGGCCCGCGCACCTCGATCTCCGAGCCCTCCCACACCTGCTCGTGCACCTCGCGCGAACCGCCCCGCCCGTCCTCGACGAGCCGCGTCGCGACGGTGTACGACGAGGTGTCCTCGGGGTCCCCGCACAGCGAGTACTGCCGTACGAGACCCGACGGCAGGACCAGGTCGAGGTGGGCGCCCGGCTCCCAGCGCGGCAGGTCCCGCCCCTCCAGGCGCAGTTGGACGACACCGTCGGCGACCCGCTCGTGCCCGGTGACCGGCAGGCGCAGCGCCCGGGTGCGCGGCCGGCCGGAGATCGGCTCCTCCAGCGCGGGCAGCGGCCACAGCGGCGAGACCTCGATCCGGCGGCGCAGCGCGCGTCGTACGACGAGGGCCGCACCGGCGACGGCCACGACGGTCCGCAGCCGGGGCGTCATGCCGCACCCCGTTCCGCCGCGGTCGCCGCGGGGGAGGAGGCGAGATAGGCGATCGCCTGCTCGGTGGAACCCTCCTGGGAGGGGTGGTAGGAGCGGCTGAGGTAGCGGGGGATGGACTTGAGCATGTCCCCGGTGGACGGCAGCACGCCCTGCTTCCCGCTCTCGTAGAAGTCCTTGAAGCTCGCCCGGCCGTCCGCCAGCGTCGGGTCGTTCTCCATGAAGAACCGTGCTCCGCGCTGCCAGAGGAAGACGAGCGCCGCGAACGCGGTGGCCCAGGTCCGGGCCCGCCGCCGGTAACTCCCGTCGACGTGCATGAACAGCTCGAACGCCACCGAGCGGTGCTCGACCTCCTCCGCGCCGTGCCAGCGCAGCAGATCCAGCATGGTCGGGTCGGCGCCCCGCCGGTCCAGCTCCTCGGCGTTCAGGACCCAGTCGCCGAGGAAGGCGGTGTAGTGCTCGATCGCCGCGATGATGGCGACCCGCTCCAGCAGCCACCACTTGCGGGCCTTGCCCGGCGGCAGTGTGCGGTCGCCGAGGAGCTTCTCGAAGAGCCAGTCGACCTGGGCGGTGTACGGGGTCGGGTCGAGCCCCAGCTCCTTGAGGTGCGGCAGCACCTCGTCGTGCGCCTGCGAGTGCATCGCCTCCTGCCCGATGAACCCGATGACGTCCTCGCGCAGCCGCTCGTCGCGGATGTGGGGCAGCACCTGCTTGTACACATGCACGAACCAGCGCTCACCGGCCGGCAGCAGCAGGTGCAGCACGTTGATGGTGTGCGCGGCGAACGGGTCCCCGGGCACCCAGTGCAGGGGTGTGTCCTCCCAGGAGAACGACACCTTCCGCGCCTTGAGCGCCGTCCGCTCGGAGTCGACTGGCCGGGGCAGCCGGGCCTGCGTGTTAGACATGGCGTCAATGTACTGACGGGTAGGCGCGCGGAGAAGCCCCGTGCGCCTACTTATTTACGCGAACGTCAACTAGCCTTCCGGTCCGGGCAGCGTCAGTCGGCGACCGGCTGACGCAGCCCGGAGCGACCGGCTAACGCAGCCCGGAGATCGACCGTCCGTCCGACAGGGTCGCCTTCAGCTGGGCCTGGGCGCCCTGCCGTGCCCGCACCGCCAGCATGCTGCCCCGCACGGAGCCCTCGACCCCGCCCGTGGCCCGGACGGACGACGTGTCCCTGCTCCCGGCGGCCAGCAGGTACCAGCTGCCCGTCCCCGACTTCCACAGCACGCCGGCCAGCACATGGGGGTCGCGGGAGCCGCACGCGGGGGAGTTCTCGGCCTTCGCGGCGACCGCCCCGTACACCCCGCCCGGGGTGTGGAACTGGGCGAGCACCCGCGTCCCGCCGCCCCGCCAGGTGTCGGCGCGGGTGCAGACCCAGGCCGCCGTGCCACTCGCCTCCGGCAGCGGCTGCTGCGCGAACCGCCAGGCGTTCACGGACCGCACGCCCTGGGAACGCACCGAGGCGAGCGAGCAGGCGAACGGGGACCACTCGCGCAGCGCCTCGGCGCCGGAAGCCTCGTGCGGGGACGAGGGCTTGCCCGCCGTGAGGTGCGCCGGGATCAGCTCGCCGAGGTCGGTCATCAGACGGGTGCCCGAGCCGTCCTTCAGCTGGAGCACGTTCCACGAGGTGCAGGCGCCGCTCTGGGCAGGACCGGCCAGCGGGGAGGTGACGCCGTCGGCGGAGATCGGCAGGTCCATCGCGCCCGAGGACGGCTTCATCAGGTCCCGCTCGGCCGCCTCGGTCACCCAGGGCGCGGTCAGATACCGGACGTTGCCGTCGGAGCGGCCCACGACCACCGCGTTCGCCTCGGCCCGCTTCGCGCCGTCGACCCGTGCGAAGTCGAGGGCGGCGCCGCTCGTGCCGTCCTTCGGCTCCGCGTACCGGGCGATGCGCAGACCGTCGTAGAGGAGCACCACGCGCGCCTGGTCGACCTCGCCCGCGTACAGCAGCTGCGGCGGGCCGGGCGGGGCACCGGACGGGGTGCCGGGGGTCGCCGAGACCCGCACCGACTCGCCGGGCCTGGCCCACACGGCGAGCGCGCGCCGCAGCAGCGCGCTGTCGTCGACGAGGCCGCCGCGGGCGGGCCACACGGAGAAGTCGGTGCGCGCGGACGACTCCCAGGCCGTGCCCGCCACCTCGGTCAGCCTGCCGGGGTCGAGGGCGGCCTCGGCCGCCGGGTTCTGCGCGTAGGAGGGCGCCGCGGCGCCGTCGGGGCCCCAGCCGTCCCCGGGCAGCGCGAGGAGTGCGCCGCACACGGCCACCGCGGCGGTGGCGGCGAGCGCGGCCCTGACGTGCTGCCTGCGCCGCATCAGGTCGGTGGGCCGGGCGTGCAGCGAACAGGGGTCGAACTCGGGGGAGTCGAGCAGCGCGTCGCGGGCCTCGACGCCGGACGCCTCGGCGAGCGCCGTGTCCGGGTCCGCGACCCCCGCCGCCGTGAGGACCTTCCGTACGTGGGTGTCCGGCAGCTTCTCCAGACCGCGCAGGACGTAGGCCGCGCGGGCGGGCCCGGACAACGCGGACAGCCGCTGGTCCAGGGCGAGTTCGTCGGCACCGCCCGAGCGCGGGAACAGCTTCAGACCCCATACGTGCGGCAGCAGCGGCGGCAGTTGGGCGCGCCTGGGCCGGGCGCGGAACCTCAGCGGCAGGCCCGCTTCCAGGGCCGCGCGCACCACGTGCAGGCGTACGTAGGCATAGCCGGGGTCGCCGTCGCGGCCGCCGCCGGACTGCTGGGCGGGGATGACCGAGGCGTCGCCCGAGGCACGGCCCCGGGGCAGCGCGCGCTGGGTGAGGGCGTGCGCGGTCATCACCCGGCGGCCACGGCCCAGGCCCGGCGGCAGCACCAGATAGGCCAGCCGGACCAGCCGCGGGTAGTGCTCGACGAGGGCGGCCTCGGCCTGCTCGACGTCGACGACCGGTCCTGAGGAGGGTGCGGGGCGCGGGGCTACATCCTGTGACTGCACGTTCAGCAGAACGAGCGAATCGGCGGATGGTCACCCCGCGCCGGGCGGGTCGGTCCCCGGGCCCGACGGGCAGACGTGCGTGGTTCGCCATCGACCGCCGGTGGCACGGCAGATGGGGGGACGATTGAGCGCGGGGCCCGCCGGAGCCGTATCGAAGGCAGAGCCCCCGCCGGGGCTCTCATCGGCGTGAGCGCCGACAGGCAGCGGAGGTACGTATGACGTTGACACGCGAGAAGCTCGCGGCCGGGGCCGCCGTGGCCCTGCTGGTGCTCACCGGCTGCGGTGGGTCGGGCGACAAGGCGGCCGACCGGCAGGACAAGGTGCCGGCCACGGCGACCGGGAGCCTGGAGGACCTGGCGGCCGAGGTGAAGTGCACGCCGGACATCCAGACGGACGCGGACGAGATCCGCCAGGGCGTGTGCAAGATCCGTTCCGGCAAGTTCATCCTGGCGACCTTCGCCACCGACCGCGGACAGCGCGAGTGGCTCAACGGCGCCAAGGACTACGGTGGGTCGTACCTCGTCGGCGCCAAGTGGGTCGCCGTCGGCGACCAGAAGATGGTCACGACGCTGCGCGGCCGGCTCGGCGGGACCGTCGAGGAGGGCATGTCCCACCACGCGGGAGGCGCCGGTGGTGCGGGAACCGCGACCGGGCACTCCGGTCAGCACGCCGGCTGACGCCTCTGGCCCGGGAGGGACGGGGCGGGGACGCCACCGGCACATCCCGGGCAGGAGCCGGAACGGGCCCGCGGCGCGGGGGCGCCCGGGGGAATGCGGAAGGCCGGTGGCGGGAGGAACGCGGAAGGCCGGTGGCGGGAGATCCGCCACCGGCCTTCTTCGCGCTTCATGTCGGGTCGGTCACCGCTGCGAGCGGCTCACCTGCAACGCTGGCCCCGGTTGATGCAGTTGACCATCTTGTTCATCACGTTCTCGTCGAAGACGTTGATGAAGTCGTCGTGGTCGGTGGCGGGCTTGTGCAGCTGTTCCGGGAAGCCGTCCACCGCATAGGCGTTCTTGATCTGCCCGTTCTGCAGGGTCGGCGCCGGCACGTTGTACACCAGGCGCATCGTCAGCTGCGGGATCGCCTTGAAGCCGTTGGCGCAGTTGCCCTGGGCGTCGGCGAAGGCCACGTGCGTACGGTGGTTCGCGCTGTCGATGTTCTGGCCGTCCCAGCAGCTCTGGAAGGCGAAGGTGCGCACCACGCTGCTGCCCTGGGGGCAGATCGGGTACTGCGTCGTCAGCTGCACCTTGTTCTCGAAGCCGGTGCAGCTCCAGTGGGCGTTGGCGTTCGCGAGTCCGTTGGTCGTCGTCTTCGCGTCACCGGTGATGATCCGCAGGAACTTCGGCATCGCGACGACCTTGCTCTTCGGGTTGCCGACGAACTTGATCTGCGCCTGCTTGGCCTGCTGGATCTGGCCGACGTTGCCTTCCTTGCCACCGCCGTCGTTGTTCTGGTCGAAGTCCTGCGTGCCGTTCTGGATACGCACGACCGGCCAGTAGTACGACGACTTGTCGCCCTGGTTCGAGCAGCTGGTCTTGGCCGCGGCGAACGTGTCGTTGTTGGCGAAGGCGTCGTTCGACTGGTTGCCGACGTAGTCGTGCAGGTGGTGCGCGCCATTGGTCACGCCGGGCGCCACGATCACGTTGTCGGTGTTGAACTTCTTGTTCGCGTTCACACCGCAGGCGCTCGAGAAGGTGCCGGAGGAGCCGCCCGCCCGGGTCCGCGCCTTCTGGGGCACGTTCGGCCGGACCTTCGTGATGTCGACGAAGTCGGCGGCGACGGGACCGTTGCCGGCCTGGCCGCCGTTGCCCTGCTGCTGGCCGCCACCCTGCTGCTGCCCGCCACCCTGCTGCTGGCCGCCGGCCGGAGCGCTCGGGGAGGCGGTGGCCTGGCCGCCACCTTGCTGCTGCCCGCCGCCCTGCTGCTGGCCGCCGTTGTTGGCCTGCGTCTGGTCGGCGGTGGTCGCGTTGCAGCCGGCGAGAGTGCTCAGCGAGTCCGGGGCGGTGCCGCCCACGCGCGAGATCTCCAGCTTGATCCGGTCGATGATGGCCGAACGCCGGTCCTTGAGCGGCTGGAGGATGGAGTTCTGCACGAACTGGGCGTCCCTGGCCTGCGCGTCCCGCGTGGTGGCGAGACGCTGGTAGGCGTCGGTGATCTGCTGATCGAGCGTGGCGAGCTCGCCGTCGACCTCTGTGCGGGCCTGGTTCGGCACGTCGGGGAGCTTCTGCCCGACGTCGGGACAGCTGATCGTGGCCACCTGAGCGGCGGCGGCCTTGGTGGTGTTGGGGGAAGAATTCTCCTCGTGCGCCGAAGCGTAGTAATTCGCCCAGATCAGCCCGCCTCCGCCGAGCGCTAGAGCCGCCGATGCGGCTACGGCGCGGACGGCCAGCGGCGAACGGCGTTTTCGTGTGTTGCGTCCCATGGAACTCCTCTGACTTCCTTGCGGGGCATCGAGGCGCCCGACAGGAGTGAAGCGGCTCCATTCCATACGCATGAGGTGTGTGAGGCGTTCAGAAGCCTCGGAAAAACTTGGAAGTCCGTGTGGCCAATTCAGGCACAATGGGCCCAGAAGCCCGCGTTTCCGCGAGAGTTGATGATGCCATTCAGGTTTGAACGGCGAATTTTTGAATCCGATTCAGTTCCGTTGATCGCATTCAGTGAGCTCCCCGGTCCAAATACGCGAGCACCGCGAGGACCCGGCGATTGTCGTCGTCGGAGACCTCCAGGCCCAGCTTCGCGAAGATGTTGGACGTGTGCTTGGCGATCGCCCGCTCCGTGACCACGAGCTGGCCGGCGATCGCCGCGTTCGACCGTCCCTGCGCCATCAGTTCGAGCACCTCCGTCTCCCGCGGAGTGAGCCGCCCGAGCGGCTTGTCGACGGTGGACCGCCGCGACAGCAACTGCTGGATGACCTGCGGATCCATCGCCGTACCCCCCGCCGCGACTCGGCGCACCGCGTCCACGAACTGCTCCGCGTCGAACACCCGGTCCTTCAGCAGATAACCGATGCCGCCGGTTCCGTCGGCGAGCAACTCCCGTGCGTACAACTGCTCCACGTGCTGCGACAGCACCAGGACCGGCAGTCCCGGCCGGTTGCGCCGGGCCTCCAGGGCGCACTGCAGGCCCTCGTCCGTGTGCGAGGGCGGCAGCCGTACGTCGACCACCGCCACGTCCGGCTCCAACTCGGCCAGCGCGCGGCTCAGTTCGGGCCCGCTCTCGACGGCTGCGGCGATCTCGAAGTCGTAGGCCTGGAGCATCCGCACCAGCCCGTCGCGCAGCAGGAACAGATCTTCGGCTAGGACAACGCGCAAGGGATCTCCATGGTGACCATGGTGGGGCCGCCGGCGGGACTGCTGACGGCGAGGACGCCGTCGAATGTACCGAGCCGCCGCTCGATCCCCGACAGGCCCGAACCCGCGCCGATCCGGGCGCCGCCCCTGCCGTTGTCGGTGACCGCGATACGCAGCATGCCGTCCGTGTGGTGGAGGTCGACCCAGACGCGGTCGGCGCCGGAGTGCTTGACCGTGTTGGTCAGCACCTCGCTGACCGCGAAGTACGCGGCGGACTCGACGGGCGCGTCCGCCCGCCCCGCCAGCTCCGCGTCCACCTCGCTCGTCAGCGGCAGGCGCAGCGCCAACGCCCTTATCGCGTCGGCGAGTCCGCGTTCCGCGAGCACCGGAGGATGGATGCCGCGCACCAGGTCCCGCAGCTCGGTGAGCGCGTCGGCGGACGACCTCCGCGCCTGGGCGAGCAGTTCCCTGGCCCGCGCCGGGTCCTTGTCGATCAGTGCCTCGATCGTGCCCAGGTCCATGCCCATGGCGACCAGGCGTGCCTGCGCCCCGTCGTGCAGGTCCCGCTCGATGCGCCGCAGTTCGGCCGCCGACGTGTCGACGGCGTCGCGCCGTGTCTCCGTCAGCACCCTGACCCGCTCGGCGAGTTCGCCCTGTCCGGAGGCCAGTACGGACCGGGTGAGCCGGAAGTGCAGACGCAGCAGCGGCGGGGAGAGGTGGTAGCCGGCGGCCAGCAGACCGGCGGCGAGCGCGCCGGCCAGCAGGGCGGTGCTCTGTCCCGAGACCGGCACGAAGCCGTACCACCAGCCGACGTGGGTGCCGTCGGTGAAGACCCGCCACAGCCCGAGCGCGAGCGCGAACCCCTCCAGCGGGTACAGGAGCAGTGCCCCGGGCAGCAGGGCCGTGACGAACCCGACGGTCATGTCGAACAGCAGCCATCCCAGGTCCCGCCAGGTCGCCGGGTCCCCGAGCATCCCGAAGCAGCGCGTCCACGGGCCCGCGCCCGCCGGCACCGGCCGGTACACGGCCGGGATCCGTATCCCGTACCACTGTGCCGCGACCACCCGGCGGGCGTTCGCGAAGGACCGGACGCCGGTCAGCACCCAGGGCGTCGTCACGACGCCCACGCCCAGCGGTACGAGGACGAGTGACACGACGGCAAGGACGAAGAGGGCCACGGACCCGGCGAACCCCAGGACGGCGACGGCCAGTCCCCGTGCGCCGGCCACGGCCGCCTCCCGCGCTCGCGCCCGGACGTCGGTGCTGTGCTTCTCCATGGCCTCAGTCTCACCGACCGGATGCACCGGGTCACTGGGCCGGGCACCCCTACCGGCGGTGGTGCCGGCACCACCCCCGGCATGCGGGAGAGCGAACCGGGACGCCCGTGCGGACGAGAGCGACCGGGATGCCGGTGCGGACGAGGGCGACCGGGATGCCGGTGCGGACGAGGGCGACCGGGATGCCCGTGCGGACGAGGGCGACCGGGATCCCGGTGCTGACGAGGGGGGCCGGGCAGGCAGCCCCCGCTCAGCCCGCCAGTGCTTTCGCCTCCTGTTCGGGGGAGAGCCCCACCACGGGTCGGTCGGGCCGCTGCGGGGCGATCCCGCCGAGCTCCTGGAGCCAGCTCCAGGTGTCGGTGACGGTCTCCAGGACGCCCCGGCACCGCAGCCCCGCGTCCACCGCGCGGGAGACGTCCGCCCTGTGCAGGGCGTCGTGCAGATCGCTGCCCGCCGGCACCCATACCGGCAGCTGCGTCCACGGCTCGATCCCGGCGTCGAGCACGGCCTCGGCGGCGGTCCACCGCAGCTCCGCCGATGCCCCGGTGACGGACACGCACGCGTCGAGGAGCTCTCCCATGGTGCTGTGCCCCGGCGGAGAGACGAGGTTGTACGCGCCGCCCGGCGCCCCCTCCACCGCCGTGAGCGTCCACTCGGCGAGGTCACGGACGTCGATGTACTGGATCGGCAGGTCGCGCGGGCCGGGCGCGAGGACGGGCCCGCCCCGCGCGATCCGGTTCAGCCACCACGGCAGCCGCCCGATGTTCTCGTACGGGCCGAGGACCAGCCCGGCCCGCACGAGCAGCGAGCGCTCCTCGCCGAAGGCGTCGAGCACGGCCAGCTCCGCGCCTCGCTTGTCCCGCGCGTAGTCGGTCTGTTCCGCGGCGGCGGACGCCCCGGTCACCAGGGCGGCGTCCTCCGTGTAGCCGGCGGCCGGTGCCCACGCGTACACCGAGCAGCTGGACACGTACGCGTACCGCCGCACCCGGCCGGCCAGCAGGAGTGCCGCGTCCCGCACGGCCCGCGGCGCCGCCGACCAGGTGTCGACGACGACGTCCCACTCACCGTCGGCGAGCGCCGCGAGCCCGTCCGGCGCGGTGCGGTCGCCGAGCAACGAGCGCACCCCGGGCGGGGGTTCGTGCCGCCCCCGGTGGAAGACGGTCACCTCCCACCCCCGGGCGAGCGCCGCCTCGACGACGGCGCGTCCCACGAACTCCGTACCTCCGAGCATCAGCAGTCTCATGGGGACGACTCTGCACGGCCGGCCGTCCGCACGGAACAGGATTCTGCCGACAGAAGATCCGTCACCGCGACCGGCCGCTCGGCGGCACGATCAGGATCAACGACCGGTCGGAGGCGCGTACTTGTATCCCACGCGGCGTACGGTCTGGATCGTCTGCCGGTGCTGCGCGCCGAGCTTGCGGCGCAGCCGGGCGACATGGACGTCGACGGTCCGTCCGTCGCCCACGTGACCGTAGCCCCACACCGTGGTGACCAGCTGGTCGCGGGTGTGCACCCGGTGCGGGTGGGCGACGAGGTGCGCGAGCAGCTCGAACTCCAGGTAGGTGAGGTCGAGCGGCCGTCCGTCGACCTCGGCGGTGCGCTGCACGCTGTCGATGCGGAGAAGCGGGTCGTCGCCGTCGGCGTCGGCCGCCTCCGACGGCGCGGGCCGGTCCGGCACGGCGACGGGCAGCGCGGGGTGCTGGTCCGCCGGGACGAGGACCAGGTAGCCGATCATCGGCGGCTGTCCCGGCAGGACGGGCACGGTGTGCTGGGGAGCGGGCAGCCAGGTGGCGCCCGGCGGCAGGAACTCGGTGACGTCCACCACCTCGTCCCGGTCGACGGCACGCAGCCGGTGCCGCCCGGGGCCGGCCGGAAGGGTGGACGGCCCGCCGCCCGCCCGGACGGAGTCGAGGGCGGGGGAGGACGCGACGGAGGAGAAGGAACGAGTGGTCGCCATGAGAGGTCAGCTCTTTCGCGCGAGAAGTTCGTCGGGGAGGTCGACGACCGCGAGTTCGTGGTCGGGGCCGTCGAGGACGTACGTCGTGCGCGCTGGCCGAAGGCCGGGGTGTACGGCTTTAGAGGGCCGGCGCGTTCATCGCGCGGCAACACACCCGGTCGAAGTCGTGATGCTGACGGGACGGCCAGAAGGGCTCCAGGTCATGGCGACCTGTCGCGAGGTGCTTCTGGAAACCGGCCATGACCCCATTGAAGCAGAACCCGGCGCCGGGCAGGAGCCTACTCTCACGGGCCGGACGCCGGATTGGCGTGATCCTGGCCTCGCCCGCGTCATCCCACCAGGCGTTTGTGCCAGGTCAGGGGCGTCACGGTGATCGCCCTGTCCGGGCTGCCGTCCCACTGGGCGGACAGTCCGGCGGCGGTGAGCGCGGCGACGACCTCGCGTCCGACGGCCTCGGTGGTGTCGGCCGAACCGTCGAACCCTCCGTACAGCAGTGTCAGTCCGTGCCCGGCGGCGGCGCTCTGTGTGCACTGCGAGTGGAAGTAGACGAAGCCGCGGGCTCCTTCGCGGCTCTCGCCGCCGATCTCGGCGGTGCCGCAGGAGCGGCAGCAGGTGAAGTTCTCCCGGGCGGTGATGCCTTCCGCGTCGAGCGACTCGAAGGCCGTGGTGAGGCGCTCCGGGTCCGTGAGACCCTGCCAGGTCTCCTGCTCGGCCAGACGCTCCAGCCAGAGCCGGTCCACGAGCTCCCGGGCCTGGACCGCGGACACCGGTCGGTCGTCGCCGTCCACGAGCCACTCCTCGGCGTCCTCCGCCAGCCGGGCGCGGTCGTCGTACCCGCAGCGCAGCAGCTCCCGTACGTGCTCCTCGACCTCCTCGCGCACGTCCTCGGGCAGTTCGGGGACGTCCGCTGCGGGGTCGGCCGCCACCGGTTCCCAGCCGAGACCCGCGTGCCAGTCGTCCTGCCGACGGGCCCAGCCCACCATGGCGTCCGCGACCCGGTCGGGGTCCGCCACACCGGTCCCGAAGAACTGCTCCCGGCCGGCGCGGTGTTCGAGCCGGTAGTCGCCGCCCGTCTCGTGCCACACCTGGATGAAGACGTCGGGGATGTCGGGTATGCGCTGCACGACCAGGAAGTGGTCGCCCTTGCCGCCGATCCGCCGTACCAGCTCACGCAGCCGTTGCTCCGAGATCCGGGCGTGCTTCTGCCAGTTCTCCGTCTCGGCCTTGATGGCGAGCGGCTCGTGGTTCTCCATGGGGGCAAGACTGGCACGCGCCACTGACACCGTGGGTCCACGGGCCGGCGTACGCCGGCACATGCGGGAGGGGCGCCCACCGCGACGGTGGGCGCCCCTCTCACGGAGCCGTGGCGCGGATCAGACCTGGCCGGCCTTCTCCAGCGCGGAGCAGCAGGTGTCGACGAGCAGACGCGTCACCACGTACGGGTCGACGTTGGCGTTCGGACGGCGGTCCTCGATGTAGCCCTTGCCGTCCTTCTCGACCTGCCAGGGGATGCGGACCGAGGCGCCGCGGTTCGAGACGCCGTACGAGTACTCGTTCCACGGGGCGGTCTCGTGCAGACCGGTCAGGCGGTCGTCGATGCCGGCGCCGTAGTTCTTGACGTGGTCCATCGGCTTGGAGCCCTCGCCGAGCGACTCGCACGCGGTGATGATCGCGTCGTAGCCCTCGCGCATCGCCTTGGTGGAGAAGTTGGTGTGCGCGCCGGCACCGTTCCAGTCGCCCTTGACCGGCTTCGGGTCGAGGGTCGCGGAGACGCCGAAGTCCTCGGCGGTGCGGTAGAGCAGCCAGCGGGCGACCCAGAGCTGGTCCGAGACCTCCAGCGGTGCCAGCGGGCCGACCTGGAACTCCCACTGGCCGGGCATGACCTCGGCGTTGATGCCGGAGATGCCGAGGCCCGCCTTGAGGCAGTTGTCCAGGTGCGCCTCGACGACGTCGCGGCCGAAGATCTCGTCCGCGCCGACACCGCAGTAGTAGCCCCCCTGCGCGGCCGGGAAGCCGCCCTCGGGGAAGCCGAGCGGACGCGACCCCTTGAAGAAGGTGTACTCCTGCTCGATGCCGAAGATCGACTCCTGCGCGGCGAACCGCTCCGCGACCTCGGCAAGCCCGGCACGGGTGTTGGACTCGTGGGGCGTCATGTCGATGTTGAGGACCTCGCACATGACGAGGATGTCGTCGCCGCCGCGGATCGGGTCCGGGAAGCTGGCCACGGGCCTGAGCACTCGGTCCGAGGCGTGCCCCTCGGCCTGGTTCGTGGAGGAGCCGTCGAAGCCCCAGATCGGCAGGTCCGCACCCTTGGCGTCGTCGCCCAGTATCTTCGTCTTGGAACGGAGCTTGGCCGTCGGCTCGGTGCCGTCGATCCAGATGTACTCAGCCTTGAAGGTCACGGGCCACATCCTTCGGGGTGTGTCTCTAGGCGCACTTGCGGGTGCTGCGGCGCTGCGGCACTGGGGCGCCGCCAGGGATGCGGGCAGCCTGTCAACAGGCGATTTCCCGATCATTGCCCGAATGTGAACCCCGTGTTACCTGAGCTGTGTGTGCCCGGTGTCACTCCGCCCGGCCGGTGCGGGCTCCCGTGCGGGAGTGTTCGCGTCCGCGACCGCCGGCCCGTCCTGTCGTGGACGCGCCGCGCACGACGGCTCGTATGCGATGGGGTGCGAAGACGCCCCGGGAGGTGCGGACACGTGTCGGCCCTGCCGCCCCCGTCCCGGAGCGGCAGGGCCTTCGACCCGTTCTCCGCGTCACCCCACCTTCTCGATGACGGCCTTGCGGATCAGGAACTTCCCGGGCTCCCGCACCTGCTCGAAGGCGGCGTTGTTCAGCAGCACACAGCTGCCGGACACCGAGGTGACCTCGACAGTCGTGGACTTGTTGTTGTCC
The DNA here is from genome assembly GCF_002300165.1 of Streptomyces sp. Tue6028. Classification (GTDB taxonomy): domain Bacteria; phylum Actinomycetota; class Actinomycetes; order Streptomycetales; family Streptomycetaceae; genus Streptomyces; species Streptomyces siamensis. The sequence continues at coordinate 64,847 of NZ_MLCE01000012.1, read as the reverse complement.
AGGTTGGTGACCTTCAGCTTCGTCCCCGCCGGGAACTGGTTGCTGGAGGCGGCCGGGGCGCCGCCCTCACCGGAGAGCGTGACGGTCGAGCCGTTGCAGACCTGCTGGCCGCCGCCGGCGCCGCCGCCCGCGTTGTTCGCACCGCCGGCGTTGTTCGCGCCGCCGGCCGCGTTGTTCGCGCCACCGCCGTTGTTCGCGGGTGCGGACTGCGCCGGCGCGGACTGCGCGGGCTGCGTTCCGGCCTGGGAGCCCTGAGCCGACTCCCCGACCGCGCAACCGGACGCCTTCTGCTGAACCTTGATCTGCTCGATGACGGCCTCGCGGTTGGCGATCCGCGCCTGCGACTGCGCGTCGGGGTTGGCCCGCTGGCCCTCGATGAACTTCTGGTTGTTGCCGAGCGCGGTGGCCAGGCCTTGGCAGACCGTCGAGTTCTGCGCGTTCTGCACCGGTGCCGCGTTGGACGTGGCGGCCAGGGCGAAGGCCCCGCCGCCGGCCACGGTCGCGGCGCTGACGAACAGCGCGATCTTCTTCTTCGTGCTGAGAGTTCTCCTACGCGACATGCGCGCCTCCTGGGTGAGGTGGAGCGTTACGCCGCTATGTACGAGATGCCGAACAGGGTTACTCAACGGTTACCGCAGTCACTCAAGTAACGTAGGTCACAGCCGAGTTGGTGAGGCCGTTTCGAGGGCTACCGGGACAGGGCGTCCCGTACGGACTCCTCCGTGCGGCCCACCACGGCGCTGCCGTCGTCCGCGGTGATGATCGGCCGCTGGATGAGCTTCGGGTGCCGCGAGAGCGCCGTGATCCACCGCTGCCGCGCCTCCGCGTCCCGCGGCCAGTCCTTGAGCCCCAGCTCCTTGGCGTCGGCCTCCTGGGTGCGTGTGATGTCCCACGGCTCCAGTCCCAGCCGGTCGAGCACCTCGCGGATCTCGTCCTCGGTGGGCACGTCCTCCAGGTAGCGGCGGACGGTGTAGTCCGCGCCCTCGGCGTCGAGCAGGGTGAGCGCGCTGCGGCACTTCGAACAGGCCGGATTGATCCAGATCTCCATGCCGCACACGGTACGCCAGACATCGGTTTCCCCAGGCGTCACGGGGTCCCCAAGAGCCCTGTGGCCAGCGGCTTTTGTCAGTGCCCGGCAGTAGAATAGAAGCAGTGTTCGAGGGTGTCGCCGGGGCGTCCGGACGGCTCCCTGACCGCGACAGGAGGATGCCTGTGCCCGCTGCCGCACTGAAGCCGCTGCCCACCCAGTCCACGTCCAGGAGGGCGGTCCTGCTGGACCTGCCGTACGAGCCCGTGGAGAAGCGCCCGCTGCCGCCGGGCCGCCCCCGCGAGTGGTACGTCACGCACAACCGCCGGCTCAAGGCGATGCGTCTGGCCATCGCCCTGCTCGACTCCGGCGTCTACGTGCCGAACCAGGCCCGCAACGAGACGATACGAAGCACCGCGGAACTCATCGGCGTCCACGCGCCGTCCGACACGACGTGCCACATGGTGCGCGCGCTGATGAAGTACGCCCGCTGACGCCCGCTGCCGGGTGCCGCCGCACCGCGCGGCGGCACCCGGCACCGGCCCCGGACTCACCCCGAGGACAACTCCTTCTCCAGGGGCGTCCGGAAGCGCGGGGTCACCCGGGTCCCGTCCAGCCAGGCCTGCGCACGCGCGGCCTCGGCCGCGATCGCGTCCAGGGCCTCGCGCCCCACACCCCGGTCGTCCAGCACCCGCCACACGACCTCACCGCCGGGCCGCTGCGCCCAGCCACCGACCACCCGTCCGTCCCACCACACCGTCGGACCGACGTTGCCGCTGCCGTCGAAGAGGGCGGGCCGCAGATCGGGTGCCAGGTACCAGTCCCGCTCCTGCCAGCCCATGGCGGTCGGATCGAGGCCGGGCAGCAGGGCCGCCCAGGGCGTTCCCGGCGCGTCGACGGGCTCCTCGTCGTCGTCGGCGACATAGCCGGTGGCGCCGTCGTCGAGCGACACGGCCACCGCCCCGGCCGCGGCGAGAGCCCGCCGCACATCGGTGACCTTCCACCCCGTCCACCACTTCAGGTCGCCCTCGGTGGCGGGTCCGCACGCCCGCAGCCAGCGGCGCAGCAGATCCGGCTGGGCCTCGGCGGGCTGCAGTTCGGGATGCGGCGGAGCGACCGCCCAGCGGAACTGGCTCGACGTCCACGAGCCGAGCGGACGTCCGCGCACCACCCGGCCCTCCACCCCGAGCACCCGCATCAGCCGGGACGACACGGTCTGCGGGCTCTCGTAGCTCTTCCCGGCACCGTAGGTGAACTGCTCCTTCAACCGCGGTTCGTCCCGGGTGAGTTCGTTCACCGTGGCCTGCCCGCGACGGGCCAGCGCGGCGAGCGCGGACGCCTCGACCTCGGCGAGCCACTCCTCGGTCAGCCGCCCGTCGCTGCCGGTGGTCACGTTCTTGACCAGTTCCGCGCGAGCCTTCGCGGCGATGGCGAGCCCCGTCGAGGCGTGCACCACCGCGGTCAGGGAGGCGGGGAACACGAACACCGTGTGCCGCATGCCGTGCATCCGCACCAGTGTCCGGTCCTCGTACAGCGCCCGGTCGACCTCCGCCACCGTCTTCCCGGCGTCCTCCAGCCGCGCGCCGACCGCCAGGTACACCGTCGCCGGATCGGTGCCGTGCAGCGCGACCAGGGAGTCGGCGACCTCCTCGGGCCGTGTCGCCCGCGCGGTGACCGCCAGCCTCTGCCGCAGGGCGAGCCGGGCCCGCCGTTCCGCCGTACCGATGTGCCGTCGCCGTCCGCTCATGCCGCCTCCAGCCGGTCCCCTGAACCCCGTGATCCCATCCTCTCGAACAGGCGGCCGTCACCGGGAGCGACTCACTCGTTTCGCCGTATCCCGCATGCGTGCCCGCTGCCGTCGGCATTGACTGAGGCGACCGCGAGACGCGGGATCCGCAGGACGAGGAGCACATCGGGAGACGCGATGCACCGGCACGGCGTACGAGGGCTGATCCTGGCGGCGACCGCGACGACGGCCCTGGCCGCGTTCCTCGCAGGCTGCTCGGAGGGCGACAGCCCGTCCGGGGCCGTGTCCAAGGCCGCGTCCGCCGCGTCCGAGGCCGGGGACGCCCTGGCCTCCGCGACCGCCGAGGCCGGCCAGAAGTTCGACGACGTCAAGAACGGTGTCGACGCCAAGGGCGACGTGAAGCTCGACGGCAAGGTCACCCCCGACGCCGACGGACGGGCCACCGTCAAGCTGACCGCCACCAACTCGGCTTCCGCGACGAAGTCCTACGTCATCCAGGTCGACTTCCGCGACAAGGACGGCAACCTCCTCGGCGTGTCGGTCGTCACCGTGAACGACGTGGCGAAGGGCGCCTCCAAGGACGCCACCGCCCGCACCAACCGCTCGCTCTCCGGTGACATCACGGCCGGTGTCGCCCGCGCAGTGCGGTACTGACGGCCGTGGCCCAGAACGGTGCCCCCAGCCCCGCCGACCGGGCGGCAGGGGGCAAGGCCGCTCGCAAGCGCGTCCCCCGTTCCTCGCACGCCGGCTGGATACCCGCCGCCGACCGTCCGGACCCCGTCGCCGTCCTCGAACGGCAGGGCCGCGACCGGCTCCAGGAGCTGCTGCCGATCCGGTACGGGCGGATGACGGTGTCCCCGTTCGCGTTCCTGCGCGGCTCCGCCGCCGTGATGGCCGCCGACCTCGCCGCACACCCGCACACCGGCCTCATGGTGCAGCTGTGCGGCGACGCCCATCTGCTCAACTTCGGCGTGTACGCCTCCCCGGAACGCGCCCTGGTCTTCGACCTCAACGACTTCGACGAGACCTTCCCCGGCCCCTTCGAGTGGGACGTCAAACGGCTCGCGGCCAGCGTCGCCGTCGCCGCCCGCGAGAACGGGCACAAGGAGGCACAGGCCCACGGCGCGGCCATGACCGCCGTGGGCGAGTACCGCCGGGCCGTACGACGTCTGGCCGAACAGGGCGAACTCGCCGTCTGGTACGCCCGCGTCGACGCCGCGGAGCTGCTCCCGCTTGCGCCGACGGCCCGGCGGCGCAAGCGCGTCGAGTCGAGCCTCACCCGGGCCCGCCGCCGCACCAGCCTGCACGCCCTGGGCAAGCTCACCGAGATCGTCGACGGACGGCCGCGCATCGTCCAGGACCCGCCCCTGCTGGAGACGGTCGGCGCCCCCGACATGGCCTCACTGCGCAAGATCTTCAGCGACTACCGCTCCACGCTCTCCGAGGAGCGCCGCCTGCTCCTCGACCGCTACCGCTTCGTGGACGCCGCCCGCAAGGTCGTGGGTGTCGGCAGCGTCGGCACCAGGTGCTTCATCGTGCTGCTCACCGGCCGGGACATGACCGACCCACTGTTCCTCCAGATCAAGGAGGCCGGCCGGTCCGTCCTGGAGGAGCACCTGCCCAGCGGTCCGTACGTGCACCCGGGACACCGGGTCGTCGCGGGGCAGCGACTGCTCCAGGCCGCCAGCGACATCTTCCTCGGCTGGATGAGCGGGCCGCAGGACCGGGCCTACTACTGGCGGCAGTTGCGCGACATGAAGTCCTCGGCGGACGTCGCGGGCATGAGCCCGGCCGTCCTGCGGATCTACGCCGGGCTGTGCGGCACCACTCTGGCCCGCGCGCACGCGCGCTCCGGCGACCGCATCGCGATCGCCTCGTACCTCGGCGCCTCCGACACCTTCGACCGGGCCGTCGCCGACTTCGCGCTGCGCTACGCCGACCGGACCGTCGAGGACCACGCGGCCCTCGGCGCGGCCGTGGCGGCCGGGGTGGTCCGGGCGGCCCCGGGCGTCTGAACGCGGGCGAGCGGCCCCCTCGGCGGGTCCGCCTTCCCGGTCAGCGGGCCGGGTCGGTGAGGACGAGGTCGACGAACCGTGCCCGGTCCTCGGCATGGTCGTGGAACCACAGGTCGAGCCTGTGCTCCGCGTCGGGCACGTCGAAGCGGGTGAACCGGGCCTTCGCGGACAGGGCGTCCGTCACGGCCTCGGTCACGGCGGGCGGGATCACGGCGTCCGTGCCCGGCACGGCGAGCACCGCACGGCCCGCGTAGGCCCGCAGCACGTCGAGTGCGGGCGCCGTACGCCAGGTGTCCGGGGTGCGGATGATCGTGCTGAACAGGCTGTCGCCCTCGCCGAACGGGAGCGGCCACGCCTCGGCGCTGTACACGGCCGGCGCGCACAGCCCGACGGCGGCGACGCGCTCTTCGTAGTGCCCCGCGAGATCGGCCACGGTCTGCCCGCTCATGCTGAAGCCGACGAGGATCAGCTCCCCGTTCGCGGGGACGCTCGCGTCGATGACGGAGACGGCCTGCTCGAAGCGCCGCCGAAGGCTCAACTCCTTGAGCGCGCCCGTGCTTTCGCCGTGTCCGGAGAAGTCGAGCGCGAGTGCGCGGCAGCCGCGCGCCACGAAGTCGCCGAGCAGCGGGAGCAGTCGTTCCTTGCTGCCGTTGCCCGCGCCGTGCAGCAGGACGGCGGTGGCGGCACCGCCACCGCTCAGGTCGCCTCCGCCGCTGACACAGCTGAGTCGTTCACCGTCGTGGTGGTGCGTGAAGGTGGAGAGCATCTCCCCATTTACGCATGCCGCACGTGCCGCCTCGGCACAGGGCTCCGGGCCGCTCGGGAGGAGGCGGGAGCGGGCTCAGGAGGAAGCGGGCGCGGCGGTGTCGGTCCCGGCCTGCGCGGCGGTGTCGCTCTGCGCGGGTGCCGCCGTGTCGCTCTTCGCCCGTGCGGCGGCGATCGCCTCGCGCAGCGCGTCCTCCTGTTCCTGGCTCAGCGACGTCTGCACCAACTGGCCGCCGAACTCGGCGATCTGGGGGACCACCTTGTCGGCGGCGGCCTGCTTGACGAGCACGAACAGCGCGGCGGCACCCGGCCGCAGATTCTGGCTGAGGTCCTTCATGAAGTTGTCGTTGATGCCGGTGTCCGTGACCGCGCCGCCGGCGGCACCGGCCGCCGCGCCCACCGCGGCGCCGAGCAGCGGCGCCAGGAAGAGCAGTCCGATCACTCCGCCCCACAGGGCACCCCCGGCCGCGCCCACGGCCGTGTGGCTGACGGCCTGATGGAGCTTGATCTTTCCGTCGTCGCGCCGCTCCACCACCACCGCGTCCTCCAGCTCGACGAGGTGCTGCTTGGACAGCTCGAAGAGCTTCTCCCGCACCTGGTTGGCGGTGGCGAGTTCGTTGTACGCGATGACGAACAGATTGCTCATCCGAAGGCACCCCTTATGTCGAGTTCGTTCGACTTTATAGCGGTACGGGGTGGGGTGCAGTCGGGAGAAATCCGGATGCGTACGCCCGGGCCCGGTCCCTACGCTGGACATGCGTCGCGGAGCTGCCCGGCACCGCTTGCCGCCGGACAGGCATCAGTCGGCGGACACGGGGCTACTCTCTACGCACCGACGTGCGGCCGCCCACCCCCAGCGCCTCGTCGGCACACCCCACCGGCACGTCAAGACCCGCCATCCACGCATCCCAAGGAGTCCCGTCATGGGCACCTTGATCGTCTCGGCGACCCTGGTTCTGGTCGTCATGGGCTTCTCCGACCACGTCCTCTGGCTCGCGGCGGTGGCCCTGCTCTTCCTGTACGTCCGCTACGGCCGCACGGGGGAGAGCACGTCCGCCGCGTCCTCGAACGGGGCCCCCGCCCGGGGTTCCGCGGGCCGCACGGACACGAGTTACCGCGCCTACCGTGACCGCCGTGACCGTCAGGCCAGGTGGGAGCGCCGCTACCGTCGCGAGCGTCCTCTGGAGGCACGCCGCCAGGAGCGCCAGAAGTAGGCCCGCCCGGGCCGTCCACGGATCCCGCCCCGCGCGGATCCATGCCGTCACAGACCCGGGGCGCCCCAGATCGGGAACCAGCGCCCCAGGTCCTGCTCGATCCGCAGGTCGTCGGCGAGCACCGCCTTGACCTGCAGCTCCAGCGCGTTGTCGCGCCGTCGGCCGGTACCGGCCAGCGGCGCGAACGGGTAGAAGGTCCCGCGCTTGTAGAGGTAGACGAGTCCGAGCCGCCGCTGCCCGGTGTCCTCGAAGCCGGCGACCGAGCACAGCAGTTGCGGGCCGAAGCCGGTTCCCTCCAGGGCGCTGTTGACCGCGTGCAGATCGCTCACCAGCGCGGGCAGGTCGTCGGGCTGCCGCCGGGAGACCAGCCACGAGTACCCGAACTCGTCGCGGATGAGCTCGACGGGCGGCCCGGTGCGCCCGGCATCGGCGTCGAGCAGCGCCTGCACCTCGTGGTGCGCCTCGGCGAAGGCCGCACCCTCGACGCTCGCGAAGCACACCGCACCCGTCCCGGTCGGGGTGAACCCGGCGGCGGCCTGAAGGGTCACGGCCGCCGACGGCAGCCCGAAGAGCTGGTCCAGATCGGGCGCCACGGGCTTGGTGCGACCCAGCAGGATGTCCAGGAACCCCATGCAGATGGCCTTTCCGGGAGTCTCAGGCGGTCGTACCGGGCGCCGCGGGCTCGCCCAGCTCGGCGGAGATGCGGGCCAGTTGCTCCAGACGCTGTTCCAGACTCGGGTGCGTGGAGAACAGCTTGGCGAAACCGGGCTCGGCGCCGAGCGCGGGCGTGAAGTAGAAGGCGTTGAAGGCCTGCGCGGTACGCAGGTCCTTCGTGGGGATCCGGCCGATGTCCCCGGTGACCTTGGTCAGCGCGGACGCCAGTGCCGAGGGCCGTCCGGTGAGCAGGGCCGCGGCGCGGTCGGCGGCCAGCTCGCGGTAGCGCGACAGCGCCCTGATCAGCAGGAAACTGATCGCGTACACGGCCGCGGAGACGGCCATCACCATCGCGAAGATCGCGACCGTGTTCTGGTCCTTGCGCCCCCGCCCGAACAGCTCGGAGTAGAAGGCGAAGCGCACGATCAGCCCGGCGATCACACCGAGGAACGACGCCACGGTGATCACCGCCACGTCCTTGTGCGCCACGTGCGAGAGCTCGTGCGCCAGGACGCCTTCGAGCTCGTCGGGTTCGAGCCTTCGCAGCAGTCCGCTGGTCACGCACAGTACGGCGTGGTCGGCGTTGCGTCCGGTGGCGAAGGCGTTGGGCATGTCCAGGTCGGACACCGCGACCAGCGGCTTCGGCATGTCGGCCACCGCGCACAGCCGGTCGACGACGCCGTGCAGCTGGGGGTACTGCTCCCGCTCCACGATCCGCCCGTGCATCGCGTACAGCGCGATCCGGTCCGAGAACCAGTACTGGGCGCCCAGCAGCCCGGCCGCGAAGACGACGACCAGCACCCAGGACTTCAGCAACACGATCAGCGCGGCGACGAACGCCACGTACAGCAATCCGAGCAGGAACAACGTGACCGTCATCCGGACGGTCAGCCGCCGATCACTCCGGAACCGGCTCTGCATCGCGCATCACCCCGCAGTCAGGCACTCGTCCCGCTTTCCATTGTGCGCCCGCACCCACCCATGAACAGGGCCCGAACGACCCCATGGAATGCAAAGGAATCCGGGCCCCGGAGGGCGGTCGGGCGGACAACGGCGGAGCCCCGCCGCTGTCCGGAGGCAGGGGGCGGGGTTCCGTGTGCGGAAAGTGCCGACGAGCCAGTACTACTACACGCTCGCCGTTGTCCTCGACGACGCCGGCCCCTTCCGCCTCACCGGAGACGACCACCGAGGCGTCCTCCATCAGGCCAGAGCCGTGATGAACCCGGACCGCGCGGTCACCTTCGTGGAGTGGGGCTACTTCGGCCCGGAGATACCGCTGCACGCCAAGATCTGCAGCACCTCGAGCCACCACTGTCTTACCGACTTCGACTGACGGCCCGGCAGCCCGAGCCGGCCCCCGAGGACCGGGAGCCGAAAGGCCGAAGGCCGGCTCTCCCGTGCGGGGAGAGCCGGCCTTCGGCCCACAGACGGCCCAGGGGCGCGGTTACCCGCTCCGACCTGGGGCGATATCACACGTCGAAGTAGAGCTCGAACTCGTGCGGGTGCGGGCGCAGCTGCAGCGGGGCGATCTCGTTCGTGCGCTTGAAGTCGATCCACGTCTCGATCAGGTCGGACGTGAAGACGTCGCCCTGGAGGAGGAACTCGTGGTCGGCCTCGAGGGAGTCGAGGACGGCCGGGAGCGAGGTCGGGACCTGGGCGACGTTCGCGTGCTCCTCGGGAGCCAGCTCGTACAGGTCCTTGTCGATCGGCTCGGCCGGCTCGATCTTGTTCTTGATGCCGTCGAGGCCCGCGAGGAGAAGGGCCGAGAAGGCGAGGTACGGGTTGCCGGAGGAGTCGGGCGCGCGGAACTCGACGCGCTTGGCCTTCGGGTTGGAACCCGTGATCGGGATGCGCATGGCAGCCGAGCGGTTGCGCTGCGAGTACACCAGGTTGATCGGGGCCTCGAAGCCCGGCACCAGACGGTGGTACGAGTTCACCGTCGGGTTGGTGAAGGCGAGGAGGGAGGGGGCGTGCTTCAGGATGCCGCCGATGTAGAAGCGGGCGGTGTCCGAGAGGCCCGCGTAGCCCGCCTCGTCGTAGAACAGCGGGTCGCCGTTGCTCCACAGCGACTGGTGGACGTGCATGCCCGAGCCGTTGTCGCCGAAGATCGGCTTCGGCATGAAGGTCGCGGTCTTGCCGTTGCGCCAGGCGACGTTCTTCACGATGTACTTGAAGAGCATCAGGTCGTCGGCGGCGGCGAGCAGCGTGTTGAACTTGTAGTTGATCTCGGCCTGGCCGGCGGTGCCCACCTCGTGGTGCTGGCGCTCGACCTGGAGACCCTGCTTGTCCAGCTCCAGGGAGATCTCCGCACGCAGGTCGGCGAAGTGGTCGACCGGCGGGGTCGGGAAGTAGCCGCCCTTGTAGCGGACCTTGTAACCGCGGTTGTCCTCCAGCGCACCGGTGTTCCAGGCGCCGGCCTCGGAGTCGATGTGGTAGAAGGACTCGTTCGCGGAGGTCTGGAAACGCACGCTGTCGAAGACGTAGAACTCGGCCTCGGGACCGAAGTACGCGGTGTCGGCGATACCGGTCGACGCGAGGTAGGCCTCGGCCTTCTTCGCCACGTTGCGCGGGTCACGGGAGTACTGCTCGCCCGTGATCGGGTCGTGGATGAAGAAGTTGATGTTGACCGTCTTGTCGCGGCGGAAGGGGTCGACGCGCGCGGTGGACAGGTCGGCGCGGAGCGCCATGTCGGACTCGTGGATGGCCTGGAAGCCGCGGATCGAGGAGCCGTCGAACGCAAGCTCCTCGGCCGGGTCGAAGGCCTCCGCCGGCACCGTGAAGTGCTGCATCACACCCGGCAGGTCGCAGAAGCGGACGTCGATGAACTTGACGTCCTCGTCCGCGATGAACTTCTTGGCCTCGTCGGCGTTCTGGAACATCCAGCTCCTCCTACTCCCGCCCACTGTGGACCGGGGTGGTAGTTCGTTCGTGCGGCCAGTGCGGTGGCACACGCTGGAGCCGACCATAGGGACGGGGGATTTCTCCAGCGTGACCCATTTGTTTCGCCCAAGTTAACCGACGCGGGTCGGTCCGGCCCCTCCTGTCCGGATGTCAGAACGGGCGCAGTACCTTTGACGGGTGGACAACAGGCAAGCAATCGGATCGTGGCTCTCCGGCCCCCGCGCGGCCGCGGAGGAAGCCGGGGTCGACTTCGGATACCGGGGACAGCAGCTCGGTCTCCCGGAGCACGGGCCGGGCTCCATCGCCCGCCCGGGCCGCCGCCTCGGCGCCCTGGCAGTGGACTGGGGGCTCTGCCTCTTGATCGCATACGGATTGCTCACCGACGGCTATGACCAGGCTACCGGCAACTGGGCCCTGCTCGTCTTCTTCGCGCTCAGCGTGCTCACCGTCGGTACGGTCGGTTTCACCCCGGGCAAGCGCCTGTTCGGCCTGCGGGTCGTACCCGAGGGCGGCGGCCGGCTGAACCCGCTGCGCGCCCTGCTGCGCAGCGCGCTCGTCTGCGTGGCCGTTCCGGCCCTGATCTGGGACCGCGACGGCCGGGGTCTGCACGACCGCCTCGCGCGCACGATCGAGGTCCGCATCTGACGACGGCCGCTGTCGCCGCCCACCGCTCCGGCCGGCGGGCGACCCCGTACCCCGTGAGGCGAAGGGGCGGGGGCGGACCGTCGCCCACGACGAAAGGGCGAGAAGGGCCCGGCGCGCACGGCGAGGGGCGCGCGAGGACAACCGCCGCGCCCGGTGAGGGCCCGAGGACTTCCGCCACGTACGGCAGGCTCCGCTCACCGAAGGGCCCGGCACGAGTCACTGCATACAACGAAAGGGGCGCCCGGATCACTCCGGGCGCCCCTTTCTCGTAGGAGGGGTGTCAGCGGGCCTTCGGTCCGCCGCGCGGCATCCGCATGCCCTTGGGCATCGGCCCCTTGGGCAGTGGCATGTTGCTCATCAGGTCGCCCAGGGCGCGCAGCCGGTCGTTGGTCGCGGTGACCTGCGGGCCGGAGAGCACGCGCGGCAGCTTCAGCATCGTCGTGCGGAGCTTCTTGAGCTGCACCTGGCCCTCGCCGTCACCGACGAGGATGTCGTGCACCGGGACGTCCGCGACGATCCGCGCCATCTTCTTCTTCTCGGCGGCCAGCAGGCTCTTGACCCGGTTCGGGTTGCCCTCGGCGACCAGCACGATGCCGGCCTTGCCGACCGCGCGGTGCACCACGTCCTGGCTGCGGTTCATCGCCACCGCCGGAGTGGTGGTCCAGCCCCGGCCGATGTTGTCCAGCACGGCCGCCGCGGCTCCCGGCTGTCCCTCCATCTGCCCGAAGGCGGCCCGCTCGGCCCTGCGTCCGAAGACGATCGCCGTCGCGAGGAAGGCCAGCAGGAGGCCGAGAATGCCGAGATAGACCGGGTGGCCGATCAAGAAGCCGATCGCGAGGAAGACACCGAGGGTGACGATTCCGACAGCCGCGAGCACAAGACCGATCTTCTTGTCGGCCTTGCGGGTCATCTTGTAGGTCAGGGCGATCTGCTTGAGTCGCCCGGGGTTCGCAGCGTCCGCTGCAGGTTCCTTCCTCGCCATGCCACGAAGTCTACGTGGCCCGGCGAGCGCCGACGACGGCAGTACCGGGGCCGCGGTTCCGGGCCCCGGCGGCCGGCAGGGGCTAGCGGCGGGTGGCCACGGACTCCAGCACGCGCTGCGCCTCGACCCGGTCCTTGGCGCGGCGGCGGTCCTCCAGGACGGAGGTCCAGGCGTTGCGGCGGGCCGTGCGCTGGCCGCCGCTCATGAGGATCGACTCGACGGCACGGAGTGCATCTGTGAACGACGGAATGGCGGTGGCGCGTACCGGCGCGGCCTGCATGATGGGGGTCCCCCCTCGGGATCGGATGCTTTCGTGAAAAGCAAGTACGTGGCGTAAGACCAGGGTCACTGATTGGTGTTACCAGGGCGTGACCGACCGGTCAAACACCAATGAAGCCTTGATGTGAAGGGCGCGCATCCTGACGCGGCCCAAATGGTGGCCCCATCTGCGGGGACGGTCGGGACGGCTGTGAACGGTCCGCGGCGAGGGGGACGTTGCTTGTGCGCGGATTCACACGAAAGCGGTGGCACCCAGTGCCACCGCTCGTGTTTTCGATCATGCCGTCCGGCGTGTCAGACCGCCTGTGAGGCGACGTAGGCGCCGCGCTTCTCGACGGCCATCTGGTACAGCCGGCCGGCCCGGTAGGAGGAGCGGACCAGCGGGCCCGACATGACGCCGGAGAAGCCGATCTCCTCGGCCTCCTCCTTCAGCTCGACGAACTCCTGCGGCTTGACCCAGCGCTCCACGGGGTGATGGCGCACGGACGGGCGCAGGTACTGCGTGATCGTGATGAGCTCGCAACCTGCCTCGTGCAGCTGCTGGAGCGCCTCGCTGATCTCCTCGCGGGTCTCGCCCATGCCGAGGATCAGGTTCGACTTCGTGACCAGACCGTAGTCACGGGCCTCGGTGATGACCTTGAGCGAGCGCTCGTAGCGGAAGCCGGGGCGGATGCGCTTGAAGATCCGGGGGACCGTCTCGACGTTGTGCGCGAAGACCTCGGGGCGCGAGGAGAAGACCTCGGCGAGCTGCTCGGGCTCGGCGTTGAAGTCGGGGGCGAGCAGCTCGACCTTGGTGCGGCCGGCCTCGCGGTCCGCCGTCTGGGCGTGGATCTGCCGGACCGTCTCGGCGTACAGCCAGGCGCCGCCGTCCTCCAGGTCGTCGCGGGCGACGCCGGTGATGGTCGCGTAGTTCAGGTCCATCGTGACGACGGACTCGCCGACGCGGCGCGGTTCGTCACGGTCGAGCGCCTCGGGCTTGCCTGTGTCGATCTGGCAGAAGTCGCAGCGCCTGGTGCACTGGTCACCGCCGATGAGGAAGGTGGCCTCGCGGTCTTCCCAGCACTCGTAGATGTTGGGACAGCCCGCCTCCTGGCAGACCGTGTGCAGTCCCTCGCTCTTCACGAGGCTCTGCATCTTCGTGTACTCGGGGCCCATTTTCGCCCGGGTCTTGATCCACTCGGGCTTGCGCTCGATGGGGGTCTGGCTGTTGCGGACCTCCAGGCGCAGCATCTTGCGTCCGTCGGGTGCGACTGCGGACACATCGGCTCCCTGCTGATTGCTCTGAGTAGGCTTCGTACTCTGCGTGGTCTTCGAATCTTCGGCGTACACCAGCGTACGCCCGTGCGTGTTGCGGTCCTTCGTCTGGGCAACCTTCGGGACCGGGGGTGCATTCCCGTCCCCGTGGGACTGCCCTAGGCCGACGCGCGTTCCACCACCCGCGGCTTGAGGTCGGCGTTCTCCAGGATGTCCCTGAGGTGCTTCTCGGCCACCGGCAGGACGTCGGCGATCGTCACGTCGCGGCCCAGTTCGTTCGCGAGCGAGGTGACGCCGGCGTCCCGGATGCCGCAGGGGATGATGCGGTCGAACCAGACGTTGTCCGGGTTCACGTTGAGGGCGAAGCCGTGCATGGTGACGCCCTTGGCGACACGGATGCCGATCGCGGCGATCTTGCGGTCCTCGCGGCGCTGGCCGGCGTTGGACGGCGCGTACTCCGGGCCGTTCAGCCGGGGGTCGAACTCCTCGTCCTGGAGCCGGGGGTCGAAGTCGAGGGAGAGGCCGCCGAGCGAGGGGCGCTGTTCCACCGGGTCGCCGAGCACCCAGACGCCGCTGCGGCCCTCGACGCGGGTGGTCTCCAGACCGAACTCCGCACACGTACGGATAAGGGCCTCTTCCAGGCGGCGTACATGTGCTACGACGTCCACCGGGCGGGGCAGCTTCTGGATCGGGTAGCCGACCAGCTGGCCGGGACCGTGCCAGGTGATCTTGCCGCCGCGGTCCACGTCGATCACGGGCGTGCCGTCCAGGGGCCGCTCGTCGTCCGCCGTGCGCCGGCCCGCCGTGTAGACCGGCGGGTGCTCCAGGAGCAGGCAGGTGTCGGGGATCTCGTCCAGGAAACGGGCGGCGTGCACGCGGCGCTGCTCGTCCCACGCCTCCTGGTAGTCGACCGCCTCGGCACCGAATCCCATGCGGACGAACCGCAACTCACTCACGGCAAGCGCCTCCCTAGAAGCTTCGTCGGGCACACCGCGGTGCCCTTGTGCGGCACGCGGAAGAACCTTTCGTCAGGCCCGTGGCGCACCCACGCCACTGTACGTCCGGCCGTCGGCCGTCAGCCGAGTGGCCAATCCTCACACGATCGGATGAATGAACCTCGAAGTCTGCGATGAGGTGCTTACGCTCCGCTACATTCGCGCCGTTCACGAGGCCATAAGGGCTGCTCACAGGCAATCCGGGCAAGTCGCAGTGACCCGGAAGGCAGGAGACCGCACCGCAGATGACGGAACGACCCGCGCAGCGCACCCCCAACCGACAGCTCGCCGCGCTCATCGCAGAAGCGGGGTTCTCCAACGCAGGTCTCGCCCGTCGCGTGGACCAGCTCGGCCTCGAACACGGACTCGATCTCAGATACGACAAGACATCCGTCACCCGGTGGCTGCGCGGGCAGCAGCCCCGGGGCACCACGCCCGCGCTCATCGCCGAGGTGTTCACCCGCCGCCTCGGCCGCCGGCTCACCGCGCAGGACCTCGGGCTCGACGCCTGCGCCCCGGTCTACGCGGGGCTGGAGTTCGCCGCGACCCCCGAGGAGGCCGTGGACATCGTCAGCGGCCTGTGGCGCAAGGACTCCGGCAGCCATGCCGAGCTCCGCAAGATCGCCTTCACCCCCGCGGGACTCGTCGTCCCGAGCCGGGACTGGCTGATCGGGCGGGCCGACGACCGGGTCGGCCGCGGCGAGACCGGGCCCGGCCGTGTCCCCGGGCAGGGGCGACCGGCGGTCCCGCGGCAGCGCAGCCAGACCGAGCGCGGCCCGGGGCAGAAGGTCACCGGGGGCGACATCGCGGCGCTCCGCTCGGTCGGCGAACTCTTCCGCGCCCTCGACAACGCCTACGGCGGCGGCCACGCCCGCCAGGCACTGGTCCGCTATCTGGAGCACGAGGCCGAGCCGATGCTGCGCGGCACGTACGGCGAGCAGACCGGGCGGCGGCTGTTCGCCGCCGCCGCCGACCTCACCCGGCTCGCCGGCTGGACCTCGTACGACATCGCCGCGCACGGGCTCGCACAGCGGTACTTCGTCCAGGCGCTGCGCCTGTCGCAGGCCGCCGGGGACCGCGCCTACGGCTCCTACGTGCTGGTCACGATGAGCCGCCAGGCCGTCTACCTCGGCCACGGCCGGGAGGCCGTGCAACTGGCGCGGGTGGCCCAGCAGGGCGTCGGATCGGCGGCGCCGTCCGTCGTGCAGGCACTGCTGCACGCGGCCGAGGCGCGCGGACACGGCGTGCTGGGCGAGGTGCGCGCCTGCACCGCCGCCCTGGTGCGGGCCGAGCGCGCGCTGGAGGCGTCCCGGACGGGCGAGGAGGTCCCGCACTGGGCACGGTTCTTCGACGAGGCGCAGCTCGCCGACGAGTTCGGGCACTGCCACCGCGACCTCCAGCAGTACCGGGCCGCCGCGCAGCACGCCGAGCGCTCGCTGCAACTGCGGGCGCCCGGCTATGCGCGCAGCCGGCTGTTCTGCCGCGTGGTGCTCGCCTCCGCGCGGCTCGGCCTCGGAGAGCTCGACCAGGCCTGCCAGCTCGGCGCGGAGGCGGCCGGGCAGGCGGCCGAGATGCGGTCGGTGAGGGCCGTCGAGTACGTACGGGACTTCGAGCGGCGCCTGGAGCCCTACAAGGACGCGACGCCCGTACGCGGTTACCGGGACAGGGTGGCGGCGCTGGGCTGACGCCGGGGACGGCTCAGGCCGCGGTCTCCAGGGGTTCCGCCAGCGGGGCCGGCCGGGCGCCCAGGTCCGAGAGCAGGGCATGGGCGGCCCGGCGGGCCGAGTGCAGCGCACCCTGCACGGTGCTGGTGTCCCGGTGGTCGCCGCAGACGTACAGGCCGGCGAGGAGCCGCACCGGGCGGTGCGGGTCGTGCGGCGACGGCATCGCCGGGACCGCCTCGGGATCGTGATGGACCGCGAGGAGTTCCCAGCGGGTCGTCGACGTCCCGTAGAGACGGGCCAGTTGGGCGCGGACCGCCGCGTCCAGGTGCGCCGCGGCCGGTGGAGTGCCCAGCACCGTCGAGGAGATGAGGGCGCGGCCCTCGGGCGCGCGCGTCGGGTCGACCCGGCTGACGACCGCGGTGTGCGCCACGGGGCCGCTGCGGTCGGCGTCCAGCAGCAGGGCGTCCTCCGTGAGCGGGGGCTCGTCGGTGGTGTGGTGAAGGACCGTCACCGGGTGGAAGGCGGGCAGGCGCAGGCCGGGCAGCAGCTCGGCCGCGGCACGGGCGCCGGTCGCCAGCAGGATGGCACGGCAGCCGATCCGGCCGTGCTCCCTCGTCGTCACGCTGGTCGTGGAGACCGAGGTGACCTCCACGCCGGTGCGGACCGTGCCCGGCGGCAGCGCCGCGGCGAGCAGCTCCGGGAGCGCGTCCGCGCCGCCCTCGGGCAGACACAGCCGGCCCGTCGCGAAGGAGTGCAGGGCGAGGTCCGCGCAGCGGTTCGAGGTCTTCAGGTCCGGGTCGCACAGCAGCGTGGCGAGCAGGGGGCGCAGGAAGCCGTCGACCGTGCGGGCCGGCAGCCCGCAGGAGGCGAGCGCCCGGGCGGCCGGCACGTCCGGGCGGCCGAGCAGGCGCTCCGGCCGGGTGGCGGCGATCCGGGCCAGGGCGCCGGCCAGACGGGACTGGTCGAGCGGGCCGCCGAGGGGGCCGGGGCGCGTGGCGGCGCGTTGCGGGCGGGCCAGCGAGAGCCGGGGGGCGCTCGCGAGGGCGCGCGCGGTGGTGAGTGCGCCCCTTGCGCTTCGGGGCACGACGGGAGCCGACGGGGGGACGGCCGCACGGTGGTGGTGACCGTCGCTGTGCAGCAGGACGCCCGGGGAGAACGGGCGCAGGACGAGACCGTCCAGACCCGGGGTGCGGCGCAGTTCGGGGTACGAGGTGGACAGCAGCCGGCCCAGCCGGTCCAGCCGGAAGCCGTCGACCTTCTCCGTGGCCATGCGCCCGCCCACGTGCGGCGCGGCCTCCAGGACGGTGGCCGACAGCCCCGCCCTGGTCAGATGCAACGCGGCCGCCAGGCCGGCTGCCCCGGCTCCCACGACGACGACGTCGACGTCCTGTGCGCGTGGTGCGTCTTCTGCGTACGCAGCGTATTCCGCGATCTCCGCGATCTGCGCGGTGTGGCGTGCGGGCTCTAGCACGTGCCCCTCCCCGAGGTTGCGCGGCCGGTGGGGACGTCATGCCCCCAACAGGCTTCTGGAATACCCGAGTTCGGATCGAGGGTAGGTGCGCCCGCGGACGGCGGAAGACGCGCGGCGGCCGTGCACGGGCGCATGGGGGGTGCATGTGACTGCCCGGTACGGCCGCGCGGACGGTCCCGCCGCCGCGTACCGCTCAGTCGAGCGCCGCCCGCAGCGCCCCCTCGATCGACGGGAACGCGAACGAGAAGCCCGATTCCAGGAGGCGGCCGGGCAGGACGCGCTGGCTGCCGAGGATGTCGCCGGCCATGTCGCCGAGGGCGAGACGCAACAGCGGGGCCGGGGTGGTGAACACGGTGGGGCGGTGCAGGACACGGCCCATCGCCTCGGTGATCTCACGGTTGGTGAGCGGGTCCGGAGCCGTCAGGTTCACCGGGCCGGCGAGCCAGTCCGTGTCGATGAGGTGCCGGATCGCCGCCACCTCGTCGTGCAGGGAGATGAAGCTCCAGTACTGGCGGCCGTCGCCCATCCGGCCGCCGACCCCCGCCTTGAAGAGCGGGAACAGCTTCGCCCACGCGCCGCCCTTGCTGGAGACCACCAGGCCGGTGCGGGCGAAGACCGTACGGACACCGGCGTCCTGGGCGGGGCCGGCCGCCTCCTCCCAGTCCACGCACAGCGAGGACAGGAAACCGGTCCCGGGCGGCGCCGACTCGTCCACCGCCCGGCCGTCCGTGTCGCCGTAGTACCCGATCGCGCTGCCGTTCACGAACACCGCGGGCGGCTCGTCGAGGGAGGCCACCGCGTCGGCCAGCGTCGCCGTGCCGAGGACCCGGCTCTCCCGGATCTTGCGCCGGTACGCCTCCGTCCAGCGCTGCGCGGCGATGCCCGCCCCCGCCAGATTGACCACCGCGGCGCAGCCGGCGAGCCCCGCCGTGTCGATCCGCTCCCGTTCGGGGTCCCACTCGACCTCGTCCTCCGTACGCGGCGCCCGGCGCACCAGACGCACCACCACGTGTCCGTCCGCGGCCAGCGAGCGCGCCAGCGCCGAACCGATCAGGCCGGACGCACCGGCGACGGCAACACGCGAACCGGGGGGAAGAGTCGAGTCGCTCATACGTCCATCCTGCCCGCGAAGCCCCAGAAATTGCGGGACGAGGCCGGGTGGCGGAGCCGTACAGTGATCAGCATGCCAGCACCGCTCATACGCACCGCCACGCTCGACGACGAGGACGAGCTCGCGCGCCTCGACCGGGTCACCTGGTCCACGCTGCACGCCGTCGCACCGCGCCCGCAGCCCCCGTACGAGCCCTTCTACAGCGAGCGCTTCGGACCGCGTGACCATCTCGTCGCCGAGATCGGCGGCCGCGTGGTGGGCTACATCCGCCTGGGCTTCCCGACCCCGCTCGCCTGCAACGCGCATGTGCGGCAGATCCAGGGGCTCGTCGTCGCCGACGAGGCGCGCGGCACCGGTGTCGGGCGCGCCCTGCTGCGGGCCGTGCAGGACGAGGCCCGCCGGCTGGGCGCCCGGCGGATCACGCTGCGGGTCCTCGGGCACAACGCCCCGGCACGGGGGCTGTACGAGTCGGAGGGCTTCGTCGTGGAGGGCGTCCTGCCCGAGGAGTTCCTGCTGGACGGCACGTACGTGGACGACGTGTTCATGGGACGTTCGCTCTGACCCTCTGACCCTCTGACCCTCTGACCTCTGACCCTCTGACCTCTGACGCCGTGCCCGCTGAGGCGCGCGGGACGCCGGGTTCCAGGCCGTGACGGGGACGCCGGGGTCAGCGGTGCCACTGGGGTCGCCGGGTTCCCCGGCGTGACGACTCGCCGGGGCCGCCGGTGCCACGCCGTGACGAGGCCGCCCGGATCTACGACGTGACGAGGTCGCCCGTGTCCACCGGCCTCGTCGCGTCCGCCGCCCGCTGCGCGTCGCCCGCCACCTCGTCCGCCGTCAGCACGTAACCGGTCTCGCTGTCCGAGGTCGAGCGGGCGAAGACCACGCCATACACCCTGCCGTCGGTGGTCAGCAGCGGACCGCCGGAATTGCCCGGACGGACGGTGGAGCGGACCGAGTAGATCTCACGCGTGACGGTGTCCGAGCTGTAGATGTTCTGGCCCGTCGCGTCGATGCGGCCCGCGACCGTGGCCGCCTGGAGGTCGAGGCCGCCGTCCTGCGGATAGCCCGCCACGACCGCCGAGTCGCCGCGCGAAGCGGTGTCGTCGAAGCGGAGCGCGGGCGCGCGCAGCCCCGGGACGTAGAGGACGGCGACGTCCTTCTGCGGATCGAAGAGCACGACGGTGGCCTCGTACGCCTCGCCGACGCCGCCCACCCGCACGGTCGGCTGGTCGATGCCGGCCACGACATGGGCGTTCGTCATCACGTGCTCGGACGTGTACACGAAGCCGCTGCCCTCGCGTCCCTGGACGCCCGAGCTGCCCTCCACCTTGACCGTGCTGAGTTTCGCGGCGTTCGTCGCGGCCGTCGTGACGCTGTCCCCGGAGGGCCTGGCGACGCCCGTCGTCGGCTCGCTCTCGAACGGGTTGAAGACCTGGGGGAAGCCGGCCTCGGTGAGCGCGGAGGTCGCGCGCGAGAACCAGTCCGGTGTGGTGTCCGGCATCGTGTCCTGGACGGCGCCCAGC
Source organism: Streptomyces sp. Tue6028 (assembly GCF_002300165.1). Taxonomy (GTDB): domain Bacteria; phylum Actinomycetota; class Actinomycetes; order Streptomycetales; family Streptomycetaceae; genus Streptomyces; species Streptomyces siamensis. The sequence goes on along the minus strand of NZ_MLCE01000012.1, from coordinate 44,597 downwards.
AGCGCCGAATTGCGGATCGACTGCGTCACCACCGTCGACGAGGACGCGCCCAGGACGCTCGCGGCCACCCAGGCCACCAGCAGCACCGCCACCGTGTTGGCCGCGGCCCCGCCGATGCCGTCCGCCACCCGCAGCGGTCCCCGGGAGAGCTCGCGGCGCAGCTTGAGCGCGAGCCTGCCCGCCATCTCGTGGCCCACCACCGCCGGGACCAGCACCGTCAGCACGGCCGTCACCGTCGCCGCCGGGGTCCCGGCCGTGACCAGGTCCATGATCCACGGAAGCACCCACACACCGATCACGGCACCGCCCACGAATCCCGCCAGGGACACACAGCCGGCGACCAGGCCGCGACGGTAGCCGGACGCCGCGTAGACCAGGATCACCAGCATCAGCAGGAGGTCGAGCACGTCCACGGAGCCGCCTTTCTCTCGGGCCCCTTAGTACGCGTGGGGCGGGCCCAGTGATCAGGCACGCGCGCGTGGCGCCGGGGAAAGGGTCACACACGCGTGGACCTGTAAAAACGACTCGGACCGGAACAATGGTTCCACCGGGTGGCACAGCACACATCGCGGACGGCGAAGATCGGGGCCAGGGTGTCTTCATGCGTGTCTTCCGGAAGACGCGGGGGGCACGGGCGCGAGGTGCGCGGCGCCCGCGGCCCGCGGTGCTCCGCCGGCTCCGGGCGGGCGGGCTCGGCGCGCTGTGGACGCGCCGGCCGCGCCGGTCCCGCGGCGGCCCGGGACGCCGATGGCGCGGGCGGTTCCTGCCGTGGGGTGCGCGGGCGCCACGCGCGCCCGGCCTCCCGGACCGGCTGCCGCGGACCGTGCGCGTGCTGCTCGGCTGTGTGCCCGGCCTCGCCGCCGGCCTCGCGCTGGTGATGTGCGCGGCCACGGTGGACCGCACGCGGACCGAGCCCGCCCCGCCGTCCGCCGCCCGGCCCGCGGCGGCCCACCCCGGCCCCCGGCCCCCGATCGTGCCGCGCTCGACGTGGCTGGACGCCGCGAGCACGCACGCTCAGCCGGCGCCACGCTACGACGACCGGGTCGTCGCGGTCTTCGTCCACCACACCGATTCGCCGAACGACTACGACTGCGCCGACGCGCCCCGCATCATCCGCGACCTCTACGCGGGCCAGACGGGCGCCAAGGACTGGGACGACATCGGCTACAACTTCCTCGTCGACCGCTGCGGCACCATCTACGAGGGCCGCGCGGGCGGCATCGACCGGCCCGTCACCGGGGCGCACACCCAGGGCTTCAACCACCGCACCGCCGGGGTCGCGGCCATCGGCACCTTCACGTCCGGGACGCCGGTGCCGCGGGCGATGACGGACTCCATCGCCCGCCTCGTCGCCTGGAAGCTCGGGATCTCCGACACCGACCCGCGCGCCACCGTGCGGCTGCGCTCCAGCAACAGTCTGAGCCGGTTCTCCGCGGGCACCTCCGCCGCACTGCCCACCGTCGCCGGGCACAACGCCGCGTTCATGACCACCTGCCCCGGGGCGGCGCTGACGGCCCGGCTCCCCGCGATCAGGGACGAGGCCGCCCGCCTCCAGGGGCGCTGAGGCCCACCGCGCACGCCACGCGGGCGGCGCCCGCACAGCCACAGCCGCACCGCAGGCGGCTCACAGGCTCCGCAGAGCCGGGCCTCCTACCGTCGTCGTAGGCACTGACCGGAGGTGGGGATCATGACGAACGGCGGGACGAGGACCACGCCCGGGGTGGCCGGCTGGGCCAGGACGGCGCGCAGTCCGTGGACGGTGGTCTGCGCGGTGGCGACGGTCGTCCTGGGGCCGGCGGCGGTCACGGCGTCCGCCCTGGACCAGGCGAACGCGGCACCGCTGCACCACGCCGTACGGGCCGAGCAGCCCCAGGCCCACCTCCCGCCGGAGACCGGTCGCCGACGCGCGGCGGCATGAGGGGAGGCGGACGCCCGGTGGCGGGCGGGCCGCCGGACGGCCGTGACGGGCGGGACGGTGGCACCGGGACGGCGGGCCGGCCGCTGAGTCCGCGTCAGTCCCTGAAGCGGTCCCACAGCTTGGGGTAGCGGTCCGCGATGACCGCCTCGTTCTCGAAGTCGAGCGGTGTGCCCTCCGGTTCCGCGGCGGCGGGCGGGATGCCGAGGTCGGGCGCGACGGCGCCGGTGAGCTGCTCGTAGGCCTCGTCGGCCGAGTAACCCAGCTCCTCGCCGTCGCCGTCGATCTCCTCGTCGAAGTCGTCCAGGAGGTCGGCGAGGGAGTCCGGGTCGTGCACCGCGCCCTCGAAGACCTCCCGGCCCTGGCCGATCAGCCAGCACCGGAAGAAGTCGAAGGCGTCGTCGCTGGCGCCGTCGAGCAGCACCCAGGCGGCACCCCACAGGTCCCAGCGGTACGCGCGGTTGTAGCGGGACTCGAAGTGCCGGGCGAAGTCCAGGACCAGATCGGGGTCCAACTGCACGAGCCGCTCGACGAGCAGGTCGGCCTGCTCCTCGGGATCGCCCTCGGCGGCCGCACGGGTGGTGTCCACCAGCTCCCAGAACTCCGTCTCGTCCATCACGGGTCCAGCATCGGGCCTGGACGGGAGGGACGCACGTGGAGTGGAGCAGATTGTTATGCGTGCACATGCCGAAGGTAAAACCGCCGGGTTCATACGCATTTCAAGCGCATTTCAGGAGTGCTCCGCGGCGGGGGAGGGCCCGTCGGGGTCAACTCGCCCGTACAGAGCCGCGAGCCGGGCCGCGTCCTTCGCGAAGCGGTCCCGCAGCGCCGCCGGGGAGAGCACCTCCACGTCCGGCCCGAGCCCCATGAGCTGCGTGCGGGCGACCTCCTCGGACTCGACGGGAAGCGTGACGGTCAGCCAGCCCCCGTCGTCGGGGGCGCCGCACTCCTCCAGGGCCTCCTTCGCCGAGGGGAGGCCGACGGCGTACGGCAGTCGTCGTACGCCGTCCGGGGACAGCCGCACGACGACCTCGGACCGCAGGATGGACCGGGCGAACTGCTCGGCCCGCTCGTCCCAGAACGCGCGCAGATCGAAGTCGTCCTCCCGCCGGAACCGCTCGTCGGCGGTGTCGACGCTGCTGAACCGGTCGATGCGGTACACCCGGAACGACCCCGCGTCGGGCACCCGCGCGCACACGTACCAGACGCCCGCCTTGAGGACGAGGCCGTACGGCTCCAGAGCGCGCCGCACCTCCTCCTCGCCGCGCCGGTACCGTGCCACGACGAGCCGGTCGTCCCAGACCGCCTCCGCCACCGCGGGCAGCAGCTCGGGTGTCTCGGGCTCGCTGAACCAGGCCGGCGCGTCCAGATGGAACCGCTGCGCCGCCGTGCGCGAGGCGTCGCGCAGGGACGGCAGCAGCGCCGCGGACACCTTCAGCCGGGCCGCCGACGCCGTGTCCTCCAGGCCCATCTCGCGCAGCGCCCCCGGCACCCCGCTCAGGAACAGTGCCTCCGCCTCGCTCCGCGCGAGTCCCGTCAGCCGCGTGCGGTAACCGCCGACCAGGCGGTAGCCCCCGGCGCGGCCGCGGTCCGCGTACACCGGGACGCCCGCCTCCGAGAGCGCCTGTGCGTCGCGCGTGACCGTCCGCTCGGACACCTCCAGCTCCCGCGCCAGCTCGGCGGCGGTCATCGACGCCCGCGACTGGAGCAGCAGCACCATCCTGATCAGCCGGGCAGCACGCATGGGTTCATGATGCCGGGCACCACTGACAACGGACCGACGGGACAGGGGCCGGAAAACGCGCGGGGGCACGGCGACCGCCGTGCTCCCGCACCGGATCGCCGTGCCCCGCACCGGGTGACCCCGGAACTCCTCGGGTACTACAGGCCGTAGCGCTCCCGGGCCTCCTTCACGGCCGACGCCTTCACCTCGCCGCGCCGCGCGAGCTGTGCCAGCGCCGCGACGACGATCGACTGGGCGTCCACCCCGAAGTGGCGGCGGGCCGCCTCACGGGTGTCGGACAGACCGAAGCCGTCGGCACCGAGCGAGGAGTAGTCCTGCTCGACCCACTGCGCGATCTGGTCCGGGACCTGGCGCATGTAGTCGGAGACCGCGAGGACCGGGCCCTCGGCACCCTGGAGCGCCTGGCGCACGAACGGCACCCGCTCCTCGCCGCGCAGCAGTGCCGCGTCGGCCTCCAGCGCGTCGCGCCGCAGCTCGGTCCAGGAGGTCGCGGACCACACGTCGGCGGCCACGCCCCACTCCTCGGCGAGCAGTTTCTGGGCGTCGAGCGCCCAGTGGATCGCCGTGCCGGAGCCCAGCAGCTGGATGCGCGGGGCGTTCGCGACGGGGGACAGGCCCGCCGACTCGGCCGTGTTGAAGCGGTACAGGCCCTTGACGATGCCTTCGTCGATGCCGAGGCCGGACGGCTTGGCCGGCTGCGGGATCGGCTCGTTGTAGACCGTCAGGTAGTAGAAGACGTTCGGGTCCTCGCCCGGGGCGGCCGCGCCGTACATCCGGCGCAGACCGTCCTTGACGATCGTCGCGACCTCGTAGGCGAACGCCGGGTCGTACGTCAGCGCGGCGGGGTTGGTGGCCGCGATGACGGGGGAGTGACCGTCGGCGTGCTGGAGGCCCTCGCCCGTCAGCGTCGTCCGGCCGGCCGTGGCGCCGACCAGGAAGCCGCGGCCGAGCTGGTCGCCGAGCTGCCACATCTGGTCGGCCGTGCGCTGCCAGCCGAACATCGAGTAGAAGATGTAGAAGGGGATCATCGCCTCGCCGTGCGTGGCGTACGCGGTGGACGCGGCGATGAAGTCCGCCATGGAGCCGGCCTCGGTGATCCCCTCGTTGAGGATCTGGCCGTCCTTGGCCTCCTTGTAGTACATCAGCTGGTCGCGGTCGACCGGCTCGTACGTCTGGCCCTTGGGCGAGTAGATGCCGAGGGACGGGAAGAGGCTCTCCATGCCGAAGGTGCGCGCCTCGTCCGGGACGATCGGCACCCAGCGCCTGCCGGTCTCCTTGTCGCGGACCAGGTCCTTGACCAGGCGGACGAACGCCATGGTGGTGGCGACGTTCTGCGAGCCGGAGCCCTTGTCGAAGGAGGCGAACGCCTTGTCGGCCGGGGCAGGGAGAGGGGCGAGTGCGTGCGTGCGGCGGGCCGGGGCCGGGCCGCCGAGGGCCGCGCGGCGCTCCTGGAGGTAGCGGACCTCGGGGGAGTCGGCGCCCGGGTGGCCGTAGGGCACCGTGCCGTCGGCGAACAGGCTGTCGGAGATGGGCAGTTCGAGCAGGTCACGCATCTGCTTGAACTGGTCCGTCGTCAGCTTCTTCATCTGGTGGTTGGCGTTCTTGGACGCGAAGCCCTCGCCGAGCGTGAAGCCCTTGACGGTCTGGGCGAGGATCACGGTCGGCGCGCCCTTGTGGGCCAGGGCCGCCTTGTACGCGGCGTAGACCTTGCGCGACTCGTGACCACCGCGGGAGAGGTGGAAGCACTCCAGGATCTTGTCGTCGCTGATCAGCTTCGCCATCTCGACGAGCGCCGGGTCGGCGCCGAAGAAGTCCTGGCGGATGTAGGCGGCGTCGCGGGTCTGGTACGTCTGCACCTGCGCGTCGGGTACCTCGCGCAGTCGGCGGACGAGCGCGCCGGTGGTGTCGAGCTGGAACAGCTCGTCCCAGGCCGTGCCCCACAACGACTTGACGACGTTCCAGCCGGCGCCGCGGAACTGGGCCTCCAGCTCCTGCACGATCTTGAAGTTGGCGCGGACCGGGCCGTCGAGGCGCTGGAGGTTGCAGTTGATGACGAAGGTGAGGTTGTCGAGGCCCTCACGCGAGGCCAGCGCGAGTGCCGCCGTCGACTCGGGCTCGTCCATCTCGCCGTCGCCGAGGAACGCCCACACGTGGGACTGGGAGACGTCCTTGATGCCGCGGCTGGTGAGATAGCGGTTGAAGCGCGCCTGGTAGATGGCCGACAGCGGGCCGAGGCCCATGGAGACCGTCGGGAACTCCCACAGCCAGGGCAGGCGGCGCGGGTGCGGGTACGACGGCAGACCGTTGCCCCCGGCCTCCTGGCGGAAGTTGTCGAGGTGCTGCTCGGTCAGCCGGCCGTCGAGGAAGGCGCGGGCGTAGATGCCGGGGGAGGCGTGGCCCTGGATGTAGAGCTGGTCGCCGGACCCGTCGGCCTCCTTGCCCTTGAAGAAGTGGTTGAAGCCCGTCTCGTAGAGCCAGGCGGCGGAGGCGAAGGTGGCGATGTGGCCGCCGACGCCGTGCTTGCTGCCGCGGCTCACCATCGCGGCCGCGTTCCAGCGGTTCCACGCGGTGATCCGGCGCTCCATCTCCTCGTCGCCGTCCACGACGGGCTCGGCGGCGGTGGGGATGGTGTTGACGTAGTCGGTCTCGAGCAGCTTGGGCAGCGCCAGACCGTTGCCCTCGGCACGCTCCAGAGTGCGGCGCATCAGGTACGCGGCACGGTGCGGCCCGGCTGCCTTGGCGACGGCGTCCAGGGAGGCCTGCCATTCGGCGGTCTCCTCCGGGTCGCGGTCGGGGAGCTGGTCGAGCTCGCTGGGCTGGATCGCGGTGGGGTCGGTCATTGCGCCGCCTTCCGGATGCGGAGGGGGGTTCCCTCGTCGGTAAGGGGTTTTCGGGGGTGCCCTTGGTCTTTGGCAGGACAGGGCGGCGGGCTCTTGTGGGAGCCCGACGTGACTGTAACTCCCTGATCGATGATCGATCAAAGGGTTGAAGGGGAAAACCTCTTCAGACCGAGAAAGTCGGCACGGGGTGCCTTCGTGCCAGGCACGCGGTGCCTTGAAATCGAAGGTTTTCGCAGGTGGAACGACGTCTGAGCATGCGGGCGCTCCGCTGTTCAGGGCCTCGGCGCGCAGCCCAGCACATGCGCCTTCACGAGGTCGGCGATCAGCGGGTCACGGCGCCGGAAGGCGTCCACGAGAGCCTCGTGCTCCTCCGCGTACGACTGCTGGACCGTCCCCAGCCAGCGGATGGACAGGGCCGTGAAGACCTCGATGCCCAGGCCCTCCCAGGTGTGCAGGAGGACGGAGTTGCCCGCGGCGCGCACCAGTTCGCGGTGGAAGGCCACCGTGTGACGGACCTGCCCGGTGCCGTCCGACAGCCGGTCGGCCTCGTACAGCGCCGTGACGTGCGGCTCCAGCGCCGAGCAGTCCTCGGCGAGCCGCTCGGCCGCCAGCTCCGCCGCGATGGCCTCCAGACCCGCCCGCACCGGGTAGCTCTCCTCCAGGTCGGCTGCGGTCAGGTTCCGCACCCGGACGCCCTTGTTCGGCGCCGACTCGATCAGCCGCAGCGACTCGAGCTCACGCAGAGCCTCCCGCACCGGCGTCTGGCTGACCTCCAGCTCCGTCGCGATCCGCCGCTCCACGATCCGCTCGCCCGGCTTCCAGCGCCCGCTCACGATCCCCTCCACGATGTGCTCGCGGATCTGTTCGCGCAGCGAGTGGACGACGGGCGCGGTCATGAGGGCTCCTTCGGAGGCTCTGAATCCAATATTGCGGCCCGAAGGGCCTCGTTGAGGGGCGGTAGCGGTGCGGCGGGCGGGCTCCGGTGCCGTTCGACGTTTAGACAATAAGGCCGCACCGCTGCCGGTGAGGGGCGCTCGGGGGCGCTTTCGTGCAGGTGAGACGAGACTTACACGCTGTCAGGGCGTCCACGCCTGTAAAGACCCGTACCGGGTGGTGCCCGGACCCGTCACGTCCGTGTCACCCCGAGAACCCACGGGGCCCCGTCCGCAGTGGCGAGGGGCAGAGGGGTCGCCGCCGTCGGCACCCCCGCCAGGTCAGGGGGATGTCATGAAGGGTCGGGTACGCGCACTTCGCTGGGCGGTCGTGGCGGTGGCGGCAGCGGCGCTCGTGGGCACGGCGACCGGCTGCCGGCCGATGGACACGGGCGCCGCCGCCCCGTCCGGCGGCACCCGCGCCCCGGGCTCCGCGCCCGCCGCGGGGGCCGCCGGTCAGCCCGCGGGACCCGGCGGCGCCTGCGTGTTCGTCAAGCCCGACGGCGCGCAGAAGTTCGGTCACACCGGCTGGGGCTTCCGCGTCACCGGGACCGACCGCTGGGAGTACGGCGCGGTCGAGAACCCGAGCAACGCCCTGTACACCCCGCCCGGCGGCGACATCGGGGCCTGGCACGCGCAGGGCTCCTACGCCCGGATGCTCAGCGACATGTCCCGCGACGCCCACTACCCCGGTACGTCCTCGCACCCCTACAGCCGGTACCGCTGCACCGGCTCGCCGGCCGGTGACGTCGCCGCGGCGCGCGCGATGATCCGCACGGTGGAGAGCCGCGGCTTCCTCGTCGGCGTCGACCCCGCCACGGGGGAGCTGGGCTCACGGGACTGCCTGGACGCCACGTACGACGTGCTGAAGGCCTACCGGGCGCGGCATCTGACGCCCGCCTACCGGACGGAGATCCCCAACGTGTGGGTGGAGACGCTGGTGCTGTGGACGGACGAGAAGCTGACACCACGCTAGGCCCTGTCCTGTCCGACCCCGCAAACACGCCGCCCCCGCCCGGAGTCCCGGACGGGGGCGGCGCGCTGGCGCGGGTGAGGACTACAGGCCGAGCTCGACCTCGAACTCGCCGGCCTCCAGGATCGCCTTGACGGCGGTCAGGTAACGGGCCGCGTCGGCGCCGTCCACCAGACGGTGGTCGTAGGACAGGGTCAGGTACGTCATGTCGCGGACGCCGATGACCGTGCCCTCCTCCGTCTCGATGACGGCCGGACGCTTGACCGTGGCACCGATGCCCAGGATCGCGACCTGGTTCGGCGGCACGATGATCGTGTCGAACAGCGCGCCGCGCGAGCCGGTGTTGGAGATGGTGAAGGTCGCGCCGGACAGCTCGTCCGGGGTGATCTTGTTGGCGCGGACCTTGCCCGCCAGGTCCGCCGTGGCCTTGGCGATGCCGGCGATGTTCAGGTCGCCCGCACCCTTGATGACCGGGGTCATCAGGCCCTTCTCGGAGTCCACCGCGATACCGATGTTCTCGGAGTCGAAGTAGCTGATCGTGCCCTCGGCCTCGTTGATCCGGGCGTTGATGACCGGGTGGGCCTTCAGCGCCTGGGCCGCCGCCTTCACGAAGAACGGCATCGGGGAGAGCTTGACGCCCTCGCGGGCCGCGAAGGAGTCCTTCGCCTGCGCGCGGAGCTTCATCAGGCGGGTGATGTCGACCTCGACGACCGAGGACAGCTGAGCCTGCTCGTGCAGGGCCTTCACCATGTTGTCGCCGATGACCTTGCGGATGCGAGGCATCTTGACGGTCTGGCCGCGCAGCGGCGAGACCTCCAGGGCCGGGGCCTTCTTGGCGGCCGGAGCCGCGGCGGCGGGAGCCGGAGCGGCAGCGGCGGCCTTCGCGGCCTCGGCGGCGGCGATGACGTCCTGCTTGCGGATACGACCGCCGACGCCGGTGCCCTTGACGGAGGCCAGGTCGACGCCGTTCTCGGCGGCGAGCTTGCGCACCAGCGGGGTCACGTACGCACCCTCGTCGGTGGCGGCGGCCGGAGCCGGGGCGACCGGGGCGGGGGCGACCGGCGCGGGAGCCGGAGCGGCGGGCGCGGCCGGAGCCGGGGCCGCGGGCTGGACCGGAGCCGGGGCGGCGGCGGCCGGGGCCGGAGCCGCGGGAGCCGGAGCCGGAGCAGCGGGAGCCGGAGCGGCGGGGGCGGGCGCCGGGGCGGCCGGAGCCGCGGGCGCGGCGGCGGCGGGAGCGGCACCGGGCGCACCGATGACGGCGAGCTTGGCGCCGACCTCGGCGGTCTCGTCCTCGCCGACCACGATCTCCAGCAGGACGCCGGCCACCGGCGCGGGGATCTCGGTGTCGACCTTGTCGGTGGAGACCTCGAGCAGCGGCTCGTCCTCCGCGACCTCCTCGCCGACCTGCTTCAGCCAGCGGGTGACGGTGCCCTCGGTGACCGACTCGCCCAGCGCGGGCAGCACGACGTCGGTGCCGGAGGCGCCGCCGGCCGGGGCGGCGGCAGGGGCGGGGGCGGCGGCGGGCGCCGGAGCCGCGGGGGCCTCGGCGACCGGAGCCGGGGCGGCGGGGGCCTCGGCGGCAGCCGGGGCGGGGGCGGCGGCGGGCGCGCCCGTGCCGTCGTCGATGACGGCCAGCTCGGCGCCGACCTCGACCGTCTCGTCCTCGGCGACCTTGATGGACGCCAGCACACCGGCGGCGGGGGAGGGGATCTCGGTGTCGACCTTGTCGGTCGACACCTCCAGCAGCGGCTCGTCGGCCTCGACGCGCTCGCCCTCGGCCTTCAGCCAGCGGGTGACAGTGCCCTCGGTGACGCTCTCACCGAGCGCCGGAAGGGTTACGGAAACCGCCATGGTTTCTGTTGCTCCTTACGATGGGATCTCCCCGGTCCGAGCGGTGTCGAGAGCCCGGGGAGGGTGCGGAAGTCTGTGGTCGTCGCGCCCAGGTGCGACGCGGTGACTGAGATCGGCGCGAGCCGGATCAGTCGTGCGAGTGCAGGGGCTTGCCCGCGAGGGCCAGGTGGGCCTCGCCCATTGCCTCGTTCTGCGTCGGGTGGGCGTGGATGAGCTGCGCCACCTCGGCGGGCAGCGCCTCCCAGTTGTAGATCAGCTGGGCTTCGCCGACCTGCTCGCCCATACGGTCGCCGACCATGTGGACGCCGACCACGGCACCGTCCTTCACCTGGACGAGCTTGATCTCGCCCGCGGTGTTCAGGATCTTGCTCTTGCCGTTGCCCGCGAGGTTGTACTTCAGGGCGACGACCTTGTCCGCACCGTAGATCTCCTTGGCCTTGGCCTCGGTGATACCCACGGAGGCGACCTCCGGGTGGCAGTACGTCACCCGCGGCACGCCGTCGTAGTCGATCGGAACGGTCTTCAGACCGGCCAGACGCTCCGCCACCAGGATGCCCTCGGCGAAGCCGACGTGCGCGAGCTGGAGCGTGGGGACCAGGTCACCGACGGCGGAGATCGTCGGGACGTTCGTCCGCATGTACTCGTCGACCAGGACGTAGCCGCGGTCCACCGCGACGCCCTGCTCCTCGTAGCCGAGACCGGCCGAGACCGGGCCGCGGCCGACGGCGACGAGCAGGACCTCGGCCTCGAACTCCTTGCCGTCGGCGAGGGTGACCTTGACACCGTTCTGGGTGTACTCGGCCTTCGAGAAGAAGGTGCCCAGGTTGAACTTGATGCCGCGCTTGCGGAACGCGCGCTCAAGAAGCTTGGAGGAGTTCTCGTCCTCGACCGGGACGAGGTGCTTGAGGCCCTCGATGACCGTCACGTCGGTGCCGAAGGACTTCCACGCCGAGGCGAACTCGACGCCGATGACGCCGCCGCCGAGCACGATCGCGGACTGCGGGACGCGGTCCAGGACCAGCGCGTGGTCGGAGGAGATGATGCGGTTGCCGTCGATCTCCAGGCCGGGCAGCGACTTCGGCACGGAGCCGGTCGCCAGCAGCACGTGGCGGCCCTGGATGCGCTGGCCGTTCACGTCGACCGACGTCGGGGAGGACAGCCGGCCCTCACCCTCGATGTAGGTGACCTTGCGGGAGGCGATCAGCCCCTGAAGGCCCTTGTACAGGCCGGAGATCACGCCGTCCTTGTACTTGTGGACGGCCGCCACGTCGATGCCCTCGAAGGTGGCCTTGACACCGAACTGCTCGCTCTCGCGGGCCTGGTCGGCGACCTCGCCGGCGTGCAGCAGGGCCTTGGTGGGGATGCACCCACGGTGCAGGCAGGTACCGCCGACCTTGTCCTTCTCGATCAGGGCGACGTCCAGGCCCAGCTGCGCTCCGCGCAGCGCCGCGGCGTAACCGCCGCTACCGCCGCCGAGGATCACTAGGTCGAAAACGGTGCTGGCGTCGTTCGCCACGTCACGTCCTCCATGCATGTGCGCCGTACGCCGGGCACCTTTGTCCCTTGCGGGTGGTTGACCGGTCGGTCGGCTGGTGTCCGGCCGCTCTTTCTTCGGCCCTGTGGTGGGGGCCCTGTCCTGCCGAGAACCCATCTTTGCACTTGTCGAGGGCGAGCGAGACGCCGGGCCGGTCTCTCGGACGTCTGATCCATCACGTCGACGGGGTACGGGTGCACCAGAACCTGCGGATTTCGTCGAGGGCGAAACCCTCGTGCGGCCGAACGGACGGCCCCGGGGCGGCGACGCCCCGGGGCCGTGCACGGGCAGGGGCCTCAGCCCAGGTCGCCCGCCGCCGTCAGCTCGGCGAGCCGGACCAGGGTGCGGACCGCGGAACCGGTGCCGCCCTTGGGGGTGTAGCCGAAGGGACCCGCCTCGTTGAACGCCGGGCCGGCGATGTCGAGGTGCGCCCAGGTGATGCCCTCGCCGATGAACTCGCGCAGGAACAGGCCGGCGACCAGGCCACCGCCCATGCGCTCGCCCATGTTGGCGATGTCGGCGGTCGGGGAGTCCATGCCCTTGCGCAGGTGCTCGGGCAGCGGCATCGGCCAGGACTCCTCGCCGACCTCCTCGGCGGCCTCGACGATCGAGCCGCGGAACGCGTCGTCGTTGGCCATCACGCCGAAGGTGCGGCTGCCCAGGGCGAGCACCATCGCGCCGGTCAGCGTCGCCACGTCGACGATCGCGTCCGGCTTGTCCTCCGACGCCTTCCACAGCGCGTCGGCGAGGACCAGCCGGCCCTCGGCGTCCGTGTTGAGGACCTCGACGGTCTTGCCGCTGTACATGCGCAGCACGTCACCGGGACGGGTGGCGGAACCGGAGGGCATGTTCTCGGCCAGCGCGAGCCAGCCCGTGACGTTGACCTCCAGGCCCAGACGCGCGGCGGCGACCACGGCGGCGAAGACCGCCGCGGCACCGCTCATGTCGCACTTCATCGTCTCGTTGTGGCCGGCCGGCTTGAGGGAGATGCCGCCCGAGTCGTAGGTGATGCCCTTGCCGACGAAGGCCAGGGACTTCTTCGCCTTGGGGGAGGTGTACGACAGCTTCACCAGGCGGGGAGCGGCGGCCGAGCCCGCGCCGACGCCGAGGATGCCGCCGTAGCCGCCCTTCGCCAGCGCCTTCTCGTCGAGCACCTGCACCTTGATGCCGTGCTCCTTGCCGGCCGCGGTGGCGACCGCGGCGAAGGCCTCCGGAGTGAGGTCGTTCGGCGGGGTGTTGATGAGGTCGCGGGCGCGGTTGAGCTCCTCGGTGACGGCGGTGGCGCGCGCGACGGCCGCCTTGTACGCCGCGTCGCGGGGCTTGCCGCCGAGCAGGGTGACCTCGGCCAGCGGAGCCTTGCCGTTCTTGGCGGCGCTGCCGCCCCGGCCCGTCTCCTTGTACGCGTCGAAGGCGTAGGCGCCGAGGCGGGCACCCTCGGCGACGGCACCGGCGTCGGCGGCGTCCGTGACCGGCAGGGCGAACGCGGCCTTCTTGGCCCCGGCGAGGGCGCGGGCGGCGACACCGGCGGCGCGGCGCAGCGCCTCGGCGGAGAACGACTCGTCCTTCTCCGGGACCGCTCCCAGGCCGACGGCCACTACGACGGGGGCCTTGAAACCGGAGGGCGCGGGCAGCTTGGTCACCTCGCCCTCGGCACCGGTGGCGCCGAGGGTCTCCAGGATCGCGGCGAGCCCGCCGTCGTACGCCTTGTCCACGGCCTCGGCGCCCGGTGCGACGACCGGGCCCTTGGGGCCCTTCGCGACACCGACGACGATCGCGTCGGCCCGCAGACCGGACGCTGCGGCGGTGCTGAGAGTGAGAGCAGTCACGGTGGTGAAATCTCGCTTCCGTTGAAGTTGCTGTGGCCGAGTGGGGTTGGGTCGACCGGGCCCGACGGCTGACCTTAGAACCGGCCTGAGGGACGGTCCTTGCCGGGGCCCTCGAAGGGACGGGCAAGTTCCCGGGACGAGCCTACGCTCGGGGCCGGGTTTCGCTCATTCCTGCGGACGTTCACCGTCTGGTGGCGCAGCGGCCGGTTCTCGTCCCTCACTCCCGGTGTCCTGAGCCACACTCATCGTGTTCTCGTGAGCGCAACGCTCACGTCTTCGCATCATTTCCACGGATTCTCCTCGGTCTCGGACCAAACGGCCGGAAGAGGATCTTTCGAGGGGGAGGGACAACACATGGCGCAGAGTGCGCACCGAAGGAGAAACGCGGCCGCCGTCGTGGCGGCCACCGGACTGCTCGCGCTGGGACTGGGGGCTCCCGGCGCCGCGGCGGCCACCACACCGCGCATCGACCTCAAGGTCCTGGTCGTCGACAACGGCGGCGGCCAGGTCGGAGCCATCGCCGCCGAGCTGAAGAACACCGGCATCCCGTACACCACGGTCGACCTGGCCGACTCGGGCCGCCCGACCATCGACGCGGCCTTCCTGAGCGACACCGTGAACGGCACGCCGCGGGCCAAGTACCAGGCCGTCGTCCTGCCGAACGAGGCGCCGTTCGGCCCGGGCTCCGCCGAGCAGACGGCCCTGGAGGCCTACGAGAAGACGTACGGGATCCCGCAGGTCGACGCCTACACCTGGGCGCACCCGGAGGTCGGCCTCGACTACACCGACCAGAACGGCGGCTGGTCCGGCGTGCTGGACGGCGTGCGGACCCAGGTCACCACCGCCGGCCGGTCGGGCCCCTTCGGCTACCTCGACGGACCGCTGACCTTCGAGGACAACGACCCGGCGGTGCAGGAGAGTTACGGCTACGCCGCCCATCCGCGGGAGGGCTTCACCAGCTATCTGGACGCGCCCAGCGGCGGCAGCATGCTCGGCGAGTACGCGCACGACGGGCGCCGCGAGCTCGTGGTGACCTTCGCGTACAACCAGTACCAGCAGCAGTTCAAGGTCCTCGCCCGCGGCATCGTCGAATGGCTCACCCAGGGCGTGCACCTCGGACAGAGCCGCAACTACTTCTCCGTCCACGTCGACGACGTCTTCGCGCCCGACGCCCGCTGGGACACCGAGCGGAACTGCACCCCGGGCGACATCGACTGCGTGGGCGGCGGCGAGGAGACCGCGCCGATCCGGATGACCGCGGACGACGCCGCCTACGCCGCCCAGTGGCAGCAGAGCAGCGGCTTCACGCTCGACATGGTGTTCAACGCGGGCTCCGGCGAGGAGTGGAAGACCGAGAACGGCGGGACCGACCCGCTCGCGGCGAAACTGCTCGCCGACAAGGCCAAGTACCGCTGGGTGAACCACACCTACACCCACAAGTTCCTCGGCTGCGTCCAGGACACCACGACCGTGCCGTGGACCTGCGCCAAGAACGCGAACGGCTCGATCCAGTACATGAGCCGCTCCGACATCTCGGCGGAGATCCGCAACAACTACAACTGGGCCGTCGGCAAGGGGCTCCCCGTCGACCGCACCGAACTGGTCACCGGTGAGCACTCGGGCCTGAAGACACTGCCCCAGCAGCCGGCCGACAACCCGAACCTCGCCGGCGCCCTCGCCGACAACGGCATCAAGTGGACCGGGTCCGACAACTCCCGCGAGCCCGCGCAGCGCGCGGTCGGCAACGCGCTGACCGTGCCCCGCTACCCGATGAACGTGTACTACAACGTCGGCACGGCGGCCGAGATGGCCGACGAGTACAACTGGATCTACACGTCCAAGGCCGACGGCGGCAGCGGCATCTGCGAGAACAACGCCACGTCCACCTGCCTGCCGGTACCGCTCGACACCGCCACCGGCTACGCCTCGTACATCGTCCCGCAGGAGGCCCGCATCGCGCTCGGGCACGCCATCGGCAACGACCCGCGCCCGCACTACGTCCACCAGTCCAACCTGGCCGAGGGCCGGATCCTGTACCCGGTCCTGGACAAGGTCCTCGACGGCTACAAGGCGATCTACGCCGACAACTCCCCGCTGGAGAACCCCCGTCAGAGCGCCGTCGGCACCGAGCTCCAGCGCCGGGCGGCCTGGCAGACCGCGGTCGCGAACGGCCGCGTCACCGCCTACCGGATCGGCACCACCGTCACCGTCACCGCCCCGTCCGGGACCCAGATCCCGGTGACGGCGCCCGAGGGGACCAAGAAGCAACTCCTCATCGGCACCACCGCGTTCGGGACACCGTACGGGGGCGAGCGCTCGGCCTGGACCACGCCGGAACTGCTGCAGACCGCTCTCAAGCTCACCCTGCCCTCCGCCTAGGACGGCAGCTCACCCGCACGACGCGCACCCCGGCCCGCAACGGCCGGGGTGCGCTCCGAGCCGTGATCAGGGGGTCTGGGGGCGACGGTTCCCCCAGAACGAACAGGCACAGGGGGAACACGCATGATGCGCAACGGCCGTCATGTCACCATGCTCACCGAAGGCACCTATCCACATGTCCACGGCGGCGTCAGCACCTGGTGCGACCAACTCGTCAGGGGCATGCCCGAGGTCGACTTCCACATCGTCTCGCTCACCGGCAGCGGCCGCGAACCCGTCACGTGGGAGATGCCGCCCAACATCTACCGGCACACATCCGTGCCGACCTGGGGCCCGCGGCCGGGGCGGGCACGGGCGCCACGCGGCCGGTCCCGGCGCCGTTTCACCGAGGCCTACGAGCGTCTCCTGCTCGCCTTCCTCGACCCGGACACGTCCGAGGACTTCGGCGCGGCCCTGTACGAACTGGCCGAACTCGCCCGCGCGGGAAGCCTGTCGGCGGCCCTGCGCACCGAGGACGCGCTGCGCTCGCTCATGTGGATCTGGACACTGCCGCACCTGCCGACGGCCGAGGCCCGGCCCACCGTCCACGACGCGCTGACCGCCACGGACCTGCTGGAACACGCGCTGCGCCCGCTCGGCGTCCGCATCCCCGAGGGCTGTGTGGCGCACGCCGTCAGCAGCGGTCTCGCCACCCTGCCCGCGCTGGCCGCGCATCACCTCGACGGCGTCCCGTTCCTGCTCACCGAGCACGGCATCTATCTGCGCGAGCGCTACCTCGGCTACCGCGGTGACGAACAGCGCTGGCCCGTCAAGGCGTTCATGCTCGCCTTCTACCGCGAGCTGAACTCGCTGGGCTACCGGGCCGCCGACCTGATCACCCCGTGCAACCAGTACAACCGCCGCTGGGAGGAGCGCGGCGGCGCCGATTCCGACCGGATCCGCACGGTCTACAACGGCGTCGACCCGCACGCCTTCCCGCACGCCGGCCCCGAACCCGACGTCCCCACCCTCACCTGGTGCGGGCGCGTCGACCCCATCAAGGACCTGGAGACCCTGCTGCGGGCGTACGCCATGGTGCGCGCCGAGCTCCCCGAGACCCGGCTCAGGCTGTTCGGCCCGGTCCCGCCCGGCGGGGAGGCCTATTGCACCCGTCTGGAGAAGCTCGCCGCCGAGCTGGGCGTGACGGACGGGCTGACCTTCGAGGGCCGCATCAGCGAGGTGTGGCGCGCGTACGCGGCGGGTCACGTCGTGATGCTCTCCTCCATCTCCGAGGGCTTCCCCTTCTCGATCATCGAGGCGATGTCCTGCGGCCGTACGACGGTGTCGACGGACGTCGGCGGAGTGCGCGAGGCGGTCGGCGACACCGGTCTCGTGGTCCCGCCGCGCGAACCCGAGAAGATGGCCGCGGCGGCCCTCACCCTGTTGCGCGACGACGAACGGCGCCGGGAGCTCGGCGAGTTGTCCCGCAGCCGGGTGATCGACCGGTTCACGCTGCGCCGCTCCGTGGACGCCTTCCGGACGATCTACCAGGAGCTCGCCGGGCAGCCCGAGGTGTACGAGCCCGCCGTCGAGACCGTCGCCGACTGGACCGCCGAACTGCGCGACCCCTGGTACCAGTCCGTCGCCACGGACGGGACCGGCTGGTGAGCGAACCGCTGCGGGTGTCGCCCGGCACCCACGAGGAGACCCTGTCCCAGGTGCCCCGGCAGCGTCGCTCGCCGAGCTGGGCGGGGCCCGACCCGGTCGAGGAACTCGCCGAACGGCTGGAGGAGTTCATCGCGTCCGCCGTGCACCCGGACGAGGTGGCCGCCCTGCTCGAGTCCGACGGCATGTCGGACGGCCGGATCCGTGAGCACTACGGCGTGGAGAACTCCTTCGCCCTCGCCGAGCAGTTGTACGCCCGGGTCGATCGCCACTACCCGGAGCCGGCCGCTCCCGTCCGCGACCCGTGGGCTGTCGGCCTGCTGGGCTGTCTGCTGCGGGGCGTCGTGTTCGCCCTCCCGGCACTCGCCTATGTCCTCGGGGCGCCTCTCCTGGCCGGCCCGAAGGACACGTTCGGGCTCCCCGCCGGGACCGTCCCGCTGCTCGCCGGCGCACTGTGCGGCTGGACCTGGAACCAGGGACTGGCCCACCGGGCGTACTCCTGGCTGGGTCTCGGCGACCGGTCCGCCGCCCGCCGCAGTCTCCTCCTCGGCGCACCGGCGGGTGCGCTGCTCGGCGCCCTGGTCGCCGTGGCGGTGGCGGGCACCGCCCATCCGGCCGCGGCGGTCTTCGCCACCGGGCAGTCCTGCTATCTGGGCGCGGCCACCGTCCTGCTGGTGACGGGCCGCGAACGCGCCCTGCTGATCGCCCTGCTGCCGATGACGGCGGGCGCGCTCCTGGACCTGGCGCACCCGGTGCCCGGACCCGTCGGAACCCTTCTGCTGCTGGGCTCCCTGGCCGCCGTGGTGGCCCTCGCTCTGCGTGAAGTCGCCCCCGCCGTCAAGAAGTCGGGCGGCGCATGGACGGCGGGCCTCGTCGCGCTGCTGCCCTTCGGGGCGTTCGGCGCGGCGCCCCGCCGAACGCGCACCGCGGCACCCGGGCTCGCCGGCTCCGTGCCGTACGCCCTGTTCGGCCTGGGCAGCGGGGTCCTCGTGGTGTACGCGGCGCTCGCGGACGTCCTGGCGGGCGGGCGCAGCGCGGTGGCGGCACCCGCCGCCGTGGCGCTCACCCTCAGCATGGGGCCCGCCGAATGGCTGCTGCACCGCTTCCGTAGCGGCAGCCTCGCCGGACTGCGCTCCAGCAGCACGCCGAGGGCGTTCCGGCGCAGCACGGCACGCACGGTGGCCGTGTGCCTGGCGGGCTACCTGGCCGTGCTGCTCGGCCTCGCCCTCGCCATCTCCGCCGTGTGGCCGCACGGGCCGGGCCTCGGCGGGGTACGCCTGGCCGCACTGCTCCTGCTGGGGGTGGTCCTCTGGACGGGGCTGCTGCTCCAGTCGTTCGGCGGCGTCGTCGGCGCGGCGTCGGTCTGCTGCGTGGCGGCGCTCGCCCAGACGGCCGGGCTCGTCACGCACCCGGGCGGCCCGCACTGGGTGGCGGCGGCCGTGTACGGCGCGGCGGCCGCGGCACAGGCCGGGCTCGTCTGCAGTCTGCTGGGAAGGGCGACCGCGCACCGATGAACACCCAGGGCACCCTGCTGGTGCCGTACTACGAGCACCCTCGCGTCCGCCCCGCCGCATGGGAGGCGCTCCTCGCCGCCGCGCCCCGCCTGCACGGCGTCGTGCTGAACCCGGCCAGCGGCCCCGGCGAGCACCCCGACGGGGCCTTCGCCGAGATCGCCGGGCGGCTGCGCGCGGCCGGCGTCCGGGTGCTCGGGTACGTCGACACGGGCTACGGCCGCAGACCGCGCGCCGCGGTCGTGCACGAGCTGTCCCGGCACCGCGCCTGGTACCGGGCCGACGGTGCGTTCCTCGACCAGGCCGCCGCGTCCGACGCCGAGTTCGACCACTACCGGCGGCTCGCCACGGACGCCCGGGAGCTGGGCTGCGGCACCCTCGTCCTCAACCCCGGCACGGCGCCGCACCCCGCGTACGGCGGCATCGCCGACGTGCTCGTCACCTTCGAGGGCGGGTGGGACACCTATCGAGGTGGCCCGCTGCCGCCGTGGACGGGGACCGGCGCACGGGTGTGCCACCTCGTCCACGGTGTGCCCGCGGGCACCGACGTGGCGGCGCGCGCCCGGGACCGGGGCGCCGCACTGCACTGCGCGGTCCCCGGGACCGGGGCCCACCCGTGGGGCACCCTGCCGTACGGCCTGGAGCCCGCCCCGCCGTCCGCCGACGGATGACCGGGGCCCCTTCCGGTCCGGCCGCTCGGCAACAGGGCCGCTCAGTAATAGGTGGGGGCGGGCGGCGGTGCGGGGACGGCGGCGGTCGTGCCGAGCCCCAGACCCGTGACCGCCGTCCCCGCCACGCGGTCGGCCAGGGACCGGCCGGCCGGCGCCAGCACGGGCAGCGCGTTGAAGAGGAAGAGGACGACGGCGACGGCCCACACCAGCACCGAGAGCATGAACTCGCCCTCGACCAGCAGGACACAGGCCAGCGCGTACACGGCGACGTCGGCGGTCGTCGTGACGGCGGCCCGCAGCGCCGCCCGGCGCGGCCGGCTCGGCGCCACCTTGAGCCCGAGCAGCGCCTTGCCGAGCGTCCGTCCGGTCAGGGCGAGCGCCGCCCACTGGTAGAGGAAGGTGGCGATCACCAGCAGTCCGAAGGCCTGCTCCACGTCCCGGACCACCTTGCGCCACAGGGACAGCCCGAAGCCCTCGGAGGCGTCGAGGACGTCGCCGCGCGAGGTGAGGATGTCCCAGCCGCCCCGCGTCGCCAGGTCCGGCACGTCCGTCACGAGTGCCGAGATCCGGTGGAAGGTGAGCACGGCCAGCGCGGACGCCGCCGCGAGCACCAGTGCGAAGTCGATGAACCAGGCCATGAAACGCCGAGTCTTCGGCACAGACGTCCCCCGATCACGATCCGTGTCTGTTCGGCGGCTCAGACTAGTGGGGGCGACGGGGCGCAAGAGCCGTTCTCCGGGGTTCGTTCCACCGTGGTGACAGTGGTGACGGAACGGCGATCCGAGCAGTGGGGGAGGGGCGGCCGTGGCGTGGTGTCAGCCCAGCGACACGACGACGAGCGCGGTCGTCGCCGCCGTCTCGGCGAGGCCGCCGAACACGTCACCGGTGATGCCGCCGAAGCGGCGCGTGCAGTGCCGCAGCAGCAGTTCGGCCGTCGCGCAGGCGGCGGCCACCGCCACCGCGGCGCGCACCGGGTCGTACGTCCCCAGCAGCGTGCCCGCGCCCGTCGCCGCGGCGACGACCGCCGCCGTCACGAGCAGGGCGCCGCGCACCGGCACGGTGCCCGCGACCGCCGCGCCCAGTCCCTCGGGACGGGCCGGCGGCACGCCCGTGCGGGCGGCCAGCGTGAGCGCGAGCCGGGCCGAAACCGCGGAGACGACCGCCGCGAGGACGCCCCGGGCCCACGAGTGGTCGTAGGCCTGGAAGAGCGCGGCCACCTGGGCGAGGAGCACGAACAGCAGGGTGATCACGCCGAAGGGGCCGATGTCCGACTGCTTCATGATCCGCAGCGCGTCCTCGGCGGGCTTGCCGCTGCCGAGCCCGTCCGCGGTGTCGGCGAGGCCGTCGAGGTGCAGGCCGCGGGTCAGCGCGGCCGGTACGGCGGCACTCGCCACGGCGGCGAGCAGCGGCCCCGCGCCCATGGCCAGCAGGGTCACGCCGAGCAGAGCGGCGCCCGCCCCGACCACCAGACCGGCCAGGGGCGCGCACAGCATTCCGCCCCGGGCGGCGGCACGGTCCCAGCGGGTCACCTTCACGGGGAGCACGGTGAGCGTGCCGAAGGCGAAGCGGAGGCCGTCGGAGAGGGAGGACTTGGGCGCGGTCGTGGACACCGGCGCAGAGTACCCGGGCGCTCCGGCAGCGGAGGAGGCGGCCGGAGACCTCGCGCGCGGCCCTCGGGGCAGGCCCGGGATCTCGGCCGGAAAAACACGTCGGCCGAGGCGGCCCTCGCGAACAAGTGCCGCCATACACCAGTAAAGTGCGCATATGGGTCACTGGTTGTACCGGAACTTCGTCGAGCCGGGGAAGCTGCCCCTGCTGCTGGCACTGGCCTCGTTCGTCCTGACCTTCGTGATCACCCGCGTCGTCGTCCGGCTCATTCGCGCCGGCAAGGGCCCCTTCCGCAACGTCAAGGCCGGGAACCTGCACATCCACCACGTGGTGCCGGGCGTCGTGCTGACGGTGATCGGCGGCTTCGGCGCGGTGGCCAGCGGCCGGTACGGGTTCGGCGCCTGCGCCTGCGCCGTGGTGTTCGGGATCGGCGCCGGCCTGGTGCTCGACGAGTTCGCGCTGATCCTGCACCTCCACGACGTCTACTGGACCGAGGAGGGCCGTAAGAGCGTCGAGGTCGTGGTGGTCACGGCCGCCCTCGTCGGCCTCGTGCTCAGCGGGTTCGCGCCGTTCGGCGTCAACGACCTCACCGAACAGGAACTCCAGGACCGCGGCAGCGTCATCGCCACCGTCGCCGTGAACTTCCTCTTCGCCCTGCTCGCCCTCAGCAAGGGCAAGGCCCGCACCGCGATCTTCGGCGTGATCGTCCCGTTCGTCGCCCTGGTCGGGGCGATCCGGCTGGCCCGCCCCGGCTCACCGTGGGCCAAGCGCTTCTACCGCAGACGGCCGCACGCCCGCGCCAGATCGAGCCTGCGCGCCTACCACCACGACCGCCGCTGGCTCGGTCCCAGCCGCAGGCTTCAGGACTGGATCGGCGGCAAACCCGATCCCGAACCCGCCCGTTCGCTGCCCGGCCGCCACTGACGTACCTCGGAGACGCAGCACACGACCAGCACCGCGACGATGGCCGCGAGGTGTTCCCTGCCGGCCAGGTTCTCCTTGAGCAGTACCTCGACCACCATCGCCCCGGTCACCACCGTCGCCGTCGCGTACGCCCGGTAGCGCCAGCCGAGGAACACGGCCAGGCCCACCACCGCCGCCGACGGCCCGGCGTCGACGACCCGGGCGTCCGCACCGGGCAGCCCCAGCGCACTCTGCGGGCCCAGCGCGATGCCCATGCGCGCGTAGAGCGTCCCGGCCAGTGTGGCGAGGTACGCGACGGCCGGCGTGTGCCACCGGCCCAGACAGATCTCGGCGATCCCGAACACCAGCAGGATCTGCACGAGCGCACCCCACACCGGCAGGTCCAGCGCCGGGACGAAGAGGGACAGCGGGGTGCGCAGCAGGGCGAGCCACAGCGGGTCCTCGGCCCGCACGGCACCGACGTTCTGCACGAACCGGTAGCCCCAGGACCGGTTCTGGGCGTACTGGAAGGCCGCCGTCAGGCAGACCGCCGCCATCGTCATGGGGGCCGCCCGCCACTGCCTCGCCGCGAGGGCCCGGCGCACGGTGTCGTACAGCGCCCCCCATTCCGCACGGGCCCAGCGGGCGGGCCGGCTCATCCGGCAGCCCCCGCGGCATCGCTCACATCGTCCCCCGCCGGTGCGACTCCAGGTGCTGGCGGTGGAGCCACTTCGGCAGCCCCGGCGCCTCCAGGAACCCCTCGGCACGCGCGGACGCGACGCCGATGCGCAGCAGGTCCGCGCTCTTCTCGAACAGCAGGAACCTCGGCTCCCAGATGGGCCGGTACTTCGCGTTGGCGCGATACAGCGACTCGATCTGCCACCAGCGGGAGAAGAAGCTGAGCAGAGAGCGCCACAGCCGCAGCACCGGTCCCGCGCCCAGCCGTGCGCCGCGCTCGAAGACGGACCGGAACATGGCGAAGTTGAGCGAGACCTGGGTGATCCCGATCTCCCGGGCGCGTCGCAGGAGTTCGATCACCATGAACTCCATCAGCCCGTTCTCCGACCCGCGGTCGCGTCGCATCAGATCGAGGGAGAGTCCGTGCGGGCCCCACGGAACGAAGGACAGCACCGCCCGCAACTCGCCCTCGGCATCCGTGCATTCGAGCATCACGCACCGTCCGTCGTCCGGGTCGCCGAGCCGGCCGAGCGCCATGCTGAAACCGCGCTCGGTCGCCCCGTCCCGCCAGTCGTCGGCGCGCCGCAGGAGGTGGGCCATCTCGTCGGCGGGAATGTCCTCGTGGCGCCGGATGCGGACCTGGTAGCCGGCCCGCTTCACCCGGTTGTAGGCCTGCCGCACGGTCCGCATGGCGCGGCCTTCCAGGGTGAACTCGGCGGTCTCCACGATGGCTTCGTCGCCGAGCTCCAGCGCGTCGAGGCCGTGCCGCGAGTAGATCGTGCCCGCCTCCTCGCTCGCCCCCATCACCGCCGGGATCCAGCCGTGCGCGCGGGCCTCGGCGAGCCAGGGCTCGATGGCACCGGGCCACGCCTCGGGATCCCCGAGCGGATCACCCGAGGCCAGTGAGACGCCGCCCACCACGCGGTACGCCACCGCCGCCTTGCCGGTCGGCGACCACACCACGCTCTTCTCCCGGCGCAGCGCGAAGTAGCCCAGGGAGTCCCGGTCGCCGTTCCGGTCGAGCAGCGCGCGCAGCCGCTTCTCGTCGTCCTCGGTGATCGGGTCGACCGCACGCCGCGAGCGGAAGGCCGCGTAGAGGACGGCGAGGAGCAGCAGCGTGCTGAGCACGTTGATGGTGACGTTGACCCAGTTGGGGATCGCGATGCCGGGGTAGTGGGAGTCGTCGGCGGCGACCGAGACCAGGCGCAGCGTGCCGTAGCGCCAGCGGTCCAGGAACGTCGAACGGTACGCGTCGTGCGCCTGGTTGGTGACCGTGACCAGCAGCGTGGCGAGCAGTGACGCCGCCAGCAGCCCGCCCACCGCGACGGCCGCGGCCAGTTTGGGGTTCGACCGGTCGCCCTTGGCGTAGAACTCCCGGCGGCCGACGACGAGCGAGCCCACGAAGGCCGCGGTCAGGGTGAGCGAGACCCAGTTCTGCGCGTACCGGCGGATCTCCGGGAACGCCATCGCGACGGCGAACAGCAGCAGGAACAGGCCGCCGAGCACGAGGTTGAGGATCCACGCGGCCCGCTTGCGCCGGCGCATCGTGATGGCCAGGAACATCGTGAACACACCGGACGCGAAACCCGCCGTCAGCAGGTACGGCGTGAAGAAGTTCTCGGTGTTGTGGCGCCGTACGTCCTGTCCGAGCGACACCCACGCGGCGCTCAGGAAGTTGATGAACGTGACGGCTCGCAGATACCAGACGGCGAAGGCGGCGGCCCGCCGCGAGGCGGGCGCGGACCGCCGGTCCCCGTCGGCCTGGCGGGCCGGCGCCCGCTCCTGCACGGCGGCAATTCGGGCATCTCCCATGAAGGGTGATGATATGGGCTGAGGTCGTGCGTGCGAGGGAGTGGGGTGTCGGGTGGTTCCCCCCACCCCCAGTGGGACTGAATCCCACAACTTTTCCCGCCCCCGCAGCCCCTGCCCCGGGGGCTGCCGCCCCCGGACCCCCGCATCGGCCTGGACGGCCTCGCCCTCAATCGCCGGACGGGCTGAAGTCAGCCCGTCCGGCGATTGAGGAGCGGGTTCCGGGGCGGAGGGGCAAAGAATCAGCCCCTCCGGCGATTGAGGAGCGGGGTCCGGGGCGGAGCCCCGGGTACGGGACGGGCAGGGGCGGCGGGGGCGAAGAAAGCCCTGACCTGCAACGGCGCGAGGCCCGCCCCGAAGGGCCCCGACCCGACGGACCCGGCCCCGAGGTGACCCGCCCCGACGAACCCTCTACTCGGGAAGCTCCGCCTCCGGCTCGGCGTCCGGCGCCTCCGAGGCCGCCACGTCCGGCTCCGGCTCCGGCTCCGGAGCCTCCGGCAGCTCCGCCGACAACGCGGCCGCAGCCTGCACCAGCGGAAGAGCGAGCAGCGCACCCGCACCCTCACCCACGATCACCCCGTGGTCGAGGAGCGGTTCGAGGGCCATCCGGTCCAGCGCCTTCGCCTGGGCCGGCTCCCCGCTGTTCTGCCCGGCCAGCCACCAGTCCGGCGCCCGGAAGGCGACCCGCTGCGCGACGAGGGCGCACGCGGCCGACACGACCCCGTCGAGGATCACGGGCAGCTTGCGCACCGCGCTCTGCAGCAGGAACCCGGTCATCGCCGCGAGATCGGCGCCCCCGACCGTCGCGAGCAGCTGCAACTGGTCCCCGAGCACGGGCCGGGCCCGCCGCAGGGAGTCCCGCACGGCAGCGCACTTGCGCATCCACGCGAGGTCGTCGATGGCCTGACCGCCCCGCCCGGTGACGACGGACGCGTCGGTCCCGCACAGCGCGGCGACGAGCACGGCCGCGGCCGTGGTCCCGCCGACGCTGATGTCGCCGAGGACCACCAGGTCCGTACCGGAGTCCGCCTCCTCGTCGGCGACGGCGACGCCCGCGCGGAACGCTGTCTCCGCCTCCTCCAGGGTGATCGCGTCCTCGACGTCGATCCGCCCGGAGCCCCGCCGCACCCGGTGCCGCACGACCTCGTCGGGCAGTCCGTCCGGGTCGCAGTCCAGCGACATGTCGACGACGCGCAGCGGCACGCCGAGCCGCCGGGCCAGCACGGCCGCCGGGCTGGCGCCCTCCAGGACGGCCCGCACCAGCCGGTCGGCGGTGCCCGCGGGCCGCGCCGACACGTGCAGTGCGGCGATTCCGTGGTCGCCCGCGAACAGCACCACGCGCGGCTGCTCGATCGGCCGCACCGGTACCGCGGACTGTGCCGCCGCCAGCCACTCACCCAGGTCGTCGAGGCGGCCCAGTGCTCCGGGCGGCACGATCTGGCGTTCCCGGCGCGCCTCGGCGTCACGCCGCACACCGCCGTCGGGGCGCTCGATCAGATCGGTGAAGTCGTCGAGATTAAGCGAGCTCATTCGCCGAACAGTACCGGCACCGGTCGAACACGGCTGCGCCACGTCGTTGCGCCACGGAGTGCCAGGGGCTACGTACCTTTTGTATCGGATTGTCGTACACCTCGGATGCCCGGTCCGCCCCGGTGCGCCGCCCCCTCCCGCCCCCTCGCCCCGCTGTCCCGCCGCCCCGTCGTCCCGCCGCCCCAGGAGCGCCCATGCCCCGTACGCCGCAGTCGATCGCCGAGCGCCGCGCCGTCTACGCGGCCGAACTCGCCCGGGGCACCGACCGCTTCCACGAACCACGCCGCCAGGACTGCCCGTGGTGCGGTTCCCGGCGGCTGCGCACCCGGCTGCGGACGCCGGACCTCGTGCAGCGCAAGCCCGGCACGTTCGTCGTCGAGGAGTGCGGGGACTGCGCCCACGCCTTCCAGAACCCCCGGCTCACGGCGGAGGGACTGGCCTTCTACCAGCGGGACTTCGAGGACGACGCCCAGGAGCGTCACCTGCTGCGGCAGCTCGCCGTACGGGGCCGCCGGGGCCGCCACCGGCTCGCCGCCCGCGCACTGCTGCCGCACGCCGAACCGGAGAGCTGGCTCGACGTCGGCACCGGGCACGGGCACTTCCCGGCCGCGGCCAAGGAGATCCACCCGTACACGGCCTTCGACGGGCTCGACCCCTCACGGCGTGTGGAGAAGGCGCGGGCGGCCGGCCGGGTGGAGGAGGCGCACCGCGGCCGGCTCACCGACCGCCGGATCGCCGAGCGGCTGCACGCCCGCTACGACGTCGTGAGCATGTTCCACCACCTGGAGCACACCGCCGACCCGCGCGCGGAACTGCGGGCCGCCATGACGGTCCTGCGGCCCGGCGGCCACCTGCTCGTCGAAGTGCCGGACCCCGAGAGCGCGTTCGGCACGCTGCTCGGCAAGTGGTGGGTGGCGCACGGCCAGCCGCGCCACCTCCACCTGATGCCCCTGCCCAACCTGATCGACGAACTGGAGACGCTGGACTGCGAGATCGTCGCCACGGACTCCCGTGAACCCCACGCCCCCCACGACCTCTCCGGCGCCCTCGCGCTGGCCCTCGGCCACGCCCTGCCCGACCCGGACGCCCTCTGGCGTCCCTCTCCACCGAGCCCGCTCCGGCACCGGCTGCACCGGGTGCTGACCAGGACGGCGGCCCCGGTGCTCGCCGTGTCGTCCGCCGTGGACCACGCCCTGGCCCCCGTCCTGAGCCGCACCCGCTTCTCCAACGCCTACCGCGTCATCGCCCGCAGACCGGCCTGAGCCGCGGTCCGCGGTCAGCCGCGCAGCGTCAGGGACTGTCCCGCCACGACGAGCAGCACGTGCTCGCACTCACCGGCGAACGCCGCGTTCAGACGCCCGAGTTCGTCGCGGTAGCGGCGGCCGGACGCGGTGGCCGGGACGATGCCGGAGCCGACCTCGTTGGAGACCGCGACCACCGTGCGGCGGGTACGGCGGACCGCGTCGACGAGTTCCTCGACGCGGGCACGCAGCTCACGTTCGCCGTCGTCGGCCCAGTCCGCGTCGTCCCAGGCGTTCACGGAGTCCATCGCGTCCGTCAGCCACAGCGACAGACAGTCGACGAGCAGCGGCGGGCCGTCCTCGGCGAGCAGGGGGACGAGGTCGCAGGTCTCGGTGGTGCGCCAGGACGCGGGGCGCCGGTCGCGGTGGACGCTGACCCGGGACGCCCACTCGGCGTCCCCGTCGCGGGTGCCGCCCGTCGCGACGTACAGGACGTCGGGGAAGGACTCCAGGCGCCGCTCGGCCTCGACGGACTTGCCGGAACGCGCGCCGCCGAGGACCAGGGTGCGGCGCGGCACGTCCGGTACGTCCTCGTAGACGCCCACGTCGAGGGTGGTGCCGTCCGGTACCGCCCGGGCGCCGGCCGCCGCGAGCCGGCGCCGCAGCTCGGGCCCCGGCGGCACCTCGTGGTCGAGATGCACGGCGATCACGTCCGTCGTCGGGCCGACCGCACCGGCCGCGCGCAGCTTCGCCAGGGCGTCGGGGCGTCCCACGACGTCGGCGAGCACCATGTCGTACGCGTCGGTCCGTGCGTCGAGCCCGGCGGGCGCCGCGCCCGGCGGCAGGTACAGCAGCCGCTGTCCGTCCGGCCCGGTCACCGCGTACCCCGTGCCGGGCGCGTCCATCGCCACCGCCCGCACCCGGTGCCCGGTCAGCAGCGCCAACTCCCGCCCGTCGGGCACCCGGCCGGGCTGCGGCAGTCCGGCCGGCACCTCGACGGGGGGTCCGTCGTGCGGGTGCGAGAGCAGCACCTGCCGTACGCCGCCCAGTGAGTGCCCGGCGCGGGCGGCCGCGAACGCGGCGCCGGGTGTGAGGTCGAGAAGGAGGGTGCCGTCCACGAGCAGCGCGGTCGCCGCCCGCGCGTTCTCGCCGAGCGCGGTCGCGCAGGACGCGCAGGGACAGTCGGGGCGGGGCAGTCCCTCGGGGGCGCCGGTGCCGAGCAGAGTCAGTTCCACGACATTGATTTTTCCGTGTCCCCGCAGGTCCTGCGCGTCCGGCTAGGCTTCGGGCTGGAGCCGGATCTTGTCCGGCTTCCGCTGTGCAGTGTGCTCACATCTTGGAGGCGTACATGGCGGCATGGACGTGGCGGTTCGAGAAGTCCGACGGGACAGAGGTCCAACCCGCGGTGCAGCCCGAGGAGTTCACCACGCAGGGGGACGCCGAGTCCTGGATCGGTGAGGTGTGGAAGGACCTCGTGGAGGGTGGCGCCGACCAGGTGTTCCTCTTCGAGGACAGCACGCAGATCTACGGACCGATGAGTCTGCACGCCGATCCGGAGTAGGCCGGTCGGGGTTGCCGGGGCAGCACCCCGGCAACCCTCCCGGTCGGCGCGGCAGTCCCGTCCGCCCCAAGGCTCCCGCCCCCGCGCTCAGGGCGCTCGAATGCTCTCGCCCCCCGTACCAAGGGCGCTCGAAGGCTCTCGGCCCTGCGCTGAGTGCCCGCCCGACCTCACGCGTCCGAGGCCCGGGCCTACTGCTCGCCCAGCGTCACCTCGACCGTCTCCTCGTGGTTGTTCCGCACGAAGGTCACCTTCGTGCGGTCGCCCGGCCTCAGGCCGGCGAGCGCCTCGGCGAGCGAGGTGATCGTGCTGATCTCCTCGTCGCCGATCCCGGTGATGACGTCACCGGCCCGGATGCCCGCCCTGTCGGCCGCGCCCCCGCTCGTCACGCCGGCCACGGCGACGCCCACGGGCTGGTAGTTGTCGTTGACGACCGTGCGGCCCGTGACGCCGAGCGCGGCCCGGCCCGAGTCGGTGACCCTGCCGGACCTGACGATCTGGTCCGCGATCGTCTTCACCGTGGAGGCGGGGATCGCGAAGCCGATGCCGGGCGCCGCCCCGCCGAGGTCCTGGGAGACGGCCGCGAGCGTGGGGATGCCGATGACCTGGCCGTCCAGGTTCACCAGCGCCCCGCCGCTGTTGCCGGGGTTGATCGCCGCCGACGTCTGCACCATGTTCGCGATCGTCGCCCCCGTACCGCCGTCGCCGCCGCCCTCGCTGACGGTGCGTCCGATCGCGGACACGATTCCCTGGGTCACGCTGGACGACAGGCCGAGCGGAGACCCCATCGCCAGCACGATCTGGCCGACCTCGACCTTCGTCGAGTCCCCGAACACGGCGGGCTTCAGCCCGGCGGGCACCTTGTCCAGCTCGACGACCGCCAGGTCCTGTTCCGGGTAGGTGTAGACGAGCCTCGCCGTCAGCTCGTCCTTGTCGCTGGCGATGGTGACCTTGAACGTCTTCTCGTTCCCGATCACATGCGCGTTGGTGACGATGTGCCCCTTGTCGTCGTACACGACGCCCGACCCGAGATCCTTGGACGCCTGGATCTGCACCACCGACGGGAGGACGTTCCTGATCACCTTCAGGTAGTCGTCCTGGAGGTCGTTGCTCACGCGCGGCGTCTGGGCCTGCGCCTGCGTGGTGATGCCGTCCTTCGTGGCGGAGGCGGAGTCGCCGGTGCAGCCGGAGAGCAGCACGGCCGGCAGGACGAGAGCGGTCAGGGGCGCGACGATGCGGGGAGTACGGGCACGGGTGGGTGTGCGGGCGGCGCCACGGGAATCGGCCATGCCTGAAGTGTCCCTTTTGGGCTTGCGGGCCGACCCGTGATGCGCACCCGAACGGGTCGGTCAGCCACGCACTCCGCACAGGTGCAGCAGTGCCGCCACCCGACGGTAGGGATCGGTCCGCCCGGCCCGCTCCTCGCAATTCAGCAGCGTCTCCACGTCCGGTGGAACGGCCGCCCCGTCCGCCGCCGTGTCCGTGAAGACCCGCACCCCGTACCAGGCGTGCAGCGGCGCCCCGATCCCGGCGAGCGTCGCCGTCAGCGTGGCGAGCCGGTCGGCACGGACGTCGAGCCCGAGCCGGTTGGTGTAGGCGGTGGTGTCGAACGCGGTCAGCGTCGTCCCCCAGTCCCCGGACAGACCGGGGCGCATCGCCAGCGCGTCGGCGTTGCGGACGAGCAGCGAGAGCAGCCCGCCGGGCGCCAGCATCCGGGCCAGACCCGCCAGCAGCGCGTCCGGCTCCTCGACGTACATCAGGACGCCGTGGCACAGCACCACGTCGAAGCTGCCCGGCAGGAAGTGGACACCCGTCTCCCGGCCGTCGCCCTCGATGAGGCGGACCCGGCCGCGGATGCCCTCGGGCTCGGCGGCCAGCGCCTCACGGGCCACGGCCAGCATCGTCGCGTCCTGTTCGAGCCCGGTCACCTGATGACCGGCACGGGCCAGCCGCAGCGCCTGCGTGCCCTGGCCCATCCCGACGTCGAGGACCCGCAGCCGCTGCCCCACCGGGAAGCGTCCGGCTATCTGCTCGTCGAGCTGCCGGGCCACCAGCTCCTGTCGTACGACATCACGCAGGGCACCCAGCTTGTTCAGCCAGGCGTCCGCCGCGCCCCCGGAGAAAGACGTCGTGCTCAGGGCCGCTCTCCGCGCTTGACCTGCGGCTTCGGCAGCCGGAGTCGACGCATCTGGAGGGTGCGCATCAGCGCGTAGGGGACCGCGCCCTTCTTGGGCTGGTCCGGGAAGCGGGTGTTGAGCTGCTTCTTCAGACGGAACGCGATGCCGATCGAGTCGAGCACGATCAGCACGATCACGACCAGCCAGAGCAGCAGCGCGATGTTCTGGAGCGAGCCGACCCGCACCATGCTGAGGACGAGGATGACCACCGCCAGCGGCAGGAAGAACTCGGCGATGCAGAACCGCGAGTCCACGAAATCGCGCGCGAAGCGGCGCACCGGCCCCTTGTCGCGGGCGGGCAGGTAACGCTCGTCGCCGCTGGCCAGCGCCTGGCGCTGCCGCTCCATCGCGGCGCGGCGGTCGTCGCGCTGCCGCTTGGCCGCCTCCTTGCGCGTCGTCGGCGTATTGGCGACGCTGCGGCGCTGGGTCTGGGCCTCACTGCGCTTGGGCGTGGGGCGACCCTTGGGGGCCTGCGGGTCACGGGGCTGCTTGGAGTCGGTCACCGGCGCCTTGTCGGCGGGGGCCTTCTCTTCCTTGGCACGGCTACGGAACACAAAACCCAAGGGTACGGGGTTCGCGGGCATGGACGTCGTGCGAGTGGGGAACGATCCGGCAACACCGTACGTCTGTAGTGGGACAGAGGGGACGTTGTGCCCGGGCCGACCCCGAGTGCCACCTACTCCCTACGCCGGAGCGGTGCCGTACGCAGTCGTCCTTGGGGATGAGCGCATCCGTCCCCGAACAGTGCGGTAATGGATGCAGGGCCCGTACTGTGGGTTCTGTTGCAGTACCTGGAGCTGGAGTCCGTCAGAAGGGGGCGCGCGAAGCCCATGAGCGGTGTCATGAAGCGTATGGGGATGATCTTCCGCGCGAAGGCGAACAAGGCCCTTGACCGGGCCGAGGACCCGCGCGAGACCCTCGATTACTCGTACCAGAAGCAGCTGGAGCTGCTGCAGAAGGTGCGCCGTGGCGTCGCCGACGTGGCGACCTCCCGCAAGCGCCTGGAGCTGCAGCTCAACCAGCTCCAGAACCAGTCCTCCAAGCTGGAGGACCAGGGCCGCAAGGCGCTCGCCCTCGGCCGTGAGGACCTGGCCCGCGAGGCCCTGTCCCGCCGGGCCGCCCTCCAGCAGCAGGTGACCGACCTGGAGACGCAGCACCAGACCCTCCAGGGCGAGGAGGAGAAGCTCACCCTCGCGGCCCAGCGGCTCCAGGCCAAGGTCGACGCCTTCCGTACGAAGAAGGAGACGATCAAGGCGACGTACACGGCGGCCCAGGCGCAGACCCGGATCGGGGAGGCCTTCTCCGGCATCTCCGAGGAGATGGGCGACGTGGGCCTCGCCATCCAGCGCGCCGAGGACAAGACCGCGCAGCTCCAGGCGCGCGCCGGCGCCATCGACGAGCTCCTCGCCTCCGGTGCCCTCGACGACCAGTCCGGCATGGCCAAGGACGACATCCAGGCCGAGCTGGACCGGCTCTCCGGTGGTACGGATGTAGAGCTGGAACTGCAGCGCATGAAGGCGGAGCTGGCTGGGGGCACCTCCCAGGCTATTGGCACTGGGGGAGGGTCCTCTCCGCAGCAGGCGATCGAGGGCGGCACCGGACAGTCCTCCCAGTCGCAGCAGCAGGACACACCCCGCTTCGACAAGCAGTGACCCACGCCTGAGGAGGGCGACATGATCGTACGGATCATGGGGGAGGGGCAGGTGAGGCTGGACGACGGCCACCTCACCGAACTGAACAAGCTGGACGACGAGCTGCTCACCGAACTGGAGGGCGGCGACGAGTCCGGCTTCCGCCGCACCCTGGTCGCCCTCCTGGAGGCGGTGCACCGCCTCGGCACTCCGCTTCCCGACGACGCGCTGGAGCCGTCGGACCTGATCCTCCCCTCGCCCGACGCGACCCTCGAAGAGGTCCGCGAGATGCTCAGCGACGACGGCCTGATTCCGGGCTGACCGGGACGGACCGCCACGGGCGGGCTCCGGCCGTCCGCCCGACGTCCGAGACCGCCGGGCCGCCCGCAGGACGGCGGCCGGGCGGCGGCTCCGGGGCCCGACGGCATTCTGGCCGGGGCCCGGCACTCGCTCCGGCAGCACGTCGCGCGGGCACGCGGCGCGCACTCCGCCTGCATCCGGCGGGCGTCCGCGTCCACTCCGGCAGGCGTGCGGCATTCACCGCGGCGGTACGTCGGCGGGGTCCGCGCCCCCCTCCGCCTGCAGGAGCCGGCGCCTGCTCCGACGCGCCCCCGGCCACCGCGCCGGTACATAGGCGGGTCCGGCGGGCCCCGCCGCTCCTCCCGCGGCGCGCTTCCTCCGGCGGTCCCGCGTGCATTCCGCCGGTACTCCGGCAGGCAGGCGTACCGCAGGCCTTCGGCGTCCCCTCCCGCGGTGCGTCGGCGGGTGCCCCACGCCTGCTCCGGCGGCATGACGGGTGGCGTCCGGCGCTCCGTCCGGCGGGGTCCCGGAGCCCGCGGCGGCAGCACCCGTTCCAAGCCCGCCGGGGCCCCCGTACCGTAAAGCCGTGAGCACCATCGAGCGCACGAGGGACTGGCTCCGCGCGCACCCCCTCGCCCTGGACGCCGCCCTCGCCGCGGGTGTCCTCGTCAGCATGGTCGCGGGCTCGTTCGTCGACCCGCACGGCGAGAACGGCGCGAGCTGGGGCGCCCGCACCCCGGGCGCGCTCGGACTCACCCTGATGGTGCTCGGCGCCGCGGCCCTGGTCTTCCGCCGCCGCGCCCCGATGACCGTGCTCGCCGCCACCGTGGCCCTCTCCCTCGTCGAGCTGGTGACCGGCGATCCCCGCGCCCCCGTGGCGATGTCCGCCGTCGTCGCCCTCTACACGGTGGCCTCGACCACCGACCGCCCCACGACCTGGCGCGTCGGGCTGGTCACCATGACCGTCCTGACCGCGGTCGCGATGCTCGCCGGCCCGATGCCCTGGTACGCGCAGGAGAACCTCGGCATCTTCGCCTGGACCGGCATGGCCGCCGCCGCGGGGGACGCCGTGCGCAGCCGGCGTGCCTTCGTGCACGCGATCCGGGAGCGCGCCGAGCGTGCCGAGCGCACTCGTGAGGAGGAGGCGCGTCGCCGCGTCGCCGAGGAGCGGCTGCGGATCGCCCGCGACCTGCACGACGTCGTCGCCCACCACATCGCCCTCGTCAACGTGCAGGCCGGAGTCGCCGCGCACGTCATGGACAAGCGGCCCGACCAGGCCAAGGAGGCCCTGGCCCATGTGCGGGAGGCCAGCCGGTCCGCGCTCAACGAACTCCGCGCCACCGTGGGGCTGCTCAGGCAGTCCGGGGACCCCGAGGCGCCCACCGAGCCCGCTCCCGGCCTCGCCCGGCTCGACGAGCTCGCCGACACCTTCCGCAACGCGGGCATGCCCGTCGAGGTGGCCCGCAGCGACCAGGGCCTGAGCCTGCCCGCGGCCGTCGACCTCGCCGCCTACCGCGTCATCCAGGAAGCCCTGACGAATGTGCGCAAGCACGCCGGACCGGACGCGAAGGCCGAGGTGAGCGTCGTACGGGTGGGACCGAACGTGGAGGTCACGGTCCTCGACGGCGGGCCCGGAGGCGGCGGCGAAGCCGGCAGGGACGGCGGCCCCGCCGCGGAGGAAGGACCCGGCCCGCACGACGGGACCGCGGAGGGCGGCGGCCACGGGCTGCTCGGCATGCGTGAGCGGGTCACCGCGCTCGGCGGCAGCTGCACGGCCGGTCCCCGCTACGGAGGCGGCTTCCGGGTCCATGCGATCCTTCCGGTCAAGAACCGCACGCCTGCCCTGGGGGACTCCGTATGACCATCCGCGTCGTGCTCGCCGACGACCAGGCACTGCTGCGCAGCGCCTTCCGTGTGCTCGTCGACTCCGAGCCCGACATGGAGGTCGTGGGGGAGGCGTCCGACGGCGCGGAGGCGGTGCGGCTCACCCGCGACGAGCGCGCGGACGTGGTGCTGATGGACATCCGGATGCCGGGCACGGACGGTCTCGCCGCCACCCGGCTGATCACCGCCGACCCGGGGCTCGCGCACGTACGGGTGGTCATGCTGACCACCTTCGAGGTCGACGAGTACGTGGTGCAGTCGCTGCGGGCCGGCGCGTCCGGTTTCCTCGGCAAGGGGGCCGAGCCCGAGGAGCTCCTGAACGCCGTCCGGATCGCGGCCGGCGGCGAGGCGCTGCTGTCCCCGGCGGCCACCAAGGGACTGATCGCGAAGTTCCTCGCCCAGGGCGACGGCGCGGACGACGAGCGGGACCCCGCCCGCGGCGAACGGCTCGCCGCGCTGACCGGGCGCGAGCGCGAGGTGCTGGTCCAGGTGGCGGGCGGTCACTCCAACGACGAGATCGCCGAGCGCCTCGAAGTCAGCCCGCTGACGGTGAAGACGCACGTCAACCGGGCCATGGCCAAGCTCGGCGCGCGCGACCGGGCGCAGCTGGTCGTCATCGCGTACGAGTCCGGGCTGGTCCGTCCACGGGTGGACTGAGCTCCACCCCTGCGTACTGCGCCTGGAGCAGGGACTGCATAAGGAAATGGGTCCACAGGCGGGCGGATAGGGACTGCATAAGGAAATGGGTCCACAGGTGGGCGGATGGGCCTTCGCCCATGGCTCAGGGTGTGAGGTGGGGCGCTCACACGCGCCCCGCCTCCGCTCACGGCACGGAAGAGAGTCCAGCACCCATGTGCTGGCTGTCCAGATTCAGCCTCGCGCAAAGGGCCCTGATAGGGCTGATGTCGATCATCGCGCTCGCCTTCGGGGCGATCTCGATCCCCCAGCTCAAGCAGCAGCTGCTGCCCACCATCGAACTGCCCATGGTGTCCGTGCTGGCGCCGTACCAGGGTGCGTCTCCCGACGTGGTCGAGAAGCAGGTCGTCGAGCCCATCGAGGACACGCTCGAAGCCGTCGACGGCATCACCGGAGTCACCTCCACCGCGAGCGAGGGCAACGCCGTCATCACCCTGCTGCTCGTCCCGACGCTCTACGCGATGATCGAGATCCGCAAGGAGCGCCGCGCCGAGAAGAAGGCGGCGAAGCGGGCGAAGAAGGCCGGGGTGCCGCCCCGGCAGGCCTCCGAGGAGCCGGAGCCGGCCCAGGTCTGACCCGTACGACGCCGAAGGGGCGCTCCTCCACCGGAGGGGCGCCCCTTTCGCGTGCACACGCAGGACCTACGGGAGGGCCAGCATCCGCTCCAGCGCGAGCTTGGCGAACTGCTCCGTCTCGCGGTCCACCTCGATGCGGTTGACCAGGTTGCCCTCGGCGAGCGACTCCAGCGTCCAGACCAGGTGCGGCAGGTCGATGCGGTTCATCGTCGAGCAGAAGCAGACGGTCTTGTCGAGGAACACGATCTCCTTGTCCTCGGACGCGAAGCGGTTCGCCAGTCGCCGTACGAGGTTGAGCTCCGTGCCGATCGCCCACTTCGAGCCGGCCGGGGCCGCCTCCAGGGCCTTGATGATGTACTCCGTGGAGCCCACGTAGTCGGCCGCGGCGACCACTTCGTGCTTGCACTCGGGGTGGACGAGGACGTTCACGCCCGGGATGCGCTCGCGCACGTCGTTCACCGAGTCCAGTGAGAAGCGGCCGTGCACCGAGCAGTGGCCCCGCCACAGGATCATCTTCGCGCCGCGCAGCTGCTCGGCCGTGAGCCCGCCGTTCGGCTTGTGCGGGTTGTAGACGACGCAGTCGTCGAGGGACATGCCCATGTCGCGGACGGCGGTGTTGCGTCCCAGGTGCTGGTCGGGCAGGAAGAGCACCTTCGACCCCTGCTCGAAGGCCCAGTCCAGCGCGCGTCGGGCGTTCGACGACGTGCAGATGGTGCCGCCGTGCTTGCCGGTGAACGCCTTGATGTCCGCGGAGGAGTTCATGTAGGAGACGGGCACCACCTGCTCGGCGATGCCGGCCTCGGTGAGCACGTCCCAGCACTCGGCGACCTGTTCGGCGGTGGCCATGTCGGCCATCGAGCAGCCGGCCGCGAGGTCGGGCAGGACGACCTTCTGGTCGTCGCCGGTGAGGATGTCGGCGGACTCGGCCATGAAGTGCACACCGCAGAAGACGATGTACTCCGCCTGCGGGCGGGCGGCCGCGTCCCGGGCCAGCTTGAAGGAGTCGCCCGTGACGTCCGCGAACTGGATGACCTCGTCGCGCTGGTAGTGGTGGCCGAGCACGAAGACCTTGTCGCCGAGCTTCTCCTTGGCCGCGCGGGCGCGCTCGACCAGGTCGGGGTCGGACGGCGAGGGCAGGTCGCCGGGACACTCGACACCCCGCTCGCTCTTCGGGTCGGCCTCACGGCCGAGCAGCAGCAGGGCGAGGGGCGTCGGCTGTACGTCGAGCTCCTGGGTCTGGGCGGTGGTCACGACACGCACCCTTTCTGTTCTGCGGCTCGCCGGGCCCGTAGGTGCGGGTCCGGCGGAACAATGCCTTTTCGTCGAATTGACGCTATCTATCATAACCGCTTCACGTCACGTTGACGATGTCCATAGCGTCGATGTGACGTGAATCCCGGTCGCCTCGACGGCAGGTGACACGGAGGTGTCCGTGGGGTTGTCCACAGGGCGCTGTCCGCGCGCAGGGGCATGTGCGAGCATGAATACGGAAAGGCAGAAAAGACACGCGCACGGCCCGGAATGAATCCGCGGCCCCGCCGGTTGCAACCGTCGGCAAGCAGTCTCCGTACAACCCGGGAGAGAAGCAGATGTCCGTATCGGACGAGACCACCACCGTGAGCGACGGCATCATCCTGTCCGACGCCGCAGCGGCCAAGGTCAAGGCCCTGCTCGACCAGGAAGGCCGCGACGATCTGGCGCTGCGCGTCGCCGTTCAGCCCGGTGGCTGCTCCGGCCTGCGCTACCAGCTCTTCTTCGACGAGCGCTCCCTCGACGGCGACGTCGTGAAGGACTTCGGCGGCGTCAAGGTCGTCACCGACCGCATGAGCGCTCCGTACCTGGGCGGCGCGTCCATCGACTTCGTGGACACCATCGAGAAGCAGGGCTTCACGATCGACAACCCGAACGCGACTGGCTCCTGCGCCTGCGGCGACTCCTTCAGCTGAGCCTCTTGGGGCGGCGGCGCGAGCCCGCCGTCCTCGGCCGGGACCACCGGGCGCGCGGCGAAGGCCGCGGCGGGCGGGACGGGACACGCGGTGGCGTGCGCGGCCCGCACCGGCCCCGGTCGTCCGGACACGTACGAAGGCGGCGTCCCCCTCCGACAGGGACGCCGCCTTCGTGTGTCCGGAGCCGTCGTGACCGCTACCGCGGCCCCGCGGACCCGGCCCCGGAAACCTCCGGCACGGTGACCTTCCCCTCCGGGACGCGCTTGCCGTCCGTCCCCACGACCTCGCGATCGCCGAGCGGCGCGTCCAGGCGCACCGTCTTCTGGTAGATCTTGGCGATGAGGATGCAGACCTTGCCCTTCCAGGGTGTCTCGGTGACCTTCACGGTCACCTTGCTGGAGCTCTCGCTCGCCGACACCGCGTAGTCGGCGCACACCCCGCCCGTGAAGCTGACCGTCAGGTCCTTGCCGTCGACGGTGTAGCCCTCCACCTTGACGTCACGGGCGGCCGGCGCCGAGGTCGGTCCGTCGCCCCGCGGCGTCGGCGCGGGACTCGGCTGCCCGGTCGGCCCGCCGGACGGCGCGGGCGAGGTCAGGTACCGCGGCTCGACCGCCGGATGCGTCACCGTGAATGCGTCTTCCGCCCCCTGCGTCCGTACCTCGAACAGCCAGGACGGCACCAGCGCCTGCCGTCCGTCCGCGACGCGCGCCGCCAGCCCGAAGACGGCCTTCTCGACGGTCGTCGTCTGCGTCGCCGGCAGCGTCGTCGCGTGCTCGCACGGCTTCTCGTCGCGGTCCTTGAGCGGTACGGGGCTGGCGCAGCCGCCGATGCCCTTGCGCCCTCCGCCCGGTGCCGCCGCCGAACCGCCGTTCATCAGGTCGAGGGTCTTCTGCGCCCCGAGGACCGGGTAGGTGTCGCCCTTCACCGGCGCCTTCAGCTGTCCGCTGCCGCTGACGACCGTGCCCTCGGAACCGATCTGGAGCCCGGTGGCCCAGCCGTACGTGGGGAGCCCGCCGACCTTCGGGTCCGCGTTCACGACGCGCACCTGGTCGTCGTTCATGAGCTGGGTCGCGTCCAGCTTCGCGTCGTCCTGCCCGACGGCCTTCAGCACCAAAGCGGCCGCCTTCTTGGCCTCCTCCTCGCTCACCGCGCCCGGACGCATCCCGGCCAGACCGGCGGAGCCGACCGGTACGCAACGCCTGCCCTTGGGGCAGTTGTCGGTCCCGGGGACGAACGAGCTGTAGGTCCAGGTCCCGGGCGCCGCCCGGTTCACCTGGAGGTGGGGCTCGCCGGCGTCCTTGGTGACGCCGACCTTCCAGACGTCCCCGGCGAGCCTCGGCGTGCCCTTCAGACCGAGGGCCTTCGCGAGCCGGGCCACCTCGGCACCGGTCACCTCGCCCTTCGCCCAGTACACGGGCGACGAGTCCGGCCCGTCGGGCAGCTCGCCGTCCGCGCGGTAGGTCACGCCGTACGGGTTCGGTTCACCGGGCGCGATGCCGTTCGTGCCGCCGTCGGACCCCGAGCCGCTCGTGGCTCCCTCCGAGTAGCCGTCCAGGGTGAGCGGCGGGGGAGTGCCGTCACCCCCGGGGGCCCCGGACCCCTGACCGCTCCCGCCGCCGGACGCGGTCGCCGCGAAGTACGCGCCGCCGCCCCCGACGAGCAGCACCGCGGCCGCGACCGAGGCGATGACCACGGGGGATCGCCGGGCGCGCGGGCCACCCGGCTCCGTGTCCTCGGCGGGACCCTCGGCAGGACCCTCGACGGGAGGGGTCGCGTCGTTGTCGGGTCGCTCGGTGCTCACCGCATCGCTCCTTCGGCTCTGCTGCTGTCCCATGACCCGGCCCTGTCAAAAACGGGCTCTGGTGGGTCGTATACCGCATCCCCTTTACGGGGGACAGCGATGGGACGCGCCGGGGGAGCGTGCGGTTCCCTGCGGGCGCCCTCCGAAATTCACCTGTTCGGCGGCGCCCGGTCGCGTGGAAGGGATCAGTCGCCGTAGTCGGACATCGCGTCCAGCAGCCGCGCGGAGGCGGGCGGCACCGTGACCCCGTGGATACGCGCGGGGGAGACGGGACGGGCGGCCGCGGGGGCGGGGGCGGACCAGTGCCGGGCCATCCGGGCGCAGTCGCCGCGCAGCGTCGCCAGATCGCCTTCGAGTTCACTCACCGGACCGAGCGGGGCGGGGCCGTGGACCTTGAGGTTCGTCATACCGGAACCGTATGCGCCCATGTCGTCACGAAGAAAGATCTACTATCGGGTAGTTTTGCCCGCTTCAGCGGGCGCGCCCCGACCGGGTAGCGTGAACTGTCAACGCAGTCGTGTTCCACGACCCTCTTCCGAAGAGCGCTTCGCGCGCCCTCCTTCCATTCCCTCGCAGGAGCGTGTCCCAGCCGTGCGTATCGCAGTCACCGGCTCCATCGCCACCGACCACCTCATGACCTTCCCCGGCAGGTTCGCCGACCAGCTCGTCGCCGACCAGCTGCACACGGTCTCCCTCTCCTTCCTCGTCGACAACCTCGACGTGCGCCGGGGCGGGGTCGGCGCGAACATCGCCTTCGGCATGGGCCAGCTCGGCACCCGGCCGATCCTGGTCGGGGCCGCGGGCTCCGACTTCGACGAGTACCGCGCCTGGCTGGACCGGCACGGCGTCGACACCGGCTCGGTCCGCATCTCCGAGG
Organism: Streptomyces sp. Tue6028; assembly: GCF_002300165.1. Taxonomy (GTDB): domain Bacteria; phylum Actinomycetota; class Actinomycetes; order Streptomycetales; family Streptomycetaceae; genus Streptomyces; species Streptomyces siamensis. Next base: position 3,563 of record NZ_MLCE01000012.1, on the reverse strand, counting down.
TCCTGCACACCGCGCGCTTCGTGTGCACCACCGACGCCGACCACAACCAGATCGGCTCCTTCTACACCGGCGCGATGAGCGAGGCCCGGCTCATCGAGCTCAAGGCCGTGGCGGACCGGGTCGGCGGCCTCGACCTCGTCCTCATCGGCGCGGACGACCCCGAGGGGATGCTCCGTCACACGGAGGAGTGCCGCTCGCGCGGGATCGCCTTCGCCGCCGACTTCTCCCAGCAGATCGCCCGCATGGACGGCGACGAGATCCGGATACTGCTGGACGGGGCCACCTACCTCTTCTCCAACGAGTACGAGAAGGGGCTCATCGAGTCCAAGACGGGCTGGACCGACGAGGAGATCCTCGGCAAGGTCGGCCACCGGGTGACGACCCTCGGCGCGCAGGGCGTGCGCATCGAGCGGGCCGGCGAGGCGACGATCGAGGTCGGCTGCCCCGAGGAGGAGCGCAAGGCCGACCCGACGGGCGTCGGCGACGCCTTCCGGGCCGGCTTCCTCTCCGGTCTCGCCTGGGGCGTCTCGCTGGAGCGCGCCGCCCAGATCGGCTGCATGCTGGCCACGCTGGTCATCGAGACCGTCGGCACGCAGGAGTACCAGCTGCGCCGCGTCCACTTCATGGACCGCTTCACCAAGGCCTACGGCCACGAGGCCGCCGCCGAGGTCCAGGCGCACCTCTCCTAGTCAGGACAGCCGGCGGACCACATAGGCCGAGCCCCGGTCCGCCGGCTCCTCCCCGACGTACTCCTGTTCCCGCATCTCGCACCACGCCGGGATGTCCAGCCGGGCCGCCTCGTCGTCCGAGAGCACCCGCACCGTGCCGCCCACCGGCACGTCCCCGATGACCTTCGCCAGCTCGATGACGGGGATCGGGCAGCGCTTGCCGAGTGCGTCCACGACCAGTTCCTCGGCCCGCACCACCGTCGTCGGAGCGGGCGCCCCCAGCTCCTCCCGCACCCCGGCCACCGCCCGCGGCAGCACCGACAGGAAGCGCTCGACGTCCTCCTCGGCCGCCCCCGTGGGCAGCGACACCCGCACGTTCCCCTCGGTCAGTACGCCCATCGCCCGCAGCACATGGCTCGGCGTCAGCGTGCTGCTCGTGCAGGACGATCCGGACGAGACGGAGAAACCCTCCCGGTCCAGGGCGTGCAGCAGCGCCTCCCCGTCGACATAGAGACAGGAGAAGGTGACGATCCCGGGCAGCCGCCGGTCCGGGTCGCCGACCACCTCCACGTCCGGCACCAGCTGCGGAACCCGCGCCCGGATCCGTTCCGTCAGCTCCCGCAGCCGTTCCGCCTCCTGGGCCGCCTCGGCCCGCACCGCCCGCAGGGAGGCCGCCGCGGCGACGATCGCCGGGAGGTTCTCGAAACCGGCGGCCCGCCCCGACTCCCGTTCGTCCAGGGGGCCTTGGGTCGCGAACCGCACTCCCTTGCGCACGACGAGCACGCCGACGCCGGACGGCCCGCCCCACTTGTGGGCGCTCCCGGTCAGCACCGACCAGTCGCCCTCGACGGGCCCCCACCCCAGCGACTGGGCCGCGTCCACGAGCAGCGGTACCCCCGCCGCCCGGCACGCCTCCGCCACCGCCGCCACCGGCTGCTCGGTCCCCACCTCGTGGTTGGCGGACTGGAGACACGCCAGCGCGGTGTCCGGCCGCAGCGCCTGCTCGTACGCCTCGACGGTCACCGCGCCCGTCCGCAGCACCGGCACCTGGGTGACCGATCCGCCGCCCGCTTCGAACGTGTCTGCCGAATGGAGCACCGAGGAATGTTCGACGGATGACACGATCAGGTGGTTTCCGATCCGCCGTCGACCGGCCAGCGCGCCCGCGACGCCCGTGTGCACGGCCCGTGTCCCGGACGGCGTGAACACCAGCTCGTCGGGCCTGCACCCCACGGCCTCCGCGGTCGCCTCGCGCGCGGCGTCCAGCAGCATCCGGGCCCTGCGCCCCTCCCGGTACAGCCGGGACGGATCGGCCCAGCCCTCGTCGAGGGAGGCCAACAGCGCCTGATGGGCAACGGGATGGAGGGGAGCGGCGGACGCGGCATCGAAGTAGGACACACGGCAACGTTAGAACTTCCCCGCCGGCGGCACGGGTGCGGGGACGAGCGCGAGCGCCGCCCGCCGGCCCGCGGCCGGGACCCGGCGGACGAACCGGACCGCCCGGACGGCCCGATCTCCCGTCAGAAACCAGACCCCATGGGTCATCCCACCCCCTTCGGGGTGACCCCCGGCGCGTTAGGGACCCTCCCCGCGCGACCCCAAATAGCGTCCAGTAGGGTTTGGTCCGCATAAACATCCAAACCCCTGCCCGACGCAGGGCGGCGACCGACCAGCGAGAAGGCCGCAGCCAGTAGCGCGGGCGAGACTCTCGGGAAGGCGCTACGTGAGTCCCAACGGCTCCGACCGCTCGCCGCGGCGCCCGATGCGGCGGAAGCTGCTGCAGGCAATGACTGCGGGCCTGGTCCTGGCGACAGCCACCGGTTGCTCGTACAACTGGGAAGACTTCCCCCGCCTTGGTATGCCCACCCCGACCACGGAGGAGGCTCCCCGGATCCTCTCCCTGTGGCAGGGTTCCTGGGCGGCGGCGCTCGCCGTGGGCGTGCTGGTGTGGGGCCTGATCCTGTGGAGTGCTTTCTTCCACCGGCGCAGCCGCACCAAGGTCGAAGTTCCTCCCCAGACCCGGTACAACATGCCCATCGAGGCGCTGTACACCGTGGTCCCGCTCATCATCGTCTCGGTGTTGTTCTACTTCACCGCCCGCGACGAGACGAAGCTCCTCAGCCTCAAGCCGAAGCCCGACATCACGGTCAACGTGGTCGGCTTCCAGTGGAGCTGGGGCTTCAACTACATCGCGGACGTCCCCGGCTCGACCGGTGACGCGAAGACCGACGCGAACCTGAACGCGATTCCGGACCGGTTCAAGAAGGACTTCCCGGCGAACGCGGGCGGTGTCTACGACGTCGGCACGCCCGGCACGCGGAACCCCCAGACGAACAACCCCGGCCCGACCCTCTGGCTCCCCAAGGGCAAGACGGTCCGCTTCGTCCTCACCTCGCGTGACGTCATCCACTCCTTCTGGGTGGTGCCGTTCCTGATGAAGCAGGACGTCATTCCGGGCCACACCAATGCCTTCCAGGTGACCCCCAACAAGGAGGGCACCTTCCTGGGCAAGTGCGCCGAACTCTGCGGCGTCGACCACTCCCGGATGCTCTTCAACGTGAAGGTCGTCTCCCCCGAGCGCTACGAGGCCCACCTCAAGGAGCTCGCGGCGAAGGGTCAGACCGGTTACGTCCCGGCCGGCATTGAGCAGACGGGCCACGAGAAGAACCGGGAGACGAACAACCTGTGAGCATCCTCAACGAACCTCAGGGTGCCGCCGAGACCGAGGACTCGTACGAGAACGAGGTACCGGTCCGGCGCAAGCAGCCCGGCAACGTCGTGGTCAAGTGGCTCACCACCACCGACCACAAGACGATCGGCACGCTGTATCTGGTGACGTCGTTCGCGTTCTTCTGCATCGGTGGCGTCATGGCGCTGCTGATGCGCGCCGAGCTC
>NZ_MLCE01000011.1 GCF_002300165.1 Streptomyces sp. Tue6028 | reverse complement strand
CACCGCGGTGCTGGTGCTGCTGGCCTTCCCCGTCCTCGCGGCGGCCCTGTTCGCGCTGGAGGCGGACCGTAAATTCGGTGCGCATGTCTTCGACGCGGCAAACGGCGGAGCCTTGCTCTGGCAACACCTCTTCTGGTTCTTCGGGCATCCAGAGGTGTACATCATCGCGCTGCCGTTCTTCGGAATCATCTCCGAGGTCATCCCGGTGTTCTCGCGCAAGCCGATGTTCGGTTACATGGGCCTGATCGGCGCGACCATCGCGATCGCCGGTCTGTCCGTGACGGTGTGGGCCCACCACATGTACGTCACCGGTGGTGTGCTACTCCCGTTCTTCTCCTTCATGACGTTCCTCATCGCCGTTCCGACGGGTGTGAAGTTCTTCAACTGGATCGGAACGATGTGGAAGGGCTCCTTGTCCTTCGAGACACCGATGCTCTGGGCCGTCGGCTTCCTCATCACCTTCACCTTCGGTGGTCTGACCGGCGTCATCCTGGCCTCGCCGCCGATGGACTTCCACGTCTCCGACTCGTACTTCGTGGTGGCGCACTTCCACTACGTCGTCTTCGGCACCGTGGTGTTCGCGATGTTCTCCGGCTTCCACTTCTGGTGGCCGAAGATGACCGGCAAGATGCTCGACGAGCGCCTCGGCAAGATCACCTTCTGGACGCTGTTCGTCGGCTTCCACGGCACGTTCCTGGTGCAGCACTGGCTGGGTGCCGAGGGCATGCCGCGTCGTTACGCGGACTACCTCGCGGCCGACGGCTTCACCGCGCTGAACACGATCTCGACGATCAGCTCGTTCCTGCTCGGCCTGTCGATCCTGCCGTTCCTCTACAACGTGTGGAAGACGGCCAAGTACGGCAAGCCGGTCGGCGTCGACGACCCGTGGGGCTACGGCCGTTCGCTGGAGTGGGCGACGTCCTGCCCGCCGCCGCGGCACAACTTCCTCACCCTGCCGCGGATCCGCAGTGAATCCCCGGCGTTCGACCTGCACCACCCGGAGATCGCCGCTCTCGACCAGCTCGAGAACGCCGGTCACGGCACGTCGGCTCTGTCTGGTGGCAAGGAGGCCGGCAAGTGAAGGTCCAAGGCAAGATGTTCATCTGGCTGGCCCTCTTCATCCTCGTCATGGCGATCGTCTATGGCGTGTGGTCGAAGGAGCCGGCCGGTACCACGGCGCTCTTCCTGGGCTTCGGCCTGAGCATCATGATCGGCTACTACCTGGCCTTCACGGCCCGGCGGGTCGACCAGATGGCACAGGACAACAAGGAGGCCGACGTCGCGGACGAGGCCGGCGAGGTGGGCTTCTTCAGCCCGCACAGCTGGCAGCCGCTCGCGCTCGGTGTCGGTGGCGCGCTCGCCTTCATGGGCGTCGTCTTCGGCTGGTGGCTGCTGTACTTCTCGGCCCCGATCATCATGATCGGCCTGTGGGGCTGGGTCTTCGAGTACTACCACGGTGAGAACCGCACCCAGTAGGGCGCGCCGATCACCCGGGAGCCCGGACTTTCCGCAAGGAGGGTCCGGGCTCCCTCGTTTGCCGGTAGCCGTCCCCCGCACGGGTCACCCGCCGCGCAGCAGTTGACGGTCGTTCATAGCGTGGGCCCATGAACCACTCTCCGCGCATCCGCACGGTCATCGGCTGCACCGCCCTGGTGGTCGCCCTCGGCGCCGGCGTCACCGCCTGCTCCGACGGCCACCCGCTCTCGGCGAAGCCGTACGACGCGGCGGGACTGATCTCCTTCAACGGTGTATCCGGCGACGGCAAGAAGGCCGCGAAGGTCGACCCGGACAAGCCTTTGGAAATCACCGCCGAGGACGACGACGAGCAGATCACCGACGTCACGGCCACGGACGCGTCAGGACGCTATGTCGTGGGCGAACTCGCCGCCGACGGCAGCCGCTGGCACAGCACCTCCCCGCTGGCCGCAGGCGCCCACTACACGGTGCGGGTGAGCACCGAGGACGAGGACGGCGCCCAGGGCCGCAAGACCTTCGAGTTCGACACCACCACGCCCACCACGAAGCAGCACGTGGACGTGAAGTTCGGCCCGAAGGAGGGCACGTACGGGGTGGGGCAGCCCGTCACGGCCGAACTCAGCGTCCCCGTCAAGGACAAGGCGGCCCGCACGGTCGTCGAGCGGGCCCTCAAGGTCGACTCGATCCCCGCCGTGGAGGGCGCCTGGCACTGGGTGGACGACAAGACGCTGCACTACCGCCCCAAGGAGTACTGGCCCGTCCACGCCACGGTCCAGGCGCACAGCAACCTGGCGGGCATCCGGATCGGCGACCGTCTGTGGGGCGGCAACGCCAAGGCGCTGAAACTCACCACCGGCGACAAGCTCGTCGCCATCACGGACGCCGCGGCGCACTCCATGACGGTCTACCGCAACGGCCGGCAGATCAACCAGATCCCGGTCACCACCGGCAAGCCCGGCTTCGAGACCCGCAACGGTGTCAAGGTGGTGCTGGAGAAGCAGTACTTCGTACGGATGCGCGGCACCACCGTCGGCATCGCCGAAAACAGCGCCGACTCGTACGACCTGCCCGTCTACTACGCCACCCGGGTCACCTGGAGCGGCGAGTACGTGCACGCCGCGCCCTGGTCCGTGGGCGACCAGGGATACGCCAACGTCAGCCACGGCTGCACCGGCATGAGCACCAGCAACGCCGAGTGGTTCTTCGACAATGTCCGCGAGGGCGACATCGTGCAGGTCAAGAACTCCAACGGCGCGACGATGGACCCGTTCGGCAACGGCTTCGGCGACTGGAACATGCCCTGGAAGAAGTGGCGCGAGGGCAGCGCCGTCGTGGGCGGCACCCCCGACGCCCCCGCCGCGGCGGAGAAGGCCCGCCTGCGCCCAGAGTCCGTGTGACGTCCGGGCGCCGGGCGGGAGCCCGCCTCTCAGGCGCCCAGAAGAGCCTTACGGCGCAGCAGGGAGGCCAGCGAGGCCGCGAACTCCACCGGGTCCACCGGATGGGTCACGGCCGCCTCCGCGCGGCTCCACGTGGCCAGCCAGGCGTCCTGGGGCCGGCCGATCAGGACGAGCACGGGCGGGCAGTTGAAGACCTCGTCCTTGATCTGCCGGCACAGACCCATGCCACCCATCGGCACGGCCTCGCCGTCCAGCACACAGACGTCGATGCCGCCCTTGTCGAGCTCGCGGACGACGGCGGCCGGCGTCGCGCACTCCACGAACTCGACGGCGGGGACGTCGGGAGCGGGCCTGCGCCCGGTTGCGAGCCGCACCTGTTCGCGGGTGTTGGAGTCGTCGCTGTAGACCAGCACCGTGGCGGTCGGCTGCATTCTTCCTCCGAGACGTCGGCGTCGTACGGACATGAAGCGATCGGGCTGATCGGTCAGGCCCCGATGCGCGGATGCTACTCCCTTGAACACCTCGTCAACACCGGTTCGGACAGGCCTTCGATGGGCCATATGGGCTGGACACACCCCATCAACACTCCGAACGGCACCCCCCGGGGTGAGGGCGGGATAAGCGACCGACATAATGTCGGTCGTGGCGACAGCAACGACAGTAGAAACCGGGCACGCGCACCCGTCGGTCAATCGGCCGAACCTCACCAGCGTCGGAACCATCATCTGGCTGAGTTCCGAGCTGATGTTCTTCGCGGCCCTCTTCGCGATGTACTTCACCCTGCGATCGGTGACCGGGCCGGAGCACTGGAAGGAAATGGCGTCCAGCCTGAACTTCCCGTTCTCCGCGACGAACACCACGATCCTGGTGCTCTCCTCTCTGACCTGCCAGCTCGGCGTCTTCGCCGCCGAGCGCGGGGACGTGAAGAAGCTCCGGATGTGGTTCGTCGTCACCTTCATCATGGGTGCGATCTTCATCGGCGGTCAGGTCTTCGAGTACACGGAGCTGGTCAAGAAGGACGGGCTCTCGCTCTCCTCCGACCCGTACGGCTCGGTGTTCTACCTGACCACCGGCTTCCACGGACTGCACGTGACGGGCGGCCTGATCGCCTTCCTGCTTGTCCTCGGCCGCACCTACGCGGCCCGGAGGTTCACCCATGAGCAGGCGACCGCCGCCATCGTCGTGTCCTACTACTGGCACTTCGTCGATGTCGTCTGGATCGGCCTCTTCGCCACGATCTACATGATCAAGTAGCCGGGCCCACCGCCCGACACATCCAGAAGCATCGACGCAGAAGATCCTGACACCGGGGTAATCCGTGAAAAAGCTCTCCGCACGACGACGCCATCCGCTGGCGGCGGTCGTCGTCCTACTCCTCGCGCTGGCGGCCACCGGGGGGCTGTACGCCGCGTTCGCACCCGCGGACAAGGCGCAGGCCGATGAAACCGCCCAGTCCCTCGCCATCGACGAGGGCAAGAAGCTCTACGCCGTAGGCTGCGCAAGCTGCCACGGCACCGGCGGTCAGGGCACCTCCGACGGGCCGAGCCTCGTGGGCGTCGGCGCCGCGGCGGTCGACTTCCAGGTCGGCACCGGCCGTATGCCGGCCCAGCAGCCGGGCGCGCAGATCCCGAAGAAGAAGGTCATCTACTCGCAGGCCGAGATCGACCAGCTGGCGGCGTACATCGCTTCGCTCGGCGCCGGTCCCGCGATCCCGACCAAGAACCAGGTCAGCCCCGAGGGGGCGGACATCGCCGCGGGTGGCGAGCTCTTCCGCACCAACTGCGCCCAGTGCCACAACTTCACCGGCAAGGGCGGCGCGCTCACCCACGGCAAGTACGCGCCCAGCCTGGAAGGTGTCGACCCGAAGCACATCTACGAGGCCATGCAGACCGGCCCGCAGAACATGCCGTCCTTCCCCGACACGACGCTGTCGACGAAGAACAAGCAGGACATCATCGCGTACCTCGACGCGGTCAACGGTGACGACACCGAGAGCCCCGGCGGCCTCGAACTGGGTGGCCTCGGGCCGGTCAGTGAGGGCCTGTTCGGCTGGGTGTTCGGTCTCGGCGCGCTGATCGCCGTCGCCGTCTGGGTCGCCGCTCGGACCGCAAAGGCCAAGAAGTCATGAGTAGCCAAGACATTCCAGAAGAGAACCTGCCCGCTGCGCAGGACGCCGACGAGCACGCTCCCGGCACGGTAGCCGTCGCGGACGAGACGAACCCGTTCGCGGACCCCGGTCTGCCGCCCCACGAGCACCGCATCCAGGACATCGACGAGCGGGCCGCCAGTCGGTCCGAGCGTACGGTCGCCTTCCTGTTCACGCTGTCGATGCTGGCGACCGCCGGCTTCATCGCGTCGTACGTGACGATCCCGAGCGACAAGTCGATCTACGTCTTCCCGATCGGGCACGTCAGCGCGATGAACTTCGCGCTCGGTCTGACCCTGGGCGTGGCGCTGTTCTCGATCGGCGCGGGTGCGGTCCACTGGGCCCGCACCCTGATGTCCGACGTGGAGATCATCGACGAGCGTCACCCGATCGCGGCCGAGCCCGAGGTCAGGGCCAAGGTCATGGCCGACTTCAAGCAGGGCGCCAAGGAGTCCGCGCTCGGCCGCCGCAAGCTGATCCGCAACACGATGTTCGGCGCGCTGGCCCTGTTCCCGCTCTCCGGCGTGGTGCTGCTGCGCGACCTCGGTCCGCTGCCCGGCACCAAGCTCCGCCACACGCTGTGGTCCAAGGGCAAGCTGCTCGTCAACATGAACACGAACGAGCCGCTGCGTCCCTCGGACGTCGCCGTCGGTTCGCTCACCTTCGCCAAGCCCGAGGGCCTGGAGGAGCACGACGAGGACTTCCAGAAGGAGATCGCCAAGGCGGCCCTGATGATCGTCCGGCTGCAGCCGGAGAACATCAAGGACAAGCAGGAACTCGAGTGGTCCCACGAGGGCATCGTGGCCTACTCGAAGATCTGCACCCACGTCGGTTGCCCGATCTCCCTGTACGAGCAGCAGACGCACCACGTCCTCTGCCCGTGCCACCAGTCCACCTTCGACCTCTCCGACGGTGCCCGAGTCATCTTCGGCCCGGCCGGTCACGCCCTGCCGCAGCTGCGCATCGGCGTGAACGACGAGGGCTACCTCGAGGCGCTCGGCGACTTCGAAGAGCCCGTCGGTCCTGCATTCTGGGAGCGCGGATGAGCACTACCACGACCTCCGACTCGCGCTCGCGCGAGAAGGCGCCCGCGGGTGAGCGGGTAGCCGACTGGGCCGACGGCCGCCTGGGGATCTACTCCCTGGCCAAGGCCAACATGCGCAAGATCTTCCCCGACCACTGGTCGTTCATGTTGGGTGAGGTCTGCCTCTACAGCTTCATCGTCATCATCCTCACGGGTGTGTACCTGACGCTGTTCTTCCACCCGTCGATGAACGAGGTGGAGTACCACGGCAGCTACGTCCCGCTGCAGGGCCAGCTGATGTCCGAGGCGTTCAACTCGACCATGCACATCTCCTTCGATGTGCGCGGTGGTCTGCTGATCCGGCAGATCCACCACTGGGCGGCGCTGATCTTCCTCGCCGGCATGTTCGTGCACATGATGCGCGTGTTCTTCACGGGTGCGTTCCGCAAGCCCCGTGAGGTCAACTGGGTCTTCGGATTCCTGCTGTTCGTCCTGGGCATGTTCACCGGCTTCACCGGTTACTCGCTCCCGGACGACCTGCTCTCCGGCACCGGTGTCCGCTTCATGGAGGGCGCGATCCTGTCCGTGCCGATCGTCGGCACGTACCTGTCGTTCTTCCTCTTCGGCGGCGAGTTCCCGGGCGGCGACTTCGTGGCCCGCTTCTACTCGGTGCACGTGCTGCTGCTGCCGGGCATCATGCTCGGCCTGGTCGTCGGCCACCTGATCCTGGTCTTCTACCACAAGCACACGCAGTTCGCGGGCCCCGGCAAGACGAACAACAACGTCGTGGGCATGCCGCTGCTGCCGGTCTACATGGCCAAGGCCGGAGGCTTCTTCTTCCTGGTCTTCGGTGTCATCGCGGCCATCGCGGCGATCGCCCAGATCAACCCGATCTGGGGAATCGGCCCCTACCGTCCGGACCAGGTGTCCACGGGCGCCCAGCCCGACTGGTACATGGGCTTCTCCGAGGGTCTGATCCGTGTCATGCCCGGCTGGGAGATCAACTTCTGGGGTCACACGCTCGTCCTGGGCGTGTTCATCCCGCTGATCATCTTCCCGCTGGTCCTGGTCGCGATCGCGGTCTACCCGTTCATCGAGTCCTGGGTCACCGGCGACAAGCGCGAGCACCACATCCTGGACCGCCCGCGCAACGTCCCGACCCGGACCGCGTTCGGTGCCGCCTGGATCAGCTGGTACTTCGTCCTGCTCGTCGGTGGTGGCAACGACCTCTGGGCCACGCACTTCCACCTGTCGATCAACTCGATCACCTGGTTCGTCCGGATCGCGTTCTTCGTCGTGCCGGTGCTGGTCTTCCTCGCCACCAAGCGGATCTGCCTCGGCCTCCAGCGCCGCGACCGGGACAAGGTGCTGCACGGCCGCGAGTCGGGCATCATCAAGCGCCTGCCGCACGGTGAGTTCATCGAGGTCCACGAGCCGCTCAGCCAGGACGCGCTGCACACGCTCACCGCGCACGAGCAGTACAAGCCGGCCGAGATCGGCCCGACGGTCGACGAGAACGGTGTCGAGCGCAAGGTCAACGGCCCGGAGCGACTGCGCGCCAAGCTGAGCAAGGGCTTCTACGGGGAGGACAACCAGATCCCCAAGCCCACGGTCGAGGAGTACAAGGAGATCACGAGCGGCCACGGCCACCACTGATCACCCACCGATCCTGCTGATCGCCACGGCTGGAGCCCCGTCCATTGCATGGACGGGGCTCTTTGCCGTCCTCCGGGCTGGATAGGGTGGAGCCTGCCGGTACGTGCGTGCGTACCCGCCTTTTGTACGTGTCTACGAACCCAGGAGCGGCATATGAGTGCTGTGACCCCCGCTGGAGGCGACATCGCGGCGGGCCGTTCCTGGCCCGAGGTACTGAACGGCCTGCTCGACGGCCGTGACCAGAGCGCCGACGACACGGCGTGGGCGATGGACCGCATCATGCGCGGCGAGGCGACGGACGCGCAGATCGCCGGCTTCGCGGTGGCGCTGCGCGCCAAGGGCGAGACGGTCGAGGAGATCTCCGGACTCGTCCGGACGATGTACGAGCACGCCAATGTGATCGAGGTGCCGGGTCCGGCGGTGGACATCGTCGGGACGGGCGGCGACGGCGCGAAGACGGTGAACATCTCCACGATGTCCGCGATCGTGGTCGCCGGGACCGGCGCCAAGGTCGTCAAGCACGGCAACCGGGCCGCGTCGTCGGCCTCGGGTGCCTCGGACGTCCTGGAGAAGCTCGGCGTCAATCTGGAACTGACGCCGAAGCGGGTCGCCGAGGTAGCCGAGGAGGCCGGGATCACCCTCTGCTTCGCCGTGAAGTTCCATCCGGCGCTGCGTCACGTGGCCGCCGCGCGCGGTCAGCTGGGGATCCGGACGACGTTCAACATCCTCGGCCCGCTGACCAACCCGGCACGGGTGAAGGCCCAGGCTGTCGGTGTGGCGGACCCGCGTATGGCGCCGATCGTGGCCGGTGTCTTCGCCGAGCGCGGCAACTCCTCGCTGGTCTTCCGCGGCGACGACGGACTCGACGAGCTGACCACGACGTCGACGTCGCGCGTCTGGATCGTGCGCGACGGCAAGGTGACCGAGGAGCGCTTCGACCCGCGCGACGTCGGGATCGAGCTCGTCCCGGTGGAGGCCCTGCGCGGCGCCGACGCCTCGTACAACGCGGACGTCGCGCGACGGCTGCTGAACGGCGAGCGCGGTCCCGTGCGGGACGCGGTCCTGCTGAACTCGGCGGCGGCGCTGGTGGCGCTCTCGCCGGGCGACGCGCCGCTGACGGAGCAGATCCGTGTCGCCATGGCGCAGGCGGCCGAGTCGATCGACTCGGGGGCCGCGAAGCAGGCCCTCGACCGGTGGGTGCGGGTCAGCAACGCCTGACCACCGCCGTCCGTACCCGATGTGACACGGGGCGCAGTCCGGATCCTGGACTGCGCCTTGCACGTCGAAGATCTTCTGGCAAGATGCTGTACCAGGTCATGAGCGACAGCCATCAGGCCCCGGCCGGCTGTCCGGCAACCCTCCGTCCGTGGCGGGGTGCCCCGGGTGAGGACCAGGCCGTAGGCAGCGAGGTCTACGGCAAGCGCGGACCCCTCGTGTCACCAGGGGTCCTGGTCGTTCGAGGGAGCCTTCTGTGAGCAAGCGAATGCGATAGGGCGTCGAGCCCCGCCTCCGCGTACCCCTTTCACCTTTTTCCCGCGCCGAGCCGTACCTCCGTGCACCGGCCGCGCGGTGATTCCGCCTGCCTCTCACAGGAGCTCGCCATGTCTGTCACCACCGTTGCCGCCGACCAGTCCGTTTGTGCCCCTCTGGCCGTTCTCGGGCGAGATGTCACCGTCCCGCTCGTGACGGGCGGCGAGGTCACCTACGCCGCGCTCGACTACGCCGCCAGCGCCCCCGCCCTCCAGCGGGTGTGGGACGACGTCGCCGCGTACGCCCCTTACTACGGCAGCGTGCACCGCGGGGCCGGCTACCTCTCGCAGCTGTCCACCGACCTGTTCGAGAACGCCCGCCGGACCGTCGCCGAATTCCTCGACTGCCGCCCCGACGACCAGGTCGTCTTCACCCGCTCCACCACCGACTCGCTCAACCTGCTCGCCGCCACCCTTCCGGCCGACTGCCAGGTCTTCGTCTTCGAGACCGAGCACCACGCCTCGCTGTTGCCCTGGCGGGACGCGCGCGTGACGTACCTGAACGCCCCGCGCACCCCCGAGCAGGCGGTCGCGACGCTGGAGCGGGCCCTCGCCGACCGCGACCCGCACGGCCCGGCCCTGGTCTGCGTCACCGGCGCCTCCAACGTCACCGGCGAACTCTGGCCGGTGCCCGAACTGGCCGCCGCCGCGCACGCCCACGGCGCGCGCATCGTGCTGGACGCCGCGCAGCTGGCCCCGCACCACCCGGTGTCGGTGCGGGACCTCGACGTCGACTGGGTCGCCTTCTCCGGGCACAAGCTGTACGCGCCCTTCGGCGCCGGCGTCCTCGCGGGCCGCGCCGACTGGCTGCGGGAGGCCGACCCTTACCTGGCGGGCGGCGGCGCGAGCCGGAAGGTGTCGCGGCGCGAGGACGGCGGTGTGGACGTGGAGTGGCACGACACCGCCGCACGGCACGAGGCCGGTTCGCCGAACGTCATCGGCGCCTACGCGATCGCCTCCGCCTGCAAGGCGCTCACCGAGGCCGGCTTCGACACGCTCGTCGCCCGCGAGCGGCACCTGATCGACACGGTCCGCGCCGGTCTCGCCGGCGTACCCGAGGTGCGGGTGCTCTCGCTCTTCGGCGACGACGCCGCGCGCGTCGGTGTGATCTCCTTCGTCGTCGAGGGCTGGAACAGCTCGCACTTCGCCGCGGCGCTCTCCGCCGAGTACGGCATCGGTGTCCGCGACGGCCTCTTCTGCGCCCACCCGCTGGTCAGGACCCTGCTCGGCAGCGACCCGCAGACCCAGGGGGAGTGCGGGGCCCCGGAGGCCGCGCCCGGCGAGAAGTCCCTCAACGCGATCCGCGTCAGCTTCGGCGCGGGTACCCCCGACGAGCACGTCGAGCGCTTCGTCACCGCGGTGAAGGAGCTCGTGCGGGACGGCGCGAAGTGGCGGTACCGCACGGAGGACGGCCGCTGCGTGCCCGCGGTCTGAGCGGGGTTCTCGTCAAGGGCCGCCCGGCGACCGGGCGGCCCTTCGTGCTGCGGTCACACGATCAGGAGTCGAGCCCGATCGCGAACGCCGCCTCCAGGTCGTGCTGGGAGTAGGTGCGGAACGCGACATGCGTGTCCGTGGCCTCGACGCCCGGGATCTTGCTGATCTTGCCGGGGATGACGTCCGCCAGGTCGTCGTGGGCCTGCACCCGGACCATCGCGATCAGGTCGTACGTACCCGTGACGGAGAAGACCTCGCTGACGGAATCCAGCGCGGCGATCGACTCGGCGATCTCGGGGATCCGGTCCACGCTGGTCTTGATGAGGACGATCGCGGTGATCACGGCTGGTTCTCTCCCTCGGGGGCCGCTGTTGAGGCTCTCACCCTACTCGCGGTCCAACCTGCCCGGTCGTCCGCCGTGCGGCCGGGCCGCCACCGGGGGCGGTGTCCCCTCGGCGGGCCCGGCGGCCGTCCGGCCGAACCGCAGCCACGCGTAGCCGAAGCCGAGTGTGAAGCCCACCAGATGGGCCAGATAGGCGACCCCGGGGCCGCCGTCGTCCTGGCCCGCCGCCAGCCACTGGAGGATCACCCAGAAGGGCAGCACCACCCAGGCGGGAAAGCGCAGCGGCAGGAAGAAGAGGAACGGCAGGAGACTGGTCACCCGGGCCGTGGGGAACAGGTACAGGAACGCGCCGAGCACCGCGGAGATCGCCCCGGAGGCGCCGACCAGGGACTGCTGCGACTCGGCGTTGGCCGCGGCGTAGCCGAGGAGCGCGAGATAGCCGCAGCCCACGTAGAAGAGGGCGAACTGCAGATGCCCCATGCGTTCCTCGGTCATCAGCCCGAAGACGAAGAAGAAGAGCATGTTGCCCAGGAGATGGAGCCAACTGCCGTGGATGAAAAGGGCCGTGGCGGGGGTGAGCGCCTCGCGCGCGGCTCCGTCGAACAGATCGCCGGGGACCACGCCCCAGCGCCGGAAGTAGGCCCGCTGCGCGGCGGCCAGCGCGTCCCCGGTGCCGTAGACCGGGTTGAGGCCGGACGCCGGGCCGATCACGAAGATCAGACAGCACAGGGCGATCAGCCCGTACGTCACCGGCGCCGACTGACCCCGTACCGCTCTGCCGACCGTCGTACTCCATTTGCTGATCATGGTGCAGAGCATGGCGTAACGGGACGGACGAACACAGACCGCCTCGCCGCGGTGGACGGCGGAGCGTCGGGGAGCCGCCAGGCCGTAGGGTTACGAGCCACATGCACCAGGAAACTGGCGCTGGACGGACACTAGAAGGAAGCGGACTGCCTCATGACGGTTCCCCTGCCGGACGCCAAGACGCGCTGGCGCTGCACTCTCTGCGGCAACCTCACGCGTTTCGACGTGACCCGGTCGTCGAAGGTCGTCGAGTATGTGCACCTCGACCTGGCCGGTGAGCCGAAGGTCGAGGAGCGCGAGGTGGTCAGTGAGACCATCGAGTCGGTCCGGTGCCGCTGGTGCAACGCGGTGGACCAGGTGGAACTGGTGGACAGGCCGGGCGCCGGCTCCTGAGGGAGCGGGCCCCACAGACATTGGGGTGACGGATGGTGGAGACCACAGGCGGGGAGCCGGACGACGGCGCCGCTGAGGTGCTCGACCGTCCGCTGCCCGACGGCGTGCGCCGCCGCGTCGTGCAGATCGTCTCCGACGGCTTCGGCGGGCTGACCGTCGGTGAACTGCCCGCCCAGTTGCGGCAGTATGCGCGATTCGCCCCCAATCGGCGGGCCAAGTTCGCCGGGAACGCCATGGCGGCGGCCCTGGAGACGGACACGCTGTTCAGACAGCGTATCGCCGAGAAGCTGAGAGAGGCGCAGCCGGAGATCGCCGGTGCCCTCGACTCGGGCGCGCCGCCCCCGGCCGCGGATCCGCTGGACGTGGCGGCCGCGGCCTATGTGCTGCGCCCCACGGGCTGGGTGAAGCTGGTGACCGCCGCCGGCGAGGAGGCCCTGCGGGCGGACGCCGAGCGCGCCGACGAGGAGACCCGGGCCGAGCTGGAGCGGCTGCGGGCGGAGCTCGCCGAGGCCCGCGGTCAGACCAGGGCCGAGACGGAACGGCTGCGCGCGGAAGTGGAGTCGGCGAAGAGGGAAGCGGAATCGCTTCACCGCAAGCTGCGCGGGGCCCTCAGCGACGTCAAGCGCGGCGAGGCGGCCCTGCGCAAGCTCCAGGGCGAGATGGACGGCGTACGGGCGGAGGCGCAGGCCCAGGTGTCCGCCTCCGACAGCGAGACCCGGCGGCTCAAGGCGCGCCTCGGCGAGGTCGAGGCCAATCTGGAGGCGACTCGGCGGGCGGCGCGTGAGGGCCGCAGTGTCGAGGACATGCGGGTGCGCCTGCTCCTCGACACGGTGCTGGACGCCGCCCAGGGGCTGCGGCGCGAACTCGCCCTGCCTCCCGTGTCGGTGCGGCCGGCGGAGACCGTCGACGCGGTCGAACCGGGACGAATGACACCAAAGGACATCGCCACTCGCGCGCTGTCCGAGAACGATCCCGCGATCCTCGACCAGCTGCTCGCGCTGCCCCAGGCGCATCTGGTCGTCGACGGCTACAACGTGACCAAGACGGGCTATCCGCAGATGCCGCTGGAGAAGCAGCGGCTGCGGCTCCTCGGGCAGCTCTCGCAGCTCGCCGCGCAGACCGGCTCCGAGGTGACCTGTGTCTTCGACGGGGCCGAACTGGCCGCGCCGGTGCTGCTCGCGCCGCCGCGCGGGGTGCGGGTGCTGTTCTCCAAGCCCGGTGTCACCGCCGACGAGTTGATCCGTCAGCTGGTCCGTGCGGAGCCTGTGGGGCGGCCGGTCATCGTGGTCTCGACCGACCGCGAGGTGGCCGACGGCATCGCGAAGGCGGGTGCCCGGCCGGTGGCCTCCGCGGTGCTTCTCAAGCGGTTCTCGCGCGGCTGACCATCTGCGGCCTAAGGCTCATAGGCAACGTACGCCCCATGTGTAACGTCCGGGCATGATGCCCGAATTGGCGTGACCTTCACGCAACGTAGTGTCAGAGCCGCATCACTGCATGTGAGTTGTCGGCAAAGAATGCGCTCGGTGACCGAGATTTTTCCTATGAGGATTTGAACTGATCACAGGAAGGTCACTAGGGTCAGGCCTCGAACCTCCGCTCGGGTGATCACTCATTGGGAGTGACGGTGGAGGGGCACCGCCCGTCGCGCATTCGGCAGGCGGCTGGAGGAAGAAGGAGCTCGCCTTCGTGGCGTCCCACCGTCGACCCAAGCAGCCGAGCCGCACCCGTGTGACCGTGCTCACCACCGCCGCCGCCGCTGCCGTGGCCCTCAGCGCCAACGCCGCCAATGCCGCGCCGAGCGAGAAGCCGAGCAAGGACGAGGTCAAGTCGAAGGTCGACAAGCTCTACGAGGAGGCCGAGAAGGCCACCGAGAAGCTGAACGGCGCCAAGGAGAAGCAGGAGAAGCTGCAGAAGCAGATCAGCTCCCTGCAGGACAACGTCGCCCGCGGCCAGGAGGAGCTCAACGAGCTGCGCGACGGCCTCGGTTCGATGGCCAGCGCCCAGTACCGGACCGGCGGCATCGACCCCTCCGTGGCGCTCTTCCTTTCCTCCGACCCGGACGACTACCTCGACAAGGCGTCCGCGATGGACCAGCTGAGCGCTCAGCAGGTCGAGGCGCTCAAGAAGGTCCAGGAGAAGCAGCGTTCGCTCGCCCAGCAGCGTTCCGAGGCCTCCGAGAAGCTCAAGGACCTCGCCGACACCCGCACGGAGCTGGCCAAGAAGAAGAAGGAAGTCCAGGGCAAGCTCGGTGAGGCGCAGAAGCTCCTCAACACCCTGACGGCCAAGGAGAAGGCGGCTCTCGACGCCGAGCAGGCCCGCGCCAGCCGCGCCAGCGAGCGCAGCGCCCTGGGCGGCTCCAGCACCCCCGCCTCCGGCCGTGCCGGTGCCGCCTTCAGCGCGGCCCAGAGCAAGATCGGCTCGCCGTACGTCTACGGCGCCTCCGGCCCCAGCTCCTTCGACTGCTCCGGCCTCACCTCCTGGGCCTACGCCCAGGCCGATGTCTCCATCCCGCGCACCTCCCAGGCGCAGGCCAACGCGGGCACGCGCATCTACTCGCAGAGCGACCTCCAGGTCGGCGACCTGGTCATCTTCTACGGCGACATGCACCACGTCGGCCTGTACGCGGGCAACGGCCAGGTGCTGCACGCCCCGCGCACCGGCACGGTCGTGCGCTACGAGTCGATCGGCAACATGCCCTTCCAGTTCGGCGTCCGGATCTGACGCACGCCTCCTGACGAGCCCTCGCCGAAGCATCGGCGGGGGCTCTCGTCACTCCGCCCAAACGGGCGAATTGCGGTACCGCCCGCTGACCCCGCGACCCGTCCGTGACCTGCGTCTGAGGCGGGGCGTCGCTTTGTGTGCCCGCAGAGACCTTTGGCCGCCGCGTAGTCGCACGGCTACTGTCTGGCGCGTTTCCCCCAATCCGGGGGACCGTCAGCGGAAGGGAGAGCGGCCACCCGTGGGGTTTCATCGCCGCCATGCACCGTCCGGCTTCGACCGGGGCGTCGGCGCCTTCGGCCTCGCCGCCTGCGTGATGTCCGCGGCGGCCGCCGCACTCGGCACCCTGCCCGCCTCCGCGGCACCGCAGGACGACACCCGGGCCGAGGTGGACCGCCTGTACACACAGGCGGAGAAGGCCACCGAGGCGTACAACAAGGCCGACGAGCGGGCCGACTCCCTGCGCGAGCAGGTCGGCACGGCGCAGGACGAGATCGCCCGGCAGCAGGAGCGCATCAACACCATGCGGGCCGCGCTCGGTTCGCTCGCGGGCGCCCAGTACCGCTCCGGGGGCCTCGACCCCTCCCTGGCGCTGCTGTTCTCCGACGACCCGGCCGAGTACATCGACAAGGCCGCCGCGCTCGACCGGATCAGCTCCCACCAGGCCGGCGAGCTCAAGGATCTCCAGTTCGCCATGCGGGAACTCGCGCAGAAGCGCGAGGAGGCCACCGGCAAGCTCGCCGAACTGGAGAAGAGCCGCAAGGCCGTCGCGCGGCACAAACGGACCGTGGAGCGAAAGCTCGCCGAGGCGCGACAACTGCTCAACTCGCTGCCCTACGCCGAACGCGCCGCCTACGACCGGGCGTCCCGCTCCGGCCGCTCGGATCTGCCCGACCTCGGGGACGCCGTCCCGTCCTCGGCCCGCGCGGCCGCCGCGGTCGCCGCGGCCCGCTCCGCGCTGGGCCGCCCCTACGTCTGGGGTGCCAACGGGCCGGGCGGCTTCGACTGTTCGGGCCTCATGCAGTGGTCGTACGCGCAGGCCGGGGTCGGGTTGCCGCGCACCTCGCAGGCGCAGCGGTACGCGGGCCGGCAGGTGCCGCTCTCCCAGGCGCAGCCCGGCGACCTCATCGCCTACCGTTCCGACGCCAGCCACATCGCCATGTACATGGGCAACGGCCAGGTGATCCACGCCCCGTACCCCGGTGCTCCGGTGCGGTACGACCCGGTGGGCATGATGCCGGTCTCGTCGGTCACCAGGGTCTGACCGCGGCCCGACCGGAGTCCGAAGCGCCCGGGCCACCGTACGATCGGGAACGTGGCTGGTCGAAGGCGTGCGTCGAGAGCGGGACTCTCCCTGGTGCTGCTGCTCGCCGTGCTCGTCGGCTGCGGCGGCCGGGCGTCCTCGGACACCGTGTCGGCCGAGGTGCAACGGGTCCTCGACCTGCGGGCCGCCGCGGTGCTCGCCCGGGACGAGCCGGCGTACCGGGCGACCGGGCGGCCGGCCGGTGCCGATCCGGACTTCGCGAACCTGCGCGCCGTCCCGCTGGAGTCCTGGGCGTACCGCGTGACCGACGTCCGTCGCACCGGCGACCGGGCCACGGCCGACGCCCAGTTGCGCTACCGCATCGAGGGGTACGACGCCGCGCCCGTCACCGTCGGCCGCACCCTGCGCCTGGTCCGCGCCGGCGGGAACTGGTACGTCGCGTCCGACGAGCCCGCGAAGAAGGCCAGCGAACAGCTCTGGGAGCAGGGCCCGGTGACGGTCGTGCACGGCGAGCACAGTCTGGCGCTGGGGGTGGGGCAGTCCGCCGAGCGGCTGCGCGACTACGCCGGGCTGGCGGACCGCGCGGTGCCCGCCGCGTCCGGGGCGTGGGGCACGGACTGGTCGCGGCACGTCGTCGTGCTCGTGCCGAAGTCGCTGGAGGGCATGGCCGGGCTTCTCGGCGCCCCGGCGTCCGGGTACCGGGGGATCGCGGCGGTCACCACGGGTGAGGCGGGCGGGTCCGGGAAGGCGCCGGCGGACCGGATCATCGTCAATCCCGACGCGTTCGGCGTCCTCGGCGACTTCGGCAAGCAGGTCGTGCTCACCCACGAGACGACCCATGTCGCCACCCGTGCCCACACCTCGGCCGCCACGCCACTGTGGCTCTCCGAGGGGTACGCGGACTGGGTCGGCTACCGCGGCAGCGGGCGGACGGCCTCGCAGGTCGCGCCGGAGCTGGAGCGTGCCGTGCGGGACGGGGACCTGCCGGCCGCGCTTCCCGTGGACGGGGACTTCGGGTTCAGCGGGGACGCGGCGCGGCTGGCACGGGCGTACGAGGGCGGCTGGCTGGCCTGCCGGCTGATCGCGGACCGGTGGGGCGAGGTCCGCCTGAACGACTTCTACCGCGCCGTCGGCGACCACGAGAAGCGCGCCGGGGCGGTCGAGGACGCGCTGCGGGACGTGCTGCACACGACGCCGGCGCGCTTCACGGCGCAGTGGCGGGACTACCTCAGGGCGCAGTTGCTTCCAGCCGGGTGATCGCCTCGGTCAGCCATGCCCGTTCCGCCTCGCCCGTCGCACGGGCCACCCGCAGCATGCCCTCCCGGAACAGGTCGCCGCTGTCCTCGGCCCGCACGGGCTCGCCGTCGCGGTAGAAGAAGCTCGCCGGCGTCCGGAGGAAGTCCAGCCTGCGGCGCAGCACCGCGGCCTGCTCCTGCCGGTCGGGCAGGTGGCGCAGGAAGGCCAGCAGGGTGTTGAACCGCACCTGGTCGGTGATCTCCGCCTGCTTGGGGTGGCGCAGCCGCTCCAGCAGATCCTCGCGCCCCCGGTCGGTGAGCGACAGGATGCGGCGCGGGGCCGCGCTGCTGCCGGGCGCCGTGCGCTGGTCCAGCTTGCCCGCGTCGACCAGGCGGCTGATCGCGGGATAGAGGGCCCCGTCGCTGACCGGGCGGACATGGCCGCTGAGCGCCTTGATGCGCTCCTTCAACTCATAGCCGTGCAGCGGTTCTTCGGACAGGAAACCGAGGATCGACAGCTCCAGCACGCGGCGGCTCCGTGGTTGCGGGTCTCTTGGCGCCATGGTACCTCTTATCGAGCTACCTCGAAACGATGTAGCTCTGATCGAGGTGTCGCGGCGGACCGCACCCGCCGGGCGCCCGTACCGAGGCAGGCCCTGCCGGGCCGCCCGTCCATGGAGGCCCACCGGGCCGCCCGCACCGAGGGAGCTCCTGTGAACGCGCACCGCAAGCAGCTCATCGCGCTCGCCCACCCCGTCTACCTCTCCCTGCTCGCCTCCGTCGCCTCCGGGGTCATCAACACCCTGTGGGTCTCCCGGCTCGGCGGCGCCGCCGTGGCGGCCGTCGCCGTCGCCACCAACACCGAGAACGTGCTGCTCGGCGTCGCCCTGGTCTTCGCGTCCGGCACCACCGTGCTGGTCTCGCACGCCCGCGGCGCCCGGGACCCGGGCGAGGTACGCGCGGCCGTACGCGGGGGATGGGCGCTGTGCGCCGTGGTCACGCCCACGGTCGTCGTCGGCGGCCTGCTGCTGCGGGAACCGCTGGCCCGGCTGGTGCTCGGCGGTGACGGGAAGGCCATGGTGCTCGCCGCGCAGTACTTCGCGATCTCCCTGCCGGGCATCGCGGTCTTCTTCGCGCAGAACCTCGTCGACGGCATCCTGAAGGGCACCGGCGACACCCGCACCCCGATGCGCCTGGCCCTGCTGGCCAACGGTCTGATCCTCTGCCTCGACCCGCTCCTCATCCATGCGTACGGCGTCCCCGGCGCCGCCGCCTCGACCGTGCTCTGCCGTTGCGTGGCCCTGGCGGCCGGGCTGCGCGCCCTGCGCCGGAACGCCCTGCTGCGCGAGGCCGCCCCGACGCCGCCCGCACGGTCCACCGCCGCCGCCCTGCGCCGCACCCTGCGGACCGGGCTGCCGATGTCCGCCGACTTCACCGTGCGGCAGGGCGGTGCGCTGGTCCTGATCGCGATCGTGGCCCGGCTCGGGGTGACGGCCGTCGCCGCGTACTCCATCGCCTACAAGGTCATGTACGTCGCCACCATGGCGTTCTACGCGGTCCGGCAGGCCGCCTCGATCCACACCGCGCACACCCGCGGCGCGGGGCGCGACGAGCGGGGCGCCATCGGGCGGCAGGCCGTGTTCGTCTCCGGCGCGGCCGGCCTGTTCGCCGCCTGTCTGCTCGGCGCGCTGGCGCCGTGGATCATGCGGGCGTTCGGCGCCGGTCCCGACGTCGCGCACGACGGCGTGCTGTTCCTGCGCTGCGTCGGCCCGTACCTGCTGCTGATGGCCTGTTGCATCGCGCTCGGCGGGGTCTTCGAGGGGAGCGGGGGAGCGCCGGTCCTGCTGCGCGTCACCCTGCTCGGCACCGCGGTCCAGCTACCGGTCGCCTACGTCCTGTCGGGGCTCGGACTGCCCGGGATCTGCCTCGCCCTCGCCCTGTCCATGACGGTGCAGTGCGCGGCGCTGGGCGCCTGGGCCCTGCGTCAGGAGGACGCCAGGCTCTCCTGGGTGCGGGCCGCCTGAGGGGGCACCCTCGGCGCGGGGTCGGACACCGTGCTCCGCCACAGCTCCAGGGCGGCCAGCACGGTGGCGATCACCAGCAGGCCGTTGCGTGCGAACAGGAGGCTCACGCCCAGCAGATCGCTGCCCACGACGTGCGAGAACCAGACCGGGAACTCCAGGACGGTCACGAAGCACGCGGCCAGCGCCAGGACGACCGGCAGGGTCATCCCGCTGCGGCGGAAGCACAGACAGACCGCCGCGAGCCCGACCAGCCACACCATGTACTGCGGGCTGATCACCCGGCTGGTGGTCGTGAACATCAGCACCGCCACGAACGCGGCGTCCGCGAGCGTGTGCGGCAGGAACCGCCTGACCCGCAGCCGCCACAGCAGCAGCCAGCCGAAGGCGAGCCCGGTGAGGACCAACGCCGCCGTGCTCACCACGTCGACGTACGGGCCGAGGAACTCCACCGAGCCGTAGTTGAGCAGCACCTGACCGTCCCAGCCGTGCCCGCGCGCCACGTGGAAGACAAGGGAGCCGAGCGACTCCACCTCGGTGCCGCGGTCGCGCTGGAACGTCAGGAAGGAGAACGCGCCCGGCATCGCCAGGCCGAACACGGCCGCGATCACCGCGGCCGTCACCGCGGCGGCGGCCCAGGCCCGGCGCCGGACGGCCCCCACCAGCAGCAGCACCGGCCACACCTTCACCAGTGCGCCGAAGCCGGTGAGCATCCCCATGATGCGGGGATGGCGCGCGCCGGCGAGCAGCGCGGCGACCGCGACGGCCGTCACCATCACGTCGTAGCGGGCGTACACGGTCGGACCGAGCAGCGGCACCCCGACCGCCCACACCCAGGCCCCGCGCAGGGTCTTTCCGGGGCGCAGGCCCGCGTAGAAGAGCAGGGCGAACACCACCAGGTCGGCGACGCAGGCCAGCACGAAGAACGCCTGCGCGTAGCCCAGGGTGGGCAGCAGCGCGGGGGAGAGGATCGCGAGCGCGGCGGCCGGCGGGTACTGCCAGGTGACGTCGTCCAGCGGGAAGGTGCCGTCGCGCAGGACCTCGTACCAGCCCTGGTAGATCACGAAGACGTCGCTCGTGACGTCGGGGCCGGGGAAGACGTACACCTTGAACACGAACAGGAGCAGCAGCACTCTGGTCAGGGTCCAGGTCCCGAGCAGCGCGAGCGGTCCGTACGGGAACCACGCCCCCCTAGTGCCCGTCATGCCCACCTGGTCCTTGTCCGTCCGGAACGAATGTGCTGTGCTGCCGTGGTCCCGCACGGCCCGCGGTCGCGTCGTCGCGGAGCCCGCCGCGTACCGCGTGCGCCGTGGTCATGATGTCGCGCCGCCCTGTGCGCGAGCCGTCAAGCGCGGCCGTGCGGAGCTGTGAGTATAGGTTCGGTAGTGTCGAACACGATGCACAAGACCTTGATCGTGACGAACGACTTCCCGCCCAGGCCGGGTGGCATCCAGGCGTTCCTGCACAACATGGCGCTGCGCCTGGATCCCGAGCGGCTCGTCGTCTACGCCTCCACCTGGAAGCGCGGCCACGAGGGCGCCGAGGCCACCGCCGCCTTCGACGCGGAGCAGCCCTTCACCGTCGTGCGCGACCGCACGACGATGCTGCTGCCCACGCCGGGGGCCACCCGGCGGGCCGTCGGACTGCTGCGCGAGCACGGCTGCACGTCGGTGTGGTTCGGGGCGGCGGCACCGCTCGGTCTGATGGCGCCGGCGCTGCGCCGGGCCGGCGCGCAGCGGATCGTGGCCACCACCCACGGGCACGAGGCCGGCTGGGCGCAGCTGCCCGCGGCCCGCGGACTCCTGCGCCGCATCGGCGAGTCCACCGACACGATCACCTACCTCGGTGAGTACACCCGCTCCCGGATCGCCTCCGCGCTGACTCCCGAGGCCGCCGCGCGCATGGTCCAACTGCCGCCCGGCGTCGACGAGAAGACCTTCCACCCCTCCTCGGGCGGTGACGTGGTGCGCGCCCGGCTGGGCCTGACCGACCGCCCCGTCGTCGTGTGCGTCTCGCGTCTCGTGCCGCGCAAGGGCCAGGACACCCTGATCCTCGCGATGCCGCGCATCCTCGCCAAGGAGCCGGACGCGGTGCTCCTGATCGTCGGCGGCGGGCCCTACGAGCGGGACCTGCGCAAACTCGCGTACGACACCGGTGTCGGGGAGGCGGTCCGGTTCACCGGGGCGGTGCCCTGGTCGGAGCTGCCCGCGCACTACGGCGCCGGGGACGTCTTCGCGATGCCCTGCCGTACGCGGCGCGGGGGCCTCGACGTCGAGGGGCTCGGCATCGTGTACCTGGAGGCGTCCGCGACCGGGCTGCCCGTCGTGGCCGGTGACTCCGGCGGGGCGCCGGACGCGGTGCTCGACGGTGAGACCGGGTGGGTCGTCCGCGGCGGTTCCCCGTCCGAGACGGCCGACCGTATCGTCACCCTCCTCGGTGACTCCGAGCTCCGCCGCCGCATGGGCGAGCGGGGTCGGGCCTGGGTCGAGGAGAAGTGGCGCTGGGACCTGCTGGCCGAGCACCTGCGTGAGCTGCTGTAGCGGTCACTCGCCCCCTCCGCCCCTGCCCGTCCCTTGTCCCTGGGGGCTGCCGCCCCCGGCAAGATTCAGCCCCTCCGGCGTTTGAGGAGCGGGGTCCGGGGCGGAGCCCCGGGGGTGGGACGGGTAGGGGCGGAGGGGGCGAGGTTCCTTGCTCCCGGAGGCTCCGCCCCGGACCCCGGATCGGCCTGGACGGCCTCGTCCTCAAGCGCCGGAGGGGCTGAAATCAGCCCCTCCGGCGGATTGAGGAGCGGAGCCCCGGGGGCGGCGCGGAGTGCCGGGAAACGCGGAGGGCGCGGGTCCTCGGTGAGGACCCGCGCCCTGAAGGCTTCCGAAGGGCTCAGCCCCGGTAGATCGCCTCGATCTCGTCCGCGTAGTCCTTCGCCACCACATTGCGCTTGAGCTTCAGCGACGGCGTCAGGTGCCCCGACTCCTCGGTGAACTGCGAGGGGAGGATGCGGAACTTGCGGACCGACTCCGCCTTGGACACGGCGGCGTTGCCGTCGTCGACGGCGTCCTGGATCGCCGCGAGGAGATCCGCGTCCTCGCGCAGCGACGCCGCGGTCGAACCGGCCGGCTTGCCGTGCTCGTCGGCCCAGCGGCCCAGGAACTCCTCGTCGACGGTGACCAGCGCGCCGACGAACGGACGCCCGTCGCCGACGACCATGCACTCCGCGACGAGCGCGTGCGCACGGATGCGGTCCTCGATCACGGCCGGGGCGACGTTCTTGCCGCCGGCGGTGACGATGATCTCCTTCTTGCGGCCGGTGATGCGGAGGTAGCCGTCCTCGTCGAGGGTGCCGATGTCACCGGTGTGGAACCAGCCGTCGGCCAGTGCCTCGGCCGTCGCGGCCTCGTTGTTCCAGTAGCCCTTGAACAGGTGCTCGCCGTGCAGCAGCACCTCTCCGTCGTCGGCGATCCGGACGACGGAGCCCGGCAGCGGCTGGCCCACCGTGCCGATCTTCGTCCGGTCCCAGGGGTTGAACGCGGTCGCCGCGCAGGACTCGGTCAGGCCGTAGCCCTCCAGCACCGTGAAGCCGATGCCGCGGAAGAAGTGGCCGAGCCGCTCGCCCAGCGGCGCGCCGCCGGAGATGGCGTACTCGCCGCGGCCGCCGAGCACCGCGCGCAGCTTGCTGTAGACCAGCTTGTCGAAGGTCTTGTGCTTGATCCGCAGGCCGAGGGAAGGCCCCGACGGGGTGTCCAGGGCGCGGCTGTACGCGATCGCCGTGTCCGCCGCCTTGTCGAAGATCTTGCCCTTGCCGTCGGCCTGGGCCTTGGCGCGCGCCGAGTTGTAGACCTTCTCGAAGACGCGCGGCACACCGAGGATCAGCGTCGGTCGGAACGCGGCGAGCTCGTCGGTGAGGTTCTTGATGTCGGGGACGCAGCCGAGCTTGATCGGCGCCATCATCGGCGCGACCTGCACGAGCCGGCCGAACACGTGCGCCAGCGGGAGGAACAGCAGGACGGAGCACTCGCCCGTGCGGAACAGGGGGCGCAGGCGCTCGACGATGTTGCCGCACTCCGCGAAGAACGCCCGGTGGGTGAGCACACAGCCCTTGGGACGGCCGGTGGTCCCGCTCGTGTAGACGATGGTCGCCGGGTCGTCGGCCTTGGCGAGGGAGCTGCGCTCCTCGACGGTCGCGTCGCTGACGTCCTTGCCGACCCGGCCCAGCTCCTCGATGCCGCCGGCCTCGATCTGCCAGACGTGCTTGAGGGCGGGCAGCCGGTCGCGCACCGACTCCACCGCGGCGGCGTGCGCGTCCAGTTCGACGATGCAGGCGGTCGCGCCCGAGTCGCCGAGGATCCACTGGACCTGCTCGGCGGAGCTGGTCTCGTACACGGGCACGGTGATCGCGCCGGCGCTCCAGATCGCGAAGTCGAGCAGCGTCCACTCGTAGCGGGTGCGGGACATCAGGCCCACCCGGTCGCCGGGCTGCACGCCCGAGGCGATCAGGCCCTTGGCCGCGGCGTGCACCTCGGCGAGGAAGGCGGTGGCGGTGACATCCGTCCAGGTGCCGCCGACCTTGCGGGCGATGACGGCCACGTCGGGATGCTGCGCGGCGTTTCTGCGGACGATGTCGGTGAGATTTCCGTCCGCAGGGACCTCGTACAAAGCCGGAAGGCTGAACTCGCGCAAGACTGCTGCTCCTCATAGGGCGCCGACGCCACGACTCTGTGTGATGCGACGGTGCGGTCCAAGGCTCGGGCAGGCACTCAGGTGATCACTTGTTGAAAACCTGAGTACGACTGGACTGCCCGGACGTTACCCGCCGGTATGGCGTCTTCGACAGGGGGTCCCGGCGAGATGTTCTGTGCGTCACACGTGTTGGCGTTCCTTCGCGCACAGTAGTCCACGCAATTCCTGACTAGCCAGTAACCGCAGGTCCGACCGCCTCTATTCACGTTTGCCCCACACGCCTACGCTTGATCGTCATGGCATCCACACCGGTCGGCAACGCGAGGACGCGCATTCATGTGGTCAGTGACGTGCACGGCAACGTCCGCGACCTGGCCAGAGCCGGGGACGGCGCGGACGCCCTGATATGCCTCGGTGACCTGGTGCTCTTCCTCGACTACGCCGACCACTCGCGCGGCATCTTCCCGGACCTGTTCGGTGTGGAGAACGCGGACCGCATCGTCGAGCTGCGCACCGCCCGCCGCTTCGAGGAGGCGCGCGCGTTCGGCGCCCGTCTGTGGTCGGGCATCGGCGCGGACCGGGCCGCGGCCATCGAGAAGGCGGTGCGCAAGCAGTACGCCGAGATGTTCGCCGTGCTCCCGACGCCGACGTACGCGACCTACGGCAATGTCGACATGCCGACCCTGTGGCCGGAGTACGCCGGGCCCGGTACGCAGGTCCTCGACGGTGAACGCGTGGAGATCGGCGGCCGGGTCTTCGGGTTCGTCGGCGGCGGACTGCGGACGCCGATGCGGACGCCCTACGAGATCAGCGACGAGGAGTACGCGGCCAAGGTCGAGGCGATCGGCGAGGTCGACGTGCTGTGCTCGCACATCCCGCCGGAGGTGCCGGAGTTGGTGTACGACACGGTGGCGCGCCGCTTCGAGCGCGGCTCCCGCGCCCTCCTGGACGCGATCCGGCGCACCCGCCCGCGCTACGCCCTGTTCGGCCACGTCCATCAGCCGCTCGCCCCCCGTATGCGGGTCGGGGCGACGGAATGCGTCAATGTGGGCCACTTCGCGGCCACGGGCACGCCCTGGGCGTTGGAGTGGTGAGGTGCCGTGGCCGGTGAACCCCAGGTGGGGTGACAGCGCCCGCGGCTGTGCGCGGTAGCCTTCACGCTGCACACACGTGCGCCCCACCCTCCCTCACCGGACCGCATCTGGAGGAGCCACCGCGATGGCGGAACACACCAGTTCGAGCATCACGATCGAGGCGGCACCGGCTGACGTCATGGCGGTGATCGCCGACTTCGCCCGCTACCCGGACTGGACGGGTGAGGTGAAGGAGGCCGAGGTGCTCGCCACCGACGACCAGGGCCGCGCCGAGCAGGTGCGCCTCGTCATGGACGCCGGCGCCATCAAGGACGACCAGACCCTCGGCTACACCTGGACCGGCGACCACGAGGTCTCCTGGACCCTGGTCAAGTCCCAGATGCTGCGCTCGCTCGACGGCTCCTACCTGCTCAAGCCCGCGGGCACGGGTGCCACCCAGGTCACCTACCAGCTGACCGTCGACGTCAAGATCCCCATGCTCGGCATGATCAAGCGCAAGGCCGAGAAGGTCATCATCGACCGCGCGTTGGCGGGCCTGAAGAAGCGCGTGGAGTCGGGCGAGGTCTGACTCCCGGGACCGGCGCGCACCTACGGCGATCCCGGCACCCCGGGACCTGAGCGGGGTGCGCCCGGCGATCTCCGGCAGCGACGCGGCGCCCCCGGCGTCCTGGAGACCGAGTCCGGTGACCCCGGCGGCCTCTCCCGGGAGGGAGAAGTCCGCGGTGACCCGGGGACCGAGTCCGGTGACTCCGGTCTCCGTCGGGATCGCGACGTCCGCCGTGACCTGGGC
>NZ_MLCE01000002.1:291485-389175 GCF_002300165.1 Streptomyces sp. Tue6028 | reverse complement strand
CCGGACGCGGGGGAGTGGGCGGGGCGGTGCGACGCCGTACTCCCGGGGGCCGCGGAGCCGGGCTCAGACGCCCTTGCGGGCGGCCTCGCGGCGCTGCCGCTTGCCCAGCGGCGCCTGGGACAGGTCCTCGGCCTGCGACCTGAGGTTCTTGTACCCGTATCCGCGTGCGCCGAGCCAGGCCCTCGCGGCTTCCTCGGCGCGTTCGGTCGCCTCCAGGATGTCGTCCTCGGCCTCCCCCGAGTCGAGGAAGCGGAAGGTGAAGGCGGGGCGTGCGGCGATGTCGTAGCTGAGGTGACCCTCGGGGGTGAACGCCGCGCGCAGGACGTCGTGCTCGGCGGCCCGTGCCAGGAGTTCGGCCCGCTGGTCGGTGCCGAGCCCGTCGAAGACACCGCGAACGGTGATGCGGAAGGTGCGCGTACTCATGACGCGAGCCTAAGCACCGCCGGGGTCGTCGCTCCAACGGGTTTTCGCGGACGCGAGGTACCCGCACCTCTCCGGGCGGCACAGCCACCCCCGCGCCCTCTCCCCACTCGTCCTCTGTCCCTGCCGTCCCCCGGCGAAGCCTCGCCCTGCCCCGCACCCCGCAGGGCTCCGGTCATGCCAGGCTCACCCAGGAACCCCGCTCGGCGGAGCGTGCCATCGCGTCGAGCGTCTCCGCGCTGTGCACCGCGTCGTCGAGCGTCGCCCCGTACGGAGTGCCGTCCTCGATGGACCGCAGGAAGTGGTGCGCCTCGATGACCTTGAGGTCGTCGTAGCCCATGCTGTTGGCCGCGCCCGGCTGGAAGGCGGCGTACTCGCCGTGTCCGGGGCCCACGTACACCGTGCTGACCGGCTGGTCCTGGTAGGCCGTGCCCCGGCTGACCGCGAGCTCGCCCATGCGGCGGAAGTCCCAGAACACCGCGCCCCGGGTGCCGTGCACCTCGAAGCCGTAGTTGTTCTGCTCGCCCACCGAGACCCGGCACGCCTCCAGCACGCCCCGGGCGCCGGAGACGAAGCGCAGCAGACAGCCGACGTAGTCCTCGTTCTCCACGGTGCCGAGCTCACCGCCCGTCGCGCGTGCGTGGCCGGCCGTCGCACCCGCCGGACGTGCCCGCCGTGGCAGGAAGACCGCGGTGTCCGCGGTGAGCGCCTCGATCTCGCCGAGCAGGTGCCGGGCCAGGTCCACGCCGTGCGAGGCCAGGTCGCCCAGGACGCCGCTGCCGCCGCGCTCCCTCTCGTAGCGCCAGGTCAGTGCCCCCTCAGGGTGTGCGGCGTAGTCGCTGAGGAGCCGGATGCGGACATGGGTGACGGTACCGATCTCGCCGGAGGAGATCAGTTCGCGGGCGGCGGCGACGGCCGGCGCGTTGCGGTAGTTGAAGCCGACGGTGCCCTGCACCCCGGCCTTGGCCGCGGCCCGCGACACCGCGCGGGCGTCCGCTGCGGTGAGCCCCACCGGCTTCTCGATCCAGATGTGCTTGCCGGCCCCGGACATGGCCACGCCGATCTCGCGGTGCAGGAAGTTCGGAGCGGCGATGCTCACCGCCTCGACGCGCGGGTCGGCGGCGACCGTACGCCAGTCGCGGGTGCCCGTGGCGAAGCCGTACCGCGCGGCCGCCTCCTCGGCGCGGCCCGGCACCTCGTCCGCCACGGCGACCAGCTCGGGCCGCAGCGTGAGCCCCGGGAAATGGTGCGGCACGCGCGCGTAGGCCTGGGTGTGCACCCGTCCCATCCAGCCGAACCCCACGACCGCAACGCCGAGCGTACGCACCATGACTGCCCTTCTTTGGACCGGTCCAAAACCCTTCCGGCCTCACACTGGGCTCCATCAGTGCACGTGTCAACCCTCCGGCCACCCTTTGACAAGCTCACCACCGGTGTGGAACGGTCCAGACCATGAGAGCGCCGACGATCCGTGACGTCGCCGAGCGGGCCGGGGTGTCGAAGTCGCTGGTCTCCCTCGTGCTGCGCGGCTCCGAGCAGGTCCGCGAGGAGAAGCGGCAGGCCGTGCTGGCCGCCGTCGAGGAACTCGGCTACCGCACCAACGCCGCGGCCCGCAGCCTCAGCGAGCGCCGCACCCGCACCGTCGGCGTGCTGCTCAACGACATGCGCAACCCCTGGTTCGTCGAACTGCTCGACGGCCTGAACTCCCGACTGCACGACTCCGGTCTGCACACGCTGCTCGCCGACGGCCACCTCAGCCGGCGCCTCGGCGAGGACCTCACCCGCACGTTCATGGACCTGCGCGTCGACGGTCTCGTCGCCGTCGGCACCCTCCCGCCCTCCGAGGCGCTGCGGACCGCGGCGGCGCGGGTCCCCACGGTGGTGGCCGGTGCACGGGAACCCGAACTGCCCGGCGTGGACATCGTCGCCAACGACGACGAGCGCGGCGCCCGGCTCGCCACCGAGCACCTCCTGGGTCTCGGACACCGCCGCGTCGCGCACATCGCGGGGGAGGGGACGGTCGGTGAACTGCGCCGCCGCAGCTTCGAGACCGTCATGCGCGAGCACGGGCTCGACCGGGAGGCGGTCGTGGAGCAGGGCGACCTGACGGAGGAGGGCGGCTACCGGGCCATGGTCCGGCTGCTCGCGGCCCGCGAACGGCCCACCGCCGTCTTCGCGTTCAACGACATGGCCTGCGTCGGCGCACTCTCGGCCGCCGAGGAGCTCGGCCTCCAGGTGCCCCGCGACCTGTCCCTCGTCGGCTACGACAACACCTACCTGGCGCGCCTGCGCCACCTGTGGCTCACCACCGTGGACAACGCCGGCCACGACGTCGGCCGCCGCGCCGCGCAGCGCCTGCTCGACCGGATCGCCGATCCCGCCCGCCCCGCGTCGCTCGTCCTCGCCGACCCCGTTCTCGAAGTCCGGGGCACGACCGCGCGGGTCAGTCGCTCTTGAGCTCGTCGATCCGGACGGGTCCCCGGACGGAGACCGACCGGACGGCCGCCAGGGCGATGGCGAGGGCGGCGCGCGCGTCCTCACCGGTGACCGCCGGGGTGCCCCCGCGGCGGACGCAGTCGGTGAAGTCGGCGATCTCCGCCACGTACGCGTCGTGGAAGAGGTCCTGGTCGTAGCCGACGCACTCGGCGGTGACGCCCCGCCGGCCGTAGCCGGTCAGGTGGGTGCGGCGCAGGTCGCCCATGGTGAGCATGCCGGCCGATCCGAAGACCTCACCGCGCACGTCGTAGCCGTACACCGCCTGGAAGCTGGCCTCGGCGGTGGCGAGGGCGCCGTTGTCGAAGCGGACGGTGACGAGGGCGGTGTCGAGCAGACCGCGTTCCTTGAAGTCGGGGCGCACCAGAGCGTCCGCCAGTGCGAAGACCTCGACCGCCTCGGCCCCCGGGTTGAGATACCGCAGGGTGTCGAAATCGTGGATGAGGGTCTCCAGGAAGATCGTCCACGGCGGGACGGGCGCCGGATCGGCGAACTTCGGATCACGGGTGAGCGAGCGGAGCAGCTGCGGGGTGCCGATACCGCCTTCCGCGATCCTGTCGTGGGCGGCACGGAAGCCCTTGTCGTAGCGACGGTTGAAGCCGACCTGGAGAGGCACGCCCGCCTCGCGGGCCGCGGCCGTCGCACGGTCGGCCTCGGCGAGTGTGACGGCCATCGGCTTCTCGCAGTAGACGGCCTTGCCCGCGCGGGCCGCCGCCACGACCAGATCGGCGTGCGTGCGCGCCGGAGTGGCCAGCACCACCGCCTCGATCCGCGGGTCGGCGAGCAGCTCCGCGATCTCGGTGTACGTCGTCGTACAGCCGAGCCGGTCGCCCAGGCGTCGTGCGGTGCCGGCTGCCGGGTCGGCGACCGCGGCGAGGCGGACGCCGGGCAGCCGGTGGGCGAGGGTCTCGGCGTGGAAGGCGCCCATCCGGCCGGCGCCCACGAGGCCGACGGCGAGGGGCTGTTGCGTGGTCATACGGCATCTCCGTACGTCGGTTGGCGATTCGGCGATTCGGCGGCTCGGCGGCTCGGGCGTCGGCGCCGTCACCGTCAGGGGGTGAAGGCGGTCCGGAAGCGTTCCAGCGCGAGGTCGCTGTCTTCGGAGGCCCAGGCCTCCAGGGCGACCGTGCCGTCGTATCCGAGGTCCGTCAGGGCGCCCGCGACGGCCGGGTAGTTGATCTCCCCGGTTCCGGGTTCGTGGCGGCCCGGCACGTCCGCCACCTGGATCTCCCCGATCAGGCCCAGGCCGTGGGCGCGGCGGACCAGTTCGATCAGGTTCCCCTCGCCGATCTGCGCGTGGTACAGGTCCAGGTTCATCCGCAGCCCCGGCCGGTCCACGGCCGCCACCAGGGCCAGCGTGTCGGAGGCCTTCGCGAACGGCACACCGGGGTGGTCAACGGCGGTGTTGAGGTTCTCCAGCGTGAAGACCACCCCGGAGCGTTCGCCCAGGTCCGCGACCCGGCTCAGCGTGCGCCGGGCGGCGATCCACATCGGACCGGTGGCCTCACCGGTCACCGCGGTCACCGGCAGGCCCTCGCCGTCCAGGCCGGTGCCGTGCAGATTGAGCCGGGGGCAGCCGAGGCGCTCCGCGGCCCGCACCGACTCCGCGGCGGTGCGCAGCAGTTCGTCCGCGCCGTCCGGGTCCGTCAGACTTCCGCGGACGTAGCCGGTCATGGACGAGAAGGCCGCCCCGCTGCGCTCCAGGGCGGTCAGATCGTGCCGCGTCCAGTCCCAGATCTCGACCTGGAAACCGGCGTCGTGGATGCGTCGTGCCCGCTCGTGGACGGGGAGGTCCCCGAAGACCATCTCGGCACAGACCGCCAGCGTGTACATCGTCCATCGCCCGCTTTCCGGCTCTCGCGTCGCTAGAACGTTCTAGTCCCGGAGCAGCAGTACGCCAGCAGCCGAGCGCCTTGTCAAGGTGTCGCGGGCGCGGTGGACTAGAACGTTGCAGTACTTCCGACCAGTGCGTTCGGTGCTGGCCTACGATCTCGTCGGCAAGCCGTGCCGAACAGGAAGCCATGCCGAACAGGGAGGGCAGCCGTGTCTCCGAGCTCCTCGGGTCCGGGCGGGAAGCGGCCCACCCTCGCCGACGTCGCGGAACGGGCGGGGGTGTCCGTCGCCCTGGCCTCCATCGTGATGCGTGGGACCAAGGGTGCCGGTGCCGCCACTCGCGAGCGCGTGCTCGGGGCGGCGCGGGAGATCGGCTACCGGCCCGACGCGCGCGCCCGCCTGCTGCGCAGCAGCCGTTCGCGCCTGCTCGGCGTGCAGTTCGGCCTCCAGGAGCCCTTCCACGCCGACCTGGTGGAGGGCCTGTACGCCGCCGCCGAGCCGGCCGGCTACCAGCTCGCGCTCAGTGCCGTCGCCCCGAGCCGCGGTGAACAGCTGGCGGTGGAGGCCCTGTTGGCGGACCGCTGCGAGGCGCTGATCCTGCTCGGCCCACGGGTCCCGGCCGCCCGGCTGGCGGAAGTCGCCGCCCAAGTCCCGGTCGTGTCCGTGGCCCGGCGGCTGCGCCCGCCCGTCGCCGGCGTGGACGTCGTGCGTACGGCGGACGGCGAAGGTGCCCGCCAGGCCGTCGACCATCTCGTCGCACTCGGTCACCGCGACGTCGCGCACATCGACGGCGGCCGGGCACCGGGCGCCGCCGACCGGCGCCGGGGCTACCGCACCGCCATGAACCGGCACGGCCTCGGTGACCGGGGCCGGGTCCTGCCGGGCGGACCGACCGAGGAGGACGGCGCCGCCGCGGCCCGCGTCCTGCTCGACGCGGACACCCGCCCCACCGCGGTCCTCGCCTTCAACGACCGCTGCGCCACCGGCGTCCTCGACATCTTCCTGCGCGCCCGCGTCTCGGTGCCCGGCGACGTCTCCGTCGTGGGCTTCGACGACAGTCGTCTGTCACGCCTCGCCCACATCGACCTCACCACCGTCGGCCAGGACATCCCCCGGCTCGCGGGGGAGGCGGTCGGCCGGGCCCTCGCGCGTCTGGAGGGCGATGCGGCCTCCGGCGGCGGGGCGTCGGAGGGAGCCGGCCCGGGGGAGGGGGCCGGCCCGGGGGAGGAGACCGTCATCGCCCCGCACCTGGTGGTGCGCGGCACCACGGCCGCTCCGGCGGGTGGCTGAACGGCCGCCGAGGCTGGACGGCGCCCTGTCGCATGGCTAGTGTGATCAGCGAATAGTCAATTTGTTGAGTATGGGTATGAGGATGAGGTGGGCGTGATGGATTCCTTCCGCAAGGCCGTGGAGGCCGGTGACCTCGCCGCGGTCGAGGACATGCTGGCCGACGACGTCGTCTTCCACAGCCCCGTCGCCTTCAAGCCCTACCCCGGGAAGGCGATCACCGCGGCCATCCTCCGCGGTGTCACACGCGTCTTCACCGACTTCCACTACGTCCGCGAGATCGGCGGCGCGGACGGCCGCGACCACGCGCTCGTCTTCGAGGCGAAGGTCGGCGACAAGAAGATCACCGGCTGCGACTTCCTCCACTTCGACGAGGACGGGAAGATCGACGACTTCATGGTCATGGTCCGCCCGCTGTCCGCCGCCCAGGCGCTCTCCGAAGCGATGGGAGCCCAGTTCGACCGGATCGCCCAGGAGGCGGCCGGCGCGTGACGTCGGGCGGCCCGACGCGCCCGGTGCGCACCCGGCGCGCCACGCCGCGTGCCGCTCGCGGCGGACGGGTTTGACGCGAAGGCGCGCGGCTACCCGCGCGTTGTGACATCGACGACTTCCCGCCAGGAGCTCGTCCGGTTCCTGGAGGACCGCTTCGCCTGCGCCCAGGCGTGCACCGAGTGCGCCAGGGTCTGTGCGCTGCGCGCGAGCCTCATGGACCCGGACGGACCCAAGCAACAGGACCTCGTACGCCGCAAGGGCATCCAATGCACGGAAGTGTGCGACGCCACCTGCCTCGTGCTGTCCGAAGGGATGCACCGGGACGAGGCCGCCGTCCGCTCCCAGGTGGAATGGTGCCGCGACGTCTGCCTGGAGGGCGCCCACGTCTTCGACGAGTACGACGGTGCGCAGGACGCCGCGAAGGAGTGCCGCGCGTGCGCGCAGGCGTGCGCGGACTTCCTCGCCGTCCTGGGCTGAGCGCGGCCCGGACTGTCCTGCGCCGAGCGCGCTGTCCGGGCCGGTGTCGGCCGAGCGCCGTCCGGACCGTCCTGTGGCGTTCGCGCCCCCTGGGCTGAGCGCGGCCCGGACTGTCCTGCGCCGAGCGCGCCGTCCGGGCCGGTGTGGGCCGAGCGCCGTCCGGACCGTCCTGTGGCGTTCGCGCCCCCTGGGCTGAGCGCGGCCGGACCGTCCTGCGCCGAGCGCGCTGTCCGGGCCGGTGTGGGCCGAGCGCCGTCCGGACCGTCCTGTGGCGTTCGCGCCCCCTGGGCAGAGCGCCGTCCGAGGCGTCCTACGCTGAGCGCGGCCGGGCTGCCCAACGGTGAGCACCGTCCGGGCCGTTCCGGGCCGAGCACCGTCCGAAGCCGTCCGCTTGCCCGCCCGGGCGCGGGTGGGAGCGGCGCGGCGGGACGGGACCGGAACTTCCGGGCCGGGAGCGGCGCGGCGGGACGGGACCGGAACTTCCGGGCCGGGAGCGGCGCGGCGGGACGGGAACTTCCGGGCCGGGAACGGCACTTCGATCGACGACCGGCGCTCCGGCCCGCAGATCAGGCCCGCTCCACCAGCGGCCGCCCCGCGCGGACGTTCCAGCGCCCCGATCGCCCGCTGAACTCCGTGGCGGTCAGGGGCGGTACGTCGACGCGCCAGAAGGCCGCGTCCGGCGCCCCCAGAACCCGCACGAGCGCGGCCCGTACGACCTCCGGCTCCACCACGGCGACCGTCCGGCCCGACGTGTGCGCGGTGCCGTCCAGCCAGCCGGCCACCCGGTCGCAGAACGCCCGTACCGACTCGCCGCCGTGCGGCGCGGTCCCGGGGTCGGCCAGCCAGCCCGCCACCGCCTCGGGCTCCTGCGCGCTCACCTCCGCGAGCGTCGCGCCGCGCCAGCGGCCCACGTCGAGGCCGGCCAGCTCCGGTGCGTCCGGGGCGCCTTCGAGACCGAGAGCGTCGGCGGTCTCGCGGCAGCGCACGGCGGGGGAGACCCACAGCCGCTCCGCGGCCGGCAGCTGTCCCGCCGCAGCCCGCGCGAGCCGCAGTCCGGACGCGTCGAGCGGACGTCCGTCG
This sequence comes from Streptomyces sp. Tue6028, assembly GCF_002300165.1. Lineage (GTDB taxonomy): Bacteria > Actinomycetota > Actinomycetes > Streptomycetales > Streptomycetaceae > Streptomyces > Streptomyces siamensis. The sequence continues at coordinate 381,093 of NZ_MLCE01000002.1, read as the reverse complement.
TCGAAGCGGGCCTCGCGCAGCGCGGCGCCCAGCGCGGCTGAGATCAAGATCACTCGACTTGTCATGTCCTCACTCTCATGGGTTCTCGTGGTGTCCGCCGGCCCGAAAAGCCTTGTGGGACAAGGGGACCCGCCGCACACCCGGTCCGTGGGGCGCGCCCCGTGCTCCCCCGTGCGCCCTTGGCCGGAACCCGCCGACGCGGTACCGTCGCGTCGAAATCGACGACGGCTCGGCGGAAGCCCGGTGGAAATCCGGCACGGTCGCGCCACTGTAAGCCCAGCACGAACCCCCCTCGCCAGGGGCGGTGAGGGCGGGGCAAGTCAGACCCGCGGCTGTCGTCCAGTGCACCACCGGAATGGGACGCGAGTTCCCCAGGAGGTTCTGCCCCATGGCGCAGTCCGTCGCTCAGCCGACCGCCACACCCACCGCGGTACCCGCCAAGCTGCCGATCGGCACGATCGCCCCCTGGGCGGTCTTCTTCGGCATCCTGATGCTGGTCCTGCTCTACTTCGTCGGCGCCGAACAGGGCGCCACCGCAGTCGTGTCCGGCGAGAACGTCCACGAGTGGGTCCACGACGCCCGCCACCTGCTCGGCTTCCCGTGCCACTGACGGCCACGGGACGTACGAGCCGATGAATTCCGCAATCGTAAGAAATCTGCTGGTGCGTGGCATGCTCGCGGGACTCGCCGCGGGCCTGCTCGCCCTGGTCGTCGCCTACTTCCTGGGCGAGCCGCGCGTCGACTCGGCGATCGGCTACGAAGAGGCGCACTCCCACGCGCACGAGCACGGCGTGGAAGCGGTGTCCCGCACGATGCAGTCCACCGGCGGCCTGGCCACCGGTGTCCTCGTCTACGGAGTCGCGTTCGGCGGCATCGCCGCCCTCGCGTACTGCTTCGCGCTCGGCAGGATCGGCCGCTTCGGGCCGCGGGCGAGCGCGCTGCTGCTGTCGGTGGCTGGCCTGCTCGCGGTCTACGTCGTGCCGTTCCTGAAGTACCCGGCCAACCCGCCGTCGGTCGGCGATCCCGACACCATCGGGAAGCGCACGACCCTGTACTTCCTGATGATGGTGCTCAGCGTGCTGCTGGCCGTCGCGACCGTCATCCTGGGCAAGCGCCTCGCGCCGCGCCTGGGCAACTGGAACGCGACGATCGCGGCGGGCGCGTTCTTCGTCCTCACGATCGGTCTCGCCTACGCGTTCCTGCCGGCCGTGAACGAGGTTCCGAAGGACTTCTCGGGCACCCTGCTCTGGCAGTTCCGGCTCGCGGCCCTCGCCATCCAGCTGACCCTGTGGACCGCCTTCGGGCTCGTCTTCGGGTTCCTGGCCGAACGGGTGCTGGCACCGAAGCCGGCCGCCGCGGGCGGTCAAGAGGTCACCGCGGGGGCGACTCCCGTGGCCCGCTGAGCGGTGACGGAAAGGCGGCCCCGGTCCTCGACCGGGGCCTCCCTCCTGTGTGCGCCGGACGTCAGGCCGGCCGGATCAGCAGCTCGAAGCCGTCCAGCAGTGCCGTGAGGCCGACGTCGAAGTGCTCGTCGATCTCCGTGTCGTCGGCGGCGCGGGCCAGGATGTTGTAATCGGGCGATTCGGGCGCCGGTTTCCGACTGCGGCTCTGCGAGCCCAGCCGCACCACCGCCAGACTCAGTGCGTGCCCGATGGTGAACTCGCGCAGACAGCGGGCGATCTGCAGGGCACGGGTCGGTGTGAAGCCACCGGCCTGCAACAGTTCGATGATGCGTACGCCCGTGTCGATCGACGAGGGGGAGCGCACCGGTCGCGTCGCGAAGACGGACACCGCGTGCGGATGCCGGAGCAGCGTGTCCCGCAGCCGCCGGCAGTACTGCTCGGCGACCGCGCGCCAACTGCCGTCCCAGGGCAGCGAACCGACGTCGAGCTCGTCGAAGAGCGCCTCCGCGATCCCGTCGAACAGCTCCTCCTGGTCCGTGAAGTGGCGGTACACCGCCATCGGGTCGACCCCGAGCCCCGCGCCGAGCTTGCGCATCGAGAAGTTGCCGAGGCCGTTGGCGTCGATCAGCGCCAGGGCAACCGCGCAGATGTACGGCCGGTTGAGCGTCGATCTGACGCCGGGGGAAGGACGCGTGCCTCCCGCGCCGCCCTTTTCGGTCTTCATGAGGAGAGCCGGTCCAGAATTGTGGTGAGCCGTCGGGTGAATTCCACGGGAAGCTGCTGGTACACCGTGTGCCCTCCGGGGAATTCCTCGCATGGTACGCCGAGCAGTTCGCCCAGGACGTGCGCGGGACGGTGGTACGGGCGTCCTTCGCTGTCCCGGCCCGTCGCCAGGCACCAGGGCGCGTCCGTGTCCCGCAGGGCCTGGAGGTCCGGCCGGTAGGCGAAGCAGAACTCCGGCAGTTCCCGCTCGACGAGCAGGGCGGAGTTGGCCAGCATCCGGGTCATCGTGTCCGGCTCGCGTCCGGTGACGCGGCGGACGGAATCTGTGGTGGCCAGCATCAGCCGCGAGGCCGCCGCGATCACCGCCTGGCCGCGCGGCGACACGAACATCCGGGGCGGCTCGGGCATCGTCATCGCCCCGAAGGCCGCGGCGGCCCGCAGGGGCCCCTTCTCCCGGCCGAGCCGCTCGATGTCCTCGACGGCCCGGCGCTCCGAGCTGTCGGCGGGCAGGATCTGCACGAGCGGCGGTTCGTGCGCGACGGCTCCCAGCAGGCGCTTCGCATGACGGGCCAGCAGTTCCAGCACGATGATCGCCGCGCTGCTGGTGCCGAACACGTACGCCCGGTCGATGCCGTGGTGGTCCAGGATCTCGACGACGTCGTCGGCCTGCCGCGCCACGTCCACCGGCGCCGCCGGGTCCGCGAGCGGGCTGCGCGAGTTGCCCCGCCGGTCGAAGGTGATCACCGTGAACCGCTCGGCGAGCAGCGGGACGACGTCCTCGTACACGCCGGCGTCGCCGCCACCTCCCGGGATCAGGACCAGCGCGGGCCCGTGACCGGTCCGCTCCGTGTGCAGTCGCGCGCAGGAGACGAGGACGGGCCCCGTGCCGGCGACGCCCGCCCGCCCACGGATCGGCCCGTGACCGCTCATGTCTGTTCTCATTTCACTTCTTGCCTTGAGATGTGGTTGTGTCTACGTCGTAGTTTGAGTCTACGGTGTAGGTATCGATATTTCGAATGGGGGAATTCCAGTCATGAGCGCGGAAGTGGCGGACGGGACGACCACCTCGCCGATTGAGGACGGAAGGGGCCGCAGAAGGCGGACGTACGGGTGGGTGTACGCGGTGCTGATGTATGTGGTGGCCCTGGCGTACTTCGGGCAGGCGGTGCTGGCCGGACAGTTCCTGTCGGGCAGCTACGACGCACTGCGCTGGCACCAGTACGGTGCGACCTTCACCGATGTGCTCCTGGTCTGCGCGCTGGTCGCCGCCGGCCTGCTGCGGTGGCACGGCAAGGGACGGCTGTGGCCGTTCCTGTCGGCCCTGGCGCTGCTGCTCGCCAACCAGGCCCAGAACGGCGCGGGCGCGGCCCGGCTGCTGTCCCTGCACATCCCGCTCGGTGTCGCGATGATCGCCGGCGCCGTGGTGGTGGCGGTGCGGGTCCACAGCGCCGGTGCGCCCGTGGAGCGGGAGGTCTCCTCGTGACCGGACGGGTCTCCCGCCGCTCCCTGCTCCTGGGCAGCGGAGCCGCGGCACTGGCCATCGGCGGATCGGGCGTCCTGGCCTTCGGCTTCCGCGGTACGACCTCGACCGGCACCCTGCTGCGCAGCGAGATACCGCTGCCCGAGGCCTTCCGCAGGCCGCTGACCGTGCCGCCGGTGCTCGAACCGTCCGGCACCACGGCGGGCGTGGACACCTACGACGTGACGCAGCGCGAGGCGAGCGTGGAGATCGTCGACGGACTGCGTACCACGATCTGGGGGTACGACGGCATCCTTCCCGGCCCGACCCTGGTCACCCACCGCGGCCGCAGAACCGTCGTCAGGCACCGCAACGAACTCCCCGTGCCCACCGTCGTCCACCTGCACGGCGGCCGGAACGCCCCCCGGCACGACGGCTATCCCACCGACCAGATCCTGCCCGCGGGCGGGGCCCACAGCGGCGGGCACCACCACGGAGGCGACCTCAGCCACGGCACGCGCACCTACGAGTACGACACCGACCAGCGCGCGGCCACCCTCTGGTACCACGACCACCGGATGGACTTCACCGGTCCGAGCGTGTGGCGCGGCCTCGCCGGACTGCACATCGTCACCGACGACGAGGAACGGGCGCTGCCGCTGCCGGACGGCGACCGCGACCTGCCGCTGGTCATCATGGACCGCTCCTTCGCCGCGGACGGCAGCCTGCGCTATCCCAGCGTCGACAAGGACCTGGCCAGGACGCCCGGCGTGACCTCCGGCTACGAGGCGGGCGTCCTCGGAGACGTCGTCCTGGTCAACGGAACTCCCTGGCCCTACCGGGAGGTCGACGCCGTCCGCCACCGGCTGCGCCTGCTCAACGCCTCCAACGCGCGCCGCTACCGGCTGCGCCTCGACCCGGCGCCGGACGGCGTGGCCGAGCCGTTCGTGCAGGTGGCCTCGGACGGCGGACTCCTCGCGAGGCCGTTGACGCATCCGTACCTCGATCTCGCCTCGGCCGAACGGCAGGAGGTCGTCGTCGACTTCTCGCGCTACCGCGTCGGCCAGAAGGTCCGGCTCGTCAACGACTTCGGCGACGGACCGACGCACCGGGTCATGGAGTTCCGTGTCGCCCGCCGGGCGAAGGACGACAGCCATGTCCCCCGCACCCTCTCGGTGATCGAGCCGCTCGAACCCCGGCACGCCGTCCGCGAGAGGGACATGGTCTTCCAGTCCAAGTCGATCGGCGACCGGCACGGCTGGACCGTCAACGGCGAGCCCTTCTCCGTCGACCACGTCCACGCGGCACCGCGGCTCGGCGACATCGAGATCTGGAACCTGTACGCGGACTTCCACCATCCGATCCACCTGCACCTGGTGCACTTCCAGGTACTCAACCGCGGCACCAAGGAGCCCGGACGGTTCGACCACGGCTGGAAGGACACCCTGGACCTGCGGCCCGCCGAACAGGCCCGCATCATCACGCGGTTCGACGGACATCGCGGCAAGTACGTCTTCCACTGCCACAACCTGGAGCACGAGGACATGATGATGATGGGCAACTTCGAGGTCCGCTGAGCACGCCGCCCCAGGTGGGGAGGGTGCGCCGAGCGCGGGTCGAGCCCTTCTCCAGGCCCGTTCATGGCGGCGGGCATACGTTCGGCGCACCTCACCGGGTGCGTATCCGGGTGGGATCGACGACCGAGTCAGCCCAGGAGAGCCATGCCCCGCCGCCTGTTCACCTCGGAGTCCGTCACCGAGGGACATCCCGACAAGATCGCCGACCAGATCAGCGACACGATCCTGGACGCACTGCTGAAGGAGGACCCCACCTCGCGCGTGGCCGTGGAGACACTGATCACCACCGGTCTGGTGCATGTGGCCGGCGAGGTCTCCACGACCGCGTACGCGCCGATCGCCCAGCTCGTGCGCGAGAAGATCATCGACATCGGCTACGACTCCTCGAAGAAGGGCTTCGACGGAACGTCCTGCGGGGTCTCGGTGTCCATCGGAGCCCAGTCCCCGGACATCGCGCAGGGCGTGGACACCGGCGGCGCGGGCGACCAGGGCCTGATGTTCGGCTACGCGTGCGACGACACCCCCGAGCTGATGCCGCTGCCCATCCAGCTCGCCCACCGGCTGTCCCGGCGGCTCGCCGAGGCGCGGCGGGGCGGCGCCGTCCCGTATCTGCGCCCGGACGGCAAGACCCAAGTCACCATCGAGTACGACGGTGATCGCGCGGTCCGTCTGGACACCGTGGTGGTCTCCTCGCAGCACGCCTCGGACATCGACCTGGAGACGCTGCTGCTCCCCGACATCCGCGAGTTCGTGGTGGAACCCGAACTGAAGGCACTGCGCGACCACGGGATCGACCTGGTGACCGACGGCCACCGGCTGCTCGTCAACCCGACGGGCCGCTTCGAGATCGGCGGCCCGATGGGCGACGCGGGCCTGACCGGCCGGAAGATCATCATCGACACGTACGGCGGCTACGCCCGGCACGGCGGTGGCGCCTTCTCCGGCAAGGACCCCTCCAAGGTGGACCGTTCGGCGGCCTACGCCATGCGCTGGGTTGCCAAGAACGTCGTCGCCGCCTCGCTCGCGCGCCGCTGCGAGGTCCAGGTCGCCTACGCGATCGGCAAGGCCGATCCCGTCGGGCTCTTCGTGGAGACCTTCGGCACCGCGACCGTCGACCCGGAGAAGATCGAGAACGCCGTCTCGGCGGTCTTCGACCTCCGGCCCGCCGCCCTCATCCGCGACCTCGACCTGCTGCGGCCGATCTACGCCCAGACCGCGGCCTACGGCCACTTCGGGCGCGAGATGCCGGACTTCACCTGGGAGCGCACCGACCGCGTCGACGCGCTGCGCCGGGCCGCCGGTCTCTGACCCCCACCCGCCGACCGACGGTTCAAGGAGATCCCCGTGCGCATCGCCGTCACCGGATCCATCGCGACGGACCACCTCATGGCCTTTCCCGGGCGCTTCGTCGACCAGCTCATGAGCGAGCACCTGGAGAAGGTGTCGCTGTCGTTCCTCGCCGACACGCTGGAGATCAGGCGCGGCGGGGTGGCCGCCAACATCGCCGTGGGCCTCGGCCGCCTCGGGCTCACTCCGGTCCTGGTGGGCGCGGCCGGCACCGACTTCGCCGAGTACCGCGACTGGCTGCGCGCCAACGGCGTCGACACCGGGTCGGTGCGGGTGAGCGCCACCCGGCACACCGCCCGCTTCGTGTGCACCACCGACGCCGACCAGAACCAGATCGCCACCTTCTACGCCGGCGCGATGGTCGAGGCACGGGAGATCGCGCTGGCCGGCGTCGTCGAACGGGTCGGCGGCGTCGGCCTGGTGATGGTGGGACCCGACGACCCCGAGGCCATGCTCCGGCACACCGACGCGTGCCGGACACTCGGACTGGACTTCGCGGCCGACCCCTCGCAGCAACTCGCCCGACTGGGACGGGAGGAGACCCGGCGGCTCGTCGACGGGGCCCGCTTCCTGTTCACCAACGCCTACGAGGCGGCCCTGCTCCAGGAACGAACGGGCTGGAGCAGGGCCGAGGTCCTCGAACGGGTCGGCAGCTGGCTCGTCACCCACGGCCCCGAGGGCGTCGCCGTGCTCCGCTCCGGACACCCGGAGTTGCGGCTGCCCGCGGTCGAGGCGGCCGAGGTCGTGGACCCCACCGGCGCCGGCGACGGCTTCCGCGCCGGATTCCTGGCCGGCGCCGCACGGGGATGGCCGCAGGAACGGGCCGCCCGGCTCGGGTGCGCCCTGGCGACCCTCGTGCTGGAGTCCCTCGGCACCCAGGAGTACAAGCTGTCCGCCGCCGAACTGCACCTGAGGACCGAGCAGGCCTACGGGGCCGCCGCTGCCGCCGAGATCACCCACGACCTGGAGAGGCGATGACGATCAAAGAGTGCCGCATCTGCGGCAACCGCACCCTGCTGCCGATACTCGACCTGGGCGAACAGGCCCTCACCGGCATCTTCCCCCGCACCCGCGACGAGGTGGTCCCCTCCGTACCCCTCGAACTCGTGCGCTGCTCACCGGACGGCTGCGGACTCGTCCAACTGCGGCACACCGCCGACTTCGGGCTGATGTACGGCGAGGGCTACGGATACCGGTCCGGACTCGGTGAGTTCATGATCCGGCACCTCGCGGGCAAGGCCGCCCTGCTCACCGACCTGGTGCGCCCGGGCCCCGACGACCTCGTCCTGGACATCGGCAGCAACGACTCCACCCTCCTGCGGGCCTACCCCGCGGACGGACCCACCCTGGTCGGCATCGACCCGACCGGAGAGAACTTCCGCGAGTACTATCCCGAACACGTCAGGCTCGTTCCCGAGTTCTTCTCCCGCGAGGTCTTCACCGGGCACTTCGGCCGGCGCAAGGCCAAGATCGTCACCTCGATCGCGATGTTCTACGACCTGCCGCGCCCCCTCGACTTCATGCGGGACGTCCACGACATCCTCGACGACGACGGGGTGTGGCTGCTGGAACAGAGCTACATGCCCGCGATGCTCGAAGCCACCGCGTACGACGTGGTGTGCCACGAGCACCTGGAGTACTACGCGCTGCGGCAGATCGAGTGGATGGCGGCGCGCACCGGACTGAGCGTCATCCGGGCGGAGCTCAACTCCGTGTACGGCGGCAGCCTCTGCGTCGTGCTCGCCAAGAACCCCGCACGCCACCACGTCGACGAGGCCGGGATCGCCGCGGTCCGCGCCCACGAGGCACAGCTGGGTCTGGACACCATGGCCCCCTTCGAGGCCTTCGCCCACCGGGCGGCCGAGTACCGCGACGGGCTGCGCGCCTTCCTCGACACCTCCCGCGAGGCCGGCCGGCTGACCCTCGGGTACGGCGCGTCGACCAAGGGCAACGTCATCCTCCAGTACTGCGGCATCACCGAACGCGACCTGCCCTGCATCGGCGAGGTCAACAAGGACAAGGACGGCTGCTTCACCCCCGGCACCGGCATTCCCGTCGTCACCGAGTCCGAGGCCAAGTCCCGGCGGCCCGACCAGCTGCTCGTGCTGCCCTGGATCTACCGGGACGGCTTCGTCGAACGGGAGCGTGCGTACCGCGAGAGCGGCGGCAAGCTGGTCTTCCCGCTACCCGAACTCAGCATCGTGTAGCCCCCGTTGACCGGGATCCGATGCACCACATTTGATCAGCGGTTGGGGTTCGGGCGCGGCCGCTGCGGCACAATGAGGGCATGCCCACCGGTGCTGCCATCCGCATCCTCGGACCGCTGCGCGTACGCACGGCGGACGGCGGGACGGCCGACGTGCGCGGGGCGCGGCTGCAGACACTGGTCGCGGTCCTCGCGCTGGCGGCGGGCAGGGAAGTGGCGCGCTCCGACCTCCTCGAAGCGCTCTGGGACGACGCCCTGCCGTCCGCTCCGGACAACGCGCTCCAGGCCCTGACCTCCCGGATGCGGCGCGCCCTGCCCGGGCTCGTCGTCGACTCCAGCCCCACCGGCTACCGGCTCGTCGTACGGCGGGACGACGTCGACGCGCTCCGCTTCGAGTCGCAGGTGTCGGCCGTCGCCGCGGTGCGGGGCGACCACGCGCGGCGCGCCGCCGTGCTGCGGGACGCCCTCGACCTGTGGCACGGCCCCGCCCTGGCGGGACTCACCTCCACCCGGGTGGTGCGCGCCCACGCGACACGGCTCGAAGAGCTCCGCCGCCGCGCCCGCGAGGACCGGATCGACGCCGAACTCGCCCTGGGCGGCGGGCCCGCGCTCGTCGCCGAACTGGCGGGCCTGGTCTCCGAGGACCCGTTCCGCGAGAAGCTGCGCGTCCAGCTCATGCACGCCCTGCAGACCGACGGCCGACAGACCGAGGCGCTGGGCGTGTACACGGAGGCGAGAACCCTGCTCGCCGAGACGTACGGGATCGACCCCTCGGCGGAACTCCATCAGGCGTACCTCGACGTCCTGCGCGGCGAAGTCACCGCGGCACCGCCCCGACTCGCGCCGCGCGAGACACGGCTGCCGGTCCCGCTCACCGAACTCGTCGGCAGGGAGGCCGACGTGGAGCGGGTGCGGGAACTGCTCGACCACGCCCGGCTGGTGACCGTCGTCGGCCCCGGCGGCGTGGGCAAGACCCGGGTGGCCCTCGAAGCGGCCCGACGCGTCGACGAGCGCGGCACCCAGCGCGTCGTTCTCGTCGAACTCGCCTCGGTCGCCGACCCGGCCAACGTGCCGCGTACCGTCCTCGACACCCTCGGCGCGGGCGAGGGCGGACTGCTGTCCGCGCCGGGATTCGAGACACCCGAGCACGGGCCCGTGCTGCGCCGCCTCATGAGCCTGCTGGCGGGCGAACCGGCCCTGCTCGTCCTCGACAACTGCGAACACCTCGTGGAAGCCGTCGCGGAGACCGCCGCGACCCTGCTCGCCCACTGCCCCGACCTGTGCGTCCTCGCCGCCGGCAGACAGCCGTTGGGGGTCAGCGGCGAACGGCTGCACCGGCTCACCGGTCTCGCCCTGCCCAAGGGGCCCACGGACGCGCCGGGCTCGCCCGCGGTGCGCCTCTTCGCCGACCGCGCCCTCGCCGTCCGCCCCGCGTTCACCCTCGACGGGCGCACGGTGGACACGGTGGTCGCGATCTGCCGCGCCCTCGACGGGCTGCCGTTGGCCCTCGAACTCGCCGCCGCCCGGCTGCAGTCGCTGTCCGCCGAGCAGATACGCGACCGGCTCGACGACCGGTTCCGGCTGCTGGGCGCCGAGGGCCGGCCGGCCGACGGGCGGCGCCGCACCCTGCGGGCCGTGATGGACTGGACCTGGGACCTGCTGGACGACGCCGAGCGCACCCTCGCCCGGCGCCTCGCCGTGTTCGCGGGCCGCGTCGACCTCCCGCTCGTCGAGCGGGTGTGCGCGGGCGACGGACTCGACCCCGCCGACCTCGACATGCTGCTCGCCTCCCTCGTCGCCAAGTCCGTCGTGCAGACGGAGGAGACCGGCCGGCGGGTCGGCTACCGCATGCCCGAGACCGTACGGCTCTACGCCGCCGAGCAACTCGCCGCGGCAGGGGACGAGGCACCGCTGCGCACGCGCCACGCCCGGACCCTCCTCGCGATCGCCGAGACCGCCGAACCGGGGCTCCGCCGCCACGGCCAGGCCGCCGAACTCGCCCGGTTGAGCGCTCTGGTGGACGACTTCCACGCCGCCCTGCGCTGGTCGCTCGACCATGCTCCCGACGGGCTCGCGCTGCGCCTCGTCGCCTCGCTGGAGTGGTTCTGGCTGCTCGGCGGGCGCCGCGCGGAGGCCATGGAATGGACACGCCGCGCACTCGACCTGCCGTGCGACAGCCGGCCCCGGGACCGGGCGATCGTCTGCGCCGTCGGGGGACTTCAGCACGGGGCACTGCTCGGCGAGGAAGCAGGCGTCGCCTACCTCTTCGAGGCGCTGGCGCTGATCCAGGAGCTCCCGGAAGCCGACCACCCGGTGCTCGTGGCCGCAGGCATCCTCGGCTCACTCGCCTCCGGCTCCCCTGAGCTCGTGAGCGAACAACTGCGTGCGCTCGGCGGCCACCGCGACCCCTGGATCGCCTCCCTCGCCCGGATGCTGGGGGCCCGCATGCTCGCCAACGCCGGACAGCCGCACGCGGCACGGGACGAACTCCTCGCCGCCCTCGACGGGTTCCGGACCCTCGGCGAGCGCCTCGGCCTGACCTACACGCTCTCCGCGCTCGCCGAGTCCGAGAGCGCCCGGGGCGACCACGTGGGCGCGATCGGCGCGCTGGAGGAGGCGCTGCGCGCCGTGACCGAACTGGGCCACGCCGAGGACCGGCCCATGCTCATGGTGCGCCTGGCGGTCGAGCAGGCCAGGTCGGGCCGCCCCGAAGCGGCGGAGGCCGGACTGCTGGACGCGGCGGCCGAGGCGTCCCGGTTGGGCCTCGGCGAGACCCTGGGCGTCGCCCACCACGCGCTCGGCGACCTGCGCCGTACGCAGGGCCGGACGGCCGAGGCACGCAGGCTGCTCGACCGGGCCCTCGCCGAGGTCATGGCACACGGCCCCGGCGTCGGCTATCGCCCTGCAGTCCTCACCAGCCAGGGCCACCTCGCCGTCGCCGAGAGCCGCCTCCCCGCGGCGCTGGAGGCCTGCACGGCGGCGCTGGACCTCGCCCGGCAGGTCGACGAGGCACAACTGCTGGCCCAGGTCCTGGTGCTGGCCGCGGACATCGCCCTCGCCCAGGCCGAACCCAAGCACGCGGCGGTCCTCCTGCACACCGCCGCGGACGTCCGCGGCCAGCCGCTCGATGCCGACCCGGACGTCCACCGGGTGGCGCGGGCGACCCGGCTGGCCCTCGGGGACGACCGGTACGGGGCCGCGCGCCCCGTACGCCCCGACGAGATCGAGGGCCTGGTCGCGGGCCTCGCCGGCCGGCTGGCGCCACCGCAGGCCGGGTGACCTGCGCGGCCGGCCGTCCACGGGGACAGCCGGCCGCGCGGGTCAGCGGCCCACAGGAGCCGCCGCCAGCTCCGCGAGCAACGGCACCACGTCGCTCGGCGCCGGGAGCCGCCTGATCTCGTCGGCCAGCGACTCGGCGGCGGAGCGGTAACCGGGAGCGGAGAGCACCGACTCCACCGTCGCCCGCAGCCCCGCCGAAGAGTCCGCACTCATAGCCGCGTCGAGGTCGAGGACCACGCCTGCCCCGCGCGCCGCGACGCGCTCGCCGACCGCCGCCCACGAAGGGTTCGACTGGGCGAGGACCAGCTGCGGCACCCCGAAGGCCAGACCGGTCAGGGCCGTCCCCGCGCCGCCGTGATGCAGCAGCGCGTCGCAGTCACCGAGGAACAGGTCCAGCGGAACCGCGCCCGGCGCGTGCACAGAGGCGGGCAGACCGGCCGCGTCGTGCGGGACCGCGGTGACGACCGACTCCATGTCCCGCACGGCGGCGAGCTCACGGATCAGCGCGTCCCAGATCTCCGGCCGCGTCAGCATCGGGGTCTCGCCGCCGAAGCTGACGCACAGGCGCCTGCCCGCGTCCGGCCGCGGCGCCCAACGAGGCGGTGAACCCGCCCCGTTGAAGGGCACGAAGCGCACCGGCTGGGCCGCCGAGGCCTCCGGGCACTGCAGACTCGGCGGGCACGGGTCCAGCACCAGCGAGGGCAGCGCCGGACCCGAGTCCACACCGCGCCGGGCGGCCACCTCGCCGAGCGCCTCGACGGCCCGCGGAACGGACTGGGAGCTGATCCGGTCCGGCCCCCAGCGGTGCAGCACGGCCGGCACCCGCAGGGCGGCCGCCACGATCAGACCGCTGAACTCGATCGGATCCACCAGCACCAGATCCGGCCGCCACCGGCGGGCGACGTCCAGATGCTCGTCGAGCACGCCGTCGACGCGCTGTCGCCACCTCTCCTGGAGCAGCGCCCAGTCCGGACCGGCGCCGGGCAGCCCTGAGGGCGCCGCCGACCGCCGTACCGGCCGGCCCGGTGGCTCGCTCACCACGGCGCCCGACAGACCGGCCGCCGCGGCGCGCTCCACCACGGGAGCGCCGCCGGCGACCAGGACCTCGTGCCCGGCCGACCGCAGGGCCCAGGCGACCGGGACCATCGACATCAGATGACTCGGTACCAGGGCGACGACCAGCACCCTCATCCCTGAACCTCCTTACCGTTCACGGTGGTAGGCGCGCAGGGCCAGCGGGGCGAAGACCACGAGGAGGACCGCCGCGGCGATCAGCGTCTTCGTCACGGGCTGCCCCACCGGACCGCCGACCAGGAGACCGCGGATCGAATCGGCCAGCATGGTCACCGGGTTGAGCTTGACGACCGCCTGGAGCCAGCCCGGCATGGTCTCCACCCGCACGAAGGCGTCACTGATGAACGTCAGCGGCAGCATGAGCCCGAAGGCCAGGGCCTGCACGCTCTCCGGGTCCTTGGAGAGCAGCCCGGCCAGCACCGAGGCCCAGGACAGCGCGAACGAGAACGCCAGGAGCAGCAGGAACATCGGGATCAGCTGACCCCAGTTGGTCTCGATCCGGAAACCCAGCAGCATGCCGAAGGCGAGCAGCAGCACCACGGACCAGACCAGCATCACGTAGTCCGCCAGGATCCTGCCGATGAGCGGTGCCGTACGCGAGATCGGCAGGCTGCGGAAGCGGTCGAAGAGACCCTTGGTGACATCGGTGTTCATCCCGATGGCCGTGCGCGCGGTGACCAGGACGGTGCTCTGCACGATCAGCCCCGGGACGACGAACTGCAGATAGGCCTCACGCGAGCCGGCCATCTGACCGGCGAGCACGAAGGCGAAGAGGAAGACGAAGATGACCGGCTGGATGCCGACCTCCACCAGCGTCTCCGGGCTGTGCTTGATCTGCACGAGCTGTCGCCAGGCCACCGTCGCGCTCTGCCGCACGGCGGATCCGGGCCCGCGACGCCGCACCTGCGGCGCCTCCTCGGTCGTGGTGATGGCCGTCATACCGCCGCTCCCGTCACTGTCAGCTGCTTGAAGACCTCGTCGAGGCTCGGTTCCCGCACCGAGAGTTCGGCGACCTCGATCCCGGCGTCGTCGAGCCGCCGCACGATCGCCGACATCGCCGCCGTGTCCCGCACCCGCGCCTTGACCACCCGGCCGTCGCTCGTGTGCTCGCCGATCACCTCGGACACCAGCGCGGCCACCCGGTCCACCTGCGCACCGTCCGCGGGACGCACCTGGAGAGTGGGCCTGCCGACCTCCCGCTTGAGCGTCTCAGGGGTTCCTCGAGCCACGACCGAGCCCTGGTCGACGACCACGATGTCGTCGGCGAGCTGGTCGGCCTCCTCCAGGTACTGGGTCGTCAGCAGCACCGTCACCCCGCGCCGGACCTCGCCGCGGATGATGTCCCACAACTGGTCGCGGGCATTGGGGTCCAGCCCCGTGGTCGGCTCGTCCAGGAAGATCACCCGCGGCTCGCCCACCAGGCAGGCCGCCAGGTCCAGCCGCCTGCGCATACCGCCGGAGTACGTCTTGGCGGTGCGGTCCGCCGCGTCGGACAGCCCGAACCGTTCGAGCAGGCTCAGCGCCGTACCGCGCGCGTCGGCACGGGACTTGCCCAGCAGCCGGCCGAGGAACAGCAGGTTCTCGACGCCGGTGAGGCTGTCGTCGACCGCCGCGAACTGGCCGGTGAGGCCGATGATCTCGCGGACCCGGTCCGGGGACTTGGTCACGTCGTGGCCGTGGATGAAGGCCTGTCCGGCATCGGGCCGTAGAAGGGTGGCGAGGATACGGACGACCGTGGTCTTGCCCGCGCCGTTGGGGCCCAGCAGCCCGAGCACGGTCCCCGCCTCGACATCGAGGTCGACGGAGGTGAGCGCGGCCGTCTCACCGAAGCGTTTGGCCAGACCACGGGCCTGGATCGCGGATGTCACAGGATTCCCCTTCTCTCTCCTCCCGAACCGGACGTCCCGGCTCGGACGGGGTCGCTTTGGATGCTAGGAACAGGTACTTCCATGTCGCTGACACGGCGCTGATACGCATCCGGGGCGAGTGTGGGGGCCGGTCCTGGATCGGAGTTCCAGCCCCGCTTGAGCCCGGCCGACGAAGCTGGCCGGGACTTCAGGCGCCGACCGGGCGCCGCATGCTCCGGGCGAGGTGAGGGCGTATGCGCGTGCTGTTCACGACCTGGGCGGCACCGGGGCACTTGTTCCCGATGGTTCCGCTGGCGTGGGCCTTCCAGGCCGCCGGGCACGACGTCCGGGTCGCCGGCCCGCCCGGCTGTCGGGACGCCGTGACCCGAGCCGGGCTGTGCGCGGTCGCCGTCGGCGACCAGGACGCGATCGCCGGACTGCCCAAGCCGCCCGAACTGGCCGCCTGGGGCCGCCCGGCCCGGTGGCCACACGGCTGGTCCGCCCACCTCGACCTCCTGGACAGCGGCCGGCGCCGGGTGATCCGCGCTCTGTACGAGAAGCAGTGCGCGGTCGCCGGGCTGATGCTGGACGATCTGGTCGACTTCGGCCGCTGGTGGCGGCCGGACCTGGTCGTCCACGACGTGCTGGCCATGGCCGGGCCGGTGCTGGCCGCCGTGCTCGGGGTCCCCGCGGTCGGCCACGGCTGGGAGATCGGCAGCACCCTGCACCCGCCGACCGGCGACACGGACAGCGAGCCGCTGCCCGCCTACCTCGGCCTGTTCGAGCGGTTCGGCGCCGACGTCACGGCGCCGGCCGGCTGGGTCGACCCGTGCCCTCCGTCGCTGCGGCCCCCGGACGGAGCGCCCGTGCGGCGGCTGCCCATGCGCTGCGTGCCGTACAACGGTTCGGGTCCCCAGCCGGACTGGCTCGCGCGGCCCGAGCGCCCCCGCCGGGTGTGCGTGACCGCCGGAGTCGCGGGCGCACGCTATCGGGACCCCGGCGGCCCCGACGTACTCGCCCTGACGCTGGAGTCGCTGGACTCCGTCGACGCCGAGATCGTGCTGGCGCCGGGCGGACCCGTCGCGACGGACGCCCTGCCCGGGCATGTGCGCGTCGCCCGGGACGTCCCGTTCCGCACGCTGCTGCCGACCTGCGACCTGGTGGTCCACCACGGCGGGGCGGGCACCGCACTCACCGCGGTCGTCATGGGCGTACCGCAGCTCGTCGTGCCGCCCTCCCCGATCTGTACGGAGATCGGCCACGGCATCGCCCGCTCCGGAGCGGGCGTCATGCTGGACCGGCTCGACAGCACCGAACTGCTGCTGAAGACGGTCACCGAGATGCTGGCGGACCCCGGTCCCTGCCGGGAGGCCGCCGGCCGGGTGGCCTCGGAGACGGCGGCGCTGCCGTCCCCGAGCGCCCTGGCGGCCGGACTCGCGGCGTCGTGACCGCGCCGGACGTGAACGGCGTCGTGACCGCGCCGGAGCCGAACGGCGTTCTGACCGGGCCGCAGTTGGGCGGTGCCGCGTCCGGACCGGGGCCGAACGCCGTCGTGGTCGGCGGCAGCGGCTTTTTGGGGCGGCACGTCTGCGCCGCGCTCACCGCGCACGGAGCCCGCGTCCTGTCGGTCGCCCGGCGCCCCGCGCCCGGTGTGGCGTCCGCGCGGATCGACCTCGTCGGCGGACCTCCGGCCGCCCTCGCCGATCTCCTCGTCGAACACGGCGCGACCGTCGTCGTGAACGCCGCCGGCGCGGTCTGGGACTACGACGGGCGGGCCCTGGACGAAGCCAACGTGACGCTCGTGGAGCGGCTGCGCGACGCCGTCGCCAAGGTGCCCCACCGGGTCCGCCTGGTGCAGCTCGGCTCGGTCTTCGAGTACGAGATGCCCGCGCGGGGACGGCCCCTGACGGAGGAGGCGCCGACGGACCCGTCGACCGCATACGGCAGAAGCAAACTGAGGGGCAGTGAGATCGTCCTCGACGCCACCCGGGCGGGCCTGCTCGACGGGGTCGTGCTCCGCGCGACGAGCTGTGCGGGACCCGGGCTGCCGCGCTCCAGCCTGCTGGGCCGGGTGGCCGCCCGGCTGCGCGACGCGGCGGTGCGGGGCGAGCCGGCGGTGGTGACGCTCGCGCCCCTGACCGCCGAACGCGACTACGTGGACTGCCGCGACCTCGCCGCCGCCGTGGCCGCCGCCGCGACCCTTCCCGTCGTCGGACGGACGGTCAACATCGGCAGCGGCACGGCCGTCGGAGTGCGCCGGCTGGTGGACCTGCTCGTCGCCGTGAGCGGAGTGCCCGCGACGGTCGTCGAGGAGGGCAACGCCACCGGGCGCAGCGCCGGGATCGACTGGCTCGCCGTGGACGGCGGGCTCGCCGCGCGACTGCTCGGGTGGCACCCGCGGCACAGCCTGGCCTCGACGGTGCGGGCGATGTGGAGCGAGGTCATCACCAACGCCGAGGAAGGGCCTGACTGAGCCGATGGACATACGCAGCGCACTGCTGGAACTGACCCGGAAATTCCACCAGGAGCAGACCGAGGACAGCTTCGTCCCCGGACAGACGGCGATCCTCACCTCGGGCGCGGTGCTGGACGAGGAGGACCGGGTCGCCTTCGTCGAAGCGGCCCTGGACATGACGATCGCCGCCGGAGCGCGGGCCCGGACCTTCGAGAGCCGGTTCGCCCGCGCGATGAAGGCGCGCAAGGCACATCTCACCAACTCCGGTTCCTCGGCCAACCTCCTCGCGCTCAGCGCCCTCACCTCGCCGCAGCTGGAGGATGCCCGGCTGGTCCCCGGCGACGAGGTGATCACGGTCGCGACGGGCTTCCCCACGACCGTCAACCCGGTGCTGCAGAACGGCCTCGTACCGGTCTTCGTCGACATCGAACTCGGCACGTACAACACGACGCTGGAGCGCGTCGAGGAGGCCATCGGGCCGCGGACCCGCGCCATCATGGTCGCGCACGCGCTCGGCAACCCCTTCCCGGCGGCCGAGATCGCCGAACTCGCCTCCCGGCACGGCCTGTTCCTCGTCGAGGACAACTGCGACGCCGTCGGCTCGCTCTACCAGGGCCGGCTCACCGGCACCTTCGGCGACCTGTCCACCGTCAGCTTCTATCCCGCCCACCACCTCACGATGGGGGAGGGCGGCTGCGTACTGACCGGGAATCTGGCGCTCGCGCGGATCGTCGAGTCGATGCGGGACTGGGGACGCGACTGCTGGTGCGAACCGGGCGAGGACAACCGCTGCCTGCGCCGCTTCGACTACAGCTTCGGCACGCTCCCGCAGGGATACGACCACAAGTACGTGTTCTCGCACGTCGGCTACAACCTCAAGACGACGGACGTCCAGGCGGCCCTCGGCCTGAGCCAGCTGCGCCGCCTGGAGGAGTTCGGCGCGGCACGGCGGCGCAACTGGCAGCGCCTGCGCGACGGGCTCCAGGACGTCCCCGGGCTGCTGCTGCCCGAGGCGACGCCCGGCAGCGATCCCAGCTGGTTCGGCTTCGTCCTCACCGTCCTGCCCGACGCCCCCTTCACCCGCACCGCCCTGGTGTCCTTCCTGGAGGACCGCAAGATCCGCACCCGGAGGCTGTTCGCGGGCAACCTCACCCGGCATCCCGCTTACGAGGGACGGCACTTCCGGGTGGTGGGGGAGCTGACCAACAGCGACGTCACCACCGAGGCGACGTTCTGGATCGGCGTCTACCCCGGCATCACCCCGGAGATGGTGGACTACATGGTCGCCTCGATACGCGAGTTCGTGGCGGCGGCGTCCTGACCGGGCGGGCCTGACACAACGAGGAGAGGGGGCGGCCCACGGCCGCCCCCTCTCCTCGTGCCTCTCCGTGTCTCCTCGTCCGCCCGCCCGTGTCGCGGCCGGGACCGTGTCATTCCTCGCCGAGCGCGTGCTTCGCCCAGCCGTCGGCGTTCACGTCCGGCTGGAGCGCGGCGTGCCCGGCCATGCAGTGCACGTCCCGCCACACCCGCTGAACCGGGTGGGACAGGGCCTGGCCCCGGGCGCCGCTCATCCGCATCAGCCCGTTCACGGAGTCGAGCAGCAGGTCCACCGCGGTCGAGTAGTCACGCGTGACCCGCAGCGTCAGGGCCGGGGTCGGCTCCGCCTCGTCGGCCTCGGCCGCCGCGTGGTCGACGATCAGCCGTGCCGCGTCGAGGGCGGCCGCGGCCCGGGCCAGCGTCAGGCGCACGCCGGGCCGGGACCCGGTCCGGACGCCGTTGATCTCGACGCGGCTCGCGGTCCATCGGGTCCATGCCCCGAGAGCGCCCTCGACCGCACCGATGCCGGGGGCCACGAAGAACAGGCCGTTGATCAGCTTGAGCGGTACGCGGTGCAGGCGCGGAGCGGAGGGGGCCGGGTCGCCGGCGAGAACCGTACGGTGCTCGAAGCTGCGGTGCGCCGGCACGAAGACGTCGTCGAGGACCACACTGTTGCTGCCCGTGCCGCGCAGCCCCACATTGCGCCAGGTGTCCAGCACCCGGTAGTCACGGCGCGGCAGCACGAAGTGCCGCAGCGCGGGCGGACCTTCGGGACCGCGGACCAGACCGCCCACCATCGTCCACTGCGCGTGGTCCACCCCGCTGGCGAAGTCCCAGGTGCCGCTCAGTCGCCAGCCGCCCGGCACCGTGTCGACCGTGCCCGACGGTGCCAGCGATCCGGCGAGCGGTACGTCCGGCCCGTCGCCCCACAGTTCCGCCTGCCCCTCCTCGGGCAGGTGCGAGCACATGCGGCCCACGGCGGCGAGCACCCCGGCGCACCAGGCCGCCGACATGCATCCGGCGCCCACCACGGACAGCGCCCGCGCGAGGTCACGCACCGCGCCCGGGGCGGCTGCCGAACCGCCCCATCGCGGGCCCACCAGATGGCGCGCGAATCCGGCGCTCACCAGGGCCTCGGCGACGGTGGCGGACAGCCGGTCGTCGGAGTCCGCGGCCGCCGCGTGCTCCGCGGCCAGCTCGGCCACCTTGCCCGCGGCCGCCGACAGACCGGTGTCCGCCGGGGGAGCGGTGGGCGTCGCGTTCGTCATGAGGGGTCCGCCTCTCTGTGGTGGGTCGGGGGCTGCAGGCCGTGGAACGACCGCGCGAAATACACCAGCGGAGCACCCGTGAACGACTCACAGCGGTGCACCAGACCGACGAGGATCACGTGGTCCCCGGCATCGATCCGGCGGTCGAGCACGCATTCGATGCGGGCCACCACGCCGCCCAGCAGCGGCACTCCGCCCAGGCCCGCGGAGACCGGCAGCCCTTCGTACTTGTCGATGTCCTTGGTGGCGAAGCGCTGCGCCAGGTGTGCCTGGTCCTCGCGCAGCAGATGCACGGCCATCACGCCGGCCGTCTCGAACGCCGGGCGGCAGTCGGCTCCCCGGTCCAGACAGACCAGCACCATCGGCGGGTCCATCGACAGTGACGAGAAGGCCGTCGCGGTGAAGCCGCGCGGCGCCCGGGACTCGTCCACCGTGGTCACCACGGCGACCCCGCTGGGCCACCGGGACAGCGAGTCGCGCAGGAGGGTCCGGTCGACGCCGGTGGACGCGGTGGTCATGGCGGACTTCCCGGACCCGGGCCGGCCGCCGCGCGCACGGCGTCCACCAGCTCGGCCTGCCGCACGGCCGCCGCGCGCTCCACCGCCGGATCCGCGCGGCCTCGCACCAGATCCGCGAAACGGGCCGCGATGTTGGCGAACTGGTCGTCGGCCGCGAGCGTCAGCTCCTCCACCCGGTCCTGCCGTTCGACGCGCAGGACGGGACGGTGCTCCGGGGGAGGGGTGAAGGCGCGGTCGAGGACGATCCGGCCGGCACTGCCCCACAGGGTGTACGCCGACCGGTAGGCGTGGCGGAAGCCGAACGACACATGGGAGGTGACGCCGTCGCCGCCGCGCAGCAGTGCGTCGCCGCCGACGTCCACGCCCGTGGACGCGTCGGCCGTCAGGGCCGCGCCGACCACCGACACCGTCCCGCCGAGCAGGTGCTGGGTGACGCGCAGCGTGTAGACGCCGGCGTCGAGCAGGGCGCCGCCGCCGAGCTCGGGGCGGTGCCGGATGTCCTGGGCGGGCAGCGGCGGGAAGCCGAACTCGGCGCTCACCTGGCGCAGTTCGCCGATCTCGCCGCGTTCGAGCAGCTCCGTGACGGTGGCGTGCTGGGAGTGGTGGAGGAACATGAAGCTCTCCATCAGCACGAGCCGTCCCTCTTCGGCGAGCCGGGCCAGGTCGCGCGCCTCCCCGGCGCAGGTGACCATCGGCTTCTCGACCAGGACGTGCTTGCCCGCCTTCAGCGCCCGCGCGGCCCAGGGGGCGTGCAGCGCGGGCGGCAGCGGTAGGTACACCGCGGTGATGTCGTCGCGTTCCAGGAGTCGTTCGTATCCGTGCACGGGGTCCGCGTCGAAGCGGTTCGCCGCCGACGCGGCGCGGTCCCGGTCCCGGCTCGCGATCGCGGTGACGCGGACCTCCGGGGTCCGCGCCATCGCGGGCAGCATGCGGCGCATGGCGATGCCGCCGCATCCGAGGACACCGACCGGCAGGGGTGCCGTCCGCCCGGTCACCACAGACTGTGCAGACATGCGACGAGGCTGCGCGCCTGGACGTTGAGATAGTGACTGTGCCGCAGCAGCCCGGTCACCTGATGGACCGTCAACCATCGGTATCCCTCCGGTTCTTCGACGGGGAAGCCGTCCTCGACCTCGATCACCGTGTAACGGCACTCGGCGTGGTGGAATCGGCCGCCCTCCTCGGACTGCACCGCGTCGAAGCGCACCCGGTCGCGGGGGACGCCGGTCACGTAGTCGAGGAACGGCGGCCGGTGGTCGTCGGGCAGCCCCCGGTAGGTGTCCGGGGTGCACTGCACGGTGGGGCCCAGTTCGACGCCGTGCGGGAATCCCGCCTCGGGACGGGCGTGGAACAGCAGATGGGTCACGTCGCCGATGGTGCGCACCAGCAGTGCGGACAGGCCCAGGCCGTGCGGGGCCAGTAGCGGCTGCGTCCAGTTGAGCACCTCGCGGCTGCCGGCCGTCACCCGGGCGCCGATGATGGAGAAGTGCCGTCCCTCCGCATGGCTGATCGCGTCCGCGGTGCGGTTCCAGCCCTCGACGCGGTTCAACGGGATGCGTTCCGTGCGCAGTTCGTGGCGGGCCGTGGTGTCGGCGAACCAGCTCAGCACCGACGGCGTGCTGTGCAGCGCCCCCTCCTCCGGCGCCATGGAGCGGCGCAGGCCCGCGCGGAACTCGCCGTGCGGACCGGGCGGCGGCGCTCCCGTGGGCCGGGCGAACGGCACACAGGACAGGACGGTCCTGGCGTCCATGTTCACCATGTTGTCCAGGCGCAGGAGTTCCTGGATCTCGCCGATCGTCATCCAGCGGTAGTCGTCGTGCGGCGGGACGTCCTCGGTCGTCTCCACCACGATGTTGCGGTTGCGCTTGCCGAGGAACCACGAGCCCTGTTCGGACTGGAGGACGTCGACGAGCACCCGTGCCCGCCCGGGATCGGTGAAGTACTCCAGGTACCTGACGCCCGAACCCTGGTGCACCCGCTTCTGGTTGCTCCGGGTCGCCTGCACGGTCGGTGACAGCTGTACGACGTTGACGTTGCCGGGCTCCATCTTGGCCTGCATCAGGCAGTGCAGGACGCCGTCGATCTCCTTGACCAGGAAGCCGAGCATGCCGATCTCGGGCTGGTTGATGATCGGCTGGTCCCAGCGGGGCACCTTCCCGTGGTCGGTGTGCACGCGATGGCCCTCGACCGTGAAGAACCGGCCGCTGCGGTGGCCGAGATCGCCGGTGTCAGGCCGGAAGGACCACTCCGCCAGCTCGGCGAAGGGGACCCGGGTGACCTCGAAGGTGTGGGCCTCCCTGCGTGCGGTCAGCCAGGCGAGCGTGGCCTTGACCGACGCCCGGTCCTCGGCCGCGGCTCCCGACTCGGTGAACCGCGCCTGCGGACCGGGTCCGCCGGCTGTGAGTGTGCGCTCGGTGGTCATGGGGTCACCTCGACCCTCGTCCCGTCCAGCAGACCCCGCAGCGCCTTCTTGTCGGGCTTGCCGACGGGTGTGTGCGGGAGGTCGGGCAGGATCTCCAGGCGCTCGGGAATCTTGAACGCGGCCAGCCCTCGCCCGCTCAGCGCCGCCGACACGTCCTCCAGGGTGAGCGCGCGACCCTCGTGGAGACGGACGAACAGGCAGACCCGCTCGCCGACTTCGGGGTCCGGCGCCGGGACCGCGGCCACCTCGGCGACCTCGGGCATCTCCTGCACCAGGGTCTCTATCTCCCCGGCCGCGATCTTCTCGCCCCCGCGGTTGATCAGGTCCTTGACCCGGCCGCACACCACCACATGGCCCTGCGCGGTGATCCGCACCAGGTCACCCGTGCGGTACCAGCCGTCGGGCGTGAACGACAGGGCGTTCTGGTCGGGCACGCCGTAGTAGCCACGGGGCGTGTAGGGGCCGCGGGTGAGGAGTTCGCCCGTCTCGCCGGGCCGCACCGGACGGCCGTCCGGGCCGACGACCAGCAGTTCGTCGTACGCGCTGACGGGGGCGCCCTGCGTGCCGTGGGCGACCTCGTCCGTCGCGTCGGGAGCCGTGTAGCAGATGAGGCCCTCGGCCATCCCGTACACCTGCTGGACCCGGCAGCCCAGGGCGGGCCCGATCCGGGCGGCGAGCTCGGGTGAGAGCACCGAACCGCCCACGTGCACATGGCGCAGACTCGACAGGTCGCGTCCGCAACCGGGCGCGGCCTCCGTCCACTTCAGGGCCACCGCGGGCACCGCCGAGGTGGTCGTGACGCCCTCCCGTTCGACGGCGGCGAACACCGCGTCGGGCCGCGGCGAGGACAGCAGCACGACGCGGCCGCCGGCCGAGAGGGTGCCGAGGATGCCCGGGCTGGCGAGCGGGTAGTTGTGGCCGGCGGGCAGGACCGTCAGGTAGACGGTCTCCGCGGTGACGGCACACGCGGCGGCGGACTGCCGGATGTTGTACTCGTAGTCGTTGTGCGTCCGGCTGATCACCTTCGGCAGGCCGGTGGTGCCGCCGGACAGCAGGAACAGGGCCACCTCCATGGCGTCGGGGGCGGCCTTGTCCAGCCTCCCGCGCCGCGCGGCCGTGTCGCCGTCCGGCCTCAGCAGGGCGCGCACGTCGACGCCGCCGGGCCGTACGTCGTCGCCGACGACCAGCACCAAGGGCTCGTCGGGCAGCCGTTCGGCGACCCGGTGGGCGAGGGCCTGATGGTCGTAGCCCCGCCAGGTGCCGGGCACGACGAGCGCCTTGGCGCGCACATGGGCCCCGATCGAGGCCAGTTCGTACTCGCGGTGCGGCGGCAGCATCATCACCGGCGCCACACCGAGCCGGAAACAGGCCAGCGTCACGACGACGAACTCCCAGCAGTTCGGCAACTGCACGAGAACCGTGTCGCCGTCGGCCAGCCCTTGGCCCGCGAGCCGCTCGGCCAGGGCGTCCGCCGAGGCGGCCAGCTCCGCGTAGCCGAGCCGGACGTCGCCGTCGACCAGCGCGGTCCGGTCGGCCCAGGCGTCCGCCCAGTCCCACATCAGTGCGCCCAGCGGGCGGCCGCGCCAGCAGTCCGCCTCGACGTAACGACGCGCCGCGTCTGCGGGCCAGGGCACGAACCCTTCGCGTTTCACCGTGCGCTCCTCTCGTCGGCCGGGTCGGGATCGGGGGTGTCGACGCGCTGCGCGAGCAGATCGGCGACCGCGTGGACGGTGGGGCGGTCCCAGAAGAGCGTCGCGGGCAGCGGCATCCTGAACTGCCTTTCGAGACCGCGCCGGATCCGCACGGTCATCACCGAGTCGAGGCCCATCTCGGCCAGGGCCCGGTGCGGATCCACCTCGGACGCCGACAGCCGGGTCTCGGCCGCGACCTGTCGGCTCACCTCGGAGGTGAGGAAGGTGCGCAGCTCCTCGCCCGCCAGGCCGGCCCACGGGGCCTCGGCCTCGTCGTCCTCCTGGTCGTGCGGCGCGTCCGTGGGCACCTCGCCCAGCAGCGGGAGCCGCCGTTGACCGGGTTCCGGCGGCAGCGTGCGCAACACGGCCGCGTAGCCGAGGCCGTAGCGGTCCGCCAGCTCCCAGGAGGCGAAGGCCTCCAGGGCACTGATGTCGGCGGTGCCGTGCGCGGCCAGCTCGGCGTCGATGACCTCGGACGAGGTCGACATGCCGAGCCCCCGCCACGACGTCCAGCCGAAGCTGACGGTGCCGGTGTCCCCGGCGGCCCCGCGGTGCGCCGCCAGCGCGTCCAGGAACGCGTTGCCCGCCGCGTAGCTGGACTGCCCCGGCAGGCCCAGCAGTTGACCGCAGGACGAGAACAGCACCAGGAAGTCGAGACTGCCGGGCGGGAACAGCTGGTGCAGCACCCAGGCACCCTCGGCCTTCGGCCGCAGCACCGCCCGCAGCGAGTCCTCGTCGAGCGCGCGCAGCGGCCGGTCGTCCAGGACGCCGGCGGCGTGCACGACGCCTCGGACGGGCGGCAGCCCCAGCGCGGTCGGCGACAGGAGCTTCTCCGCGGCGTCCGCGTCCGCGAGGTCCAGCGCGACCGTGACCACGGTGCTGCCCAGCCGCTCCAGGGACCTGACCGCTTCCACCCGGCTCCGGACCAGCGGATCGGTGACGTCGTCCCACTCGTCCCGTGGCGGCAGCGACCGCCGTCCGGTCAGCACGAGACGGCGTGCGCCCCGCTCGGCCAGCCAGTGCGCGACCTCCAGCCCGAGGGCGCCGAGTCCGCCGGTGACCAGATACGTGCCGTCCGGGCGGCAGGTGGTCGCGGGCCGGACCGGCTCGCCGTCCAGCAGGGCGAGCCGAGCCACCTCGGGCTGTCCCTCGCGCACCGCCACGACGTCCTCGCCGTGCGTCGTGCCGAGCAGGTCCACGAACCCCGCGACGTCCCGGGGCGAGGACCCGAGGTCCACGATGCCGCCCCACAGGTCCGGATGCTCACCGGCGATGACCCGGCCCAGCCCCCACAGGGGACCGTGGGCGAGCGAGGCCTCGGTCGCGCTCTCGCGCACTCCCTGCGTGACGCACCACAGCCGGGGCGGACGCGGGGCCGGGGCCAGCCGCTGCGCCGTCCGCGCGAGCAGCCAGGACGCCCGCAGGGACGCCCTGCCGACCGGTTCCTGAGGCCGTCCCGGAGCCGGCACGACCACCACGGTGTGGTCGTCGGAGAGTTCACCCTCGCGCAGCTCGTCCGGGTCGGACGCGATCCGGTGCGGCACCGCCTCGGCGACCAGCCGGCGGCTCAACCGCTCCACCAGGGAGCGGTCGTCGCCGACGAGCACCACCGTCCGATGCGCACCGGGGTCCTGCTGTTCCATGGGGCGCCATCGCATGCGGTGGACGAGCCGGCGGGGACCGGTGGTGGTCCCGACGTCGCCCTCCAGCAGTCCGTACCGCAGCCCGTCGAGCCGGCCCACCAGCGTGCCCTGCGGGCCCTCGATCTCCACGTCGACGACGTCCTCGCCGGCCAGCCGCACGGTGATGCGGGCGGTGGCCGGGCACGCCCCTTCGAGCGCGACCCGTTTGATGTGCGCGGGCATGCGCAGCACCGGCGGACCCGGGAACACCACGGACGCGGTGGACAGCGCGGCGTCCAGGACCGAGGCCCAGGTGGCCGGCGGCTCCGAGGACTTGGGGTCCGCGGCGACCCGGGCCACCAGGACGCCCTCGCCGCCGCGCAGTTCGGTGATCTCCCAGGCGAAGCCCATGGCGGCGACGCCGAGTTCCG
This sequence comes from Streptomyces sp. Tue6028, assembly GCF_002300165.1. Taxonomy (GTDB): domain Bacteria; phylum Actinomycetota; class Actinomycetes; order Streptomycetales; family Streptomycetaceae; genus Streptomyces; species Streptomyces siamensis. Next base: position 354,454 of record NZ_MLCE01000002.1, on the reverse strand, counting down.
CGAGGCGGTCCACCACACGCCCGGTGGGCAGTACGTCCGGTGCGACGACCGGGCTCGCCTCGCCGAGAGCGCCGTGCGGCTCGACGCCGGCCGTGGTGTGGGTGACCAGACCCCTGTCGTCGCCGGGTTCCCCGACGATGCGCGAGGTGAGCCGGAGCGTGGCGTCCTGGCTGACGACCTGGACCTCACGCGGCTGGGACACCGACACGGGCACGCGCAGCGCCACATCGGTGAGATCCGGCAGGGTGCCTCCCGAGGCGGCGGCGTTCAGGAAGGTGTTCAGCAGCACGGCGGCCGGGATGATCTCCACCTCGCGGACCGGATGGTCACCCGGGTAGGGCCTGCTGCCGCGGTCGAGGTGGGTCCGCCACGCCTGCGCCGGGGTCGTGCCCGCGAACGTGGTCCGTCCGCCGAGCAGGGTGTGCGTGCTGACGTCGTGCCGGTCGCCGGCGGCGGAGCGCGGCGGCGGCTCCTCCAGCCAGTACGGCTTGCGCTGCCAGGCGACGCACGGCAGCTCGGCGGGGGCGGTCGCCGGCCAGGAACGCGACCAGTCCACGTCGGCGCCGTGGCAGTACAGCTGTCCGAGACCGGCCAGCAGTGTCTCGCGCTCGGGCCGGCGGCGACGCAGCGAGTGGGTGACGAAGGCGTCCTCGACGCCCAGGTGGTCGAGCGTCTCGCCGACCGAGTGCTCGACCACCGGATGCGGCGACACCTCCAGGAAGAGCCGGTACCCGTCCTCGACGGCCGCCGCGACACCCTGCGCGAACCGCACCCGGCCGCCGAGGTTGGCGGCCCAGTAGCCGCCGTCGCGCGGGGCGCCGCTGCGGGGGTCGTCCAGAGCCGTGCTGTAGACGGGAAGCGTGGCGGGTGACGGCACCAGGTCGGCCGCCGCGGCCGTCAGGTCGTCGAGGAGCGGGTCCATGTGCGGGCTGTGGAACGCCACGTCCGAATCCACGGCCCGCACCGCGACCCCCTCGGCGCGCCACCGCTCGGAGATCTCCACGACCGCGGGGACGTCCCCGGAGACGACGGTGGAGCCGGGCGACGCGGTGATCGCCACGGTCACGTCCCGGCGGCCGCCGAGACGGCGTGCGGCCTCCTCGGCCGTCAGACCCACCATGGCCATGGCTCCCCGTCCGGCCACCCGGCGCAGCAGCAGGGAGCGTCGGCACACCAGCCGGGCGCCCTGCTCCCGCGTGAGCATCCCGGCGGCCACCGCGGCGGCGATCTCACCGACCGAGTGGCCGATGACCGCGTCGGGGCGCAGCCCGCGCTCCCGCCACAGTGCGCTCAGCGCCGTCTGCACGGCGAAGATCAGCGGCTGCACCACGTCGACGGGCTGCGGGGCGTCGTCCAGGAGGGCGGCGGTGAGGGAGACGCCCATCTCCTCCAGGAAGACGGGCTCCAGCTCCTCCACGACCCGCGCGAACACCGGTTCCTCGACGAGGAGTTCACGTCCCATGCCGGTCCACTGCGAGCCGTGCCCGGAGAACACCCAGACCAGACCGCGCCCGGCCGACGGCAGCACCGCGCCGGTGCCGACACCCGGCGCGCCACCCGAGTTCGTGAACTCCCTCAGCCGGGAGACGAGTTGGTTGCCGTTCGCGGCCACCACGGCGGCCCGGTGGAGCAGATGCGTGCGCCGCGTGGCCAGTGTGTGGCCCACCTCCGCGAGATCCGTCGCGGGGGTCTCGTCGAGCCGGTCGGCGAGCCTGCCCGCGTACTCCCGCACCGCGGCCTCGCTCGCGCCCGACAGCGGATACACGGCGGGCTCCGCGTCCCGCACGGCGCGCGGTCCCTCGTCCAGGGCCTGCGGACCCTCGGGGTCCGGTGCCTGCTCCAGGACGACGTGCGCGATGGTGCCGCCGTATCCGTAGCCCGAGACCCCGGCCCGCCGCGGACCGTCGGACGCGGGCCAGGGCGTCGGCTCGGTGACCACCCGAAGGCCCGAAGTCGCCCACGGGACGGCGGGGTTGGGCTCGGTGAAGTTCAGACTGGGCGGGATCTCGGCGTGCTGGAGAGCGAGGACCGTCTTGATCACACCGGCGATGCCCGCGCCCGCCTCCAGATGCCCGATGTTGGGTTTGACGGACCCGATCAGACACGGCCGGTCCTGCGGCCGGTTCACGCCGAAGACCGAGGCCATCGCCCCGGCCTCCAGCGGATCGCCCGCGCGGGTACCCGTCCCGTGCGCCTCGACGTAGCCGACGGTGACCGGGTCGAGCCCCGCGTGCTCGTACGTCCGGCGCATGAGATGGGCCTGCGCCTCGCCGTTGGGCGCCATGATGCCGCTGGTCCTGCCGTCCTGGTGGACCGCGCTGCCCCGGATCAGGGCGAGGACGCGGTCCCCGTCGCGCCGGGCGTCCGACAGCCGCTTGAGGACGACGACCCCGCCGCCCTCACCGCGGCCGTAGCCGTCGCCGTTCGCGTCGAAGGACTTGCAGCGCCCGTCGGGTGCCGTCGCGCCCGCCGCGTCCAGCACCAGCGACAGACCGGGTGACGCCATCACGAGCACACCGCCCGCCAGCGCCACCGGGCACTCGCCGGCCCGCAGGCTCTGCACCGCCATGTGGACGGACACCAGCGACGACGAGCACGCCGTGTCGACGGCGACGCTGGGCCCGCGCAGGTCCAGCGTGTACGAGACCCGGTTGGCGACCCCGCAATAGGCGCCGCCGATGCCGGTCCACGCCTCGATACGAGGCAGGTCCTCCAGCATCCGGCGCCCGTAGTCGTCCGAACCGACGCCCATGAACACACCGGCGTCGCTGCCCGCGAGATCCCGCGGCGGGATGCCCGCGTGCTCCAGCGCCTCCCAGGCCAGCTCCAGGACGATCCGCTGCTGCGGGTCCATCAGCGCGGCCTCGCGCGGGGTGACATCGAAGAAGTCGGCGTCGAATCCCTTGATGTCGTCGAGGAACGCACCGTAGCGCGTCACGCCGTCCAGGGCCGCCGCGTTCTCCCGGTCGAGCGTTCCGTACCACTCCCAGCGGCCCTCGGGTACTTCGCCGATCGCGTCCCGCCCCTCGACGAGCAGCGACCAGAACTCCTTCGGCGAATCGATCCCTCCGGCGAACCGGCACGCCATGCCCACCACGGCGACGGGTTCGGGCGCCGTCATCACCGCGTCCACGACGGCACCTCGGTGATCTCGAACATCGCTCCCGCCACCGTCATACCGGGCCCGAGCCCGTACATCAGGTAGTGGTCGCCCGGCTTCAGCCTGCCGTCGCACAGCAGCCGGTCGAGCGCGACGAGCTGGTCGCTGACGCCGAGATGCCCGATGTCGCGCCCCACCTCCCAGGTGGTGCGCTCCGCGGGCAGCCCCAGCAGGGGAAGCAGCCGCTTCTCGATCGTGGTGCGCGAGGTGTTCATGTAGCTGAGGAAGGTGACGTCCTCGACACCGAGGCCGGTCGCCGCCGTCCACCGGTCGTACAGGTCCTGGTGGGCCTTCATCAGGAGCGGCCGCATCTGCTCCCCCTCGTACTTGAGGAAGTGCTGGTTGCGTTCGGAGAAATCGAGCCGCCGCCCGATCGTGGCACCCGGCGGGAACATCGGCTCTCCGCTGCGGTGCATCGCCTCCAGTTCGGGTACGGCGACGCAGTCGACCCACAGCAGCTTGGCGAAGCCGGGTTCCTTGCCGAGCAGCAGCGCGCTCGCGCCGTCGCCGACCAGCATGCCGCCGCCGGTGGCCCGCCAGCGGTCGATCAGCGGGGTGCCGAAGTTCTCCGCGCCGAGCAGCAGCGCGTCCGACGACTGCGGATTGCCGCGCAGGAAGCCGGCGGCGAGCTGCAGACCGCTGAACACCCCGGTGCAGCCGTGCCGCAGCTCGACCGCGAGTGCCTCGCCCCCGAGGTGGCGCTGCACATACGACTGCGGGCCCCAGCCGTCCGGGCCCTGGTGCCACACGCTCGCGTACAGGATCAGATCGACGACCGACGGGTCGGCTCCGACCCGTTCGAACAGCTGGCGGGCCGCGCGCACCGCGAGCTCCGGGGCGGGCACGTCACCGGCGACCCGCACGCCCGTCAGCTCGCCGTCGGCGACGTCCTCGGCATCCAGGCGGCCCTCGGCCACCGCCTGCGCGGTGCTCACGGGCTCCGGCAGATGCACCCCGAGGGACCTCACGTACAGGTCTTGTCCTTGCACTGAACTCTCCTTCTCCTGTGGGCCCGGGGGCTGCCGCCGGCCCGGACGAGGCGCCTACTTGTGGCCGACGACCAGGGAGTGGCTGAACCCGAGGCCGTCGTAGCGCTCGACGCGGGAGAAGCCGGCGTCGCGAATGGCCTTGTCCATGTCCTTCGGGGCGTACGTCATGCCCTCTCCGGAGGCGAGGGTGAGGAAGTAGGGCGAGACCAGCCCGCCGCTCATCGAGCCGGTGCCCTCGTCGTTCGAGACGAAGTTGTAGACCAGGCAGACACCGCCGGGCGGCAGGGCCTCGTAGCACTTGCGCAGCAGCTCGGTGTTCCGCTCCAGCGACCAGATCTCGAAGATGTGGAAGAACATGATCCCGTCGGCGCCCTCGGGCAGCGCGTCGGTGAACAGGTCGCCCGGGTGGAAGTGCACCCGCTTGCTCAGCTCGGCGTCCTCGGTCCGCTGCGCCGCGATGCGGGTGACGCTCTCCTGGTCGAAGACCGTCACCTCCAGGTGCGGGTAGCGGCGGGCCAGTTCGATGCTGTTGGTGCCGTCGCCGCCGCCGATGTCGATGACATGGTGCAGCCCGGAGAAGTCGTACCGGTCGAGGATCTGCGCGAACGCCTTCTTCGACGCGTCGCCCATGTTCCGGTAGAACACCTCCTGCAACTCGGGGTGCGCCGTGAGCCGTTCGTACAGCGTGTCGCCGGGACCCTCGATGTGGCGCAGGCCCACGTTGGTGTTCTGCCGCATCGACTCGGCGAAGTCGCCGAGGGAGCGGTTGATGATGTCGGCCTGGATGTCCACCAGCGGGCCCAGGAAGCGCGGGCTCGACCTGAGCAGCTTGCGCCGCACCATCTCGCTGTTGACGTACTTGTTGTCCTTCTTCTCCAGAAGCCGCAGCGAGGCGAGCCCGAGGAGCAGGATGCGGGCGGGCTGGGCCTCGGTGCCGATCGCCTCCGCGACCTCCTCGACATCCATGCCCTCGGCCGCCTCCAGGCGCTCGAAGAGGTCGAACTCAAGCCCCGTGCGCAGCAGTTCGAACGCGGTCGTGCCGTGAATGAGGATCCGCAGGTAGTCCGCTTCGCTGACGGTGATGGTGCCGCTGGCCATGGACGTCCCTTCCGATGTGGGGAAGGCGAGCGGGCGCTCGCGGGCACACCGTCGCAAGGGCCTCTAGCGCGCGCCTCGACGCCCGCTCGAATCGAACCGGCGGCTGTCCTTCAACTTGCGTTCGAGGTCGCCTCAAGCGGTGCCCCGAATGCTTCGGGACGCGGCATTGCAGGCTGGATCCACTTCAGATATCGGGGGATGAGACAGCATGGCCCGAGACGTAGTGATAACGGGTGTCGGCGTCGTCGCTCCAGGAGGCATCGGCAGCAAACCGTTCTGGGACCTGCTCGTCTCCGGCCGCACCGCGACCCGCACCATCACCCACTTCGACGCCTCGCCCTTTCGGTCGACCGTGGCCGCCGAGTGCGACTTCGACGCGCAGGCCGAAGGGCTCACGGCCGAGGAGGCCGACCGGCTGGACCGGGCCACCCAGTTCGCGCTGGTCGCCGCCCGCGAAGCACTGGAGGACAGCGGCCTCGCCGGCGACGGGCCGGACCCGTGCCGCACGGGCGTCACGCTCGGCAGCGCGGTCGGCTGCACCACGAGCCTGGAACGCGAGTACGTCGTCACCAGTCACGGCGGCCGCGACTGGCTCGTCGACCCGGACCTCGCGGTCCCGCACCTCTACGACTACTTCGTCCCCAGCTCCATGGCCGCCGAGGTGGCCTGGGCCGCCGGCGCGCAGGGCCCCTGCTCCGTGGTCTCCACGGGCTGCACCTCCGGGCTCGACGCGGTCGGCCACGCCGTACGGCTCATCGAGGAGGGCTCGGCGGACGTCATGGTCGCGGGCGGTACCGACGCGCCCATCTCGCCCATCACGGTCGCCTGTTTCGACGCGATCCGGGCGACCACGCCCCGCAACGACGAACCGGCCACCGCCTCCCGCCCGTTCGACCGCACCCGCAACGGCTTCGTCCTGGGCGAGGGCTGCGCCGTGTTCGTCCTGGAGGAACGGGAGCGGGCCAGGGCCCGCGGTGCCCATGTGTACGCCGGTGTCGGCGGGTTCGCCTCGCGGTGCAACGCCTTCCACATGACCGGACTGCGCCCGGACGGCAAGGAGATGGCCGCCGCCATCGAGACGGCCCTGGACGAGGCCCGGGTGCGCCCGGACGAAGTGAGCTACGTCAACGCACACGGCTCCGGCACCAAACAGAACGACCGGCACGAGACGGCCGCGTTCAAGAAGGCGCTGGGCGACCACGCCCGCCGTACGCCCGTCAGCTCCATCAAGTCGATGATCGGCCACTCGCTCGGCGCCATCGGATCCGTCGAACTCGCGGCCTGCGCGCTCGCCATCGAGAACGGCGCCGTCCCGCCGACGGCCAACCTGTACGAGCCGGACCCGGAATGCGACCTCGACTACGTGCCGTTGACGGCACGCGAGGCCCGGCTCGACGTCGTCCTCAGCGTCGGCAGCGGATTCGGCGGCTTCCAGAGCGCGATGGTGCTCACCCGTCCCGGTCGGGCGGAACAGTGAACGCTGTCGTCGTCACGGGCCTGGGCGTCGTCGCGCCGAACGGCCTGAGCACCGAGGAGTACTGGAACGCCACTCTCGCGGCCCGCTCCGGCATCGGCCGCATCACCCGCTTCGAACCCGAGCGCTACCCCGCCACCCTGGCCGGCGAGATCCGCGGCTTCGAACCCGCCGCCCATCTGCCGGGCCGCCTCGTCCCGCAGACCGACCACTCCACCAGGCTCTCCCTGGTCGCCGCCGACGAGGCCGTCCGCGACGCCGGCCTGGACACCGGACAACTGCCCGAGTACGGCGTGGGCGTGGTGACCGCGAACAGCGCGGGCGGCTTCGAGTTCGGTCACCAGGAACTCGACAACCTGTGGCGCAAGGGACCCGAGTACGTCAGCGCGTACCAGTCCTTCGCCTGGTTCTACGCGGTCAACACCGGACAGATCTCCATCCGGCACGGCCTGCGCGGCTCCAGCGGGGTGCTGGTCGCCGACGAGGCGGGCGGCCTCGACGCGCTCGCCCAGGCCAGGCGGCTGCTGCGCCGTGACCTGGACGCCGTGCTCACCGGCGCGGTCGACGGCTCGCTGTGTCCCTGGGGCTGGATCGCCCAGACCTCGACCGGGCAGCTGAGCACGGCCGAGGACCCGGCTCTCGCGTACCGGCCGTTCGACGAGCGGGCCGCGGGCTTCGTGCCGGGAGAGGGCGGCGCCATCCTGGTCGTCGAGGACGAGGCGAAGGCCCGCGCGCGGCACGCACCCCGGATCCACGGCAGGATCCTCGGACACGCCGCCACGTTCGACCCGAGACCGGGCACCGTGCCCGCGGACGACGCGTCCGCCCTGACCAGGGCCGTCGAACTCGCCCTCGCCGACGCCGGTGCCGTGCCCGATGACATCGATGCCGTCTTCGCCGACGCGGCCGGTGTCCCGCACCTGGACCGGGCGGAGGCCGCCGCGCTCGGCGCGGTCTTCGGCGCGCGCGAGCTCCCGGTCGCCGTGCCCAAGACGCTGACCGGACGACTGTGTGCGGGCGCAGGTCCCCTCGACGTCGCCACCGCGCTGCTCGCCCTGCGCGACGGGGTCCTTCCCCCTGCGGCACACACCCAGCCGTCCCCCCGGTACGGGCTCCGTGTGGTCGTCGGCCGGCCGCTGGAACTGCGCCTGCGTGCCGTGCTGGTCGTCGCCCGCGGCCTCGGCGGCTTCAACTCCGCGATGGTCGTGGGCGCCTCCCACTGAGCCCTGACCACGCTCGGCAACCCCACTAGGAGACCCAGCCATGCCAGAACTGACCATGGGAGAGCTCACCCGCATCCTGCGTGAGTGCGCGGGCGAGGGCGAAGGCGTCGCCCACGACGGGGAGTTCGCGGACACGCTCTTCACCGACCTCGGCTACGACTCGCTGGCCGTACTGGAGACCGCGTCCCGCCTCAAACGGGACTACGGCGTCGAGCTGACCGACGACGAGGTCGTCGACGTCGGCACCCCGGCCCGGCTCCTCGAACTGGCCAGGCGCCAGATCGCCGCGCGTTCATGAGCGCCCCGGCCGAGACGACCACGCCCGCGGCCTGGTGGCTGTGCGACCACTGCCGACGGCCTGTCTACGCCAAGCGGCTCGCCCGGTCCTCCGGTGTGTGCCCGGAGTGCGGCCACCACCGGAGACTGTCGGCCCCGGAGCGGCTCGACCAGCTGCTCGACCCGGGGTCGTCCCAAGCCCTGGGCGTGCCGCGCACCGCCGACGACGTCCTCGGCTTCACGGACACCCGGCCCTACCACGAGCGACTCGCCGAGGCGCGCGACCGGACCGGACTCGACGACGCCGCGATCGCCGTCCGCGGCCGGATCGGCGGTTGCGAAGTGGCGGTCGTCGCCATGGAGTTCGGCTTCATGGGCGGCAGCCTCAGCGGCGGCGTCGGCGAACTCATCACGCTGACCGCCGAGACGGCCCTGGCCGAACGGCGCCCGCTGGTCATCGTCTGCGCGTCCGGGGGCGCCCGGATGCAGGAGGGCCTGATCTCGCTGATGCAGATGGCGAAGACGAGCCAGGCCCTGCTCGCCCTCGACGAGGCCGGCATCCCCACCGTCTCCGTCATCACCGACCCGGTGTACGGCGGAGTGGCCGCCTCGTTCGCCACGCTCTGCGACGTGATCGTGGCCGAACCGGGAGCCCGCATGGGGTTCGCGGGACCGCGCGTCATCGAGCGGACCATCGGCGAGCGGCTCCCGGAGAACTTCCAGCGCGCCGAGTTCCTCCGCGAGCATGGTCAGGTCGACGTGGTCGCACCGCGCCAGGAACTGCGCGCGACCCTGATCCGGCTGCTCCGCGCGCTGGCTCCACCGCGGGACACCCGGGCGGGACGTCCTCGGGCGGAACAGGCCGAGCCGGAGTCCACCGGCACGGCACTCGGCGCACCGGACCCCGGCCTGCTCACCCGTCCCGAACAGGTCCCCGACCTCGACCCCTGGCAGGCGGTGCGCCTGGCGAGGAACCTCGAACGCCCCACCGCGCTCGACTACATCGCCCTGCTCGTCGACGACTTCCAGGAACTGCACGGTGACCGGCTCGGCGGCGACTGCCCGGCCACCGTCGGAGGAGTCGGCCTCCTCGACGGCCGGCCCGTGATGGTGATCGGCCAGCAGAAAGGACACACCGCGGCGGCGCTGCGAGAACGGAACTTCGGCATGCCGGTGCCCGCCGGCTACCGCAAGGCCGCCCGGCTGATGCGCCTGGCCGCGAAGGTGGGCATCCCGGTGCTCACCCTCGTCGACACCAGCGGTGCCTTCCCCGGCATCGAGGCGGAGCGCGGGGGCCAGGCCGTGGCCATCGCGGAGAACCTGCGGCTGATGTCCGGGCTGCCCGTGCCGATCGTTGCTGTGATCGTCTCGGAGGGCGGCAGCGGCGGCGCCCTGGGACTCGCCGTCGCCGACCGGGTGCTCGCGCTCAGCAACGCCGTCTACTCGGTGATCAGCCCGGAGGGATGTGCCGCGATCCTGTGGCGCGATCCCGGGGCGGCACCGCATGCCGCTCGTGAACTCGGTCTGCACGCACGGGAGTTGCTTGCACAGGGGGTGGTCGATGGAGTCGTCCTCGAACCCGAGGGCGGCGCGCAGAGCGATCACCGCGTCGCGGCGGAGCGCCTCGCCGGCGCCGTACGGCCGCTGCTGGAGGAACTGACAGTGCTGACCACCGATCAACTGCTGGCCGGACGACGGGCCCGCTTCCGCGGCTTCGGCAGCCCGGCACCGGCCGGCCGCCCCGCGCCGGAAAGGTGATGAGATGCCCACGCCCGACAGCGTCGCCACCCTCGACGCCCTGCTGAGTGACGGACGCCCCGACAGTCTTCCCTCCGTCCTGGAGGCCGCCAAGACGAGCATGATCGAGCTCTTCTCGGAGGCTCCCGTACCGCCGTCCGCCGTCCGCGTGACGGTCGGGCCGGTCACCATCGAGATGGACTGGCCGGGCGGGACCGGCGCAGGCACCACGGCGCCGCAGCTCGCAGTTCCCTCGCAGGCAGGGACCGCACCGGTCGCGACGCCCGCGGCGTCGCCGACCGGACAGCCCCCGCTCGACCACATCCACGCCCCGACGGTCGGGGTCTTCTACCGCGCGCCCGAACCGGGTGCCAAACCCTTCGTGACCGAGGGTGACACTGTCGTCCCCGGTCAACAGGTGGGCCTCATCGAGGCGATGAAGCTGATGATCCCCGTCGAGTCGGACCGGCACGGTGTCATCGGCGAGTTCCTCCAGCCCAACGCGGGCCTCGTCGAGTACGGCGACCCGTTGTGCTCCCTCGTCCCGGCCGACGGGCGGTGAGGCGCAGTGTTCCGCACCGTCCTCGTCGCCAACCGGGGCGAGATCGCCCTGCGTGTCGCGCGCGCCTGCCGTGAACTGGGGATCAGGGTCGCCGTCGTGTACTCCACCGAGGACACCGACAGCGAGGTCGTGCGGTACGCCGACGAGGCGGTCCGCATCGGCCCGGGGTCGGCGCAGGCGAGCTACCTCAGCATCCCCGCCGTCATCGAGGCCGCCCGGCGCGTCGGCGCGGACGCGATCCACCCCGGGTACGGATTCCTCTCCGAGAACGCCGACTTCGCCGAGGTGTGCGCGGCCGAGGGCATCACCTTCATCGGCCCGCCCCCGGAGGTGATGGAGGCGCTGGGCGACAAGTCCACCTGCCGCGGCCTCATGGCCGACGCGGGGCTGCCCCTGCTGCCCGGCACGCTGGACCCCGTGTCGTCGCCGCGCGAGGCCGAGGCGTTCGCCGCCGAGATCGGCTACCCGGTGGTGGTGAAGGCGGTGGCCGGGGGCGGCGGCCGCGGGATCGGAGTGGCGCACTCGGCCGACGAGTTCCCCGCCGTCTACCGGGAGACGCGACGCCACGCCGCCGCCGTGTTCGGGGACGGCAGGGTCTATCTGGAGCGCTATCTGCAGTCCGCACGGCACGTGGAGATCCAGATACTCGCCGACCGCTTCGGCAATGTGATCCATCTCGGCGAGCGCGACTGCTCGGTGCAGCGCCGCCATCAGAAGCTCATCGAGGAGACCCCGGCTCCCGGGCTGGACCGCGATGTGCTCGCCGCGATGGCGGAACACGCCGTGCAGGGAGCCAAGGCCGCCGGATACGTCGGCGCGGGGACCTTCGAGTTCCTGTACGACGACAGCGGACGCTTCTACTTCATGGAGGTCAACTGCCGTATCCAGGTCGAGCATCCGGTCACAGAAATGGTCACCGGCGTCGACCTGGTCCATGAGCAGCTGTGGGTCGCCGCCGGGCATCCGCTGCGGCTCGGCCGGCGTGACGTCGTGCCCCGCGGGTGCGCCGTCGAGTGCCGTATCAACGCGGAGGACGCCGACCGGGACTTCACCCCGACGCCCGGGCTCATCGACGAACTCACCCTGCCGGCGGGCCCGTTCGTGCGCGTGGACACGCATGTGCGGGACGGCTCGCGCATCTCCGTCTTCTACGATCCGCTGCTCGCCAAGGTCGCCGTCTGGGCCCCCGACCGGGAGCTCGCGCTGGCCCGTATGCGCCGTGCCCTGGACGAGGTCCGGATCGAGGGCAAGGGCATGCACACCACGGCGGGTTTCCTCCGCTCGGTCGTCGAGAGCGACGAGTTCAGCACGGCCCGGCACGACACCGGGCTCGTCGGCCGGCTCCTGGAGCCCGAGCCGGCTGCCGCAGGGACCCGGGACCCGGGGCCCTCGCAGGCGCAACCACCGAACGCCTCGTAGGGAAGGTTCAGCTCATGAAAGCGCTCGTGCTTTCCGGCGGTTCAGGAACCCGGCTGCGGCCGATCACCCACACGCTGGCCAAACAACTCGTGCCCGTGGGCAACAAACCGGTGCTGTTCCACGGCCTGGAAGCGATCGCCGCCGCGGGGGTGACGGAGACCGGCATCGTCGTCGGGGACACCCGTGCCCAGATCGAGGCCGCGGTCGGCGACGGATCGCGGTTCGGCCTGGAGGTCTCCTATCTGTGGCAGCGGCAGCCGCTCGGTCTGGCCCACGCTGTGAAGATAGCCCGTGACTTCCTCGGTGACGACGACTTCGTGATGTATCTGGGGGACAACATCGTCTTCGACGGCATCACCGACTTCGTGGAGCGGTTCCGGGTCCATCGGCCGGCCGCGCAGATCATGCTCGCCCAGGTCGACGACCCCCGGCAGTTCGGCGTGGCCGAGGTGTCCGCGGAGGGCCGCGTCACGGGGCTCCAGGAAAAACCGCGCCGGCCGCGGAGCGATCTCGCCGTCGTGGGCGTCTATCTGTTCAGCTCGGCCGTGCACAAGGCGGTCGCCGAGGTGGAGCCCTCGGCGCGCGGCGAACTGGAGATCACGGATGCGGTGCAGTGGCTCATCGACCACGACCTGCGGACCGACGCCGCCGTCATGACCGGCTGCTGGAAGGACACGGGAAACGTGCCGGACATGCTGGAGGTCAACCGGCTGGTGCTGCGATCCCTCGATCCCTCCAGCGCCGGGATCGTGCGCGACAGTGAGATCAGCGGCCAGGTGGTCGTCGAGCCGGGGGCGCGGGTGACCGGTTCCGTGGTCGTCGGCCCGGCCGTGATCGGCTCGGGAGCGACCGTCACCAACTCGCGTGTCGGCCCGTACACCTCGATCGCGGAGGACTGCCGTATCACCGACAGCTGGATCCGCGACTCGATCGTGATGCCCCGTGCCTCGATCACCGGTGTCCGGCCGCTGGAGTCCTCCCTGATCGGTCAGGACGTCGAGATCGCCCGCACCCCCGAACCGCCGGGTGCACACAACCTCGTCCTCGGGGACCGCAGCCGGGTGCGGATCGCGTCATGAGCGGACCGCGCATTCTGGTCACCGGCGGCGCCGGTTTCATCGGCTCCCACTACGTGCGTGCCGTGCTGGCCGGGGAGTATCCCGCTTTTGCGGACGCGGAGGTGACAGTCCTCGACAAACTGACCTACGCCGGAAATCCCGCCAATTTGGGCGAAGTACGGTGCGAGTTCGTGTGGGGCGATTTATGTGATCCTGAGCTGCTGAGCAAGGTGATACCCGGCCAAGATGTCGTCGTCAATTTTGCCGCGGAATCCCACGTGGACCGCTCCATCGCCGGTTCCGCGGAATTCGTGCGGACCAATGTGCTCGGGGTCCACGCCCTGCTCCAGGCCTGTCTGGAGGCGGGAACGCCCCGTGTCGTACAGGTCTCGACGGACGAGGTGTACGGGTCGATCGACGCCGGCTCGTGGGACGAGGAGGCCCCGCTGCGGCCGCGTTCGCCCTATGCGGCGTCCAAGGCCGGCGGAGACCTGGTGGCCCGTGCCTACGCGGTCACCCACGGCCTGCCGGTGTCCATCACCCGCTGCGGAAACAACTACGGACCGCGCCAGTACCCCGAGAAGGTCATTCCGCTCTTCATCACCAGGCTGCTGGAGGGCCGGAAGGTGCCGCTGTACGGCGACGGTGGCAACGTCCGGGACTGGGTGCACGTCGAGGACCACTGCCGTGGCGTGCAGCTCGTCGCGGAGCGCGGCGAGCCGGGCGAGATCTACCACATCGCGGGCACCGCGGAATTGACCAATCGTCAATTGACCGAGCGTCTTCTCGAAGCCTGCGGTCGTGACTGGGACATGGTGGAACACGTCACGGACCGCAAGGGACACGACCGGCGCTACAGCCTCGACGACGGCAAGCTGCGCGCTCTCGGTTTTGCTCCACGCATACCTTTCGCCACGGGACTGGCCGAGACTGTTCGCTGGTACGCGGATCACCCAGAGTGGCGTATAGGGCAGAGCTTTGTTTCACGAGAGGGGGATCAGTCGTAACGGACGGTGTCCACGTTTGAAGCATGCCGCCGGTTTTTTGCGAGCTGCGCATTCGTGTGCAGTCCTGATCGCAATACTCACGAGTAAGACATGGTTTTTTTGTCCGCTCGTGATAATCTGATCCATCTCGGATTGCCTTAGCAGCACTGACTGCGGGGGTAAGTTGTTTTTGGCCATCCTGGGGGTAAGCAAGATGAAGCTCGGAGTGCTCGGTACATTAACCATCGATGATGTCGAAGTAGCCGAAATCCTGACGGCGCCCAAGCCTCGCAGCGTACTGGCGATGCTGATGCTCGAACCCGGCCGCGCGGTGTCCACGGCCTCCCTGATCCAGGAGCTCTGGGACGAGCGCCCGCCGCGCAGCGCGTCCACGACGCTCCAGACGTACGTCCTGCAACTGCGGAGGATGTTCCGCGACGTCGCACAGGTGGTGGGCCAGCCTCCGACGGACGCGCTCGTCACCCGGGTACCCGGGTACCTCCTCCAGGCGGACCACACCGAACACGACCTCAGCGCCTACGAGAACCTGGTCGAGCAGGGACAGAAGTTCCTGGAGCAGGGCGACAACGAAAGAGCCGAAGAGCTGCTGTCCCGAGCGCTCGAACTCTGGCGCGGCGCCCCGCTGAGCGACGTACGCCCCGGCCCGCTGCTCTATCCGCAGATCTGCGGCCTGGAGGAGAGCCGGCTGGCCGCGACCGAGATGCGCATCGAGGCCAACCTGCGGCTCGGCCGGCACCGCGAGGTACAGAGCGAACTGACCGTCCTGGTGGGCAGTTACCCCCTGCACGAGGGTATCCGCGTCAAGCACATGCTGGCCCTGTTCCGGGCCGGCCGGCTGTCCGCCGCGCTCGACTCGTTCCACCAGTACCGGCACCGGCTGGTGACCGACCTGGGCCTGGAACCGTCCCCACGCATACGGGGCCTCCAGCACGCCATGCTGTGCTTCGACCCCATGGCCGACTCGCTGGCGATACTCGACCGTGTGGCATCGGGCGTTTCCCACTGAATATTCCTTGAATGGAATCGGGGGAAATCCAGACGTGTTTTATGTGTGTCATTGGGTTTGAGAGGTCCCGACCAAGAAATGCTCGCCGGGCGCGCTCCGCCCGGGGCGTGCAGCCCCGGACGGAGGTGGACGGCCGGCGTCGTCGCGGAGGTCAGCGACCGGTGTCCCCGCCTTCGGGAACCCGGCTGTCGATCATGTGCAGATACGGGCCGACCGGCCGGACGTCGGTCACCGTCAACCCGGCCTCCTCGACCAGGCGCAGCAGACTGCGGCGCAGGTGCTTGCGGCCGTCGACGTTGAGCAGCAGGAGCAGGTCCATGGCAGTGGTGAACCCGGTCTCGGGGCTTCCGTCGACCAGGTTCTCGATGACGACGACCCGTCCGCCCGGACGGGCGGAGGCGGCGACATTGCGCAGCGCGGCCACGGTGGCCGCGTCGTCCCACTCCAGGACGTTCTTCAGGATGAAGACGTCCGCCTCGACCTGCACCGACTCCCGGCAGTCACCGGCCACCAGACGGCAACGGCCCTCCAGCGCACCGCCCTTGCGCAGCCGCGCGTCGACGTCCTCCAGCACACCGGGCAGGTCGAACAGGGCACCGCGCAGGGACGGGTCGCGCTCCAGGACGGTCGCGATGAGGTCGCCGTGGCCGCCGGCTACATCCACCACGGTCAGGTCGCCGCGCAGGTCGAGCGTCTCGGCGATCGCCCCGGACGAGAGCCGGCTGGCCTGCGTCATGGCGCGGTTGAAGACCTCGGCCGACTCCGGCGCGTCCTCGTACAGATAGGTGAAGAAGTCCTTGCCGTGCGTCTCGCCGAAGCCGCCCTTTCCTGTACGGACGGCGTCGGCGAGACGCGGCCAGACCTCCCAGGTCCACGGTTCGGTGGCCCACAGGACCATGTCGCGCAGGCTGCGCGGGGTGTCGCCGCGCAGCAGTCGGGAGACCGGCGTGTGCGCGTAGCGGTCGCCCTGGGCGAGGAACACGCCCTGCGAGCTGAGCGCGCGCAACAGCCGGTCGAGCGTGCCCGGTTCGGCGTTCACCAGGCGCGCCAGCTCGGCGGCGGTCGCGGGGTCCTCACCGAGCGCGTCGGCCACGCCGAGCTGTACCGCGGCGCGGAGCGCGGCCGCGTGACCTGCGGCCAGGGCGAGTCTGCGGAGGTTCGTCACGGCTTCGAGAGCGGGAGCTGTCATGACACCAGCGTCGTCAACTCCGCTAGACGGCAACTGGACCGCTGGTCGAAGCGGCGAAGTCCCGTCCGGGGCGTGGACGTCCCCTCGGCGCGGGTATTGCAGGGGCGCGACACTCGCCCAGGGTGCGGACATCTGCGGGGCCCGGGTACCCCGGAGCGCGACTACCCGACCCAGGGCGCGGCCCCGCTCCGAGCGGTGTGCACTCGACCGTGCGGCGTACCCCGGCCCGCGGCGTGCCCCTGCCCGTGCCGCGTGCCCCGCCCGTGCCACGTGCACCCCGTCGTCGGGAGGCGTGCACCCCGGTGTTCGTGCTCCCCGCGCGCTCCGCTCCGGCTCCAGCCACGATCGACCGTTCTGGGACACGGTGACAGCAACCAACCCACCCACAGGGCCAGTTCACCGATTGCAGCCCGCGGCGGCCCGGACAGCGAGAGGAAGTGCACCGTGTCGGAACCGCACTCGCGCAGCGAAGTAGCGCCGCTGCCAGGCCTGAAGGGCAGGAGCGCCCTCGTCATCGGCGGGACGCGCGGAGTGGGCCGGGCCGTCACCGAGAAGCTGGCCGTGTCGGGATGCGACGTCGTCGCGACGTTCGCCCACTCCGCGGAGGACGCCGGGACACTGCTCGCGGATCTGAAGGACACGCCCGGCAGCCTGGAGACGCTGCGCGGCGACGCGCGCCGGGCCGAGACGCTGCCCGAGGCGATGCGCCACGTGCGTGAGCGGCACGGTCGGCTCGACATCCTGGTCCACGCCGCCGCCTCGGCGCACCCCATGCCGGTCCTCGGCATGCGTCTGACGGAGGTGTACGCCGACACGGCGACCGCGCTGGTGCCGCTCGCCGCCTCCGCGGGGCCCGCGGCGGACCTGCTGTCCGAGGGCGGCCGGATCATCGTCGTCTCGGCGAGCGTCGCCCGCGGTGTGGCTCCCCACATGGTCAGCCTCGGCGTCGCCAAGGCCGCCCTGGAGAGCCTGACACGCTTCGTGGCCGTGGAACTGGCCGACCGCGGTGTGACCGTCAACGCGGTCTCCGCGTCCAAGCTCGACAAGGGCGCCGACACCCCGCGCCCCGAGGTCGCCCGCGCGATCGGTGCCCGCACCCCCGCGGGACGCCTCGCCACACCCCGGGACGTCGCCGACACCGTGGCGCTGCTCTGCCTGCCCGAGGCCCAGTGGATCACCGGCCACGTGGTGTCCGCCGACGGCGGCCTGAGCCTGCTGGCCTGACGGAGGACGACATGGAAGAACACACTCGCACGGACGTCTGCGTCGTCGGTGGCGGCCCCGCGGGCATGACCCTGGCACTCCTGCTGCTGCGGTCCGGCGCACGCGTCACCGTCGTCGAGCGCAGCTCCTCGCTCAGCCGCGAGTACCGCGGCGAGATCCTCCAGCCCGGCGGCCTCGCCGTCCTCGACGAGATCGGTGTCCTCAAGGGCGCCACCGACCGCGGCGCACACGTCCTGGAGCGGTTCCGGCTGGTCGAGCACGGTCGCGTGCTGATGTCCTTCGACTACCGCAGGCTCCAGTCCCCGTACAACTACCTGCTCAGCCTGCCCCAGGCGCATCTGCTCGCCGAACTCCTGGACCGTTGCCAGGAGTTCCCGGAGTTCCGCTACGTGGTGGCGCGGGTCAACGGCCTGATCCGGGAGGGCGACGCCGTACGCGGTGTGTACGCCAAGGCCCAGGACGTCACGCACACCGTGCGCGCCGCCTGTGTGGTCGCGGCGGACGGGCGCCACTCACAGGTCCGCCGGCTCGCCGGCATCGACCACGTCCGCCAGGACGTCTTCGACCAGGACGTGGTCTGGTTCCGGCTGCCCGCGACGGAGCGTCTCGGCGAAGTCATGGTGAACCGCGCCGGAGGCAACCCCGTGCTCGCCTACGACTCCCACCCGGGCGCGGTGCAGATGGGCTGGACCCTGCCCAAGGGGGAGTGGAAGCGCCTGGCCCCGCTCGGCATCGGCGAGGTGCGCCGCAGGATCACCGCGGCGACCCCGCAGTTCGCCGACCGGGTCGAGGGGGCGTTGCGCAGCTTCGCCGACGTCTCGCTCCTCGACGTGTTCGGCGCCGCCGCCGAGCGGTGGACCGGCGACGGCCTCGTCCTCATCGGCGACGCCGCCCACACGCACGGCCCGCTCGGCGCCCAGGGCATCAATCTCGCCGTCCAGGACGCCGCGCTGCTCCACCCGATCCTGCTCGCCGCCGTCACGGACGGCGATGTGAGCGCGGCGCGGCTCGGAGAGTTCGAGAGGATCCGCAGGCCGCACATCAAGGCCGTCATGAAGTTCCAGGCCGTGCAGAGCCGGATGATGCTCTCCGCCGACAGCCTGGCCACCTTCCTGCGTCCCAAGCTCGCCCGAGTGGTGATGCGCACCCCGATCGGCGCCAAGTTCACCCAGCGGATCGCCTTCGGAGCCCCGGGCATCCGCGTCGCCGACAACCTCTTCACCGTCAACGAGAAAGAGTGATCGCGGATGAGACTGGTCGACCTGTCGTCACCCGTCGACGCCCGGGGCTGGGAGCCCGAGCCGGTGACCCACGAGGTGATCACACCGGCCGAGGGCGCCCGGCACATGGCCGACGAGATGCGTGAGCACTTCGGCATCGACTTCGACCCGAGCGTGCTCGACGACGGCGAACTGCTGTCGATCGACACGCTGCGGCTCACCTCCCACACCGGTACCCACATCGACGCGCCGGCCCACTACGGGACCCGCGCCTCCTACCGCGAGGGTCCGCCCCGTACCGTCGACGAGCTCCCGCTCGACTGGTTCCACCGGCCCGCCGTCGTCCTCGACCTCACCGACGCCGAGCCGGGCGCCGTCGGGGCCGACCGCATACGAGCCGAACTGGACCGGACGGGTGTCGAGCCGGCACCCCTGGACATCGTGCTCCTGCACACCGGGGCCGACCGGTGGGCCGGCACGGAGAAGTACTTCACCCACTTCACGGGACTCGACGGACCCGCCGTGCACCTCCTGCTCGACCTGGGGGTGAAGGTGATCGGCACGGACGCGTTCAGCCTGGACGCGCCCTTCGGCGACATCCTGCGACGGTACCGGCAGACCGGGGACCGCTCGGTCCTGTGGCCCGCCCACTTCACGGGGCGCGACCGCGAGTTCTGCCAGATCGAGCGTCTCGCCAACCTGGACCGGCTGCCTCCGCACGGCTTCACCCTCTCCTGCTTCCCCGTGAAGATCGCTGGAGCCGGAGCAGGCTGGACCCGCGCGGTCGCTTTCATCGACGACGACGAGGGCTGACGGACATGACCGACGACATCCAGGTGCATACGCGCGGGGCCCAGGCGGCGCCGGGCGAGAGCGACGCGGGCGACACCGGGCCGGTGGCGGCGTACTCCTTCGTCGACCGGCCGGACGTCCCGCCGCGCCAGCGGCTCATGCTGCTCGCCAACGGGCAGCGCTTCTCCGCCGTCGTGTACGCGCTCGCCGAACTCAACGTCGCCGACCAGCTGGTCAAGGGACCCCGCACGGTCTCCGAACTGGCCGACGCGGTCGGCGCCGACGAGGCGGCGCTCTACCGCATGCTGCGCTGTGCCGCCCTGCTCGGTGTGTTCCAGGAGCTCGACGGGCGGCAGTTCGCCCTCACCCCCCTCGCCGAGGGGCTGCGCACCGACCTGCCCGACGGGGTGCGGGACGCCGTGCTGCTCGACGGATCCGGTTTCTTCTGGGGCTCGTTCGGCTCGATCCTGCACTCCGCGCGGACCGGCCGGCCCGGCTTCGACGCCGCGCACGGTATGTCGTTCTGGGAGTACCTCCAGGGCAACCCGGAGGCGGGCGAGGTCTTCGACGACGCCATGACCACCATCAGCCGGCGGCTCGGCGGGCTCTATCTGGACCGCGTCGACTTCTCCCGGTTCCCCGTCGTCGCCGACGTCGGCGGAGGCCGGGGCTACTTCCTCGCCGAGATCCTGCGGCGCAACCCCGGCGTCCGCGGTGTGCTCTTCGACCGTGCGCAAGTAGCCGACACCGCAGGTGAGTTGCTGAGCGAGCGTGAGGTCGCCCACCGCGTGGAGGTGGTCGGCGGCGACTTCTTCACCGACCCGGTCCCGGCCGGCTGCGACGCGTACGTCCTGAAGACCGTGCTGCACGACTGGCCGGACGAGAAGGCCGTGGAGATCCTGCGCGGCGTACGACGGGCCATCGGCGACTCCGCGGCGCGCCTGCTCGTCCTCGAACAGGTCGTGGCACCCGGCAACACCTGGGACACCGCCAAGTTCCTGGACGTCGACATGCTCGTGGTGATGGGCGGGCGCGAGCGCAACCTCGACGAATGGCGCGCGCTGCTCGCCGCCGGCGGCTTCGCCCTGGACTGCGAACCGGCCGTCGGCGACTGGGCGGTACTGGAATGCAGGCCGTGCTGAAGCGCTCCCCGGCCTGTCCGGCCGACCCGACCTACTCCGCCTTGGCCGACCCGGCCGGCCAGGGCCCGGGCGACCCGCACGACTCGGCACCCACCCCGATCACGGAGGACAGGACCGTATGACCGACACCACCCTCGACGCGGCGCCCGCTCAGGAGGCGCTCTACACCGAGGTGCAGCAGTTCTACGCCCGCCACATGCAGCTCCTGGACAGCGGCAGGGCCGAGGAGTGGGCGCAGACCTTCACCGAGGACGGGGAGTTCGCGCCGGAGCACCGGCCCGAACCCGTCGTCGGCAGGACCGCCCTGGCGCGCGCCGTGCGTTCCGCCCACGAGGCGCTGGTGGCCGCCGGCGAGGTGCGACGCCACTGGCACGGCATGGTCGCGGTGGACTCCGCGGCCGACGGTTCGCTGCACGTTCGGTGCTACGCGCTCATCATCGGCACCGTGCTGGGCGGCGATCCCCAGGTCAGGATGAGCTGTGTGTGCGAGGACGTGCTCGTCCGCGAGGACGGCGAGCTGAAGGTCAGCCGACGGCGCGTGACCAAGGACGGTGTGGGCGCGCCCGGCTGAGCGGCGCCGCACGGGAAGGCCCCCGGGAATCTCTCCCGGGGGCCTTCCCGTGTGGTCGGCGCCGGAGCGCGTCCGGCGCGGCCTCAGCGATCCTCGCCGACCGGCGCGTACAGGTCGGCGTCGGGCGTGGCGAGACCGGCCAGGCCGCGGACACGGTTGCGGAACTCCTCGCTCTGCACCGCCTTCTTGTGCGAGTCGGGGTCGTCCCAGTGGGCGGTCTCCACGAAGATGTTCGGCTTGCTGATCGAGCGGTAGACCTCGTGGCTGATGAAGCCCGGCTGCGCCTGCATGTAGGCGCTGACCTCGGCGATGGCGCGCCGGAACGCGTCTACTTCGCCCGTCACCGTGAACTTGTTGATCAGGGTCACCATGGTCGTACTCCTTGGTCGGGGTCGGTGGTGGTCCGGTGTCATCCGCGCGTGGCGAACAGTTCCGTGAAGAGCCGGCGCAGGTCCTGGCGGCGGACCTTGCCGCCGCCGGACCGGGCGATGTCGGGGACCGCCCGGATGTGCCGGATGTGCTGGTAGTACGGCAGGCCGGAGTTGACGTCCGCGGCGATGCCGTCCAGTGCTTCGGGCTCCTCGGGACGACGGGTCACCACGAGGGCGACCGCCACGGCGCCGCTGAACTCGTCCGGGTGGTCGACGACCGCGCAGTCCGCCACGGCGGGGTGCGCGAGCAGCACCTGCTCGATCTCCTGCGGGGAGACCAGCCAGTTGTCGCACTTGAAGACGTCCTTGAGCCGGTCGACGACGAAGAGGCAGTCGTCCTCGTCGACCTCGCCGACGTCCCCGGTGGCGAACCAGCCCTCGGCGTCCAGGGCGCCGCCGTCGGGCTCGCCCAGGTAGCCCTTCATCAACTGCGGGCCGCGCACCTGGATCTCGCCGCGCTCACCGGGGCCGAGTGCCTTGCCGGTGGCGAGGTCGACGATCCGGCACTCGGTGCGGGGGACCGGGGGTCCGCACGAACCCTCCTTGGGCCGGGTGCGGCTGCCGCAGTGGGTCATCGGCGCCGTCTCGGCGAGCCCGTACCCCTGGAGGACCGGGATCCCGAAGTGGTCGCCGAGCCTGCGCGCCGCCGGGACCGGCAGTGCGGAGCCGCCGGAGAACACGGCCTCCACGGTGTCGAGCCGCAGCTCCGACAGGTCCGGTCGCGCCGCGAGACGGCTGAGCCGCATCGGCAGGCTGTAGTACCGGGTGGCCCGCGCCTCGTTCGCCGTCCGCAGCGACGCCGCCAGGTCCGGATCGGTGGCCAGCACCTGCTCGGCGGCCGCGAACAGCGCCGAGTTCAGGTGCATCGGGTGGAACGTGGGCAGATGGTTGACGGTCACCGAGCTGTCGTCCAGACCGTGCGCGTGCACGGTCTGCGCCGCGTTGACCGCCAGGTTGTGATGGGTCTGCCGCACGCCCTTCGGGGCGCCGGTCGTGCCGCTGGTGAAGTGGATGGACGCGACGTCGTCGGGGCGCACGGCGGGCGCCTCCCGCAGCGGTCCGGTGTCCCACAGCGTCCGGTCGCCGATGTCCAGCGACGGCACCGTGTCGCCGAGCTCGGCGGCGATCTCCTCCGTCGTGAGCACCAGCCGTGCGCCGCTCGCGGCGACGAGGGCCTCCAGACCCTTCGCCCGGAGGAAGGGATTGACCGGCACGACGACATGGCCCGCGCGCAGCGTGCCGTAGTACGCCACGGCGAAGTCGGGATGGAGGACCGAGGTGATCGCGACGGTCGTGCCGGGCCCGCCCACCAGAGCGCGGATGCGTGCCGCGCAGCCGCTCACCCGCTGCTCCAGCTCCCCGAAGGTCAGCGCGTCGCTGCGGTCCGTGCGCAGGGCGACACGGTCGGGGTGGGCCTCGGCGGCGAGCCGCGGCAGCTCGTCCAGGCGCTCGACGGGCTCACGCACGCGCCTGCTCCTCCGCGAACTCCTTGGACAGCCGCAGGTTGGTCATGGAGTTGGTGCTCAGCACCCGGCGCAGATAGCGGCGTGCGTCCTCGACCGTGGTGCCCTCGCCGAGGATCGGCAGCGCCGACGGCTTGATGACGGCGACGTGCCGCGACTCGACGACGATGCCCTCCCGGGTCGGGGTGAACAGCCAGTGCCCGGTGTGCGCGTCCAGCAGCGCCGGCAGCCCGATCTGCTTGTAGACGATCTTGGAGTGCGGGAAGCAGATCCGCACCGAACGGGTCGTGTGCGGGGCGCCGTCGGACGTCGTGGTGTCCATGTCGAAGAACTGGATGCCGGGCACGTCCTCGGTCATGTCGATCCGGGAGACGTGGGCGAGCCGCTCGGGCCAGCGATCGGCCTCGTACAGGATCCGGTACGCGTCCTCGGCGGACCCCGCGGCGAACAGCGGGTCCCGGAAGTCGACGACCAGGTCGGACAGTTCCTGCCGGTTCGCGGCGGCGTACGCCACCGTCGACAGCAGGTCGGAGCGTGCCGACTCCGCACGAGCGAGGTCCTCGGGGGAGGTCAGCGCGCTCGTGTCCTGCCGCAGCTCGATCTCGGTCTTGTCCTCCGAGACCGCGCGCAGCACCCACGCGCCGCGCACACCGGCGAGCGAGGACTCGGGCGTGTCCTCGAACGAGACCCGCAGGCCGTCGGCGTCCAGCGTGCGGTCCTGGGTGCGGGACCACACCCGCTCGTCGTCGGTGATGGTCCAGATCGTCACGGAGTCCTGCGCCCCGCCCCGGGCGGTCCGGTCCGCGTGGACGACGGAGGGGGAGAGGTAGTGCAGCGGATCGGGATCGGTGATCAGGTCGAGGACGACCTTCGCCGGCGCGTCGACGACGACCGATTCGCCCACGGGGGCTTGGGTGTTGACCACTGGTGTTCCTTCCACGAGGAGTGCGGGCGGGCGGCCCGCGGGCGAGGGCCGGGCGCGGGTGGCGTCACCCGCGCCCGACCAGGGAGACCAGCTCGCCGGTGATGTTCTCGTTGGCCGCCGAGCAGTAGAAGACGACGGTCCTGGCGACCTCCTCCGGGCTGCCGAGGCGCCCGGTCGGCAGTGCGGCCGCGGCCTTCTCCAGGACGGCCGCGGGGAGGTGGCTCAAGGCCCCCTCGGTCGTGGTGAGCCCGGGACTGATCACATTGACCAGGACCCCGTCGGGGCCGGCGTCGCGGGCCAGACTGAGAGCGAAGCCGTGCAGCGCCGACTTCGCCGCCGTGTAGACCTCCTGGCCCGCCTGGCCCTTGGCGGCCAGGTGGGAGGAGATCAGGGCGATGCGGCCGCGGCCCTGGGCACGCATGGCGCCGAGCGCGGTCTGCACCGTGCGGATCGTCCCGGTCAGGTTGTCGTCCAGGAACGCGGCCCAGTCCGCCGGGTCCAGGCGTTCGAAGCCCGGCCGCGGGCGTCCCGCGGGCCGGCGCACGGCGTTCGCGACGAGGACGTCGACCGTGCCGAAGTGCCGCTCGACCGTCGGTACGAGGTCCTCGACCGAGCCGGGCCGGGCCAGGTCGTAGTGGACCGCCAGAGCCCTGTCCGGTCCGCCGAGTTCGCGCACCAGGCGGTCCGCTGTGTCCTTCGCGCCGGCATAGGTCAGCGCGACGCGGGCGCCCTCGGCGGCGAAGGCGCGCACGGTCGCCTCCCCGATGCCCCGGGTGCCGCCCGTGACGAGGACGACCCGGTCGGTCAGTCCGAGATCCATCGGGGCTCCTCAGCGGGGACGGGCGAGCGGCAGCCGCCCGAGCGCGGTGGACAGGGCCGGCCAGGACAGTGCGGGCCCACGGGCGAGCAGATAGCCGTCGGGGCGGACCAGGAGCCATCCGCCGGGGGACAGGCCGAGCCGTTCCGAGACCCGTCCGTCGCTGTCGGGGATCATCTCCGGGTCGGTGGCCGACTTCGCCTCCGTGACGCTCAGCACCGACAGCCAGCCGCCGTGCTCCTGCCGTGCCCGGCCGACCGCGTCGGCGACGGCGGGCTCGTGCGGCGCCGGGGCGGTCAGCAGCAGCCAGCCGGGCCGGCGCAGTGCCGTGAGCAGTGCGGGCCAGCCGGTGCCCGTGAGGTCCGAGTCGGTGACCTCGGTGAGCCGGGTCCCCGGGCGGGGGCCGCTGCCGCCGCCGGTGTCCGCGACGGTCAGCGAACGGTCCGCGTACGAGAGCAGCAGCCCCGACATCCCGCCGAGCATCTCCCGCTGCATCCGCCTGCGGATGGGGGCGACCCGGCTCACCACCCCGAAGATCACGGGCAGCGCCAGGTCCGTGAACCGGCTGCGCAGCTCGATCATCTGCGTGGCCTTCTTGGTGGACTCCAGGAGGGCCTCGCCCACCGGCACGCGCTCGCTGGTGTAGCTGTCCAGCAGCTCCGCACGGGCATGTCCGTCGATGACCATCGCGAGCTTCCAGGCCAGATTGACGGCCTCCTGGATGCCGGTGTTCATGCCCTGCCCGGACGCCGGGCTGTGCACATGGGCCGCGTCGCCCGCCACCAGGCAGCGGCCCACGCGCATGGCCGGGACCATGCGCTGCTGCGCCGTGAAGACGGACACCCAGGTCGGGGTGCCGATCCGTACCCGGTGGCCGATGCCCTGGCTGAGCTTGCGCTCGAAACGCGCCGCGAGACGGCCGGGGTCGCCGTCGTAGTCGGTCTCGGCGGTGTCCAGCAGCCGCCACCGGTCGTCGGCGAGGGGCACCGCCATGAGGGTGCCGCCCTCGGCGCGCACCCAGTAGATGCTGTTGGGCGGCAGCTCGCTGGTCAGGGGTGCGTCGGCCAGCAGCCAGGTCTGGTTGGCCTCGCCGATCAGCGGGAGTTCCAGGGAACGGCGTACGGTGCTGTGCCCGCCGTCGCAGCCGACCAGCCACGGGGTGCGCACGGTCTCCCGCCGGCCGTCGGCATGGGTCAGCCCCACCGTCACGCCGTCGTCGTCGCGCGCGATCCGCTCCAGCTTCGTACCCCATTCGGGGACCACTCCGAGGTCCGCGAGCGCGTCGCGGAACACCTCCTCGGTCGCCGTCTGCTCGATGGCGAGCGTGAAGGGGAACCGGGTCGGCATCGTCGAGTAGTCCGCGTCGAGGCGGGCGAGCCGGCGACCGTCCTGGAAGAGGGTGAAGGCCCGGATCTCCCGGCCCCGCTTGAGCATCTCCTCGACCAGGCCCATCTGGTCGTACGCCTCCAGGGTGCGCGGATGCGTGGCGACGGCGCGGCTGGTGGTCGCGGGCGCGTCCTTCGCGTCGATGAGACGCAACGGGATTCCGCGGCGGGCGAGTTCGAACGCCAGGGCGAGCCCCACCGGGCCGGCCCCCGCCACGAGTACCTGGGGAGTGCGAGGTCCTTTCGTCACTGCCATCCGATCCTCTGCTGCCGAAGGTCATCCGCTGCTGCCGAAGGTCATCCGCGCCCCAGGCTCGGGCACCCTGCTGGAGCCCCCCTCGACTCGTGGTCGACGGGGCGGCGGACCGGTCGACGGGTCCTCGACCCGGGCTCCAGAAGTCCCCGCAAGGGTGAGGGCATGCGCACTGCCTGGTACGACCTCGACTTCGCCCGTGCGCTCGGGCGCCGCATCGGACGGGGCCTGTGCACGCGGCTGGCGGGGCTCGGCCTGGCCGCCGGCCCGATGGCACCGGACCCGGCGCTGCTGGACGGGGATCCGCGCACGCCGCCGTACGGGGACGACAGGGACAACGGGGATACGCCGCACAGGGACCTGGAGGTTCGATGAACACCGACGTCGTCGTGGTCGGAGGGGGCCCGGTCGGTCTGCTGCTCGCCGCCGAACTGCGGCTCGGGGGCGCCCGCGTGGTCCTCCTGGAGCGGCTGACGGAGCCGAGCGGGCACTCCCGGGCCTTCCGCATGCAGGCGAGGATGCTGGACGTCCTGGACCAGCGAGGCCTGCTCGACCGGTTCAAGGAGGGCAACCGGACCTGGCCGAAAGCCCATTTCGCGGGCCTGGAACCGTTGCTCGACTTCGGGCACCTGCGCAACGAGCACCCCTACGCCCTGCTCATCCCGCAGGCGCGCACCGAGGAGCTCCTGGAGGAGCACGCCCTGGCGTGCGGAGTCGAGATCCGCCGCGGGCACACGCTCCGGGGGCTCGACGCCACGCCCTCCGACGTCGTGGCCGAGGTCGAGTCGCCCGAGGGCACCTACCGGTTGCGCTCCCACTACCTGGTCGGCTGCGACGGCGGTCGCAGCACCGTCCGCAAGCTCGCGGGCATCGGTTTCGGCGGCTCGCCGCCCACGGTCCGGGCGCTCCTCGCCGACGTGGAACTGGCCGACCCCGGACAGCTGCCCAACGGAGTGCCGGGCACCATGCGCACCCCCCGGGGTCTGCTGATGGCGATCTCCCTGCAACCCGGCGTGACCCGGGTGCTCACCACCGAGTTCACCCCGCCGGAGCCCGGCTCCGAGCACGCGCCGGTGACCCTGGACGAACTGCGCGAGACGGTGCGCAGGATCACCGGCATCGACGTCGCGATGGACCGGCCGCGCTGGCTGTCCCGGTTCGCCGACACGACCCGGCTGGCGGACACCTACCGGCAGGGCCGCGTGCTGCTCGCCGGCGACGCGGCCCACGTGCACTTCCCCATAGGAGCGCAGGGCCTCAACCTCGGCCTCCAGGACGCCGTGAACCTCGGCTGGAAGCTGGCCGGGACCATCGTCGGATGGGCGCCGCCCGGACTGCTCGACAGCTACGGCTCCGAGCGCCGCCCGGTCGCCGGGCGCGTGCTGCGCGAGACCCGGGTGCAGCTCCTGCTCATGGCCCCCGACCCCAAGGTCGACCCGCTCCGCGAGATGTTCGCGGAGCTTCTCGCGCTCCCCGAGGTCAACAGCCGTCTCGCGCACGAGATGACAGGCCTGGACGTCCACTACGCCGCCGCCGCGGGCCGCTACGAGCACGGCCTGCTCGGCCGCCCCTGCCCTCCGCTGCCGGCCTCGGTCGGTGACGAGGTCCGCACGGTCCTGCGCACGGGCCGCGGGGCACTGCTCCTGCCGGAGGGCCCGGCCGAGGAGGCCGCGCGGCTCGCCACCGAGTGGTCGCACCGCGTCGGCCGGGTCGCGACCGAGGACGGACAGGGCCTGCTGCTCCGACCCGACGGCCATGTCGCGTGGGTGGACCCCGGCGACGGGGTGCCCCGCAAGGACGTGCTGCTGGAGCTGGAGGACGCCCTGCGGCGCTGGTTCGGCGCTCCCGGCTGCACGGTCCTGTCCCGCAACGACGACACGGCCGGCAGGTGACCGGGATGCGTACGCGCAGGCTCGCGGTGGCAGGCAGCTTCGAGTTCACCCCCGAGATCCACACGGACGCGCGGGGGCTGTTCGTGTCGCCCCTTCAGGAGGAGGCGTTCGTCGCGGCGGTCGGCGAGCCGTTCGTGACCGCGCAGACGAACCACAGCCGCTCCGCCCGGGGCGTGCTGCGCGGGCTGCACTTCACGACCACACCTCCCGGCCAGGCCAAGTACGTGTACTGCGCGCAGGGCCGGGCCCTCGACGCGGTCGTCGACATCCGGCTCGGCTCACCGACCTTCGGCAAGTGGGACATCGTGGAGATGGACGCCGTCTCCTACCGTGCCGTGTACATCCCCGACGGCGCCGGGCACGCCTTCCTCGCGCTCGACGACGACACCGTGATGTCGTACCTCGTCTCCAGCGCCTACCGGACCGAACTGGAGCAGGCCGTCGACCCGCTGGACCCGGCCCTCGGCCTGCCGTGGCCGTACGACATGGAGTTCGTCATGTCGGAGCGCGACACGACCGCCGTCTCGCTCGCCGAGGCGGAGGCGCGGGGGATGCTGCCCCGCTACGAGGACTGCCGGCAGTGGCCCGCGGAAGCGGAACCCGGCCGGTGAGCGAGGCGCCCGCGAGAGGGCCGGCGGCATCCGGCGCGAACGGACGGGTCGCGGTCATCGGCGCGACCGGGTGCGTCGGCAGGCAGATCGCCGAGGCCTTCGCCGCCCGCGGCACCGAAGTGGTCGCCGTCGCCCGCCGGCCCGCACCGCACGTGGCCGCCCATCGGTTCGTCGCGCTGGACGTCGCCGCCGCACCCGCCGAACGGCTCGCCGAGCTCCTGGCCGCGCAGCGGGTGGACGCGGTGGTGAACGCGACGCTCGGCTGGGGCGAGGAACTGCACGCCATCAACGTCCACTTGGTGGAGCGACTGGTGGACGCACTGAAGAAGACGCCCGAGCCACCGCGCCTGGTGCAGCTCGGCACCATCCACGAGTACGGGCCCGTCCCCCGGGGCACCTCCATCGACGAGCGGGTCCGGCCGGACCCGAGACAGCCCTATCCCCGGTCCAAGTTGGTGGCGGCCCGCCTGGTGCTCGACGCCGCGCGCGCCGGGGAACTCGACGGTGTGGTGCTGCGCCTCACCAACACCATCGGGCCGCATCCCGCCGCCGAGAGCTTCTTCGGCTCCCTGGCCGCGCGGCTGCGCGACGAGCCGGGGACGGTCGACCTGACGCTGGCCGAGGCGCACCGCGACTACGTCGACTCGCGCGACGCGGCGGACGCGGTGGTGCTGGCCGCCGAAAGTCCCGCGGCCCACGGGGTGTTCAACATCGGTACCGGCCGCGCTCGCGACATCCGGACCCTGGTCGCCGCGCTGGTCCGCGCCTCGGGGCGCCCGCCGGACTCGGTGCGCGGGCACCCGGGAGCCGTGCACAGCCGTGGCGCGGACTGGATCCAGGTCGACAGCACACGGGCACGGCGGCTGCTCGGCTGGAGCCCGCGCCACGACCTGGACGCGTCGATGCGGGCGATGTGGGAGACGGTGCGCGCCGAACGGGTCCCAGGGGCCCGGTGATCGGGCAGGGGCCCCGGACGCACGGTGACCGGGCAAGAGGCTCCAGGTGCACGGTGACTGGACAAGAGGCCCCGGGTGCACGGTGATCGAGGCCCGGCGGAGGAGTGGCGGTGGGCGTCGGAGGGGGCTCGGGAAATCCCTCTGCCGCGTCATCGGCATTCCCAAGTTCTGCAACACGTTCTACTCTGTGCGCCGACCAGCCGGGAGAACCAGCTCGGGCACCGGGCAACAGGAGGCGCCGTGCATCTCGAATACACGCCGGATCAGCAGCGTCTGCGCACCGAACTGCGCGACTACTTCGCCCAGTTGGTACCCGACAACGCCTACGCCCGGTACGCCGACCCCGCCTCGCAGAAGCGGTTCTACCGCGAGACCGTCCGGCGCCTGGGCGCGGACGGCTGGCTCGGGGTCGGATGGCCGAAGGAGTACGGCGGGCGCGGGCTGACCCCCATGGAACAGTTCATCTTCTTCGACGAGGCGGCCCAGGCGGGCGTGCCCCTGCCCCTGATGGCCCTGAACACCGTCGGCCCGACGATCATGCAGTTCGGGACGGAGGAACAGAAGTCCCACTTCCTGCCCAGGATCCTCTCCGGCGAGATCGACTTCGCGATCGGCTACAGCGAGCCCGACGCGGGCACCGACCTCGCCGCGCTGAAGACCAAGGCGGTCCGCGACGGCGACGGCGACTACGTCGTGAACGGGCAGAAGATCTGGACGACGAACGGCGACACCGCCGACTGGGTCTGGCTCGCCGTCCGCACCGACCCCGACGCCCCGCCGCACAAGGGCATCACCATGCTCCTGGTGCCGACCTCCGACCCCGGCTACTCGTGCACGCTGATCAACACACTCGCCTCGCACGACACCACCGCCAGCTACTACGAGAACATCCGGGTCCCCGTCACCCGCCGGGTCGGCGAGGAGAACAAGGGATGGCGGCTGATCACCAACCAGCTCAACCACGAACGCGTGACGCTCGCCGCGCACGGCACCATGGCGATCCGGGCCCTGCACGACGTGCAGCGCTGGGCCATGGAGACCAAGCTCACCGACGGCCGCCGCGTGGCCGACCTCCCGTGGGTGCGCCGCCGGCTCGCGCAGACGCACACCCGGCTCGACGCCATGAAGCTGCTCAACTGGAAGATGGTGAACGCCGTCCAGGAGGGCACCCTCACCCCGCAGGACGCCTCCGCGGTCAAGGTGTACGGCTCCGAGGCGCGCCGCGACGCGTACGCCTGGCTGATGGAGATCGTCGCCGCGCCCGGGGTGCTCAAGGAGGGCTCCGCGGGAGCCGTTCTGCACGGCGAGCTCGAACGTGGTTACCGCTCCGCGGTGATCTTCACCTTCGGCGGCGGCAACAACGAGATCCAGCGCGAGATCATCTCGTGGATCGGACTGGGGATGCCCCGGGTCCGGCGTTAGCCTGACACGGTGGAGAGCACGTTCCCGGGCGACCCGGGACTCTTCGGCCCCGGCTCCGTGACCTGGCAGATGCACGGCGACCCGATGATGTGGGTCGCCGGCATCCGCGCGCTGTACCTCCAGGCCCTGCACCCACGCGTCGTGCGCGGGGTGACGCAGAACTCCGACTTCCGGCGCGACGCCTGGGGCCGGCTGATGCGCACCGCGAACTTCGTCGGCACGACGACGTACGGCACCGGTGAGGCCGCCGAGAAGGCAGGGGCGAGGGTACGAAAGATTCACAGCATGCTCACGACCACCGACCCCGACACGGGGGAGCGCCACCCGGTCGACGAACCCGGACTGCTGCTGTGGGTGCACTGCGCCGAGATCGACTCCTACCTCCACGTGCTGCGGCGCTCCGGCTTCCGGCTGACGGACGAGCAGGCCGACCGGTACGTCGCCGAACACCTGGTCAGCGCACGACTGGTCGGGCTGGACCCCGCGGACGTACCGGCGAGCCGGGCCGAGCTGGCCGCCTACTTCGACAAGATGCTTCCGGAGCTCGCGGCGGGGCCCGACGCCCAGGAAGTGGACGCCTTCCTGCGGCGTCCGCCCGTCCACCCGCTGCTGCTCCCGGCGCGCGCACTGCTCTGGCGGCGCGTGGCACGGCTGGCGTACGCCTCTCTGCCGCCGTACGCCCACGAGTTGTACGGCAGGCCCGCACCGCCGCCCGCCTCGGTGACCCGGCACCTGCGCGTCACGGGCACCGCCCTGCGCTGTGTTCCCGCACGTCTGCGCTGGCAACTCCCGCCCAAACACATTCTGCGCGCCATGTCACGGCTCGGCCCCGGCTCGCGCCCCGCACCATACAAAGTCGGCAGATAGCTCGCCATACTGGACGGGCCGGGGGAGGGCGCGGGCTGAGCAGTGACGGGGGCGATCACACGAGATGGCGGACTCCAGGCTGATCCAGGGCCGGTACCGGCTGCTCGATCTGATCGGGCGCGGTGGCATGGGCGAGGTGTGGCGTGCGCGCGACGAGTCGCTGGGCCGGCAGGTCGCCGTCAAGTGCCTCAAGCCGCTGGGACCCCACCACGACCAGTCCTTCACGCGTGTCCTGCGCGAGAGGTTCCGGCGCGAGGCCCGCGTCGCCGCCGCCCTCCAGCACCGTGGTGTGACCGTGGTCCACGACTTCGGCGAGTCCGACGGAGTGCTGTACCTGGTGATGGAACTGCTGGACGGGCGCAACCTCAGCCAGCTCCTGGAGGACAACAAGCACCATCCGCTGGCGGTCGACGACGTGGTGGACGTCGCCGACCAGGTGGCCGCCGCGCTGGCCTACACCCACCAGCAGGGCATCGTGCACCGTGACCTGAAGCCCGCGAACATCATGCGGCTGGCCGACGGCACCGTGAAGATCTGCGACTTCGGCATAGCCCGCCTCGGCCACGACATCGGCTTCACCTCCCGGCTGACCGGCACCGGCATCGCCATGGGCACGCCGCACTACATGTCGCCGGAGCAGATCAGCGGCTCCCATGTCGACCAGCGCAGCGACCTGTACTCGTTCGGGTGCGTGCTCTACGAGATCGCCACCGGGGCACCGCCGTTCGACCTCGACGACGCGTGGGCGGTCCTCGTCGGCCACCGCGACACACCGCCCGAGCCGCCGCGCAGCCACCGCGCCGAACTGCCCGAGTACGTCGAGCGGATCATCCTGGACCTGCTCGCCAAGCAGCCCGAGGAGCGCCCGCAGGACGCCCGCGAGCTGGCCCGCCGCATCGGCGCGGGCCGCGCCACCCCGATGTACGTGCCCACGGTGGTCACCCCGGCGGTCACGGGCCGCCGTGCCGTGGCGCCCTCGACGCAGACGCGCCCCGAACAGCCGCCGTCCCGCGAACCCCGGCTCCCGTCCTGGACCCGTGGCATGACCACCGGCCACAAGGCCGCCGGAGCCGGACTGCGCAGCACCCCGCCGGACGCGTCGGCCGGCCTCACCGGGGACTGGATCGCCCGGCCCTCGGCGGCCGTGACGACCCGGCCCGCGGCCCCCGAACGCCCTGCCCCGTCAGCGGAGTTGATCACCACACTGGCGGGGCGGCACAACGCCGGGCTGAGCCTCGGGCGGCTCGGCCGGTGGACCGAGGCGGGCGAGGTGCACCGTGCCGTCGCCGCCGAACGCGAGCACGCTCTCGGACCCGACCACCCCGACACGCTCGCCAGCCGCTACGAGGTCGGCTTCACGCTCAGCCGCACCGGGCGCCCCGCCGACGCGCTGCGCGAGTACGCGCACGTCGCGGAGGCCAGGGAGCGCGTGCTCGGACCCGACCACCCCGACACCCTCGCCGCGCGCCAGGAAATGGCGTACGTGCTCGGCCAGTTGGGCCGTCACTTCGAGGCGCACCAGACCTACACGTCGGTGCTCGCGGCCCGTGAGCGGGCCATGGGAGCCGACCACCCCGACACCCTGCGCTGCCGCCACAACCTCGCCTTCAACCTGAGCCGGCTCGGACGGCTGGAGGACTCGTACCGCATGGCGAGCGAGGTCGCCGCCGCCCGGGCCCGCGTCCTCGGCCCCACCCACCCCGACACCCTCGTCACCCGGTACGAGGTCGCCTACGCCCTCGGGCAGCTGGGCCACTGGCCCGAAGCGCTCCACGCCTACCAGGAAGTGGCCGACGCGCGCGCCCAGGCGCTGGGGCCCGACCACCCCGACACCCTGGCCGCCCGCTACGAGGTGGGCATCAGCCTCGGCAGGCTCGGGCGCAGCGCGCAGGCCCTGACGCTCTACCGCGACCTGATCGACGACCGCATCCGCGTGCAGGGACCGACGCACCCCGAGACCCTGCGCGCCCGGCACGGCCTGGGGGTGAACCTGGGCCGCATGGGCCGCTGGGAGGAGGCGCTCGCGGAGTCCCGTGACGTGTGCGCGATCCGCGAACGCGTCCTCGGCCCCGACCACCCGGACACCCTCGTCAGCCGCAGGGAGGTCGCCGTCGGCCTGGGCTGGCTCGGCCGCTGGGCCGACGCCCTCACCGAGTACCGCGCCGTCGCCGCCGCCCGCGAACGCGTCCTCGGTCCCGGCCACCCCGACACCCTCGGCAGCCGCAACGACGAGGCGCACTGCCTGGAGCAGCTGGGACGCGGCCAGGAGGCCGTCGAGCTGTACCGCAGGGTGGCGGCGTTACGCCAGCAGCGGGCGTCCGGCGGCCACTGAACGCGGAGCCACGGCCACATCGGTCACCGCACTCCGCCGGCGACGGTGCAGTGTGTCGGGAGCGCCGGGTCACCGCACTCCGACGGCGGCCGGACCGGATGTCGGGGCGTCCGGCATCGCACCCCGTCGGTGACCGGGCCGGGTGTCGGGAGCGTCGGTCGCCGCACCTGGCGGCGGCCGGGTGGCGAGGCGGGGTCATCCGGCACCGCGTTCGGGCAGGGGCCGGGCCGGGTGTCGGGAGCGCCGGGTCACCGCACTCCGACGGCGGCCGGATCGGACGTCGGGGCGTCCGGCATCGCACCCCGTCGGTGACCGGGCCGGGTGTCGGGGGCGTCGGTCGCCGCACCTGGCGGCGGCCGGGTGGCGAGGCGGGGTCATCCGGCACCGCGTTCCGGCAGGGGCCGGGCCGGGTGTCGGGAGCGTCGGTCGCCGCATCCCGGCGGCGGCCGGGTGGCGAGGCGGGGCCCCGAGCACCGGACGCCCGCCAGCCGCTGAACGGCCGGTCAGCACCGCCCCCGCCCGCTCGGGCGCCCGCCGCTTGCCGCGCACCCCTGGCCGACGTAGATCATCACGTGCTACGAAGAACCATGCCTGCACACGAGGGATACGACGCCGTGATCGTCGGCGGTGGCCACAACGGACTGGTCGCCGCCGCCTACCTGGCCCGGGCCGGACGGTCCGTGCTGGTTCTGGAACGTCTGGGGAACACCGGCGGCGCGGCCGTCTCGACCCGTCCGTTCGCCGGAGTCGATGCGCGCCTTTCGCGCTATTCGTACCTGGTCAGCCTGCTGCCCCGGAAGATCGTCCGGGACCTCGGCCTCGACTTCCGGGTCCGCGGGCGCACCATCTCCTCCTACACCCCCGTCGAGCGCGACGGCCGGCCCACCGGGCTGCTCGTCGGCGGCGGCGAGCGGCGCACCCGCGAGGCGTTCGCGCGGCTGACCGGCTCCGACCGCGAGTACGAGGCCTGGCAGCGCTTCTACGGCATGACCGGCCGCGTCGCCGAGCGGGTGTTCCCGACGCTCACCGAACCCCTGCCCACCCGCGAGGAGCTGCGCGGGCGCGTCGACGACGAGGACGCCTGGCGGATGCTCTTCGAGGAGCCGGTCGGCGCCGCGGTGGAGGAGTACTTCGCCGACGACCTGGTGCGCGGTGTCGTCCTCACCGACGCCCTGATCGGGACCTTCGCGGACGCCCACGACTCCTCGCTGCGGCAGAACCGCTGTTTCCTCTACCACGTGATCGGCGGCGGCACCGGGGCCTGGGACGTGCCGGTCGGCGGCATGGGGGCGCTCACCGACGCGATCGTCGGCGCGGCCCGCAACGCCGGCGCCACGATCGCCACCGGCCACGAGGTGATCCGCGTCGAGACGGACGGCACGTCCGCGGAGGTCACCTACCGGACCGCCGACGGCGAGGGCGTCGTCGCGGCCCGGCACGTCCTCGTCAACGCGTCGCCCCAGGAGCTCGCCCACCTCACCGGCGACGAGCCGCCCACCCCGGCCGAGGGCGCCCAGCTCAAGGTGAACATGCTGCTCAAGCGGCTGCCCCGGTTGCGTGACAGTGCCGTGGACCCGCGCGAGGCGTTCTCCGGGACCTTCCACATCGCCGAGGGGTACGAGCAGTTGGCGACCGCCCACGCGCAGGCCGCCTCCGGAGAGCTGCCCGCCGCGCCGCCCTCCGAGATCTACTGCCACTCGCTCACCGACCCGAGCATCCTCGGCCAGGATCTCGTCGACCAGGGCTACCAGACCCTCACCCTGTTCGGCCTGCACACTCCGGCCCGGCTCTTCGAACGGGACAACGACGTGGTGCGGGACGAGCTGCTGAAATCGACGCTGGCGCAGCTGGACGCCCATCTCGCCGAGCCGCTGGCCGACTGCCTGGCGACCGACGCCGACGGCCGTCCGTGCATCGAGGCGAAGACCCCGCTCGACCTGGAGCGCGACCTGCGGCTGCCGGGCGGCAACATCTTCCACCGCGACCTCGCCTTCCCGTACGTGCAGGAAGGCACGGGCCGCTGGGGCGTCGAGACCCGGCACGCCAACGTGCTGCTGTGCGGGGCGGGGGCGGTGCGTGGCGGCGGGGTGAGCGGGGTTCCCGGACACAACGCGGCGATGGCCGTGCTGGAGGAGGCCGGCCGACAGGGCTGACCGTCGCGGCGGCGGTGCCGGCCGGGCGCTCCCACGAGCGCGACGGCCCGGCACTCCCACGAGCGTTCCGGCCGGGCGCTGCCACGACCGTCCCGCGGACGGGCCGGTCGGCCGCTGCGGGCGCGTCCCGCCCGGGCGGTCCACGAGCGCTCCGGCCGGATTACGGCCGCCGCGGCCGCGGCCCGCGCGGGCGGCCGGCACACCCGTCACTTCCGAGCCGTCAGTCCCCCGACGCCACCCACCCGACCGCCTCGATCCGTGCGGCGTCCGCCGGGCGTGCCTCGTCGAAGAAGACACGGTCGCCGCTCTCGACCCGCTGGCCGTCGACGTAGGCGCCCCGACCGACGTACAGGCGGTCGGTCGTGTACCGCCAGCGCAGGGTGAGCCGTGGCGCCTGCGGCACCTGGGCGACGAGCCGGTGCCACACCCGCCCGGACCAGCCGGTGGCCGTACCGGCCGGATGCTCCAGAGGGTCCTCGCCGGGCGCCGCCGTGGTGAACGGCACCGGCTGCCAGGTGGCTCCGTCGTCGGTCGAGGACTCCAGGAAGAGGAGGTCCGACTGCGGTTCGGTGTCCCACCACAGGGCGCAGCGCAGGCGGGCGGGGCCCGCGCCGGTGTCGAGCGGGGGCAGGGCCAGTGTGGCCGTCGTGGCGTTCGCCGTACCGGAGAACCAGGAGGTGCGTCCGCGTGCGGGGCGGACCGGCACGGCCCGTGCCAGGTTGGTCGCGGCGGCGACCCGGGGAGCGGAACCGGATCGCCAGGTGCGTACCGGGTGCACGGAGTTGCCGAGGACGACAAGGAAGGAGTCGGTCGTCGGGTCGAGGACGATCGAGGTGCCGGTGAAGCCGGTGTGGCCCGCGGTGCGCGGGGTGGCCATCGCGCCCATGTACCAGTGCTGGTAGAGCTCGAAGCCCAGGCCGTGCTCGTCGCCGGGGAAGGCCGTGTTGAAGTCCGTGAACATCAGGTCGACGGTCTCCTGCCGCAGGATGCGGGCCTTGCCGTACGTGCCGCCGTTCAGCAGTGTCCGGCCGAGGACCGCGAGGTCCCAGGCGCAGGAGAACACACCCGCGTGCCCCGCGACTCCGCCGAGGGAGTAGGCGTTCTCGTCGTGCACCTCGCCCCACACGAGGCCGCGGTTCAGCCCCGACCAGGGAAGCCGTGCGTCCTCGGTGGCGGCGATCCGCGGCTTCCAGGAGGCGGGCGGGTTGTAGCGGGTGCGGCTCATGCCCAGGGGCGCGGTTATCTCGTCGTGCAGGAGCACCTCGAGGGTGCGGCCGGTGACCTTCTCCAGGACCAGTTGGAGCGAGATCAGGTTCAGGTCGGAGTAGAGGTAGACCGTGCCGGGCGCATTGAGGGGTTTCTCGTCCCAGATGAGCTTGAGTTTTCCCTCGCGCGTCGGCGCGTTGTAGAGGGGGATCCAGGCGCGGAACCCGGAGGTGTGTGTGAGGAGTTGACGGATGGTCACGTCCTGCTTTCCGCCGCCCGCGAACTCGGGGAGGTAGGAGGCGACGGTCGCCTCCAGCTCCAGCGCGCCGCGCTCCATCTGCTGCACCGCGAGGATGGAGGTGAACAGCTTCGACACGGAGGCGAGGTCGTAGACGGTGTCCTCGGCGGCCGGGATCTGCTGGTCCGCCGGGAACTCCACGCCGGTGTCCGTCTTGTCGTCGTACGCCGAGTAGCGCACGGCCATGCCGATCGGCCGGTGCAGGGCCACGGTCGAGCCGCGTCCGGCGAGGAGCACCGCGCCCGCGTACCAGGGGTGTCGGGGTGAGGGCGCGAGGAACGCCTCGGCGTCCGTGACCAGTTGATCCAGATGGCCGCCGAGCAGACCCGCCTCCTGGGCGGTGCCGTGGCGCAGCGTCGCGCGGCGTCCCTTCCCCTGCGCGGCCACCGCCGGGCCTGCGGGGAAGGGGGCGAGCGCCAGCGCCCCGCCCACGGCCAGTACGGCGCGGCCCCATTGACGACGGGTCAGCCCGCCGTCCGTTCTGTCCTCAGCGCCTTCGGTCATCGAGCTGCCTCCCGCGTCGCCTGAAAATATCTTTCCGGACCCAGCGTGCGGAGTGAAACTTTCCTGTCAGACGTGCTCGTGTCAACCCTCCCGGGTGGGCGTGAAGAAATCTGACGGAGCATCAGAAAAGGCCTTCCCTCGTCCGGAGGACTGCGGCATCCTGCGCCCATGCAGACGGAGCTGAGCAAGAGACTGGGAGTCGAGCACGCCATCTTCGGCTTCACGCCGTTTCCCGCCGTCGCCGCGGCCATCAGCCGCGCGGGCGGATTCGGGGTGCTCGGCGCGGTCCGCTACACCGCACCGGACGAACTGGCCCGCGACCTCGACTGGATCGAGGCGCACGTCGGGGGCAGGCCGTACGGCCTCGACGTGGTCATGCCCGCGAAGAAGGTGGAAGGCGTCACCGAGGTCGAGGTCGAGGCGATGATCCCCGAAAGCCATCGCCGGTACGTCGAGGACACCCTCGCCAAATACGGCGTGCCCGAGCTCGCGGAGGGCGAGCCGTCCGGATGGCGCATCACCGGCTGGATGGAACAGGTCGCCCGCGGCCAGCTCGACGTCGCCTTCGAGTATCCGATCAAACTCCTCGCCAACGCGCTGGGTTCACCGCCCGCCGACGTCGTCGAGCGCGCCCATGACCGCTCGGTCCTCGTCGCGGCCCTGGCCGGCAGCGCCCGCCACGCCCGCAAGCACGCCGACGCGGGCATCGACATCGTCGTGGCACAGGGCTACGAGGCCGGCGGGCACACCGGGGAGATCGCCTCGATGGTGCTGACGCCCGAAGTCGTCGACGCCGTCGACCCGTTGCCCGTCCTGGCCGCGGGCGGGATAGGCAGCGGCCGGCAGGTCGCCGCGGCGCTCAGCCTGGGGGCCCAGGGCGTATGGCTCGGCTCGCTGTGGCTGACCGTCACCGAGGCCGAGATGCACTCGCGCGCCGTCACCCGCAAACTGCTGGCGGCCGGGTCCGGGGACACCGTCCGCTCCCGCGCGCTGACCGGCAAACCGGCCCGCCAGCTGCGCACCGAGTGGACCGATGCCTGGGACTCCCCGGACGGACCCGGGACGCTGCCCATGCCGCTGCAGGGGCTGCTCGTGGCCGAGGCGCTCTCGCGCATCCAGAAGTACGAGGTGGAGCCGCTGCTCGGCACACCGGTCGGACAGATCGTCGGCCGGATGAACAGCGAACGCAGCGTCCAGGCCGTGTTCGACGACCTGACGCGGGGTTTCGAGAGGGCCGTCGACCGCATCAACCGCATCGCGGGCAGGGAGGAGCGCGCGTGAACACACCGCCGAACGGATTCTGGGCCCAGGCCGCCGCCGACCCCGGGCGCACGGCGCTCGTCGCACCGGACGGAGAGGAGTGGACGGCGGGGCGGCTGCACGACGCGGCCAACCGGCTCGTCCACGGACTGCGCGCCGCGGGCCTCGAACGCGGCGACGCCTTCGCGGTCGTCCTGCCCAACTGCGCCGAGTTCTTCGTCGCCTACCTCGCCGCGTCCCAGGCGGGCCTCTACCTCGTCCCCGTCAACCACCACCTGGTCGGCCCCGAGATCGCCTGGATCGTCTCCGACTCCGGTGCCAAGGTCCTCATCGCGCACGAACGGTTCGGGGACGCCGCCCGGCGGGCCGCCGACGAGGCCGGTCTCCCGGCCTCGCACCGCTACGCCGTGGGCGCGGTCGACGGCTTCCGGCCGTACGCCGAACTCCTCGACGGGCAGCCCGTGTCACCGCCCGCCGACCGCACCCTCGGCTGGGTCATGAACTACACCTCGGGCACCACGGGACGCCCGCGCGGCATCCGGCGCCCGCTGCCCGGCAAGCTCCCCGAGGAGTCGTACCTCGGCGGCTTCCTCGCCATCTTCGGCATCAAGCCGTTCGACGGCAATGTGCACCTGGTCTGCTCGCCGCTCTACCACACCGCGGTGCTCCAGTTCGCCGGCGCGTCCCTGCACATCGGGCACCGGCTGGCACTGATGGACAAATGGACGCCCGAGGAGATGCTGCGCGTCATCGACGTCCACCGGTGCACCCACACCCATATGGTCCCCACCCAGTTCCACCGGCTGCTGGCGCTGCCACAGGAGGTGCGGGCGCGCTACGACGTGTCGTCGATGCGGCACGCGATCCACGGCGCCGCCCCGTGCCCCGACCATGTGAAACGGGCCATGATCGAGTGGTGGGGCCACAGCGTCGAGGAGTACTACGCGGCCAGCGAGGGCGGAGGTGCCTTCGCGACCGCCGAGGACTGGCTCAAGAAGCCCGGCACGGTCGGAAAGGCCTGGCCCATCAGCGAACTCGCCGTCTTCGACGACGACGGCAAGGGACTGCCGCCGGGCGAGCTCGGCACCGTGTACATGAAGATGAGCACCGGCGGATTCTCGTACCACAAGGACGAGGCCAAGACGAAGAAGAACCGCATCGGCGACTTCTTCACCGTCGGTGACCTCGGATACCTCGACGAGGACGGGTACCTCTTCCTCCGCGACCGCAAGATCGACATGATCATCTCGGGCGGGGTCAACATCTACCCGGCCGAGATCGAGTCCGCGCTGCTCACCCATCCCGCCGTCGCGGACGCGGCCGCCTTCGGCATCCCGCACGACGACTGGGGCGAGGAGGTGAAGGCCGTGGTGGAGCTCGCCCCGGGTCATGAGCCCGGCCCGGCGCTCGCCTCGGAGATCCTCGCCCACTGCGAGCAGCGGCTCGCCGGCTACAAGCGCCCCAAGAGCGTGGACTTCATCGAGGTCATGCCGCGTGACCCCAACGGAAAGCTGTACAAGCGGCGCCTGCGGGACCCCTACTGGGAGGGTCGCACCCGAGCGGTGTGACGCAGGTCACATTCGCGACCTGTCACGTGAAGGCGCACTCGCCCGTCCTGATGCCGAAACGCCCCCGGGAGCTGCTCCCCGGACCGCCCGGGGGCCCGACATTCAGGAGATGAATTCCCATGCGCGTACTCGTCGCCGGAGCCACCGGAGTCATCGGACGGGCGCTCGTCCCTCTGCTCACCTCGGTCGGACACGACGTGGTGGCCCTCTCCCGCACCCCCGGCAAAGGCGCCGTCGCCGCCGACGCCCTCGACCGCTCGTCACTGCACAAGGCGGTGCGCGAGGCGGCCCCCGACGCGGTCGTGAACATGCTCACCGCCATCCCGGCCGCCATCGACCCGCGCCACCTCGCCCGCGACTTCGCCCTGACGAACCGGCTGCGCACCGAGGGCACCCGCAATCTGTACGAGGCCGCCCACGACGCGGGCGTCAAGAAGATCGTCGCCCAGGGCCTGGCCTACGCCTACGACCCGGCCGGACAGGGCGCCGCCGACGAGGACGCCCCGCTGTGGCAGCGCCCGCCGAAGCAGTTCGTCCCGGTCCTGGAGGCGCTCAAGGAGCTGGAGCTGCGCACCGCCGACGCGGGCGGCACGGTCCTGCGCTTCGGACACCTCTACGGGCCCGGCACCATCTACGCCTCCGACGGCTCCTTCGTGCAGCAGGTCTCGGCCGGCAAGGTGCCGCTGGTCGGCGGCGGGAACTCGGTGTTCTCCTTCACCCACACCCATGACGCCGCCACCGCGGTGATCGCCGCGCTCGACAAGCCCGCGAGCGGCCCGCTGAACATCGTCGACGACACCCCTGTGGCGCTGCACGAGTGGCTGCCCGAGCTGGCCCGGATGCTCGGCTCCAAGGAGCCCAAGAAGGCACCCGCGGCACTCGCCCGGCTCGCCGTCGGCAGCTGGGGCGTGGCGTTCATGAACGGGCTGCGCGGCGCCGACAACGCCCGCGCCGTGCTCACCCTCGACTGGCGGCCGAGGTACGCCTCCTGGCGCGCCGGGTTCGCCGCCGAGTTGAATGGTGTGACGGCCGGGCGCTGATCGGCAGGGAGCCGGCCGTACGCCGAACCGCAGGAAAGGAATGAGGAGTTGGAGACTCCGGAGCAGGCGACCGAGCAGTTCGAGGCGTACCGCCCGCTGCTGCTCGGCCTCGCC
This sequence comes from Streptomyces sp. Tue6028, assembly GCF_002300165.1. Lineage (GTDB taxonomy): Bacteria > Actinomycetota > Actinomycetes > Streptomycetales > Streptomycetaceae > Streptomyces > Streptomyces siamensis. The sequence goes on along the minus strand of NZ_MLCE01000002.1, from coordinate 311,810 downwards.
TACCGGCTGCTCGGCAGCATGTGGGACGCCGAGGACGTCGTCCAGGACGCCTACCTCCGCTGGACCGGCACCGACCGGGCGGACGTCCGTGAACCACGGGCCTTCCTCATCACGGTCGTCACCCGCCTCGCCCTGGACCAATTGCGCTCGGCCCGCGTCACCCGCGAGGCGTACACCGGGCCGTGGCTCCCCGAGCCCGTCGCGACGGGAGCGCTCGGCCCGCTCGACACCGCCGAGCTGCGCGACACGGTGGCCTACGCGACCGTGCATCTGATGGAACGTCTGTCGCCGCCGGAGCGCGCGGTGTTCGTCCTGCGGGAGGCCTTCGACCTGCCCTACGACGAGATCGCGCGCATCCTGGACACGACCGCCTCGAACTGTCGTCAGATGCACCACCGCGCGAGCCGCCGGGTCACCTCGGGACGCGACAAGTTCGCCCTCGCCGAGGACGACCACGCCAAACTGCTGGCGAGCTTCCTGGAGGCCGCGCAGAGCGGCGACCTCAGTGGCCTGACCGACCTGCTGGCCGAGGACGTGATCGCCTGGAACGACGGCGGCGGCAAGGTCAGGGCGGCGCTGCGCCCGGTCGTGGGCCGCGACCACGTGGTCGCGTTCATCGCCGGACTGGTCGCCCGCTATCCGTTCGGCGAGGCACGTGTCGTCGACGCCAACGGCGCTCCCGCCCTCGCGCTCGCCGTCGACGGCATCGAACAGGTCGTCACCATCTCCGTGCAGGACGGACGCATCGACGGCGTCTACGCCGTCCTCAACCCCGAGAAGCTGGGCCACGTGGGCCGGTGAACCGGCGGTCCTGACGCACGTGGGCCCCACCCTTTGCGGGGTGGGGCCCACGTGTGCGGCGTCAGCGGTGCTCGCCGACCCGGACCACCCTGAGGCCCGGCGAGGACAGGATGTCCTTCTCGCAGAACCGCGACGTGACCCAGCGCTCACCCGAGAACAGCCGCGTCTGATCGCTGTGGTGCGGCGAGTTCGGGTTCGACGACTGCGAGTAGGTCAGCAGCGTGCGCGCGACGGGGCAGCGGCTGCCGTCCCAGCCGACGGCCTGGATGTACGACGACCCGGTGGTGACCTCGGTGTAACCGCCGGCCGCCGGGTTCCACACCGGCTCGACCTTGTTCCACACCCCGAGCGACTCGGTGCCGCCCGGCACCGGGATGCGCTCACCGCCGCGCACGACGAACTGGTGCGCGCCGAGCTTCTCGTCCGGCGAGATGCCCGCCGAACCCAACTCCGTCACGGTGTCCGCGAGGGCCGTGGCGAAGCCGGCCGCGCCGGTGTTCAGCGTGTTCGGGGTACGGACCGGATCCGCCGCCGAGAACGGCACCTTCCACAGCTGCGCGGCCGGTACAGCGGCCGTCAGCTTCCGCCAGAACCGGTCGAAGAACAGCGCGCCCCTGCTGCCCGTGTCCATGGAGTGGTCCCATGCCTTGAGCACACCGCACGCCTCGGTCACATCGACGGCCTTGCCGTCGCTGCCGGTCGCCGTGCCGCCCGGCAGCGCGGCACACGCGCGCGCCACGTCGTCCGCGGCCAGATCACCCGCGGGCACCCGGTTCGCGAACTGCTGCGCCTGAAGATCCCGTACGGTCAGCCGGCCGCGGCCCGCCATCGCCGCCACGTCCTCGACGGCGCCGCGCGTGCGCATCGAACGCTGCGTGCCGATCGTGCCGAAGACCCGCTCGTACCCGGTCACCGGCCGGTCCGCGTTGGCCAGCCAGGCACTGTCGTTGGAGTTCTCCGCGTACGGCGCGTCCCGCAGCACCGGCATCTTCGCCGGTCCGAAGATCCCGGGCTGCACGGCGTCCGGGTCGCTGCCCAGCGCGCAGTCCCCGCGCGAGCCGTCGAGGACGGCGACACCGGACGACGGATAGGTGACCTTGCCGAGTGGTGTCGAGCAGCGCTGCGCCAGGTCGTCGGTGATGCGGGGGATCACCTGGGACTGGGTGAACAGCGAATGGCCACCCGAGTCGGCGGCGATCGTGTTCACCCAGGGCAGCCCCTGGGTGCGCCGCAGAGCGGTGAGTACGCCGGCCGTGTCGCGCGCCTTGGCGAAGCCGAGCGCGGTGTCCGAGGCGCGCAGGTTGGCCGCGTTCGGGTCGCCCAGCGCGTACGCCGTGGCGGACGTCCAGGGCAGCGGCAGCTGGGAGCCGAGCGAGGTGACGACCGGGCCGTACCGCGTCCACCACTGGGTGCGCGTCACGGGCGCGCCGTCCTTCACGGCCACGGTGACGGTCCGCCGTGTCATGCGCTCCGACGTGCCGTCCACCAGGTACGACGTCGGATCGGCCGGGTCCAGCGTGAGTTGGTGGAGGTTGAGGGTCACGCCCGTCGCGACGGTGTGGCTCCACGCGACGCGGGCGGTGTGCCCGATGGATATCGTCGCCGAACCGAGCAGGGCCCCGCCCTGGACGTCCAGCCGCCCCGGGATGGTCTGCTGCATCTGCCAGAAGCGACGGCCGCCTTGCCAGGGGTAGTGCGGGTTGCCCAGCAGCAGGCCCCGGCCGTCGGCCGTCGTGGCACCGCTGAAGGCGACCGCGTTGGACCCCATGTCGGCGTTGTCGAAGAGCTCCCGGGCGGCCCGGGCGGTGGCCCGCGCGTTCGGAGTGCCGGAGTTCCCGGACGCGCTGACCGTCTCCTGCGGGGCGGCCGTGCCGGCGGGTGCCGTCGCGGGCGGCTGCGCGGCGGTGATGCCGTCGATGCCGCGGCCCTGGCCGCCCAGCACGGCCAGGGCGAAGCCCCGTGCGGCCACGTCCAGTTGTGTCACCGGACGGACCCAGTCGGCGCCCCGGCACGCGGGATCGGTGACGCGGTTCTGAGCGAGCCAGGCGTTGTAGCCGGCCGCCCAGCCGCGCATCAGATCCTTGGCGTCCCGCCCGGGCCCCCGTGGCGCGGGTTCCGCGAGCAGCTTCTCCACCGTGCCCGCCTCCCGGACACCACGGAAGTACAGGTCGCTGGAGAGGTTCTTGGCCGCCGAGGACAGCGAACCGTCCGGCGCCGCGTCGGGACCGAAGTAGCGGGAGCGCTCCCCGCGCAGCGTCACGAAACCGTCGGCGAGGGTGCACACCTGGTCGGCGGCCTGCGCCCAGCCGGTGCCGAAGCCGAGGTTCGCGTAGTCCTTCGCGACGATGTGCGGGATGCCGTACTCGGTGTAGCGGATCACGGCCGACAGGCCGCCGTGCGAGGGATGTTCCTGACGGTCCTGCCGCTCGGCCGCGGCCGCGGGCAGCGTGGCCGAGGCGGTGAGCAGGGCGACGGCCGTGACCATGAACCGTCTCAGGCGGGTGCGCATCGTGCCTCCCAACATCATTGGCGGAAAGGGCGGTTGAGCGTACCAATGGGTATGTCGTCCGGAGAGGGGTTCCGTCGCGATCCCGCTGCGCGCACCGCGCGCCGCCGGGCACCCGGACGAGACCCCGGTTCCTTCGTCTTGACCTCCCTCGTGCCGCGGACCGAGGATCATGTGTCATGACGCCAGGACAGGGCAGCACGGTTGACGGGGTGCTGCGCCGCAGCGCCCGGCGCACCCCGGCACGCACAGCGGTCGACTACCGCGAGCGCTCGTGGACGTACGCGGAACTGGACGACGCGGTCTCCCGCGCGGCGAGCGTGCTCCTCGGGCAGGGGCTCACCCCCGGCGACCGGGTCGGCGCCTACGGACACAACTCCGACGCGTACCTGATCGGCTTCCTCGCCTGCGCCCGCGCCGGACTCGTGCACGTCCCGGTCAACCAGAACCTGACCGGCGACGACCTCGCCTACATCGTCGGGCAGTCCGGCAGCACCCTGGTCCTGGCCGACCCGGACCTCGCGGCCCGGCTCCCCGACGGCGTGCGCACCCTGGCGCTGCGGGACGCCGACGACTCACTGCTCGCCCGGCTGGACTCGGCGGTCCCGTACGACGGCGACGAGCCGCGCGGCGACACGCTCGTGCAGCTCCTCTACACCTCTGGCACGACCGCCCTGCCCAAGGGCGCGATGATGACGCACCGCGCCCTGGTGCACGAGTACCTGAGCGCCATCACGGCCCTCGACCTGAGCGCGGGGGACCGGCCCGTGCACTCGCTGCCGCTCTACCACTCGGCGCAGATGCACGTCTTCCTGCTCCCGTACCTCGCGGTCGGCGCGTCGAACATCATCCTCGACGCGCCCGACGGCGACCGCCTCTTCGACCTGATCGAGGCCGGCCGCGCGGACAGCCTGTTCGCACCGCCCACCGTGTGGATCGGCCTGGCGAACCGGCCCGACTTCGCGACCCGCGACCTCGGCGGACTGCGCAAGGCGTACTACGGCGCGTCGATCATGCCGGTGCCCGTCCTGGAGCGGCTGCGCGAACGACTGCCGAAGCTGGCCTTCTACAACTGCTTCGGCCAGAGCGAGATCGGACCGCTGGCCACCGTCCTCGGGCCCGACGAGCACAAGGGCCGGATGGACTCCTGCGGACGCACCGTGCTGTTCGTGGACGCGCGGGTGGTCGACGAGGACGGCAAGGACGTGCCGGACGGGACGCCGGGCGAAGTCGTCTACCGCTCACCGCAGTTGTGCGAGGGCTACTGGGACAAGCCGGAGGAGACCGCGGAGGCCTTCCGCGACGGCTGGTTCCACTCGGGGGACCTCGCCGTGCGCGACGCCCACGGCTACTTCACCGTCGTCGACCGGGTGAAGGACGTCATCAACTCCGGTGGCGTACTGGTCGCCTCACGGCAGGTCGAGGACGCGCTGTACACGCACGAGAAGGTCGCCGAGGTCGCCGTGATCGGGCTGCCCGACGAGCGCTGGATCGAGGCCGTCACCGCCGTGGTCGTCGCCCGCGGCGAGGTCACCGAGGCCGAACTCGTCGCCCACGCACGTGAGAAGCTCGCCCACTTCAAGGCACCCAAGAGGGTCCTGTTCGTGGACGAGTTGCCGCGCAACGCCAGTGGGAAGATCCTCAAACGGGAGCTGCGGGACCGCTTCGGCGAGGACTAAGCCCTGTCCGACGAGTCCTGTCCGCCCGGCGACAATTCCTGTCCGCCCGGCGACGGCTCCCGCCCGCCCTGCGACGCCGGCAGCTGCCGAACGGGCCCCAGGAGCCCGAGGCTCACGGCGTCCGGCGTTCCCGCAGGTCCATGATCCGCTTGATCTTGCCCACCGACCGCTCCAGCGACTCCGGTTCGACGATCTCGACCGAGACCGACACACCGACCCCGTCCTTCACCGCCGCCTTGATCGCCCGCGCCGCGGCGTCGCGGATCTCGGGGGTGGCGCCGGCGCGCGCCTCGGCCCGCACGGTGAGCGCGTCGAGGCGGCCCTCCCGGGTCAGCCGCAGCTGGAAGTGCGGCGCCACCCCCGGCGTGCGCAGCACGATCTCCTCGATCTGCGTGGGGAAGAGGTTGACCCCGCGGAGGATCACCATGTCGTCGCTGCGGCCGGTGATCTTCTCCATGCGCCGGAAGGCCCGTGCCGTGCCGGGCAGCAGCCGCGTCAAGTCCCTCGTCCGGTAACGGATGACGGGCATGGCCTCCTTGGTGAGCGAGGTGAAGACCAGCTCGCCCTCCTCGCCGTCCGGGAGCACCTCACCGGTGATCGGGTCGACGACCTCCGGATAGAAGTGGTCCTCCCAGATGTGCAGCCCGTCCTTGGTGTCCACGCACTCCTGGGCGACCCCCGGGCCGATCACCTCCGACAGGCCGTAGATGTCGACCGCGTCGATCGCGAACCGCTCCTCGATCTCGCGCCGCATCTCCTGGGTCCAGGGCTCCGCGCCGAAGATGCCCACGCGCAGCGAGGTGCCGCGCGGGTCGATGCCCTGCCGCTCGAACTCGTCGAGCAGCGTCAGCATGTAGGAGGGCGTCACCATGATGATCTCGGGCTTCAGGTCCTGGATGAGCTGGACCTGGCGTGCGGTCATGCCTCCGGAGGCGGGGATGACCGTGCAGCCGAGCCGTTCGGCGCCGTAGTGGGCGCCGAGGCCGCCGGTGAAGAGTCCGTAGCCGTAGGCGATGTGCGCCTTGTCGCCGGGCCGGCCGCCGGCCGCGCGGATGGAGCGGGCCACCATGTCGGCCCACATCGACAGATCGTTCTCCGTGTAGCCCACCACCGTCGGCCGTCCGGTCGTGCCGCTCGACGCGTGCAGACGCCTGATCCGGTCGTGCGGGACGGCGAACATCCCGTACGGGTAGTTCTCGCGCAGGTCGGCCTTCGTGGTGAACGGGAAGCGCGCCAGATCGGCGAGAGAACGGCAGTCGTCCGGGCCGACCCCCGCCTTGTCGAAGGACTCCCGGTAGAACGGCACGTTCTCGTACGCGTGCCGCAGCGACGCCCGCATCCGCTCCAGCTGGAGCGCCCGCAGCCCGTCCGCGTCCAGCCGCTCGCCTGCGTCCAGGAGCTCGCCCGCGTCCAGCAGGTCCTTCGGTCCCGTGGAATCCGCCATGGGGACTCCTCCCTCACCAACCGCATCATTCCGGACGACCGATCATTCGGTCGATGTGTTCGGGATCAGTAATTCAGGCTCACCGGTCCTCGGACAAGGGGGTGGCCCGGATTTTCTCGCGCCAGGATCCTGCGCGGCGGCCGACCGGGACTACGGACGGGGAGACTCTGCCCCCGGTCCCGCGGGCTCGCGCGCCCCGGACCCGCCGGCTCCCGGCCGGGCCTGCCGGTCGGTCGCCCCGGGGACGCGGCGGAGCCCGGCCCCCGCGTTCCCGCGGTGGCCGGGGCCTGCCCCCTCAGCGCACCAGGCAGGGGCGCTTCGGGTCGAATTGCCAGTCCGGGACGAGGTAGCGCATGCCGACGGCGTCGTCGCGGGCGCCCAGGGCCTTCTCCCGGTAGAGCTCGTGGGCCGCGAGCAGGCGGTCCATGTCGAGGCGGACGCCCAGGCCGGGGGCGTCGGGGACGGCGATCTCGCCACCGACGATGCGCGGCGGCTCGACGGTGAGCCGTTCCAGGCCCTCCTGCCAGATCCAGTGCGTGTCGAGCGCGTTGTACGCGCCCGGCGCCGCCGCCCCGCAGTGCGTGACCATGGCGAGCGAGATGTCGAAGTGGTTGTTCGAGTGACAGCCCCAGGTCAGGCCCATGGCATTGCACAGCTGGGCCACCCGGACCGAGCCCTGCATGGTCCAGAAGTGCGGGTCGGCCAGCGGAATGGAGACGGACTGGAGGGCCAGGGCGTGCGTCAGCTGCCGCCAGTCGGTGGCGATCATGTTGGTCGCGGTCGGCAGTCCGGTGGCCCGGCGGAACTCGGCGAGGATCTCGCGCCCGGAGTAGCCGCCCTCGGCCCCGCAGGGGTCCTCCGCGTAGGCGAGCGTGCCGACCAGCGGCGCGCACAGCTCGACGGCCTCGCGCAGCGACCACGCGCCGTTGGGGTCCAGCGTGATCCGGGCCTCGGGGAAGCGGTCCTTGAGGGCCCGCACGGCCTTGACCTCCTCGGCGCCCTCCAGGACACCGCCCTTGAGCTTGAAGTCCCGGAAGCCGTACAGGTCGTACGCGGTCTCGGCCTGCCGGACGATCGCCTCGGGGGTGAGGGCCTCCTCGTGCCGGACGCGGTACCAGTCCACGTCGGACGAGGGCTCGCGGACGTAGTCCAGATCGGTGCGGCCCGGGTCGCCGACGTAGAAGAGGTAGCCCAGGACCCGTACGGAGTCGCGCTGCTGCCCGTCGCCGAGCAGCGCCGCGACCGGCACGTCCAGGTGCTGGCCCAGCAGGTCGAGCAGCGCCGACTCGACGGCGGTGACCGCGTGCACGGTGGTGCGCAGATCGAAGGTCTGGGCGCCGCGCCCGCCGGCGTCGCGGTCCGCGAAGCGGTTCCCGATCTCGCGCAGGACGCGCTTGTAGTCGCCGACCCCGGCACCGACGACGAGCGGTGCGGCATCGCGCAGCGTCTGTGTGATCTTCTCGCCGCCGGGCACCTCGCCGAGACCCGTACGGCCCTCGGAGTCCTTGAGGACGACCACGTTGCGGGTGAAGTAGGGGCCGTGGGCGCCCGACAGGTTCAGCTCCATGCAGTCCCGTCCGGCGACGGGATAGACGGAGAACTCGGTGACGGTCGGCTGCCGGCTCGTTCTCATCGGAATCCTTATATAAGGGGTGATACGGGCTGAGAGGGTAATAAGGGAGAGGTCAGAGGCTGAGCACGTCCAGCGCCCACTCGACGGCCAGGACACCGCCGAGGCCGAGCACCGCGAGCACCGTCGTGTAGGTGGTCCGGACCTTGATCGCGTCGATGACGGACAGGTTGAAGTACTCCTTGAACAGCCAGAAGCCGGGATCGTTGACGTGGGAGAAGGCGATCGAGCCGCAGGAGACGGCGAGCACCATCATCTCCGCGTGCGTCCCGCTTCCGGCCAGCAGCGGCAGCACCACGCCGGAGGCCGTGACCACGGCGACCGTGGCCGAGCCGAGCGCGATGCGCAGGATGACCGCGATCAGCCAGGCGAGGACGATCGGCGAGATCGACCAGTGCGCGGTGGCGTCCTTGATGTAGTCCGATATGCCGCCTTCGACCAGCACGTTCTTGAAGGCGCCACCCGCGCCGATGACCAGGAGGATCATCGCCATGGCCTTCGCGGCGGAGGTGCAGGAGGCGCTCACCTCGTCGAGACTGCGGCCGATCCGCGGTCCGAACGCCCACACGGCGAGGAGCAGGGTCAACAGGAGGGCGATCGGCGCCGAGCCGACGAACGCGACGAAGTGCAGGAAGGGCGTCTCGGCGGAGGTCGCGAGGTCCGTCACCGCGGCACCGGCGATCAGGACGACGGGGAACAGGGCCACGGACAGCGACCAGCCGAGGCCGGGCATCTCCCGGTCGGTGAACTCGCGCTCGCTGACCAGGCCCCGCGGGATCGCCGGGTCCATCGCCCGGATGAACGGCAGGCGCGGCCAGACGAGCGAGACGAGGGCGCCGGCCGGTACGGCGATGAACAGGCCGTAGAACAGGGTCAGCCCGATCGACGCGTGGAAGGCGGAGGCCACGGCGGTGGGACCGGGGTGCGGCGGCAGGAAGCTGTGCATGGTGGACAGCGCGATCGACATCGGCAGCCCGACCCAGAGCAGCTTCGCCCCGGTGACCCGCACCAGCGTGAACGCGATCGGCACGATGATGATGAACGCGACCTCGTAGAACATGGTCACGCCGATCAGCATCGAGGTGACCACCATGGCCACCTGGACCCAGCGCGGGCCGAACGCGTCGAGAAGCCGGCCGGCGATGCGCTGTGCGGCGCCGGAGTCGCCCATGACGCGGCCGACCATGGCGCCGAGCCCGATGGTGAGCATCGTGTCGCCGATCTGGCCCCCGATGCCGTCCGACAGGACGTCCGGGATCTTCTCCAGCGGGATGCCGCGGACGACGCCGACACCGACGGCCACGAGGAGGAGGGCGGCGAAGCCGTTCAGTCGCAGCTTCGTCATCAGGAGCAGCAGAATCAGCACGCTGATTCCGACTACGAGCAGAGGCATGAAGTCAGTTCCCCTTTGAACTGTGGGTCCGGCTGCCGGGCGGATCTGGGGGCGGCCCGGGTCCCGTCCGGGCCGCGCGCGGTCACCGGGCCGGTCGGCGCACCGCTCCGACGAGGTGGAGGCCGGCGTCGAGGATTCGCTGCAGCTCGGCGAGGTCGGCCGGGCCGGGGTCGTTGAGCGGCGCGCGCACGGCGCCGACCGGGAGGCCGCGCAGCCGGGCGGCGGCCTTGACGAGTGACACGGCGTACCCGGGCACGCGGTCGCGCAGTTCGACGAGCGGGATGTAGAAGTCGCGCAGCAGCTTGGTCAGGGTCGTCTCGTCGCCGTCCCGCAGAGCGGAGAAGAAGGCACCCGCGATCTCCGGTGCGAAGGCGTGCACCGCGGACGAGTAGGCGGGGACGCCGACGGTGGCGTACGCCCGGGCCTGGATCTCGGCGGTGGCCGCGCCGTTGAAGAAGAGGAAGCCGTCGGGGGCGGCGAGCGTCAGCCGCTGCAGCCGGTCGAGGTCGCAGTGCCCGTCCTTCAGGCCGATGACCGTCGGGATTCCGGCGATCCGGCGCAGGCCGTCGGGCGTGAAGGCGACCGGGCCGCGCTGGTACGCGATGAGCGGCAGCCGGGTGCCGGCGGCGATCCGGCGCAACTGCTCGACCAGGCCGTCCTGCGGGGCCTCGACCAGGTAGTGCGGGAGCACGAGCGCGGCGTCCGCGCCCGCCTCCTCGGCGATCTGGGCGAACCGCCGTGCCTGGGCCCACCCGTAGCCGATGCCGGCGACGACGGGGAGCCGGCCGTCGGCGACCTCGACCGTCGTCTCGATGACCGTGCGGTACTCGTCCTCGTCCAGCGCGCTGAACTCACCGGTCCCGCAGGCGGGGAACACCGCGCCCGGTCCGGCGGCCAACTGGTCCGTCAGATAGGCCCGGTACGCCTCCGGATCGAGCTCGCCGTCCTCCCGGAAGCTCGTGAGCGGGAAGGACAGCACCCCGCCCGCCATGCCGTCCCGCAGTCGCTGGGCCACGGCTTCGGCCTCCACGCTGAACCCTGTCATCTCTCATCCTCATATGCAGATGGCGTCCATGTATGAGAATGGAGGCTAGGTTCATGAACCACGAAGGTCAATGGGTGCGGCGACGCGGATTTACGATGGGGCCCATGCCGGAGAGCTCAGGGGTCCGCGGGGTGAAGTCGGCGGCCCGTACGGTCGCGTTGCTGGAGCTGCTGGCCGACCGTGGCGACCACCCCTCACGCCTGGACGAGCTGGCCGAGGAACTGGGCGTGCCGCGCAGCAGCATGTACCAGCTGCTCAGGACACTCGTCGACTGCGGCTGGGTGCGCACGGACACCACCGGATCCCTCTACGGCATCGGCATCCGGGCCCTGCTCACGGGCACCAGCTATCTGGACAGCGACCGCCGTGTGCGGATGGTCCGCCCCTATCTCGACGAGGCCTCGGACGCCCTCGGAGAAACCATCCACATGGCGCGGCTCGACGGCTCCGACGTCGTCTACCTCGCGACCCGCGAGTCCCACGAGTACCCGCGCACCATCAGCCGCGTCGGCCGGCGGATCCCCGCCCACGCGGGCGCCCTCGGCAAGGCGCTCCTCGCCGAACGCCCCGACGACGCGCTCCCCTTGCCCACCGGACCGCTGGCGGCCCTCACCGAGAACACCCGCACGGAGCGCACCGCGCTGCTCGCCGATCTCGCGGCGGTGCGCGAGCGCGGCCACTCCGTCGACCGGGAGGAGACCGTCCCCGGCATCGCGGGCTTCGGCTTCGCCCTGCGCTATGACACCCCGGCCGTCGACGCCATCAGCTGCTCGGTCCCCCTGGACCGGCTGACCGCGGACCACGAGGTCCGCGTCGTCTCCGTCATGGGGGAGATCCGCTCGAAGATCGAAGCACTGCTGCCGCCCGCTTCGGGGGCTCCGGACTGGCGGTGACCGGGCCGCCGCGGGCCCGGTCACCGATCGGCGCGCTCCCGGCGGGCGGCGGATCGTACGTCAGCGTGCCGAGGCCGCCCCGGAGGTGCCGGGACGCGAGCCGTACGCCGTCATGAAGCGGTCGCGGAAGGTGTCCATGCGCCACTCCGGGGCGTTCTTCGCCGGCTTGAGGCCGTCCGTCCAACCCCAGTCGGATATCCGGTCCAGGACCTTGGGGTCGTGCGCGACGATGGTGACGGGCACGTCGCGGCTCGAACTGCCGGCCGTGACGGTGGGGACGGGCTGGTGGTCGCCGAGGAAGACCAGCACGGTGTTCTTGTCGCCGTACCGCTCCACGTACTCGATGAGGCTGTGCAGCGAGTACTCGATGGCGTGCCGGTACTCGGTGCGCACGCTCTCGGGGTTCTTCCAGACCTCCTTGGGGTCCTTGCCCTCCTTCTTGATCTGCTCGAAGACCGATCCGTCGCCGAGGTCGTTCCAGTCGATCATGTGGGCGACCGGAGCCCAGGGGTTGTGGCTCGACGCCAGGATGATCTCCGCCATCATCGGCTTGCGGTCCTTCTTGCCGTGCTCCAGGCGCTCGAAGGCCTCCAGGCTGAACTGGTCCGGCACGGGCGTCCAGCTGAAGTACGGGCCGTGGTAGCCGAGATGCTCGGAGTCGTAGATGAGGTCGAGACCGAAGAACTTGCCCTCGGGCCACGCGCGGCGGACACCCGGCACGATGCCGACCGTGCGCCAGGCCCCGGACTTCTGGAAGTAGCTCGTCAGGGTGTACCGGTCGCTGGTGGTCAGACTCCGGTAGCGCTGCTGGTTCTTGATCCACAGGCCGGACAGGAAGGTGGAGTGCGCGAGCCAGCTCCCGGCGCCCGTGACCGGCGAGCGGAGCCAGGCGCTGCGCGAGGCGAACCCGGCCGACTTCAGCGACTTCGTCCCCTCGGACAGCACCGAGCCGACCTGGTCGGCCATCGCGGGGTCGTCGATCGCCGTGCGGCCGTAGCTCTCGATGAACGTGAACAGGACGTCCTTGCCCCGCAGTCCCGTCAGCAGCTGGTCGGGCGGTGTGTCGGCGAACGCGTCGACGGACGCCTGCTCGGCGAACACCTTCCCGTCGCGCAGGCCCGCCCGTACCTGGTGCACGCGGTTCTTCACCAGCTCCGCGTCGATCTGCGAGGCCACGGGTACGTCGGTGAACTGCACGCCGACCGTCACGCAGGTGATCCACGCGGTACCGAGAACGAGCACGGTGCGCGTGGCGACGGGGCGGTGACGGGCCATGAGATCGCTCAGGCGCACGACGGCGAGGGTCATGAGGGTGAGCAGGACGACGACGAGCGCGAGGACCGCGATCACGGCGACCACCTCGCCGGTCTTCCCGAAGGACTCCTTGACCCACTCGGCCGCGTCGTCGAAGAGGATCCAGTCCAGCACGAGGTCGAAGGGCCTCGCCAGCACCGAGTAGAAGCCCATGTCGACGAACTTCAGGATGGTCACCAGGCCGAGGAGCAGCCCGACCACGACCGCCGCGATCCGCCGGGGCCGCGGTGGCAGCACCAGCAGCAGACCGGCGAGCAGGACTCCCTCCACGGGGATCCGCAGGAAGGCGTCGGGCGCGAGGCGGTCGAGTTGGTTCGGCACGAGCAGGGCGAAGAGCACCAGGACTCCGGCCAGGGCCGTGGTGCCGACGGTCACGGCACGCGCCGCCCGCGGGTACTTGAGCCGCCAGCCCCACCGACCCGGCCGTCCTGAGGGGCCGTCGGCCTGCCCGGCGGAGGTGTCGGCAGCAGGTGCCTCGTCGGCCGCTGCGGGCGCGTCAGGCTCCTCGTCGGTCGCTCCGGGCACCTTCGGCTTCTCGCCGGTCGCTGCGGGCGTCTCGGGCTCCTCGTCGGTCAAGGTGTCCGTGTCCGGCGCCGTGTCCGCCTCCGCAACCGTGTCCGGCTCCGTGTCCCGCTCCGAGGTGCCGTCCGCATCCTTCGCGGTAGCCGTGTCCGCGCCTGCGTCGGCGTCCGCCTCCGAGCCGGAAACCCCGTCCTCCTCCGCGCGCACACCGGCGTCCGTGTCCGAGCCGGAAGCCCCGTCCGCGTCCGCGCCGGACGCACCGTCGCCGTCCGCGCGCGCCGCGACCTCCGTAGCGGCGTCCGTATCCGGTTCCGGTCCCGTGTCCGGCCGTTGCGGCAGTTGACGAGTGCGCGTGGAGTGCGACACGCCGAAGGTCCTTCCATGCGAAGCCCGGCGTCGACGCGGCAGACCGGGCTCGGGGCAGATCAGAGGCCGCGATCATGCGTACGTCCGGGGTTCACCTGGCGTTCAACCGGAAGGTCAATGCCGTGCAAAGACTCCGACGCGAGGTCAGTGGGCCGCTTCCACCGCGACCGACCGGGCCCAGCGGTAGTCCGCCTTGCCGCTGGGGGAGCGCTGGATGGTGTCCGCGAGCACGAGCTGCCGGGGGATCTTGTAGCCGGCCAGGCGGGTGCGGCAGTGCGTCTGGATGTCCTCCAGGGACGGCCGCGGCGCGCCCTCGCGGAGCTGGACGACGGCGGCCACGTGGTTGCCCCACTTCTCGTCGGGAACGCCGGCGACCAGGGCGTCGTACACGTCCGGATGCGCCTTGAGCGCCTGCTCGACCTCCTCCGGATAGACCTTCTCGCCGCCGGTGTTGATGCACTGCGAGCCGCGCCCGAGGACGGTGACGATGCCCTCCTCGTCGACCGTGGCCATGTCGCCGAGCAGCACCCAGCGCTCGTCGCCCCGCTGGAAGAAGGTCTCGGCGGTCTTCTTGGGGTCGTTGTAGTAGCCGAGGGGCACATGGCCGCGCTGGGCGATGCGGCCCGGCTCGCCGACGGCGACCGGCTCGTGGGTGACCGGGTCCACCACCTGCGTGCGGGAGTTGACCTGCACACGGAAGCCGCGCTTCGGGCCCGAGTCCGCCGTGGCAGTGCCGTTGAAGCCGGATTCCGAGGAGCCGAAGTTGTTGAGCAGCATCACGTTCGGGACGAGCGCCTGGAACTGTTCGCGCACCGTGTCCGACATGATGGCGCCGGAGGAGGAGACGCTGAACAGGGCGGAGCAGTCGGTGTCCTTCATGGGCCCGCTCAGCGCGTCGACGAGGGGCCGCAGCATCGCGTCGCCGACCAGCGACATGCTGGTGACCCGCTCCTTCTCGACGGTCCGCAGGACTTCCTCGGGCACGTACTTGCGGTGGAGCACGACGCGCTGGCCGAAGTTGAAGCCGATGAACGCGGTGAGTGTCGACGTCCCGTGCATCAGCGGGGGAGTGGGGAAGAAGGTGATCCCCTCGCCTCCGGCCGCGACCCGCTCGGCGAGTTCCTCCGGCCGCTTGACCGGCTCTCCCGTCGGGGCACCGCCGCCGAGCCCGGCGAAGAACAGGTCTTCCTGCCGCCACATCACGCCCTTGGGCATGCCGGTGGTGCCACCGGTGTAGATGATGAACTGGTCGTCCGCCGAGCGCGCCGGGAAGCCGCGGCCGGGGGAGCCCGCGGCCTCGGCGTCCTCGAACGCCACCGCGTCGAGCGCGGCGGCGCCGGGTGCCGGGTCCCCCACACGCACGAGGTGCCGCAGCGCAGGGGCGTGCGGCAGAGCGGCCGCCACCCGATCCGTGAACTCAGCGTCGAAGGCCAGGGCCGTCAGGTCGGCGTCCTGGTAGAGGTAGGCCAACTCCTCTTCCACATATCGGTAGTTGACGTTGACGGGGACGATCCGCGCCTTCAGACAGCCGAGCACGGTCTGGATGTACTCGACGCCGTTGTAGAGGTGGAGGCCGAGATGTTCACCGGGGCGCACGCCGCTGTCCGCGAGGTGGTGGGCGATCCGGTTCGCCGCCTCGTCCAGCCGCGCGTAGGTCAGCCGGCGCTCCGCACCCGTGCCCGGGTGGTCGACGTAGACGAGCGCCTCACGGTCCGGGACCACGTCGACGACCGACTCGAACAGGTCGGCAAGGTTGTACTCCACCGCTCCTCCTGACCCCGAACGTCCGTGGCTGCCCTCGGCTCGACGGTCATCAGAGCAAAGCCCGACCCAACTGTGAAGGGTCCCGGCGAAGAAATCTGACTGTCTGTCAGAAAACTCTTGTACTGACTCCGCGCCTCCTGCAACCTGTTCTCGTTCCTGAGACGGGAGGACGGCAATGGGTGGGACGGAACACCTCACCGTGCAGCGCGAAGGCGCCACACTGGTGCTCACGCTCAACAGGCCCGAGGCCAAGAACGCGCTCTCGCTGCCGATGCTGGTCGGCCTGTACGACGGCTGGCTGGAGGCCGACGCGGACGACGCGATCCGCTCGGTCGTGCTCACCGGGGCGGGCGGCGCCTTCTGCGCCGGGATGGACCTCAAGGCGCTGGCGGGCCGGGGGATGGAGGGCCAGGAGTACCGGGACCGGCTGAAGGCCGACCCCGATCTGCACTGGAAGGCGATGCTGCGTCACCACCGCCCCCGCAAGCCGGTGATCGCCGCCGTCGAAGGACACTGCGTCGCGGGCGGCACGGAGATCCTCCAGGGCACCGACATCCGCGTCGCGGGGGAGTCCGCGGCCTTCGGCCTCTTCGAGGTCAGGCGCGGGCTGTTCCCGATCGGCGGCTCGACGGTCCGGCTGCAACGCCAGATCCCGCGCACGCACGCCCTGGAGATGCTGCTCACCGGCCGCGCCTACCCGGCGCGCGAGGCCGCCGCCATCGGCCTGATCGGGCACGTCGTCCCCGACGGCACGGCTCTCGACAAGGCCCTGGAGATCGCCGAGCTCGTCAACGCCTGCGGCCCGCTCGCCGTCGAAGCCGTCAAGGCGTCGGTCTACGAGACCGCCGAGATGACCGAGACCGACGGTCTGGCCGCCGAACTCAAGCGCGGCTGGCCGGTGTTCGACACCGCCGACGCCAAGGAGGGCGCACGCGCCTTCGCCGAGAAACGTCCGCCCGTCTACCGGCGCGCCTGATCCCGCGGCTCCCGTCCGCGCGCCGCCCCCGAGGAACGGCACGGACAGGCACGACAGAGCCCGCACTCGGGCCCGAGACCCGGCCTCGGGGCACACCGCCCCGAAGCCCGGGCCCGCCCGGACCCGAATCCCCGCACCGGCGCGCCCCGGTCCTCGAAGCCCGTGACCGGGTCCGCCCGGCCCGGGCCCACGCGGCCGGCGCGCCCGACCTCCGAAGGAGACATCCGGGATGCCCGAAGTCCTCAAAGCCCCCCTCGTCGTCGAATTCCCCTTCACCCGCTCGCTCGGCCCCGTGCAGAGCGCCTTCCTCACCGGCCTGCGCGAGCGCGTCGTGCTCGGTGTACGGACCGCCGGCGGCCGCACACTGGTCCCGCCCGTCGAGTACGACCCGGTCACGGCCGAGGAGATCGGCGACCTCGTCGAGGTCGCCCCCACCGGCACGGTCACCACCTGGGCCTGGAACCACGAGCCCCGCCGTGGCCAGCCCCTCGACACACCCTTCGCCTGGGTGCTGGTCCGGCTCGACGGCGCCGACACCGCCCTGCTGCACGCCCTCGACGCCCCGGGCCCCGACACCGTACGCACCGGCATGCGCGTCCGTGTCCGCTGGGCCGCCGAACGCTCCGGTGCCATCACCGACATCGCCTGCTTCGAACCGTACGACGGCAGTGCCACGGGCGAGGAACCCGCCGTCCACAGCGGTGAGTTCGCGGACAAGGTGACCGGCATCGTCGCCCAGGCCCGCCTCGACTACGTCTACTCCCCAGGCCGGGCCCAGACCGGTTACATCCACGCCCTGTCCGGCCGGCGGACCGTCGGCGAACGATGCCCGTCGTGCCGCAAGGTCTACGTGCCGCCTCGCGGAGCGTGCCCCACCTGCGGAGTCGCCACCTCCGAGCAGGTCGAGGTCGGCCCCCGCGGCACCGTGACCACCTACTGCATCGTCAACATCAAGGCCAAGAACCTCGACATCGAAGTGCCCTACGTCTACGCGCACATCGCCCTCGACGGCGCCGACCTCGCCCTGCACGGCCGCATCGGCGGCATCCCCTACGACCAGGTGCGCATGGGCCTGCGCGTGGAGCCGGTGTGGACGCCGGGCGCCCGATACCCCGACCACTACCGGCCCACCGGCGAACCGGACGCGGACTACGAGACGTACAAGGAGCTGTTGTAGATGCGGCCCATCAGGGACATCGCCGTCGTCGCGTTCGCCCAGACCGACCACCGGCGCACCAGCGACGAGCTCTCCGAGGTGGAGATGCTCCTCCCGGTCCTGCACCAGGTGCTCGACGCGACGGGCCTGAAAGCCGGCGACATCGGCTTCACCTGCTCCGGCTCCTCCGACTACCTCGCGGGCCGCGCCTTCTCCTTCACCATGGCGCTCGACGGGGTCGGCGCCTGGCCCCCCATCTCCGAGTCGCACGTCGAGATGGACGGCGCCTGGGCCCTCTACGAGGCGTGGACCAAACTCCTCACCGGCGACGCCGACACCGCGCTCGTCTACGGGTACGGCAAGTCGTCCCCCGGCTCCGTGCGCGACGTCCTCACCCGTCAGCTCGACCCGTACTACCTGGCCCCGCTGTGGCCCGACTCCGTGGCCCTCGCCGCCCTCCAGGCGCAGGCGCTCATCGACGCGGGCGAGACCGACGAGCCCGCGCTCGCCGGGATCGCCGCCCGCAGCCGCGCCTCGGCGTCCGCCAACCCCCACGCCCAGCTGCGCGGTCCGGTGGACCACGGCGACCACCTCGTACGCCCCCTGCGCACCGGCGACTGCCCGCCGATCGGCGACGGGGCCGCCGCGGTGATCCTCGCGGCCGGCCAACGCGCCCGTGACCTGTGCGAGCGCCCCGCCTGGATCCGGGGCATCGACCACCGCATCGAGGCGCACGGCCTCGGCGTCCGCGATCTGACCGACTCGCCGTCCACGCGGCTGGCCGCCGAGCGGGCCGGCGCGTTCGAACGGCCCGTCGACACCGCCGAACTGCACGCCCCCTTCACCTCCCAGGAAGTGGTCCTGCGCAAGGCGCTGCGCCTCGACGACAGCGTCGACGTCAATCCGTCCGGGGGCGCGCTCGCCGCCAACCCGGTGATGGCGGCCGGACTCGTCCGCATCGGCGAGGCAGCCACCCGTATCCACCGCGGCGCCTCCGACCGGGCACTCGCCCACGCCACCTCAGGTCCCTGCCTCCAGCAGAACCTGGTCGCCGTACTCGAAGGGGACGCCCGATGAGCAAGGAGCCCGTGGCCGTCGTAGGCATCGGCCAGACCAAGCACGTGGCGGCCCGCAGGGACGTGTCCATCGCGGGCCTGGTCCGCGAGGCGGCCCGGCGGGCACTCGACGACGCCGGACTGACGTGGGCCGACATCGACGCCGTCGTCATCGGCAAGGCCCCCGACTTCTTCGAGGGCGTCATGATGCCGGAGCTCTACCTCGCCGACGCGCTCGGCGCGGTCGGCAAACCCATGCTCCGGGTGCACACGGCCGGCTCCGTCGGCGGTTCGACGGCTCTGGTCGCCACCAACCTCGTCGCGGGACGCGTCCACGGCACCGTCCTGACCCTCGCCTTCGAAAAACAGTCCGAGTCCAACGCGATGTGGGGCCTGTCCCTGCCCATCCCGTTCCAGCAACCGCTGCTCGCCGGGGCGGGCGGCTTCTTCGCGCCGCACGTACGCGCCTACATGCGGCGCACCGGCGCCCCCGACACGGTCGGCTCCCTCGTCGCCTACAAGGACCGCCGCAACGCGCTCAAGAACCCCTACGCCCACCTCCACGAACACGACATCACCCTGGAGAAGGTCCAGGCCTCGCCCATGCTGTGGGACCCGATCCGCTACTCGGAGACGTGCCCCTCCTCCGACGGTGCCTGCGCGATGATCCTCACCGACCGGGCGGGCGCGGCACGCTCCCCGAAGCCGCCCGCGTGGGTGCACGGCGGCGCGATGCGCAGCGAACCCACCCTCTTCGCGGGCAAGGACTTCGTCTCGCCGCAGGCCGGCAAGGACTGCGCGGCGGACGTATACCGGCAGGCGGGCATCGCGGATCCACGCCGTGACATCGACGCCGTGGAGATGTACGTGCCGTTCTCCTGGTACGAGCCCATGTGGCTGGAGAACCTCGGTTTCGCCGAGGAGGGCGAGGGCTGGAAGCTCACCGAGGCCGGGGTGACCGAACTCGACGGGGACCTGCCCGTCAACATGTCGGGCGGCGTCCTCTCCACCAATCCGATCGGCGCCTCCGGCATGATCCGGTTCGCCGAGGCCGCCCTCCAGGTGCGCGGACAGGCCGGAGAACACCAGGTCGACGGCGCTCGCAGGGCCCTCGGGCACGCCTATGGGGGCGGTTCCCAGTTCTTCTCCATGTGGCTGGTCGGCTCCGCACCGCCCACCTCCTGAATCCGTCCCCCTCACGTGGCCTGTCCGCCGCCCGGACCGATCGCTAGGCTGGCGGCGGACGACGAACCGGGAGGAGCACGGACGTGGCCGAAAGCACCATCGAGCAGCACCCGCTCGCGGGCTGGGACAAGCCGGAACTGGACCTCAGCAACGCCGAGTGGCAGTCCAGCAGCCGAGGGCGGGGAGACGTCCAGATCGCCTTTGTCGAGGGCTTCATCGCGATGCGCAACAGTGGCCGCCCGCAGAGCCCCTCGTTGATCTTCACGCCCGCGGAGTGGGGAGCGTTCGTTTCGGGAGCGCGCGAGGGGGAGTTCGACCTGACGTGAGCCGGCGCGTCACCCCGGGGTGGCGCGCCCGAAGGTGAATCCTTCTCCTTTTTCCGGACACTCGACCCACGACCCCTTCCTGGGGACCGGGCCTGCGTCAGGCTGGCCCCAGGAAGATCGAAAGTCTGTGCCGGAGGCGAGGATTCCATGAGCACCCTGCCGGTCATCGCGGCGGTCGACGGATCGGACGACAGCCTGCGCGCCCTGGAGTTGGCGTTCACCGCGGCCCGGACCCGCGAGGCGCCCCTGCGCGTGGTCCACGTGCGGCAG
>NZ_MLCE01000002.1:195446-289250 GCF_002300165.1 Streptomyces sp. Tue6028 | reverse complement strand
GGGGTCCCGGCGCTCTGGTACGCGGTGGGCGTCCTCATCGAGGTCCTGCTGGCCCGCGGCCGGGTCGCCGAGGCCGCGCGCACCGCGGACGACTACGCCTTCGGCGCGCCGTTCCCCGCCGCCGTCGTCTTCCCCGACGCCCAGACCGTGCACGGCGAACTGCTCCTCGCCCGCGGCCTCACCAAGGAGGCCTCCGCCGAGCTGGCCTCCGCCGGGCGCCGCCTCGACCCGCGCGGCATGCGCAACCCCGCCTGGTGCCCCTGGCAGCTCCACCTCGCCCGGGCCGAAAGCCACGACGCACCGGAACGCGCCGTCACCACGGCACTCGAAGCGGTGAACCGTGCCCGCCAGTACGGAGTGCCCTCCGGGATCGGCCAGGCGCTGCGCGCCGCCGCCGACGTCTCCACCGGTTCGCACCGCGTGAAACTCCTCGAAGAGGCCGTCTGCCACCTGGAACGCTCACCGGCCGCCTACGAACTGGCCTGCGCCCTGGTCGCGCTCGGCACCGAACTGCGGCGCGCCGGGCGCCCCAAGGAAGCCGCCGAACACCTCTACCGAGGCCTCGACGCCGCGGTCCAGTGCGGAGCCGACGGCCTCGTCGAGGAGGCCCGCGACGAACTCACCGCCGCCGGACTGCGCCCGCGCCGCCTGCACGGCACCGAGACGGACACGCTCACGGCCCGCGAGCGGGCCGCCGCCACGCTCACCGTACGGGGCCGGACCACGGCGCAGATCGCCGAGGAACTGTGCACCGAGGAGACCACCGTCGTACGCATGCTGTCGGCCGTCTACCGCAAGGTCGGCACGGACCCGACGGGGCTGCCCGTCGCTCTGGGAGAAGCGACGGAACGCTGACCCGTACGGCCGACCCGGCGATCCGGACCCCCGTCGGCGTGCCCCGGACGACGGCCGTCCCGCGACCGGCGGTGACACCCCTGCCCACACCCCGGGCCGGGCCCCTTCGCACCGGTCCGCGTCGGGCGCCCCCGAGGCCCGACACACGCCCGTGCACGTACCATTGCGGCATGTCCTTCCTCCGCCGCCGCAGCGCCACCCCCGCCGGGCCCGACTTCGACGTTCTGGCCATGGACCCGGGCGACTGGCCGGGCAACCTCGGCGCGGGCCTGCTGCCCGCCGCCGACGGCAGTTGCCAGGGCGTCTTCCTGCGCTACGACCTGTTCGGCGGCCGCGGTCCCGCGATGATCATCGGCAATCTGCCGGAGGGCTCCCCGGCCCGCGACGTCGCCGAGGACGAGGTCCCCTTCGAGGTGGCCCAGCTGCTCCTCGCCCTGGAGAACGACGAAGAGGTCACCGTCACCGGAACCGAGGACATGCCGGTGATGCAGGGCGACAACCTGATGATCGTGCGGCGCCTGAAGCTCTCCGAGACGCGCATCTCGTGCGTCCAGTTCGACCGCAGCGACAACGTCCTGGTGACCATCGCCGCCTGGGACCGCCCCATCACGGACGACCTGTACGCCCTCCTGAAGCCGCTGCCGGCGGAACTGTTCCAGCAGGGCTGACCGCCGGGCGCCCGGCGCCCGAACGGGTGACCGTGACCCCCGGCCCATGGACGGCCGGGCCCGCGTCAGGCGGACCCGGCCGCTCGTCTCACGAGTGCGACGGGAGCACGGTCACGTCCGCGGCCCGGACGAACGCCACCCGGTGCCCGAACTGGATCTCGTAGTACATGTCCGAGCCGATCACGACCTTGTGCGGAGCCGTGTCGAAGGTCGGCGAGTAGAAGTACTCGCCCGGCACCTTGTCGCCCACCGCGTACCGCTGGCCCTGGAGCATCTTGTACGGCAGCGGCGACACCGCCTGGACGGGCACGCCCGCCGGGTACGCCTCCTTCTCCGGGTAGGCACGCCCGTAGACCGGGATCTCCGCCTGGCCGGCCTTGGGCGTGACGACCAGCCCGGACGCGTTCACCGCCGTCGGCTGCTTCGCCGGGTTCTTGAACCAGGCCTTCTGCCCCAGGTACCAGATCGCCGTCCAGTCGCCGTCGCGTTCCGCGAGCGCGTACTGCTGGCCGGTGGACACGCGGGACGCGACGTCGTTCACGTCGATGGTCGAGTCGGCGCCGCTCGGGTACAGGCCGATGTCCTTGACCAGCGGCGCGTTCTCGTCCGGCTGCGTGTGCAGTCGCACCTCACTGGAGCCGTGCGCCGCGCAGGGCTCCCCCTTGGTCACGCAGCCCGTGTACTCCGGCCGGTTCTCGTCGAAGTCCGGCAGGACGGTCACCAGCCCGCCGCCCTGCTTCACGGCCCGGTGGAAGGAGTGCCCGAGCAGGGTGAAGTAGTGCTGCCAGTCCCAGTACGGGCCCGGGTCCGTGTGCATCCCCGGAATGGTGGAGGTCGTCGGGCCCGGCACGTTCTCGTGCCCGAGGATGTGCTGCCGGTCCAGCGGAACGGAGTACTTCTTCGCCAGGTACTTCACCAGCCGCGCCGAGGCACGGTACATCTCCTCCGTGTACCAGGCGTCCGGCGAGGCGAGGAAGCCCTCGTGCTCCAGGCCGATCGACTTGGCGTTGATGTACCAGTTGCCCGCGTGCCAGGCCACGTCCTTGGCCTTCACATGCTGGGCGATGTGACCGTCGGTCGAACGCAGGGTGTAGTTCCACGACACGTACGTGGGGTCCTGCACCAGGTTCAGCACACCGTCCCAGGTGCCTTCGGTGTCGTGGACGACGATGTACTTGATGCTCTGCGCCCCCGGCCGGTCGCCGAGGTCGTGGTTGCCGTAGTCGCCGTCCCCGAACTCCGCGTACGGAGCGGGGATCCATTCGCAGGACACCTCCGCGGGACACTCCGTGCCCTCGGCGGAGGCCGTCCGCAGTCCGGCCCGCCGCAGGGTCGCCGTGTCGGGGCTGAGCGCCGGCTGGGCGGCGAGCTCGACGCGCTGACCGGAGTCCGTGGTGCGCTCCGCGCCGTCGCGCATCACCTCGTAGACGTCCTGTGCGTACGTCGCAGCCGTCGAACTGTCGTCCGCGCCCGAGAAGCGCGCGACGGCACCGTACCAGTCGGCCGCGTCGGAGCTGAGCGGCTCGCCGAGGTCGCGCTGTGCCGCGGCGAGGAGCGCGGCACCGCCCTCCACGTTCGCCGCCGCGTCCGTCCGCAGCGCCTCGGCCGGCAGACCGGTCAGCTCGGCCGCCTTCGTCAACGTCTTCAGACGGTCGGGGAGTTCGGAACTCTCCGGCACCTTCGTGGTGGGGATGCGGGCCGGGCGCGAGCTGTCGCCGCGGGCGTCCTCCGTCCCGTCGCTGTGGTGCGGGGCCCGCGCGATCGCCGTCCGGGCGTCGGTCAGGTGCATCGGGCCGTAGCCGCCGGTGACGCTCGGGGCACCCTCGTGCCCGTCCCAGCGGGACTGGAGATAGGAGACGGCGAGCAGCACGCTCTGCGGCACGTGGTACTCCGCGGCCGCGGCCGCGAAGGCCCGCTGGAGTCGCGCCGAGGACTGCTCCTCGGCCTGGCTGGACGGGGCGGCACCGAGCAGCGGGAGCAGCAGCGCCGCGGAGGCGACGGCGCCCGCCGTCCTGCGCGTGCGTCTGCGCCCGTTGGGGGCCTGGGGAGCGGTGGCGGACCTGGGCAATGCAGCCTCCTGGGACGGTCGGGCGCGGTGGGGCGTGCGGGGCCGAACTGCGTCAGTGCTACCGGCTCTCCGACGATCCGTCAATCATGCCCAGTGGCAGGCGATTTCCCATGTCAGCGCACGTGGTGAAGGTTTTCGTGGCGGCGGTGACGCGGCCTGCGCGGCGTCAGTGGCGTGGACCAATGGACCGAACGGGTGAGGTCGCGACACGCCAGAGGTCCGCGGTGCGCCCCTGTCCTGGCGCGACCGCGGACCTCCGTCCCCGTCAGCGAGTGCCGACCGCCGCTCGTACGGCCCGGCGGGCCATCTGGCAGTCGTCGTGCAGCCGCCTCAGCAGCAACCGCTGTTCCTCGCCCGACGGCGCGGCACCCGGGTGAGCCGGACCGGGCGCCGCCGGGGCCGTGTCGTGCATCGAACGCTGCACGGCCGTCTCATAGGTGCGGATCTCTCGTGTCAGCACGAGCATCAGATTCACCAGGAAGGCGTCGCGCGCGGCGGGCCCCGCCGACTGGGCGAGTTGGCTGATCTGCCGCCGAGCCACCGGCGCGTCACCGAGGACCGCCCACAGGGTCGCCAGGTCGTACCCCGGCAGATACCAACCCGCGTGCTCCCAGTCCACCAGCACTGGACCGGCCGGTGAGAGCAGGATGTTCGACAGGAGGGCATCACCGTGGCAGAACTGACCCATGCCCTGACGGCCCGCCGAATGGGCGATGCCGTGCACCAGCTTCTGCAGATCGCCCATGTCCCGGTCCGTGAGCAGACCCAGCTCGTGGAATCGGGAGATCCGCTCCGCGTAGTCCAGCGGGGCGTCGAACGTGCCCGCCGGTGGCCGCCAGGCGTTCAGCCGGCAGATCGCGCCCAGTGCCGCCCGGATGTCCGCGCGGGGCGGGGCCTCGGCGGGGTGCCGCTGGAGCGCGGCGACGCGGCCCGGCATCCGCTCGATGACCAGGGTGCCGTTGTCCGGGTCCGCCGCGATCAGCCGCGGCACCCGGACCGGCGGCCGGTGCCGGACGAACGAGCGGTAGGCAGCTATTTCGTGCCGGATCCGGTCGGCCCACATCGGTGACTGGTCGAGTAAACACTTGGCGACGGCCGTGCTGCGCCCCGTCGTGCCCACGAGGAGCACGGAGCGTCCGCTGCGGCGCAGCACCTGTACCGGAGCGAACTCCGGACAGATCCGGTGCACCGACGCGATCGCCGTGCGCAGCTGCGCGCCCTGAGGGCCGGACAAGTCGATTCTCCCGCTGAGCGGCTGGGTGCCGAGCCCCGGGACGCGTCGCGTCCGGCCGGCACCGAGCACGGGCGCCTGGCGGGCGGGGTCGAGGTAGGGGCCGCTGCCCGCCGGGCGGGTGTGCAACGACCGGGGCGGAGCGGACACGGAGGACGATGCTGCGTACATGGGCGATACAGATCCCTTCGTGTGCCTGCGAGTTGCCGCGCTACCCGCCCCGGCCGCGCCGGAACACCCTGGGGAGTGTCCCTGCGGCAACCGGGTCGGGGTGGCGCGTTCCTACCTGACACCCGAGGTCCACTGGCACACCATCTGGCGCACCCTGGCGAACCCTGGCGAATAGTCGCTCAGCAACTGACAGGCGGTTACTGTCAAATCAGCCGAGAACCTGGGGGCTTGACGTGAACGGACAACCCAACACCCGCCTGTCGGACCTGTTCGGCCTGGCCGGCTGGTCCAAGGGCGAACTCGCGAGGATGGTCAACCGGCAGGCGGCGGCCATGGGCCACCCCCAACTGGCGACCGACACCTCGCGGGTGCGGCGTTGGATCGACATGGGAGAGATCCCGCGCGATCCGGTGCCGCGGGTGCTGGCGGCCCTGTTCACCGAGCGTCTCGGCCGTGTCGTGACCATCGAGGACCTCGGTCTGGTCCGGCACGGGCGTACGGGAAAGCGGCAGAGCGGCGGGAATGCGGAACATCCCGACGGAGTGCCGTGGGCGCCCGAACGGACCGCCGCGGTCCTCACCGAATTCACGGGAATGGACCTCATGCTCAACCGACGCGGCTTGGTGGGCGCGGGTGCCGCGCTCGCCGCGGGATCCGCACTCAGCACGGCCATGCACGACTGGCTCCACACCGATCCGGCCCTCGCGGCCGACGCTCCCCGATTCGAAGATCCCCTGCACGCCGACCCCGCTGGGTTCGACCGCTACGAGGCCGCCCCCATCGGGTCGCAGGAGATCGAGGAACTGGAGCGCTCGGTCGAGGTGTTCCGGGCCTGGGACGCGGCTCGCGGCGGCGGGCTGCAACGTAAGGCCGTGGTGGGCCAGCTGAACGAGGTGGGAGGCATGCTCTCCTACCGGCACCCCGACCATCTGCAGCGACGCCTCTGGGGCGTCGCCGCCAACCTCGCCGTCCTCGCGGGCTGGATGTCGCACGACGTCGGCCTGGAGCCCACGGCTCAGAAGTACTTCGTCATCGCCGCACACGCGGCCCGAGAAGGCGGTGACCGGCCCCGCGCCGGCGAGGCGCTCTCCCGAGCGGCTCGTCAGATGGTGCATCTGGGCCGGCCCGACGACGCACTCGACCTCATGAAGCTGGCGAAGTCGGGTTCCGGCGAGGAGGTGCTGCCCCGCACCCGGGCCATGCTCCACACCATCGAGGCCTGGGCGCAGGCCTCCATGGGCAAGGGGCAGGCGATGCGGCGCACCCTCGGCCAGGCGGAGGACCTGTTCGTCTCCGACCGGGGCGACGTCCCTCCGCCGAGCTGGATGCAACTGTTCGACGAGGCCGACATGCACGGCATGCAGGCCCTCGCCTACCGCACCCTCGCCGAGCACGAGCCGTCGGCGGCGGCCACGGCTCAGCGCCACGCGAAGGAGGCGCTGAAGCTGCGCGAGTCGGGCCGGGACCGGTCGAAGATCTTCGACCACATCTCCCTGGCGTCGGCCTGCTTCATCGCCGACGATCCCGAACAGGCCGACCGGTACGCGCGACTCGCCCTGACCTCGATGGGGGCCAACTCCTCCCACCGGACCTGGGACAGACTGCGCGAGATGTACCGGCTCACCGGGCAGTACTCCAGCTATCCGAAGATCCACGACCTGCGTGAGGAGATCAAACTGGCCCTGCCCAACGGTTCGTTGAAGCCGAGGGGCGGCGGAAACAGCGCGCGGGCGTAAGGAGCCCGTGCCGACGACACGGGTCGGTGGGCGGGTCGGGGTCCAGGCTTGACTCCGGTCCCTCGGCAAGGTCAAGGGCGATGTTGGTCCTTGGCGCCGTCGCAGGGCGCGGTGTGATCCCCGTTCGCGAAGCCGTCAGGAACCGACCCGGGCGATGAGCACGCACGCGTCGTCCGCGCGCTCGGATTCGCCGAATTCCTCGACCACCATCCGTACACACTCCTGGGCGGTACGGGCTCCGTCGAAGCGTGGGGCCAGGCCGAGCAGACCTTGTACGGCGGCCGTTCCTGTCTCGCTCCCGGCTTCGGCCCGGCGAGGGGACCCCCACTGCCGCGGCACCAGTCCGTCGGTGTGCAGGAGCAGCAGGTCGCCTTCTTCGAGAGTCTCTTCGGCCTGCCCGTAGACGGCTCCCGAGGTCGCCCCGAGCAGCACGCCGTCCGGTGCTGTCAGTGCGCGCCCCGTCCCCTCGCGGAACAGCAGGGGGGCGGGGTGGCCTGCCTGTGCCCAGCTGAGGGTGCGGGTCTCGGGCCGGTAGCGGCAGCAGACGGCGCTGCCGAGGGCGGGCTGGACGGTGGTGTCGAGCAACTGGTTGAGCCAGGACATGAGTTGCCCCGGTTGGGCGCCCGCCATGGCCATCCCGCGTAGTGCGCCGAGCAGCATCGCCATGCCCGACGTCACGGTGACCCCGTGGCCGGTGAGGTCGCCGACGCTCAACAGCATCTCCCCGTCGGGGAGTTCGAGTGCGTCGTACCAGTCGCCGCCGATCAGCGCGCCGGTCGAGGACGGCAGGTAGTGCGCGGCCAGATCCAGGGTTCCGGGGCCCCGGTGCGGGGACCGCAGGGAACCGCGCCAGGGTGGCAGCACGGATTCCTGCAGCTCGACCGCGATGCGCCGCTGGTGTTGCAGCGAGTCACGGCGTTCGCTCACCGTCCGCTGGCTGCGCCGCAGTTCACTGACGTCACGGAGCACGGCCCACATCGAGGTGGTGCTGCCGTCGGCGTCGAGCACGGGCTCGGCCATCATGTGGACGGCCCGCACCTCGCCGTCGGGGCGCACGATGCGGAACTCCCCGTCGATCGGTTTGGCGTCGATGAGGCAGTCCGTGACCAACGCGGTCAGTTTCGCCCGGTCCTCGTCGAGCACCAGGGAGGGGAGCTCGTCCAGGGTGAGCGGGGGAGCGGTGGGGTGGCGGCCCAGGATCTGGTAGAGCTCGCCCGACCAGCCGGCCTCGTCCGTCAGCAGATTCCATTCGGCGCTGCCGACCCTGCTCAGCAGTGAGCCGTGCCGGGATACGGGGGGCACGGCCTCAGCGGTGGCCGGCGCGGCCGCGGGAGGGGCGGGGAAGGGTGGTGGCCCGTCCCGCAGTTGCGCCAAGTGCCCATCGAGGTCGTTGAGTTGATGCATCGCCAGGTTGCACAGCGCACGCTGCCAGCGTCCCTGCGGATCCGTGCCGTCGGAGGGTGCCTCGCGGCGTACGGCATCCACCTCGCCCCGCAGCTGCCGCGTCTGCGAGATCAGCGCGTCGACCGAGCCGCGCCGGGGCGGCTGGGCGGCGGAGCGGTCCGCAGAGAGATGGGAGGGCATGACGTACTCCGATGCGGGGACGGTACGACCTGGTGTGACGGAAGGACCGTTACGACTGTTGCACAGCCTGCGACGCGCTGTAAGGGATTTGGCAACACCCGATACGGTGGTGCATCTGGCATATGCCGCAGTCCTCCCGGGCCGGTCGCCCGGGACGGATGCGGTACGCGTGCGACGGGTCAAGTCGTAGGTGGCGTACGTGACTTGACGGGTGGACGCGGGGTTGTGCCCGTCGTTCATTCTCCCGTTCGAGGAGCATATGTGCGAGTGCTCGTGAAGTCTTTCACCTCGGCGTCGTACAGGGGCGCGGGATCGATGCCCATCGAGGCGAAATTGCCCTCGATCTCCAGGCTGACCAAGCCGTGCAGACGGGCCCACAGGATGGTGGACCGCGCGGCGACCGCCTCCGGGACGTCCTCGATCCCGTGGCGTTCCATCCACTGCCGGAACTGTGCCGCCGGACCCTCCGGAGCCGGCGAGTCCGGCTGCGCCAGGTCGCTCACCGCGGCCAGTACGACGTTCATGGCGGGCTGGGACGCCTCGACCAGGCTGGTCGACTGGGCGTCGTACCCCTGGAGCGGCGCCCGGAAGAGGAGCCGATAGCGGTGCGGCTCGGCCAGCGCCCAGGTGCGGTAGGCCCGGGCGATCGCCGCCAGGCGGGCCACGGCGTCCGAGGGCTCCGCGCCGCTCGTGCCTGTGCCGGTCGTGCGGCCCGCGTCGGTCGCGCCGGTCGTATCGCCCGCGTCGGTCGAGCCGGTGTCGTGCGGGCCGCCGCCTGGGTCCTTCGCCTCGTGGCCGGCCGCCCGGGACAGGGCGGCCGCGAGATCTCCGTAGGCGTCGACGACGAGCTCGGTGAGCAGGCTGTCCCGGTTGGTGAAGTAGCGGTACAGCGCGGGTCCCGTCATGCCCAGCTGCTTGGCCACCGCGTTGAGCGACAGCGCCTCCGGACCGCCTTCGGCCAGCTGTCCGAGCGCCGCCGTCTTGACCTCCTGCCGTACCTGCGCGCGGAACCGATCGCGCGGGCCCGTTCCGGTCCGGCTTCCTGTGGCCACGTCATCGCCTCTTCGTCTGCTGGGGGTGCGGTGGTGACCGCTCTTGACTAACAGAATATAGAGGAGCAAGCTTTAGTTAGAACCTCTCACGCAAGCGAGAGTCGATAACGAAGGAGCTCTGTCCGTCATGAACCCGGAGGCCGTCATGGAGAGTCACCCCGTCGAGAACAGCGACCCCGCCGAGCGTGTCGACAGCGCCGGGGGAGCGGTGACCGAGGTCGTCCTCCCGGGCGTCGTGGAGCCCTCCGGCCTGGAGATCCGCGTCCGCCCCGCGCCGCGGCCCGCCGCGGACGAGGTCGTCCTCGCCCTGGAGGCCTCCGGGGTGTCCTTCGCCGAGCAGCAGATGCGCCGCGGCAAGTACTACGACCAGCCGCCGTTCCCCTTCGTGCCCGGGTACGACATGGTCGGCGTCGTCGTCCGGACCGGCGAAGGCGTGGACGCCTCCCTGATCGGCCGGCGCTTCGCCGCGCTGACCAAGGTGGGCGGCTGGGCCAGCCTCGTCGCGCTCCCCGTCGCCGGTCTAGTCGAGGTCCCGGGCGGACTGGACCCCGCCGAGGCCGAGACGGTGGTCGTCAACGGCATCACGGCCTGGCAGATGCTGCATCGCGTCGCCCGGGTCCGTGCCGGACAGACCGTTCTGGTGCACGGGGCGAACGGCGGAGTGGGCTCCACCCTCGTACAGCTGGCCAGGCACGCCGGCATCCGGGTCATCGGCACGGCATCGCCCCGGCACCACGAGGCGGTGCGCGCGCTCGGCGCGACACCGCTCGACTACCGCGCCGCCGATCTCCCCGGTCAGATCCGGGAGTTGGCACCGGGCGGCGTCGACGCCGTCTTCGACCACGTGGGCGGCGACGGCATCGTGGACTCCTTCGGTCTGCTGGCGAAGGGCGGCACGCTCGTCTCGTACGGCACCGCGGCCACCCGGGACGTCGCCGGCTCCTCCAAGCTGCCCGTGCTCAAGCTCATCGGCCGGCTGTTCCTGTGGAAGCTGCTGCCCAACGGCCGGCGCACGCACTTCTACAACATCTGGGCGGGCAAGCGCCGTTCGGCCGTCTTCCACGAGCGGCTGCGCACCGACCTCGGCCAGGTGCTCGCCCTGCTCGCCGACGGCGCGATCACCGCGCAGGTGGCGGCGCGCGTACCGCTCAGCCGCGCCGCGGAGGCCGTACGGCTCGCCGAGTCCGGCACCGTCACCGGAAAGGTGATCCTCGTCCCGGACCCGGCGGACGGCACGGCGCCCGGCCCCCGGTGACGACCGCCCGTCGGCCCGGCCCGCACGACGGACCGACGGCGCGCAGGGCCCTGTCCCCGCCGACTCGCGGGGATTCGGCGGCTGTTCACCCGCGCCTCACCGCGCGCTGTGGACCCTGACCGTCACTGCGTGCACGCTGGCGCGCGGTGTGCCGCAGGGGCACGCCGGCGACGAGGGCGGGCGAATGACACCGATCAGCCGAAGAGGCTTCGTGGGACTCGGCGCATCCGTGGCGACAGGGGCGGCGGTGGGCATGGGCGCGCGTCCGGCGGCCGCCGCGGGCACCGGGGCGACGGCGACCGGCACGATCGCGGACGTACGGCACGTCGTCGTCCTCATGCAGGAGAACCGCAGCTTCGACCACTACTTCGGGCGGCTCAAGGGCGTCCGCGGCTTCGACGACCGCAGCGGCATCACCCTGGCCGGGGGCCGCTCCGTCTTCGACCAGCCGAACGGCGGCGGCAGGCAGTACCCGTGGAAGCTCAGCTCCACGCCCGCCGCGGGCGGCCAGGACGGCGAGACCCTCGCCCAGTGCAACGGCGACCTCCCGCACTCCTGGACCTCGCAGCACTCCGCCTGGAACAAGGGCCGCCTGGACAACTGGGTCGCGGGCGTGGGCAATGTCCGCACGATGGGCTACCTCGACCGTTCCGACATCCCCTTCCACTACGCCCTGGCCGACAACTACACCGTCTGCGACGCCTACTTCTGCTCCGCGCTGAGCGCCACCGGTCCCAACCGCACCTATCTGTGGAGCGGCAAGGTCGACGCGTCCAGCTACGACGGCGGAGAGGAGTCCGGACTGACCTGGCAGAACTACGCCGAGGCGCTCCAGGCGGCCGGGGTGACCTGGAAGGTCTACCAGAACGCCCAGGACAACTACGGCGACAACGGCTGCGCCTATTTCAAGAAGTTCGCCGCCGCCAAGGCGGGCGACCCCCTGTACGACCGTGGCATGGCCTCCGTACCGAGGGTCACCGGCTCCACGCCGGACGACATCGCCGCCGCCATCAAGGCCGACGTCCTCGCGGGCACCCTGCCCCGGGTCTCGTGGGTGGTGGCCGACCAGGCCTCCTCCGAGCACCCCTACGCCCCGCCCGGTGACGGCGCGCACTTCGTCGACCTGGTGTACCGGGCGCTCGCCGCCGACCCGGGCGTCTTCGACTCGACCGTGCTGTTCCTCAACTACGACGAGAACGACGGCTTCTTCGACCATGTGCCGCCGCCGGCCCCGCCCGCGGGCACGGCCGGCGAGTTCAGGAACGGCGTGCCCTACGGGCTCGGCTTCCGTGTCCCGATGCTCGTCATCTCCCCCTGGACACGCGGCGGCTGGGTCTCCTCGGAGGTGTTCGACCACACCTCCGTGCTGCGTTTCCTGGAGACCTGGACCGGCGCCCTCGGCACACCCGCCGCCTGCCCCAACATCAGCGCCTGGCGCCGCAAGGTCACCGGCGACCTCACCGGCGTCTTCGACTTCACCCAGCCGGTGTACGGCGTCGCACCACTGCCCGCGACGAGCGTCATCGGGTACGACACCTGCGGGCCCCTGCCCAATCCCGTGCCCACCACCAACGCGCTACCCGCCCAGGAGCCCGGCACCCGGCCCGCCCGAGCACTGCCCTATCAGCCCAACGGCCACCTGGAACGCCTGGAGTTCGGCACGAGCGGGAAGGTCCTCGCCTGGTTCACCATGACCAACCAGGGCGGTCCCGCACGGCGGGCCGCGCACTTCTCCCTCCACCCCGGCGCCTACCGCGACACCGTGCCCTGGCAGTACACCGTCGACGCGGGCGGCACCGCCTCCGACTCCTTCGACATCGGAGCCGGATACGGCGACGGCAGGTACGACTTCTCGATGACCGGTCCCAACCGCTTCCTGCGCCGCTTCACGGGCGACGCGACGAAGGCGGGCAAGTCGGCCGAGGTCCGCTGCCGGTACGCAACCGAACCCGGTACCGGGAAGACGGCCGTCTACTTCACGATGAGCAACACCGCCGCCTTGGCGGTCACGTTCACCGTCACCTCGAACCACTACCGCGGCGACGGCCCCTGGACGTACACGGTCGCCGCGGGCGGTGCGACGGAGGACTTCTTCAACGCGGTCGCGTACCAGAACGGCTGGTACGACTTCACGATCACCGTGGACTCCGACGCGAGCTGGTCGCGACGGTTCACCGGGCACATCGAGACGGGCGCGGCGAGCGTCAGCGGCTGACGGCGCGCGGCGGCGGGCCAGGGCGCCCGCCGCCGTCGTTCACGCGTACAGGTCCGGGCGCGGGGCCAGTTCGACGGTCACCCGGCCGCCCTCCTCCAGGGCCCTGACGCCCGCCTCGGCGACGGCGGAGGCCGCGTACCCGTCCCAGGCGCTCGGGCCGGTGACCCGGCCCTGCCGGGTGGCGTCCACCCAGGCCTGCACCTCACGGTCGTAGGCGTCGGCGAACCGCACGAGATAGTCCTGCGCCACCTCCTCGTGCGCACCGCCCGCCGACGTCACCACCATCGTGTGTTCGTCACCGATCCGGGCGCTGCCCGACTCGCAGACCGCCTCGCACCGCACCTGGTAACCGAAGCCGCAGTTGACGAAGACCTCGACGTCGACCACGGCACCGTCCGCGGCCTCGAACAGCACGAACTGGGGGTCCAGCAGGCCTTCCGGGGCGTGCGAGGAGGGCCGGGGGCGGAGCACGGTCACGGCCGTGAGCTCCTGGCCCAGCAGCCAGCGAGCGGCGTCGATCTCGTGCGAGACGGAGCTGTTGACCAGCATCGCCGACGTGAAGTGGGGCGGCGACGACACGTTGCGGTGGGTACAGTGCAGCATCAAGGGCCTGCCCAGCCGGCCGCTGTCCAGCAGGGACTTCAGGCGCAGGTACTCCGCGTCGTACCGGCGCATGAAGCCGATCTGGGCGAGCCGGCGGCCGAGCCGCGCCTCCGCCTCCACCACCCGCAGCGCGCCGGCGGACTCCGGCACCATCGGCTTCTCGCAGAGCACCGGCAGCCCGCGCGCGAAGGCGGCGAGGAGCGCGTCCTCGTGCGCCGGGCCGGGAGAGGCGATCAACACCGCCTGGACGCCCGGCGCGTCGAGCGCGGCGACGGCCTCGGCGTGCACCGAGACGTTCTCGATGCCGGCCACGGCGTCCTTCGCCCGGTCCGTCTCGGGGTCCGCCACGGCGGCGACCCGGGCGCCGCTCACCAGCCGGTCGATCCGCCGTATGTGGTCGGCTCCCATGTGTCCGGCACCCAGGACTGCGACACCCAACAGGTCGTTCACGTGCTCCGTACCTCTCCGCCGACGTTCGGTTCTCTGTCCGATTGTCGGTCGGAGTGATCAGTAACGCAGCACCCCGGCGATGCCTTTCGCGTCCCTGAGGCTCCCGTCGGGCACGAAGCGGACCTCGGCGCCCGTCTCCAGGCACTGTTCGACGATCTCGTCGACGATGTCCTCACGGGAGTCCAGATCACCGCTTGCCGCCGGGACGAGGTGGTCGCCGTCGTCGCGGACCGTCACGCGGTAGTTCTCCTCGACGGCGAGCAGCCGGACGCGGCCCTCGGTCGCGTTCTGCCACACCTCGTCGACGCCGGCGGCGAACTCCTTGCGGCCGAGGGCCGTTTCGAGTTCGTGGGCGACCTCGTCGGCGCCCTTGCGTTCCTCGGCGTTGATCAGCGGGCGGATCGCCTGCCACACGGCTTCGGCGGAGCCGTGCGCGAGCCCGCCGTGCGGGATGTGCGTCGCGTCCTTGGTCACGGTGCCGAGCTCGTCCAGGAGGGAGAGCGCGGAGGTCTCACCGGTGACGTACAGCGGTCGCGGGTTCTCCCGCAGGACCGAGGCCAGGACGGTGTCCGCGTCGCGCAGGAAGCGGCGGGTGCCCTCGTCGCGGAAGGTGCTCGGGATGTCGCCGATCTGCTCCTGACGTTCCGCGTCGAAGTTCTCGCGGTCCCTGACCAGCGGGAAGCCGCCCGTGTGGTCCTCGACGACATGGCCTCCTCCGCCGTTCCACAGCGTGACCCGGTCGGCGGCGACGGACAGGACCCAGAACGGGCGCTCGGAGGCCTGTGCGGCGACGAGGTTGCGGGTCAGGAAGGTGTCCGAGAGCACGACGCGCTCGGGCACGGTGCGTGCCAGGGACCAGACCTGGTGTTCGCCGGGTGCCGCGAAGATCACCAGACCGTCCTCGGCATGCGCCAGGTCGACCTCGGACACGGCCCGGTCGAGCTGCTGGAGGACATCGGTGCGCCGCTCGCGGGTGACGGCGGGATCGGCCTCCAGCTGCTTCTTGGCTTCGGCCATCACATTGCGCAACCGGACCGGATCCTGGGCGTTGTCGGGCTCGCGGCGGTGTGTCGGCGTCAGCACCGACACCGCCGGGTAGGGCCGCGGCCTGCGCAGCTCGGAGAGGGTCGCGGGGCTGAGTGCGTGCTCCATAACAGCACCATAGGACCAATTCCCCTATCGGGCATTTGGTGCAATTCGTTGTTAGGGTCGCTGGGTCGCCAGATGACGAGGTCCGCATCGTGGTCGCGCACGACGATGCCCTTCCCGGCAGGACGCCCATGACGCAGGTGGACACGGACGCGCAGGCGCCGCCGGTCGCGAAGCTGACGCTGCTGACCCTCACCATGATGGTCGTCGGCTCGATGGTCGGAGCCGGAGTCTTCTCCCTGCCGAGCCGGTTCGCCGAGGAGACGGGCGTCGCCGGCGCCCTCATCGCCTGGGCCGTCGCCGGCACCGGCATGCTGATGCTCGCCTTCGTCTTCCAGCGCCTGGCGATCCGCAGACCCGACCTCGACGCGGGCGTCTACGCCTACGCGAAGGCGGGCTTCGGCGAGTACCTCGGCTTCTTCTCGGCCTTCGGCTACTGGGCCAGCGCGTGCGTCGGCAACGTGACGTACTGGGTGCTGATCATGTCGACCGTCGGGGCGATCGCGCCCGCGCTCGGCGAGGGCGACACCGTCCTCGCGGTGGTGATCTCCTCCGTCGGCCTGTGGGCGTTCTTCCTCCTCATCCGCCGCGGGGTGAAGGAGGCGGCGGCCATCAACCGGATCGTCACCGTGGCGAAGGTCGTGCCGATCCTCGTCTTCGTCGTCCTCGCGCTCTTCTACCTGAAACCGCACGTGTTCGCCGAGAACTTCGCCGGCGCCGACTACGCCGGTTCGCTCTTCAACCAAGTCAAGGGCACCATGCTGGCGACCGTGTTCGTGTTCCTCGGAGTCGAGGGCGCGAGCGTCTACTCACGGCACGCCGGACGCCGCGAGGACGTGGGCCGCGCGACCGTCCTCGGCTTCCTGAGCGTCTTCGCGATCTTCGCCTCGGTGACGATCGTGTCGTACGGGCTGATGCCGATGAGCGAGATCGCCGAGCTGCGCCAGCCGTCCATGGCCGGGGTCCTGGAGAGCGCGGTCGGAACCTGGGGCAAGGTCTTCGTCAGCGTCGGACTGATCGTCTCCGTGCTCGGCGCCTATCTCGCCTGGACGCTGATGGCGGCCGAGGTGCTGTTCGTCGCCGCCAAGGACGAGGACATGCCCCGCTTCCTCGCCCGCTCCACCGCCGCCGACGTGCCGGTGCCCGCCCTGGTGATGTCGACGATCCTCACTCAGATCATGCTGGTCGTCGTCCTGTTCTCGGACGACGCGTTCAACTTCGCGCTGGACCTGACCAGCGCCCTGACGCTGATTCCGTTCCTGCTGGCGGCCGCCTTCGCTGTGAAGATCGCGCGCGCCGGACGCGGCAGGGACCTGGCCGTCGGCCTCCTCGCGACCCTCTACACCGCCTTCCTGCTGTACGCGGCAGGACTGAAGTTCATCCTCGTCTCCTTCATCATCTACGCGCCCGCCACGGTCCTGTTCGTGATGGCACGGCGCGAGCAGGGCAGACGGCTCTTCTCGCCCCGCGAACTCGTCATCCTCGTCGTCTCGACCGCGGGCGCGGCCCTCGGCGTCGTCGCCCTAGCACTGGGCTGGATCAGCCTCTGACCCGGAGAAAGGCACACCGTGACCAGTCAGGACACCACCGGCCGTCCCGCGTACGGCGTCCACTCGGAGGTCGGCAGACTGCGCAAGGTGCTGGTGTGCGCGCCCGGCCTCGCGCACCGCAGGCTGACCCCCACCAACTCCGACGACCTGCTCTTCGACGACGTCATGTGGGTGGAGAACGCCCAGCGCGACCACGCCGACTTCGTCAACAAGCTGCGTGAGCGCGGCGTCGACGTGGTGGAGCTGCACGAACTGCTCGCCCGGACCATGGCGATCCCCGTCGCCCGGGACTGGCTCCTGGACCGGAAGATCACCGCGAACGAGGTGGGACTCGGACTCGTCGACGACACCCGGGCCTTCCTGGAGACCCTCGGACCCGCCGAGCTCGCCACGTACCTGATCGGCGGTCTGGCCACCGCAGACCTGCCGGACGAGTTCCGCTCCGGCTACGTCGCCCTGGCCCGCGAGTCGACGGGCGTCCGCGAGTACCTGATGCCGCCGCTGCCCAACACCCTGTACACCCGCGACACGACGTGCTGGCTGTACGAAGGGGTCACGCTCAACCCGCTGTACTGGCCCGCCCGGCACGACGAGACGCTCCTGATGAAGGCGATCTACACCTTCCACCCGGACTTCGCGGGCTCTCCCGTGTGGTGGGGCGACCCCGAACGGGACTGGGGCCAGGCGTCCTTCGAGGGCGGCGACATCATGCCGGTCGGCAAAGGCATCGTGCTCATGGGCATGAGCGAGCGCACCTCACGGCAGGCCATCACCCAGGTCGCGGCAGCCCTCTTCGAGAACGGGGCCGCCGAGCACGTCATCGTGGCGGGCATGCCGAAACTGCGGTCCGCCATGCACCTCGACACCGTCTTCACCTTCGCCGACCGGGACCTCGTCACGCTGTACCCGACCATCATGGACGCGGTCCACACCTTCTCCCTCCGCCCGAGCGACAAGGCCCCCGGGATCGAACTCACCGACGAGGGCTCGCGTCCCTTCACCGATGTCGTCGCGAAGGCCCTCGGCCTGTCCGAGCTGCGCGTCGTCGAGACCGGCGGGGACGTCTACGCCTCCGAGCGCCAGCAGTGGGACAGCGGCAACAACGCCGTCGCGCTGGAACCGGGCGTGGTGTTCACCTACGACCGCAACACCCAGACCAACACCCTCCTGCGCAAGGCCGGCGTCGAGGTCATCACCATCGTCGGCGCCGAGCTCGGGCGGGGGAGGGGCGGCGGCCACTGCATGACGTGCCCCATCGTCCGCGACCCGGTGGACTTCTGAGCCCGTCGGCCGCGGGCGTTCAGAACACGTCCGGGTCCGCCGCCCGCCAGTCCGCCCGCCATGACGCGGGCGGCTCGGCCCGCAGCACACCGGGCTCCAGCCACTCGTGGAGCTCCGCGTACGAACGCACCGTCGCCGCGTCGGTGCGCCGCAGCAGGAGACGGGGCACGAGGCCGGCCGGGTCCCGCACCCCCGCCGCCGCCATGATCCGGCACGCGCTGCGCACGGTCGCCCGCTGATACCGGTGGACACGCTCGGCCTTGTCGGCGATGTCCAGGGCGCGCGCCCGACGCGGGTCCTGCGTGGCGATACCCGTCGGGCAGGTGCCGGTGTGACAGCGACGGGCCTGGAGACAGCCGAGGGCGAGCATCATCGCGCGCGCGGCGTTGGTGTAGTCCGCTCCCTGCGCCAGCCGCCCGACGATGTCCGCGCCGGTGGCGACGCCACCGCTCGCACCGATCCGGACGCGGTCGCGCAGCCCGGCGCCGACCAGCGCGTTGTGGACCGTGAGCAGGCCCTCCGTCAGCGGCGTCCCCACGGCGCCGGGGAACTCCGCCGGAGCGGCGCCCGTACCGCCCTCCGCGCCGTCCACGACGATGAAGTCCGGGGTGACCCCCTCGGCGAGCATCGCCTTGCAGACGGCGAGGAACTGACGGCGCGAACCCACGCACAGCTTGAACCCCGTGGGTTTGCCGCCCGCCAGCTCCCGCATGCGGGCCAGGAAGCACACCATCTCCCGCGGAGTGGAGAACTCCCGGTGGTACGCCGGTGACACCACGGCCCGACCCTCCGGCACGCCGCGCGTCCGGGCCACCTCGGCACCGACCTTCACACCCGGCAGGATCGCGCCGGCCCCCGGATGAGCACCCTGCGAGAGCTTCAGCGACACGCACTTGACCTCGGGCAGCGCCGCCTTGTCCGCGAACTCCCGTGCCTCGAATCGCCCTTCGGCGGTGCGGCAGCCGAAATACCCGGTGCCGATCTCCCAGATCAGGTCCCCGCCGCCGCGCAGATGGTGGTCCGACAGGCCGCCCTCGCCGGTGTCCTGCGCGAAACCGCCCTTCGCGGCACCCCTGTTCAGCGCCAGGACGGCGTGCGAGGACAGTGCGCCGAAACTCATCGCGGACACGTTGAGCAGCGCCATGTCGTACGGCTTGGTGCAGTCGGGGCCGCCGACGCGGACCACGGGCGGCTCGTCGGGAACCTCGGCCGGACACATCGACGGTTCCAGGAACTCGTGCCCGCCGGCGTACACGTCCCGTCGGGTGCCGCACGGCTCGGGCGCCTCGGCACCCGCGGCACGCTCGCGCACGAGGGCCACCACTTCGGGGCCGTACGGTCGCCCGTCCTCGGCCCGTCCGGCGGCGTGCCGTCCCGCCACGACGCGCCGGAAGCGGCCGAGCAGGGGGTGGTTGCGCAGCACCGCACGGCGGCGCTGTGTCAGGTCATGCGCGGCGAGCGCGGTCAGGGCCAGCAGGACGCCCGCTGCGCACCACCACCACGCCGACACGGCGCATGCCAGGACCAGCGCCCCGGCCGCGCCGAGGGCGACGAACAGCGGCAAGAGCATCCGGCGCACACCACGAGTCAAACCCACCTCGCGGCGCGGGGCGAAAGCTGAGCTGCCGCTCGGGTTGTCCACGGCCCGGCGACCGCACCCGCCGGGTGGATGCCGGGAGCCGCTCAGCCGAGGCCGAGCGCCTTGTCCGCGGCCGCCGCGGACGGCTTCCACCACGTCGTCACCGGCTCCCACACCAGCACGGCGTCCCCCGCGCCCAGCTGCTCCGCGGTGAACGAACGCCCGAACAGGGACGGGTCGGCGGACACGGTGATGGAGTCCACCGTGCGGGCCTCGGGGTCGGCAGGATCGGCGATCGTCCGGACGGCCGCGAACGCCGTACGGCCCGGGCCGAGGCGGTACGGGCCGCTCTCGCCCGCGGGCGTCGGCAGGGCGGCGCCGTCCAGGTCCCCGAAGGTGACGGTGGGGATGCGGTCGACCGTGCAGGTACGGGGGGAACGGTTCGTGACGCCGATGTGCACGACGCGGGCGTCCGCGGACTGCTCGGCCCGCAGCTGGAGGACCTTCCCCGCACACTTCGCGATCCGGCCGGAGGCCTGCTGCGGGGTGGCCGAGCCGCTCTGGGGCACCGCGAGGAGCAGAGCGGTGGCGGCGGCCGAGAGGGTGAGGACGGTTCGGATGCGCATCGGCGGTTCCCCCTGGAGTCGTCACGAACGGTGCGCCGTGCCCGGTCCGGGCGGCGCCCTGCCCAGTGTGACCACCGCGTCGTACGAGAGGTTGTAGCCGGCTCGTCCGTGTCACCCGGCCGTGTCACCGCCGGACCGCGCCGTCATCGTGCCTTGTCGTCGTCGGCCCCGCAGGAGCTGCCGCTGCCCGGGAGGGAGCCGTACAGCAGGAAGTCGTCGACCTTCTGGTGCACGCACTTCGACGACGTGTAGCCGGTGTGCCCCTCGCCCTTGTTGTCGAGCACCACGGCCGACGGACCCAGCCGCGCGGCGGTCTCGACGGTCCACCGGTACGGGGTCGCGGGGTCACCGCGGGTGCCGACGAGCAGCATCTTCGGGGAGTGGACGTCGCGCACGTGCTCACGGATGAAGTCGGTGCCCTTGGGCCGGCCGTAGCACAGCACCACCTGGTTGAGCCGGAACGGGCCGAAGACGGGCGAGGCCTCCTCGAAGGTGGCGCGCAGCCGGCTCATGTCGTTCGTGAGCTGGGCGGCGGTGGGCCGGTCGGGGTCGTCCGCGCAGTTGATCGCCATCAGGGCGGCGAGCAGATTGTCGACGGGGACGTCCTCGTCGCCGACGAGGCCGCCGTCCGTCCGGCCCGCCGCGGGTACGCCGGGCATCGCGATGCCGCCCGACAGCTGGGACAGGGCGTGCGTGTCGCCGTCCTGGATCAGGGCGGCGAGGGCATGTTCGAGCGAGGGCCACAGGGACTCGCTGTAGAGCGCCTGGCTGATCGCGCCCACCAGGTCCTGGCCGGTGAACTGGTCCCCGAAGGCAGACGTGATCGGGTCCCGGTCGAGCGAGTCGACGAGCTGGACGACCTGCTTCCGAGCGCCGCGCGCGTCCTGGCCGAAGGGGCAGGCCAGGTCCTTGACGCACCAGGTGAGGAAATCGTCCAGCGCGGTCTGCTGCCCCTGCGCGCTCACCAGGGACTGCTCCGTGAGCGGTTCGGTGAGCGTGTCCACTCCGTCGAGCGTCATCCGGCCGGTCTTGTCGGGGAACTGGGCCGCGTACACCGCGCCCAGCCGGGTGCCGTAGGAGAAGCCGAGGTAGTTGAGTCTCTTGTCGCCGAGCGCCTGGCGTATGACGTCCATGTCCCGGGAGGCGTTGACCGTGCCGATGTGGCGGAGCACCGGGCCGGAGTGCTTGACGCACTGCTTGGCGTACTGCTCCACCGTCCTGAGCGCGGCCTTGGGATCGCCCGCTTCGACGGTGGGGTCCGTGGTGGCGGAGATGTCCTGGGCCCCCGCGCCGCAGCTGACGGGCGAGGACCGGCCGACACCCCGGGGATCGAAGGTCACCACGTCGTAGCCGTTGGTGAGCCCCATGAAATCCTTGCTGTCGGCGGCGAGCTGGGATATCCCGGCGCCCCCGGGGCCGCCGAAGTTCAGCACCACCGACCCGCGCGACGCACCGGTCGCCCGATAACGGGCGAGTGCCACGTCGAGGGTGCCGTCACCGGGCCGCGCGTAGTCCAGCGGCACGGTCACCTTGCCGCACTGCATGTCGTGGGGCATGCCGGAGCCCGTGCAGGCGGCCCATTTGACCTTCTGCTGGTAGAAGCGCGACAGGTCGGGCTGGTCCGCGGCCGCCGCCACCGTGGGGAGGCTCGCCGCGAGCAGCGCGAGCGTCGCGGTCGCGGCTCCGGCGACCGTGCCTCGTTGGTGCACGGACAGCATGCATGCCTCCAGGCTCGCCCCGCGGTGGACCGGCGACACCCCCTCGATCACGATAAGCGCGGCCCCGGGGGCACGCCTCCCGGCGAGCGGCCCGGGCCGATGTGCCTTACCCTTCGCGACTGCTCCTGTCGCAATCCGTCACCACCTGGTCGCGCCTGTTCGAAAACGGCGACCCTCGTTGGAGTGAAAGACCGATAAGCCATAACTCGGATGGTTCTTCTGCGTTTTACGCGATGCGGGTGAGTGCCCGCGACGATGTCTGGAAGGCAGGAAACCTATGAAACGGGCTACCCGAAACGGGTTGATCGCCGCGGCCGCCGCCTCGGGTGCGCTCGCCGTGACGATTCCGGCGCACGCCGACTCCGCGGCGGACGGCACCGCGGCCGGGTCGCCGGGACTGATCTCCGGCAACACCGTCCAGCTCCCGGTGCACGTTCCCGTGAACGCGTGCGGGAACACCGTGAACGTGGTCGGACTGCTCAACCCCGCGGCGGGCAACAGCTGCGCCACCAGGAGTGACGGGGGAGCGGCGAAGGAGACGGGGGCGAGCTCGACACACGGCGGCGCGGTCGCCGAGGGCGGCGCAAAGGATTCGCCGGGGCTGCTGTCGGGCAACGGTGTGCAGGTCCCGGTGGACCTGCCCGTGAACGTCAGCGGCAATTCCGTGAACGTCGTCGGGGTGGGCAACGCGGCCGTGGGCAACGAGTCGACGAACACCTCCGGCGGCCGTCCCGAGCAGCCGGCCACGCCGCCGCCGGCGGCCCCGCCCAAGGCGCACCCCCGCCCCGTGGTGCCCCAGCAGGTCCCGGGGCAGCCGGTGCCCGCCCTCGCCAGCACCGGCGCGGACCAGACGGTACCCACGATCGCCGCGGGCGCCGCGCTGCTGCTGGGCGGAGCCGTCTTGTACCGGCGCTTCCGGCCCGTCGCGGTGCGCTGATCCACGGCCACCGAGAGAAGGCCCCACCGGATCCGTGACCGGTGGGGCCCGAGCGGAGTCCGGCGGACCGGATGCCCCGCGTGCCCCTCAGGGCGTGGCGTTCAGCAGGTCGAGCGCGCTCTGCTGCCGGGCCGCGTCGACCCGGTCCAGCGGCCCGGTCCAGCGCAGACCGTACTGGTCGAGAGCATTGCGGTCCCCACGGAACGCGGCGTCCGCCTGCTTGCGCAGATAGGCGGTGTACGGATGGTCGGGCAGCGCCGCGTCCAGCCTGCCCAGGCCACGCACGTGGGCGCCCTTGAAGGAGGGGCCGTCCGCCCCGCAGTCCCCGCTCTCGCACGGGTCCCGCAGTATCCCGTCCGCGGTGTTGAGCTCAGGGGACGTGGTGGCGGCGTCCGCGATCTGCCGCGCCGTGCTCAGCGCCGCGCCGTCACCGGTCGCGCGGTTCAGCTCGGTGAGCGCCCCCAGCAGGACGCCCTGGTTGTAGGACCACACGGTGCCGCCG
The DNA here is from genome assembly GCF_002300165.1 of Streptomyces sp. Tue6028. GTDB lineage: Bacteria > Actinomycetota > Actinomycetes > Streptomycetales > Streptomycetaceae > Streptomyces > Streptomyces siamensis. Next base: position 266,020 of record NZ_MLCE01000002.1, on the reverse strand, counting down.
TTGTTGCGGCAGGTGGACAGGCTGATGCCGTCGTTCACCAGGTGCGCCGAGTTCACCATTCCCGTCGACCGGAACCACGTCCAGCCCGCCCGCGCACGCGAGAGGTAGGCGGTGTCACCGGGCAGGCGGTTGTTCGGGAGGTGGGGAAGAGAGCGCTCCCGGAAGCTAGTCTCGTGACGTGGCCGCGTCAATGGAGGCGGTGGCGGACGAGCCGTCGAGTGCGACTTCCTCGCGGAGGACGCTGTACCGGACCCCGTCGCGCCATCGTCCGTCGCGGAACACGACACTGCGGAGCACCCCCTCGCGGGTGAATCCCGCCTTCTCCAGGGCGCGTTGCTCGGCGATGTTCTCCGAATCGGTGTCGGCCTCGATGCGCTTCACGAGCGTGTGGGCGAAGAGGTAGCGGACGAGCTGTCGCTGGGCCTCGGTCCCCACGCCCTTGCCGCGCGCGTCCGGCAGCAGGGCGATGCCCATGTTCCAGTAGTACGTGGTCCGGCTGGAGGAGATCTTCCGCCAGGCGACGAATCCCAGCCGCTCGGACTCCCGCACCACCATGAGCTGGCCCGCGTCCTCGGTGATGAGGCCGGTGTCCGCCCACTGCCGCCGCCAGCGCCGGATGTCCCACCACCCGAACCACTGGAAGGGGGACGACACCTCGGGCTCCGTCAAGAACCGCTCCAGGACGGGCAGATCGTCCTCGGCCACCGGGCGCAGGGTCACGCGTTCGACACTCATGACGGCAACCCTAAGCCGCCCGTGGGGCAACACCCCCGAGAACAGACCAGGTTGACGCCGCCACCCGCGCCCCCGGGTGTCGTTCGCCGGACTGGCCGAATCTCTCCCGGCGCCGGACGGTTGCGGCTGCGATCGGTACGGAGATCGGGAAGGATGCTGCGCGTGCGGCGGACCACCGCACCGAAGCGACCCCGTACGGAATGGAGCGCCCACATGACCCCTCCGGAACCGGAGCATCTCGTCGTGGCCCAGGCCTCGATCGACGACTGGAAGGTGGTCGGCGAGTGGGCGGCGGACGAGGGGTGGAATCCCGGGCTGTCGGACAGCGCGAGCTTCTTCGCCCAGGACCCCGAGGGCTTCTTCATCGGACGCATCGGCGGCGAGCCCGTCTCGGCCGTCTCGGTCGTCAACTACGGCGCCGACTACGCCTTCCTGGGCTTCTATCTGGTACGGCCCGACCTGCGCGGCCGCGGCTACGGCCTCACCACCTGGAACACGGCCCTCGCGCACGCCGGCGGCCGTACCGTCGGCCTCGACGGCGTGGTGGCGCAGCAGGACAACTACCGCCAGTCCGGCTTCGAACTCGCCTACCGCACGGTCCGGTTCGGCGGGATCGTCCCCGAGGGCGGGGCGCCCACGGGAGTCAGGGCCGCCACGGACGCGGACCGTGCGGCCATCACGGCGTACGACAGTGCCTGCTACCCGGCCGACCGGCCGGTGTTCCTGGACTCGTGGCTGACCGGCCCGGGCCACCGCACCTTCGTCCGCACCGCCGCGGACGGGCACCTCACGGGGTACGCCGTGATCCGTCCGGCCCGTGACTCCCAGCGCGTCGGCCCGCTGTTCGCCGACACCGCCGACGACGCCCGGGCGCTGATCGCCGCGCTGGCCGACGATGCCGCCGGCCGTCCGATCGCGGTGGACATGCCCCGGACGAACACCACGGGTGTCGCCCTCGCGGAGGAACTCGGCCTGACGCCCTCCTTCGAGACGGCCCGCATGTACACGGGTCCCGTCAGGCCGTTCGCCGGAGAGCGCGTCTACGGAGTGACCACGCTCGAACTCGGCTAGTCCGCCGAGGGATCCGTCGGACCGGCCCCTCAGCCGGCGAGTTCGCGGGCGCGACGGGCCGCTTCGCCCACCGCGCCGCGGTGCACGGGACCGTGGCCCGGCAGCAGGACGTCGGCGGCGAGGGACTCGATGCGCGCGAGGGAGGTGCGAGCGCCGTCGCGATCGGTGTCGAACATCGCGGGGAGCAGCTGCGGGCCGCGCCCCCGTGCGGTGGGATGCGCGGTGACGAGGGCGTCACCGGAGATCACGATCCCGGCGTCCGGCAGATGGTAGACGCAGTGCCCGGGCGTGTGGCCCGGGGTGTGCACCGGAACCGGACGGCCGGGCAGATCCAGCGGTCCCTCCTGGGGGAACGCCTCGGGCCGCGTCATCCGTACGTCCGCCTTGCCGCCGGACCGCAGGGCGTGCACCGCCCACGGCAGCACCCCGGGGCGCCACCCCTGGCGCAACACCTGTCCCACGCTCACCTGGTGCAGGAACTCACGGCGTGCGTGCGGTACTTCCGCCTCGTGCATCAGGACCGGGACGCCGAAGGCGCGGTTCAGATGGTCGGCGGAGCCGAGATGGTCGTTGTGCGCGTGGGTGACGAGGACGGCACGGACGTCCTCGGGCGCGTGGCCGAGCGCTTCGAGGGAGGCGAGGAGTTCCCCGCGGTCGCCGGGATAGCCGGTGTCGATCAGGGTGGCGGCGTCGCCGTCGCTCAGAACCACCCAGTTCGTGTTGCTGCCGTGCACCAGGTGCACTCCCTCGGCAGCCTCGACGATCGCATCCTCGCGCATGACCATCCCGACGTGTGAGACCTGTGCGCGGCCCGAGCCGCAGTGCCGGGGAGACGCTATCGCGACTGCCCACGAGCGCCGACAGGGGTGTGCGGGACGTGTCCGGCGGGCAGCGCCGATGCCGACCGCATGCCCCGGGGCTCCGCCCCCGGACCCCCGTTCGGCCTGGACGGCCTCGTCCTCGATCGCCGGACGGGCTGGGGCACTGCCCCCAACCTCGACAGCGAGGGCCTCGGAGGTGGGGGACTCGGCCTGGACGGCCTCGTCCTCAATCGCCGGACGGGCTGGGGCACTGCCCCCTGCCCTCAGTGCGGGGCGGGGCGGGGCGAGGCGGGAGCTGTCGCCCGGCGGGTCGGAGACTGAACCCCAGCCCCACTCACACCCGCACCCGCCCTCTCACGGAAGGGGCCGTGCCGGTGAATCAAATGCCCGTAGCGGACGGCGCCACGCACCCAGCGAGGTCCTACCGGCACCGCCCCGCACAAGGGCTGCAACGGGCGGATCACCGGCACGGACCCGACCCGCCCACCGGACGGGCGGCGAAACGACCCGACAGCGCCCCCGCACCAGCCCCAGCACCGCGCAGTGGAGTGGAGCGGAGCGGCAACCGCCGTTCGGAGAATATTCCGGTGCGGGGCGAGTCGCCGCTTCCCTAGACTCCTCACACATTCGCGCACCGCCGCATCGGCGCCGCGCATCGTGACGAGTGAGGGGAGCCGGGCCGTGCGTGACCGCACCGCTGTCGTGGTTCCCCCGTCGCTGTACGAGGTGATCCTCGTGTCCTCGTGGGCCCGGTACCCGCTGCGCGGCCGGTACCGGAGGCCCGAGACGACCGTCTGATCTCCGCCCCTCGCCCTTCACGCCGACAGGTGTCACCGCCCGTCGACCCCGCGCGTACGCCGGCAGCCTTCCGCCTGCCCAGGTGCGCGCCCGCCGACGGCCCGGTCCGTCGGCGCCGAGGCGGCACTCGCTCGCCGCGTCACGGTGCGGTGCGGTGCGGTGCGCAGGAGATCTCCCACGGCCCGAACCAGGGGCCGCCGTCCGGGAATCGCGCCACCCGATCCGGATCACCCGAAAGGCCCTGCGCCGTGCGCACCGACCTGCACCGTCACCTGACCAGCCCGCTGTCCACCGTCCGCAATCTGGGCATCCTCGCCCACGTCGACGCGGGAAAGACCACCGTCACCGAGCGGATCCTCTACGCCACCGGCACCACCCACAAACGCGGAGAGGTGCACGACGGCACCACTGTCACCGACTTCGACTCCCAGGAGCGCGATCGTGGCATCACCATCTTCGCCGCGGCCGTGAGCTGTGCCTGGGACGGCCACCGGATCAACCTGATCGACACACCCGGCCACGTCGACTTCTCCGACGAGGTGGAGCGCTCGCTCCGGGTCCTCGACGGCGCGATAGCGGTGTTCGACGCCGTGGCCGGTGTCGAGCCGCAGAGCGAGTCGGTGTGGCGGCGGGCCGCCCGGCACGGCGTCCCGAGGATCGCTTTCGTGAACAAGCTGGACCGCGCCGGCGCCGATCTCGACGCGGCCGTCGAGTCGATCCGGCAGCGGCTCCATCCGGCGCCGCTCGTCGTGCAGTTGCCGATCGGGACGGAGGACACCTTCACCGGAGTGGTGGACCTGCTGCGCATGCGTTCCCTCGTGTGGGCCGACGGCAGCGACACCGCCGAGGAGGGCCCGGTGCCGGAGGCCCTGCTGGACGAGGCACGGCGGCGCAGAAGGCTCCTCGAAGAGGCGGTCGCGGAACTCCACCCCGCCGCGCTGGAGGAGTTCTGCGCCGACTCCACCGTGCGGGCCTCCACGCTGGCCTCGGCGCTGCGCGACCTGACCCGGACCGGCGAGGGCGTCGTGGTGCTCTGCGGCTCGGCCTACCGCAACCGCGGTATCGAACCGCTGTTGGATGCCGTCGTGGCGTATCTCCCCTCGCCGCTCGACCTGCCCGCCGTGCGCGGCACCGGCGCCGACGCGGGGCAGGAGCGGGCCGCCGACCCCGAGGAGCCGTTCGCCGCCCTGGTGTTCAAGGTCAACGCGACGGCGACGGGCCGGCTGACGTACGCGCGGGTGTACTCGGGAACGATCCGGAAGGGAGAGACAGTGGTGGACGTGGGCGCACGGCGCACCGAACGGGTCAGCCGCATATTGCGGGTCCGGGCCGACCGGTACGCGGAGCTGGACACGGCCGTCGCCGGCGACATCGTCGCGCTGATCGGGCCGAAGTCCGCCCACGCCGGGGCGACTCTGTGCGCCCCGACGGCTCCGTTGCTCCTCGAACCGCCCGCGGTCGCCGAGCCCGTGGTGGCGGTCGCGGTCGAGGCGCGCCGGGCCGTCGACACCGACCGTCTGGTGTCCGCGCTCGCGCGGCTCGCGGAGGAGGACCCCTCGCTCGTCGTCCGTACCGACCCCGAGACCGGTCAGACCACGCTGTCGGGCGTGGGGGAACTGCACCTGGAGGTGGCGGTGGAGAAGATCCGGCGGGCCCATGGCATCGAGGTCGCCGTCGGCCGCCCCAAGGTGGCCTACCGGGAGACCGTCGTGCGCGGGGTGTCCGGTCTGGTCTACCGGCACGTCAAACAGGACGGCGGCTCCGGCCAGTTCGCCCATGTCGTGCTCGACGTGGAACCGCTGGAGGCCGCGTCGGGCGACGGAGGCGGAAGCGCGACGGGCTTCGAGTTCCGTTCGACGGTCACGGGCGGCCGCGTGCCCCGCGAGTACGAGCGCGCGGTGGAGGCCGGCTGCCGGGACGCCCTGGCGGAGGGTCCGCTGGGCGGTCATCCCGTGACCGGGCTGCGGGTCATCCTGACCGACGGGGCGACCCACTCCAAGGACTCCTCGGAGATGGCGTTCCGCACGGCCGGCCGCCTCGGGCTGCGCGAGGCGCTCCGGGCCGCCACCATGGCGCTCCTGGAACCGGTGGCCGAGGTCACCGTCACCGTGCCCGACGACGCGGTGGGCGGGGTGCTCGGTGATCTCGCCGCACGGCGCGGACGGGTCTCGGGCTCGCTGACACGGGCGGACGCGACGGTGATCACCGCCACCGTGCCGCTGGCCGAACTCTTCGGCTACGCGACCCGGTTGCGCAGCCGCACCCAGGGCCGCGGCGTGTTCACCGCCCGGCCCACCGGCCACGCGCCCGCACCGGGCACGGCGTCCCGCGAGACGCCGGTCCGGTGACACGGGCGGAGCGGTCCTGCCCCGACACGGGGTCCAGGACCGCTCCGCCTCGGACGTCCGGACACGGGGCGTCGCGACGCGGGGCGCTGTGCCGCCCCGTGCCGCGTCAGCGGCGTCCCCGGGACCGGGTCCCGCGGGGCGGCCGGACGAACTGGAGCTCCAGCGCGGCCGGCGGCTGGGCGACGCCGGGACCTCCGGCCGTCGCCCAGCCGATCAGCTCCTCGGTGCAGTCGTCGTCCAGGGCGAATCCGATCCAGACGGCCCGGCCCCCGTCGCGCCGCCCCTCGGCCGACGGCCGCACCACGATCACGTTCGCCTGGTCGCAGGGGCCGAGGCAGTCCGTCGTCCGCACGGCGAACCGGCCCCGGGAGGCCTCGGCACCGGCCCGCAGCCGCGCCAGCTGGCGGGCGTGATCGCTCTGCGGATACTTGCGCGGATTGCCGCAGCAGCAGCCGCGGCAGACGACGAGCGTGCAGGGAAGCGCTCCGACGGCGCGCAGCACCGCCGAACGGGCATGCGGGAGCGGACCGTTGGCTGTCACGGGACGAGACCTTCCTCGAAGGATGTCGAGCGGCACCGCACAAGCCAGGTCCCCCCGTGCGGGGCGCCGGACCGATCCGCCCGGCGCCGATGATCACCGTACGAGATCCGTGGCCCGGCCGGCCCTCCGGCCCCGGCGGGCTCGGGATCGTTCCGGCGTCGCGCGCGCATGCCTCACGCGGTGCGTCGCGCGTGCATGCCTTACGTGCCGCGTCGCGCGTGCATGCCTTACGTGGCGCGCCGCGCGTGCATGCCTTACGTGGCGCGCCGCGTGCGGGCCTCACGTGGTGCGCCGCGCGCGGGCCTTACGTGGTGCGCCGAGGCACGGGTCCGTGTGGGCCGCGCGCCGACACGTCACGCGCGCGACGTCAGGATGCTCAGTGCGTTCGCGCAGACGACCGCCGTGATGGCGGACCACTCCCATGGACCGAGGGTCTGCCCCAGGACGACGGATCCCACGACGGCGGCGAGGACGGGGTTGACGCTCATGAACAGTCCGAAGGTCTGGGCGGGCACGCGGCGCAGGGTGACCAGGTCCGCCAGGTAGGGCACCGCCGAGGAGAGGACACCGGCGACGACGGCGTACCCGACGGCGCCCGGGGTCGGGGGGCCGTGGAGGACGACGACCGCACCGACCGGCAGGAAGGCGAGGGCCGACAGGCAGGCCGCGGCCGCCGAACCCTGCGCTCCCGGGAGACGACGGCCGACGGTGCGGTTGAGCAGGATGTACGACGCCCAGCAGACCGCGGCCAGCAGTCCCAGCGCCATGCCGGTGTAGTCCGTGGAGGGCTGAGGGCGCATCAGGGTGACGACTCCCGCCGCGGCGATCACCGCGCAGCACGCGTCCACCCGGCGACGTGAGGCGGCGAGGGCCACGGTGAGCGGGCCCAGGAACTCCAAGGTCACCGCGAGGCCCAGGCCGACCCGGTCGATCGCGCTGTACAGGGACAGGTTCATCGCCGCGAACACGAGGGCCAGCAGCAGCACGGGCCACCACTGCCGCCAGGTGAACGTGCGCAGCCGGGGCCGTGCGACGGCGGTCAGCGCGAGCGCGGCGACGTACTGCCGGACGGCGACGACGCCGAGTGGGCCGAGGACGGGGAAGGCGAGGGAGCCGACCGCGGCCCCGACCTGGTTGGACAGGCCGCTGACGAACATCGTGGCCAGGGCCGCCCGCCGGGCACGGGAGCCGGAACCTGTGCCCTTGCCGATACCGATACCGATACCGGTGCCGATGCCTGCGCCTGCGCCTGCGCCGGGAGCCGGGCCGGTGCCGACCCGGACCTGGGCCGATGCCGGACCTGCACCCCGAGCAGGGGCCGAAGCGGGATCTGATGCCGCCGCGGGGGCGGGCGCTGCGTCCATGGCCCGATCGTGCGCCGGGAGCACTCTTGCGCAAAATGCATCCGCCGAACCATCTATACGCTTGAGTCATGGATGTGGAGCTCCGGCAGTTGCGCTGCCTCGTCGCGATCGTGGACGAGGGCACCTTCACCGACGCCGCCCAGGTGCTGGGCGTCTCCCAGGCGGCCGTGTCCCGCACCCTGGCCTCGCTCGAACGCGCCCTCGGGACAAGGCTGTTGCGGCGGACCTCCCGCGAGGTCACCCCGACGGGGACCGGTCTGCGGGTCGTCGCGCACGCCCGCCGGGTCCTCGCCGACGTGGACGAACTGGTCCGCCAGGCCACGTCCGGCACCGCCCAGCTGCGCATCGGCTACGCCTGGGCGGCGCTCGGCCGCCACACGCTGCCCTTCCAGCGAGGCTGGGGAGAACGGCATCCGGAGACCGAACTGCACCTCGTGCGGGTCAACTCGGCCACGGCCGGACTCGCCGAGGGGGCCTGTGACCTGGCCGTCGTCCGCAGGCCTCCCGGCGACCGGCGGTTCGACTCCGCCATCGTGGGACTCGAACGGAGGCTGTGCGCCCTGGCCGCCGACGACCCGCTGGCCAGGCGCCGTTCGGTCCGGCTCGCCGACATCGGCGGGCGCACCCTGCTCGTCGACCGTCGCACCGGGACCACGACCACGGATCTGTGGCCGCCGGACGCCCGCCCGGTGACCGAGGAGACGTACGACGTCGACGACTGGCTCACCGTGATCGCCACGGGCCGGTGCGTCGGCGTGACGGCGGAGTCCACCGCCAACCAGTACCCGCGGCCCGGAGTCGTGTACCGGCCCGTGCGCGACGCGGAGCCGGTCGCCGTACGGATCGCCTGGTGGCGGGACGACCCTCACCCGGCCACCGCCGCGGTGATGGAACTGCTCACGTCGCTCTACCGCGCGGGCTGACCCCGGACACGGCAGGGGACGTCTCAGCCCATCTGGTCCTCGTCCGAGAGTTGTTCCACCGTCCTGCCCGTCTCGGTGAAGGTCCGCGTCACTTGGCCCGACGAGTACACCCACAGGATGCGCAGCGGACTCGCGCCGACGTTCCTGAACAGATGGGGGAGGGGCGAGGGCACGTACGTCGTGTCGAACCGCTCCAGCTTCGTCACCTCGCCGGCGACGACGACCTCCGCCTCGCCTTCGAGGATCGTGACGTGCTCGTCGCAGTTGTGCGAGTGCAAGGGCGCACCGGAACCGGCCGGACAGACGCTCATGCCGCTCGTGATGCGGTTCTCGCCACCGGCCGACCGAGTCGTGATCAGCGGTGTCGTCACGACGGAACCGCCGCGGGCGAGCGGGGGTACGGACCCGGCCTTGATGTCGCGATCGACCCGGCGGCCTTCGGTGACGCGGACGCCTTCGCCGCGGCCGTCGGCACCACTCTGGGCACGCTCGAGAGCCTGCCGTCGGCGGACGGTGCCGAGGGTGTCCTCTATCCCGGCGAGCGCAGCGCCTCGGTCGCCGTGCGCCGGGCCGAGGAGGGGGTGCCCGTGGCGGGGAAGGTGTGGCGCGAACTCGCCCGGAGCGCCGAGCGGTTCGGCGTCACGCCGCCCGTGACCGCCGCCACCTGAGCCGGACGGGCTCGTACCTGAGCCGCGTCGACCCGGGCCCGAGTCGACGCGCGTTTGAGCCGAGCCCGCGCCTGAGCCGAGCCGGCCCGCGCGGCAGCCGGGTCGGCCCCGCCCCCGCGCAGAGCCGGCGGAGCCGATCCGCACGAGCCGAACAGTGGGCGCGAGCCCGAAGCGTTCCACCCCGAGACGCCCGCCCGGTCCGCCGGAGCCGGGCGTCTTCGGCGTGCACGCCCCTTGTCGACGAGGCGCCCGGCCGCTGCGCCGACAAGACGGTCGGCAAGATGCGAAACAAAATTGTTGACAATCTTGTTGGTCTAGATTTACGTTCGACAGGCACTCACTCAGGGAGGGCGCAATGCAGAAGGAAGCCCGTCCAGGCACCGGCGAGCAGGCCAAGCAGCATGCACTGGTGCAGCTGCGGCAGGCGATTCTGCGCGGAGAGATGGCACCGGCCCAGCGGCTGGTGGAGAACGAGCTCGCCGAGCAGTTCGGTGTCACCCGGGCCAGCGTCCGGGCGGCGCTGATCGAGCTGGAGTCGGAGGGACTGGTCGAGCGGATCCGCAACCGCGGGTCCCGGGTCCGGGTCGTGACGGTCGAGGAAGCGGTGGCCATCACCGAGTGCCGCATGGCGCTCGAAGGGCTCTGCGCGGCCAAGGCCGCCGTCGAGGCCAGCGATGAACAGCTGGCCGAGCTGGCCGACTTGGGCGCGGCGATGACCAAGGCCGTCGCCGACGGCGAGCCGGTGACCTACTCCGAGCTCAATCATGAAGTGCACGCCCGCATCAGGGAGTTCTCCGGTCAGCAGGTGGCCGTGGGGCTCCTGGAGCGGCTCAACGCCCAACTGGTGCGACACCGCTTCCAGTTGGCTCTGCGGCCGGGGCGTGCCCAGCAGTCCCTGAGTGAACACCTGGCCATGATCGAGGCGATCTCGGCCAGGGACCCGCAGGCGGCCGAAGCGGCCGTCCGCGTCCACCTCGGCAGCGTGATCGACGCGCTGCGCGACTGACGCAGCGCGCGGCCGACGCGCGGTGCGGCGGACGGTCCGAGGTGGGCGCGCACCTGTCCACCAAGGAGATTTCTGCCATGACGCACGGCACAGCGCCTGCCTCGCCCGAGCCTCCGGCTCCGCCGGAGCAAGGGGGAACCCCGCCACGATCGACGCTGGTCGTCACCGCGCACGCCGGGGACTTCGTGTGGCGTGCCGGGGGAGCCATCGCCCTGGCCGCCTCCCGAGGGGAGAAGGTCACCGTCGCCTGCCTGACCTTCGGCGAGCGCGGCGAGTCCGCCAAGGCCTGGCGCGAGGGCAAGAAGCTGGAGGAGATCAAGGCGATACGCCGGGCGGAGGCCGAGCGGGCCGCCGCCACCCTCGGAGCCGAGGTCCGCTTCTTCGACGCCGGCGACTACCCGCTGACCCCCACCGCGGAGCTGACCGACCTGCTGGTGGCCGTCTACCGCGACACGCAGCCCGACGTCGTCCTCACGCACCCGGCCGAGGACCCGTACAACGGCGACCACCCGGCCGCCCACCGCATGGCCCTGGAGGCCCGCGTCCTCGCCCAGGCCATCGGCTACCCCGGCCCCGGCGAGATCATCGGCGCACCGCCGGTCTTCTTCTTCGAACCGCACCAGCCCGAGATGAGCGGCTTCCGGCCCGAAGTCCTCCTGGACATCACCGAGGTGTGGGACACCAAGCGCAAGGCCATGGAGTGTCTCGGCGCCCAGCAGCACCTGTGGGACTACTACACCGACCTCGCCGTCCGCCGCGGCGTCCAGCTCAAGCGCAACGCCGGGCCCAACCTGGGCCTCGCCCACAGGACGATGGCCGAGGCGTACATGCGTCCCTACCCGCAGATCGCGAAGGAGCTGGCATGAGCGGCGTGATCGTCACCGACCCGCCGAAGGCGGACCCCGAGGACGTCGAGGCGCTCGCCGCGTTCGGTGTCGCCACCGTGCACGAGGCGATGGGCCGCACCGGCCTGCTCGGCACCCACCTGCGCCCGATCCAGCAGGGCACGCGCGTCACCGGTACCGCTGTCACCGTCCTCTCGTGGCCCGGCGACAACCTCATGATCCACGCGGCCGTCGAGCAATGCGGCGAGGGCGACGTCCTGGTGGTCACCACCACCTCGCCCTCGACCGACGGCATGTTCGGTGAACTGTTCGCCACCGCGCTCCAGCGACGCGGCGTGCGCGGCCTCGTCATCAACGCCGGTGTCCGGGACACCGGCGAACTGCGCGAGATGGGCTTCCCGGCCTGGTCCGCGGCGGTCAGCCCGCAGGGCACGGTGAAGGCGACGGGCGGCTCGGTCAACGTGCCGGTGGCGATCGGCGGCCAGATCGTCCGGGCCGGCGACGTGATCCTCGCCGACGACGACGGCGTGGTGTGCGTACCCCGCGAGGACGCCCGCCGTACCGCCGAGGCGTCCGAGGCCCGCGAGAACAAGGAGGCCGCCGCCCGCGCCGCCTTCGCCGAGGGGCAGCTCGGCATGGACCGCTACGGCCTGCGCGAGACCCTCGTACGGCTGGGCGTGTCCTACGTGCCCTACGAGGACCACGTCCGGGGCGCGACGCCCGAGCGGGGCGGAGCCCGGCCATGACCGCACCCGAGGCGGTGCGCTGCATGCTCCTGCGCGGCGGCACCTCCAAGGGCGCCTACTTCCTGCCCGAGGACCTGCCCGCCGACACCGCCGCCCGCGACGACCTGCTGCTGCGGGTCATGGGCAGTCCCGACCCGCGGCAGATCGACGGCCTGGGCGGCGCGCACCCCCTCACCAGCAAGGTCGCCGTGGTCCGTGCCTCGGCGGACCCCGAGGCCGACGTCGACTACCTCTTCCTCCAGGTCGGCGTGGACCGGGCGGAGGTGACCGACCGTCAGAACTGCGGCAACATCCTCGCCGGGGTGGGACCGTTCGCCGTCGAACGAGGGCTGGTCGTGCCGGGGGAGGGCCGCACCCGCGTACGCATCCGCATGGTGAACAGCGGGGAACTGGCGGTCGCGACCTTTCCCACCGAGGACGGGCGTGTCGTCTACTCAGGGCCCGCCGAGATCTCCGGGGTGCCGGGTACGGCCGCTCCGGTGGTGATCGAGTTCCCCGGGGGCCGCGGTCCACTGCTGCCCACCGGCCATGCCCGTGACATCGTCGCCGGCACACCCGTGACCTGTGTGGACAACGGCATGCCGACCGTACTGATCGCGGCCTCGGCCGTCGGTGTCACCGGCCACGAGACACCCAAGGACCTGGAGGAGGACCTCGCGCTCGCCGACCGGCTCCGGGAGATCCGGCTGGCGGCGGGCAAGCTGATGGGCCTCGGCGACGTCGAGGCCGCCACCGTGCCGAAACTGACCCTGCTGGCCGCGCCCCGGCACGGCGGCGCGGTCATGACCCGCACGTTCATCCCGGTGCGCTGCCACACCTCCATCGGTGTCCTGGGCGCCGCGAGCGTTGCCGCGGGGCTGCGCGTGGAGGGCGGCGTCGGGCAGCACGTGGCGCGGCTGCCCGCGACGGGGGACCGGCTGCGCATCGAACACCCCACCGGGTTCCTCGACCTCGCATCCGGCATCGAGTACGGCCGCGACGGCGCCGTACCGGTGGCCCGCCGCACCGCCGTCGTCCGCACCGCACGCAAGATCTTCGACGGCACGGTCTTCCCCCGGCCGTCCGGAGCCGCACAACACCCTTAAGGAGGCCCGCATGGCGCCGCCCCTCGGAGACATCGCCCACCTCGGGCACGTCGAACTGCTCACCCCTGACCTGGACGCCAGCGTCCGCTTCTTCACCGACTACCTCGGCCTGACCGAGAACGGCCGCTCCGCAGACTCCGTCCACCTGCGGACCTGGGACGACTACGAGCACCACAGCCTGACCCTCACCGCACACACGACCCCCGGCATCCGCCGAACCGCCCTGCGGGCGTCCGGCGAGGAAGCCCTGCACCGGCGGGTCAAGGAGATCGAGAACAGCGGTCGTCCGGGCCGCTGGGTGGAGGACGAGCCGGGCATCGGTCCGCTGTACGTGACCACCGATCCGGACGGCCACGAACTCGCCCTGTACTGGGAGAGCGAGTGGTACCGCGCGCCGGACGAGCTGAAGCCGGCCCTGAAGAACCAGCCGCAGGCCAAACCGGGCCACGGGGTGGGCGTACGGCGCCTCGACCACGTCAACTACCTCGCCGCCGACGTCGCGTCCAACGGGGACTTCGTCCGCGACGTCCTCGGCGCCCGCCCCACCGAGCAGATCCGGCTCGACAGCGGGCGGATCGCCGCCCAGTGGCTGACGTTCAGCAACAAGTCGTACGACGTCGTCTACACCGAGGACTGGACCGGCTCGAACGGGCGCCTGCATCACATCGCGTTCGCCACCGACACCCGCGAGGACATCCTGCGCGCCGCCGACCTGGCGATCGACACCGGTGTGTTCATCGAGACGGGCCCGCACAAGCACGCCATCCAGCAGACCTTCTTCCTGTACGTCTACGAGCCGGGCGGCAACCGGATCGAGCTGTGCAACCCGCTGACCCGTCTGGTGCTGGCGCCCGACTGGCCGCTCATCACCTGGACCGAGGACGAGCGGAAGAAGGGACAGGCCTGGGGTCTGAGGACCATCGAGTCCTTCCACACCCACGGAACCCCGCCGGTCGACTGACCCGTTGAGCGGCGGGCGCCCGGCGCTCGCCGCGGGTTCCCCCGTGGGCGACGGGCCGTCGGACGACCCGTGCCGTACCCCGTTCCGTCCCCGTCCCATGCCTCGTTCCGGCCGGGTCCGTGAGTGGGCGGCGCGCCGCTTCGTGCTGCCCACTCACGTCGTGACCTGGCTCTTCAGCTGTGTCTCAGGCGCCCGTGACAGGGTCGCGCGGTGGCCGAATCGTTTGCTGGATTGTTGACAAAAGCGTTGACACTTTCTGGGCGCAGTCCCTAGCGTCTGGCGCACCATCGGGTCAGCCGCACGAGCCGCGTCGACCCGCCTCACCGATCCCCCTTCCAGGGCCCACATCTCCTGGACGAGAGGAAACAACGATGTCCTCCTCCCTCGCCCTGCCCGCTCGCGGCGGCAGCAGACTGGCCGTGCTGGTCGTCGGCCTCTGCTGGCTGGTCGTCCTCTTCGACGGCCTGGACATGTTCATCTACGGCTCCGTCCTCCCGCACATGCTGGAGACCAAGGCGCTCGGCATCGACCCCGGCAAGGCCGGCGACGTCGGCTCCTACGCCACCTTCGGCATGCTGATCGGTGCCCTGTCCTCCGGCACCGTCAGCGACTGGGCCGGCCGCAAGAAGACGATCATCGCGTCCACCGCCGTCTTCTCCCTGGCCTCCGCCGTCTGCGCCGCGGCCGGCAGCCTCGGCGTCTTCAGCCTCGGCCGGTTCCTCGCCGGGCTCGGCCTCGGCGGCCTGCTGCCGAGCGCGATCACGCTGGTGTCCGAGTACGCCCCGCGCGGCCGGGGCGCGCTGATCGTGGGCTCTTTGATGACCGCCCACCAGGCCGGCGGCATCGTCGCCGGATTCGTGGCCCTGTGGACCGGCGACTGGCGGGTCTCCTTCTGGATCTGTGTGATCCCGCTCTTCATCGGCGTGCCGCTGGCCGCCAAGTACCTGCCCGAGTCGATGGCCTTCCTCCAGGCCAAGGGCCGTGACGCGGAAGCCCTGGCACTCGCCGACCGGTACGGCGTCGAGCCCACCGCCCGGGACGGGGAACGACCGGCCGCGGCCGACCGCTTCGGGGCGGTCGCCGCCCTGTTCCGCGGCGGACTGTGGATCCAGACCCTGCTCTTCTGGCTGGCCTCCTTCGGCGGCCTCCTCCTGGTGTACGGCGTCTCCCAGTGGCTGCCCTCGCTGATGAAGGCCAACGGCTACAACCTCGGCTCCTCGATCGGCTTCGTCATCGTCATCAACCTCGGCGGCATCGTCGGCATGCTCGTCGGCGGCCGGCTCACCGACCGGTTCGGCGGACCGCGCATCGCCGCGATCTGGTTCGGCGCCACGGCCGTCGGCGTCTACACCCTCAGCGTCCGCATGCCACTGCCCCTCACCTACGCCGTGGTCTTCCTGACCGGCCTGTTCCTCTTCAGCGCCCAGGCCATGATCTACGCCACGGTGGCCGCCCGCTCCAGCGACGACAACCGCGCCACCGCGGTCGGCTGGACCTCCGGCATGGGCCGCTTCGGCGCCGTCTTCGGCCCCTGGCTCGGCGGCCAGTTGCTCGCGACCGGCTCGACCACCGCGGGCTTCACCGCCTTCGCCGCCGCGGGCCTGTTCTCCCTGGTGTTCGTCAGTCTGACCGGGCTGCGCCGCGTCCAGCCCCCGGCCACGAGCGGCACCCGGCAGGAACTGACCGCCACCGGCTGACCGGAGGGGCGGGGGAGCGCGCCCGGGCGGGGTCGCACGGCCCCGGCCGGGCGCGTGCGCGCCCTCGGGCCGGGGACGGCCGCCCACAAGGTGAAATCCCCGTTGCCCCGGGCGGCTCCCGGGTGCTGGAGTGAGCCCATGGATCACGCTGCGGTACTGGCCCTGTTCGACCGGGACATGCGAGAAGGGGCGCGGCCCGACGCGCCGGGCGCGCGGGTCGAACGCGCCGGCAAGGTGGTGCGCCAGACCGGCGCCGAGCACGGCTGGAACGGAGTGGTCTGGTCGGACCTGGACGAGACGACGGCCGACGCGGCGATCGCCGACCAGATCCGCCACTTCACCGGACTCCGGCGGGAGTTCGAGTGGAAGCTGTACGGGCACGACAAGCCGGAGGACCTCGGGTCCCGGCTGCGCGCCGCGGGCTTCACCGCGGAACCCGAGGAGACCCTGATGGTCGCCGAACTGGGCGACCTGGCGCTGGACGCCGAACCGCCGGAGGGCGTACGCCTGCTGCCCGTCACCGACCGGGCCGGCGTGGACCTCGTGGCCGAGGTCCACGAACAGGCCTTCGGCACGGACGGCACACGGCTGCGCCACCAACTGCTCGCCCAGCTCACCGGCGAGGCGGACACGGTCGTCGCCGTCGTGGCGCTCGCCGGCGACGTGCCGGTCAGCGCGGCCCGCATGGAGCTGCTGCCCGGGACCCGGTTCGCCGGACTGTGGGGCGGCGGCACCGTCGAGGCCTGGCGCGGCCGGGGCATCTACCGGGCGCTCGTCGCCCACCGCGCCCGGGTGGCGGCCGACCGCGGCTACCGCTACGTCCAGGTCGACGCCTCCGGCCAGAGCCGCCCCGTCCTCGCCCGGCTGGGCTTCCAGCCGCTGACCACCACCACGCCGTACGTGTACGCGCTCTGAGGTGCTCCGCGCACGGACGCTCCGTGCGCTCCGTGCGCGGAGGGCGACGCCCGAGGCCCGTGCGGGTGAGCCGCCCGAGCGATGTCACATTCCGGCAGCCGCTCTCCGTCGTACGGGCATGACGACGAACCAGAGCATCCTCCTGGCCGGCGCGAGCGGCGTCCTCGGCCGGCACATCACGAAGGCCCTGACCGACGCGGGCCACCACGTCACCGGTCTCGGCCGGGGCACCGGCAACGGCGTCCGCGCCGACCTGATGGACCGCGACGCGCTGCTGCGGGCCGTCGACGGCCGCCACTTCGACACGGTCGTCCACGCCGCGACCGCCCTGCGCAAGGCACCCCTGCGGCACCGGGACATGTACGCCACCGACGCGCTGCGCACGGAAGGCACCGCACATCTCGTCGAGGCCGCGCGCGTGACCGGCGCACGGCGGTTCGTCGCCGAGTCGATGATCTTCGGGTACGGATACGGCGACCACGGCGACCAGATCGTCACCGAGGACGTCCCCTTCGGACCGCCGGGCGCCACCGCGCAACTGGAACGGCACATCGCGGCGATGCGCACCAAGGAACGGCTCACGTTCGAGGCCGAGGGACTGGAGGGCATCGCGCTGCGCTTCGGTCTCTTCTACGGCCCCGGCGGCACCGACGGCATCGTCTCGATGCTGCGCAAGCGGCAGCTTCCCGTCACCGACGACCGGGGCCGCGTCCTGCCGTGGATCGACCTCGTGGACGCGGCGCGCGCGGTCGTCGCCGCCGTCGAGCGCGGGCGCCCCGGCGAGGCCTACAACATCGCCGACCGCACCCCGCTGGGCTTCGCCGCCCATGTCCGCGCCGTCGCCGCACGGTTCGGCCTGCCCGCGCCGATGACCGTGCCGCGGTGGGTGATGAGGCCGATGTCGTACGCGCACACGATGACGGGGGCGTCGATGCGGGTCTCCTCCGCGAAGGCGGAACGGGAACTGGGCTGGACTCCGGCCCATCCGTCCAGCCAGGACGGCCTCGCCGCGCTGGAGGACCTGGCCGCGTAGGGCGCCGGACCGGCGCCGGCCGTGCGGCGCCGCTCCGTCGGGAGCCGGGCGGGGCGCCGCGGATCGGGCACCCCGCCGCCCGGTGCGCCGCGAAGGGCGCGACCGGATCAGAGGTCGAGCTGGTACTCCACCGCACTGTGCGTGGGCAGATAGCCGAGTGCGTGGTTGATGCGGCGCATGGGCGCGTTGCTGTCGGCGGTGTCGGTGAGCAGTCCGCCGAGTTCGGGGTGGTCCCGACGGGCCAGACGGATCGACTCCGCCTTCATCCAGAGCCCGAGGCCGTGGCCGCGGTGCTCGGGGAGCACGCCCGTGCCGTAGTGCTGGGCATCGCCACGGCCGTCGCCGGGCACGACGAGTTCGGAGAAGCCGACGACCGAGCCGTCCGAGCGGTCCAGCACCGCCACCGTGTGCAGCGACTCGCCGCGCTTGGCGATCGCCTCGGCCGCCGACACGACCCGGTCCACGTCCCACACGACGGTTCCGTAGTCGGTGTCGTCCATCGGCATGTCGTCCATGGCCCGCCGCGAGTGTGCGAACGACAGCGCGAGGCCGGACGGCACGACGCCGTCCCAGTGGGTCAACGCGTAGCCGGAGTGCGGACGTTCGGCGATCTCGGTGATGCCCGCGACGTCCGCGTCCGCCAGCGGGAGCCGTGCGTACGTCAGCGCGAGCACCCGGCGGAATCCGCGCGCCGCCAGGAACAGGTCGCCGGGTGAGCCGGCCTCGGCCTGGGCGACGAGCGAGCGCCGCCCTTCCTCACGCGCCGCCGAGACGGCCGCGTCCAGCAGCCGGCTGCCCACTCCCTGCCGCCGCTCGGCGGCGTGCACGGCGATCTCCAGCTCGGCGAGGTGGGACTGTCCCTCCTTGGTGAACAGCCGGAGGAAGGCCGAGCCGACGGGAGCGCTGTCGGTGCCGGAGGCCAGCCATGCGAGGCGTCGGCTGGAGGGTGTGGTCTCGGGGTCGGTCAGCGGTGTGACGCGTGGCGGCAAGGTCTCTCCGTGATGTCGGCGTGCGGTGCGAAGCCCGCAGAAACTAGCCCTGCGGGTGCGCGCTCCGCAACGGAATTGAGCGCGCACCACGGCACACGGCTCCCGTACTCGCAATGGCCTCGCCGGTCAGCGGCGTGCCCTCGACCGGTCAAGCGCCGCGACGCCGAGCGCCGCGAGCCCGATCTGGATGAGCCATTCGATCCAGTCGATGCCCTTGGTGTCGGCGACGTCGAAGGCGGCGGCGAGCGCCGAGCCGATCAATGCCGCCACGATGCCGACGACGATCGTCAGCAGAATGCCGATGCGCTGGCGGCCCGGGACGACGAGCCGTCCCAGCACACCGATGATGATGCCGATGACTATGGCACTGATGATGCCTGAGATCTCCATCTCCGCCCCTCTATGTCGGTTCCCTGCGGTTATCTAGTGCCCCCTGGAAGCCGAGGCAGTCCCGCTCCGGTGCCGCCCGCCTCGGATCGGGTTCCGCCGGGTTCCTGTTCGACGGTCGACTAGTCATGTACCGTTCAAAAGTCTGTCGCGTGGTGGACGGCCACCCACCGTTCTACGCGCGCAGACTTGGCGCCCGCACCGCCTCTCCCCACCCCACTCGGAGGTTCGCCGGATGCTCGGACTCAGACGTTCCCGCCACAGAATCACCACGGCGTTGGCCGTGTTCGGACTCCTCGTCACGGGCGCCGCCGTCCAGACGGCCGGTGCCGCGCCGGCCCAGGCCGCCACCCCCCACCGCGTCCTGTTCGACAACGCCCACGCCGAGACGGCGGGCAACGCCGACTGGATCATCTCCACCAGCCAGCCCGACCCGCTGGGCCAGGACTCCTCCCCGTCCGCCGAGACCGACTGGACCGGCGCGCTGTCCTCATGGGGCGTGGCCCTGCAGAAGACGGGCGACTACAGCCTCAAGACACTGCCTTCGGGGGCGAGCCTCACCTACGGAGGCTCCGCCGCGACCGACCTGAAGAACTTCGACGAACTGGTGCTGCCCGAACCCAACACGCTGTTCACCACGGCGGAGAAGACCGCGATCATGACGTTCGTGAACAACGGCGGCGGTCTGTTCATGATCTCCGACCACACGGGCGCCGACCGCAACAACGACGGCTACGACGCGGTCGAGATCTTCAACGACCTGATGACCACGAACAGCGTCGACAGCACCGACCCGTTCGGCTTCTCCGTCGACTCGCTGAGCATCGGCTCCGACCATCCGAGCGCCGTCACCGACAGCACGAGCGCCGTCCTGCACGGCTCGTTCGGCACCGTCACCAAGAGCCTGATCGCCAGCGGTACCACCGCGACGCTCAAGCCCGCAGACAACCCCGCGGTCAAGGGCCTGCTCTACCGCACCGGTTACTCCGGCAACACCGGCGCGTTCTTCGCGACGAGCACCTTCGGCAGCGGCCGGGTCGCGTTCTGGGGAGACAGCTCACCCATCGACGACGGCACCGGTCAGTCCGGCAACACGCTCTACGACGGCTGGAACGACTCCGGCGCCACCAACGCCGCGCTGGCCCTGAACGCCACCGAGTGGCTCGCGGGCGCGAGCGGCAGCGGCGGGGGCGGCGGCACCTGCACGGCCGCCCAACTGCTCGCCAACCCCGGCTTCGAGTCCGGCAGCACGTCCTGGAGCGCGAGCAGCGGTGTGATCACCACCGACACCGGCGAGGCCGCCCGCACCGGCTCGTACAAGGCGTGGCTGAACGGCTACGGCTCGGCGCACACCGACACCCTCTCCCAGTCGGTCACCGTCCCGTCCGGCTGCTCGGCGACCCTGAGCTTCCACCTCCACGTGGACACGGCCGAGACGACCACCAGCACGGCGTACGACACCCTCAAGGCCCAGGTGCTGAACAGCAGCGGAACCGTGCTGTCGACCCTGGCCACGTACTCGAACCTGAACGCCGCCTCGGGGTACACCCAGCGCACCTTCGCCCTCGGCACCGCGTACGCCGGGCAGACGGTCACGATCAAGTTCACCGGCACCGAAGGCTCCATGCTCCAGACGTCGTTCGTCATCGACGACACGGCTCTGAACGTGAGCTGATCCGCAGCGGACTGAAGGGCGGGCCCGCGGCACCGGGCCCGCCCTTCTCCTGCTCCTTTTCCTGCTCCTCCGCCTCTCGCGGTCTTCCCGGTGCCTCCCGTCTAGGTCGCCGGGACCGTGGTCTCGGGTGTGTTCCAGCCCGAGACGCGGATCCGCGGAGCCGAGCCCCGCAGATCGGCCGTCCGATAGGTCACCTTGAGTGTCGTGGACTCGCCGGGCCACAGGCTGACCTGGTTGTCGGACCACTCGGCCGGCAGCACCGGCCTGCCCTCGGCGTCCACCAGGTGCGCATCGGTGAGCAGCGAGGGGGTCTTCCCCGTCCCTGTGTTGCGTAGGGTGACCCTGGTCGTCGCGATGCCGTCGGACCCGGTGTCGGTGGACGCCGACGCGGAGACCGGCACCCGCGCCATCGAGCCGAGGCCCTTGAGGTCCGCGTAGCTCGTGGTCGGCGTGTAGTACCAGTCGGTGCCGGCCCAGTCGAGGGTGTCCGGCTTCGTCGACAGCCAGTAGACGTTGCGGCTGACCTCCTTGCCCCGGGAGTCGGTCAGGACCAGCCGGGCGAGATACGTCGGGGACAGTCCGCTCACCGAGGACGGCACCGTGAGAGCCGTGCTGTGCGCCCCGTCGCCGGCCACGTCCACACCGGTCGCCGTCCGGTCGTACTTCTGTGTGCCGTCGGTGTTGAAGAGCGTGACCCGGGCCGTCAGCCCGGAGGCCGGCTCGTGCCGGTTGTTCACCACGACGACCGAACGGTCGTCGTACGAGTACTGCACGTGCAGCGGCTCATTGGCCTTCTTCGCGCCGAAGTAGGCGCCGCCCTGGTCCAGATAGCGGTCCATCAACTGCCAGTGCAGCGACGTCCACCCGCTGTTGAGCATCCAGTACACGACGCCGGTCGAGGGCTTCGAGGCGTCCGTGGCGTTGCGCCCGTACGCCTCGAACTGGGCCCGCACGTTCTCGTACTGGGCGAGCTGCGCCTTGCGCACGTAGTCGGTCAGGCCGGTGGGGGCGCCGTAGCGTCCGGCCAGGGCGTTGTCGTAGATCTTCAGGGTGGCGAAGGTAGACGACGGCGAACGGTGGTACTGCTTGGCGCCCGGGTCCTTCCAGAGCGTGTCCAGTTCGGCGGGCGACATCATGCGGCGCAGGGTGTCCAGGGTCGGGATGTCGGGGCCCGCGCCGGTCTCGGAGTTGAAGCCGGTGGCGCCGCCCTCGCGCTTGGCGTACCAGTAGTTCGGCGGGATCCATTCGTAGGGCCCGGTCATCTTCATGCCCGAACTGCCGGTGACGGGGGAGGACTTGTCGCTGGCTGCGGGGACCACGGGCGTCGGCCAGTCGGCCGCGTGGAGCGCGTCCAGGTAGTTCTTCTCGATCGTGGCGTCCGGCGCGGCGTCGCTGCCGATGAGGAAGGAGATCACGCTGGGATGGGAGCGCAGCCGTGCGGCCTCGGCGGCCATCGACGCCTTGGCGACGGGATAGTCGGCGGCCGTCCAGGGCTCCCCGGCCTCGCCGCTGTTGACGTTGCCCTCCCACTTGGTGCAGCACTCCCAGCCGGGCAGCGTGAGGACGCCGTACCTGTCGGCGAGGTCGAAGAACTCGTCCGGCTCGATGTGCCCTTCCAGCCGGACCGTGTTGAGCCCCAGATCGCGCACGTACTTCAACCGGTCCTCGACGTAGGTCCGGTCCCAGCGCAGGAACTCGTCCGGCGACCAGCCGCCGCCCTTGATCAGCAGTCTGCGGCCGTTGATGCTGTACTGCCGGGCCCCGTCGCGGTTCAGGGGGGCCTTGACCTCGCGGATGCCGAAGTCCTCGTGCGCGAGGTCGGAGCGCTCGCCCGCGACGGAGACACTCAGATCGAGGCCGTACAGGGGCTGTCCGCCCATGCCGGCCGGCCACCACACCTTCGGTGCCTTCAGGTGCAGGCCGGGGGAGTCGGCCGGGGTGAAGGTGACCGACCTCGTCTCGTGCGGGCCGAGCGGGACGGTCCGGGCGAAGACCGCGGGGCCGATGCTGCCGGAGACGGTGGCGGTCACGGCCTTGTCCGTCTCGTTGCGTGCCTGCGCCTTCACGGTCAGGTCCGCGGAGGCGAGCGAGGGCACGTCCAGCCTGGTGACCACGTGCGCGTCGCGCAGTGCGACCGGCCCGCCGCGGCGGACCAGGACGTCCCGGACGATGCCCATGTTCTGGTCGGGCGGCGGTTGCAGCCAGTCGAGCCAGCCCATGGTGAGCATCTTGGTCGGGTCGTTGGGCTGGATCCGGAAGGCGACGGTGTTGGTGCCGGCCCGCACGAGCGAGGTGATGTCGAGCTCGTGGTGCGTGTACGCGCCCTTCACGTCGGAGGTCTTGGCGACCTGGCGGCCGTTGACGTACACGTCGGCCGCGGAGATCACGCCGCTGAAGTCCAGATAGCTGCGCTCGGAGGTGTCGTCGACCGTGAAGTCCGAGCGGTACCACCAGGGCACGGCGAAGTCGGACTTCGGGATCTTCTGGAGATTCGTGGAGTGGAACGGATCGGCGTACTTCCCGTCGGCGAGCAGCGCCGCGAGCACTGTCGAGCGTGGCCCCGCGGCCGCCCAGCCGCTCGCCGGATAGCCTGGGCTCGACACCTTCGCCGGTGAGTCGGTGACCTGGGCGCTGGACCGGATCGTGTAACCGCCGAGCGCGGTGGCGCTGCCGGGGGTGGAGGCCACCTTCGTCACGGGGGACCGCTGCGCGGGGCGCACGGTCGTCGGCCCGTCGACCTCGGCCCACGCGCACGTGGACAGGGCACACAGGGCACACAGGGTGACAGTGGCCGTGGCGAGGCGCCGTCTTTCGGCACGGCGGTGGAACACGGTGGTCTCCTTGGGGGTGGGGGAGCATCCGCGCTGCGACACTGCGAGAGTCAGCTCAAGTTAGGAAACTTTACTAACTGCGCCCACAAGCTAGGCCGGTGAGTAATTCATGTCAATCACCGCGAGGTCCGGTGCCGTCCGGGCGGCGGAGCACGGGACGGCGGACGGACCACCGCCGCCGGTGCCGGTGAGCCCCCGTCAGCAGGGCGGCCACCTGCGGGGAACGCGCCACCCACGGCATGCGCATCGCCGTCGGGAAGCGGGTCCGATGGGAGGAAGACGCCTCCACTGGGACGTGAGTCGCCGTCAGGGGGCGCGTCCGGAGCCATGGAGGCGCCTGGCCCCGGAGGTGAGTCGCCCTCAGGAAGCCGCCCCCGTCCGGGGAAAGCCCCTTCCACGAGAGGCGAGGCCCCGTCAGGAGGCCCGCCGCCGGGCGGAGCATGCGGCGGGATTGCGCTCAGGAGGCGGAGCGGCGCTCGAACACCACGTCGCGTGCGGTGCCCAGTGCCGTCGCCACGGCCCCCAGCAGCACCGCGTCCTCGCCCAGCCGTCCGGGCACGATCCGCGGGCGCAGCGGTGTCAGCGTGCGCAGCGTCTCGCGTATGGGGCGCAGCAGCAGGTCGACGCTGTGTCCCACCCCGCCGCCCAGCACCACCAGATCGGGATCGAGCACCGCCGCCGCGGCCGCCACCGTGTGGGCGATCCGCTCGCCCTCCAGCCGGACCGCGTCGACCGCGGCGGGAGTGCCCGCGCGTGCCGCGTCGAAGACCGCCTTCGCGGTGAGCTGCCCGGTCATGCCGAAGTGCCTGGCGGCCTCGACCACGGCCACGCCGGACACCGCGTCCTCCAGCGTCTCCGGCTTCTGCCGGCCCGGCCACGGCAGGAAGCCGATCTCCCCGGCTCCGCCGTGCGCCCCGGTGAACAGCCGCCCCTCGTTCACGACGCCCATCCCGAGACCCGTCCCGATCATGATGTACGCGAACAGCCGGCTGCCCGCGCCGACCCCGTAGGTGTACTCGCCCAGGGCCGCGAGGTTGGCGTCGTTGTGCACCTCCAGCGGGATGCCCAGCTCCTCGCGCATCCGGTCGAACAGACCGGCGCGGCCCCACCCGGGCAGGTGCATCGCGTAGCGCACCCGCCGCTGCGTCTCGTCGTACACGCCGGGCGTGCCCATCACCGCGTGGGCCACCTCGTCCGCGCCGACGCCCGAGCCCGCGACGACCTGGTGGGCGGTGGCGACCACCAGGTCGGCCAGTGCGCCGGAGGCGCGGGCCCGGTTGCGTACGTCGGTCCGTGCGATCACGGTGCCGTCCAGATCGGCGACCGCGACGCGCAGCCACCCGCGACCGATGTCGATGCCGAGGGCGTGACCGGCCGAGGGGTCCGGCGCGTAGAGGACGGCCACCCGGCCGCGCTCGGGTGCGTGCGTGCCGACCTCGTGGACCAGGCCCGCCCCGGCGAGGGCCGCGAGCGCGCTGGAGACCGTCGGCTTCGACAGGCCGGTCTCGCGGGCGAGCTGGGCGCGTGAGGCGGCGCCGCCGGTGCGCAGCCGGTCCAGCAGCAGTCGCTCGTTGGTACTGCGCAACCGCCTGCGGTTCCAAGGCTGTTCCGGCTGCTCTGCGACGTCACGGGCGGGCATCGCACCATTCTCACGCATGCCGGTCACCCTCTTGACGCATCTAGTAAGGCTCCTTAACTTTATCGCCCAGTCAGCCTCGCCGGGTGAGCCGGCGGGAGAACCGGCGCCGGCCGGTGACCCGCCCGTCGATCCGCCCCTCGATCCGCCGTCCTTGATCCGCTCCGATCCGTCGGCCGCCGACGAGGAGGCCGCCACCGTCTCTCTCCCCCGTGCCTCGTCCGAGGAGGACCCATGTCCGGTAGCCCCCCGCCGAGCGGCGGATTCGTCCGCCGCATCGGCCTGTTCCAGGCCACGGCCATCAACATGAGCCAGATGTGCGGCATCGGGCCGTTCGTGACGATCCCTTTGATGGTCGCCGCGTTCGGCGGTCCGCAGGCGGTCATCGGGTTCGTCGCCGGAGCACTGCTGGCCCTGGCGGACGGTCTCGTCTGGGCCGAGCTGGGCGCCTCGATGCCCGGCTCCGGCGGCAGTTACGTCTATCTGCGCCAGGCCTTCCAGTACCGCACGGGCCGCCTGATGCCGTTCCTGTTCGTGTGGACGGCCATGCTCTTCATCCCGCTGATCATGTCCACCGGTGTGGTCGGCTTCGTCCAGTACCTGGGCTATCTGGCCCCCGGCATGGGGCAGACCACCGGTGACCTCATCGGTCTGTGCATCGTCGCGCTCGTCGTGCTCCTGCTGTGGCGGGGGATCGAGCACATCGCCCGGATCACCGCCGTCATGTGGGCCGTCATGATCACCTCGGTGGTCCTGGTGATCCTCGCCGCGGCCACCGACTTCAGCGCGCACCTCGCGTTCACCTACCCGGCCCACGCCTTCGAACTGACCAGCAGTCACTTCTGGCTCGGCTTCGCCGCGGGCCTGACCATCGGCATCTACGACTACCTGGGCTACAACACGACCGCCTACATGGGCGCCGAGATCAAGGACCCGGGCCGCGTCCTGCCTCGCTCGATCGTCTTCTCGATCCTCGGCATCATGGCGATCTACCTGCTGCTCCAGATCGGCACGCTGGGCGTCATCGACTGGCACCGGATGACCGACCCCGGAGACATCGCCTCCACGTCCGTGGCCTCGGCGGTCCTGGAGAAGACCTGGGGCAAGGGCGCCGCCGACACGGTCACCGTCCTCATCCTCGTCACGGCGTTCGCCTCGGTCTTCACCGGACTGCTCGGCGGCTCGCGCGTGCCCTACGACGCCGCCCGCGACGGCGTGTTCTTCCGCCCCTACGCCAAGCTGCACCCCAAGCACCGCTTCCCGATGCTCGGCCTCGCGACCATGGGCGTCGTCACCGCGATCGGCTTCCTCATCGGCCGGCACACGGACCTGGCCACCCTCATCCAGTTGCTGACCACGGTCATGGTGATCGTCCAGGCGCTGGCCCAGGTGGTCGCCCTCTCGGTGCTGCGCAAGCGGCAGCCCGACCTGCACCGGCCGTACCGCATGTGGCTCTATCCGGTGCCGAGTTTCGTCGCCCTGGCGGGCTGGCTCACCATCTACGGCTACGCGGACAAGAACTCGCCGGGCCGCCACCCGATCGAATGGTCCCTCGCCTGGGTGGCGCTGGGCTGTGTCGCCTTCGTCGTCTGGGCGCGCCTGGAGAAGGTGTGGCCCTTCGGCCCCAAGGAGACCAGCGAGGAGTACCTGGCCGCGCCGGCACCCGACGCGGAACCCGACGCGGAGCCCGCCGGCGCGTGACCCATGGCGTGCCCGCCGTCGTGTGCCCCAGGGTGCCGTGGGCGCGTGAAGCCGCGTGATGCAAGGAGCGCCCGCCGGTGCGTGATGCAAGGAGCGCCCGCCGGCGCGCGACGCACGGTGACCGTCGGAGCGAGAGCCCCGACGGTCACCGTCACCGCGGTGCCTGGTCGGCAGGTGGCGGCCGGGCCGGGACCGGGCAGAGCGGGCCGCCCTTCCGTGCGGCCGGACACGCAAGGCTCCGGCGGCCGGAACCGGGCGTGGTGGGGTGCCGACTGCGGATGGCAGACTGCGCGGATGATCGACGACCTTCCGGCCGGACTGACGGCGCGGCACCCTGCCGAAGAGGATCACGCGCGGGTGCTCGGGGTGCTGGACGCGTGGTGGGGCGGCCTGAAGGGGCAGGCGGGTGCGCTCGAACGCGCGCTGCTGCTGCCGCGGTTGTACTTCCAGCACTTCACCACGACCGGCTTCCTGGTGGAACGCGACGGCGGAGAGGTGGCCGCCTTCCTGATCGGCTTCCTCTCGCAGACCGAGCCCGACGCCGCCTACGTGCACTTCGTCGGCGTCGACCCGCGCCTGCACGGGCGGGGCGTCGGCCGCGCCCTGTACCGGGCCTTCTTCGCCCTCGCGCGCTCGCACGGCCGCCGCTATGTGCACTGTGTCACCAGCCCGCAGAACACGGCGTCGCGAGCCTTCCACACCCGGCTCGGATTCACCGAGTCGGCCGTGAAGGCCGACTACGACGGCCCCGGACTCGACCGGGTGGCGTTCACCCTCGACCTCTCGGCGAACCCGCTCCCTCTCCCTCGCGGGTGAGGCCCGCGGGCCCCGTCGGTCGCTGAGGCCCGGGGCGCGTCGCGGACCGGATCAGGTGCTCGCGCTCCCGGAGGTGTCGCTCGCGTCGTGGCTCCACGTCCTCAGGACGACCTCGCGTCCCTTGGCCTCCCGGACCACGGGCCGGTCGTTCGTCAGCGAGAAGCCGGCCGCCCTGGCGACGCGCTCGCTCGCCGTGTTCCCGTTCTCGATGCACAGCACCATGCGCCGCGGACCGACCCGGCGACCGGCGAAGTCCACCGCGAGCCGCACCGCGCGGGTCGCGATGCCCCTGCCCCGGTGGGCGGGCCCGACCCCGTAGGCGAGTTCGAGGTCCCGCTCGTCGACCGCGTTGCGGAACAACAGGATCTCGCCTCGCGCCGGCCCGCCGTCCGTGGTGATGGCGAGCTGCACCGTCCGCCCCTCGACACCCTTCTGCTCGGCGGCGGCCAGATAGGCGCTCGCGGCCACCGCGTCGAAAGGTGACGGGACCGGCGTCCACCGGTCGATCTCGGGATCGTCGTAGATCGCGACGAGGTCCGCCACGTCGTCGTCGGACCATTCGCGCAACTGAAGGCCCAGTCCGTCGATCAGCAGCGGCCTGGGGAAGTCGAAGGCAGGTCGGTTGTCCATCGGATGATCGTGCCGCGCCGGGCGGGGCGCGGCCAAGAGGCCTCGCGCGGCGGGGGTGCTCCGGACGTCGCACACCGTGGTCAGGAGGGTGCCCGCGGGGCGGGCGGATCGGGACGCAGGTTGACATGCAAGTGATTGCCTGCATAACGTTGAGTGTGCGATCAGAGAGTGACTCCGGAATGGATCAGGTCTTCAAGGCGCTGGCCGACGGGACTCGGCGGCGACTGCTCGACCGGCTCCACGAGCACAGCGGTCAGACGCTCGGCGAGCTGTGCGAGCACATCGACATGACCCGTCAGTCGGTGACGCAGCACCTCGCCGTCCTGGAGGCCGCCAACCTCGTCAGCACCACGCGGCGGGGGCGGGAGAAGCTCCACTACCTCAATCCGGTGCCGCTCCACGACATCCAGGAGCGGTGGATCGACAAGTTCGAGCGCCCGCGCCTGCGCGCACTGAGCGCCCTCAGACGAAAGGCCGAGGAAGCCATGACCGACAAGCCCGACTTCGTGTACGTCATCTACATCCGGAGCACGCCGGAGAAGGTCTGGGACGCACTCACCGATGCCGACCTGACCGCCCGGTACTGGGGCCACAGCAACGTCTCGGACTGGCGGCCGGGCTCCCGCTGGGAACACCGCCGCACCGACGGCTCCGGGGTCGCCGACGTGATCGGCACCGTCGTGGAGAGCGACCGCCCGACACGCCTCGTGACCACCTGGGCCGCACCCGAGGACGAGGGCGACGCGGACCGGTACTCCCGGGTCACCTTCGACATCCAGCCGCACGCCGACATCGTCCGGCTCACGGTGACCCACGAGGACCTCGCCGACGAGTCCGAGCGGCGCGACGCCGCCTCGGGCTGGGCGGCGGTGCTGTCCAACCTCAAGTCCCTGCTGGAGACCGGCAGTCCGCTGCCGCAGGAGCCGTGGCTGGTGCCCGGTCGCTGACCGGCGCGGACGCGGAGGGGCCGGCCCGCTCGGTGCGGGCCGGCCCGCGATCGTCCGTGGCCGACCTCCGTTCCTCTCCCGTCGCCGGGCCGCGTCCGGGGGACGTGCCGTCGTCGGGTCATGCCCGAGAGGCTGTCGTTGCCGGGCCGCGCCCGGGACCGCGCAACTGCCGGGTCACGCCCTGGTGTTGGCCCTGGTAGTCGTCGCCGCGCACACGGCGCCCAGCACTACGGCCAGCGCGCCCATGATGATGCTGTTGATGACCACTCCGGCGTCCGGGGCGGTGCCGACCACCCACGGGGAGATGATCAGCCATGCGCCCATCGCGCAGATGGCCCAGCTCAGGCCGTACATCCTTTCCGGCATCATGGTGAACCCGAGGGCCAGCGCGGCTATCGCGATCCCCAGGATCAGGTTGTGGGCCGCCAGCGCCGGCTGGTTCGTCGTGTAGTGGAGTATCCACGGGGACACCGCGCAGTACAGGCCCAGCAGGAACACCGGCCCGTCCACGAGCGCCACATCGCGACCGCCGAGTACGCGGTCGTACCGAGCCCGCATTTCGGATACGTCGGGGTGGCTGGTGATGTCACCCCTGGTATGCGAGACGTTGGCCATGACTCGTCTCCTTCGATCTCTCTCGAACTCCACGGCCCGACCGCGTCCGGTGCGCATGCGGTAAGTGCCGCTTACGCCCATTCTGCGCTTATTTTCTCTTTATGTGTAGAGCTCGGGGTTCTGGAGGGTCGTGAGTGATGTTCTCGGCCCCCTCGGGTGGAGGAGGAGGCCCCTCTCAGGGGGCGATGAGCAGGCGCGCGACGGCGCGTCGGGCCCGCGTGGGTGCCTGCGGATCACGGTGCAGCTGGATCGACTGGTTCGCGGCCAGGGCCACGCCGTTGAGCTCGAAGGCGAGCTGCTCCACATCGGTGCGCTCGGGCAGTTCGCGGTTCTCGACGGCCGTGGTCAGCTCCGCCGTCACATACGCCGACCAGGCGTCGAGCGCGGCGAGCACGCGGTCGCGGACCGTGCCGGGGCGGCCGTCGAACTCGCCGGCCGCCGAGGTGAGGAAGCAGCCTCCGTGCCCCTCGTCCTGTGACATGTAGTCGATCCACTCGTGGAAGGCGCGCGTCAGCCGCTCGGTGCCGGGCCGTGCGCCGACGGCGCGGGCCGGAACCCGCATCCGGAAGCGCTCCGTCGCGGCGTCCAGTACGGCGAGCTGGAGGCCTTCCTTGCTGCCGAAGTGGCCGATCACCCCCGCCTTGCTCATCTCCAGCTCGGTCGCGAGGCGGCCGATGGTGAGGCCTTCGAGTCCTTCGGCGGAGGCCAGCGCCAAGGCGCTCTCGATGATCCGGTCACGGGTGGCGGCGGTCTCGGCGACGGACTTGCGCGGGCTCATGGCATCACTTTAACCTAACGACCGTTCGCTATTAGCTCACGAACGTTCGTTATCTAATTCATGTCGCCCTGTGCCGCCCGCGGCGTCCCGACGCCCTTCGTACAACACCGCGTCCAGGGCGGCCGAAAGGACTCATCGTGAAGGTCCACCACCTGAACTGCGGCTCCATGCGGACGATCGACACCGACGACGGGAGCCTGCCCGCGGTGTGCCACTGCCTGCTCGTCGAGACCGACCGCGACGGTCTCGTCCTGGTCGACACCGGCATCGGCACCGCCGACGTGGCGCGGCCCGAGGAGAACCTCGGCGCCGACTTCCTCGGCCGCGCCCAGCCCGTCCTGGACCCCGCCGAGACCGCGGTCCGCCAGGTCGCCGCGCTCGGCTTCCGCCCGGAGGACGTCCGGCACATCGTGCTCAGCCATCTCGACCTCGACCACGCGGGCGGCCTGCCCGACTTCCCCTGGGCGAAGGTCCACCTCTCCGAGGACGAACACCGGGCGGCCATGGCGGCGCCCGGAGCCCACCCCGAGGACCGTGTCCGCTACCGCCCGGCCCAGTGGGCCCACCGGCCGCACTGGGTGACGTACGCACAGACCTCGGGCGACCCCTGGTACGGATTCGACGCGGTGCGGCCGCTGGCCGGACTGGACGCGGACATTCTGCTCGTGCCGCTCGGCGGTCACACCCGCGGCCACTGCGCGATCGCCGTGCAGGACTCCGGCCGCCGGCTCCTGCACTGCGGCGACGCCTACTACTTCCACCGCGAGATCGACCCCGACGCCCCGCAGGGACACCCCGGCATGGACATCCTCCAGCAGATCACCGAGGTGGACCGGCCGCTGCGCCTCGCCAACCACGCCCGGCTGCGCGAACTGGTGCGGCTGCACGGCGACGAGGTCGACGTCTTCAGCGCCCACGATCCCTGGGAACTGGCCCGCCGCACGGGCTGACGGCGACGTCCCCCGCCCGGCCCGTCGTCATCCGATCGGAGGAAGGTCGCGTTCGGGCAATCCGAAAGCACCGTAGCTCCGGAACAAGGGGTGAACGCTGATCGGAGCCGGGTGGGAGGACACAGTGCGGCGAGCGTCGGAGAACGCCCCTGACGTGGGCGGGGGAAGCGCGGGGCGGGGACGGCACGACATACGGCGACGTACGGCCGTGGTGGGTTCGGGCGTGGCCGGACTCACCGCCGCCCACGTACTGAGCCGGGCACGACGCGTAGCCCTCTACGAGGCGGACGACCGGCTCGGCGGCCACGCGCACACCCACGACCTCGCCTCGTCCGACGGGCGCATGCACCGCGTCGACTCCGGCTTCATCGTGCACAACCGGCGCACGTACCCGAACCTGTTGCGGCTGTTCCACGAACTCGGCGTCGCCACCCAGGAATCCGAGATGAGCATGTCGGTGCGGTGCGAGGGGTGCGGCCTGGAGTACGCGGGCGCCCGCGGGCCCGCCGGACTCCTCGCCCGCCCGCGCAGCGCACTGCACGGCCCCTACCTGCGCATGCTCGCCGAGGTGCCGGTCTTCCACCGGGCGGCCCGCCGCCTGCTCGCCGAGGGGACCGAGGGCGCCGGGGACACCCTCACCCTTGGCGCATTCCTGACGAGCGAGCGCTTCTCGCCCTACTTCGTCGGACACTTCATGACCCCGCTCGTGTCGGCGGTCTGGTCGTGCGACGCCACCACGGCGCTCGACCACCCGGCGGCACATCTGTTCCGTTTCCTGGAGCACCACGGCATGCTGTCCGTCGGCGACTCACCCGTCTGGCGCACGGTCACCGGCGGATCCCGCACCTACGTCGACCGGCTGGCCAAACAGCTCGACGCCGTGCACACCTCGGCCCCGGTCCGTGCCGTGCGCCGGCATGCCGACGGCGTCGAGATCACCACGGACGACGGCACCACCGCCTCGTACGACTCCGTCGTCGTCGCCGTTCACCCCGACCAGGCGCTGCGACTGCTCGCGGACCCGACGGAACGGGAGCGCGAGGTGCTCGGCGCCTTCCGCTACTCCCGCAACTCCACCCTCCTGCACACCGACACCACCCTGCTGCCGCGCGCCCGCCACGCCCGCGCCTCCTGGAACTACCTGATGCCGTCCTGCGCCGCCGCCGCGGACCGGGTCCGGGTGAGCTACGACATGAACCGGCTCCAGCGCCTCGACGCCCCCGAGACCTACGTCGTCACCCTCGGCGGTGAGGACCGCGTCGACCCGGACCGCGTCCTCGCGCGCATGGAGTACGAACACCCGGTCTTCACCCCGGAGTCCGTCGCCGCCCAGCGGCAACTACCCGCCCTGAACACCGCGGTGACCGCGTTCGCGGGCGCCTACCACGGCTGGGGCTTCCACGAGGACGGCTGCCGGTCCGGCGTGACCGCGGCCGCCGCGCTGGGGGTGGTCTGGTGATCCGCACCCCCGCGCTCTACCCGTGCACGGTCGTCCACGTCCGCACCGCGCCGACCCGCCACACGCTGCGCCACCGCACCTACATGTGGCTGACGGACCCCGGCCATCCTCCTGAACTTCCCTTCCTCCTACGCCCGTTGGCCCGATTCGACCCCCGCGACCACTTCGACGGCGACCAGCCCACCGTCCGCGCCGGCCTGGACCGCTTCCTCGCCGCCCACGGCATCGACCTGCGCGGCGGGCCGGTCGCGATGCTCACCCACGCCCGCGTCCTCGGCCACGTCTTCAACCCGCTGACCCTGTACTGGTGTCACGACCCCGACGGCACACCGCGCTGCGTGGTCGCCGAGGTCCACAACACCTACGGCGAACGGCACTGCTACCTGCTCCGCCCCGACGGTGACGGGATCGCGCACACACGCAAGGAGTTCTACGTGTCGCCGTTCTTCCCCGTCGACGGCGACTACCGCATGCGCCTGCCCCCGCCCGGCCCACGGCTTGATCTGACGGTCCGTCTGGAGCGCGCCGGCGGGCGCCCCTTCACCGCGACGCTGCGCGGCACACGACGTGAGGCGACGCCACGCGCGCTGCTCGGCCAGGCGCTTCGGCGCCCATGGTCCACCGTGGCCGTCTCGGCGGCGATCCGCCTCCACGGCATCCGGCTCCTCCTGCGGGGACTGCCCGTCCAGCCCCGCCGCCACCGAGATCAGGAGAAAGCGACATGACGACAGCCGAGCCCCGTGCCCTCACCACGCGGCACGAGGACGCGGACCGCGGCGGCCACCCGGGCCCGGCGACGCCACCGGACGCCTCCCGGGCACGGATCGCACTGACGCGTGCCGTCCTGCGCGGAGCGCTCGGACGCCTCCCGCTCCAGGTGCGGTGCGACGACGGGACGCGCCTGGGCACGGGCGGCCCCCGCGTCGACGTCCACGACACGGACGCCTTCCACCGCCGCATCGGCGTGCACGGCCTGGTCGGCTTCGGCGAGTCCTACACGGCGGGCGAATGGGACGCACCCGACCTGGTCGCGGCCCTCACCGTGCTCGCCGGCCACACGGCCGACCTGATCCCGGCCCCGCTGCAACGGCTGCGCCGGCTGTGGGCCCTGAAGCAGCCCGACGCCCAGCGCAACACACCGGGCGGATCCCGCGACAACATCAGCCACCACTACGACCTGTCCAACGACCTGTTCGCCGTCTTCCTCGACGAGACCCTCACGTACTCCTCCGCCCTCTTCCGCGGCTTCCCCGCCACCTGGCCGACGCTGGCCGCCGCGCAACACCGCAAGATCGACCGGCTGTTGGACCTCGCCGCGGTCACCGACGGCACCCGGCTCCTGGAGATCGGCACCGGCTGGGGCGAGCTCGCCCTACGCGCCGCCGCCCGCGGGGCCCACGTCACCACGCTCACCCTCTCCCACGAACAGCGCGACCTCGCCCTCGAACGTGTGGCACGGGCCGGGCTCACCGACCGGGTCGACATCCGGCTGTGCGACTACCGCGAGGCCGAGGGGACCTACGACGCCGTGGTGAGCGTCGAGATGATCGAGGCGGTGGGCGAGGAGTTCTGGCCCGTCTACTTCCGCACGCTCGACGAACGGCTCGCCCCCGGAGGCCGCGCCGCCCTCCAGGCCATCACCATGCCGCACGACCGGATGCTCGCCAGCCGGCACACCCACACCTGGATCCAGAAGTACATCTTCCCGGGCGGGCTGCTGCCCTCCGTCGAAGCCGTGGAGCACACCGTCCGTGACCACACCCGGCTGCGCGTCACCCGCAGGGACGCCTACGGAGCGCACTACGCCGAGACACTCCGGCTGTGGCGCGAACGCTTCACCGCCCGCACCGACGACGTCGACGCACTCGGCTTCGACGAGACCTTCCGCCGTATGTGGACGTTCTACCTGGCCTACTCCGAAGCCGGATTCCGCTCCGGCTACCTCGACGTCCAGCACTACCTGCTCACCAAGGAGGACCTCGGCCGATGACTACCGTCCGCCCCGCCCACGAGGACACCGCCCACCGGCTGGCGGCGCTGGCCGAGGACGCGCTCGGCGGCCCGCTTCCCGTGCGGCTGCGCGCCTGGGACGGCAGCGAGGCCGGTCCCGCCGACGCGCCCGTGGTGGTCGTCCGCTCGCGGCGCGCCCTGCGCCGGCTGCTGTGGCAGCCCGGCGAACTGGGCCTGGCACAGGCGTACGTGACCGGTGAGCTCGACGTCGAGGGCGACCTCGCCGACGGGCTGCGCAGAATGTGGGGCGCCGTGCGCGAACGCGGGGTGCACGCGCCCCGCCTCACCCCCGCCGACCGTGCGCGCGCGGCCGCCGCCGCCCTGCGCCTCGGAGCCGTGGGCCCGCCGCCCCCGGCACCCGCGTCCCAGGCACGGCTGCTCGGAGGCCTGCACAGCAAGGCCCGCGACCGGGCCGCCATCAGCCATCACTACGACCTGTCGAACGAGTTCTACCGGCTGCTCCTCGACGAGACGATGGCCTACTCGTGCGGCTACTGGATCTCCGACGAACCCGGCTTCACCCCGGCCGACGCCCAGCGGGCCAAACTGGAACTGATCTGCCGCAAACTGGGACTCGTCCCCGGCGCCCGACTGCTCGACATCGGATGCGGCTGGGGCTCCCTCACCCTGTACGCGGCCGAACAGCACAAGGCGCAGGTCACCGCCGTCACGCTGGCCCGCGAACAGGCCGCGTACGTCCGTGAGCAGGTCCGCGAACGCGGCCTGGAGCACCGGGTGGACGTGGTGTGCCAGGACTACCGGGACATCGAGGGAGGCGCCTACGACGCGGTCGCCACCGTGGAGATGGGCGAACACGTCGGCGACTCCGAGTACCCGGCCTTCGCCGCCGCTCTGCGCCGGCTGGTCCGCCCCCAAGGACGCGTCCTCGTCCAGCAGATGTCGCGCGGGACCGCCGCTCCCGGCGGCGGCGCCTTCATCGAGGCGTTCATCGCCCCCGACATGCACATGCGCCCGCTCGGGCGGACCGTCGGCATGCTGGAGGACGCCGGACTCGAAGTACGGTCCGCGGAGTCGCTGCGTGAACACTACGTGCGCACGGTCGAGGCCTGGCACCGCACGCTGGAGGACCGCTGGGACGACGTCGTGCGCCTCGTCGGCGAGGAGACGGCCCGGGTGTGGCGGCTGTATCTGGTCGGCGGCGCCCTGGCGTTCGAGGAGCGCCGCATGGGCGTCGACCAGATCCTCGCCGTACGGCCCACCGCCCACGGACGCAGTGGACTGCCCGCCACCCCGCGGCCCTGGTACACGGGACCGGTCGAACCGTGACCGGCTTCCCGTGGGGCGCCTTCGCCCAGAATCTGGCTCTCGCGGCAGGCGTCGCGCTCGCCGTCATGCTGGCCACCTTCGCCGTCGCCGTCCGCAAGGGCGTCCACCGCGTCGTCGACATCGCCTGGGGGCTCGGCTTCACCGCCGTCGCCCTCGTGACGTTCGCCGCGTCCGGCGGCGCGGGCGACGACGGACGCCGGATCCTGGTGACCGCGCTGACCTCGGTGTGGGGGCTGCGGCTCGCCGTGCACATCGCGCGGCGGGGCCGCGGCCACGGCGAGGACCCCCGTTACGAGGCGATGCTCGACAAGGCGCCGGGCAACCGCGACCTGTACGCGCTGTACAAGGTCTACCTGCTCCAGGGAGCCCTGGTCTGGCTGGTGTCGCTGCCCGTGCAGGCCGCCCAGTACGTGCCCGGTCCGCTCACCGCGTTCGCCTGGGCCGGCACCGCGCTGTGGACGCTCGGCCTGTTCTTCGAGGCGGTGGGCGACGCCCAGCTGGCCCGGTTCAAGGCCGACCCGGCCAACCGGGGCCGGATCATGGACCAGGGGCTCTGGAGCTGGACGCGGCATCCCAACTACTTCGGGGACTTCTGCGTCTGGTGGGGCCTGTACCTGCTCGCCTGCGACTCCGGCGCGTCGGCGGCGGTGGCCGCCGTGTCTCCCCTGGTGATGAGCGGTCTGCTCATCAAGGGCAGCGGAAAGCCCATGCTCGAACGGCACATGGCCGAACGCCCGGGATTCGCCGAGTACGTCGCGAGGACCAGCGGATTCTTCCCCGTGCCGCCGAAGCGGCGCGGGCCCGCGCCCACACCCCCGAGCTCGACCTGACAGGCCCCCTTCCGGTCGGCCACACCCCGGTCAGGGGGCGCCGCCCGCCGGAAGGGGGCCGGCGGGCGACGCGGGGAAGACCGTCCCGCCCCCGGAGGCCGGAGGGGGCGGGACGGTCAGGCGGGGAAGTCGACCAGCGCCACCGGCGCGGAGGTCGGCTCGGTCGAACCGCCGGCCGGTTCGACCGTGACGCCCAGACCGGACGCCTTGTCCACGGGGCCGCGCATCAGTACCGCCTCGTCGGTGCGTCCCGGGTCCATCAGCCCGGCGGACCGCATGCTGCCCCCGTCGTCGAACCACAGCTGATAGACCTTGCCGTCCGGCGGTGCCGCCATCCCCGAGGCGATGAACACGGCCCGGTCGAGGCCCTTGGACACCACCACGGTGCCCGTCGCGCCGTCCGCCAGCTTCGCCGTCCGTGTCCGGGCGTCCGGGGCGGCCAGCACGGAGGCGAGCTCGTCGCCCTGCCGTTCCGACCGCCGCGCCCGGTCCTGTGCCTCCTCGGCGCGGTCGTGCTGCCACACCGCCACACCGCCGAACAGGGCCGCGGCGGCCAGGCAGGCGGCCGGCACCCAGCGTGACATGCGGTGCGCGCGGGCCGCGAGACGTCCGGGCCGCGCGAGCGGAATCGTGCGGGGCGCGTCCTGCCGCACGGCGGTGATCCGCCGCATGACCTCGGACTTGAGCTCGGGGGCGGGGGACACCGTGACCGCGAGGGCCAGCCGCGCGGCGGCGGCCCGCAGCTCCAGGACCTCCTGAGTGCAGGCGTCGCAGTCCGCGGAATGCGCCTCGAACCGCGCCCGCTCGTCGTCGTCGAGGGCGTGCAGCGCGTACGCGCCGGTCAGAGTGTGCGGATCGGCCGTCCTCACGCCGCCACCCCCAGGCAGTCGCGCAGGCGGATGAGACCGTCGCGCAGCCGGGTCTTGACCGTGCCGAGCGGCAGCGACAGCAACTCCGCCACCTCGCGGTACGTCAGCCCGCGGTAGTAGGCCAGCGTCACCGACTGCCGCTGAAGCTCCGTCAGCGTGCGCAGACAGCGCCGCACCTGCTCGTGCTCCAGACGCGCCTCGACCTGCTCGGTCACCTCGTCGAACTCGGGCGTGCGGTCCAGCAGCGCGGCCCGCTGCTCCCGGGCGGCCGACGCCTCGACCGAGCGGACCCGGTCCACCGCCCGCTGATGGGCGAGGGTGAGGACCCAGTTCATCACCGAGCCGCGTTCGGGACGGTACCGGGCGGCCGTCCGCCACACTTCGACCAGCACTTCCTGGGCCACCTCCTCCGACTGGGCGCCGTCCCGCACCACCCTCCGCACGATCCCCAGGGCCGGGCCCGCCACGACGTCGTAGAGCGCGGCGAAGGCCTCCGTGTCGCCACGGGCGACCTCGGCCATCAGATCCGGCAGATTCGGTTCCGCAGCCGGGTTCTTCCCGATCTCCACGGCTTCCTTCACGGGGTGGTCCTCCAGGACGGGCGAGCTCGACGGTACGTACGTGATCCGGAACCGGTGCGCGGACGGATTGGCCGGATCGGCGTGAACCTGCGACGGGCTTCCCGACGGGCCGTGACAGGGGGCTCTGGTGCCCGGGACGTCCGGTCGGCCGGGCGCGTCCGGTCAGCCGGGTGTCTCCGGCCTCAGACAGCGGCGCAGCTGGTGCAGACCGCGCCGGCAGTGGCTCTTGACGGTGCCCAGCGGCCAGCCGGTGCGCTGGGCGATCTGCGTGTGGGTCAGGTCCTCGTAGAACGCGAGGCGCAGCACGTGCTGCTGCACAGGGGGCAGCTTCGCCAGCTCGTCCTGCACGAGGACTCGGTCCAGCACGGCCTCGGGGTGGGACGAGACGCCGTCGGAGCCTGCCGGCAACGAGCCGGCGGCAGCGGCGATCAGTTCGGTGCGGCGGGTGCGCGCGGCCAGCGCGTCGGCGGTCTTGCGGCGGGTGATGCCGACGAGCCAGCCGGCGACGGTGCCACGTTCGGGCCGGTAGCCCTGCCGGCCCCGCCACGCGGCCAGGAACACCTGCTGCGTGACGTCCTCGGCCTCGCGTGTGTCGCCCAGCGAGCGCCACGCGAGGGTGTGCACCAGAGTGCCCCAGCGACGGTAGGCGGCGGCCAGAGCGGCCTCGTCGCCCGCCACCAGGTGCGCACCGATGGACGCGTCCGCGATCAGGTCGGTCACGACGACCGGCTCGGAGCGCGCCGGTACGGAGACGGTGCCGTCGATCCGCGGGCGCGGGAGCAGAACCACCTCGCGGCGCGCGTCGGACACGGTCGGTGGGGCACCGCACGGCTCCGGGATCGGATCTGCGGTCATGGCCGGGGCTCCTCGGTCGTGCGGGCTCGGTCCCGGCCGTGGCCGGGACGGCCGGACCCGTCCAGCACGGGTCGGCGGGTGCCGGCCGCTGCCCCCGGCAGGTCCGGATCCCCATCGTGTGAAGCGCACGACCATCCCCACAACTCGCGTCGTTTCTGCGTCGTATAGTCGCCGCATGGGTGACCTGCCACCGGCGGACCGGCACGGACCGGCCGCACAACCCGCCGAACCGGGACTCACCACGGGCGCCCTGGCGCGCCGCCTCGGGGTGTCGCCCACCACCCTGCGGTCCTGGGACCGGAGGTACGGCGTGGGACCGGCGGCGCGTTCCGGCGGGCACCATCGCCGCTGGACGCCGCAGGACGTGGCGATGCTCGAGGAGATGTGCCGGCTGACCTCGGCCGGTGTTCCGCCCGCCGAGGCGGCCCGGGCCGCCCTGGAGGGCGTCGACCGGTCACCGTCCGAGCACGACCGCCCGCCGGCGGACCGCGCGGACGCCGCCCGGTCGCGGTCGCGGGCTCCCGGAGCCCTGCCGCTGGGGGACGCGCGCAAGGAGTGCAAGGGCCTCGCGCGCGCCGCGGTCCGGCTCGACGCACCCGCCGTGGACGACCAGTTGACCGCGCTCGTCTCCCGGCACGGCCTCGTCGTGGCCTGGGAGGAGGTGATGGTGCCGACCCTGCACGCGGTCGGCCGCAAGTGGGAGTCCTCCGGGGACCGCTACGTGGAGGTCGAGCACCTGCTCTCCTGGCACATCTCCCGCGCGCTGCACCGCGCCACCGCCGAGGTCGTACCCGCGACGCCGGGCGTGGGTCCCGTGCTGCTGGCCTGCGTCCCGGGCGAACAGCACAGCCTCCCGCTGGAGGCGCTCGACGCGAGCCTCACGGAACTCGGCCTGCCCACACGGATGTTCGGTGCGGCCGTCCCCACGGAGGCGCTCACCGCGGCCGTGCGGCGCCTCGGACCGGTGGCGGTCGTGCTGTGGGCGCAGGCACGCTCCTCGGCCGACCATCCACTGGCCCGGCACGTCGCGAGCACCAGCTGGGGCGTCAAGGGCGCGCGGTCCCGGCCCACCGTGCTGCTCGGCGGGCCGGGCTGGGCGGGACGGCAGGTGCCGGGGACGCTCCGCCCGCAGGGACTGAGCGAGGCGCTGGCCACCCTCGCGAGCCTGTACGGCTCCTTCGCCGCGCCCGGTGAGAACCGGCCGGTGCCGGTGCCCTGACACGGTTCCCCGGCGTCCTGCCGCCCGCCGCGCTCACCCCACCGTCGGGGAGGGGGACGGTGAGGCGGCGGCCGGCGGGGACGCCGGGGAGGACGGGGAGCCGTCCGCGGGCGGGGTGAGCACGACGGTCGGCTCGCCCGGCTGCGGCGCCGGAGGTGTCAGGTTCTGCTGGGGCAGCTTCGGAGGGCTGGTCTCCTGGACCAGCACCTGGCCGAAGTCGACCAGTCCGGTCTTCTCCATCACCGTGATGTGGTCCAGCACGGTGTCGTTGGCCTGGTCGGCGAGTTGCCGTACCAGCGTGTTCCGGGTGGTGGCCCGGATCTTCGCGATGACCGGGAAGATCTGACCGTGCGTCACCCGCAGGATGTTGGCCAGGTCGGTGTCGAACTGCCTGCCGCTGTCGCCGCTCAGCGTCGCCACGAATCCCTGCTGCTGCGGGGACGGTTTGTTCGGCAGCGTGATGCCGAGCCGGGCGGCGACCCTGCGGCAGGTGGCGTCCAGCGCGGCGTGGCCCCTGACGAGGTGCTGACCCGCTGTCCTGACGGCCGGGACGGTGCCCTTCTGCAGGGCCAGTTGCCCGGAGGGGTACTCCCACAGACCGGCCGCGCGCACCTTCACCACGAAGTCGCGGTCGGCCTCGGTCAGCGGGCCCGCCGCCGTGTTCGCGATGACACGGCTCTGGTCGCCGGCCGTCGTCTGCAGGCCGAGCACCGCGGGACAGGCGAGCGCGGCCAGGGTCATGGTCAGCGCGCCGGTCACGAAGAGGGTTCCCACGTTCCGTGCGATGCGCATGAAGCCTCCTGGCCGGTGCGGCGGCCCGGAGCCGGACACCGCGGCCGGCCGCGTCGTGGACCGGTCCGGTGCGGACGGGTCCGGTACGAGTGGTTCGGTCGCCCACCAGTACGGATGCCTGCGGAAAGGAATCCTCTGCCCCCGGTAAAGACCGCCCCCTGATCCGGTCAGCGGCGGCCCCGGGCGTTCTTGAACCGGGCGAGTCCCTCGGAGAGTTCCACCACCGGGTCCGGGTAGTCGTAGGCGGCCCGCTCCAGGCCCCGCAGCTTCCACGGTTCGTGCACGGAGGCGTCCGTGAGGCCCTCCAGCTCGGGCACCCAGCGGCGCACGTAGGCGCCGTCGGGGTCGTAGCGCTTGCCCTGCACCACCGGGTTGAGGACCCGGTTGGGGCGGGTGTCCGTGCCCGTCCCGGCCATCCACTGCCAGTTGAGCTGGTTGTTCGCGACGTCACCGTCGACCAGCAGCTCCAGGAAGTACCGTGCGCCGACCCGCCAGTCCACGTACAGCGTCTTGGTGAGGAAACTCGCGGTCAGCAGGCGCCCGCGATTGTGCATCCAGCCCTCGTGCCGCAGTTGGCGCATCGCCGCGTCGACCACCGGGTAGCCGGTGCGGCCCTGCTTCCAGGCCTCGATGTCCCGCTCGGCGCGCGCCCCGTACCGCCAACGGTCGTGCTGTGTGCGGTAGTCCGCGTCCGACGCCGCCGGACGGGCGGCCAGCACCTGGTGGTGGAAGTCCCGCCAGGCGACCTGGCGCACGAAGGCCGCGGCGCCGGGCCCGCCCGCCGCGCGTGCCCGATGGACGAGCTCCACCGGCGACAGCGTGCCGAAGTGCAGGTGGGGGGAGAGCCGGGAGGTGGCGTCGCCGGCCAGGTCGTCGTGGCGGTCGTCGTACGAGCCGAGGCCGCCGCGCAGCCACGCCGTCAGCCGCCGCCGGCCCTCGCCCTCGCCGCCCGCGGTCAGCCCTTCCGACACCCCGGCGACCTTCTCGCGGGCGGGCACCTCCTCGGAACCGACACCGTCCGGCACCCGGACCACCCGGGGCGCGGCCAGCGCCTCCCGCAGAGGCTGCTGCGACCAGTGACGGTAGTACGGCGTGAAGACGGCGAAGTGGTCGGAGGCGGCCGGGGTGACGTCGCCGGGAGCGACCGCGGTGATCACCGTGTCGTGGACGTGCAGACGGCATCCCTCCGCCTCCAGGGCGGCGCGCAGCCGCTCCTCCCTCCGCTGGGCGTACGCGCTGACTCCCGCGGCCATGTGCACCTCGTCGGCGTCCGCCTCGGCGACCACCGCGCACACCTGCTCGACGACGTCGCCCGACCGCACCACCAGACGGCCGCCGCGCTCACGCAGCCCCGTGTCGAGGTCGGCCAGACACTCGGCGAGGAACGCCGCCCGGTTGGGGGCGGTGAACCCGGACGCGGCGATGCCCTCGTCGCGCACGAACAGCGGCACCACGGCCGTCGAGCCGTCGAGGGCCGCCCGCAGCGGCGGGTGGTCGTGCAGCCGCAGGTCCGAGGTGAACAGGACGATGGAGAGGGTCATGGCGTGGCTCCGAGTGGGGGCTGCGAGGGTTTCGGCGTTCACCTGCTTCGGTTCGGGTGACGTCCTCGGATGCGGCCGTCAACGTGACATCGCGGTGTGTCCCCTGCGCGAGGGAGTCTCCTTGGCCGCCGTCCTGGCGATGTTGCGGGCCATGCCGCCGAACACGACGGCGTGGAACGGCGACACGCTCCACCAGTACAACTGGCCGAGCAGGCCGTGCGGGTGGAACAGGGCACGCTGCCGGTACCGGGTGCGCCCGTCGTCGGTCACCTCCGCGTACATCTCCAGCCAGGCCAGGCCGGGCAGCCTCATCTCGGCGCGCAGCCGCAGCAGACGGCCCGGCACGATCTCCTCGACGCGCCAGAAGTCCAGCGAGTCGCCGACCCGCAGTCGCGTGGCGTCCCGCCGCCCGCGCCGCAGGCCCACTCCGCCGACCAGCCGGTCCATCCAGCCGCGCACCGCCCAGGCGAGCGGGAAGGAGTACCAGCCGTTGTCGCCGCCGATCCCCTCGATGACCTTCCACAGCGCTTCGGGCGGTGCGTCCACGATCAGTGCGCGTTCGTCGGTGAAGAGGCTGCCGCCGGCCCAGTCGGGGTCGGTGGGCAGCGGGTCGCTGGGCGCACCGGGGTAGGCGGCCGACGACCACCGGGTGGTGACCTGCGCGTCCTGCACGCGTTGCAGGGCCAGTGCCACCGCCTCGTCGAAGCCGATCGGCCGGCCCGGCGGATCGGGCACGTACCGGGTGATGTCGTGCTCGTGGCACACGACCTCGTGCCGCAGCGACTCGGTGAGCGGACGCGCGATGGACGCGGGCACCGGGGTGACCAGCCCCACCCAGTGACTGGAGAGTCCGGGGGTGAGCACCGGCACGGCAAGGATGATCCTGCGGGGGAGCCCGGCGACGGCCGCGTACCGCCGCATCATGTCCCGGTACGTCAGGACGTCCGGGCCGCCGATGTCGAAGGCACGGTTGACGTCGGAGGGCATCCGGGCGCTGCCGACGAGGGTGCGCAGCACGTCCCGTACGCCCATCGGCTGGATGCGGGTGTGCACCCAGCTCGGCGTGACCATGATGGGCAGCCGTTCCGTGAGGTAGCGCAGCATCTCGAAGGAGGCCGAGCCGGAGCCGATGATCACCGCGGCGCGCAGCACCGTGGTCGGCACCCCCGAGTCCAACAGGATGCGGCCGACCTCGGCCCGGGACCTGAGGTGCGGGGAGAGCTCCTCCTCCGGCACCCCCGCCGGTGTGAGGCCGCCGAGGTAGACCAGGCGGCGCACTCCGGCCGCACGCGCCTGCTCGGCGAAGATCAGGGCCGCCTTGCGGTCGGTGTCCTCGAAGTCGCGGCTCGATCCGAT
This sequence comes from Streptomyces sp. Tue6028, assembly GCF_002300165.1. Lineage (GTDB taxonomy): Bacteria > Actinomycetota > Actinomycetes > Streptomycetales > Streptomycetaceae > Streptomyces > Streptomyces siamensis. The sequence continues at coordinate 221,709 of NZ_MLCE01000002.1, read as the reverse complement.
GGCGTGCACGAGGTAGTACGCGACGTCGATGCCGCGCATCGCCTCGGCGACGGAGCCGACGTTCGTGACGTCGCCGCGCATGACGTCCACGTCGCCCGCCCAGGGGTGGTCACGCAGTTTGTCGGGAGAGCGGGCCAGGCAGCGCACATGGTGCCCCTCGGCCAGCAGCTCGGGCACCAGTCGTCCGCCGATGTAGCCGGTGGCGCCCGTCACCAGGCAGTTCAGCCCGGTGCGGGCGTCGTCGTCGCTCATGGGGTCCCTCCGTCATTCCGGCTCGCCGCCCCCCTTCCGCACTCTCCATTGATCCCTTCCACACGAGCGGCACCGGCGGATGCGAACGGCGGATCTTCGCACGATCGATGGGACATGTCCGTGGAAAACGTGGGCAAGCGGAGGTCACGGGACTCGTCGGCCCGAGTCCGAGGCCACAGGTGGAGGTGTCTGCCGGTATGGGTACGAAGGTGCTGGAGCGATTTCCTGCCGGAGCCCCGCGCGGATCCTGGACCGCGGAGGAGTACGCGGCCCGGCGCCGCACCGAGGGCGTCCCCGCGACCGTGGTCATGGATCTGAAGACGGACGCGTTCCTCGTGGTCGTCCCCGCCGGGGACGAGGACTGACCTCGCCCGTGCGGGCACGGAGCGGGCTCAGCGGCCCGCCCCGTCGCCGACCGGTTCCAGCGACGCGCCGGTGTCGAGGCGTGCCGTCACCCGGGTCCGGGCGTCCCGTGCGGCGCGGACCGCGAGCGTCCGGCCGTTCGCCCGGGCGGTCACATCCCCGCCGACGTCGATCCGGGTGACCGCGCGGCTGCCGGCCGCGAGGAGATACCAGTGGCCGGTGCGCGCACGCCAGTGGGTGTCGGCCACCACGTGCCGGCCGGACCTGCTGCACGCGGCCGTCCCCCGGGCCCGCCCGACCGGGTCCGCCGGAGCGGCGGGCGAGTCGGCGGACGTGCGGAGGAACAGTCCCACGTCGCCGGGCCCGCGTCAGGTGGTGGCCCGGGTGCACGACCGCACGGCGTGCCCGCCGCCCTCCGGCAGGTCCTGCTCGGCGAAGTCCCAGGTGTTGACCGCCCGTACGCCGCTCCCGCGCAGGTCCTCGAGCCCGCAGGCCAGGCGGGCCCAGGCGAGCAGGGCGGTCGCGCCCGTCGCCTCCCTGGGCTGCCGTGCCGGTGCGCTGCCGTGCCCGGGCAGCGGGGCAGTCCGGCCCGGGTGTGCAGGACCGTCCGCGGGAGTGGGGGGACGGGCATGGAGCACATGCCTTCCGAGGGAGCTGCCGTGACGGCACGTCGATCCTTCGAACGAGTGACTCTTCGGATGGTCACAGGGGTGGTGGCCGCGGCCGGCCGACGCATCACGGCGAGGGCGTCGCGCTGCCCCCGACCTCCCGGGACCTGCGGACGAACGTGTCGTGCAGGTCGCCCGCGGCACGGAGTCGGTCCTGCGGCGCTGGAGCATCAGCCGCACCCGGGGCGCTCGCGCTCCAGCAGGTGCACCCCAGGCTCGCGCTCCGGCTTCCGCACGGTCCCGCTCGACGCGGACTGCGAGAGGCGGAGTGCCCCGGCGGCGCGGCTCAGCACGGCGCGGCGAACCGAACCGAGGCGGGGGACCGGCGCGATGTATTCCGGCTGCTCCATTCTCGCGACGACATAATGAGTCCACGCGCAGAGTCTCAAGGGTTTCCCTGTCGCGCTTTCGTGAAATTCGCCGGTCCGGAATGCGAGATCGGCCGATGATTCCTTGACGGCTCGGACCGGGGGCTGCGACGATCGAAGGCATGCAGATGCGACTGGACCTCACGCGGCGACGCCATGTCGATCTCGCGCGTGTCTCCAGCTCCTCCTGTCGCCGCGAAGCCTGACGGCCCGACAGCAGGGTCCCCTCGCACAGGCCTGATCCGCCCGGTGAATTCCTCCCGGCGCACTCCTGCGATCCCCGCGAACCGTCGTTTCCCTTCACTCCGCGCATTCGCCGCGGAATTGGCGCGCCCGGAATTCGTCATGCCTTCGTTCAGCACACCGGGAGTTCCCCGTTCCCGTCACGGGTCCATCACCGGCGCCGCCGAACCCGTCCGACAAGAGGCTCGCCGTCGACCTCTGCCTCCTCGGCTTCTCCGCTCACGAAAGAGGACCCATGTCCCTCGTCCTGTCCGTCTCCGGCAGCCCCTCCGCCTCCTCCCGCACGGCCGGACTGCTGCGCCACCTGGACGCCCGGCTCGCCGCACAGGGACACCAGGTGATCCCGCTCGACGTCCGCACGATTCCCGCCGAGGCCCTGCTCGGCGCCGACTTCGGCCACCCCGCGGTCGTCGAGGCGACCGAGCTCTTCGCGCGCGCCGACGGCGTCGTCATCGGCACCCCCGTCTACAAGGCCGCCTACTCGGGCGTCCTCAAGGCACTGCTCGATCTGCTCCCGCAGTACGCCCTCACCGGCAAGACCGTGCTGCCGCTGGTCACCGGGGGCAGCACCGCGCACGTCCTCGCCCTCGACTACGCGCTGCGCCCCGTACTGAACTCCATGGGGGCGGCCCACATCGTCCAGGGCTGGTTCACCCTCGACAAGGACATCACCAGGGGTGAGGACGGCGGCATCACCGTGGCGCCGGCCACGGCCGAGGCCCTCGCCCACGTGGTGGACCAGTTCTCGGCCGCCCTGACGGGCAGGCCCGTCCTGGCCGCGGCGAGCTGAACCATGACCGCGAAAGTGATCGCCGACGACGCCGGGCCCCACGATCGGAGAACCACCGCCGTGTCCCTCACCTTCCACTGGTTCCTGCCCACCAACGGCGACAGCCGCGACGTCGTCGGCGGCGGCCACGGCACACCCGCCACCGTGTCCGGCCGGGACCGGCCGCCGACGATCGGCTACCTGAGCCAGATCGCCCGTGCCGCCGAGGACCTCGGCTTCGTCGGCGCGCTCACGCCCACCGGCGCCTGGTGCGAGGACGCGTGGCTGACCACCGCGATGGTCAGCCGGCACACCGAGCGACTCAAGTTCCTGGTCGCCTTCCGGCCGGGGTTCGTGTCGCCGACACTCGCCGCGCAGATGGCGTCCACGTTCCAGCGGCAGAGCGGCGGCCGTCTCCTCCTGAACGTGGTCACCGGAGGCGAGAGTCACGAACAGCGCGCCTACGGCGACTTCCTCGACAAGGACGCCCGGTATCGCCGTACCGGCGAATTCCTGCAGATCGTCCGGGACTTGTGGGACGGCAAGACCGTCGACCTGTCCGGCGAACACCTCCACGTCGAGGACGCGCGGCTGGCCCGAGTGCCCGACCCGGTCCCCGAGGTCTACTTCGGCGGATCCTCACCCGTCGCCGGTGAGGTCGCCGCCCGGCACGCCGACGTCTACCTCACCTGGGGCGAACCGCCCGCCCAGGTCGCCGAGAAGATCGCGTGGATCCGCGGACTCGCGGCGGACCAGGGGCGTCGCCTCCGGTTCGGTATCCGGCTGCACGTCATCACCCGCGACACCTCGGAGCAGGCCTGGGCCGAGGCGCGCCGGCTCCTCGACGGATTCGACCCGCAGACGGTGCGTGCGGTGCAGGCCGACCTCGCGCGCAGCGAGTCGGAGGGGCAGCGCCGCATGCTCGCACTGCACGGCGGCAGCGGCGACGGACTGGAGATCCACCCCAACCTGTGGGCCGGCATCGGTCTCGTCCGCGGCGGCGCGGGCACCGCCCTGGTCGGCAGCCACGACGAGGTCGCCGAGCGGATAGGGGAGTACCACGCGCTCGGCATCGACGAGTTCGTGCTCTCCGGCTATCCGCATCTCGAGGAGGCGTACTGGTTCGGCGAGGGCGTCCTGCCGAGGCTGGCCGAACAGGGCCTCTGGCGGCACCCGTTCGCGCCGACGTCCGCGCCCGCAGCGCAGGTCCCCTTCACGGGCTGAGCGGCGCCGGCGATCCCAGCGAGCCGAGGTGCGCCCGGCGCACCTCGGCCGTCTGCCCCTGCACCAGCAGGAACATCCCTTCCCGCGCCAGCCGCTGCGCGGGACTGTCCAGACCCATGGCCCGGCCGCCGCCGGCCACCACCGCGGCGGTCGTGGCCGCACGCATCACGTCGTACGCCCGCGTCTTGGCGGCCAGCCGCTCCTCGATCCGCTCGCCCGGCACCGGGTGGTCGGCCAGCCCGTACGCCAGTCGCCTGACCTCGTCGAGGCGGGCGCGCAATTCCTGGGCGGTGGCCCGCGCGGCCGGATCGCCGTCCGGGGCGTCGAGCAGGCCGAGCGCCGCCTCGGTGATGCCGAAGACGGCGGGGGAGGCGTTGGTGTTCCTGGGGCGGTCACCCGCCGCCCACGTCGCGTAGGGGACCCGCAGAGCGACGGCGTCGTCCGGCAGCAGGAGGCCGTCCAGTTCCAGTGACACCGTCCGGGACGCGGTGAGCGCGGCGAGCCGCATCGGCGGCGAGGGGCGCAGACCGGGCTGCTCGCGGGCCTCGGTGAACGCGAACAGCGCCTCGTCGGCGTCCGTGACACCGGCCAGCAGCATGACGTCGTTGAGCCCCCATCCCGTGTACCAGGGCACCGTGCCGTCGAAGCGCCAGCCGCCGCGCTCCCGTGACACGCGCACGGGGACGCGCGGATGGGCACGCAACTGGGCGTAGGCGACCCCCGACAGCAGCTCACCGTTCGCCAGTCGCCTCAACAGGCGCTCCCGCAGGGGGCGTTCGCACTGGGCGAGCGTCGTGACCGGCGTGTGGTGCTGTGTCTGGACGAACCAGGTCGAGCAGCACGCCCCCGCCACGATCTCCGCGACCTCCCGGACCACCGCGGCCGGTGCCGCCGCCCCTCCGTACGCCACCGGCGCGCTGAGCCCGAGCAGCCCCGACCGCTTGACCGCCTCGATGCTGTCCGCCGGCACGCCCTCCTGGTCGACGCGCTCCGCCCGGGGCGCCAGCACCTCGGCCGCCAGCCGCCGGGCGGAGGTGACGAGCGGATGGGGTGGGGTGGTCATCGAAGATTTCTCCCGGTTCTTCCGTGGCGCGTGTCGATCCGGCGGTCTCCCGTTCGTGTAGTCAAGGAGAGACAACCGAGGAGGCCACACCATGAAGTACTACCTCTTGAGCGTCATGCAGCCGGTGGGCGAGCCGCCCGCGCCCGAGGCCCTGGAAGAGATCATGCACAACCTGGACGTCTTCCACGCGGAGCTGCGCGAGGCCGGTGCGTGGGTGTTCGCCGGCGGCCTGCACGGGCCGGAGACGGCCACCGTGCTGCGCGCCCGGGACGGCGACGTCCTGGTCACCGACGGCCCCTACACCGAGAGCAAGGAGTACCTGGGCGGGATCTGCCTGATCAAGGCACCCGACCTGGACGAGGCGCTCGCCTGGGGCCGCAAGGCGACGCTGGCGACCACGCTGCCCATCGAGGTGCGGCCGTTCACGCACGAGGCCGAGGACGTATGACCGTCACCACGGCGGGGCGGCGCGCGTGACCGCCACCGCGGCGGAGATCGAAGCCGTGTTCCGCGCCGAGTACGGCCGCGCGGTCGCCGTCCTCATCCGCTTCCTCGGCGACATCGACCTCGCCGAGGAAGCGGTGCAGGACGCGTTCACCACGGCCGTGCGCAAGTGGCCGGAGACCGGCACACCGGCGAGCCCCGCCGGGTGGATCGTCACCACCGCCCGCAACCGAGCCGTCGACCGGCTGCGCAGGGAGTCCACCCGGGACGCCCGGCAGGCCGAGGCGGCCCGGCTGTACGCACCGGAGACACCCGCCGAGGAGGGACCCGTGCGCGACGACCGGCTCCGCCTGATCTTCACCTGCTGTCATCCCGCGCTCGCCACCCAGGCCCAGGTGGCCCTCACCCTGAGACTCCTGGGCGGTCTGACCACCCCGCAGATCGCGCGCGCCTTCCTGGTCCCCGAGCCCACCATGGCGCAGCGACTGGTCCGGGCGAAGGCGAAGATCCGCGACGCGGGCATCCCGTACCGGGTCCCGCGCGACGCCGACCTCCCGGAGCGGGTCAAGGGAGTGCTCGCCGTCGTCTACCTGATCTACAACGAGGGCTACGGCGGCCGGGAGGACCTCTGCGCGGAGGCCGTCCGCCTGGCGCGACTGCTGACCGAGCTCATGCCGGACGAGCCCGAGGCGCTCGGCCTGCTCGCCCTGGTCCTGCTCATCGAGGCACGCCGCCCCGCCCGGGCGACAGCGGACGGCGAGCTGGTCGTCCTCGCCGACCAGGACCGCTCCCTGTGGGACCGGGACCTGATCGCCGAGGGTCAGGCCCTGGTACGGCGCTGCCTGCGGCTGAACCGGCCCGGCCCGTACCAGATCCAGGCCGCGGTCAACGCCGTGCACAGCGACGCCCCGACCGCCGCCGCCACGGACTGGGGGCAGATCCTCCGCCTCTACGACCAGCTGACGGTCGTCGCGCCCGGCCCGGTGGTCGCCCTCAACCGCGCCGTCGTGGTGGCGGAGACCGACGGCCCGGCGGAGGCCCTCGCGATCGTCGACGCGCTCGACCTGGACGACTACCACGCCCACCACGCCGTACGGGCGGAGCTGCTGCGCCGGCTGGGCCGCACGGCGGAAGCCGCGCGGGCCTACGAGGCGGCCGTCGCGCTCACCACGAACGACGCCGAGCGAGCACACCTCGAACGCCGCCGACGGGCCCTGCCGGACGGGTAGCCGGTCTCGCCGTCCACCTGGCGATCACGGCCGGTGACGGAAAGTAGTCCACCGCTCCCGGAATTTCTTCGCGAACAGGAAAGGTTGGCAATTACATCCAGATACGGTTGGCTTATACATCCAACCGTCGAGCACGTTCGCGCGGCCGGACCGCCGGCCCGCGCCCCGACCAGCGAGGCACCGTGAACCAGTCGATCCCCGAACAGCCCGCCGACGTCGTCTCCCGGCTGCGCGCCACCTTCCGCTCCGGCCGCACCAAGCCCGTCGCGTGGCGCACGGACCAGCTGCGCCGACTGCGCGAGATGCTCACCTCGCACGGCGAGGACTTCGCCGCAGCCCTTCGCGAGGACCTCGGCAAGAGCTCCACCGAAGCCTTCCGTACCGAGATCGACTTCACCGTGCGCGAGATCGACCACACCCTGGAGCACCTCGACGGCTGGCTGCTGCCGGAATCCGCCCCGGTCCCGGCACACCTCGGCGCCGACGCCACGGCCTGGACGCAGTACGACCCGCTCGGCGTCGTGCTGGTCATCGCCCCCTGGAACTATCCGCTGCAACTCCTGCTGACCCCGATGCTCGGCGCGCTGGCCGCCGGCAACGCCGTGGTCGTCAAGCCCAGCGAACTCGCCCCGGCCACCTCCGCCGCGCTCGCGCGGCTGCTGCCGCGCCACCTCGACACCGACGCGGTCGCCGTCGTCGAGGGCGGCGTCCCCGAGACGACGGCCCTGCTGGCCGAGCGGTTCGACCAGATCTTCTACACCGGCAACGGCACGGTCGGCCGCATCGTCATGCGGGCCGCCGCCGAACACCTCACCCCGGTCGCCCTCGAACTCGGAGGCAAGTCACCGGCGTTCGTCGACCGCGACGCCGAACTCGGCACCGTCGCGGACCGGTTGGCCCGCGGCAAGTTCCTCAACGCCGGGCAGACCTGCGTCGCGCCCGACTACCTCCTCACCGACCCGGAGACCGCCCGCGCCCTGGAGGCCGAACTCACCCGGGCCACCGAGGCGCTCTTCGGCACCGAGCCGCGGACGTCCGCCGAGTACGGGCGGATCGTCAACGAACGGCACTTCGACCGGCTCACCGCGCTGCTCGGCTCCGGCCGCACCGTCGTCGGCGGCGACAGCGACCGGGAGACCAAGTACATCGCACCGACCGTGCTCGCCGACGTCGACCCCAAGTCGCCCGTGATGCAGGAGGAGATCTTCGGCCCGATCCTCCCGATCGTCACCGTGGCCGACCTCGACGAGGCCATCGGCTTCATCAACGACCGCGACAAGCCCCTCGCCCTGTACGTCTTCACCGACTCCGACACCACCCGGCGGCGGATCGCCGCGGAGACCTCGTCCGGAGGCCTCGGCTTCGGGTTGCCGCTCGCCCATCTCACCGTCTCCGACCTGCCGTTCGGCGGAGTCGGGGAGAGCGGCATGGGCAGCTACCACGGCCGCTGGTCCATCGAGACGTTCAGCCACCGCAAGGCCGTGCTGGAGAAGCCGCTCGGCTGAGCCCGAACGACGGCCCGCGTCGGTGAACACCGGCGCGGGCCACGGTACTTCGGGGTCCGTCACAGCACCTCGGTCTCCGCCCGGCCCGCCTCGCCCCACAGCGTGTGGAAGCTGCCGCCGCGGTCGGTGCGCCGGTAGGTGTGGGCGCCGAAGTAGTCCCGCTGCCCCTGGGTGAGGGCGGCGGGGAGGCGGTCGGCGCGCAGCGTGTCGTAGTACGACAGGGCGGCCGAGAACGCCGGCACCGGCACACCCCGGCGTGCCGCCGTCGCGATCACCTCGCGCCAGGGGACCTGGGCATCCTTGATCTCGGCGGCGAACCCCGCGTCCGAGAGCAGGCTGACCAGAGCGGGGTCGACGGCGTAGGCGGCGCGGATGCGGTCCAGGAAGGCGGCCCGGATGATGCAGCCGCCGCGCCAGATCTTCGCCACCTCGCCGAGGTCGATGTCCCAGCCGTACTCGTCGGCGGCGTCCAGGATCATCTTCCAGCCCTGGTCGTAGGCGATGAGCTTGGACGCGTACAGGGCGTGCTCGACCTGGCTGGTGAAGCGTTCCGCCTCGGTGGCGGACAGCTCCCAGTGGGTGCCGCCGGGCAGGTCCCGGTACGCGGCGCGCAGCCCGGACTGGCTGGAGGCGGCCCGGGCGAACGTCGCCTGCGAGATCGCCGTGACCGGGGATCCCAGGTCGAGCGCGGTCTGCACGGTCCAGCGGCCGGTGCCCTTCTGCCCGGCGGCGTCGACCACGACGTCCACGAACGGCGCGCCGCTCGCGGGGTCCGTGTGCGCCAGTACCTCGGCGGTGATCTCGATCAGATACGAGTCGAGGCGGCCCTTGTTCCAGCGGCGGAAGATCTCCGCGATCTGCGCGGGTGTGTACCCTCCGACGCGCCGGAGCAGGTCGTAGGCCTCGCCGATCAGCTGCATGTCGGCGTACTCGATGCCGTTGTGGACCATCTTCACGAAGTGCCCGGCGCCGTCCGTGCCGATGTGGGTGGCACACGGCTCGCCGTCGACCTTGGCGCTGATCGACTCGAACATCGGGCCGAGCGACGCGTACGACTCCGGTGACCCGCCGGGCATGATGCTCGGGCCGTTCAACGCGCCCTCCTCCCCGCCCGAGACGCCCGCCCCCACGAAGTGGATGCCACGCTCGCGCAGTGACTGCTCACGGCGGCGGGTGTCGGCGAAGTGGGCGTTGCCACCGTCGATGATCATGTCGCCCGATTCGAGCAGCGGGGCGAACTCCTCGATGACGGCGTCGGTCGCCGCGCCCGCCTGCACCATGATCATGAGGCGGCGCGGGCGCTCCAGCGCGGCCACGAACTCCTCCGCCGTTCCGGCCGCCACGAAGGCGCCCTCGTGCCCGAACTCCTCGATCAGCGCCTTGGTCCGGGCGGGGGTGCGGTTGTGGACGGCGACGGTGTACCCGTGCCGGGCGAAGTTCCGGGCCAGATTGCGGCCCATCACCGCGAGCCCTGTGACACCGATCTGCGCGGTCGCCTTCATGGTGTGCTCCTTGGATCCGGATCTGCGTCCCCGCGTACCTGACGGGCGAGCAGTCGACTGTCGCTCTCCTGGTCAAGTACGGACGGCGGGGGCCGCGGCGTTCAGCGTGAAGGCGTTGTCCGCACGGTGAGTTCCGCGGGCCGCTCACGCAGCCGCCATCCGTGGTCGACGGGGCCGATGCCGGCACCGAGCGCGAAGCCCGCCGCGATGGCCGACGTGACGTACTCCTTGGCCTGCCGCACGGCGTCGGGCACCGAACGGCCCTCGGCCAGCCCCACCGCGATCGCCGAGGCGAGGGTGCACCCCGTGCCGTGGGTGTGCCGGTTGTCGTGCCGCGGCGCGCGCAGCCAGTGCTCCTCCGTCCCGTCGGTGAGCAGATCGACGGCCTGTCCCGGAAGATGACCGCCCTTCACCAGGGCCCAGCGGGGGCCGAAGTCCAGCAGCCGCCCGGCCGCCCGGCGCATGCCCGCCTCGTCGTCCACGGTCACGCCCGTGAGCTCGGCGACCTCGTCGAGATTGGGCGTCACCACCGTCGCCACCGGCAGCAGTCGGCCGCGCACCGCGTCCAACGCGTCGTCGGCCAGCAGTCGGTCCCCGTGCTTGGAGACGCTGACCGGATCGACGACGACGGGAGCGGGCACGTCCGCCAGCAGTTCGGCCACCGCCGTGACCAGACCGGGCGACGCCAGCATCCCCGTCTTCACGGCCTGTACGCCGATGTCGTCGACGACACTGCGGTACTGGGCGCGCACCGCCTCCACGGGCAGTTCCCAAGCACCCTGCACACCCACCGAGTTCTGTGCCGTGACCGCGGTGAGCACGCTCATGCCGTGCGCGCCGAGCGCCAGCATCGTCTTCAGGTCGGCCTGGATTCCGGCGCCACCGCCGGAGTCGGAACCGGCGATCGTCAGGACCAGGGGTGGCCGGGGCATGGGGGGTGCTCCTCTCAGCGGTGCTGTGTGCGGACGGCGGGCAGGGCCGTCAGCGGACGGGAACGGCGGTGCGGCCGCGCGACCGCAGCGGGGCGTACACGGCGAGCGCGACGAGGAACGCCACGTAGTAGGAGAGGTCGGCGCCGTGCAGCGCTTCGGCGACCGGACCCACGTACAGGCCGGTGTCCATGAACGGGACGGCCGCGGCGAACGCGGCGACGAACGCCAGCAGTGCGGGCCGGGCCGGCCGCGGCAGCGACGCCTCGGCGGTGACGTCGAACGCGGCACCGCCGCGGGCGCGGGCCCGTGCGACCCAGTCCACGACGACGATCGCGACGAACCCGGGGATCCAGTAGCCGACGAACAACAGCACGTTCTGGAACCGCGTGGTGGTGTCGGCCGCGTGCATCCACAGCACCAGCGGGAAGCCGAGCACGGCGGCGAGTGCGGCGGCCACCGGGCGGGGCACACGCACCCCCACGGTCTGCAGGGCCAGCGAACCGCTGTAGTCGTTCATCGCGTTGCTGCACACCGCGGCCAGCGCCACCGCCAGCAGTCCGAACGCGCCGGCGGCCCCGCCGCCCAGCAACTCGTCGACGCCCGCGGCGGTCTGGTCCGTGAGCACGGACGCGCCCCACAGTCCGAGGGCCTGCACGGCCACGAACGACACCACGAGACCCAGCAGCGTGCACCAGAACATGCGCGGACGGGAGGTGCCCCGCGGCAGATACCGGCTGAAGTCCGTCGCGTACGGCGCCCAGGACAGGGCGAGGCTCAGCGCGATGGTGCTGGTCAGCACGAACGCGCCCGCACGGTCGGCGCCCACCGCCGCACCCGTCGAGGCGGGGTGGACTCCGTCCAGCATCCGCCAGGCGATGACCGCGAACGAGGCGGCGAGCACGAAGGTCATGACGATCTGGAGGCGGTGGATCGCCTCGTACCCCAGGACGCCCAGGGCGCCCTGCGCGGCCATCATGACCAGCACTCCGACCCAGAACGGCCAGCCGCACAGACGGGCCAGCGCGTCCCCGCCGAACAGCCCGATCAGCGCGTCCCAGGCCACCGACGACACCCACTGCAGGATGCCGGGCAGCGCCACGGCACGGCCGAAGGCCAGCCGTGCCAGGGGGAGTTGGCCGGTCCCGGTGAGGCCGCCCCAGGTGCTCAGATACGCGGTGGGCAGGGCGCCGAGCACGGTGCCCAGGACGACCGCGGCGAGCGCGGTGCCGAAGTCCAGGCCGAGCGCGACGCCGATGGTCCCGGTGAACACACCCGTCATGGTCAGATTGGGGGCGAACCACACCGTGAACAGCCGTCCGGCCCCGCCGTACCGGTTCCCCTCGGGGACCGGCTCGATTCCGTGTCCCTCGACCCTCAGGTCACCGGGAGCGGCCGGCATCCTGCCGTCGAAGACGGCCGGCCGGCCGTCGGCGGGCAGCCCGCCGGAAACATGCGCCAATGGCATGAAGACATCCCTCCGCCAGTACGAACTGGTTCAGGTTCGACGGGTGTGATCTCAGCCCTCGATCGGGGCACCCCGTGTCCGGTACGACGCACACCCTAACGGACGCCGCGACCGGCGGGTGAGCCCAGGTGTTAGCCCGTATGTCCGACGCGGGGGCGACGCCGCACACGTCCCGGCGGACACTGGGGGCAACCGTATGGCGGGCCGGCCCGCAGCCCTGTCATCCCCGGACGCGCTGAGGAGTCACGGCATGCCGCTTCTTCACTCGGGCGACCTGGGCATCCACTACCAGGTCGTCGGGGAGGGCGACCCGCTCGTCCTGGTGCACGGCTCCTGGAACGACCACATGTCGTGGCGGCCGGCCATCGACGCCGACGCCCGCGCGTCGTTCCGGGTGATCACCTACGACCGGCGGGGCCACGGCCGCAGCGAGGCGGCACCGGGTCAGGGCACCCGGCGGGAGGACGAGGACGACCTCGCGGCCGTGATCGAGCAGGTGGCGGGGGCGTCCGCGCATGTGGCGGGCAACTCCTTCGGGGCCTCGATCACGCTGGGCCTGGCCACACGCAGCCCCGGACTGTTCCGGAGCGTCACCGCCCACGAACCCCCGCTCTTCGCGATCGTCGCCGACGATCAGGACGCCATGGCGGAACTCCGCCCGACCCAGGCCTCGGTCGACGCCACCCTCGACCATCTGCGCAACGGCGAGTACGAGCAGGCCGCTTGGCTGTTCGTGGAGGAGGTCGCCCTCGGGCCGGGCATGTGGGACCGGCTGCCCGGCGAAGTGCGCGAGACGTTCGTGCACAACGCGCCCACCTGGCTGGACGAACAGTCCGACCCCGGCTGGGCGACCCTGGATCTCGACGGCCTCGCCCGCTGCTCCGTACCGCTGCTGCTGAGCCGGGGTTCCGAGAGCCCGGCCTGGACGGCGAAGGTCCTCGACCGGCTGGCGGCGGTCGTGCCACAGGCGCGGTGCCAGGTCCTCGAAGGGGCGGGACACATCCCCCACGTCACCCACCCGGAGCAGTACGTCGACGCGCTCACCCGCTTCATCTCCCGGCTGCCGGCTCCGGGCGGACGGGCGGAAGGAGGCAGCACGCCGTGACCGTGATCTCCCTGAAGTCAGCGCAGCTGCGCGACGGACTCACCCTCCCGTACGCCGAGGCCGGGTACCCCGGGGGCACACCGGTCGTCTTCGTCCACGGGCTGGCCGACTCCTGGTGGTCCTTCGAGCCGCTGTTGCGGCGTCTGCCGGCGTCGCTGTACGGATACGCGCCCACCCAGCGCGGCCACGGCGACGCCGACCGCCCTGCCACCGGGTACGCGCCCGAGGACTACGCCGCAGACCTCGTGGCCTTCCTCGACGCCGCGGACATCCCGAGCGCCGTCCTCGTCGGCGCCGACGGCGGAGGCGTGCCGGCCCGCATCGTCGCGGGCAGCCACCCCGACCGGATCTCCGGGCTGGTGCTGCTCGGTGTGCCGGCGACGCTCGCGGACAAGCCGGCGGTCGACGCGATGCGGGAGAGCGTGCGGGGGCTGTCGGATCCGGTGCCACGCGATGTCGTCGAGGCCTTCATGGCCGCGGCCGTCGGGGACCGCCCGGTCGCCCGGGGACTCGTCGAGACCATGGTCGAGGAGAACCTCAAAGTTCCCGCGCACGTCTGGAAGGAGACCCTGGAGGGTCTGCTGCAGGCCGATCTCCGCGCCACCCTCGCGGGCATCCTGGTGCCCACGCTCGTCATCTGGGGAGAGCAGGACGGGATCCTGCCCCGCGAGGATCAGCAGACGATCCTCGACGCCATCCACGGATCACGCCTGCTCGCCTACGAGGGGACGGGCCATGCCGTCCACTGGGAACAGCCCGAGCGCGTGGTCGCCGACATCGCCGCCTTCGTCGCGGCCATCGAGCACCCCGGCACCTCCGCAACGCCCTGACGACCAGCGGTCCCGGCATCCCGCGAACGCCGATGTGCCCGCCCCGAGAGGGCGGGCACACGCACGGGCGAAGGGGGACGGGACAGCGAGCCCTACGAAGCCTGATGATCCGTCACATCAGTGATCCTCCACCGCTGGTTGGCACCGGAGTTGGGCGTCCATATCGTGACCGCTGACCCTTCGGCGGTGGCCTGGCCGCCCACCTCCAGCAGCCCGCCGGTGGCCGCGTTCACCAACGTCCACGTGCCGTCGCCGGTGGTCGACATGATCCACTGCGTGGCCCTGTCGCGCGGACCGCCGTCCGCCTCCACCACCGGTGCTCCGTCCCGCACGGCCAGCCGCCTGCCCCCGGCCGCGTCGGCGAACACATAACGCTGCCGGCTGCCGGTGTCACCGGTGACCCGGAGCAGCCGCCACCGCTGTCCCGCGTCGACCGGCCCCGCGCCCGCGGACCTGATGACGAGCTTGGTGCCGTCGTCCGCGACGGTCAGGTCCTTGCCGCTCTGCACACCGGTCAGCTCGTAGGCGCGGCCCTCGCGCAGCAGGGCCGCGTCCTCGGCCACCCCGGACACGCCCTTGACGAGGAACGACGTCACCGACTGGGCGGGCACGGTGAAGGTCGCCTGCCGCCCGGTGACCCGGACCGGCGTCCCGCGGACCAGCTTGCCCTCGGAGCTCGTCACGACGGGAGTGACCGCCGCGTTGCCCGCGATGTGACCGAACCCGGACAGGTCGATCGTCACCGTACGCGAGTCGATGGAGCTGTTGACGTGGACGACGGTCGCCGCGTTGCCGCTCTTCGACACAGCGGCGGCGCTGGACCTGTCGTCGGTCTTGACGAGCCGGTCTCCCGGCTTGATGTAGTGGGTGAAATTGCGGGCCGTGTCGAACTTGGTGTTCGTGCGGACCGGGCACGTCTCCAGGGTGTCCGCCGAGGTGCAGCTGAACGGGACCTGGATACTGCCCCAGTTGCCGCCCTCGGCCGACTCCCCGCCCGGCTTCATGTTGTCGTAGTCCTCGACGGGCTGCCAGAACACCCAGGCGCGCGGCTCGAGTTCGCGCAGGTCGTCGACCATCTGCTGGGCCAGGCCGAGACCGGGCCGCATGTCCGTGAAGCTCTGTCCGTCGCCCCAGTCGCCCTCGACCTCGCTCATCCACAGCGGCTTGTCCGCCGCCTTGGCCAGGTCTCGGACACTGGTGCGCCCACCCGTGCCGTAGGTGTGCACGTTCATCCGGCCGACCAGCGAGCGGACGTCCTGCGGGTAGGTGTTCCAGTTCTGCGTGAACAAGCCGGGGTTGGTCTCGTCCATCGCCGAGATCTTCGTGCCCGTCCTCGCGGCCTTCAGGGCCGGGGCCAGTGCCCGGATCACCTTCTGCTGGAGCTCCGGCCCGATGTGGGCGCCTTCCTGACGGCCGCCGACCGGCTTGCCGTCCGCGCCCAGCCGTGTGCTCCAGTAACCGGTGTTGGGCTCGTTGAACGGGTCGAGGGTGTCGACCTTGATGTGGTGCGCCTTCTCCAGCCGTGCGGTCGCCCCCGCCAGGTAGGCGGCGAAGTCGTCGACGGACTCCTCCTTGAGCTGGTCCGCGTTGGCGTCGAACCCGCCCGAGACGTAGCCGCTCTTCGTCATGAACCAGGGCGGGGAGTTGCTGAACGTCTCCCAGTGGTCGATGTCCTTCTTGATCCGGTCCACCCACCAGCGCTGTGTGGCGTCGGCGTCCGGGTTCCAGTCGGCCGCGTCGTCGGCGCTCCACCAGTCGGTGTCCGTGCGGGTGGTGCCCTCCGGTGCCTTCCACCAGCCGTCGACGGCCCCGCCGGCACGCAGGTAGTCCTGGACATCGGGGGCGTTGCCGCCGCCTATGTTGTACCGGGCGATGTTGAGCGCGAGGCCGTCGTCGTCGAAGAGCAGCTTCGCCAGCTTCTCGCGGATCTCCGGCGGGTAGTCGCCGGTGGCGTTGGCGAACCAGACGAGGCTGGTGCCCCAGCCCTCGAAGCTCTGCTCCTTGTAGGACGGATCGGGCCGGACGGTGACGGCAGCCTGGGCCGCCGCGGAGGTCTCCGCCTGTGTCGGCGGGGCGGAGAGCAGGGTTGCCCCGGTGGCCAGGGCGGTGACGGAGATGGTTCCCAGAAGCCGTCTTGTGCGGGTACGGCGTGCCAATGTGTGCTCCCAACTCGTCGATCGACGTTTCGGTGCACCGCCGTGCCCCGCGCGGGGCACGGCGGAACGACCCCCGGACGGGCGTCTGACCGTCCGGGGGTGTCAGGGGAGGGCGACCGCGCGACGGACCTCGTCGTCAGGTCGCCGGCTGCCGCAGCACGGCGACGCCCCTGGGGGACAGGACGAGCGCTCCGTCCTCCTCGGCGCCGTCGGTCAGCGGTTCTCCGGTGAGCCCGGCCACCGGCACCGGCTCGTCGGTGCGGTTGACGAGGAAGAGATAGCGGCTGCCGGCGTCGCGGCGCACGGCCAGCTCGACCTTTCCCCGTGCGCCGTCGGGCAGTTCACTGCCGACCCCGGCGTGGGCGAGCAGCGCGGGCAGCAGGCCGGTGAGGCCGTCCGGGCCGAGCCTGGTGGAGACGTACGAGGCCGAACCCCGGCCCAGCGTGCGGCGGGTGACGGCTGGACGGTCGGCGGAGGGACCGGTGAGGTACCGCGCCAGTACCTCCACCTCGGGGTCGACCACCGAGATCCGGTCGGTCCACAGGGTCCCCGTCGTGACGCGCCCCGCGGCCTCCCCCGGCAGCTCGTCACCCAGCCGGACGTCGGCCGTGTCGCCGTCGAGCAGCGGCCCGAACTCCTCGACGCGGATGCCCAGCAGCTCGCGCAGGGCGCCCGGATAACCACCGAGCCACACATGGTCGTTCTCGTCCACGACTCCGGAGAAGTACGTGGTGACCAGGTGCCCGCCGTTCTCGGTGTACCGGGTGAGCTGCTTGGCGAGCGCCGCGGGGACCACGTGCAGCACCGGGGCGATCAGGACCTGGTACGTGTCGAGGTCGGCGCGCGGGGTGACGACGTCCGCCCGGACGCCGAGCGCGAGCAGGGCGGAGTACCAGTCGAGGGCCTCCCGCCGGTAGTCGAGCAGGGAGGTGGGGTGCGAGTCCTGCTCGCTCGCCCACCACGACTCCCAGTCGAAGACGATCCCGACCCGGGCCGGCTCCCGCGTGGTCCCGGCGACCGGGGCGAGCTCCCGCAGGGTCCGGCCGAGCCCGGTCACCGCACGGAACACGTCGCTGTCGGGCCCGGCGTGCGGCACCATCGCCGAGTGGTACTTCTCGGCGCCCGCGGCCGACTGGCGCCACTGGAAGAAGCAGACCGCGTCGGCGCCGTGCGCGACGTGCAGGAGCGAGTCGCGCGCGAGCTCGCCGGGGCGCTTGGCCACGTTGACGGGCTGCCAGTTGACGGCGCTCGTGGAGTGCTCCATCAGGAACCACGGGCGTCCGCCGGAGATGCCGCTGACGAGGTTGGCGGAGAAGGACAGTTCGTCCCGGTCCTGCGGATCGGGCACCACGTAGTGGTCGTTGGAGACGAAGTCGATCTCGTCGGCCCAGTCGGCGTAGTTCATGCCCTTGGTGCCGCCCATGACCATGAAGTTCGTGGTCACGGGGACGTCCGGGGTGATCTCCCGCAGCACGTCCCGCTCCGCGCGCAGGTAGTCCTTCAGCGCGTCGGACGAGAACCGCTTGAAGTCCAGCTGCTGCGTGGGGTTGGGGTGGGAGGCGGCAAGCCGGGGCGGCAGGATCTGCTCCCAGTCGCTGTACCGCTGCGACCAGAACGCCGTGCCCCAGGCGTGGTTGAGCCCGTCGAGGGTCGTGTAGCGGACGCGCAGCCAGTCGCGGAAGGCGCGGGCGGCGTCGTCCGAGAAGTCGTAGACGTTGTGGCAGCCCAGCTCGTTGGAGACGTGCCAGGCCACCAGCGCGGGGTGGTGCGCGTACCGCTCGGCCATCTTCCGCACCAGGCGCAGCGCGTGGGTGCGGAAGACGGGCGAGGTGGGCCGCCAGTGCTGCCGCGCGCCCGGCCACACCGTCTCACCGGACGCGGTCACCGGGAGGATCTCCGGGTGCGCCGCGGTGAGCCACGGCGGCGGGGACGCCGTGGCGGTGGCCAGGTCGACGCCTATGCCGCCCGCGTGCAGCAGGTCCATCACGTCGTCCAGCCAGGCGAAGTCCCACGCGTCCTCCGCCGGCTGGATGCGTGCCCAGGAGAAGATCCCCACGGAGACGATGTTGACGCCGGCCTCCTGCATCAGCCGGATGTCGTCCTGCCACACCTCGCGCGGCCACTGCTCGGGGTTGTAGTCGGCGCCGTACGCGAGACGTGGGGTGGGGTCACCGTCCGGCCCATGGGGGTACTGGGACAGGAGGGTGGAGATCATGGTGGTCCTTCCGGTGTTCCGCACGGTGCGGCACGAGGGTGCGTGGGAGCGCCGACCGGTCGCGCCCACGGGGACGCTTCCGGTCGGTCGCTTCCGGGCCGGCTACTTCTGAACGGTGAAGCCCTGCTCGTTTCCGTACTTGACGGAGGCGTCCTGCCAGCTCTGCAGACCGGCGGTCAGCTTGGTGCCGGAGACGTAGGCCTTGCCGACGCTGTCGTTGAAGATGGAGTTGGCGTAGACCTGGTAGGGCAGGTACGACCAGTCCGCGGCGACGTTCGCGGCCGAGTCGGCGAAGACCTTGTTGGCCTTCTGCCCGCCGAAGTACGGGAATTCGGTGTTCTGGAACGCGCTGGACTGGAGGTCCGCGGTGGTCGCGGGGAAGGCGCCCGCGGCGAGGCGGGTCTGCACACCCTTGCCTGCGTTCGCGTACTCGACGAAGGCGTAGGCGAGTTCCTTGTTCTTGCCCAGCGCGGGCAGCGCGAGCGAGCTTCCGCCGTTCTCGGCGCTGGCCTTGTCGCCGGCGGTCCATGCGGGCAGCGGCGCCGCGCGCCAGTCGCCGGACGCGGCCTTCACGCCGGAGGCGAAGTTGGCGGGCATCCAGGCACCGGTGGCCAGGGTGGCGATGGTGCCGTCACCCAGCCCCTTGTACCAGTCGTCGCTCCAGCCGGTGATCGGCGCGAGCAGCTTCTCGTCGATGAGCTTCTGCCAGACCTCGGTGTACTTCTTCGCGCCCGCGTCCGAGAAGTCGATCTTCACGGTGGTGCCGTCGACCTTGTAAGGACGCGAACCGGCCTGCCACAGCAGGCTCGTGGTCTCGCCCGCGTCGCCGGTGTCGTTGGCGATGTACGCCTTGGGGTCGGCCTTGTGCAGGTCGCGGGCGGCCGTCAGGTACTCGTCCCAGGTGGTCGGCACCTTGATCTTGTACTTGTCGAAGACCTTCTTGTTGTAGAACAGCGCCATCGGCCCGGAGTCCATCGGCAGGGCGTAGATCTTGTCGGTCCCGGCCTTCACGGCGTTCAGCGGGCCGGGCGAGTACTTGTCCGCGAGCTTGTCCGCCCCGTACGGGTTCAGGTCGTCGAGCCCCTTGGTCAGGGCGTACTGGCCCAGCGCGTAGTACTCGATCTGCGCGACGTCGGGGACGCCCTTCTTCGCGGAGATCGCGTTCTGCAGGGCCTTGTACTGGTCGTTGCCGGTACCCGCGTTGACGAGCTTGACGTGGACGGCGGGGTGTTCCTTCTCGAAGTCGGCGACGACCTGCTTCAGCGTGGGCTCCCAGGCCCAGACCGTGAGGTTGCCGCCCTTCTCGAGGGCCGCGTCGATGTCCTTCGCGGACACCGCCTTCTGCGCGGCGTCGCCGTCGTCGGAGCCGCCGCAGGCGGTCGCGCCCAGGGCGAGGGCGGAGACCAGGGCGAGGCCGCGCAGCAGGCGGCGGGGGTTCATGTGCATGAAGGTGCTTCCACTTCGTCGTGGCCGAAACCGTGCCTGATGAGGGTTGAGGAACTGCGGGGGAGTCGGAGGGTGGGGGAGCGGGTGCGCCGTGGTGCGGAGGCGGCAAGCCGGGGCGCGGGGCTACTCCTTGACGCTTCCGGCGGCGAGTCCGGACTGCCAGTACTTCTGGAGCAGGAGGAAGGCGGCGATCAGCGGCAGGATGGTGATGAGCGAACCGGTGATCACCAGATGGAACACGGGCTGTCCGCCGGCGGTGGCGGCCTGCGCGTTCCAGCTGTTCAGACCCAGGGTCAGCGGGTACCAGTCGGGGTCCTTGAGCATGATCAGCGGCAGGAAGTAGTTGTTCCAGGTGGCGACCATCGTGAACAGCGAGACGGTCACGATGCCGGGTGCGAGCAGGGGCAGAACGACCTGGAAGAAGGTGCGCACTTCACCCGCGCCGTCGATGCGGGCGGCCTCCAGCAGTTCGCCGGGGACGGCCTCGGTCGCGAAGACCCACATCAGATACAGACCGAACGGCGAGATCAGGGACGGAATGATCACGGCCCAGGGGGTGTCGGTCAGTCCCATCTTGCTGAACATCAGGAAGGTGGGTACGGCCAGGGCGGTGCCCGGTACCGCGACGGCGCCGATGACGACCGCGAAGACGGCGCGCTTTCCGGGGAAGGTGAACTTCGCGAGGGCGTAACCGCCGAGGACGGCCAGCAGGGTGGCACCGCCGGCGCCGGCCACCACGTACAGGACGGTGTTCAGCAGCCAGCGGGAGAAGACGCCGTCGTTGTAGGTGAACGTCTCCTTGATGTTGTCCCACAGGGCGAAGTCGCCGTTGAACCACAGTCCGAACGAACTGGCCAGCCCCTCCTGGGTCTTGGTGGCGCTGATGACGAGCCAGACCAGCGGCACGAGGGAGTACAGCAGGACCAGTCCGGTCAGTGCGGTGAGCAGCATGCTGCGCCGGGGGCGGCCGGGGCTGCGCCGGCGTGAGGCGCGCAGCCGGGGCGCCGGGGTTGCGGTACCGGCCGGCGCAGGCGCGGGCTGGGAGACGGTACTGACGGGGGTGCTCATCGCTTCACGCTCCCTTGCGCATGCCGCGCAGCTGGACGACGTAGGCGATGACCATGGTGATCAGGCCCATGACGATGGCGACCGTGGCGGAGTAGTTGTGCTGCTGGCCCGAGAAGGACAGCGAGTAGGTGTAGTAGTTCGGGGTGTAGTCGGTGGTGATGGCGTTGGGCGCCAGCTTCTGCAGGATGCTCGGCTCGTTGAAGAGCTGGAAGGTGCCGATGATCGAGAAGATCGTCGCGATCACCAGGGCGCCGCGGATGGCCGGGAGCTTGATGGCGGTGATCACGCGTATCTGACCGGCGCCGTCGATCTGCGCGGCCTCGTAGAGGGAATGCGGGATGACGCGGAGTGCCGAGTAGAAGATCAGCATGTTGTAGCCGACGAACTCCCAGGTCACGATGTTGCCGATGGACGCCAGGATCAGGTCGGGCCCCAGCGGGTTGGGCAGCGAGACCCCGAGGGCGTCGTTGATGTCGCTCACCAGGCCGAACCGGGTGCCGTACATGAAGCCCCACATGAGCGTCGCGACCACGGCGGGCACCGCGTAGGGCAGGAAGATCGAGATCCGGAAGAAGTCCCGGCCGTAGAGCCGTCCGCTGTCCAGGGCCAGGGCGACGAGCAGCGCGATGCCCAGCATGATCGGCACCTGGACCAGCAGGAACAGCGAAACGCGGGCGAGTGAGGACCAGAACTGGTCGTCCTGAAGGGCCTGTTGGTAGTTGTCCAGCCCCACGAAGGTGGTGCCGCCGATGAGCTGGTCGCGGAAGAGGCTGAGGTAGATCGAATACGCGATGGGTGCCAGGAAGACAAAGGCGAAGACCAGCGCGAAGGGGCCGATGAATCCCCACCCTGTCCAGGAGCGGCGGTCCCGTTTCGCCGGTGGCGGGGTCGGCGGCCGTGTCGCGGCCGGTGGCTGAAGCGTCGTCATGTCGTTCCTCGCTCGTCCATCTCGGAACCGGCGCCGGGCGCCGTCGCGATGTTTACGCAAACATCGATGCCCTGAGTGCGCTCCGGGCTGTTATGTTTACGTAAACATCTGATGGCGGCATGTCTACACTGCCCCCATCTCGGTGGTCAAGGGTCACCTGATGAATCTGAGACTCGGGCGGTAGGGGAGACGGGTGGACACAGCGGACGGTGCCTCGACGAGCGAGGACCGGGCACGAACGCTCACCGGGCGGCGGGGCCGGCGCCGCGCGCAGACCGCGTCCATGGCGGACGTCGCCCGCCTGGCAGGCGTCTCGTCCCAGACGGTGTCGCGCGTCTCCAACGGCTACGCGGGCGTCAACGAGGAGACCCGGCAGCAGGTGCTCGCCGCGATGAAGGAGCTGGGCTACCGGCCCAACAGCGCGGCCCGCGCCCTCAAGCGCGGCGAGTTCCGCACCATCGGTGTCATCACCTTCAACCTCTCCACCACGGGCAACATGCGCACCCTGGAGGCGATCGCCACGTCCGCGGCGCAGGAGGGTTACGCCGTCACGCTGCTCCCCGTAGCAGTTCCCACCCAGGACGAGGTGCGCGGCGCCTTCTCCCGGCTCGGCGAGCTCGCCGTCGACGCGGTCATCGTCATCATGGAGGTCCATCTCCTCGACACCGCGACGATCTCCCTGCCGCCGCACGTCCAGGTCGTCGTGGCCGACTCCGACGCCGGTGACCGGTACACCGTGGTCGACACCGACCAGGTCGGAGGAGCGCGCTCCGCGGTCCGGCACCTGCTGGACCTCGGCCACCGCACGGTCTGGCACCTGGCCGGTCCCGAGGAGTCGTTCGCGGCCCAGCGCCGCGCCGACGCCTGGCGCGCCGAACTCGCCGGGGCGGGCCGGACCGTGCCGCCCGTGGTGCGCGGCGACTGGTCGGCGGAGTCCGGCTACCGCGCCGGGCTGCACCTTGCCGACCGGCCGGACTGCACGGCGGTGTTCGCCGCCAACGACCAGATGGCACTGGGCCTGCTCCGCGCCCTGCACGAGCGGGGCCGGAGGATCCCCGAGGACGTCAGCGTCATCGGTTTCGACGACATCCCCGAGGCGGGCTCCTTCCTGCCACCCCTCACCACGGTGCACCAGGACTTCGCCGAGATCGGGCGGCTGTGTGTCGAGGGTGTCCTGCGGAGGATGCGGCAGGAGGGGGTGGAGCACGGCACCACGCTGGTGCCCACACAACTGGTGGTGCGCGACAGTACGGGGCGGCCGGCTGCTGGGGCGGAGGGTCGGTAGCGGCGGGGCCGTCCGGCGGGGGCGTGAGGGGGTGTCATCCGATGCGGGGTGGTCTTGAGCAGGCCGCCCCGAACACCGGTGCATTCACCCGCGCCTGCCGGTCCGCGGCCCAGGTCGCCGAGGCGGCCGCACCATGGCCCTGCTCGACACCGTCACCTGCGCGGCTCGCATCACCCGCGACCGGCTACCCACTACGGCCGCCATCATCGTGGACACCGCGGAACCCGCACTGCATGAAGTCCGCGATGCCCAAGGCGAGATCCTCTGGTGCGCGTCCGTCAGCAGCCCCGCCCACAACCTGAACGACGGGCTCGTCGACGACGTCGACGACCTGTTCCGGCAGGTGATCCCCTACGACGGCCTCGCCGAAGCCGGAGGGAAGCAGGTCGAGCGGGGTCGGCCGTACCAAGACGTCCGGTTCCCCGAGGAGACGCCCGCCAAGCGCGCCGCGTACGTCCACGTCCGCTACGACGAGCTCGTGGCCGGCGTGATCACGACGCTGCCCCCGGCGAGGCCTCCTTCACCATGCCCCCCGGCGAGGCCTCCTTCACCATGACCGATCCCGGAGGCCTCCCATGCGCGAGATCTGCGACCGCGCAGGCGCCGCGATCCTCAACAGCGGCTACGCCTGGACCGAGGGCGAGTTGAGCGTCGCGGTGAACGGGACCGGGAAGATCGCCCCGACCGCCGACCGCCGACCGCCGACCGCCGACCGCCGACCGCCGACCGCCGACCGCCGACCGCCGACCGCCGACCGCCGACCGCCGACCTGGCGCCATCGAGTGCGCGATCCTCGCCGCAGCCGGTCACGTCGCGGTCCGCGAAACCTTTACGTCTCACTCGTACAACCTTCACCTACTGGAGTGTGTCTGTCTGCTGGCGGCACAGATCTCGCCGCCGTCATGACGTCAGGAGCACCACATGTCCAGCAACGCGCTGATGACTTTCAAGAGCCACATCGAGGGCAAGAACGCCGACGTGGCCATCTTTCACGACCGGATCGAGTGGGCCCGGGGCCGTGGCGTGAGCGCCGGGAAGCTCACCGCGGGCCTGCTGACCGGCGGCGCCTCGCTCCTGGCCACGGGCGTCCGCGGTTCCAAAGCGGGCAGCGAGATGATCCCGGTGAAGAACATCTCCAGCGTCGTGACCAAGCGGGACGGCCTGATGTACACGAAGGTGGTCGTGGTCGCCTCGGGCAACACGATCGACTTCCGTGTACCGCATGCCGCCGCGCCCGGGATCAAGAACCTGCTCACCGACCTGGTACTCGGCAAGGTGCCCGCGCCCGGACAGCCCGCGCCCGTCGCGCCGTACCCCGTCCATGCCCCGGCCCCGGCTCCGGCTCCGGCCCTGGCTCCGGCCCCGCACGTGACTTCGCCGGTCGAGCAGCTTCAGCAGCTCGCGGAACTGAGGGACGCGGGCATCCTTACCGAGGAGGAGTTCTCGGCCAAGAAGGCGGAGATCCTCGCCCGCATGTGACGGGCACGGCGGCGCGGGCGGGCGGTCCGGCAGGGGCCTCGACGGTGCCGGGGCCCGACGGCGGTCCCGGCGCCCATCCGATTCCGTGACGGCTCGGCCCCCCATTGCCGTCTTCGTGGCCCGAACCCTCCGGCCCGACCCGCTCCGCCGCGAGGAATCGCCGGCCCGGCCCGCTCCGCCGCGGGGAATCGCCGGCGCGGGCACTCCCGCGCGGTTCGTCCGCCGTCACCGCGGCACCGGCCGGCGGACAAATCGATTGATCGACCCGGTTCCCTGAGGTAGTCATACCTGATGATGAAAGGCGAAAAGGTCGGGCTCAGGGCCCGGCGCGAAGCGGACGTGCCCGTGCTGCACACGGGGCTCCACGAGGACGTGGTCGTCCGCTCGCAGAGCGACACCCGGCCCTGGCAGCCGATCGGACAGGACTCGGCGGCATCCCCCTTCGCGGTCTCCGAACCGTCGGAGAAGGTGGCACCGTTCTCCGTGGTCGCCCTCGACTCGCAGGAACTGGTCGGCGCGGCCATGTTGTGGTCCATCGACAGCCACAACAGGATGGCGCACCTGGGCATTTCCGTCCTGCCCGCCTTCCGCGGGCGGGGGCTGGGCTCGGACATCGTCCGGGTGCTGTGCGAGTACGGCTTCGCGGTGCGCGGAATGCAGCGCCTGCAGGTGGAGACCCTGGCGGACAACGCGCCGATGATCGCGGCCGCGCGGAAGAGCGGCTTCACGGTCGAGGGCACGCTGCGGCGCTCGGCCTGGGTGTACGGCGGGTTCAAGGACGAGGTGGTCCTCGGCCTGCTCGTCGACGAGTGGACCGCCTGACCGCTTGCGCGTGACCGGCCGGACAGGACGCGGCGACGACGGACGAGTACGCCGACCGAGCGCGGCGGCCGACACCGCCCTTCCGTCGGCCGGCCAGGGCGCCCGGCGCCGTCCTGGCCGGCCGACGGAGCGAAGCCCGCCCAAGGAACAAGGGAGTTCGCATGCCGCTGGAGGAACCTCGCCACGTGCTGGTGCACGCCCGCGGCGAGCCGTCACCCTTGTACGAGCCGTACGAGGGCGGAGCGCCCGAGGACGTGGAGACGTTCACCCGCGGCATCGCGCTGGAGGCGCCCGGGCTCGGCCTGCCGGACGACCTGGCCGACCCGCTGCGCTCATGGTCGCTGGCCCGCCCGCCGCAGGGTTTCGCCTCCCGCCCGGCCCTGCGCAAGCATGTCGGACTGGGCCTGGCGGTCACCCGGCGGCTGGCCAGGCATCTCGGGCCGTCATGGGCCGTTCGCTACCGGGACGAGCGCCACGGCACGTCGAAGTGGGTGTGCTGGGGATGCGACCGGCTGTACTGGGAGCGCGACAGCCACGGCACGCCACCGCATCCGGTGGACGTCACCGTGGAAGGCGAGTTCGGTTGCGGTCCGCTGCGCGCCGACGGGTTCGGGGACTTCGCCCCCGACGACCCGGCCGCCGCCCTGCACCTGTCCGACGGGCTCGTCGCGGCCCTGCACTCGTGGGTCGCCGGCATCGACACCACGATCAACCTGTACGTCCAGGACCTGGAGGACGGCACATACGACGCCGACTTCGATCGGCTGTTCCGCGAGGGGAAGGACCTGGCGCGACAGGTCGCGCACGAGCTCGGCCCCGCCAGGAAGGTGACCTACAAGGGCCTGGCCAACGGCGGCCTGGCCGCCATGACCTCGGTCACCTGGCAGGGGGACCGGGAGCTC
>NZ_MLCE01000002.1:97813-195125 GCF_002300165.1 Streptomyces sp. Tue6028 | reverse complement strand
GAGGGTGTCGTTCGGATCAGCTCGGATCAGGCCGTGGCAGGCGTCGCGGACCCGGGCTGGTCCGGACGACACCCCTCGACGCCGGGGGAGCGCTGTGCCCGGCGTGTTGAGGACTGCCCGGCGGGCGCGCGGCGAGGCGCGCACTAGCATGCTGCACGGAGACGGATCCTCTCGTGGGATGCCGGCTTCACCCACAGACGGCCTCCTGCGACAGCAGGGGGCCGTCGTGCGTGGGCGTTCGCCGGGAATGGGCGGACAGGGCCTGGCGGACTCGGGACCTCACGCACGATCATGGGCGCATGAGCGATGATCCCGCACGCTGGACCCGGGCCACCGTCTACCCGGACATGTGGACCGACCCGGACGACGACCCGCGCGACAGCGAAGGGCCCGGCCCGGACGGCGAGCTCGCCACACTCCAGGACTTCCTGACGAACTACCGCCTGACCCTGCGGATGAAGTGCGAGGGCCTGGACGCGGAGCAACTGGCCCGCCGCTCCGTTCCGCCGTCGACGATGTCGCTGCTCGGTCTGCTCCGCCACCTCGCCGAGGTGGAACGGGACTGGCGGAACTGGATCAGCGACGGTGAGCCGCTGCCGAAGCTGTACGGCGAGCGTGACGCGGACTTCGACGGCGCCGTCGCCGAGCAGGCCGTGGTCGACGCCGCGTACGCCGACCTGGAGCGCGAACAGGGCGCGACCGACGCCGCGCTGGCCGAGCACCCGGATCTGGGCGAGCGTCTGGGCAAGGACGGGACGGCGGTGCGGGAGCTGATGGTTCACAGGGTCGAGGAGTACGCCCGTCACTGCGGGCACGCCGACCTGTTGCGCGAGTGCGTCGACGGAAGGGTCGGGCAGTGACGTGAGCCGGGGCTCGGCTCCGCGTCCCGGGCCGCCGGCGGGACGGCCGTGAGGGCCGGATGTTCGCTGGTCGCGCCGCGCATGACGGCCTGTGTCAAACTGCCCCGATGACCTCAGAGATGATCACCGCGGACGCCGCGGGTACGTGGAAGCTGGGCGAACTCAGCGTCAATCGGATCGGTTTCGGGGCCATGCGGCTGACGGGCAGCGCGG
Organism: Streptomyces sp. Tue6028; assembly: GCF_002300165.1. Lineage (GTDB taxonomy): Bacteria > Actinomycetota > Actinomycetes > Streptomycetales > Streptomycetaceae > Streptomyces > Streptomyces siamensis. Next base: position 194,052 of record NZ_MLCE01000002.1, on the reverse strand, counting down.
CGTTCCACCACGGAACGCCGAGCGACCGGGGGCGTTCGATCGCCGTGCTGCGACGGGCTGTCGAGCTGGGCGTCAATCACATCGACACGGCCGCCTTCTACTTCTCGTCGCTGCGGTCCGCGAACGAGTTGATCAACAGCGCGCTGGCGCCGTACGCGGACGACCTGGTGATCGCCACCAAGGTCGGCCCGTACCGCGACTATGCGGGGGACTGGGGCACCTCGGCCAGGCCCGACCAACTGCGGGCGCATGTCGAGGAGAACCTGCGGCAGCTCGGTCGCGACCACCTCGACCTGGTGTATCTGCGGCGCATGCGGCAGGAGTCGATCGCCGAGCACTTCGGGGCGCTGGCCGAGCTGCGCGAGGCGGGCCTGGTCCGGAACCTGGGCGTCTCCGACGTCGAGGTCAGGCACCTGGAGGAGGCTCGGGCGATCGCGCCGGTGGTGTCCGTGCAGAACAAGTTCGGGCTCGGCACCCCGGATCCGCAGGCCGACGCCGTCCTGCGCGCCTGTGGCGAACTGGGCATCGCGTTCGTGCCGTTCTTCGCCATCGCCGGCCAGGGCGGTGCGATGGGCCCGGGGGAGGCCGACGAGCCCGAGGTGATCGCCGTCGCGGAGGCGCACGGCGCGACGCCCGCCCAGGTCCGCCTGGCGTGGACGCTCCGGCAGGGTCCGCACGTGCTCGCCATCCCCGGCACCGGCAACCCGGACCACCTCGCGCAGAACGTGGCGGCCGGCGCGCTGCGCCTGACCGACGAGGAGGCGGCCCGCCTCGACGCGGTCCGCGCCGGGGCCGGTGACACCGCAGGCCGCTGAGTGAGACCGAGGGCCCCTGCCGGCCGTGGCAGAGGCCCTCGTCCATCACCCCGCGTACGCGCTCAGCGGGTAGTGGTCGGAGAGGTTGGTGTACGTGTAGTCGGTGCCCCAACTGGACACCGTCCACGGCGCGCACGACTCCTTGACCACCTCGTTCCGCCAGGCCGCGGGGCGCGCGTGGCCGGCCCGGTGCAGCACGTAGTCGAGGTCCTCGCGCGGGTCCGTCGGGTAGCGGTCGTGCGCGATGGAGTTCTCCTGCGTGTCGAAGGAGTACGGGTGCCCGGTGCGTGCGTCCGCTCCCACCAGGTCCGCGTCGGCGAGCATGGAGGCGTACTCCGGGGTGCGGGAGTCGACGTTCATGTCACCGGCGACCAGGACCTGTTCGTCCGCGGGGATGTTCTTGGCGTCCAGGAACGCGTCGATCGCCTTGAACTGACGGCTGCGCATGGCCGCCGCCTCACCCGCGCCGCAGCCCGGGTCCGTCGACTGCGCATGGGTTCCGACGACGTGCACCTTCGCTCCGTTCACGTTCAGCACCACATAGGCGAAGCCCTTGTTGGACCACCAGTCCGCGCCGCAGGCGTCCTTGTAGACGTACTGCTCCTTGCGCACGATCGGCCACTTGCTCAGTACGGTCACCCCGCCGTCCTCGGGGGTGGTCGACGAGTACGCCCCGCCCGTCGCGTCCCAGCCGCTCTTGCTCCGCCCGACGACCGGCGTCTGGTACGGGTAACCGCCCGCCGCCGCGTTCTTGAGGGCGTCGGAGGCGCCGTTGTCGAACGCCTCCTGCAGTACGACGACGTCGTTGCCGCGGAAGAACGAGGTCTTCGGGATCTCCGCGGCGCGGTGGTCCTGGCCCCAGTTCGGGTAGAGGGACTTGCTCATGAGGAAGACGTTGTACGTCAGAACGCGCATCGCGGGTGTCGTCGCGGCGTCGGCCGAGGGGGCGGCGGCCGACGCGGGTGCGGCTCCGGCGAGGCCCGCGGCGGTGAGCGCGAGGGCGAGGGCGGCTGCGCCCCGGGTGCGGCGCGCTGAGGAGAGCGGCACTGGATCTCCCTGTGGGTGAGGGGGGTTGAGTGGCGCCGCACATCAAATCACCGGGAATTACCGTCAGGTAACTACCGTGCGGGAAAATGATGTCCGCAAGAAGTACCTCCCGTGCGACGAGAACTGCCTCCTGTGCGAGGCCAAGTGCCTGCCGCGCGACGAGAGGTGCTTCCTTTGCGAGGTCAAGTGCCCCGGCGCGAAGACAGGTGCCTCCGGTACGAGCCCAAGTGCCGTCGGCGCGACGAGAAGTGCCTCCCGTGCGGCGCCAAGCGCCTCCGGCGCGACGAGAAGTGCCTCCCGTGCGGCGCCAAGCGCCTCCGGCGCGACGAGAAGTGCCTCCCGTGCGGCGCCAAGCGCCTCCGGCGCGACGAGAAGTGCCTCCCGTGCGGCGCCAAGTGCCGTCCCTGGCCGAATGGGCGCGGCGGTGCCCCCGCTCAGCCCAGCTGCTCCCGAAGGAAGGCCAGCGTGCTGCGCCACGCGGACGCGGCGGACGCGGGGTCGTACGTCTCCGGGCGGCCGTCGTTGAAGAAGGCGTGGCCGGCGGGGTAGAGGCGGATGTCCGGAGTGATGCCCGATTGCCGCTCGATCGCCTCGACCAGCCGCTCGCGGCTCTCCTTCGTGATGCTCGTGTCCTGTTCGCCGTAGTGCCCCAGGATCTGGGCCCTCAGATGGGAGAAGTCGGGCAGCTCGCCCTGGACCACTCCGTAGAAGGGCACCGCGGCGGCGACGCGAGGGTCGGCCGCGGCCTGCTCGATGACGAAGCCGCCGCCCATGCAGAAGCCGACCGAGGCCACCGACTCCGAGGTGACCTCGGGCAGTGCCAGCAGATGGCCGACGGCGCCGGAGAGCAGCTCGACGCCGCGCGCCACGGGCAGTTCACGCATCATCCGCAGGGCCTCGCCGCTGTCGTGGGCGACATTGCCGCCGTACAGGTCCGGGGCGAGGGCCACGAAGCCCTCCGCAGCGAGCCGGTCCGCGACGTTCGCGATGTGATCGGTCAGGCCCCACCACTCCTGGATGACGATCACTCCCGGGCCCGATCCCGACGGCGGCAGCGCGAGATAGCCGTGCGCGGTGCCTCCGGCGCTCGGGAAGGTCACGTTCTGACGGGCCGGGGCGCCCGTCGACTTCGGCAGCTCGGACATGGCGGTCCACTCCTGTGGGGCAGAGTCGGAACGGGGACCCGATGGGGGAGGCGGGCCCTTGGCGATCTTCACGATCGATCTCCACCATGCCATGCGCGCGCCCGACACCGCCGCCCGCCTCGCACCACCCGGCCCGCCGCCACCTTCTGGAGCAGGCTGTACGCGAGGACCGGCAGCAGGACGTGCGGCCGGTCCGGCAGTGTCGTCGCGACCAGCACGGCGCCGGCACTGCTGTTGGTCATCCCGCAGGCCAGGGTGACGGAGGCGCAGACAGGCGCGTCGAGACGCAGCAGCCGGGTGGTGATCGCGCCCAGCGCGAAGGAGAGGCCGCAGACGGTGGCGGACACGGCCAGCGCGGCCGTGAGGAGCAAGGGCTCCGGGTGGGTGAGGAACGGTGCGAGGGCGGCGCCGGCGTTGACGTAGGTCAGCAGGAGTGAGCCGAGCAGCGCCGCCGGGACGGCCAGGTCGAGCAGGCGGGCGGCGAGCCGCTGCGGCAGGGCTGTGCGGCACAGGATTCCGGCACCGCACGGCAGCACCCCGGAGAGCGCGAAACCGCTGCCCGCGGACTGCGCGGCCCCGGCCAGCGTGCCCGCGTACGTGCCGTCCAGCAGGGGGCAGAGCGCCGTCATGGTGACCGGGATCGTCAGAGGGCTGACGAACGTGGAGGTGAGCACCAGGCCCACCGTCGTCGGCTGGTCGCCGGCCCCCTTGCCGGTCCACACGGTCGCTCCGGCCGCCACCGGCATCGCGACGATCACGATCATCCCCGCGACCATGCCGCTGCCCCCGTCGCTGTCGGGGGAGTGCCGCAGCGCGAACGCGACCCCGGGAATGATCAGCAGCGGCGCGACCAGGTGAAGGACGAGCCCGGTCAGCAGCGGCGTGGGCCGGCGGGCGAGGGAGCGCAGTTCCCGCACGGGCACTTGGAGGCCCGCGGTGAACAGGATCAGGGACAGCAGCAGGTGCGAGGCGCCGATGGGGACCTGGAGAGTGCCCGGGGTGCCCACATGGTGGGTGCGGCGCAGCCACAGGCCCGGACCGGGCGCCGTCGCGGCGGCGAGGTAGGCCGCGCCGACGGCCCAGCCGAGGTGGCTACGGAGCAGGCCGAGGGGGCTATGGAGCAGATGGAGGGGGGACTTCCCGCTCGGTGTGCGATGCATGGCGGCGCTCTTCCGTCGTGGGACCGGGGCGGAGAGAGGGCGCCGATATCGCGGTGTGGGCACGGGGTGCGAACCGTGCGAGGGCATAGGTGCAGAGGCCGAGCCAGCAGGAGGCGAACAGCCAGCCGCCCAGGACGTCGGAGAACCAGTGGACGCCCAGATAGACCCGGGACAGCCCGACCAGAACGGCCCAGCAGCCGATGGCCAGGGCGATCGGCAGGCGGCCGCGCGGAGCCCTGGCGAGCACGGCGAGCGCGAGCAGTCCGGCGGCGACGGCCGACGTGGTGGTGTGGCCCGAGGGGAAGGACCAGCCCGAGGCGTGCGTGGCCCAGTCGGCGGCCGCGGGGCGGGGCCGGGCGACGAGCGACATCACCCCGTACCGGACCGCCTGCGCGGCGGCCAGGCAGAGGAGGCAGACGATGACGGCGGTGAGCCGCTGCCGTGCCGTCCGCGCGACTACGAGGCCCGCCAGGGCGGCCAGGACGTACGGAACGACTCCGGTGCCCGTGTCCGTCACGCCGCGTGCCAGGGCGAGCGCCACATCCGGACGGTGCCCCACCGACCACGCGGTCAGGTCCTCGTCACCGAACAGCGCGGTCCCGCCGCGGCCGGCGACGACCAGCGTCAGCAACACGAACGCGACCGCGCTGCCCAGCGCCGTCGAACCGGCGAGCTCCGTGGTGTCCTCGCGCTTCACGACAGCGTCCGGAGACGGTCGGCGGCGCGCGACGACGCCGCGCACCGGGCTGCTGCGGACATCGGGACCCCTTCCACCACGCTTCCACCGCGGGTGCGCGGGACACCGCGCACCCGATGACTACAATTCTGTAGACGGTCTACGGAACAGTAGACGATCGGCGCGGCGCGTGCGTTCCCGGGGCGGCCCGGCAGATTCCGCCGTCCGTGGGGACCTGCCCCGATCCGCCGCGTACGCGACCGCTCGAATCCGGCGGCTCTGCGGCTCGCGGATCTCCGTGACGCACGCCGCTTCCGCTGGTCACCCCGACCATCCAGCGGGATGCCGTACCCTACGTGTTACGTATAACCCTGGAGGGGCTCCGATGAGACGCATCGCCCTGGTCACCCTCGTCGTCGACGACTACGACGAGGCGATCCGCCACTACACCCAAGCCCTCGGCTTCCGGCTGGTCGAGGACACGCCGCGGCCCGACGGCTCACGCTGGGTCGTCGTCGCGCCGGACGCCGGGCGTGACGGCAGCGGGCTGTTGCTGGCAAGGGCCAAGGACGACGCGCAGCGCGGCCGGGTCGGCGACCAGACCGGCGGACGCGTGGGCTTCTTCCTGCACACCGACGACTTCGCCCGCGACCACGAGCGGATGCGGGCGGCGGGTGTGACCTTCCTGGAGGAGCCGCGGCACGAGCCGTACGGCTCGGTCGTGGTCTTCCAGGACCTGTACGGAAACCGCTGGGACCTGCTCCAGCCGGCCCCCGCCCCCTGAGCGGTCCGCCGCACCCTCCCTCCGCCCGGCCCGGCGGCGCACCCGCCCGGCCCGCTTCTGACGTCCCACCCGCGGAAGCCCGAGTGCCACCGGAGCTCCGCCGAGCCTGCCGAGAACCCCGAGGAAAGACACGCATGACCGCGCCCCGCATCGACATCGACACCATCCGCCGCCTCCCCAAGGCCGTGCTGCACGACCACCTCGACGGCGGTCTGCGCCCCGCCACCCTGGTGGAGCTCGCCGGGACGGTCGGCCACACCCTGCCGACCACCGACCCGCAGGCACTGGCCGACTGGTACTACGAGGCCGCCAACTCCGGTGACCTGGTGCGCTACATAGCGACCTTCGAGCACACGCTCGCCGTCATGCAGACCCGCGAGGGACTGCTGCGCACCGCCGAGGAGTACGTCCTCGACCTGGCCGAGGACGGCGTCGTCTACGGCGAGGTCCGCTACGCGCCCGAGTTGATGGTGAACGGCGGGCTGACCCTGCCCGAGGTCGTCGAGACCGTGCAGGAGGGACTGGCCGCCGGCATGGCCAAGGCCGCCGCCGCGGGCACCCCCGTGCGCGTCGGCACCCTGCTCTGCGGCATGCGGATGTTCGACCGCACCCGGGAGATCGCCGATCTCGCGGTGGCCTTCCGTGACGCCGGCGTCGTCGGCTTCGACATCGCCGGCGCCGAGGACGGCTTCCCGCCCGCCGACCACCTGGCCGCCTTCGAGCACCTGCGCGGCGAGAGCGTCCCGTTCACCATCCACGCCGGTGAGGCCCACGGCCTGCCGAGCATCCACCAGGCCCTCCAGGTGTGCGGGGCCCAGCGCATCGGGCACGGCGTGCGCGTCACCGAGGACATCGTGGACGGCAAGCTCGGCCGGCTCGCCGGCTGGGTGCGCGACCGTCGCATCGCCCTGGAGATGTGCCCGACGTCCAACCTCCAGACGGGTGCGGCCACCTCCATCGCAGAGCACCCCATCACCGCACTGCGCGACCTCGGCTTCCGTGTCACCCTCAACACCGACAACCGCCTCGTCTCCGGCACGACGATGACCCGCGAGATGTCGCTGCTGGTCGAGGAGGCGGGCTGGACCGTGGAGGACCTGCGCACCGTCACGGTCAACGCGGTCAAGAGCGCGTTCATCCCGTTCGACGAGCGCAACGCCCTTCTCCACGACGTGGTGCTGCCCGGCTACGCGGCCGCCCTCTGAGGAACCCCGGGGCCCTCCTTCACCGACCGGCCTCCTAGCCGGCGCCGAGCAGTCCCCGTACGTAGGCGGCCTGGCCGACGTGCTGCAGATCGTCGGCCAGGACGCTCACCAGCCGGACACCGAAGGTGACCGCCGGGGTCCAGCGCTCGTCCACGACGCGCTCCAGGTCCTTGGCGGTCGCCTCGCGCAGGACGCCGAGGGTCTGCTCGTGGACGGCGTCGTAGTACCCGGTCAGCAGGTCGCCCGAGTCCACACGGACCTTGGCCACCTGCTGCGAGCTGTGCCCGTACCCCGTGTCGTGGCGGGGCAGTCCGAGCCCGAAGCGCTTCTCCCAGTCCTGCGCCAGCCACACCTGGTCGAGGCCGGCCGCGTCGGCGACATGGTCGTCCTGGACGCGGGTGAGGTGCCAGACCAGCCACGCGATGGAGTTCGCGTCGGCGGAGGGACGGGCGGCGAGGTCCTCGGGGGAGAGTCCCCCTACGGCGGCATGGACTTCTTCCTGGATGCGGCTGAACGCGTCGATGAGGACGTCCTTTGCATGCATGCGTCCACCATCGCGCATCACCGCTCCTCACGCGTCCGCAATCCAGCTCCCGTGGAAGCCGAGCGGCACCCGTCCCGGCAGGTGGATGCGGGCGAGCGGCTCGCCGGTGAAGTCCTGGGCGGCGAGGACGACCAGATCCGCGGCGCCGCGGTCGGGGTTGTGCACGTAGGCGAGTGCGTATCCGTCGTCCTCGGCCCTCGCCCCCTGCGCGGGGACGAACACCGCCTCCCCGGCGGCGGCGTCGCGCGGCAGACGATGGACCTGGGTGGAGCCGCGGAACAGGTCGTGCTTGATGAGCGCGTTGGCGAAGGCGCGATCGGGCGGATCGCCGTCGGCGGTCAGGTACGCGAGCGTCAGGTCGGCGGCCGCGGCCGTGTACGCGTACCGGTGCCGCCGTGACACCAGGGTCTCGTTGACGCGCGGGAACTCCTGCGGGCGGTCGTCGAGCGTCCTCGTGCGCACGCGCCCGTGGGCCAGGTCCACCGTCCAGCGTTCGACCGACGCGGTGCCTGCCCCGTACGGGCCGCCCGACGCGCGGCCCGCCACCTGGAAGGGCGCCGGATAAGTCGTCATGTCGACCACCACGGTGGAACCCTCGTCGTACGCGTTCACCGTGTGCGAGAAGTACACCGGATCCACCTCGAACCAGCGGACCCGGCCGCCCGCGCGCGGCAGCAGTCCGACACGCATCGGATGCTCCGTGTTCCACACGTAGGGCACCGGGTCGCCGTGCTCCGCGCCCGCGGGGTCGAAGGTGATGGGCAGGTCGAAGACCACGACGTACTTCTCGGTGAGGGCGAAGTCGTGCATCATCGGCGCGCCGGCCACCGGGATGCGCGTGGTGCGTACGACGCGGCCGGTGTGGTCGACGACCTGGTGGCGGACGTGGTCCCAGGCCGGGTAGTAGGCGATCGCGTGCAGTTCCCCGGCCGCCGCGTCGAACTTGGTGTGCGCGGCGAAGGCTCCCTTCAGGGTGCCGCGGAAGTCGTACGTGCCCACGGTGCCGAGTTCGTGGTCGAGTTCGTACGGCAGCGGTCCGCTCTCCTGGAGTGCCAGGACGCGGCCCCTGTGCCCGATCACATGGGTGTTGCAGGGAAAGTCGTCCGCGGGCACGGGGCCCGGGTAGGGCTCGCCGAGCTTGCGCGCCACGGTGGACGACCGGATCCACCGGTTGCGGTACCACTCGGCGCGGCCGTCCCGCAGCCGTACGCCGTGGACCATGCCCTCGCCGAGCATCCAGTGGTGGGCCCTAGGGTCCTCAAGTCCCAGAACATTGGGCCCGTTGCGCAGGAAGCGGCCGTTCAGCTCGCGGGGGATCCGCCCGGTGACCGGCAGGTCGAAGGCCGTCAGCTCCTCGGTGACGGGCTTGAACGCCCCCTCCAGGAAAGGAAAGCGGCGTGCCTCCCGTTTCCCGGCAGGCGGGGGAGGCGTGGTGGCCGCCGTCGCCCGGAGGCCGCCCGCCGTGCCGGCCAGCCCGGCCGCCGCCGTGACGGCCGCGCCCCGTAGCACCGTGCGTCGTGTGTGATCCCTCATGTGCGCGCTCCCGACTCGCGTTCCCGTGTGGACGTCCACGAGTCTGCGGCGGCGGAGCGGTGATGCCAGGAGTGCCAGAACCCCTCTTGGGGTGGTGTCAGACCCCCTCTTCGGCGGTCTCCAGGAGCGCCATCAACGCGCGCGCGGCCGGACTGGTCACCTCCGGCGGCGGAAGCATGGCGACGGTCTCGTACGACGTCTCACGTGCCCCCTTGAACGGGAGCGAGACGAGATCGCCCGCTTCGCGCTTCAGGCCGAAGTGCCGCGGCACGACGGCGATGCCGAGACCTTCGTGGACCAGCTCCAGCAGGCTGTGCACGTCGTTGACCTCCAGGGCCACGGTCCGCCGTACGTCCGCCGCGGCGAAGGCCGCGTCCGTGGTGCGGCGCGGTCCCCAGTCGTGGTGGAAGTCGACGAACGCCTCCCCGCCCAGCTCCTCGGGCGTGACCACCGCGGCACCCGCGAGACGGTGTGCCGGGTGGCAGAGCACGGTCATCGGCTCACCGGTCAGCGGGACCGAACGCAGCTGGTCGGTGTCCGCCCGGGTCCGCACCCCGAAGGCCAGGTCGAGCCCGCCCGCCGCGACCTCCTCGGCCAGCGCTTCCGCGCCCGCCTGACGCAGCCGGATCTCCACGTCGGGGTGACGCCTCCGGAAACGGGCGAGCAGCCGGGCCACCTGGACCCCGGCGATGCACTGTTCGGTGCCGAGCGAGAGAGTGCCGCGCAGCACGCCCTGCACGGCGGCCACCGCGTCCTGGGCCGACCGGACCTGCGCGAGGATCCGCTCCGCCTCGCCCAGCAGGGCCCGGCCGGCCTCGGTGAGCGTCACACGGCGGGTGGTGCGCACGAACAGCGCGGCCTGAAGCTCCCGCTCCAGGGCGCGGATCGACGACGACAGCCCCGACTGCGACACCATGAGCCGCTCGGCGGCCCGGGTGAAGTGCTGGTCCTCGGCGACGGCGACGAAATGCTGAAGGTGGCGCAGTTCCATGACGTGGAAGCCTAGCCGCCGATTGAGAGACCTCGTCGCTCAATGCCATCCGATTCTCCCGTTGGACCGCTGCCGCGGGCGCGGGCGAGAGTGGAGACCTGACTTCCCGGCCTTCCAGGAGTACGCGTTGTACACCGCACACACCGACCGTTACGCGGACATGCCCTACCGGCGCACCGGACGCAGCGGCCTGAAGCTCCCCGCGCTGTCGCTCGGCCTGTGGCACAACTTCGGCCCCGACCGGCCCGTGGAGACCCAGCGGGCGATCCTCCGCCGCGCCTTCGACCTCGGCGTCACCCACTTCGACCTCGCGAACAACTACGGGCCGCCGCCCGGCGCGGCCGAGTCGGCCCTCGGCGACGCGCTGAAGGCCGACTTCGCGCCCTACCGCGACGAGCTGGTCATCTCGACCAAGGCCGGGTACCTGATGTGGCCGGGGCCCTACGGCGAATGGGGCTCCCGCAAGTACCTGCTGTCGTCGCTGGACCAGAGCCTGGCCCGGATGGGCCTCGACCACGTCGACATCTTCTACTCGCACCGCCACGACCCGGAGACTCCACTGGAGGAGACGATGGGCGCCCTGCACTCCGCCGTGCAGCAGGGCAAGGCGCTGTACGTCGGCGTCTCCAACTACTCGGCGGAGCAGACCCGTGAGGCCGCCCGCATCCTGGGCGAGCTGGGCACCCCGCTGCTCATCCACCAGCCTCGCTACTCCATGCTCGACCGCCGCCCGGAGGCGGAGGGGCTCCTGGACACGCTGGACGAGCTCCAGATCGGTTCCATCGCCTACTCGCCGCTGGAGCAGGGCCTGCTCACCGGCCGCTACCTCGACGGCATCCCGGAGGGGTCGCGCGCCGCGAGCGACAGCCCGTTCCTGAGCGCGGAGACCGTCACCGAGGACCTCGTACGAAAGCTGCGGGCCCTCGACGAGATCGCCAAGCAGCGCGGGCAGTCCCTCGCCCAGACCGCGCTGGCCTGGGTGCTGCGTGGCGGCCGCGTGACGTCCGCGCTGATCGGCGCGAGCAGCCCGCAGCAGCTCGAGGACAGCGTCGCGGCCATCGGAAACCTCGACTTCGACGCGGACGAGCTCGCCCGTATCGACGCGATCATCGAGCCGTGACACGGACCGGCCGGGCGCCCCGGCGCCCGGCCGGAAAGCTCATCGACGTGCCCCGAGGAACGACGGCTCCTGCGACCGCCGTGTGGGGCCTGTGGGACACGAGTGCATTTGTGCGACCGGAGCAGCGGGCCAACACTGGATGAGCATCGGAAATCGACACAGATGGCGGGCGGCACACGGCCGAGGTGCCGTCGCCGGACAGGTGGCCCCCCGTGACGATCTCGCCCTTCGGGTCCAACGACCCGTTCTCCGATCTCTTCAACCGCTTCTTCGGCATGAGCCCGGCGACGTCCCCGCCGGCGGTGCAGCGCGTCCCCATCGGGCGCCTGCTCAGCGACTCCGCGCACGAGCTGCTGGCCGCGGCCGGCGCCCGCGCGGCCGAGGACGGCTCGGACCTCGACACCGTGCACCTGCTGTGGGCCGCCACCCAGGTGCCCGCCGCGCGCCAGGCACTGGAACACGCAGGCGTGGACATCGACCAGCTGGAACGGGACCTGCGGGACACGCTGCCCTCCGGCCCGGGCACCGGTGAACCCGCGCTCACGCCGGCGGCGAAGCGCGCCCTGCTCGCGGCGCACGCGCGGTCCCAGGCGGCCGGAGCGTCCTACATAGGCCCGGAACACATCCTCTCCGCACTCCTGTCCGATCGGGGTTCCGGCGCGGGCCAGGCGATGCGGGCCGAAGGAGCCGCGCCCGGCGGGGGCCGCGCGGCGTCGGCCGGAGGGCACGGAGACACACCCACCCTCGACGAATACGGGCGGGACCTCACCGAGGAGGCGCGCAGCGGCAAGCTCGACCCCGTCGTCGGGCGCTCCGAGGAGATCGAGCAGACCGTCGAGGTCCTCTCCCGCAGGACCAAGAACAATCCCGTCCTGATCGGCGACCCGGGCGTCGGGAAGACCGCCATCGTCGAGGGCCTCGCCCAGCGCATCGTCGCCGGTGAGGTACCCAAGGCGCTGCGCGACCGCAGGGTGGTCGGACTCGACCTCTCCGGGCTCGTCGCCGGGGCCAAGTACCGGGGCGAGTTCGAGGAACGGCTGAAGAAGGTGATCGACGAGGTCACCGAGGCCGAGAAGAACGTCATCCTGTTCATCGACGAACTCCACACGGTCGTCGGCGCGGGAGCCGGCGGCGAGGGTGCCATGGACGCGGGCAACATCCTCAAGCCCGCACTGGCCCGCGGAGAACTGAGTGTCGTCGGTGCCACCACCATCGACGAGTACCGCAGGTACATCGAGAAGGACGCCGCACTGGAACGCCGGTTCCAGCCGGTCATGGTCCCCGAGCCGAGCGTCGAGGAGACCATCGAGATCCTGCGCGGGCTGCGCGACTCCTACGAGGCACATCACCAGGTCCGCTTCACGGACGAGGCGCTGGACGCCGCCGCGGCGCTCTCCGACCGCTACATCAGCGACCGCTTCCTGCCCGACAAGGCCATCGACCTGATGGACCAGGCGGGCGCGCGGGTGAGTCTGCGCAGCGTCGACGACTCCACCGAGACCGTCGACATGGAGGACCGGCTCACCCGGCTGCGCCGCGAGAAGGACGAGGCCGTCAGCACCGAGGCATTCGAGCGCGCCAGTGAACTCAAGGTGCAGATAGGCGAGTTGGAGGAAGAGCTCGCCGGTGTCGGCGAGGGACGGACCCCCGCGCCCAGCGTCACCGCGGACGACATCGCCGAAGTGCTCTCCGTGCGCACCGGCATCCCGGTCTCGCAGTTGACCGAGACCGAGCGCGACCGGCTGATGAAACTCGAGGACGTCCTGCACGAGCGGATCATCGGCCAGGACCAGGCGGTCACCGCCGTCGCCCAGGCGGTGCGCCGCGGCCGGGCCGGCATGGGGGACCCGAACCGGCCGACCGGCAGCTTCCTCTTCCTCGGCCCGACCGGCGTCGGCAAGACCGAACTGGCCAAGGCGCTCGCTGAACTGCTCTTCGGCGACCCCGAGCGCATGATCCGCTTCGACATGAGCGAGTTCCAGGAGAAGCACACGGTCTCCCGGCTCGTCGGCTCCCCGCCCGGATACGTCGGGTACGAGGAGGCCGGACAGCTCACCGAGGCGGTGCGCCGCAAGCCGTACAGCGTGGTGCTCTTCGACGAGGTCGAGAAGGCGCACCGCGACGTCTTCAACCTGCTGCTCCAGGTCCTCGACGACGGGCGTCTGACCGACGCGCAAGGACGCACGGTCGACTTCCGCAACACCGTCGTCATCATGACCAGCAACATCGCCTCCAAGCACATCCTCGACCACCAGGGCGACCTCGACGAGATCAAGGACGATCTGATGGCCGAACTCCAGGCGCACTTCCGCCCGGAGTTCCTCAACCGGATCGACGAGATCATCGTCTTCCACGCCCTGAACCGCTCCGACCTGGTGCGGATCGTCGACCTCCTGCTGGAGCACAGCCGGCGTCGGCTGCGGGCGCAGAAGATCGACCTGGAGGTCACCGAGGCCGCGAAGGAATGGCTGGCCGACCGGGGCTACCAGCCGGAGTTCGGCGCCCGGCCGCTGCGCCGCACCATTCAGACCGAACTCGACAACCGGCTGTCGACCATGCTGCTCGACGGCACGCTCAACCCGGGTGACACGGTGCTCGTCGACGTCAAGGACGACGAGCTGTCGCTGAGCCTGAAGGAGCGGGCCGCCGGGGAGGGCACGACGGACGCCGCAGCGCCGTCGGAGGGGGAGGCGCAGCCTCAGGAGTGAGAGAGGACCGGGAGCCCGGCCGGCGGTGGACGCCGGCCGGGCTCACCCCCGTGGCCCTGCCCGCGGCTCTGCGCCACGCCCCCGGCTGCGGGCTAGCCCGGGACGCGGTCCAGGAACCCGTACACGCTCCGGATACGGTCCTCGCCGTCCAGGGTGATCACGTCGGATCCGGCGACGGGCGCCGAGCCGTCCGACTCGTCGACCAGTTCCCAGCCGAAACGCGCCGTGTCGTGATGGCCGTCGACGCTGCCCAGGAGCCGGAAGGAGAACCCGGGGAACTGCTCGTGCGCCGCGGCGATCACCGAGGCGATCCGATCGTGGCCGCGCACGTCGGCCAGCGGGTCGGTGTAAGTGCCGTCGGTGGCCCAGGCGGCGGCGACAGACTTCGTCAGCGCGTCCTGCCCGCTCGCGTTCCAGGCCTCGAAGTAGCGGGCGACGGCGGTCTCGTAGCGGTCGGTGTTCGCGGACATGGTGAATCAGCCTCCATCGAGGTCGTCACTGCTGGTCGGATTCCGAATCCCGGGCTGTCGCGCCCCGTCGGGATGCGGTACGACCACCATGCCGGGCGCCGTCCGGGGCGTCGATTACCCCTCGGGTAATGCCCGGGCTCCGCGGTGCCGCGACGGGAATCCACCGCGTGCACCGAGGGGCGGGACGGCCGGAGGGCGCGCTGTCCGGCCCCGTGTGGGGTTTCGGCCAACGGCGGCGGTGAATATGCCAAGAGACTGGCTGGAATGGCATGGTGACAGAGGGTCAGGAGTGGCGATACTCGATACCAGGGCAATTCAGCCACGCTCTGTGAGCATCACCGCCCGATCAGCACCATCGTGCACAGCAGACGAGCCGCGGGGAAAGAGAGGCCCGGCCGGCAGCGAGCGACGCCAATGGGGGAACGATCGTGCACGACGAATTCCTGTGCCACGTCACCGCGTACGGAATATGCGGTGGTCGGCGTGTCGGCGTACCCCTCGGGACCTATCGCGCGCCGACTCTGGCACTGGCCCTGTGGTGGATGCGCGACCGCGCCGCATGGATGGCGGAGCGGCTCGACCCGCAGCCCGAGGACCCCGCTTTCCCGCCGAACTCGATCGCGCCGGTGCCGGACACCGTTCCGGACGTGCCGAGCATGCTGCGCGCCTGGTGCGGGGACACCGCCCAACAGGAGCTGGTCGCGGAGGAATTGGCCGCGGGAAAACTCGTCCGCGTCGCCACCAGCGACGACACCACCGAGTACGAGCTGCTCGCCGAGTCCGTCGACGCCCTGCGGATGCAGCGCACCGCCGCGGTGCTGGGCATCTCCGCCGCCTGAGCACCCCGCCCCCGGGCGCGACGACACCCGCGTCCGGCGTGCCGAGAGACCCTGCAGATCAGGCGCACATGTGGACGAATCGTTAGAATTTTGGCATGCGAGAGCGGCCGGTCATGCCCACTGCGCCGGAACTCGTCCTCGAGACCGAGACCGGCTCCACGGTGATGAGTCCGAGCCGCGACTACCGCGTGGGGCGCGACCCCCTGAGCGACGTCGTCCTCGAGGACGAACGGGTCTCGTGGCACCACGCGGTGATCCGCCCGGAGGCCGACCACTGGACGCTGGAGGACGAGCACAGCACGAACGGCACGTACGCCGACGGCCGGCGCGTCCACGAATGGGGCGTCGGCCCCGGCAGCGTCATCCGCTTCGGCAACCCCGCGGACGGCCCCCGCGTGGTCCTGGTGGACCGCCCGCCCCCCGCCTCCGAGCGCCCCTCGGGCGTCACCGCGCCGGGCGCCACCGGCACCTTCCGGCGGCCGAGCGCCGTCCGACCGCTGCCCACCCGCACCGTCCGCATAGGCCGCGACGTATCCAACGACCTGGTCATCGAGGACCTGATCGTCTCCCGGGAGCACGCGGAGCTGCGGGCCCACACGGACGGCACGTACGAGATCGTCGACCTCGACAGCCACAACGGCACGTTCCTCAACGGCCGGCCCGTGGGCCGCGCCGCGGTCACACCCGGTGACATCGTCGGCATCGGCCACGCCGCCTACTGTCTGGTGGGCGACGAGCTCCAGGAGTACGTCGACACCGGCGAGATCTCGCTCGACGTCCAGGACCTGACCGTCGACACCGACCGCGGACGCAAGCGGCTCCTGGACGAGGTGTCCTTTCCCGTCGGCGCGAAAAGCCTGCTGGCCGTCGTCGGCCCGAGCGGCTCGGGGAAGTCCACCCTCCTCAACGCCCTGACCGGGCAGCGCCCCGCCGACGAAGGCACCGTCCTGTACGACGGCCGCGACCTCTACCGCGACTACGCCGAGCTGCGCCAGCGCATCGGCCTGGTCCCGCAGGACGACATCCTGCACACCCAGCTGACCGTGCGCAGGGCCCTCGGCTACGCCGCCCAGCTGCGCTTCCCGCAGGACACCGCGAAGGCCGAGCGCCGGGCGCGGGTCGACGAGGTGATCCGCGAGCTGGGCCTCGAACAGCGCGTCGACCAGTCCATCCACAGCCTGTCGGGCGGCCAGCGCAAACGGGTCAGCGTGGCCCTGGAACTGCTCACCAAACCGTCCCTGCTCTTCCTCGACGAGCCGACGTCGGGCCTCGACCCCGGCATGGACCGCTCGGTGATGCACATGCTGCGGGGCCTCGCCGACGACGGCCACACGGTCATCGTGGTCACCCACAGTGTGCTCAGCCTCGACGTCTGCGACCGGCTGCTCGTGCTCGCCCCCGGCGGCAGGGTCGCCTACTACGGGCCGCCCGAGGACACCCTCGCCTTCTTCGGCTACCGGCAGTGGCCGGAGGCCTTCGAGGCATTCGAACGGGACCACGGCCGGAACTGGGCGGAGGAGTACCGGGAGTCGCCCTTCCACCGCCAGTACGTCGTGAACGCCAGCAGACAGCCCCATCTGGCACGCGGCGCGACCGGTCCCGTCGCGCCGCCCCACAAGCCGCAGAGCTGGATCGTGCAGCTCGTCACCCTCGTCCGCCGGTACGCCAGGGCCCTCAGCAGCGACCGGACCTTCCTCGCCGTCATGATCGTGCTGCCGTTCGTCATGGGAGTGATGGCCCGCGCGCTGGCCGGCAGCCGGCTGACCCAGGAGACGGCGATGAACGCGCTGCTCATCCTGTGCGTCGGCGGAGTCCTGACCGGCGCGGCCAACGCCGTGCGCGAACTGGTCAAGGAACGGGTGATCTACCAGCGTGAACGTGCCGTAGGCCTGTCCAGATCGGCTTATCTGATGTCGAAGATCGTCGTCCTCGGCACCATCACCGTGCTCCAGGCCGTCGTCCTCACCCTCGTCGCCCTCCTCGGTGTCGACCTCGACGCCCCCGGCGGCAAGGGCGTCCTCATGCCGCCTCTCGTGGAGCTCACGGTGGCCGTGGCCCTGCTCGCCTTCACCGCGATGATGCTCGGCCTCCTCGTCTCCGCCCTGGTGACCAAGGAGGAGGTCACCATGCCCCTGCTGGTGCTGCTCGCCATCGTCCAAGTGGTCTTCTGCGGAGCACTGTTGAAACTGAACGGGGTGCCCGGCATCGAGCAGTTGTCCTGGCTGGTGCCCGCGCGCTGGGCGCTGGGCGCGATGGCCGGGACCATCGGGCTGGCGCGGATCGTCCCCTGGGACCTGACCGCCGATCCGCTGTTCCGGCACTCGGCGGACGTCTGGCTGTTCAACATGGGGATGCTCGTGGTGCTCTGCGTCGTCTTCGGACGGTTGGTCGACCGGCTGCTCCAGCGGCACGAGCCCGCCGTCCTGCGGAAGTAGGTGCCGATGACGACTCCCGGCTTCCACCCCACGCATGTCGTACCGCAGGACGGTCTCCCGGCCTGGGAGGAACCGGACCCGTCCCGGCCGACCGTGCCGCTCGACCCGCTGCTGCCCGTGCAGTTGGTCGACCGGCTCGGTGACTGGGGACGCGTCGTCTGCTCCAACGGCTGGTCGGCCTGGGTCGACGGCCGCCTCCTGGTACCGGTGCCGCAGGCGCCCCCCGAGGCGGGCAGTCCGCTCGCCCGCACCGCGGACCCGCGCCCGCTGCTGACCCGTGTGGAGGACGCGCTCATCCGCTACCGGAGGGCCGCCGAGGAACTCGCGACCGGACGGATCGACGGGGAGAGCTTCCGCGACCGCACGAGGGGCCAGCGGATCGGGGTGATCGTGGACGGCGAATCGGTCTGGATCTACGACGGTGAGCACGAACGATGGGTGTACTGCGACGGGACACGGCTGAGCACCTTCGCGGCCGAGCACGACCCGTCGGCCGCGACCCCGGAGCACCCCGCGGACCCGTACCCGCGGGAGCAGACCGGGGTCGTCCAGGCGTCGGCTCGGGACGACCGCGAACCCACGCGCCTGGTGTCGTACGACGGGGACGAGCTGGGAGAGACGTGATGGGCCGGACCGGGTCGCACCCGCGGCTGTGCGGCGTCAGGCGGACGGCGTGCCGTCGGAGGGGCCGGGCGCCACCCCGGCCTGGCCTCCTCGGTGTACACGCCTCGCCGACAGACCGCCCACGAAGCCGGTGACGAGGCCCCACAGCGCTGCCCAGCCGACCGCGGACCACACGTCGGGCCGCAGCAGCAGCTCGCCCCCCAGGCCGCCGCCGAGGTCGCCGATGCCGAGGACCGACAGACCGAAGTGCGCCGAGACACGGCCGACGAGGCAGATCATGAGCACGGTGAGCACGAGTGCCACCGCCATGTGCACCGCGTGCTGCCGGCTCCGCATCCGCGCCGGTGACCGGGCCGCCATCAGGAACGCGGCGGCGAGCAGCAGCACCGCGTCGACGACCGGCAGCCACCACACCCGGCCGTCGTGGGCGGCGAGGGTGCCGAGGTCGAGGGTGGAGACGTCCGGTGTGCGGAGCACCTCTTCGAGCAGGGGCGGCATGGGCAGCCCGAAGGGCCCGTCCACGCGCCCGTGCCAGGTGGCGCCCAGGCCGATGGTGAAGGCCAGCCAGACGAGGTTCGGGAGGCCGAGGAGGATCGCCGCGAACGTGTCCGCCGCGTGACCGCGGGTCGCCGCCACGACCAGCCCGACGACCACACCGACGGCCACGTACGTGAGCAGCAGGGCCACCATGGCGAACGCGGCCGGACGCACCGACTCCTGGAAGCGCAACAGCCGGGCGGGCAGCGGTGCCCCGGGCGAGACCAGCAGGGCGAGCACGAGCACGCCGAGCAGCCACAGCATCCCGAAGCCCAGGGTCTGGGGCACGTTCGCCTCGAACCCCACCTCGGGCGTGATGCCGAACAGGTCGCCGATGTCGCCGATGGTGTCGTCGCCGACGGAGATCGTGAACGTGTGGCGGGCCGGCAGCGCGAGCGCGATGAGGACCACGAGCCATACGGCGGCGATCCGGGCCGCCCACCCGGCCAGTTCACGGGCGCCGGTGACGGCCCGGTGGCGCAGCGGCCGCAGGAAGCCTGCCGCGACGACCAGGGTTCCTGCGAGCGTCACCGACAGGGGAATCACCGTCAGGCCGGCCTCGGTGTCGGCGACGACGCCTGCGCCGCCCGCGAATTCGACGGTGCCGCCGACCGCCGTCACCACGGTCGCCGCCACGACACGGGCGAACGCGCCGTCGGGGAGGTCCGCCGCTCCCGCCGCCCACAGTCCCAGCGCCGCGACGACCATCATCGTGACCGTCCCCGCCAGTACGGCCATTACGGCCTGACCCCAGCCGTGGTGAGCTGCCGTCCGCTCACCACGGAGGGCTCTTGCCTGGTCGGACGGGGTTTCGGGACGCACGCTGCCACGTTAGGCAAGGCCTGCGCGGGCCGCCCCTCGGAGGGGGCCGACCGCGTCGGCTTGCGGGGGGCACGGGGCTGGAGCACACAATGGTTCAGTTGTGGAAGAAAGCGGCACGAGATGCACCAGGTGCCGCGGAATCCCTACAACGGGAGTAGCTCGTGAGCGTCGAACCGCCGACTTCCGGCCAACCCACAGGCGGCCAACCCACAGGACCGCCCTCCGGTCCGCTGGCGCGTCCGTCGCAGCCGAGCCAGCCCGGTCCAAGTCCCACTCCCACGCAGCCGGACAGCCGTGTTCCCTCGGAGCCACCGCCGGGTGGGTCCGGTCCGGGGGGCGGTGGGGGCGGCGGAGGCGGACCGTCCGGGCGCGGTGGTCCGGGGCAGGGGCCCGAGCATCCCTGGTGGAGGTCGGCACCCCGAGTCGCGCTGCTGACCGGCGTCGTCGCGCTGGCCGTGGTCGTCGGTCTCCTGTTCAGCAACAACACCGGCGGTGGCAAGAACACCGCCGGTGAGGTGTTCCTCCAGCCGGCTGCCGCGGCCGGGCCCGACCCGTTCACGGAGTCGACGGCGACCGACACCGGCACCGCGCCGGGGACTTCGAAGACCGGTACCTCGGTGCCGAAGACCACGGAGCCCGGGACACCGGCGCAGAAGACGACCGAGCCGGGGACCACGCCGCCGAAGACGACGGAGCCGGGGGGTACGACGCCGAAGACCACGCCGCCGAAGACGACGGAGCCCGGGGGCACGACGCCGAAGACCACGCCGCCGAAGACCACGGCGCCGGGGGGCACGACGCCGAAGACCACCGGTGCGCCGGTCGAGACACGTACGCAGGGCGGAGGCACCACCGAGGTGCCCGGCAACGTGACGCGTGGCGTGGTGGGTTCGGCGCCGGGGCTGTACGCCGGTCGGAAGAACGTCTCCCCGTGCAACGTGGAGAAGCAGATCAAGGCGCTGCAGGCGGACCCGTCCAAAGCCAGGGCCTTCGCCTCGGTGGAGGGCATCACGGCGGGACAGATTCCCACGTACCTGCGGTCGCTCACGCCGGTGCAACTGAGCGCCGACACGCGGGTGACCAACCACGGTTACCGTTCCGGCGGCCCCACCAGCTACCAGGCGATCCTCCAGTCCGGCACCTCGGTCCTCGTCGACTCCCACGGTGTGCCCCGTACGCGCTGCGGTTGCGGCAACCCGCTGAAGGAGCCCGTCCAGCAGAAGACCACGCCCAAGCAG
This sequence comes from Streptomyces sp. Tue6028, assembly GCF_002300165.1. Taxonomy (GTDB): domain Bacteria; phylum Actinomycetota; class Actinomycetes; order Streptomycetales; family Streptomycetaceae; genus Streptomyces; species Streptomyces siamensis. The sequence goes on along the minus strand of NZ_MLCE01000002.1, from coordinate 173,359 downwards.
ACGGGCACGCGCTGGGCGTCCTTCCAGCCGCAGAACGTCGTGGTGATAGCGCCCTCCGTGACGATCATCAACGTGTTCGTCATCGTCGACCCGCACGACGACAGGTGGATAGCCCGGTACCGGGGTGACAACACGCACCACGACCGTCGGACGCACCGTCCGCCACGGCCCTTCCCGACGGTGGTCGTGACCCCCACGCCGACGACGCCGAAACCGACGCCGTGCGTCACCCTGACCGGTGGTGGGGCGTGCGCCCCGACCACCCCGCCGACGTCGCCGTCCTCGCCCTCCTCGACGTCGTCCGGGCCCTCCAAGTCCGGCTCGTCGACCTCGCCCTCCGAGTCCTCGGCCTCACCCTCGAAGTCCGAACCCTCCAAGTCCGAGTCCTCGAAGTCGGAGCCGTCCAAGTCCGAGTCCTCGAAACCTGAGTCCTCGAAGTCGGAGTCGCCCTCGTCGTCGAAGTCGGAGCCGTCCAAGTCCGAGTCCTCCAAGCCCGAGTCCTCGAAGTCGGAGTCGCCTTCCGCGTCGAAGTCCGAGTCGCCGAAGCCCGAGTCCTCGAAGACCGAGCCGTCGAAGTCGGAATCGCCGAAGCCCGAGTCCTCGAAGACCGAGTCCTCGAAGTCGGAGTCGCCTTCCGCGTCGAAGTCCGAGTCGCCGAAGCCCGAGTCCTCGAAGGTCGAGTCGCCTTCCGAGCCGAAGTCGTCGGCACCCGAACCGACCGCCACGCAGCCCGCTCCGACCGCCACGCAGCCCGCGCCGACCGCCACGCAGCCCGCGCCGACCGCCACGCAGTCGGCCCCGGCCGCCGAGACGCCGACGCTCTCGTCCGGGCCCGTCGCGTCCGCTCCCTTCTCGCAGGAACCGGCCCCGTCGGAGCCTGCCGAGACGGCCCAGGAGCCGGGTCAGACCGGCCAGGAGCCCGGTGAAACCGCGCAGGAGCCGGCCGAGACCGAGCAGGAGCCCGCCGAAACGGGCGGCGGGGCCTGAGGGGCAACCCTCCCTCCCCACCCACGCCGCCCGCGACCCGGACCCTTGGCTCCACGGATTCACGGATTCACGGATTCCCGGAGTCCTGGATTCACCGAGAGCGGAACGCCGATCCCTTTCCGTCCGGCTCACCCCTTCTAGGCTGGAGGGGTGAGCAACGACGCGCCCGACGAAGCCCGAGTCATCCCCCTGCGCCCGGCGACCGCGTCCGGTCCGGCCCGGGCGGTGCCCGCCGCCCCCGCCACGGCGCCGCGACGAGCCCGGCCGGTCCTCGCACCGCGCCCGATGCCCCAGGAGCCCCCGGGACGCGAGCCGTTCGGGGGCAAGGAGCCCCTGTGGCGCGACCTCGTGGGCGACGTCCTGCGGCGCGAACGGCTCGCCCAGGAGCGCACGCTGAAGGATGTGGCCGAAGAGGCCCGGATCTCCATGCCGTACCTGTCGGAGCTGGAGCGCGGGCGCAAGGAGGCATCCTCCGAAGTGCTCGCGGCGGCCGCGCGCGCCCTCGGCCTCGGTCTCACCGATCTGCTGTCGCTGGCCCAGGACGAACTCGTCCGGCTGGACCGGCTCGCCGGGCTCGGGCCGGGCCGCGGCCGCGGCACCTCGGTGACCTCCACGTCGGTGACGTCGGCCGCGAGGCCTTCGACGTCCGGGTACGACGGCGTGTGCCTGGCCGCCTGACCCGGCCGGCGCCGTCAGAGCACCGCGAGCCGTCGGCTCAGCACCTCGTCCGCGAGGCCGTAGGCCACCGCCTCGCCCGCGGTGAAGATCTTGTCCCGGTCCATGTCCGCGCGCAGGGTCGCGATGTCGTGGCGGGTGTGCCGGGCGAGGACCTCCTCGACCTGAGAGCGGATGCGGATCATCTCCTTGGCCTGCAGGCTCAGGTCCGAGACCGTGCCCTGGCGTCCGCCGCTGGCCGGCTGACCGAGCAGGACGCGCGCGTGCTCCAGCACGAACCGCCGCCCCGGGTCGCCCCCGGCCAGGAGCACCGCCGCCGTCGACGCCGCCTGCCCGACGCAGAAGGTGGAGATGGGGGCCTGGACGAACGTCATCGTGTCGTAGATGGCCATGAGCGAAGTGAACGAACCACCGGGCGAGTTGATGTAGATCGCGATCTCGCTCTCCGGGCTCGACGACTCCAGATGGAGGAGTTGCGCGATGACGACGTTCGCGACCCCGTCGTCGATCTCCGTGCCGAGGAAGATGATCCGCTCGGACAGCAGACGGCTGAAGACGTCGTACGACCGCTCGCCCTGCGGGGTGCGCTCGACGACGTTCGGGATCGTGTACGTACCCATGTCAGAGCCCCATCCTTCGCCGTGAGGCGGCCGGGCGGACGTCGTCGAGCGACTCCACGACCCGGTCCACCATGCCGTACTCCCGTGCCTGTTCGGCCGTGAACCAGCGGTCGCGGTCGCCGTCCCGGGAGATGGTCTCCTCGCTCTGTCCGGTGTGCTCGGCCGTGATCCGCTCGATCGCCCTCTTCGTGAACTCCAGGTTCTGCGCCTGGATCTCGATGTCGGCCGTGGTGCCGCCGATGCCGGCCGACGGCTGGTGCATCATGATCCGCGCGTTCGGCAGCGCGTAGCGCTTGCCGCGCGTGCCGACGGTGAGCAGGAACTGTCCCATGCTCGCCGCGAATCCCATGACGAGTGTGGACACGTCGTTGGGGATCAGCCGCATCGTGTCGTAGATCGCCAGGCCGGCGGTCACGGAACCGCCGGGGCTGTTGACGTACAGACTGATGTCGGTGCGCGGGTCTTCCGCGGACAGCAGGAGCAGCTGGGCGCAGACCCGGTTCGCGGAGATCTCGTCGACCTGTGTGCCGAGGAAGACGATCCGCTGTCCGAGCAGTTGCGCGGCCAGGTGGTCGTCGAAGCGGGACGGCGGGGTGTCGCCCTCCTCGGCCCGCGGCGCGTGGGCCGGGTGGCGGCCCGTGACGAGTGGAGACATCGGTCCTCCTTGTGGTGAGGCGGCCGACGTGGGTGGCCGCGCCCTCCACTCTCGGCCCGGTCCCGCGGCCGTGTCCGGTTTCTCTGCCCGCGGCAGATCTGCCACGGGCAGAGGCCGACACGACCAGACCGGCCCGAGGATCTGCTGCGCTGAGGCCATGAGACTTCCCCGGCCCCGGCGTCCGGGGCCGAGCGGCAGGCGGTGACCGGCGCACCGACCACTGGGCGGGGCGCCGGGCCATGGTCACCCGAACGGTCCGCGGGCCACCGATGAGTTTGCGGGCGACGACCGGTCGATACGGGTAAGGATGTTTTCCCGCCCGAGGAGGTACACATGCCCGCCGACGGATTCACCACGTGCCTGTGGTTCGACGGCCAGGCCGAGGAGGCCGCCCACTACTACGTCTCGATCTTCAAGAACTCCAAGCTCGGCAGGATCGGCCGCTACACCGAGGCGGGGCCCGGCCCTGCCGGATCCGTCCTGGCCGCCGAGTTCGTGGCCAACGGACAGAAGTTCGTCGCGATCAACGGCGGCCCGGAGTTCACGTTCGACGAGGCCATCTCGTTCCAGATCCACTGCGCGGACCAGGAAGAAGTGGATCACTACTGGAACAAGTTCGTCGAGGACGGCGGCGAAGCGGGCCCGTGCGGCTGGATCAAGGACAAGTACGGCCTGTCCTGGCAGGTCGTGCCCAGCCGGCTCATCGACCTGATCAGTGACCCGGACCCGCAGAAGGCGACCCGCACGGTCCAGGCGATGTACCGGATGTCCAAGCTGGACATCGCGGCCCTGGAGAAGGTGTACGCGGGCGAGTGACGGCCCGGCCCGGCCCCGACGGGCCGCACGTCCGCAGCCGCGCGGTCGTGCGGCCCGCCCGAGCCGGAACCGTTCCGGAGTCCGGGCGGGCCCAGCGCCCTCAGGCGGGCTGACCGCTGTACAGCGCCGCGTAGGCGCCGCCGCGCCGCAGCAGCTCCTCGTGCGAGCCGATCTCCCGGATGACGCCGTCCCCCATCACGACGATGCGGTCGGCGCCCCGGACGGTGGACAGCCGGTGCGCCACGACGAACGTGGTGCGGCCGCGCAGCAGCCGGGCCAGCGCCTGCTGGACGAGGGCCTCCGAGTGCGTGTCCAGCGCCGAGGTGGCCTCGTCGAGGATGAGGACCCGGGGATCGCGGATCAGCGCCCGCGCGATGGCCAGCCGCTGGCGCTGCCCGCCGGACAGCCGTGCCCCGTGCTCGCCCACCACGGTGTCGAGGCCCTGGGGCAGCCGGTCGACGAACTCCAGCGCGTTCGCGTCGCGCAGGGCCTGCCGCACCACCGTGTCCCCGGCGTCGTCCATGCCGTACGCCACGTTCTCCCGGACGGTGCCGTCGAAGAGGATCGACTCCTGAGGGACGACCGAGACGAACCGCCGGTACGTGCGCAGGTCCAGGGTGCTCATGTCGGTGCCGTCGAGCAGCAGGCGGCCCGACCCGGGGCGGATGAAACCGATGACGAGGTTCAGCACGGTGGACTTGCCCGCCCCCGAGGCGCCCACCAGGGCGACGGTCTCGCCCGGAGCGACGGAGAGGGTGAAGTCCCTTACCGCGGGCCTGCCTTCCTCGTAGGCGTGCCCGACGCCCTCGAAGGCGACGGCGCCTCGTACGGACGTCACCTCCGACTTGCCCTCGTTGTCCTCCAGTTCGGGTGCCTGAAGGACCTCGCCGACCGAACGCACCGACTCCAGACCCTTGGTGATGACCGGAGCCAGCCCCGCGAGCGTCGTCGTGGAGTTGGTGAGGGTGGTCAGGAAGGCACTGAGCATGACGACGTCGCCGGGCGTGACACCCCACACGCCGTAGTAGGACACCAGTGCCGCGCAGGTCAGGAAGACCACGCCGACGACATTGAGGAACACCCAGGCCAGCGAGGCGAACCGGCCGTTGAGCAGGTCGAGGCGGAGCCCGGAGTGGAGCACCTGCCGCAGCGTGCCGTCCATACGGCGCAGCGCCTTGCCCTCCAGCCCGTGCGCCCGGGTCACCGGGATGAGCCGGGTCATCTCCGTGACCCGCGACGACAGATGCTCGACCTCGTGACGGAAGTGCTCGTTCTGCGAGCGCAGCCGGGTCCGCAGCCGGGCGACGAGCAGGGCCGCGACCGGCACGACGCACACGAACACAGGCACGAACTCGGGGGTGCGGACGGCGATCACGACGAGGCCGCCGGTGAGCACGGTGAGCGCGCCGAGTCCGGTCTCGGCGGTCTGCTGCACCATCTGCTCGACCGTCTCCACGTCGCGGACGACCTTGGCCTGGAGCACGCCCGCGCTCACCCGCGAGTGGTAGCCGATGGACAGCTGCTGCATGCGGGTGCACAGCGCCGACCGCAGATCGGTGCCCATGCGGCGCACGCTGCCGTACAGCAGCCGTACGTACAGCAGGTGCAGCGGGATGTTGACCAGCAGGATGAACAGGATGACCCCGGCGCTCAGCCACATCCGGCCGATCGGCTGGTGCTGCACGACGGTGTCGATGATGGCCGCGGTGATCAGCGGCAGGAGCCACACCGGACTGTGCTTCACGGTGAAGACCACGAAGGCGCCGGCCAGTCGGCGGCGGTCGGCGCGGAACAGGTAGGCGAGGGTGCGGATCGGGTGCTCGCCCCGGTAACGGTGGTCGAGCGGTCTCTCGGACGACGCCATCGGCGATGGTCCTCCCCAGTGGCCGAGTAGAGGGCAAGCGCTTACCGCCCGGACGGCGGGCGCGTAACCCCGCGGGCGCCACGGATGACCCCGGATTTCCCGGAAGGTGGACCCGGATGTCCGGGAAGGACGCTCTTCCTTCGCGACCGGCCGCCGGTGCGCGTCGGCGGCTAGACTGCTCCGGCACCAGCAGCACCGGGGGAATCGGGGGACACGGTGGGCGACGGCCCGGCACGTCGGATGGACCTCCTGCTGGAGGCCGACGCGGACAGCGACCAGGAGGAACTGGACGCACTCACCCGGCAGTTGCGTGAACGACTGCTCGAACTCGAAATCGAACGAGCCGAGTTGAACCGATCGGGCGCAGTTCCCGGTCGCGCCAAGCCAGGCGAGGCGATCGCCGTCGGAGCACTCGCGGTGACCGCCGCGCCGGTCGTGCTGCGGAGCGTGGTGCAGACGGTGGTGTCGTGGCTCGGCAACCGGCCCGTCCGCACCGCCGGCATCTCGATCGGCGACGACCGCCTCGAACTCCGGGGGGTCTCCTCGGACGGCCAACGGGCCCTGATCGACGCCTTCCTCGCCCGCCACGACGCGCCCCCGTCGGCCTCGGCGGATCCGGCTCCGGGAGCCACGTCGGCGTCCGGGAGCGGCCCGGCGCAGGGACCTGAGCCGACCCCGGACGGCCTCGCCGACCGGTGAACCCTGCCGCCCGGACCGGGTCAGCCGGCGTGATCGGCGACCACGCGGGTGATCTCCCGAGTGATGCGCTGGATCCCGGGGGAGCGGACCGGGCAGGGCTTCGGGGTGGTCGTCGTGGGGGCCAGGCAGAAGTGCAGGTAGTCGTCGTCGCGGTGGAGGGCCGTGCGGTCGCTGCCGGGCTGGGTGCAGTACGTCGGATGGGCGCGCTCGTACGACGTACAGGGCAGGTACTGCGTCCAGGTGTAGCGGGCCGACGTCGCGCTCACCGTCCTGCCCGCGTCCGCCACGAGATCGCCGGAGGCACGGGCCCGGGCCTCGTACAGCGCGTTCACCCTTTGGACCCGGGTCGGGGTGATCGGGTCGGGCCCCTGGAGCACCCACACGATCCGGGGCCGTGAGGCGCCGTCCGCCGCCTCGGCTATCTGATCCGTCAGCCGCTTCATGTCCGCCTCGTACCGCTGGAAGTACGGGCCGCGCTGCTTGTCGTAGGTGATGCCGTCCATGCAGGGGGTGTAGCCCCAGGAGTTGCCCCAGAACTGCAGCACGACGAAGTCCGGCCGCAGCGAGCGCACCAGGGCGGCCGCCTTCTCGCCGGCCGGCACGAGCGACTTCGCGCCGGTGCCTTCCAGGTAGTCGCACAAGGTGGTGCCCGAGCGCGGGGCGCTCGTGTAGCGCGCGTGCAGCCGGTCCCGGAGCAGCCCGCCGAGGACCTTCTGGTTCTCCATGGCGAGCGAGTCGCCGAGGTAGAGCACCTTCGGTGCCTTCGCGGGGGTGCCCGCCCCCGGGGACGCCGCCGCACCCTGATGGGTGGTCCGGGCCGTGGGTCCCGTGCCGTCGGGCACGGCGGGAGCGGGCGGGGACGCCTCCGGGCTCGACGCGGGGTCGCCGCACGCGCCGAGCAGCAGCCCGGCCAACAGCACCCCCACGATCCACGGTTTCCGCATACGGCAACTCCCGCCCCGTCCACCGAAAGGGTTCCCCAGGCAAGCACAGGCGGGCGCAAGGCGGAAGACACACGTCGGCCATGCGGCGCGCCCGGGGCGGGTACGGGCGGCAGCAGGCATCAGGGCGAAGTCCGGAGAGAGGGCGGGCTGCCGGCACCGGCACGGCGTCCGTCACCGCTCGGGGAGCGTGCCGCCCAGCAGTTCCAGCAGGTCCACCAGCGGAAGCGGCTTGGCCAGATGGGCGTCGAATCCGGCGCTCCGTGACTCGCCCTGGTCGGAACCCCGGCTGAACCCGGAGATCGCGATCAACCGGACCTTCCCGCCGTGCGGGCGCGACCGCACCGCCCGCGCGACCGCGTAACCGTCGATGTCCGGCAGGCCCAGGTCGCACAGGACGACGTCGAACAGGTGGGACCGGGTGGCGGTGATCGCGTCCTCACCGGTGTGCACGACGGTGACATGGTGGCCCTGCCGCTCCAGGAGGGTGCGATAGGTCGTGGCGAGGTCCGTGTTGTCCTCGACGATCAGGACGGCCAGTTGCTGCACCGCGGTACGGGACCGCGGCGCGCGGCGCGGCTCCGGCACCGTCGCGGTCGCGAGCGGGAGCACCGCCGTGAACGTGGCACCGGTGCCCGGGCCTTCGCTGTGCGCGGAGATCCGGCCTCCGTGGAGTTCGACGATCGTACGGGCCACCGCGAGACCCAGGCCGAGTCCCTCGGGGGTGCTCGGCCCCGCCGGGGCGGCGCGCATGAAGACGCCGAACAGTTCCTCGGCCTGTTCGGGCGCGAAGCCGATCCCGTCGTCCGCGACGGTCAGGCGTACCAGGCCGTCCGCCACCGACAGGCTCACCCGCGTACTCCCGTCCGCGGGCGTGTACTTGAGCGCGTTGGACAGCAGATTCGTCAGCACCTGGGCCAGCCGCAGCCGGTCCCCGTCCACGAGCACCGGCTCGGCGGGCAGGTCGACGTCGAGCGTGCGGCCGTCGTGGTCGAACAGGCCGCGGATGTCCGCGCAGGCGCCCGCGACCACCGGGCGCAGGTCCGTCCGCCCCCGCACCAGATCCAGTCGTCCGGTCACCGCCCGAGTCCCGTCGAGGAGGTCGTTGCTCATCCGCACCAGCGTGCCGAGCTGGCGTTCCAGGACGGACAGCGCCGGATGGCCCTCGGGCAGGTCCAGGGCGAGCAGTTCGGTGGCCGCGGTGGCGGCGGCGAGCGGATTGCGCAGTTCGTGCGAGAGGGTGGCGATGAACCGGTCCTTGGCCTGCTGCTCCTCCCGCAACGTCCGCCCTGCCGCGTCGAGTTCGGCGTTGGCGCGACTCAGCTGCTCGTTGACCTCACGGATCTCCCTGGCCCGTACGAAGAGATCGATCTCCATGTCCTCGGCGCGTGTCCGTGCCGCCGCCTCGGCGCGCTCCCGTTCCTGCCCGGCCCGGCGCAGCCGGACGAACTCGGTGACGTCCTCGACACGGTGGATGATGTGGGTGACCGTGCCGTCCGCGTCGATCACCGGCGTGTTGACCGGGCTCCAGTACCGCTCGACGAACCCGCCCGCCTCACCCGTCGGGATGTCGTAGCGCTGGAGGGCCATCGTGTCCGTCCGGCGGGTTTCCAGCACGGACCGCAGTGAGCGGCGCAGATTGGCTACGCCGTCCGCCGACGGGTCGTCCGGGTTGTCGGGGAACACCTCGAAAATGGGACGCCCGACGATGCTCCGCTCGGTGCGGGTGGCGTTCAGGTAGGCCCGGTTGACCTCCACGATCGTGAAGTCGGGCGCCAGGACGAGGAGGGGCGAGAGCGTCGCGTCGAACAGGTTCCTGAAGTCGGGTACGGGATAAGGGGTGTTCGCGGACATGGCGGCCCTCAGGGGTCGAGTCGGTAGCCGAAGCCCCGCACCGTGGTGATCCGCGGTGCGGGCGTGGGGACCCCGGCGAGCTTGCCGCGCAGCCGGTAGACGTGCTCGACGACGGTCGCCGAGGGCTGCCAGGACGCGCCCCAGACCTGCTCCAGCAGCTGTTCCGCCGAGAAGACCCGGCCGGGGGAGCGGGCCAGCAGCTCCAACAGGGCGTATTCCTTGGGACGTAGCGCCAGGGGGACGCCCGCGACGGTCGCCTGGTGAGCCGCCGTGTCCACGCGCAGTGCCCCGGCCTCCAGGACGACCGGCACGTCGGGCGGCTCGGAACGGCGCAGCACCGCGCGGATCCTGGCGACGAGTTCACGCTGCGAGAAGGGCTTGACCAGGTAGTCGTCGGCGCCGATCTCCAGGCCCGCCACCCGGTCCGCCTCCTCGCCGCGCCCGGAGACGACGATCACCGGGAGACGGCTGGTGGAACGCAGGGCACGCAGCAGTTCCAGCCCGCTGCCGTCGGGCAGCCCGAGATCGAGGACGACCAGATCGATGCCGCCGTCGTACATGGCGGCCTTCCCGGCGCGCGCGTCGCCCGCCCAGCGGACCGTGAATCCCGCCCGCTCCAGATAGGAACTGCACATCAGTGCGAAGTCGGTGTCGTCCTCGATCAACGCGAGGTGAGGTCGCATCCCACACCCGGTCCAGCTGCCGCCCGCCCCGTGTTGTTGCACGGGTGAGCGGGCGTTGATGCCCCGACCATGTGGTGAAGGTAGAACAGGAACCGCCCACGGTTCAAGGGGGAACCACCCGGGGGGAGTTCGGCGCGGGCTCGTGCGGTGCGGGGAGCGAAGCACCGCCGCACGAACCCGCGTCGGCGCACGCTCATGTCCTGGCGTGACGGCGTGACGGCGTGACACCGCCCCGGCCCACTGCGCCGGGGCGGTGTCACGCCGTCGGCCGGTGGCGGATGCGGGCCGCGAGTACCGCCACGTCGTCCTCCGCGTGCCGCGTGTCGAGCTTGGCGAGGATCCCGTCGAGCAGGTCGTCGACGTTCGCCCCCGGCGGCAGACGCAGTCCGGCCAGTCGGGCGAGCGACTCGTCGATGTCCTCCCCGCGGTGCTCCACGAGACCGTCGGTGAACATCACCAGGGTGTCGTCGGGCGCCAGCCTGCGGCCGGTCTGTTCGTAGCCGCCGACCCCCGTGCCGAGCGGAGGGCCGACGGGCAGGTCCACCAGCTCGCCGGTGCCGTCGCCGCAGAACACCACCGGGGGCAGGTGCCCGGCGCTCGCGAGCGAGGCCACGCCGCGCGCCGGGTCCACACGCGCGAGAAGACTGGTCGCCGGCCGTCGGGTGCCGTCCTCGGCGACGGCCGCGTCGAGCCGGCGCAGCACCCGGTGCGGCGGCAGGTCCGTGGCCGCGACGTAGCGCAGCATCGAGCGGTACGCGTTCATGTCCACCGCCGCGTCCAGTCCGTGCCCCATGACGTCGCCCACGACCAGCAGGGTGCGCCCGAAGTGCAGCCGCACGGTCTCGAACCAGTCCCCGCCCACCAGGGTGCTGCCCCCGGCCGGCAGATAGCGCGTGGCCAGCTCCAGGTTCGGATGCGGGCGGCCGGGCTCGGCGAGCAGCGCCCGCTGGAGCGACAGGACCGTACTGCGCAGGGCGCCGTGCCGTCGCGCATGGCCCAGGTGGACGGCCGCGAGACGGGCCGCGTAGTGCGTGCGCGACGTCTCCGCGTCGCTGAAGGCAGGCCCCCGCCGGACGGCGACGAGCACCCCGTACCGCTGTCCGTGGGCGAGCAGGGGCACGGTCATGACCTGCCGGGGAACGCGGCCCGACAGATCGAGGGAGGCGGCGATCGGGTGCCCTTCCTCCAGCGCCTGGACGGACAGGGGGCGGGGTCCGTGTGCCGCGGGGAGCAGCTCCACGCGGCCCGCCGTGGCGACGCGCGACAGGTCCGGGTCGGCCGGGCTCGGGACGGCCGGGACATCCGCCGGCAGCAGATCGACGGCTGCCGCGTCGCAGAAGTGACGGCACACGTAGGCGACGAGCTCGGCGCAGGTGGCCGGCTCCTGCAGCGTGGTCCCGATCGACTCGACGGCGTCGACCAGCGCGTCGCGCGGCGGCCCCGTGCTCGGGGTGGTGTCCGGCGGGTCGGGAGATGGCCCCGTGCTCGGGGTGGTGTCCGGCGGGTCGGGAGACGGTCCCGCACTCGAAGAGTCGTCCGGCGCCTCGGACTGCGCCGCGGCACTCCTGGAGGTGTCCGGCGAGCCGTGCGGCGGCCCCGTTTTCGGGGTGGTGCCCGGTGCGTCGGGAGACGGTCCCGTACATGCGTCGTCGTCCGGCGCCTCGGCCGGCGCACCCGCCGGCCTGGAGGTCGAGCCGTGCCGTGGCCCCGTACTCGCGGTGGTGCCCGGTGCGTCGGGAGACGGTCCCGCACTCGCAGAGTCGTCCGGCGGCTCGGACTGCGCCGCGGCACTCCTGGAGGTGTCCGGCGAGCCGTGCGGCGGCCCCGCACTCGCGGTGGTGCCCGGTGCGTCGGGCGGCGGTCCCGCTCGCGCAGAGTCGTCCGGCGCCTCGGACTGCGCCCCCGCCGGCCCGGAGGTGTCCGGCGCGTCGGGCGGCGGCCCCGCACTCGCGGGGGCGTCCGGCGCGTCGGCCGGCGTCCCCGTACCCGCGGTGGCGTCACCGCCCCGGTCCGTCATGCCTCCTCCCTCCGCACCGCCCCTCTGGCACCATCCACGCACGGGCGCGGCGGACCCGCATGCTCAGGCCGACGGCGGAAGATCGTTCACCAGTACCGCCGCTCCGTCGAACCGGCCCGCCTTCAGGTCCCGCAGGGCGTCCTGCGCCCGCGACAGAGGGTAGGGGTGCGTCGTGGCGCGGACACCGTGCCGGGCCGCGAGCGCCAGGAAGTCACGCCCGTCCCGTCGCGTGTTCGAGGTGACGCTGCGGAGCTCCTTCTCGTAGAACAGCTCGCGCTGGTAGTTCAGCACGGGGACGTCGCTCAGATGGATCCCCGCGACCGCCAGGATCCCGCCCCGGTCGAGTGCACGCAGGGCGACCGGGACCAGGTCGCCGACCGGCGCGAACAGGATCGCGCTGTCGAGCGGCTCGGGCGGCTCGTCGTACGCCCCCCGGGCGGACGCTGCCCCCAGTTCGAGCGCCAGCCGTCGCGAGGCCGCGTCGCGGGTCAGGACGTGCACGGTGGCGCCCTGTGCGAGGGCCAGCTGCGCGCACAGGTGGGCGCTGCCCCCGAAGCCGTACAGCCCGAGCCGCCCGCCGGGTGTCAGGCCGGCCCGCAGCAGCGCGCGGTAGCCGATGATGCCGGCGCACAGCAGCGGCGCCGCGGCGACGTCGTCCAGGTCCGCGGGCAGCCGGTAGGCGAAGGCCGCCGGGACGGTCGTGTACTCGGCGTAACCGCCGTCGGCGTCCCAGCCGGTGTACACGGATGCCGGGCAGAGGTTCTCCGAGCCCCGCGCGCAGTAGGCACAGGTCCCGTCGGTACGGCGCAGCCACGCGACGCCGACCCGGTCGCCGAGGGCGAAGCCGTCGACCGCGTCGCCCGTGCCCGCGACCACGCCGACCACCTCGTGCCCCGGAGTCACCCCCGGCCTGCGTACGGGCAGGTCGCCCTCGCTGACGTGCAGGTCCGTGCGGCACACGCCGCAGGCGCGGACGTGCACCAGGATCTCGTCGGGCCCCGGTGACGGAACCGGCTTCTCGACGAAGCGCAGCGGCCCCTGTTCGATGGGCCCGGGCCGGGCCACCTCCCACGCGTGCATCATCACGTGCCTCGTTCCGTCGACGACACTGTGCCCGTTCACCAGTGTCCTGCGGCCGCTCCCGCTCGGCGCGCGGCCCACGCGGAGCCTGGCTAGCGTGAAAGGCGCACACCCGGTCACCGAGCAGGAGAAGGTCGACGTCATGGCCGTACAGCCCGAAGGAACGCCCTGCTGGGCGGACGCGATGTTCAGCGATGTCGAGGGAGCGAAGAGTTTCTACAGTGACGTGCTGGGCTGGACGTTCGGCGAGTCGTCGTCGGAGTACGGCAACTACACGCAGGCGTACGCGAACGGCAAGTCGGTGGCCGCGGTCGTGCCGCCGATGCCCGGGCAGGAGGGCCAGTCGGCCTGGTGCCTGTACTTCTCCTCACCCGATGCCGCCGCCACCGCCACCAAGATCAGGGACAACGGCGGCGAGGTGCTGATGGAGCCGATGCAGGTCGGCGAGTTCGGCACGATGGCGCTGGCCCGCGACCCGAGCGGCGCCGTGTTCGGCGTCTGGCAGGGCGGCACCCACGAGGGCTTCGAGGCGGTCGCCGAACCGGGCGCGTACGCGTGGGCCGAGCTGTTCACCCGTGAACCGGAGAAGTCCGACGCCTTCTTCCCGGCCGTCTTCCCGCTCAGCGCACGGCAGATGGACGACGACAACACCGACTACCGGATCTTCAGCGTGGGGGAGAACCCTGTCCTGGGCCGGATGAAGATGACGGACGAGTTCCCGCCCGAGGTGCCGCCGTACGTCAACGTGTACTTCACCGTCGAGGACTGCGACGCGGCCGTGGCGAAGGCGACCGAGCGCGGCGCCGTCCTGCGGTTCGGGCCCATGGACAGCCCGTTCGGCCGGTTCGCGGCGCTCAGCGACCCGCAGGGCGCGTCCTTCTCCGTCATCGACGTGAGCACCACCCAGGGGGAGATGCCGACGATGAACGAGGTGTCCTGAGGCGCCGCCCCACGAGGGCAACCGCGCGGATGCGGTATTCGTCCCTCCTTGTGGCGACGGCGCTCAGGGGCCGAGCCGGCACGAGGAAGGGCGAGTGGAAGAGACCGCATGCTCCGCATTCACTTCACGTCGACCGATCTTCAGAACATCCGCGTCGCCCGGCAGCCCGATCCGCTGTGGGAACTGGTCTGCAGCGTCTGCCGGTTGGAGACGGGGCAGGGGCCGCTGGACTTCGGCCACTGGCGGCGCGCGGCCCGTGAGCGTCTCTCCCAGGACGCCGCCGCGGGCCGCGCGCTGGGCCCGCTGCGCGCGCTGATCCCGGCGGCCGGCTACATCCCGGACTTCCTCACGCCGCCGGTCACCGGTGGTGGCCTCGCCGCGGGCCTGGACGAGTTACGGGGCACGCCTCGTGCGCGGCTGACCCGCGAGCTGACGCGACTGGCCGAGGCGCGCCCGCTGCCCGCGTGGACGACCTCGCTGGGCCGGCCCGGCGGCGACGGGCTCAGGCCCCTGACCGTCGCTCTCGGTACCTACTTCCGCACCCTGCTGGAGCCGTACTGGCCGCACATCCGCACGGCCGTCGGCAACGATGTCGACGTGCGCTCCCGGGCCCTGCTCGACGGCGGTACGCAGGCCCTCCTCGCCGGCATGGGGCCGCTGGCACGCTGGCGGGCCCCGGTGCTCGAAGTGGACTATCCCACCGAGCGCGATCTGCACCTGGAGGGGCGTGGCCTGCTGCTCGTCCCGTCGTACTTCTGCTGGCGCCGGCCGACCGCGCTGGCCGATCCGGGCCTGGATCCGGTGCTCGTCTACCCGGTGGCGAAGGCCCCGCTCACCGTCGCCACGACCACGGACGACGGACTGGAACGCCTGCTGGGCCGCACCCGGACCGCCGTACTCGCCGAGGTCGCGGACGGCGGCCCGCGCTCCACGTCGGAGGTGGCGCGGGCGGTGGGGATCGCCTTGCCCAGCGCCAGCTACCAGATCGGCGTCCTGCGCGACGGCGGTCTCCTGGCGAGCCACCGCGACGGCAAGTACGTCCTGCACACGGCGACCCTCCTGGGACTGCGGCTGCTGGGCACGGGCAGTTCTTCCGGGGCCGGGTGAGCCCTCGCCCCGGCCCCCGGCACCGACACCAGCACCGACACCGGCATCGGCGCGGGGCTCCCGCACCGGCACCAGGCTCCCGCCCGGGCTCCCGCACCGGCACCAGGCTCCCGCCCCGGCTCCCGCACCGGCACCAGGCTCCCGCCCGGGCTCCCGCACTCGTCGGCGCGTGGCATGATCGAGGCCATGCCTGAACGTGTTGTGGCCGCCTGCGACGGGGCCTCGAAGGGAAACCCGGGACCCGCCGGATGGGCCTGGGTCGTCGCCGACGGGGACGAGAGCCCCACCCGCTGGGAGGCCGGCCCGCTGGGCACGGCGACCAACAATGTCGCCGAACTGACCGCGCTGGAGCGCCTGTTGACGGCCGTCGCGCCCGATGTGCCGCTGGAGATCCGGATGGACTCCCAGTACGCGATGAAGGCCGTCACCACCTGGCTGCCCGGCTGGAAGCGCAAGGGCTGGAAGACGGCCGCCGGGAAGCCCGTCGCCAATCAGGAGCTCGTCGCCCGTATCGACGAGCTCCTCGACGGCCGCACCGTGGAGTTCCGCTACGTCCCGGCGCACCAGGTGGACGGCGACCGGCTCAACGACTTCGCCGACCGGGCGGCGAGCCAGGCCGCGGTGGTGCAGCAGCCCGCGGGCAGTGACCTGGGGTCCCCGGAGCCGCCGCCCTCCCCGGACACCCCCGCCCCGGCCTCGTCGGCCCGGCGCCGCGCCTCCGCCAGGCCCACGCGGACGGGCACGTCGACCCGCACCATCAAGGCGAAGTTCCCCGGCCGCTGCGTCTGCGGCCGTTCCTACGCGGCGGGCGAGTCCATCGCCAAGAACGCGGAGGGCTGGGGGCACCCGGAGTGCCGGACGGGCGCGGCCTGAGGCCCGGCAGTACGGACCGGCCGTCGCGACGGCGACGGCCGGGGCCGCGTGTCCCGCGCGAGCGCGGGAGTGATCCACCGGGCCGGAGCGGGCCCGGTCAGGCCGTGTCGAACGTGTAGAACTTGGTGTGGTCCAGCAGGTCCGACGGCCGCACGTCGTTCCACGGCTTCATCGTCTCCCCCACGTCCACCACGTTCGGGGTGCCGGCGAGCGGCAGATAGCCGGAGTTCGGGTGCCGACGCTGCCAGTCCGCCCACAGCTTGTCTATGTAGGCGTGGTGGAGCCAGAAGACCGGGTCGTTGGGGGAGACCCCGGTGGCCATCTGGCCGCCCACCCACACATGCACCCGGTTGTGGAGGTTGACGCCGCGCCAGCCTTCGAGGTGGTTGCGGAAGCCGTCCGAGGAACTGTTCCAGGGAGCCATGTCGTACGTCGTCATGGCGAGCACCGACTCCACCTCGGCCCGCGTGGGCAGCTCCCGCACACCGGCGCCGAGCGAGCGGCGCAGATAAGTGCGGCTGTCGACACGTACGTTGATCGGCCAGTTGCCCGAGGAGGCCGCGAACGGGCCGTCCGTCACCCGTCCGTCGAGGCTGCGCCCGGTGCCGCCGAGGAAGTCGGGCGCCCACAGCGAGGAGCGCGTCGTGCGGTCGGTGCTCCAGTCCCAGTACGGCAGCGCGACGGAGGCGTCCACGGACTGCAGCGCCTGCTCGAACTCGATGAGGAATCTGCGATGCCAGGGCAGGAACGACGGTGAACGGTGGCCCGTCCGTTCGCCGTTGTCGGTGTCACCGAGGATGAAGGCGTTGTGCGTCGTCACGAAGGCGTCGTAGCGGCCACTGCGCTTGAGCTGCACCAGCGCGTCGACGAAGCGCCGCTTCTCGTCTGCGGTCAGGTTCGCCTGGTTCTTGCGTACGGTCATGTGCGGGACTCCACGATCTGCTTGCGGGTGGTTCAGTTGCCGTTGAAGGGGACCAGCGGAGCGCCCTGGAGCTCGACGACCGCGGCGCGTGCGGCGGCACGCGGGGTGGCGACCGGGTCGTAGTGGCTGACGACGCTGATCCAGCTGCCGTCGGCGTTCTGCATCACGTGCAGTTCCACGCCGTCGATGAACACGGCGTATCCGGCGCCGTGGTGGTGTCCGCCGCCGGTCGCGGGGCGGCCCTGTATGCGGCGGCCCCGGTACACCTCGTCGAAGGACTCGGGCTGTCCGCCGTGGTGATGGTCCGGCGTCGGTGCGGCGGTCGCCGGGGTCGCGGTGACCGCGGCGGCACCGGCCGCGGCGGTGAGAGCTGCCGCGGCACCGAGGGCGCGGCGACGAGTGAGTTCCGGCATGCGGATTCCTCCGTTGATCGGCTCGGTAGATGACCCGTTATGCCTATCGGGTCGTCAAAGAGCGGGAGAAATCGCCGAATGTCGGTTGGCTGCGATCAGGACAATCACGTACATGCGGTGCAAGATTGAACGAAGATGATCTTGCTGTGCGGGGCGTCCGGCGGTCGCCGGAGGGAGGAATTCCTCCCGTGCGCGGGTCCGCTGTCGATGATCTTGCGGCGCCGTTCCTCTGTGAGTGGTGCGGCTCACGCGCACAGACTGACGCGATCCGGGCCCGCGTTCCGCCGTGATCCGTGGAATGTCGCCTCCTGCTACTCTTCGTGGCCAATCGACCGCTCTGTGCGACAAAAGGGGAGTGCGCGTGAAGATCGCGTGCGTCGGCGGCGGACCCGCCAGCCTGTACTTCTCGATCCTGATGAAGCGCCAGGACCCGTCCCACGACATCACCGTCCACGAGCGGAACCCGGCCGGATCCACGTACGGCTGGGGGGTGACCTACTGGTCCTCCTTGCTGGACCAACTCCGCGACGGCGATCCCGAGTCGGCGCGCGCCGTCGCCGAGGCATCGGTCCGCTGGAGCGACGGAGTCGCCCACGTGGGGGACCGCACGACGGTGCACCACGGCGACGAAGGCTTCGGCATCGGCCGACGCCGGCTCCTCGACCTGCTCGCCGAACGGGCCCGGACCCTCGGCGTGCGCGTCGAGTTCGAGCACGAGGTTCCGGCCGACCCGCTGCCCGACGCGCACCTCGTCGTCGCCGGAGACGGCGTGAACAGCACGCTCCGCGACCGCCGCGCCCAGCACTTCGGCCCCGAACTCACCCATGGGCAGAACCGCTACATCTGGCTCGGCACCACCAAGGTCTTCGACTCCTTCACCTTCGCCTTCGTCGAGACCGGCCACGGGTGGATCTGGTGCTACGCCTACGGGTTCGGCGAGGACGCCAGTACCTGTGTCGTGGAGTGCGCCCCGCGGACCTGGACCGGTCTCGGGCTCGACCGGGCGGACGAGGCGGAGGGGCTCGCCGTCCTGGAGAAGCTCTTCGCCGACCTGCTGGACGGACACCCGCTGATCGGCCGGGCACAGGCCGACGGCACCGCCCAGTGGCTCACCTTCCGCACCCTGGTCAACCGGACCTGGCACCACGGCAACCTGGTCCTGATCGGCGACGCCGCCCACACCACCCACTACTCGATCGGCGCCGGCACCACCCTCGCCCTGGAGGACGCCATCAGCCTCGCCCGAGCGCTGCGCGAGCACCCGGAGATGGAGTCCGCCCTCGCCCACTACGAGCAGGAGCGCAGGTCCGCGCTCCTGCCGGTGCAGAGCGCGGCCCGTCTCAGCGCCCAGTGGTACGAGAACCTCCCGCGCTACATCGGCCTCCCACCGGCGCAGATGTTCGCCCTGCTCGGCCAACGGCACTCGCCGCTGCTTCCTTACGTGCCGCCGCAGCTGTACTACCGCATGGACCGCGCGGCGGGGCGGCTGGAAGTGCTGCGCCGCTTCAAGCGCTGGCTGGGGCCGCGAGTGGCCCGCACGGTGCAGTCACGCTCCCGCCCGTAGCGGCCGAAGCGGTCTCCAGGAGGACGCGCGGTTGGGTGAATGATGATTCACCGATAAGGTGAATATGAATTCACCTGGTTTCCGCATTGACTTCTGGAGCACCCATGACAGCCCTGCGGGACCGGCTCACCGTCCCCGTCCTGGCCTTCGGCGGCATCCTCATGGCCGTCATGCAGACCGTGGTGGTCCCGCTGCTGCCGGGCCTGCCGCGGCTGACGGGTGCCCCGGCGAGCACGGTCTCCTGGATGGTCACGGCGACCCTGCTGTCCGGAGCCGTCCTGACGCCGGTCCTCGGCCGTGCGGGAGACATGTACGGCAAGCGGCGCGTCCTGCTGATGGCCCTGGCGCTCATGACGGTCGGCTCGCTCCTGTGCGCCCTCACGTCGGACATCGGCGTCCTCATCGCGGCCCGCGCCCTGCAGGGCGCGGCGGCCGCCGTCGTGCCGCTGTCGATCAGCATCCTGCGCGACGAACTGCCCCCGGCGAAGACGGGATCCGCGGTCGCGCTGATGAGCTCCACCGTGGGCATCGGCGCCGCGCTCGGACTGCCGCTCGCCGCGCTCGTCGTCCAGTACGCCGACTGGCACGCCATGTTCTGGGCGACGACCGCGCTCGGCGCCTTCGGGCTCGCGCTCGCCTGGTGGGCCGTGCGCGAGTCGCCCGTCCGCGAGCCGGGCCGCTTCGACACGCTCGGCGCGCTGGGCCTGGCCGCCGGACTCGTGTGCCTCCTCCTCGGCGTGTCCCAGGGCGGCACCTGGGGCTGGACCAGCCCCGGGATCGTGGGCCTCTTCGTCGGCTGCGTCCTGATACTCGCCCTGTGGTGCCGGCAGCAGCTGCGCGCCGAACGCCCGCTGGTCGACCTGAAGCTGGCCGCCCGGCCGCGCGTCGCCCTCCCGCACATCACGGCGCTGCTGACCGGATTCGCCTTCTACGGCAACTCCCTGGTGACGGCGCAGCTGGTCCAGGCTCCCGAAGCGACCGGCTACGGCCTCGGCCTGTCCATCGTCGCGACCGGCCTGTGCCTGCTGCCCGGCGGAGTGACCATGCTGCTGCTCTCGCCCGTCTCGGCCCGCATATCGGCGGCCCGGGGCCCGCGCGTCACGCTGGCCCTCGGCACGGCGGTGATCGCCTTCGGCTATCTCCTGCGCATCATGGACAGCCGCGACCTGTGGATGATCATCGTGGGCGCCACGGTCTGCGCGACCGGCACCACCCTCGCCTACTCCGCCCTGCCCACCCTGATCCTGCGGGCGGTGCCGGCCGGGCAGACCGCGTCCGCCAACGGCGTCAACGTCCTGATGCGCACCATCGGGCAGGCCGTGTGCAGCGCCGCGGTCGCCGCCGTCCTCGTGCATCACACGAGCCTCGTCGGGGGTGCCCCGGTGCCCACGCTGCACGGCTATCTGCTGGCCTTCGTGATGGCGGGTACGGTCGCACTGGTGGCCTGCGCCGCCGCTCTCTCGATACCCGGCGACCCCGCCTCCCGCGGCACCCGGCGCAGCCGCGGCCGTACCGGGGCCCGCCGTGACGAGGCCCTCGAAGGAGCATGAGAACAGTGATCACCCCGCACCCCGGCGACACGGCGTCCCCCGCCGGCGCCCGGCACGAGGACGACGTGACGGGGACACCCGCGCCGCGTCGCGACGCCGAGGCGACGAAGGCGGCCATCCTCCGCGCCGCCCGCCATCTGCTGGCCCGGCACGCCCACGGGGACATCACGCTCAAGGCGGTCGCCGAGCGGGCCGGGGTGAGCGCGCCGCTGATCCTCAAGTACTTCGGCAACAAGGACGCGCTGTTCGCCCGCGTGATGTCCTTTGGGTCGGACGCCGAGGCCCTGCTGGACGCGCCTTTGCCGGACCTCGGCCGCCACATGGTCCGCCACCTCCTCGAAGGCCAGACCCTGCGCGGCGCCGACCCGGTCCTGCGGATCGTCTTCGCCCCGCTCCACGGAGAACAGGGCGACATCCTGCGCGCCAACTTCCGCACCCAGGTCAGCGACCGTCTCGCCGACCGACTCACCGGCCCCGACGCGGGCCTGCGCGCCGAACTCGCCGTCGCCACCCTGCTCGGACTCGGCGTCATGTACGGCATCGCGCGCGGTGCGCACCTGCGCGCCGCGGAGATCGAGGACATCGTCGACCGGTACGCGCCGGCGGTGCAGAACCAGCTCACGCCGTGATCCGCACCGGCCGCGGCTCTCGCGCCGGCCGCGGGCTCAGCTCACCCCGTTGGGGCGGAACTGCACACTGATCCGGGGTCCCGTGGCGCGCGCCGACTTGGGGACGGCGTGCTCCCAGGTCCGCTGACAGGAACCGCCCATCACGATCAGGTCGCCGTGGCCGAGAGGCCGCCGCACGGTGTCTCCCCGCCCGTGCCGAGGCCGCAGCAGCAGGTCGCGCGGGGCACCCACGGACAGGATCGCCACCATGGTGTCCTCGCGGGCGCCCCGGCCGATCCGGTCCCCGTGCCAGGCCACGCTGTCGCGGCCGTCCCGGTAGTAGCAGAGGCCGGCCGTGGTGAACCGCTCGCCCAGTTCGTCGGCGTAGTGCGCGGACAGCGCGTCCCGCGCCTCGTCGAGCACGGGGTGCGGCAGCGGATCGTCCGCGCGGTAGTGGGCGAGCAGTCGCGGTACGTCGACCACCTGCTCGTACATCTGCCGTCGCTCCGCCCGCCAGGGCACCTCGGCGGCGAGCCGCGCGAAGAGCGCGTCCGCGCCGCCGAGCCAGCCGGGGAGCAGGTCGATCCATGCCCCGTCGCCCAGGACGGTGCGGCGCAGTCCGTCCAACGGACCGAGGTGGAGCTCGTCGGTCTGGTCGAAGAGCGAGCCCTGGAGATGCGTGGCCATGTGGCCAGCGTACCTCTGTAATCGAAAATATGTTCCATACCGAGGCCGGGGCCGGAACCGGGCCGGACAGCCCCGCTCGGCGGGCGGGAGGCCGGTCCGGCTCCCTCAGTGGACCGGCCACCCGCCCGCCCCGCTCACCAGGGGACCGGGCCGGACGCGTCGAAGTAGCCCCCGGTGGGGCCGTCGGAGCCGATCCGCGCCATGCGGACGATGATCTCGGCGCCCTGCTCGACGGTCTGCGTGCCCGTGTTGCCGTTCAGGTCGGTCGCGGTGAAGCCGGGCTCGACGCAGTTGATCCGGATGTCGGGGAAGGCCTTCGCGTACTGGGCGGTGATCATGTTGACCGTGGTCTTCGACGCCGGGTAGGCGATGCCCGGATAGCCGTACGCCGGGGTGTCGGGATCGGTGACCAGGGCCATCGAGCCGAGGCCGCTGCTCACGTTCACCACGACGGGGGCGGCGGACCGGCGCAGCTGCGGCAGGAACGCGTGCGTGACGCGCACCACGCCGAAGACGTTCGTCTCGAACGTGGCCCGCATGGTCTCGGCCGTCTCGTCGGCGGCGCCGATGACGGTGTTGCCCTCGCCGCGCCCTTCGATGCCGGCGTTGTTGATCAGCACGTCCAGTCCGCCGTCGGCCTCGACGGCCTTCGCGGCCGCGGTGACGGAGGCGTCGTCGGTCACGTCGATCACGACGGCCCGTGCCCCCAGCTCCTCGGCGGCCTGCCGCCCGCGCTCCGGGTCGCGGCTTCCCACGTAGACGGTGTGACCCGCGGCGACGAGCCGGCGGGCGGTCTCGAAGCCGAGACCCTTGTTCGCTCCTGTGATGAGTGTCGTAGTCATGGCTCCAGGCTCCGGCGGGGCGGCGCGGTCAGCCAGGCGTCCCGTCTTCCTGGGACCGCCAGTACCAGGAAGACGGGCGCGAAGCGGTGCACAGTGGGGGCATGGCGAGTACGGAGTTCGGGAGCACGGTACGGCGGTGGCGCGACCGCGTCCCGCCACAGGCGGCGGGACTGCCCGCGGGCGGGCAACGGCGCGCGGCCGGGCTGCGTCGCGAGGAGCTGGCCCTGCTGGCCGGGATCTCGGTGGACTACGTCACCCGCCTCGAACAGGGCCGGGCGACCAACCCGTCGGAGCAGGTCGTCGAGGCGCTGAGCCGGGCGCTGCGGCTGTCCGGCGCCGAGCGCGAGCATCTCTTCCGCGTCGCCGGGCTCGTGCCACCGGGCCGTGACGCCGTCCCCGCCCGCATCACGCCGAGCGTGCACCGCCTGCTGGACCGGCTGGCCGGGACGCCCGTCGCGGTCTACGACGCGGCCTGGACGCTGCTGCTGTCCAACCCTCTGCACGCGGCCCTGATGGGCGACCCCTCCGGGTGGCGCGGCCATGAACGCAACGGCGTCTGGCGTGCCTTCCTCGGCCCGGCCAGCCGGGCCCGCTACACGCCCGAGGCCCGGCGCGCCTTCGAGGAGGGCCTGGTCGCCGACCTGAGGGCGACCGCGAGCCGGTACCCGGCGGACCAGCGCCTGGCACGGCTGATCGCGGAACTGCGGGCGAAGAGCGAACGGTTCGCCGGGCTGTGGGACTCGGGCGCGGTCGGCCGGCACCAGGCGTCGCGGAAGACCGTCGACCACCCGCAGGTGGGTCCGCTGACGCTGGACTGCGACGTGCTCAGCGTCGCCGGTGACGACCTGCGCATCATGGTCTACACGGCGGAGCCCGGCACGGACGACGCCGAACGCATGGCGCTGCTCGGGGTGATCGGCACACAGTCGCTCGTGGAGTCCTGAGCGGCGCTGCCGCCCGGCCGCGGCCGGGCGGCAGCGCGGTGTCGCGCAGGCCGGTCCTCAGAGCTCGGCGAGCACCTCGCGGATCACGTGCTCCGCGTTGGCCGCGATCACGGGGTTCGTCGTGCGGTAGTAGGGCAGTTGGACGAGAGCCATGGACAGGGCCCAGCCGCGCCCTCGTGCCCAGGTGGCGTCGTCGGCGCCCGCCGCGTCGCGGAACGCGGGCCGCGTGGAGGCGGGCAGCAGGTTCCAGGCGGCGATCAGATCGCAGGCCGGGTCGCCCGTGCCGACCGTGGCGAAGTCGAGGACGGCGGAGAGCCGGCCCTGGTGGACGAGCAGGTTCATGGGCATGAGGTCGGAGTGGACCCACACGGGCGGGCCCGTCCACGGCGGCTGTGCCAGCGCCGCCTCCCAGGCCGCTGTCGCGGCCGTCGTGTCGACCGTGCCGTGCAGTGCGGCGATCGCGGTACGCGTCTCGGCGTCCACGGTGGCGAGCGGCCCGCCACGGTAGGCGGGCGGACCACCGGGCAGATCGACGTCCCGCATCGCGGCGACGAACCGGCCCAGGCCGAGGGCGAGTTCCTCCGCGTCGTCGAGGGCGCCGACCGTGGGAAGCTCCCCTTCGAGCCAGCGGAGCACTCCCCACGACCACGGGTAGTCCTCGCCGGGCGGGCCCACGGCGAGCATCTCCGGGACGGGAACCGGCAGGAGCGGGGCGAGCCGCGGCAGCCAGATGCCTTCTTTCACCACATCGTCGGCGCCCGCCGGGATGCGGGGGAGGCGGACCACCATGTCGTCGCCGAGCCGGTAGAGCGCGTTGACGGTCCCGGCCGACTCGACGCGTTTCAGCGGCAGTTCGGCCCACTGCGGGAACCGGGCGGCCAGCAGCCGTCTGACGAGTGCGTCGTCGAGCGGCGCCTCGTGGGCGTGCATCGGGCCTGCGGGCATCGGCGCCTGCTTCCGTGGATTCGGTGGGATCAGCGGGTCCCGCGGGCCGGTCGAGAGGAGCCGCGGTGAGGTCAAGTCCCGCCATCCTGCGACGCGTTCGGGCCCCGGCACAACGCGATTTGGGGCTTCCTCACCCTCCCAGGCAACCTCGCGGGCACCGGCTTCGTCTTGATCGGCAACGGGTGGGTGGCGCGTCGGACTCGGTGGGACAGGGATTCCCGGGTGAAAATCCGACGCACTATACGCTGCGCGTATACATGATGTGTATACGCAGTGTGCATAGCTGCGTCGTCGCACGACGGCCGCCCTTCCGGACAAGCAGGCAGCGCCACCGCCGAGCCGCGAACGAACACGGCCGAACGGTGGCAGACGGAAAGGCATTCATGTACGGCAAGGCCTTCGCCCCGGAGTACCAGGGCGCTTTGACCACTCTCTCCGTGAACTCCTCGCTGACCGACGTCCTCGCGGCCGGCACCGAACAACTGCGCGCGGCCGAACGTGCGGGTGAGCACGGTGAAGCGGCCCGCTCGGGCCTCGCGGTCGCCGAGGCGCACCGTCGCCTCGGGCAGGTGAAGGACGCCGACCGGGCGTGGAAGGCGAGCTACCGCACGGCTCGCGCGGCCGGTGACACGGCGGCGATGGCATGGGCACTGTGGAGCGGCGGGACACTGGCCCGGCAGCGCGGCGCGTTCCCGCTGGCGTGGCGGCTGCTGCGGCTCGCCGCCGAACTCGGCGAGAGCGCGGGCGACATCGTCGTGCGTGGCTACTCGCTGGCGGGGATGGCGGAGACCGGCCGCATCCAGGGCGACTACGCGGCCGTGACGGCCCTGCACGAACAGCTGCTGGCCGAGGCCCGCAAGCGCGGCGAGGCCCGCCACACCGTGTGGGCCCTGGAGGGAATCGCGCAGATCCATCGCAACACGGGTGCCTACGACACCGCGTACGCCATGTTCGAGGAGGCGGCGGAGATCGCCGCGCGGGCCGAGGACCGGCGCGGCCATGCCTGGGCCCTGCGGGGTCTCGCCGACATCGTCTCCGTCCGGGACGGGGACGCGGACCGCGCGCTGGAGCTGCTGAGCGAGGCGGAGCTGTCCTGCCGCGCGATGAAGCTGTCCGGCGCCCTCGCCTACAACCACAAGATGCGGGGCAACGTCCTGTACCGGGCCGGGCGTTACGAGCAGGCCCGCGAGGTGTACGCGCTGGCGCTCGCGGAGTTCGAGGCGATGAGCGAACCGCGCGGCCGGGCCCTGTCACGGCTCGGACTGGTCAAGTGCCTGGCCCGACTCGGACGCGACCGCTCGGAGACCGCCGCCGATCTCGCCGAACTGGCCCGGGTGCTGGAACGCATCGGGCTGCGGCACGCCCGCCGGATGGTCGAAAGCGCACGAACCGAACTCGGCCTGACGGCAACGGCGGAGGTGGCCCGATGAGCCCCACCGCCCTCCAGTCACCGCCCGGCGCACCGGAGATCCTGCGTCGCAGCCGCGCGCTCGTCGCCCCGGCCCTCGCGCAGGCGGTCGGGAGCCTGCACCCCTGGGTGGCCGAGATGGCCGGATACGCGCTGGGCCACTGCGAGGTCGGCGGCACCCCCGCGACCGGCGCCCAGGGCAAGGGCGTACGGCAGGCGCTCGCGCTGCTCGGTGCGGAGGCCGCCGGGGGTCCGGCCGAGGCGGGCGTGCCGGGTGCGGTCGCGGTCGAACTCGTGCACACCTTCTCGCTGCTCCACGACGACATCATGGACGGTGACGCGCTGCGCCGGGGCCGCCCGGCGGTGTGGAAGGCGTACGGCACCGGACCCGCCGTCCTCGCGGGCGACGCGCTGTTCGCGCTGGCCGTGGAGACCCTGGCCGCCGCACCGACCGGGGTCCGAACCGCCCGCGCCGTACGGCAGTTGACCACCGCACTGGGTGACCTGGTGCGGGGCCAGGCCGACGATCTGCTGTTCGCCGGACGGCCCTGGACGGGGCCCGGGGCGGTGGGTGTGGTGGAGTACGAGGTGATGGCCGAGGGCAAGACCGGTGCGCTGCTCGGTGCCGCGCTGGCCCTCGGGGCCCAACTGGCCGGCGCGCCGGGGGAGACGGCTGCGGTCCTCGACCGTGCCGGCCGGCATCTCGGAGTGGCCTTCCAGATCGCCGACGACCTGCTCGGCATCTGGGGCGATCCGGCCGTCACGGGCAAACCGGTCCACGGTGATCTGCGGCAGGGGAAGAAAACCCTTCCGGTCCTCGCCGCCTTGAAAGCGCCCGGCGGGGCCGCACTGGCGCAACTCCTCGCCTCGGAGCCCCCTCTGGACGACGTGGAGGTGCGCCGTGCGGCGGCCCTCGTGGAGCGGGCCGGCGGGCGCGCCGCGGCCGAGCGGGAAGCCCGCCGTCATCTCGCCTCGGCGGAGGAGCTCCTGGCCGGTGCGTCGCTCGCCCCGGACGCGGCGAGCCGGCTCGGCGTGCTGCTGTCCTCTCTCGCGGACCGGACAGTCTGACACCGGTGAGCCGACGGCCCGTCGACTCCGTCGGTTCCGTTCGCTCGGCGCCGACCGTGCTGCGACATCGGTCACATGTGCGCTCCGGCGGCCCCCGTCGGGCAACCTCCTCATTCCCTCTCACATCTGTCCGGTCGACGCGCAGTTGACCGTCCGCCGGTCGCCACGAAGTCAACGCATTCGTAAAGAGATCGCCCCAGAAGCAATAAAAGGGATCTTTCGTCTTTACATGTACATGGCGGATCGGTGAGGGTGTGGACTCGGGGCCCGACCAGCCCCCGCGGCGCCCGACAGCGCCGTGTCTCGCGGTGGTCGGCGATCCCGGCCATCCCTGTACGAAGGAACTCAGTGCGTAGACCCCACATACGCCGCGTGGCGATCGCCGTCGCGGTGACGACGGCCGCCACGCTTCCGGCGGGCCCCGTCTTCGCGGCGCCCGACTCGCCCGTCCGTGCGGCGGCTTCGGGCTCCTCGCCGGTGGACGCCGCCCGCGCCGCCGCGTTCGCCCATGCCTCGGCCACCGGTGTCGCCGGGGGCGACACCCTGCGTGCCAAGGACGTCATGACGGACCCGGACGGCAAGCAGCACGTCCGCTTCGTCCGTACCCACCAGGGCCTGCCGGTGCTCGGTGGCGACCTGGTCGTGCACCTCGACAAGGCGTCCGCCTACCTCGGCGTGACACGGGCCGCCGACCACACGGTCGAGCCGGCGACGACCAGGGCGAAGCTCACGCCCGAGCAGGCGCAGCAGAAGGCGGCCACCGCGGCCAAGGGCGACGCGGGCACCGCCGAACTCGTCCTGGACGCCCGTGAGGGCGCCTCGGCCCTCGCCTACCAGGTGCGGGTGACGGACAGCGACACCACCGAGGCCGGCGGCTCCCGCACGGTCGTCGTGGACGCGGGGACCGGCCGGATACGCAGCAACGTCCCCGACAACGACGAGTTCATCTCGCCGTCCCTTGCGGACACCCTGCGCAGGCGCGGCGAGCACGCGACCCCGCAGACCGGTACGGCCGGCGCGCCGACCGCTCTCGTCGGCGCGACGGGTGCCGCCCACTACCCGGCCACCGCCAACGGCACCGGCTCGTCCCTGTTCGCCGGCAAGGTGGCGCTGAAGACCACGCAGACCGCGCGGACCAGCTTCCTGCTCAAGGACCCGACCCGGTGGAACACCGAGACGCGGGACGCCAGGGGGCAGGAGCTGGAGAACTTCTCCCGCGGCAAGAAGTTCACCGACGGTGACAACAAGTGGGGGACCGGGACCACTTCCAGCCGTGCCACCGCCGCGGTCGACGCCCAGTACGGCATCACCAAGACCCTGGACTTCTACAAGAAGACCTTCGGCCGCAAGGGCATCAAGAACAACAGCGCCGGTGCCCGCGGAATGGTCCACTTCGGGAACAAGGTCGGCAACGCCTTCTGGGACTCGGTCTGCGGCTGCATGCTGTACGGCGACGGTGACGGCGACATGTTCAAGAAGCCGCTGGTCGTCCTGGACGTCACCGGTCACGAGCTGACCCACGGCGTCGTCGACGCCACCGCCGGCCTCGAACCGACCCGCGTCGACCAGGACGGCAACCAGTACGGCGAGCCCGGCGCTCTCAACGAGTCGCTGGCCGACATCTTCGGCTCGAACGTCGAGTTCGCCACCGACAACCCGAAGAACCCGCCGAACTACCTCCTCGGGGAGAAGCTGGGCCTCGAGCAGAAGTTCCTGCGCCGGCTGGACCACCCCTCCCTCGACGAGCTCGAAGGCACGATCGACTACTGGTCGCCCGCCGCCTTCGACACCGAGGTCCACGCGGGCTCCGGCGTCTCCTCGCACGCGTACTACCTGCTCGCCGAGGGCAGCGGCCGCAAGACGATCGGCAGCGTGACGTACGACTCGCCGACGTACGACGGCTCTCGGGTGACCGGCATCGGACGGACGAAGGCGAGCGCGATCTTCTACCGGGCGCTCACCCGCTACATGGTCTCCACGACCGACTTCCACGACGCCCGGAAGGCCACGCTGAAGGCCGCCTCCGACATGTACGGCGCCGACAGCACCGAGTACAAGACGGTGAACAAGGCCTGGGCCGCCGTCAACGTCACGTCCGCCAACACCCCCGCCGCGGGGCACTGACGGACCACACGACGAGGGGGCCCCGCCGTCCGGCGGGGCCCCCTTTCGTCATCTCCCCGGTCGGGGCGCCGCGGTGCCTCAGTGCTGCTGGGTCTTCGGCGGCGTCGCCTCGCTGGGGCGCACGACGACGAACCCCTCGCCCTCCAGCTTCAGTTGCACGGCCTCACCCGAACCACCGCGGATCATCGAGCCGATCGACTGGGAGCGGTGCAGCGATGTGCGCAGGTGGGCCGACCAGCCCACCACGGCGTCGGTGTCGACGAACACCGGCTGGTGCTGCGAGACGGGTATGACCAGCGGGTTGCCCTCGCATATCAGCCCCAGAGCGCCATGGCCGGTGAAGACGCTGTTGAACAGACCGCCACCGGTGATGCCGGCCCCCTTCACGGTCTTGATCTCGTACGAAAGCGTCGCGTCGAAGCACAGGACGTTGCGTCCGTTGACGGTGAACACGTCGCCCGGCTCGATGCCGACGATGAAACAGTTCTGCGCCTCGTGCGCGAACCAGGCCTCGCCCTGTCCGCGGACGGTCATCAGCGGCAGACCCTCCCCGGTGACCGCCCGCTTGAGCATGCCGCCCACGCCCTGGCCCTTGCGCTCGAACTGGAGATTGCCCCGGTAGGCGATCATCGCGCCCTGGCGCGCGAGCATCTCGCCGTTGACGGCGTACCTGATCGACTTGGCGTTCTGGATGGTCATGCCGGCCGCGACGGCGGGCTGCACCATGTGGTCACTGGAAAAGAGGTCACCCTTCATGCGGGCATCCTGGCCCCGGAGCGATGCGTTCCGCCAAGATCGTTCCGAGTTGAGACACACGGGGGCAGTCCTGTGACACGCGAAAGGGCCGGCCCGGGTGAACGGGCCGGCCCTCACGGAATCGGGTCAGGCGGCCTTGGCCGTGCCGACCTTGCTGTGCAGGCGGTGGACGACCTCGGTCAGCTGCTCGGCGACCTCGCTGTCGTCGGCGGGGTGGGTGTCCGCGAAGCGGGTCACGGAGCCGGGGATGGAGAGCTTCACGTCCTCCAGGACGGTGCCGCCCGCGATGCCGACGGCCTTGCGGGCCTCGTCCTGCGCCCAGACGCCGCCGAACTGGCCGAACGCGGTGCCGACCACGGCGACCGGCTTGCCGCCGAAGGCGCCGGCGCCGTACGGGCGGGACAGCCAGTCGATGGCGTTCTTGAGCACGGCCGGGATCGTGCCGTTGTACTCGGGCGAGAAGAGGAGGAAGGCGTCGGCGCCGCCGGCGGCCTCACGCAGCCGGGTGGCGGCGGCGGGGACAGTGCCCTCGACGTCGATGTCCTCGTTGTAGAAGGGGATCTCGGCGAGTCCCTCGAAGAGCTCGACCTCGGCGCCTTCCGGGGCGAGCCGGACGGCCGCCTCGGCGAGCTGGCGGTTGTGGGACCCGGCGCGCAGGCTGCCGACGAGCGCGAGGATGCGTACGGACATGGTGTTCTCCCGAAGCTGAAACATTGCCGCAATAAACCGGACCGAGGTCCGTTTAAAGATGTACCACTTAACCGGACCGCAGTCCAGTTGTCCCCGGCTGCGGCTACGCTGGGTGCATGTCCACCCCTCTCCCGCAGTTCCCGAAACCGCAGGAACCCGCCGCCGAACCCGTCCTGATGGAGTTCGCCACCCCGGCCGAGGCCCCGCAGCTGCGCGCCGACGCCGCGCGCAACCGCGCCCGTCTGCTGGAGGCCGCCGCCCGCCTGGTGGAGCGGCACGGAGTGGCCAATGTGACGATGGAGGCCGTCGCCGCCGCGGCGGAGGTGGGCAAGGGGACCGTCTTCCGGCGCTTCGGCGACCGCACCGGCCTGCTGACGGCACTGCTCGACCACACCGAGCAGCAGTTCCAGACCGCCTTCATCGGCGGTCCGGCACCGCTCGGCCCCGGAGCGTCGCCCCTGGAGCGGCTGCACGCCTTCGGCTGTCGCGCCCTGCGCCTGACCTCCGACCAGCTCGACCTCTACCTCGCGGCCGAACCGAGCCCCACCCGGCGCTTCAGCTCCGCGCCCTACCGCGTCCGCTTCATGCACGTGTGCATGCTGCTGCGCCAGGCCGAACCGGCCGCGGACATCGAGCTGCTCGCCCAGACCCTGATGGGGTACCTGGAACCGGCCCTCGTCCACCACCTGACCCGCCAGCGCGGCATGCCGCTGGAGCGCCTGGAGTCCGGCTGGCACGACCTGGTGGACCGGACGGTCCGCCCGTCGGCCGGCCGGCACCTGCCCGGCGCCTGACCTCGTTCCCGGTCCGGCGCCCGCCCTCCGTCTGGCGCCCGCTCGCCGCCCGGGCGGACAATGCCGTCATGGCGCACCGCCTCGACGATGTGAGCGCACCCGCACGGCTGGCCGGTCCCGACGAGGGCATCAGCCAGGAGGAACTTGCCCTCGCCGCCCGCAACCACGGGATCCCGCTGGAGGCCCTGAGGTACGACGTGACGCCACCGGGCCTGCACTACGTGCTGACCCACTACGACATCCCGTACGCGGACGAGGGCTCGTGGGAGCTGGCGATCGGCGGGCGGGTGCGCAGACCCCTGCGGCTCGGGCTCGACGCGCTCAGGAAGTACCCCGCCGTGACGAGCCGGGTGACCCTGGAGTGTGCGGGCAACGGTCGGGCCCTGCTGACCCCGCGGCCGGTGAGTCAGCCGTGGCTCGTGGAGGCGGTCGGCACGGCCGAGTGGACCGGTGTGCCGTTGCGGGTGCTGCTCGACGAGGCCGGGATCGAACCCGGCGCGGTGGACGTCGTGTTCACCGGTGCCGACCACGGGGTCGAGCGCGGGATCGAGCAGGACTACCGGCGTGCGCTGCCGCTGGACGTGGCCCTCGGCGACGCGCCCGAGGTCCTCGTGGCGTACGCGATGAACGGCGGCCCGCTGCCCCCGCAGCACGGGCATCCGGTGCGCCTGGTGGTGCCCGGCTGGTACGGCATGGCGCATGTGAAGTGGCTGCGGGACATCACCGTGGCGGACGCGCCGTTCACCGGGTTCCAGCAGGCGGTGGCCTACCGACTGCGGCAGGACGCCGACGACGAGGGCGAACCGGTCACCCGGATCGCCCCCCGCGCACTGCTGGTCCCGCCCGGCTTCCCGGACTTCATGTCCCGCACGCGGGTGGTCCGGCCGGGGCCCGTCACGCTGGAGGGACGGGCCTGGTCGGGCCGGGCGCCGGTGACCGGCGTCGAGGTCAGCGCGGACGGGGGAGGGTCGTGGCGGCCGGCCGAACTCGGCCCGGGGGACGGTCACCCCTGGGCCTGGCGCTCGTGGCGCCTCGCCTGGAAGGCCACACCCGGACGGCACGTACTCGGTGCCCGGGCCACCGACGCCGAGGGGCACACCCAGCCCCTCGATCAGCCGTGGAACCGGGGCGGCTTCGCGAACAACCTCGTCCAGCGGGTCCCCGTTCTCTGCCTGGACCCCGGCGACGACGTCTGACGGGTGGCCGGGCGGACCCCTCGCGCTCCCGGCCACCCGCGGCGCCCGTCAGCTGAACGGGTCCAGCGTGACGTAGGCCTGTTGCGGACTGCCGTCGTGGACGAGCGACTCGTGGTTGCCGACGTCGTCGAAGGCGAACGCGTACGCCTTGCCGTCGGCCATCTGCGCGTGGACGGCGCGCGCGTAGTGGTTGGTCACCCCGTCCTGGTAGAAGCCCGCCGAACTCGTGTCGGGCTGGTTCGGATTGGCCAGCAGGGTGGAGCGGTTGAATCCCGCGCACAGGGTGCGGGAAATGGGCCCGCGCACCAGGTCGTTGGGTGCGTCGAGCCGCTTGTAGCAGCCGAAGACGCTGTCGGAGTCAGGCTTCTGGAAGCTGGTGACGACGGCTCCGGAGCCGTTGGTGAAGTTCATGACGCCACCGGAGACGCGGCCGTAGTACTTCGTGCCGGGCTGGTCGGTGAACGGCGTCACCGTCAGCGTGGACGAACTGTACTTCTGCCAGACGCGGTTGATGTAGTCGTCCATCACCGTGGCGGGCAGCGCGCCCGCCTCGATGCCGTGACCCGGGGCGAGGGCGCGCAGCACGGTGCCGTCGGACCGGGTCTGGATCAGGCCGGCCCAGCCGCCGGACTGGGCCCGCAGCGCGTTGAAGAACCCGTTGTACCCGCCGGGCTTGAGATGCCCGGTGGTCTTGGTGCTCCCGTCGCCCGCCTGGACGCCGACGGCGTACGGGGCCGAGAACATGTCGACCTGGGTGCTGTTGATCCACAGTCCGGAGTCGTTGAGCGTGTACTCGGACCAGTTGAAGAGGATGTTGCGGTTCGGGTCGCTCGGGTTCTGCACGGCCGGCTGCACGAGACCGCCGGTGGTGAGCCGGAAGTCGAGCTTCTGCCCGTAGGAGAAGTAGAGCCGGCCGGAGAACTTGGGGATGCGGATCGTCTTCGACTGGCCGTTCGCCGGTCCGGCGATCGAGGCGTCCGGTGCGGGAGTCGGCGGATTGCCGCCCCCGGGCCAGGCGTGGAAGGTGCCGTTCGCGTCGGCCCAGCCCTGCTGGCCGGTCGACAGCAGCGTACCCAGGTCGTAGATGTAGACCGGGTCGCTGCGGCCGGAGTTGTTCGTGATCTTCAGAGGGATGGTCGCCGGTACGGCCGCCTCGGCCCGGGACGGTGTCCCGAACGTGAGGAACGACGCCGCGAGGGTGGCCGCGGCCACCGCCAGAGCGCGCCATCTGGGTTTTCCGGGCACTCTCTACCTCCTTGACGTGGGGGTTCAGCGAGGTGGATTTCTGCGGACGGTTGTCGTCCGTTTCCTTTGAGAGCGCTCTCAGAATTGCTCCGCGTGGCGTGCATGTCAACGATTCATGCAAAGTTGGTCCGGTCCAACTTCCTTGGATTCGTGCCGTGTTCACGCGAGCGGGCGGTGGTCCTCGGCGATGGTTCACCGACGGGCGCTTCAACGAGCCCCTGCGGTCAGGGGGTTGACCCCGCCCGTCGCTCACTGGTTCAGTGGATCAGCCACTCATCCACTCGCTTTAGGGAGAACCGTGGAGGCACTGCCCCGCGAGACCATCGTGGACGTCCTGGAAGACCGGTTGCGCACGGACATACTCGACGGCCGTCACCCGGCCGGGAGTTATCTGCCCCCCGAGCGACAGCTCGCCGACGGCTACGGAGTCACCCGCACCACGCTCAAGCACGCCTTCGGCCGTCTCGTCCAGGCCGGCCTGCTGGAGACCCGGCACGGCGTCGGCACCCGGGTGCGTGACTACGCGCGCCTCGGCGGGGCCGACCTGCTGCCGATGCTCGTGCGCCACGACGCCAAATGGGTCCACGAGGTCTTCGAGGTGCGGCGCGGCGTCGGCGCGCTGATCGCCGGGCGGGCCGCGGCGAGGGCCACCCGCAGACAGCACGCCGAACTCCGCACGCTCCTCGCGGCCGTACGGGATGCCGAGGACGCCGACGCGGTGCAGCTCGCCGACGTCGAAGTGCACCGCGCGCTCGCCCGCGCCACCGGCAACCGCGTCTACGTCCTGCTGACGAACACGCTCTTCAACGCGTACCTGCCCGTCCGTTCCCTCCTCAAGGGACCCTTCACCGACCCGGAGACCGCCCATGACCGGCTGGCCCCGGTGGTGGCGGCGGTGACCGCCGGCGACACCGGACAGGCGCACGCGGCGGCCGAGGCCTACCTCCGCGCCACCGAGCGGATCATGCTGGACGGTCTCGCATGAGGGCCACCGAGTTCACCGAGACGATGCTCGGCACGGTCCGGCTCGACGCCGAGCCGCGCGAACGGCGGCTCAGGCTCGACCTGCGCGCGGACGCCGACACGGTGCTCCGCCCGCACCGGACGACCATGGCGCGCCTGACGGGCCGGGCACGGATCGCCGGGCTCGCCGACGACACGGGGGCGAAGGGCGAGCTGGAGGTGTCACCGCTCGCCCGCAGGCGCATCCGCTACCGGCTGACCTTCACCGCCGACGGACGCGTCCTCACCCTCGACGGCTGGAAGTCCGTCACCCCGCGCCGCCCGGTCGCGTCGATGACCGTCCTGCCGTTCACGCTGTACGAGGGCGACACGCGGGTCGGCGCGGGCGTCCTGCGCTTCCCGCTGCTCACCGGCCTGCTGCCCTTCCTCCTCAGCTTCCGCTTCCCACGCCGCGACACCCAGGCCGAGCTCCTCGCGCCGCGCTGGAACGGCGCCCCCGGGCGCACCGAGGTCTGGTACACCACGCTGACCGACCCGGCGACCGGCACCGGGATCTGGCTGCACCACGAACTGACCGCGCCCGCCGACGGATCCGAACCGACGGCCCACGGCTGGGTCGCGGCCTTCCCCCGCGAGGGCGAGGTGCGGCACGCCCGCTTCGGACCCGTCCCCTGGACCCGGCCGGAGCACGGATTCACGAGCGACGACGTCACCGTCACCGCCGGGCAGCTGACCGGCAGCGCGGACGACTTCCACTGGAAACTGACCGAACGCCCGCAAGATCCACCGCTGTTCACCTTCCCGCGCTGGGCCTGGCGCCGTCCGCTGCTGCCCGCGGCACAGATGCTCCCGGCCGCGCGCGCCGCCTACGACGGAGAATTCGCCTACGGCGACCGGACGTTGACCCTGCAGGGCGCGCCCGGCGCCTCGGCCCGCATCTACGGCCACGGCAACGCCCAGCGCTGGACCTGGCTGCACGCGGATCTCGGCGACGGCGACGTCCTCGAAGTGGTCGCCGCGGTGTCCACCCGCCCGGGGCTGCGGCGGCTGCCGCCCCTGGTCTTCCTGCGCCTGCGCCACCGGGGCCGGACCTGGCCGCGCCGCGCGGAACGGTCGGCCGTCGGCTGGCTCGGCATCGGCCGGTTCCGGGCCGGATTCGGGCTGCCGCGATGGACGGTGACCGGCCGGACCGTCCTGCGCCGCATCCGCGTCGAGGTCGACCAGCCCGCCGAGCGGACCCTCGTCCTGGAGTACCGCGACCCGGACGGCGCCCGTGCGGTGTGCCGCAACAGCGAGACCGCCGACGCCCGTGTCGTGCTGGAACGCTGGTGGGGCCGCTGGCGGCCGGAGGCCTCCTGGGTCCTGGACCGCACCGCGCACGCCGAGGCGGGCGACCGGTGACCGCCGCCGGATTCGTCGCCGCGCTGCTCGCGGACACCGGCGACGAGGAATGGCCCGCCCGCGTGCCCGACCGGCTCGACTCGGTGCTGGCTTCGCTGCCCCTGCCCGCCCGCGCCGGAGTGCACACCGCGGTCGCCGCCCTGGACGCGTACGCCGTCCTGCGCGCCGGCCGGCGGCTGGCCGCGCTCTGCGCCGACGAACGCGAGAGCCTGCTCCGCTCGCTCGCCGCGCGTCCCGGACTCGCCCCACTGTTCGACGTACTCAAGGTGCCGGTCATGCTCGCCGCCGGCACCGAACGGATGCCGGCCCTGCCCGCACCCGCGCCGGCGCCCGAGGACCCGCCCCTCGACTGCACCCCGGCACGGGACTGGCCCACGCGCTCCACCGCCGACGTCGTGGTCGTCGGGTCCGGCGCGGGCGGTGCGGTGGCCGCGCGGACATTCGCACGTGCCGGACTGAGCGTCGTCGTCCTGGAGGAGGGCGAACACCACTCGACCGCCTCCTTCGGCCGCCGCGCCCCGCTCGACCGCTTCACCGAGCTGTACCGCGACGGAGGCGCCACCCTCGCCCTGGGCCGGCCGCCGCTCCTGCTGCCGGTCGGCCGCGCGGTCGGCGGCACCACGGTGGTCAACTCCGGCACCTGCTACCGCACTCCGGACCGTGTGCTCACGCGCTGGAGCCGGCGGTTCGGATTCGCGCTCGCCGAGGGCCTGCCGCCCCGACTCGACGAGATCGAGCGCACCCTGCGCGTGGCCACCCAGCCGCTCGACGTGCTCGGCAACAACGGCCTGCTGGCGCTCGCGGGCGCCGAGCGGCTCGGCTGGCGGGCCGGCCCGCTGCGGCGCAACGCGCCCGGCTGCAAGGGCTCGTGCCAGTGCGTGGTCGGCTGTCCCACCGGCGCCAAGCAGAGCGTGCAGCTGTCGGTCCTGCCCGACGCCTGCGCCGCCGGCGCCCGTATCGTCACGGGCGCACGGGTCCGCCGCATCCTGCTGGACCACGACCGTCCCGGAGCACCGCGCGCCGCCGGCGTGCGGGTGCGGCGGCCCGACGGCAGCGAGCTGGAGATCCTGAGCCCGCTCGTCGTCACCGCGGCCGGCGCGCTCCAGACACCGCCCCTGCTGCGCCGTTCCGGACTCGGCGGGCACCCGCGCCTGGGCCGGAACCTCAGCGTGCACCCGGCCACCAGCGTCGCCGGGCGCTTCGCGCAGCCGGTCACCGCCTGGCGGGGCGTGCTGCAGAGCGCGGGCGTTGAGGAACTGCACGACCGCGGGATCCTCATCGAGGCCACGGCCAGCCCTCCCGGGATGGGCAGCTTCGTCCTCCCCGGCCTGGGCCAGGAGCTGCGGCGCGAACTGGAGGAATCGGAGCGGCTCGCGACCCTCGGGGCCATGATCGCCGACCGCCCCTCGGGCCGGGTCCGGGGCCGCGACCGCACCCTGGTGAGCTACGACCTCGATCCCCGCGACGGCGACCGGCTGACGACGGCCGTACGCTCGATGGGCCGCCTGCTGTTCGCGGCGGGGGCCGAGGAGGTCCTCACCGGAGTCCCGAGCGTCCCGCGGGCCCGCTCCGCCGGCGAGCTCGACGAGCTGCTCACCCGCGTCGGCGCCCGTGACCTGCACCTCTCCGCGTTCCACCCGACCGGTACGGTCGCGGCCGGTGCCGATGCCCGGCTCGCCCCCACGGACCCCGAGGGCAGACTCCGCGGGGCCCGCGGAGTCCTCGTCGCGGACGGCTCCGTCCTGCCGAGCTGCCCCGAGGTCAACCCGCAGCTGAGCATCATGGCCGCCGCCCTGGCGATCGCGGAGACCTGGCTCGAACGGGAAGGAGGCGGCCGCACGGGCTGACCCACCACCCCGAATGGGCCACGCGGTTCGCGGACACCGGGCCGGGCGCCGAGCATGGGGACGTCCCGTACCGCGGCCAGAGGACGAGCCTTCATGAGCACACGTACTTCCCACGGCAGAACCCGGACCGGCCGGATCGCGGTCCTGGCGGCAGCGCTCGCGTGCGGCTCCCTGCTCGTCTCGTGCGGCTCGGGCGACGACAGCGGCGGCTCCTCCGTGAGTCCTCGCCCGACCCCGCCGAACACCGCGTCCTTCAGCGGGACGACGCCCTCCGCCATGGCCTCGGCCGCCTCCTCGATCATCGAGTCGGCCCGCGGCCAGGCGTCGGCGGCGGCCTCCTCCGCCGCCGCCCGCGCCTCGGAGTTCGAGGCGTCCGTGTCCGCCGAGACCGCGCGCTCGGCCGCCGTCGCGGAGAAGGAGCTCAAGGACGTCAAGGACGGCGGCAACGCGCGGTCGGAGGTTGCCATGACCGGACTGCCCACCGCGGAGACCGGTGGACTGCGCGCCGTACTCGTGACCATCACCAACAAGACCGACAAGAAGGCGTCCTACGCCGTGCAGGTCGACTTCAAGAACCCGGACGGCAAGGTCGTGGAGACGAGGTTCGTGGGAGCGGAGAACCTCGAACCGGGCGCGCGGAAACAGCCCATCGTGATCAGCAGGGAGCCCACGGAACCCAAGCTGACTCCCGCACTGGCCAAGGCCCAGCGCTACTGATCCCGTCCGGGGCGCGCTCCTCGGGCGGCCGTGCCTCGCAGCGCCCGCCCGGCCGGTGCGGCGGAGCGCGGTGCCCCGGGCGCCGTAGACCCCCTCGGCTCCGGGCGGGCGGTCGCCGACGTCAGGCCTCCGGTTCCCGCACCAGGTGGATCAGCGCACTCGACCAGTCTCCCCGCGGCAGATCCGGCTGGAGGCCGTACTCGGTGAGCACCGTGGCGTGGTGCACGGTGTCCGTGGCGGTGTCGCGGTAGCGCGCTCCCGGAGCGAGGCCGCGCAGGCGGAGCGGCCGGCGCGGCGCGCCGTGACCCGCGGTCCTGCGGCTCGCGAGCAGTAGGGTCTCCGAGGCGTCCGGGGCGGTGTACTGGACGGCGCAGACACCTTCCTCGGTGGGTGGTGACAGACGGTCCATCCGGCCGTGCTGGACGAGATGGCGCACCCGCTTGTACTCGGCGACCAGGGCCGCGCCCTCCCGCAGTTCGTCCTCCGACCAGTGGGTGAGGTCGCCTCCGATGCCGAGGGCCCCGGCCATCGCCACATGGAACCGGAAGCGCAGCGGAACGGTCCTGCCGGTGAGCTGGTTCGGCACGTCGGTGACCCAGGCGCCCATGGTGCGCGCGGGATAGACCTGACCGTAGCCGTGCTGGATCCACATCCGGTCGGCGGCGTCCGTGTTGTCCGACGCCCACGCCTGGTCCGTCCGGGACAGGATGCCCAGGTCGACCCGGCCGCCCCCGCCGCTGCACGACTCGATCCGCAGCCCCGGGTGGTCCGCGCGCAGACGGTCGACCACGGCGTAGAGGTTGCGCACGTACGCGGGACCGAGACGGTCCGCGCCGTCGGGCCGGCCGGGCCAGCCGGCCTCGCTGAACGCCCGGTTCATGTCCCACTTCAGGAAGTCGATGCCGTGGTCGCCGACCAGCCGGGTCAGCCAGTCGTGGGCCCAGTCGGCGACGTCCTGGCGGGCGAAGTTGAGGACGAGCTGGTTGCGGAGCTCGGACCGCCGGCGGCCGGGGAAGTGCAGCACCCAGTCCGGGTGGTCGCGGTAGAGGTCGCTGTCCGGGTTCACCATCTCCGGCTCCACCCAGAGACCGAAGCCCATCCCCAGGTCGTGCACGGCCCGGACCAGCGGCCCCAGCCCGTCGGGGAAGCGGTCGGGGGCGGGTGTCCAGTCGCCGAGACCGGCCCGGTCGCTGCGCCGCTTTCCGAACCAGCCGTCGTCGACGACGTACAGCTCGACCCCCAGCTCCGCCGCCCGCTCCGCGAGCGCCTTCTGACCGACCTCGTCGACGTCGAAGCCGGTCGCCTCCCAGGAGTTGTAGAGCACCGGAGCGGTCTCGTCGCCGTGCGGCAGGACATGGGCCAGCGTGTACGCGTGCCAGGCCCGGCTGGCCGCGCCGAACCCGCCGTCCGTGCACAGCGCCGCGAACGGGGGAGTGGTGAACTCCTCGCCGGGCGCGAGCGGAACCGTCGTCCCGTCGTGCCCCGCCCCTCCGGTGAATCCGGCCCGCCCGTCCGGGGTGCGCTGCACGGTGACGCGCCAGCTCCCGCTCCACGCGAGGGCGGCGCTCCACACACGCCCGTGGTCCTCGGTCGCCTCGCCGGCGTCGAGCATCACCCAGGGGTTCGCGTGATGGCTGGTGATCCCGCGACGGCTGGTCAGCACGGTCTCGCCGTACGGGAGGGGCTCGCGGCGCAGCCGGCTCTCGGCGGACCACTGGCCGGTGACATGGCTGAGCCGGTAGTCGCCGAGCGCGGGCAGGGACCATGCCGCCGAATCGGCCCGCAGCAGGGTGACCTGCTCGTCACCGGCGTTGCGGACCACGGTCCAGCGCTCGATGACGTCCGTGTCGGGACGTACCCGGTAGTGCAGCGTGACGTGCAGGGGGTGGCGGCGGTCGCGGAACTCCAGCGCGAGTTCGCCGTCATGGACGCGGTGACCGGTGGGCTGCCACTCGAAGGCGCGGGATCCGTCCGCGAAACGGACCTGGAGGGACGGAGGGCCGTAGCGGGTCCCGCCGTCCACGGGGAGTTCCTCACCGACGCCGGGTCTTCCCTCGAAGCTGCTGACCTCGACGGGTGGGGGCCCGGCGAGTTCCTCCGCTTCCGCGAGTGTCAGCCTCGGGCCCCACGCGAGGTGGCAGGGCGCCCCGGAGGCGTCGACGCGCAGCGCGTACGACGTGCGCGGTGTGGTCAGCAGCCAGACCCCGGTGTCCGGGGCGAAGGAGATCATCTACGGGGATCCTCACGTTCCGCTCGTGCCATGAGACGTTCGAAAGCCAACCCTGACCTTCGATCGTGTGTCAACACCTCGCGTGTATCTGTCTTTTGCAGGTCGTGGCCGCCTCACAGCGGAGTCTCAAGATAATCCTGTTTCTTTCATTGACAGCAGAAAATAAGGGACCTAGGTTCCGGGCCATGCGTTCGACCTCTCGCACCGAGGCGTTCTTGGCCCACACCCCCGCCGCCTCCCAGATCTTCACCACCGTGCTGTCCCACGGCCCGCTCACCCGGTCGGAGATAGCCGGGCGGACCCGTCTGTCGGCGGCCGCGGTCACCAAGGCCGTCAAGCCCCTCATCGCGGCCGGCTATCTCGTCGAGGACGTCGACGAGGACGCCCGGCAGTCCTCGCTCGGGCGTCCCGCCAACCCGGTGCGGGTGGACGGGGGACGGGCGCTGTTCATCGGCGTCAAGGTCACGGGCGACGAACTCATCGCCGTGCTCACGGACTTGTGCTGCCGCATCAGGGTCGCCCGGCACGTGCCCCTCCGCAGCCGGGACCCCAAGGCCGTGCTGGCCTCGACGGCGGCACTCGTCCAGGAACTGCTCGCCGAGGCCGACGGCTTCGGAGTCCGGGTCCAGGGACTCGGCATCGCGGTCTCCGGAGACGTGGACCGCGCGGCCGGAGTGGTGCGCTACTCGCCCTTCCTGGACTGGCGTGACGTGCCGCTCGCCGAACTCGCCGGGATGACCACGGGACTTCCCGTCACCGTCGACAACGACGTCCGGGCGCTGACCGTCGCCGAGCAGTGGTTCGGCGCCGGAGTGGGGCTGTCGGACTTCGCGCTGGTCACCGTCGGCGCCGGCATCGGCTGCGGACTCGTGGTGCACGGCCAGGTCGTGTCCGGCGCGCACGGCGTGGCCGGCGAGATCGGGCACGTCGCCATCGACCCGGCAGGCCCCCTCTGCCATTGCGGAAACCGCGGCTGTGTCGAGGCGATCGCCGCGGACTCGGCGATCGTCGCCCAGGTCCGGGAGGCGACCGGCGTCGACGTGGCCGACGCCGCCGCGGCACTGGACCTGGCGCACACGGGCGACCCCGGCGCCCGTGAGGTGTACGCACGGGCGGGCGAGGCGATCGGCCGAGCCCTGGCGACCGTGGCCAACCTGCTCGGTCCCGAGCGGGTGATCATCTCCGGCGAGGGCCTGGCCGCCTACGACCTGTTCGCCGGACAGATCCGTGACGCGTTCGCCGCGGCCGCCTTCGGCTCGGCCGCGCGGTGCGACGTCCAGACCCGCCCGCTGCCGTTCGAGGAGTGGGCGCGCGGGGCCGCCGCCACCGCGATCCAGTCCTTCATCAGATCAGACACGCACTAGCACGCACGAGGAGTAACGATGACGCAGCAGAGCCGCCCTCACCTGGCTGCGCGCGGCCCAGGCCGGCGCAACGTGGTCGGTGGGCTGTTCGGACTCGGCGCCGCCGCCCTGGGCGCACCCCTGCTGAGCGCCTGCGGCGGGGGAGCGGGGGCCGACCCGAAGACGGTCACCTTCGGGTCCAACGGCGCCGACGCCACCCCCAAGTCGGCCTACGCCGCCGTCACCAAGGCGTTCGCCCGGGACAGCGGACTGAAGGTGAAGACGAACACCGTCGACCACGACACCTTCCAGAAGAGCATCTCCACCTATCTCCAGGGCACCCCGGACGACGTCTTCACCTGGTTCGCCGGCTACCGCATGCAGTACTTCGCG
This sequence comes from Streptomyces sp. Tue6028, assembly GCF_002300165.1. Classification (GTDB taxonomy): domain Bacteria; phylum Actinomycetota; class Actinomycetes; order Streptomycetales; family Streptomycetaceae; genus Streptomyces; species Streptomyces siamensis. The sequence goes on along the minus strand of NZ_MLCE01000002.1, from coordinate 130,898 downwards.
AAGAAGAAGCTCTGCAGCCCCATCGACGACGTGTGGGACTCGATAGGCGCCAACTTCAGTGACGCGACCAAGCAGCTCTCCCGCGGCGAGGACGGCAAGTACTACTTCGTTCCGCTGTACAACTACCCGTGGGCCGTCTTCTACCGCAAGAGCCTCTTCGCCGAGCGCGGCTACCAAGTCCCCACCAAGTGGAGCGAGTTCATCGCGCTCGCCAAGCGGATGAAGAAGGACGGCCTCGCGCCCGTGGCCTCCGGCTACGGCGGCGGCGACAGCTGGAGCATCCTCGGCGCCTTCGACTACCTCGACCTGCGGGCCAACGGCTACGACTTCCACATGTCGCTGATGCGCGGCGAGGTCTCCTGGACCGACAAGCGTGCCGTGGCCGTCCTCGACCTGTGGCGCGAACTGACCCCGTACTACCAGCAGAGCGCCGGCGGCCGTTCCTGGCAGGACGCGGCCCAGTCGCTGCTCGACAAGAAGTCCGGCATGGCCGTCATCGGCCTGTTCCTCGGCCAGCAGGTCACCGACGAGAAGATCCGCGCCGACATCGACTTCTTCCCCTTCCCCGAGATCGACGCCGCCCACGGCCAGGACGCGGTGGAAGCCCCCACCGACGGCTTCATGCTCAGCCGCCGGCCCAAGAACGACGACGGTGCCCGGAAGTTCCTGGAGTTCCTCGGCGGCGCCGGGGCCGAGGAACTGTACATGGGCGTCGACCCCAGCAACCTCGCCGTCAACACCCAGGCCGACACCGGCTCGTACAACGCGCTGCAGAAGAAGTCCGCCCAACTCATCGCCTCCGCCAAGCACATCAGCCAGTTCGCCGACCGCGACAGCGATCCCGGCTTCATCTCCACCGTCGTCCTGCCCGGCCTGACCGAGTGGCTCGGCCACCCGGACGACGGCACCGGAACGCTGAAGAAGATCGAGTCCCAGCGCTCCCGCTTCTTCACCGGCTGACCAGGACCGGAAAGGCCGCACCCACCGTGTCCTCCGCCCCCCTCGCACCCAAGAGCTCCCGCACCCGCTCCCGCGCCCGTCGTCTCACCGCCGGTGACCGGGTCTTCCTCGCGGTCGTCATCGGCATCCCGCTGGCCGCCCTGCTCTTCTTCGTCTGGCTGCCCGCACTGGCCTCCCTGGGACTGTCCTTCACCACCTGGGACGGCATCGACCTGGCCGACATCCACTGGACCGGCTTCGACAACTACCAGCAGATCTTCGGCAATTACCCGCCCTTCTGGCCGGCCGTCCGGCACAACGTCATCTGGCTGCTGTTCACCGCGCTGCTGCCCACGCCGTTCGGCATCTTCCTCGCCTACCAACTCGACCGGAAGATCCGCTTCACCCGGATCTACCAGACCGCGATCTTCCTGCCGATGGTGCTGTCCCTGGCCGTCGTCGGCTTCATCTGGGAGATCATCTACAACCCGGACACCGGACTCCTCAACGGCATCCTGAACGCCGCCGGACCGGGCCACCACATCGACTGGCTCGGCAACCCGGACCTCAACCTGTGGGCCGTGCTCGTCGCCTCCGGCTGGCGGCACACCGGCTACATCATGATCCTCTACCTGGCCGGACTGAAAGGCTTCGACCCGGCACTCAAGGAGGCCGCCGCGCTCGACGGCGCCAACGGCCGGCAGACGTTCCTGCGCGTGGTCTTCCCGGCGCTGAAGCCCGTCAACGTCATCATCCTGGTCGTCACGGTCATGGAGTCCCTGCGGGCCTTCGACATCGTGTACGTCCTCGGCGGCGGCGTCGGCAGCAAACCCGGCATGGAACTGCTGTCCCTCCTCATCACCGACAACATCATCGGCGAGTCCAGCCACATCGGCTACGGCTCCGCCCTCGCGGTCGTCCTGCTCCTGGTCTCCCTCGCCGCCATCGGGACCTTCCTCGTCCAGACGTTCCGCAAGGAGGACCAGTGACCACGACCCTCACCCGGCCCCCCTCCGACGTGCGGGAACCCCGGACGCGGCCGGCACCCGGCAAGCCCAGGCGGCAGACGGGCCGTCACCTGATGCTCGGCGGCATCGCGCTGCTCTGGCTCGTCCCGCTGCTGTGGGCCGTGTACACCTCGCTGCGCCCCTACTCCGACACGGCGCAGCACGGCTACCTCTCCTGGCCGCACAGCCTGGGACTCGGCAACTTCACGGATGCCTGGAACCAGTCCGGCATGCCGCACTTCTTCTGGAACTCCGTCCTCATCACCGTCCCGTCGGTCCTCGGCACCCTGCTCTTCTCGGCAGCCGTCGCCTTCTTCGTCTCCCGCTTCGACTTCCGCTGGAACATCGTCCTGCTGATGCTCTTCACGGCGGGCAACCTCCTCCCGGCGCAGGTCCTCATCACCCCCCTGTACCGCCTCTACCTCCTCATCCCGCTGCCGGAGTGGATGAGCGACTCGCTCCTGCTGTACAACTCCGCCTGGGGCATCATCGCCATCCACATCGCGTACCAGTCGGGGTTCTGCACCTTCGTCCTCAGCAACTACATGAAGACGATCCCCAAGGAGATCTCCGAGGCGGCACTCGTCGACGGCGCACCCGTCTGGCGGCAGTTCTTCCAGATCATCCTGCCGCTGTGCCGCCCCGCGTTCGCGGCCCTCGCCACCCTCGAATCGATCTGGATCTACAACGACTTCTTCTGGCCGCTCGCGCTCGTCGAGACCGGTGACAAGCGGCCCATCACCTCGGCCCTGGCCAACCTCCAGGGCCAGTACTTCACCAACCCCAATCTGATCGCGGCCGGTGCGCTGATGACCGCGATCCCCACGCTGCTGGTGTACTTCGCGCTCCAGCGCCAGTTCATCAGCGGACTCACCATCGGCTCGGGCAAGGGCTGAGCCGCCACGACGCCGGAGTCCCACCGCGTCCCCCGCCCCCGCTGACACCGTCCCAGGAGGTCCGACCCATGCGGTCATCCTCGTACCCCGTCATGCCCGTCCTGAGAACCATGGCCGTTCTCGCCCTCACCGCGGGCGTCGCCACGGCCGTCCCGGCCTCGGCGCACGCCGGCCCCGTCACGGCGCCGGCACCCCCCGGCGCCGCGCCCACGGCCGACGCCCCCGCCCTGGCCGCCAAGCCCTACATGGGCTGGTCGAGCTGGAGCATGCAGTCGTCCAAGTACCCGGGCCTCAACCCCGACGGCGACTACAGCTACCTCACCGAGGCGAACGTCCTGAAGCAGACCGACGCCCTGGCCGCCAAGCTCAAGCCGTACGGCTACGAGTACGTCAACATCGACGCCGGCTGGTGGCGCGACCTGTCCTGGAAGCCCGAGTTCGACCAGTACGCCCGCCAGAAGGCCGACCCCGGCCGCTTCCCGCACGGCATGAAGTCCGTCGCCGACCGCATCCACGCCAAGGGCCTCAAGGCAGGCATCTATCTGCCCGTCGGCCTGGAGAAGGAGGCCTACAACGACGGGAAGTCGCCGATCCACGACGCCGAGGGCTGCACCACCGGCGACATCGTCTACGGCGACCTGCGCACCACCAACGGCTGGGACAGCGCCTACAAGCTCGACTTCTCCAAGCCGTGCACCCAGAAGTACGTCGACTCCCAGGCCCGGCTGCTGGCCGACTGGGGCTACGACTTCCTCAAACTGGACGGCGTCGGACCGGGATCCGGCAAGAGCGGCGACCAGTACGACAACGTTGCCGACGTCGCCGCCTGGCAGAAGGCCATCGCCGCCGCCGGACGCCCCGTCCACCTGGAGGTGTCCTGGTCGCTCGACATCGGACACGCCGCCGACTGGAAGAAGTACTCCAACGGCTGGCGCGTCGACACCGACGTCGAGTGCTACTGCAACACGCTCGTCAGCTGGGAGAACTCCGTCGACGACCGCTGGGACGACACCCCCGGCTGGACCCGGCACGCCGGACCCGGCGGCTGGAACGACCTCGACTCCCTGGACGTCGGCAACGGCGCCATGGACGGCCTCACCAAGGCGGAACGCCAGAGCTACGCGACCCTGTGGGCCATCGCCAAGTCCCCGCTCTACACCGGCGACGACCTCACCCGCCTGGACGCCTACGGTGTCTCCCTGCTGACCAACCGCGAGGTCATCGCCGTCAACCAGGGCAGCACCCCGCCCGCCCGACCGGTCACCCCCTCCGACGCGCAGCAGGTGTGGGCCGCGAAGAACCCCGACGGCAGCTACACGGTCGCCCTCTTCAACCTCGCCGACGAGCCCGCCGCCGTCACCGCCCACTGGGCCTCGCTCGGCCTCACCGGCAAGGCCGCGGTCCGCGACCTGTGGAACCACGAGAACCTCGGCACCTACCAGGACAAGGTGACCCAGGCCCTGCCCGCCCACGGCTCGCGCCTGTTCACCGTCACCCCGCGCGGCGGCGCCCTCAAGGCCACGGCGTACGAGGCCGAGGCCACCGCCAACACCCTCGCCGGCAACGCCTCCGTGGCCGACTGCTCCGCATGCTCCGGAGACCACAAGATCGGCAATCTCTACCTCGGCGGCAGCCTCCGCTTCAACGACGTGACCGTGGACAAGGCGGGCACCTACCTGATCAAGGTCGCCTACGTCAGCGGTGACGCCCGCTCCGCCGACATCTCGGCGAACGGCAACAAGGCCACCTCGCACAAGTTCCCGTCCACGGGCGACTGGGGGAGCGTCGAGAGCGTGAGCGTGCCCGTCGCGCTCAAGGCGGGCAGCAACACGATCACCTTCGAAAGCGGTTCGGGCTACGCGCCCGACATCGACCGGATCGACGTACCTCAGTCCTCCTGAACCCGCGGGGCCCCGGCACCTGACGGCCGGGGCCCCGCCCTGCCCCGGAGACACGTATGGACACCGCACCCGGAAGCCACCCCAGCAGACGCCGCCTGCTCTCCCTCGCCGCCCTGGCCGGAGCCGCCACCGCCCTCGGTCCCCTGCCCGCCTTCACCGCCTCCGCCGCACCGCAGCGTCCCACCATGGCACCCGCCCCGACCACCGGCCCGCACCACGAACTGTGGTGGCGAGCGCCCGCGGACGAGCACTCGATGATCCGCCAGGGCCTGCCCCTCGGCAACGGCCGGCTGGGCGCCCTGGCGGGCAACGACCCGGGCCGGGAACTCCTCCTGATCACCGACGCCACCCTGTGGACCGGCGGACTCAACGGCACCCTCGACTCCGACGGCCAGTTCCCCTACTCCCGCGACGACTTCGGATCCTTCACGCTCCTCGCCCGCCTCACCGTCGACATCCCCGACCACGACCTGTCCGCGGTGAACGACTACCGGCGCGCCCTCGACCTCACCCAGGGCCTCGTCACCACCACGTACCGGCGCTCGGGCACGACGTACCGGCGCAGCATGTTCGCCAGCCGCCCCGACGACGCGCTCGTCCTGCACTTCGACCAGAGCGGCGGCGGCAGTTACAGCGGGACCGTCACCCTGGACGGCACACACGGTGAGAACGTGAAGGGCCTGTCCTTCAGCGGCGCGCTCCCCGGCGGTCTGCGCTACGGAGCCGCGGTGAAGGCGTACGGCAGCGGCGGCAAGGTGACCGTCGACGGCCCGCGGATCACCTTCACCGACTGCAGGAGCCTCACCGTGGTGGTGAGCGGAGGCACGAACTACCGGCCCGACGCCGCCACCCACTACCGCGACCCGTCCCTCGACCCCGAGCGGCTCGCCCGCACCAAGGCCGGCGACGCCGCCGCACACAGCGCCGCCACCCTGCTGCGCACCCATGTCGCCGACTACCGGGCCCTGTTCGCACAGCAGGACCTCTCGCTCGGCACGTCCTCCGCCGAGCAACGCGCCCTCGACACCTGGGAGCGCCTCCAGGCCCGTGCCAGGGACGACGCCCCCGATCCCGAACTGGAGGCCGCCTACCTTCAGTTCGGCCGGTATCTGATGATCTCCGGCTCACGGGGCAGTCTGCCGCTGAACCTCCAGGGTCTGTGGCTGGACGGCAACGATCCCGACTGGATGGGCGACTACCACACCGACATCAACCTCCAGATGAACTACTGGATGGCCGACCGCGCCGGACTGTCGGGCTGCTTCGACGCGCTCACCGACTACTGCCTCGCCCAATTGCCCTCGTGGACGGAGCTCACCCACCGTCTCTTCAACGACCCGCGCAACCGCTACCGCAACTCGACCGGAAAGATCGCCGGCTGGACGGTCGCCATCTCCACCAACGTCCACGGAGGCATGGGCTGGTGGTGGCACCCGGCGGGCAACGCCTGGCTCTGCAACAGCCTGTGGGAGCACTACGAGTACACGCGCTCCCGCGCCCACCTCGCGAAGATCTATCCGATGCTCAAGGGTGCCTGCGAGTTCTGGGAGGCGCGGCTGCTGACCACCACCCTGCCGGACACCGGCGAGGAGGTGCTCGTGGCCGACAGCGACTGGTCGCCCGAACACGGTCCGCTCGACGCCAAGGGCATCACCTACGCCCAGGAACTGGTGTGGGCCCTCTTCGGCAACTACCTCGCGGCGACGAAGGAGTTGGGGAAGGACAAGGCGTACGCCGAGACGATCGACTCCCTGCGCGAGCGGCTGTACCTTCCACGCGTGAGTGCCAAGACCGGCTGGCTGGAGGAGTGGATGTCACCCGACAACCTCGGCGAGACCACCCACCGACACCTGTCCCCCCTCGTGGGACTCTTCCCCGGGGACCGCATCCGGCCGGACGACTCCACGCCCAAGGCCGTCGTGGACGGCGCCACCGCCCTGCTCACCGCCCGCGGCACGGAGAGCTTCGGCTGGGCGAACGCCTGGCGCGCCCTGTGCTGGGCCCGCCTGAAGAACGCCGACAAGGCGTACCAACTCGTCGTGAACAACCTCCGCCCCTCGACGACCGGCAGCAACGGCACGGCACCCAACCTCTTCGACATCTACGAAGTCGAGAAGGGCCGCGGCATCTTCCAGATCGACGCCAACTTCGGCACCCCCGCCGCGATGATCGAGATGCTGGTCCACTCACGCCCCGGCCATCTCGAACTCCTGCCGGCGCTGCCCGACGCCTGGGCGACGTCGGGCTCGGTCACCGGAGTCGGCGTACGCGGCGGCTTCGTCGTCGACCTGAGCTGGCGCGACGGCACACCGACCGAGGTACGGATCCACAGTGTCGGCGGCCGGACGACGACCGTGGCGCACGGCAGCACCTCACGGCAGGTCACCGTGGCGCCCGGCGCGTCCGTCACCCTCCGCGGGTTCGACCGATGACGGCGCGCCCGGGAGCGCGCCGGACGGCCGTCACCGTCGCCACGCTGCTCGTCACCGCCGTCGGTGGACCGGCGTGCGCGACCACCGTCCAGGGACACACCGCCAAGGGGTCCACCACCCAGGTGTCCGCGACGCGGACACCCTCCGCCCCGGCCCGGACGTCCTCGACCCAGGCCCGCGCCGCACACGACGACGTCATCACCTGGGGCGCCAGTGCCGACCGTGTGGGCGGCGCGGTCGCCGACCACAGCTACCGGCTCGTCGTGCACACGAGCGCCGGCGGGGACCAGGCCCGGATCCGGCTCTCCAACGCGTTCGGCGACGGGCCCGTGACCTTCGACAACGTGTACGCGGGCCGGCAGAGCGCCGGCGCGGAACTCGTGCACGGCAGCAACCGGCGCCTGACCTTCGGCGGTGCGGCGTCCGTCACCGTGCCCGCCGGAGCCACCGCGTACAGCGACCCGCTGCCCGGCCGGCTGCCCGCCGCGACCGACCTGGTCGTCAGCCTGCACACGGCCCGTGCGGAGGGCACCGCGACCGGGCACGGGATGGCCATGCAGACGTCGTACGCGGCTCCCGGCGACCACACGGCGGAGGAGGGCGCAGCCAACTGGACCGAGCGGATCGGCTCTTGGTTCTACCTCGACGCCGTCACCGTCCGGGCGTCCGGAGACACCTCCGCCGTCGTCACGCTCGGCGACTCCATCACCGACGGCTGGCAGTCGAGCGGCGACCTGAACCGCCGCTGGCCCGACTACCTCGCCCGTCGCCTCCAGCAAGCGGGCGGCCCCGTCCGGGGTGTGGCCAACGAGGGGATCTCCGGGAACAAGGTCCTCGCGGACGGCGCAGGACAGAGTGCGCTCAACCGACTGCAACGCGACGTGCTGTCCCATCCGGGGGTCCGCACGGTCTTCCTCTTCGAGGGCGTCAACGACATCAAGGCCCATACCGGTGTCACCGCCGAGGACATGATCGACGGCTACCGGAAGATCGTGGAACGGGCGCACGCGGCGGGCAAGTGCGTCGTCGGGGCCACCATCGCTCCCTTCAAGGGCTGGTCCGAATGGGACGCGGCGGCGGAGGCCGTGCGCGTCGAGGTCAACGCGTTCATCCGGGACGGCGGCCTGTTCGACGCCGTCACCGACTTCGACCGGACGCTGCGCAGCCCCTACGACCACGAACGCGTCCTGCCGTTCTTCGACGGCGGCGATCACCTGCATCCCAACGACAAGGGGATGCAGGCGATGGCCGACGCGGTCGAGCTCGGGAGCCTGACCTCGTGCTGAGGCCGGGCCCCCGGCACGCGGTCAGGGGTACGACACCACCGTGGACGGCACGGTGGAGGTGCCCGAGGTCGGCGACCCCGTGTCGTTGATGACGCGTTCGTACTGTCCGTTGCCGCCGAGCGAGACCACCAGGAGGTCGTGGAACTTCACGCCCGGAACGTTCGGCGCCGCGAACCCGTGGTGCTGCACGATCGTCGGATCGACGTTGTAGTAGCAGTAGCTGCCCAGGCCCCATCCCTCGTGCGTGGTCACGGAGTCGGCGACCTTGTAGGCCGCGTACCCCTTGACCGAGCCGTTCTGGATGGCGGCCTGGTTCGGCGCGTCGTACGCCTTCTCGTTCTGGAAGAAGATGGTGCGGCCCCGCTGGCCGTACCACTGGACGTCGTACTTGTTGAAGTGCTCGACGAACAGGCCGGTGGCCAGCACGTCGTCGGCGTTGACACGGATCCCGTAGTCGGCGCGGTTGGTCTCCCACCCGACGCCGGTGCCGTGGTCGGCGCGCCAGATCCAGGTGTGGTCGACGATGGTGTGGCGGCTGTTGATGACCATGCTGGTCGTCGCCTTGCCGGGGCCGGCACCACCGATGCGCACGAAGACGTCCTGCACGGTGGTCGGGTTGGCCGAGTGGTTCGCCGAGGCGCCGGCGGGCCCGACCTCCAGCAGGGTGGCCGAGTTGACCGGACCGGCGTCGATGAGGAACCCGGCGAGCCGCACGCCGTCCACGTCGGCCGTCTTCATCGCGGTGACGCCGTTGTCGGGGATCAGGGTGGCGTAACCGAGGCCCAGCACCACGGTGTTGGCGCGGTTGACCTCGATCGGCCGGTCGAGGTGGTAGATCCCCGGCGTGAGCAGCAGGTGCAGGCCCTGGGCGAGTGCCGCGTTCAGGGTGGCGGCCGTGACGCCGGGCTTGGCCACGTAGAACTGGCTGAGCGGCAGCGACGAACCGCGCGGAGTGCCGCTGCCCCAGGTGGTGCCGCGCGCGTTGGTGCGCTTCTCCGGCAGGAAGACGCGGTACTCGCTGCCGTTGAGGTAGAGGAACGGCTTCTCGCGGGACACCGGAGTGGTGTCGAGGGTGGTGTACGGAGGGTTGGGGAAGGACTGCGCGGGGGCACCCTGGACACCCGAGAAGACCATGTTCCAGACGGCGTTGACCCAGCCGCCCACCGAGCTGTCGCGGGTGTACCACTGCTGCTGCGAGTACGGCCCCACCTGGCCGTCGATGCGGCTGTCGGCGATGTAGCCGCCGCTGGCCCAGCCGTATCCGTTCGGGGCGAGGTTGAGGCCGCCGCGCACATGCATGCGGCGGAAGGGCGCGGCCTGTGCGACCGCCCAGCGGTTGGTGCCGTTGACCGGGACCAGCGCGAGGTTCTCGGCCGAACGCCAGAAGTTCTGTGTGGCGTTGCCGTTGAACCAGCCGGCGTCGACGGTCACGTCGCCGTTGATCGTGGTGTCGTCCGGTGACAGGCCGAGACCGGCGATCGAGGTGTAGAAGCCGAGCTGGGCGTTGAGCCCGTTGTACGTGCCCGGCTTGAACAGCAGCGCGTAGCGGCCCGTGCCGAACTGCGCGGACTCCTGCTGACGGAAGACCTCGTCCAGCCTGCCCTGGATGTTCGGGGTCGACGGGTCGAAGACGATGACGTTCGGGCCGAGATCGCCGCCGCCCGGAAGGGCCAGCGGCTTCTTGGCGGGGGTGGCGGACGCCGGTGACGACAGAGCGAGCAGTGCCGGGGCCGCGGCGGTGGCGGCCATCGCTCCGAGAACGGCCCGTCGGGCCGGCGCGGACCGGCCGGAGTCGGGACCATCTGTGGGGATTCGGGGCATGGGGGCGACTCTCCTGGTTCAGGAAGTGAACGATGGAAGGTGCGGGGAGCGCTCTCTTGCCGATGCATGCTTCATCCGCGTGAACACAGCGTCAAGAGTTGTCACAGCAGTCCCGCAGATTGATGCCTTTTCAACCGCCAACTCTGTTCTCTTTTGCGGTAGTTCACTGACGAATGCGCTCGACCGAACCACCTGTGCGGACGGTGGATGTGTTCAAGAGGTGCTCCCAAGAAGGCTGTTGGACCGCCGGAGCGGCTTCCTGCGCGCATCCCCGGGCCGGCGAACGGGCCTTCAGGAGAGCGCTCTATACCCCCGCGGGGCTGGGCCGTTAGGGTGCGGACATGAGCAGACAGGCACCCACGCTGGAGGACGTCGCGCGGGAGGCCGGCGTCTCGCGTGCCACCGTGTCCCGGGTCATCAACGGCGTCCGCAGCGTGGACCCCGCACTCCAGGACGTGGTCCGGCAGGCCATCGAGCGCACGGGATACGCACCCAACCGGGCCGCCCGGTCACTGGTCACCCGCCGGACCGAGACGGTCGCCCTCATCGTGTCCGGCGCGGGCGACGTGGCCGACGAGGACGAGAACGCCTTCACGGCACAGGTGTTCGCCGACCCGTTCTTCGGCCGCGTCGTCACCGGAGTGGTGGCACATCTGCGGCCCCGCTCGATGCACCCGCTGCTCATGTTCGCCGACTCCGCGCGCACCCGGCAGCAGGCCCTGAACGACCTCCGGCAGGGCAGCGCGGACGGCGCCCTCGTCGTCTCCACGCACGCCGACGACCCGCTGCCCGCACTGCTCGCCGACGCCGGGGTGCCCACGGTGCTCTTCGCCCGGCCGTCCCGGCCGGTGCCGCTCAGCTATGTCGACCTGGCCCACCGGGACGGCGCCCGCATGGCCGCCGAGCATCTGCTGGACCGGGGATGCCGGAAGATCGTCACGGTCACCGGACCGCTGGGTGTGTCGGCGAGCCAGGAGCGGCTCGCCGGATTCCGCGACACGATGGCGCGCCGGGGCCATCCCTACGTCCCTGTCGCGGAGGGCGGGTTCACCCTCGACAGCGGCATGGCCGCGATGTCCGACCTGCTCGCCGAACACCCGGACGTCGACGGAGTGTTCGCGGCCAACGACCTGATGGCCCAGGGCGTGTGCCAGATACTCAGGGAGCGGGGCCGAAGCGTGCCGGACGACGTCGCGGTCGTCGGTTTCGACGACTCCGCCGCGGCGGTGGCCTGCCGTCCGCCGCTGACCACCGTGCGCCAGCCGGTCGAGGAGATGGCGTCGGTGATGGCACGGCTCCTCACCGAGCACATCCAGGGCGTACGCACCGAGCCCACCTCCGTGATCTTCGACCCGGAGCTCGTGGTGCGCGCATCCGCCTAGAGCCTGCCCGACAGTTTCAGGCATCGCCGGACCGGCGCTGTCGGACGGGCCCTAGTGCACGCCGGGCCCGAACCGTGTCCCCGTGCAGGACCCCGCCGACGGTGACGGACACTGGACCGTCAGCACGAGTGCGGGACCGGCGAGCGGGTGGGCCGGCGAGGGAGAGGCAGGCGCATGACCGACCGGATCACCGTGGGCGTGGACGGATCGCCCGAGAGCCGGGCCGCGCTGGCCTGGGCGGGCCGGGAGGCCGTCCGCCGCGGGCTGCCGCTGCGGCTGGTCCACGTCTGGCACTGGGCACCCCACGACGTGATCGGCGGCGGCGACCGTGACGACCACGCGCGCTGGGCACGGGACATGGTGCAGGAGGCGGCGAGCTCCCTCACCGACCGGCACTCCGGTCTGGAGGTGACCGCGGAGGTCCTGGAGGGCGCCGCCGTCGAACTGCTGCTGACGGAGGCGGCCGCGACGCGGGCCCTGGTCCTCGGATCGCGCGGATACGGCACAATCGTCGGCTTCCTGCTCGGTTCCGTCGGGCAGCAGGTGATCGCCGAAGCCCCCTGCCCGGTCGTCCTGGTCCGCGCCGACGACGACGCCCCGGCCGAAGCGGCCGGCCGTGAGATCGTCGTGGGGCAGCAGGGCGGACGGGACGACAGCGCCGCGGCGCTGGGGTTCGCCTTCGAGACCGCCGCCGCGCGCGGCGCCGCCGTGCGTGCCGTACGGGCGTGGAGCCTGCCGCCCGTGTTCGCCTACAGCCCCGGCTCGCTGAAGATGCTGGACGAGGCCGGGGGCCTGGAGCCCTACGAGCGGGAGGCGCTCGCGGAGGCGCTCCAGCCGTGGCGGGAGCGCTTCCCCGGTGTGCCCGTCACCCAGCACGTCGAACTGGGCAGCGGTGGACAGGTGCTGCTGTCGCTGGCGGGGCGGGCCCAGCTGATGGTCGTCGGGCGGCGTGCCCACCGCTCGGCGGTCGGGTCGCGGATCGGTTCCGTGGCCCACGCGGTGATGCACCACGCGGACTGCCCGGTGGCAGTCGTGCCGCACGCCTGAGAAATGCCGCGAGCGGGTCCCGGTGGCCGGGGTCGCCGTGTCGCTGCGGCGCCCGAGGTCTCCTGGCCGGTCGGCATCGCGCTGACCGGCGCACCTGTGACCGCCTTCGGTTCGTTCAAGTCCCGAAGGCGGAGCCGGGTTTGAGAGCGCTCCCGGGAAATTTTGGCGTGAACTATTGACGGCACCATGACACTCGGGTTGACTCCCCGCCCAGCGCCGGTACCGGTTCCGTCACCGGTTCCGGTTCCTGCGCGTGAAGCCGCGATCCCCGTGTGCCGGGAGGCAGTTGTGGCCGTGACCATAGCCGATGTCGCCCAGGCGGCCGGTGTCGGCAAGACGACCGTCTCCCGGGTGCTCAACACCCGCGGGGAGGTCGGCAAGGCCACGGCCGCACGGGTCCGCCAGGTCATCGACCGTATGGGTTATGTACCCAGCTCCGGTGCCGTCGGCCTCGCCCGCGGTCGCAGCCGCACCGTGGGCATGCTGGTGCCCTCGCTGACCTGGCCGTGGATGGGCGAGGTGCTCCAGGGAGTCGTCGACACGGTCGAGGCCGCCGACTTCGGTCTGCTGCTGTTCACCTGCAACCGTGGTGCCGACTCCGTCGCGCGGTTCACCGGCCAGGTGTCCGCGCGCGCCTTCGACGGGCTGCTCGTGGTGGAGCCGGAGAACACGCTCGACATGCTGACGGCACTGCACCGTGACGGCCTGCCCGTCGTCCTCGTCGACGACCGGGGACACCATCCGGAGTTCCCGTCCGTCACCGCCGCCAACACCGAGGGCGGCGCGGCGGCGGCCCGACATCTGCTGGCCGCGGGCCGGCGCTGGCCGCTGGTCCTCACCGGCCCGTCGCGGTTCGGCTGCGTACGCGACCGGCTCGCCGGGTTCCGCGACACCTGCGCCGCCCACGGTGTGGGCCTCGACCTGGTCGTCGAGGGCGACTTCGCCGAGGCGGACGGGCGCGCGACCGTGCGCCGACTGCTCGCCGAGGGCCGGGAGTTCGACGCCGTCTTCGCCCACAACGACCTCGCGGCGCTCGGCGTACTGGGCGCCCTGCGCGACGCCGGGCTCCGGGTGCCGGACGACATCGCGGTCATCGGCTTCGACGACATCCCGGTGGCCCGGCACACCGAGCCCACACTCAGCACGGTCCGCCAGCCCATGCGGGAGATGGGGGAGACGGCCGCCCGCATCCTCCTGGCCCACCTCGAAGGCCAGGACTGGCCGCTCACCCCGGTCGTCCTGCCCACGACCATGATCGCGCGCCGGTCGGCACCGGCGCTCTAGGCACCTCCCGAGCACCTCACCGATCGACGGGGACCACGCCCCCGGAACCGCGGCTCGCCGGCACCGGCCCCTCCCGGCGCGCCGTCCCACTGACGACCGCACGTGAGCACCCGCGCACGTTCGCGCGCACGAGTACGCCCCGCACGGACCGGCACCCCCAACCTCCCCCAGGAGAGCCGCATGCCATCCCGTACCCACCGCACCCTGCTCACCGCCCTCGCCACCCTGTCCGCCCTGTCCCTGCTCCACGCGGGCACGGCCCTGGCAGCCACGGCGCCCGAGCCCGCCGCCGTGGCCGCCGCCGCGAACTGGGACACCGACCGGGCGGCGACCGCCTACGCCGCGAACCCCGCCGCCGTCACGTCCTCGGGCAGCGAGAACGCCGGCACCGCGCCCGGACTCGCCTTCGACGGCAACCCCACCACCCGCTGGTCCAGCCAGTTCGCGGACGACGCCTGGATCCGCGTCGACCTGGGCGCCACCCTGCGCATCGACCGTGTGGTCCTGGACTGGGAGGCCGCCTACGGCAAGCGCTACGTGCTGGAGGTCTCCAAGAACGGCACCGACTGGACGCCGTTCTACACCGAGACCGCCGGAACCGGAGGATCGGTCACCGCGCACACCTACCCGCAGGAGGTCACCGGCCGGTACGTGCGGATGCGCGGCGTCGAACGCGCCACGCCCTACGGCTACTCCCTCTACTCCTTCAAGGTCTACGGCGGCGAGCCGGCCCCCGCCTCGACGACCCGCTCGAACCTCGCCCTGAACCACCCCGCCTACTCCAACCTGTACCAGCACGCGGGCAATTCACCGGCGTTCGCCACCGACGGCGGCTGGCCCGCCGACCTCAAGGGCGACTCCACGCGCTGGTCCAGCGACTGGAACGCCAACCGGTGGATCTCCGTCGACCTCGGCGCGACCTCGACCATCAGCAGCGTCGACCTGTACTGGGAAGCCGCCTACGCCGTCGACTACGAACTCCAGGTCTCCGACGACAACAGCGCCTGGCGGACCGTGTACCGGCCGACGGCAGCCGACGTCGCGGCCCGCCGCGCCGATGTGAAGGCCCCGGGCGACGCGGCCGGTCGCCACGACACCGTCACCCTGCCGCAGCCCGTGACCGGCCGCTACGTCCGCATGCTCGGCAAGGAACGCCGGTCGTTCTACAACCCGGCCCCCGCGACGGCCCAGTTCGGCTACTCCCTCTACGAGTTCCAGGTCTGGGGCACCGGAGGCAGCGCCGCCGCCGCGTACCCGGCGCTGCCCGGCGAACAGCAGGGCACGTACCGTACGGCGTTCTTCGACGACTTCACCGGCGCGGGACTCGACCGCTCCAAGTGGCGTGTCGTCAGAACCGGTCAGGAGATGGGCCCGGTCAACGGCGAGTCGCAGGCGTACGTGGACTCGGCCGACAACATCAGCACCCAGAACGGCAGCCTCGTTCTGAAGGCCAAGTACTGCAAGGGCTGCACCCAGGCCGGGGGCGGTACGTACGACTTCACGTCCGGACGCGTCGACACCAACACCAAGTTCGACTTCACGTACGGGCGGGTCAGCGCCCGGATGAAGCTGCCCGTCGGCGACGGCTTCTGGCCCGCCTTCTGGCTGCTGGGGAGCAACGTCGACGATCCGTCGGTGTCGTGGCCGGCGTCCGGCGAGACGGACATCATGGAGAACATCGGCTACGCGGACTGGACCAGCACGGCGCTGCACGGACCCGGCTACTCGGCCGACGGCAACATCGGCGCCCGGCAGACCTACCCGGCCGGGGGCCGCGCCGACCAGTGGCACACCTACGCCGTGGAGTGGACGCCGACCGCGATGCGCTTCTACGTCGACGACACCCTCGTCCAGGAGACGACGCGCAACAAGCTGGAGTCCACGCGGGGACAGTGGGTCTTCGACCACAACCAGTACGTCATCCTCAACCTCGCCCTCGGCGGCGCCTACCCGGCGGGCTGGAACAAGGTCACCACCCCGTACTGGGGACTCCCGCAGTCCAGCGTCGACCGCATCGCCGCCGGGGGAGTGCAGGCCGAGATCGACTGGGTGCGGGTCGAACGGAAGGGGTGACACGTCCGCCGGGACGGCCGTCCCGGATCCGCCGGGACGGCCGTTCCCGCGCCGGCCGTGGCACCGCGTACCGCCGGCCGGCGCGGTCACCCCGCTGCGCCGGCGTGCCTACGCGTCGCCCGCCCGGGACATCCGCAGGGCGAGGTCCTGCAGCAGATCGGCGGTCTTGACGTCCGTCCGTCCCGAGTCGTGGACGTCGGCGAGTTCGGAGAACAGGAACGCGAACGCGCCCACGAGCGAGATGGCGGCGGGCAGATAGGCGTCCGCGACGGCTTGCCCGGCCTCCGCGGGCCCCGCGTCGCCCGGCACCTCGACGCGGGGGAACACCTCTGTGACGAGGGAGCCCAGTTGGGTCTCGGCCGACTCGACCCCGGATTCCTCGTCCTGGGCGATCCTGCGCACCATCGCGTTGGTCTCGGTGAGCACGCCGATGGCGCGCAGGATGATCTCCGTCTGTTCCATGCCGTGAGCCTAGACGGGCGAAGCCCCGGTGTGGCCTCGATGTTCGTGCCGGGATGGTAGACAGGGCACATGAACGACTTCTCCCGCCTTTGCCCGGATCGCGTGCGATGACCGCAGGAATCGACACCCCGGACCGCCGGGGCCGCACCGGGCTCGACCGCGTCGGCCGCGACCTGACCGGCAACCCGCGCGTCAAGATCCGCGACGTGCGCCTGCTGTCCAGCCACTGGTACGTGGAGCGCACCACCAGCTTCGACTTCCAGCACGCCGACGGCACCTGGAGCACCCAGGAGCGCGAGACCCACGACCGCGGCAACGGCGCCACGCTCCTGCTCTACGACACAAGCCGCGAGACGGTGCTGCTCACCCGGCAGTTCCGCTACCCCGTGTACGTCAACGGGCACCCCGACGGCATGCTGGTCGAGACACCGGGCGGGCTCCTCGACGAGGAGGACGAGCACCCCGAGGTCGCCGTGCGCCGTGAGGTCGTCGAGGAGACCGGACACACCGTCGGCGAGGTCCACCACGTCTTCGACGTCTACATGAGCCCCGGGTCGGTCACCGAGCGGGTGAGCTTCTACGCCGCCTCGTACGGCCCCTCCACGCGCACGCACGAGGGCGGCGGCCTGGACGAGGAGGGCGAGGACATCGAGATCGTGGAACTGCCCTTCGCCCGGGCCCTGGAGATGATCCGCACCGGGGAGATCGCCGACGCGAAGACCATCATGCTGCTCCAATGGGCCGCTCTGGAAGGCCCGTTCAAGAGGGCTTGACTTGAAGTGCTCTTCAAGTTCCAGACTCCCCTTCGGGCCCGAGGACGTCGGGTCCGGACGGGAGGGACACCATGAAGTACCGCACCATCGGCACCGAGCCGGGAACCCGCCGCGAGGTGAGCGTGCTCGCGCTCGGCGCGATGCTGTTCGGCTCACGGACGGACGAGAGGACGTCCTTCGCCGTGCTCGACCGCTATGTCGAGGCCGGCGGGAACTTCATCGACACGTCGGACAACTACGCCTTCTGGACCGACGACAGCCAGGGCGGACACAGCGAGGCACTGCTCGGCCGCTGGCGGCGCAGCCGCGGCATCGGCGACGAGATCGTCATCGCGACCAAACTCGGCGCACGTCCGCTCGCCCCGGGTACGGGCTACGTCGACAATCCCGAAGGCCTCTCCGCCAAGACCGTGCGCGAGGCGTCCGAGCGCAGCCGGGAGCGCCTCGGCGTGGAGCGGATCGATCTGCTGTACGCGCACATAGAGGACCGCACGGTCGACCCGCGCGAGACGGTGGAGGCGTTCGGTGAACTCGTCGCCGAGGGCGGCGTCGGGCTGCTCGGGGTGAGCAACCACGCCGTGTGGCGGGTGGAACGCGCCCGGGCGCTCGCCGCGGCGGCGGGCCTTCCCGGATACGAGGTCCTGCAGTACCACCACAGTCTCCTTCGGCCGCGGAGCGACGTGCCGAGCGATCTGTTCCCGGAGGGGAGCCTCGGCGCGGCGACGGGTGAACTGCTCAGCTATCTGCGCGCCGAGCCCGCCCTGAGCCTCGTCGCCTACTCGCCGCTGCTGACCGGCGCCTATGTGCGGGACGACAAGCCGCTCCCGCCGGACTACGACCACCCGGGAACCCCGGCGCGGCTCGCCGTGCTGCGGGAGATCGCCGAGGAGACGGGGGCCGGCCCCAACCAGGTGGTCCTGGCCTGGCAGATCGGCGGCGAGCTGCCGGTCGTCCCGCTGGCCGGCGCGTCCTCCGTGGCACAGCTGGAGGAGAACCTGGCCGCGGTGGACCTGGAGCTGACCGCGGACCAGCGGGCGCGACTGGACGCCGCCCACTGAGCGCGCCGCGGCCTATCCGGGCCCGCCCTCCGGAGACCTGAGCGTGGTGAGGAGCAGCGCGATGTCGTCCGGGCGCTCGCTGGCCTGCCGGGCGGGTGCGGTGAGCAGGTCGGCGGCCCGGGAGAGCGAGGAGCCACCCGGCTTTCCGTGCGGCGTGCCCGCGCGGGACAGGATCGTCCGCAGCGCCTCGATGCCGTCGTCGATGTCCGTGCCGGGCCGCTCGACCAGCCCGTCGGTGTACAGGGCGAGCACCGCCTCGGGCTCCAGCCGCAGCTCCGTCACCGGGTAGCGGGCCCGCGGGTCGACCCCGAGCACCACACCACCGGGCAGGTCCAGCACCTCGGTGCGCCCGTCGGGATGACGCAGCAGGGGCGGCGGATGGCCCGCCCGCGCCGCACGGGCGAGGCCCGTGACCGGGTCCACCCGCACATAGCAGCAACTGGCGAACTGGCCCGGGTCGAGGTCGATGAGCAGCCGGTTGGTACCGCTCATCACCTCGTCCGGCGACCGGTCGCCGAGCGCGAACGCCCGGACCGCGCTGCGCAGTTGTCCCATGGTGGCCGCCGCCTGCACACCGTGCCCCTGCACGTCACCGATGACCAGGGCGAGTCCGTCGCCCGCCTCGACGACGTCGTACCAGTCGCCTCCCACGTCCATGCCCACGGTGCCGGGCAGATACCGGCCGGACGTCTCCACCAGGGGATGCGCCGACAACCGGTGCGGCAGCAGGGCCTCCTGGAGCCCGCGTGCCAGGGCGGCTTCGTTGTCGTAGCGCCGCGCCCGCTCCAGGGCCTGCGCTATCAGCCCGGCGAGCGCGGTCAGCACCGTACGCTCCTCCACGCCGAAGCTGCGGGAACGGTCGAAGCCGAGGATGCACGAACCCACCGGGCGTCCCGAGGCGATCAGCGGCAGAAAAGCGCGCGCCCCCTCCGTGGCGTCCAGCGGGATGCCCGGATAGGCCGCGGCCAGTTGCTCCATCGACTCGAAGAAGAGGGCACGGCCGTGGGTGAGGGTCTCCACGCCGGGCAGTTTCGCGTCCAGACCCACCCCGTCGAACGGGGCGAGGAATCCTTGCGGGAAGCCCGTCTCCCAGGCCAGGTACAGACGCCGTTCCTGGAGGAGATAGATGGCGAGACGACGGCCGCCGAAGGCGGGCAGCAGCTCCCGCATCACCACCTCGGACACCTGACGGGCCGTCACGGCCTCGGTCAGCGCGATGGCGAGGACGATGGGCCGGTACAGCGGCGCCGTCGTCGGGACGCCGCTGCTCGGCTCGTCGTCCGTGTCCCGGCCGGCCTTCACCGAGGCCGGGTCGAGCGGGGCGGCCTCCGCGGTCTCGGCGACACGCCCCACCGGCACGAGCCGGCAGGTGAGGCTGGCCGGGCCGGGGAACACGGAGAGCGTCAGCCAGGCGCCTCCGCCGTGTCCCGGCGTGCCCTCGCGGCGCCCGTGCGGGATCCGCACCTGGAACTGCACGGGGTCCGGTGACAGCAGCGCCCCGCGCAGATGGTCCTCGTACACGGGGCGGTCCAGCCACGGCACCGCCTGCCACAGGGACCGTCCGAGCAGTTCCGTGCGCGGACGCCCGAGCAGCTCGGCCGCGCGTTCGTTGGCGTAGATGATGAGCCCGAGCCGGTCGAGCGCGAAGACGGCCTCCGGCAGCAGGTCCGCCGCCTGGTCCGCCGCCGGGCCCGGGCCCGGTTCGACGACGACGCCGCTCACCCGGTAGGGCGGGAGCAGGCCCGGACCCGACGTCCACAGCTCCACCACCCGCACCTCGCCGCTCGCGGTGCACAGCGGCATCGCGTGGTGCGGCGGGTGCCCCGCGGCGGTCTCGCGCAGGGCGGCCATGAACAGGAGGGGGTCATCGGGGGCGACGGCCGCGGCGAGGGCCTCCGGCGTTCCGGTGAATCCGGCGTGGTCACTGCCGAGCAGGGCCCACAGACCGTCGTCCGCGATGACACCGCGGTCGACCGGGTCCCAGGTGAACCGCCCGACGCAGCGCGCCGTGGGACCGTCGGCCGGTGGCCGCGTGCACATCGGTTCCCCGTCCCACCGGACACCGGGCCCGTCCTTGTCCAACGCGGCCAGCGCCGCGCCCAGTTCCTCCGCCACCGCCGTCATCCTGTCCCGGTCCGGCAGCACCTCGGTGGCGTCCGAGGCCGACGGCCGCAGCACCGTGAGCACGCCGTACGACGTCGAGGCCCCCACCACCGGGACGTACAGCGAACCGAACGGGAACGGCAGACCCGCCGCGAGCTGGGGATAGCGGCGCATGGTCTCGGTCGCGTCCGTCAGGAGGACCTCCACACCGAGCCGATGGGCGTCCGCGACGGGGAAGGGCCGGTGCACGTCCATGCGCCACCAGGGCCGGAACAGCGGGCCCGGCAGACCCGCGAGCACGGCGAGCCGCAGCAGGCCCGGCGTGCTCGAACGCAGATAGACGCCCCCCGCGAAGCCGCGAGCCGCACGGATCGCATCCGTCACGGCCCCGCTGAGCAGGGCATCCAGGTTCTCCAGCGCCTGGACCTCACGCTCGGCGCTCCCAGTCATCGGTCTGCCCTCGTCCGCCCACCGTCAGGGGGATACCACAGCAAGAATGCGCCTTCGAGGCCCCTGACCGCACCTCGGCGCCCGTGCGGGGGCAGGGTCGTGCGCCACCCCTCGTCAGGGACGCGCCCGGTCGTGCCCAGCGCGAACATACCGGCTCACCCGGATGTTCAGGAGCCGTCCGGCACCTTGTGATTCAGGAATCGTCCGGAGGTGATTCAGGGACCGTCCCGCGTGACGAGGGTCTCGGCCGCGACGGCGGCGACGGCATCGGCCACCGACGCCAGCGCGGGGGAGTCGAGCTTCCACTGCTGCCAGTACAAGGGGACGTCGACGATCCGGCGCGGCGCCAGGCGGACCAGCCGCCCGGCGCGCAGCAGTGGTCCGGCCTGAGCCTCGGGCACCATGCCCCAGCCCATTCCGGCCACGACGGCGTCCACGAACCCCTCCGACGTGGGCATGAAGTGCCGCAGCGCGCTCGCGGCGCCGCCACCTCGCAGGGCGCGCACGAACTCGTCCTGGAGGCCGTCGTTGCGGTCGAACACCACCAGGGGCATCTCGGCGATCACGTCGCGCAGCGGCGTGTCCGTCCCCAGCCACCGTTCGGCGAGACCGGGGCTCGCGACCGGCAGATAGCGCATCCGGCCCAGGGCCCGCACGGAACAGCCCGTCACGGGGTCCGGCGAGGAGGTCACGGCCGCCATGACCAGCCCCTCGCGCAGCAGTGTGGCCGTGTGGTCCTGGTCCTCGCGGCGTAGTTCGAAGCAGAGGCGGAGGTCCTCGGGAACCCGGGTGAGTGCCGGGAGGAACCAGGTGGCCAGTGAGTCGGAGTTCACCGCGATCGACACGCGCGTGGGCTCCCCGGGGCCGGCCATGCCGAGCGCCGCGTGCGCGTCGCGCTCCAGCCGGGCGAGCTGACGGGCGAAACGCACGACGACCTCGCCGGACTCCGTGGGCCGCACCGGCTTCGTCCGCATCAGCAGCACCCGGCCGGTGCGCTGTTCGAGCGCCTTGACGCGCTGGCTGACCGCCGACGGCGTCACATGGAGCGCCGCGGCCGCCGCGTCGAAGGTGCCCTCGTCGACCACGGCGAGCAGCGTGCGCACCTGGTCCACGGGCAGATCTGTCATCACGAGCGCTAATGTTACGTAAGAATCTTTAGCTGTACTCCCGGCGATGTGCTCCATAACGTCGACGGCATGACAGCCGCTCTCACCGCCGCGACCGCAGGTTTCTGCACCGGTCTCTCGCTCATCGTCGCCATCGGCGCCCAGAACGCGTTCGTCCTGCGCCAGGGAATCCGCCGCGACGCGGTCCTCGCCGTGGTGGCCATCTGCGCGCTGTCCGACGCCGTCCTCATCGCCCTGGGCGTCGGAGGCGTCGGCGCGGTGGTCGTGGCGTGGCCCGCCGCGCTCACCGCGGTCGGGCTGATCGGTGGCGGCTTCCTCCTCGTCTACGGGTTCCTCGCCGCACGCAGGGCACTGCGGCCCTCGGCCCTGCAGCCGTCGGCCGCGCCGGCGGACTCACGACGGCGTGCCGTGCTCGCCTGCCTGGCGCTGACCTGGCTCAACCCGCACGTCTACCTCGACACCGTGTTCCTGCTCGGCTCCATCGCGGCCGACCGCGGGCCGCTGCGCTGGACGTTCGGGCTGGGCGCGGCGACGGCGAGCCTGTGCTGGTTCGTCGCGCTCGGCTTCGGCGCCCGGCTGCTTGGCCGGTGGCTGGCCCGGCCCGCTTCGTGGCGTGTGCTGGACGGCCTGGTCGCCACGACGATGATCGCCACCGGTGGCCTCCTGATCGCCGGGGCCTGAGGTCCGGCTCTGTGAACGTTCCGTCCCCCGGAGGACACGAACCGTTCCCGCTCGGCCATAGTGATCCCTGAAGCGAAAGATGTATCGAGCAATCAGGACGAGTGTGGACACGAGCGAAAGCAGCAAGGACAGCGGCCCCGGGACACACGAGGAGGCCCCCGCGGCACAGCCGCCGAACCGGCGCGGATGGCGCCGGTGGACCATGGACACCCGGCCGCTGCGCCGCCCCGCCTACCGCCGGCTGTGGTCCTCGACCATCGTCACGGCGGTGGGCAGCCAGCTCACCGCGGTCGCCGTGCCCAAGCAGATCTACGACATCACCGGCTCCTCGGCCTGGGTGGGCTACGCCAGCCTCGCCGGCCTGCTGCCGCTGGTGGTCTTCGCGCTGTGGGGCGGCGCCATCGCGGACAGCATGGACCGGCGCAAGCTCCTCCTCGTCACCAACACCGGCATAGCCGTCACCTCACTGCTGTTCTGGGCGCAGGCGGTCGGCGGACTCGACTCCGTACTCGTCCTGATGGTGCTGCTCGCCCTCCAGCAGGCGTTCTTCGGTCTGAACTCCCCGGCGCGCAACGCCTCCATCGCCCGGCTGGTCCCGGCGGAGGAACTGCCGGCGGCCAACGCGCTCGGCTCCACCGTCATGCAGACCGGCCTGGTGGCCGGGCCGCTGCTCGCCGGCGCGCTCATCCCCGTCATCGGCCTGCCCGAGCTCTACCTGATCGACGCCCTCGCCCTGTGCGTCACCGTGTGGGCGGTGGTGCGGCTGCCCGCCCTGCCGCCCCTGACCGACGGGCCGTCCAAGCGGGCGGGATGGCGCGAGGTCGCCGCCGGGTTCCGCTACATCTCCGTCCACAAGGTGCTGCTGCTGTCCTTCCTCGCCGACATCATCGCCATGGTCTTCGGCATGCCCCGCGCGCTGTTCCCGCAACTCGCCGCGCAGACCTACGCGCCGTACGGCGAAGGGCTCGCGCTCGGTCTGCTGTTCGCGGCGATCCCCATCGGTGCCGTGATCGGGGGCCTGATGTCGGGCACCTTCTCCCGCGCCCGGCGGCACGGCCTCATGGTGATCGTCGCGGTCGCGGCCTGGGGAGCCGCCATCACCGGGTTCGGACTCAGCACCAGTCTGTGGGTGGCGGTGGCGTTCCTCGCCGCGGCCGGGATCGCCGACATGGTCTCCATGGTCTTCCGCGGCGCGATCCTGCTGTCCGCCGCGACCGACGAGATGCGCGGGCGGATGCAGGGCGTCTTCACGGTCGTCGTCGTGGGCGGGCCGCGTCTGGCCGACGTCCTGCACGGCACCGTCGGCTCGCTCTTCGGACCGCGCGCCGCGGTCGCGGGCGGCGGTCTGCTGGTGATCGCCGCCGTGCTGGGCCTGGCCGCCGTGACCCCCGCCCTGAGGCGTTACACGATCTGACGCCCCAGGGGGCCGGGGTGGCTCTAGAGTGATCGCCATGGGGGCGACACGACCTACATCGCAGTTCCACGCGCCGAACATCGGTGCCCCGTCGGGCGTCGACCGGCTGGTGGGGGCGCTCGACGCGCAGGACGCCAATGACGGCGTCCGCCGACTGCGCGCCTGGGCGCACACGGCACTGGACGTACGGCCGGGGGAGCGGGCGCTCGACATCGGCTCCGGCACCGGTTCGCAGACCCGGCACCTGGCGGCCGCCGCGGCGCCCGGCGGCGCGGCACTCGGCATCGAGCCCAACCCGGGGCTGCGCGCGGTGGCCGAGCAGCGCACGGAACCGGGCGGCCGGGCCCGCTTCATGGACGGCGACGCGCTCTCCCTGCCCGTCCCCGACGCCTCGATCGACGTGGTGTGGTGCGAGCGCGTGCTCCAGCACCTCCTCGAACCGGAGAAGGCCGTCGTCGAGATCGCCCGTGTCCTGCGCCCCGGCGGGCGGGTGGCCCTGCTCGACACCGACTGGGCGACCACGATCCTGCACCCGGGGGACCCGGAGACCGTCGCGGCCGTCACCTCCGGCGCGCTCTCGGCGGCGGCCGACCCGTACTCGGGACGCAAGCTCGTGGGCCGGCTGGCGGCGGCCGGGCTGGTGGTCGACGACCGGGGTTCGCAGGCACTGCTCCAGGACCACACCACGGTCGCCTGGCCGCTCATCCGCATGCTGGGCGAGTCCGCCGTACGTCGCGGCCTCGTCACCGAGGTGCAGCGCGACCGCCTGTACGAGGACCTCACCGAGGCCGCCGGGCAGGGGGCCCTGCACATGTCCGTGACCATGTTCGGGGCGGTGGCGCACCGCCCCCGGTGAACCGCGACGCACCGCCCCGTGTGACCCGGTCGGCGTATCGGAGCGAGCGGTGGTCATGGCGTCCGGTTTGAATAGGCATATCGTCCGAATCAAACCGGAATACAATGGTATGACCGTCGTTGACGGAGGTACCGCAGTTTCCCCTGGCATTGGGGGTACACGAGCAACATGAACACCGCGACCTATGAAGTGATCGCAGCCAGTTCCGCGGTGAACGCGATCGCCGCCTTCGTGGGTGGTCTCGTCATCGCAGGTGCGCTCGTCTGGGCCGTCCGGATGGGCATCAGCGTGCGGCGCGAGGAGCTGGACCCGCCCACCCCCGAGGAGCAGCCCAAGCTGCCCGCCGAGGGGGCGGTCCACGAGATCCGGGAGATGCGGGAACCCGACGAGGTCCCGCACGCCGTGGACGAGAGCGAACGGCTGATGCCGTACAACCTCCACGCCGCGGGCAGCAAACACGCCGACGATCAGCATCGCAAACGCTGGGTTCCCGGATCCAGCGGTTCCTTCGGAAGCGGCGGCCCCGGCAGGACCTGAACGGGCCACGCGCAGTGGACATGACCGCCCCGTCGGGCGGTCATGTCCGTCTGTCGTGAGGGAGGTCGGCCGCCGAGTCCTCCGGAGCCAGGTCGGGGCGCAGCCGCAGCCAGGACGGCTGCCGCAGCAGACCGGCCCGGGTGCGGGTGCTGTAGCGGACCTCGCCCACCAGCCGTGGCACCACCCAGTGCGCCCCGGTCACCCGCGGCACCGGGGTGAAGGGGCAGTGGTCCGTCGCGGCGGCCCGCAGCAGCCGGGCCAGCTCGGCGCGCTCGGTCTCGTTCCAGCCGGTTCCCACGTTCCCCACGTAGCGCAACGCGCCCTCCGCGTCGCGCTGTCCCACCAGTACGGCACCCGGAAGCCCGGCCAGCCGCCCCTTGCCCGGTGCCCAGCCGCCGACGAGGACGTCCTCGGTCCTCATGTTGCGGATCTTGATCCAGGAGCGTGAGCGCACCCCGGGCTCGTACACGGAGTCCAGCCGCTTGCACATCAGCCCCTCCAGACCGTTCTCCCGAGTCGCCCGCAGGGCCGCCTCGCCGTGGCCGACGAGCGCGACCGGCGTGGACCAGAACGGTCCGGCGAGAGCGAGCCCGTCCAGTTCCTCGCGCCGTCGCGCGTAGGGCAGTCGGGTCAGGTCCCCCGAGAGGTGCATGACGTCGAACAGTACGAGGTGCGCGGGCGCCTGCGCGGCACGGCGAGCGGCCTTGCCCGGTGATCCGGCGAGCCCCATACGGGACTGGAGCAACTGGAAGTCGCCACGCCCGCGCTCGTCCAGGACGAGGATCTCGCCGTCCAGGATCGCCGGTGTTCCCCCCAGAGCGTCACCCAGCGGACGCAGCTCCGGGTACGCGGCGGTGATGTCCTCACCGGACCGGGCACGCAACACCAGACTGCCGTCCCCGGGCAGATAGACCACGGCGCGCTGGCCGTCCTGCTTCGTCTCGTACGCCCAGCGCATGTCCTGGCCCCTGGCCGGGAGCGTGCCGGGCGTGGCGAGCATGGGAGCGATCAGCGGCAGTCTCACAGCTGTGTTCTCGACAGGCCTCGCGCGGCGCACGCTCGGGCGGCTGCCGTTTCGCCTGAACGGCGGCCCTCCTCCGCCTCCCGCGCCCGCCGGTCCCTTCTGCGTACGGTGCCGCCGGCTCGGCCGCGCCGACGGCCGACCGTGCCGCCGGCCTCCGCTACCGGCCCGCCTCCAGCGCCTGTGCCATCAAGGTCTGCAGACGCAGCCCGCGGTGCGCGTCGAGTTCGCCGGATCGTCCCGTCCGTACGGCCGTGGCGAACTCGCGGCGCAGCACGGGCCAGGACTCCTCGTGGTCGAGCGCCGAGCCGTCGAAGACCAGCTCGGGATGCCGGCCGAACAACTCGATCCGCGTGATGCCCCGCTCGACCTCGACCGAACCGGACAGCGAGGCCTGGCTGACCGCGCCCCCTTCGTGTTCGCAGGTGAGCTCGACCCACCGGCGGGGGTCCCCGGTGGCACGCACGCGAAGGACCGGACCGAGGGCCGCGTCCAGCAGATCGAGGATGTGCGGCCCGATGTCCAGGAGCGCCCCGTGTTCCAGGCGCCACGGGGTCGCGAAGTCCCCGCCCAGGAAGGCGCCGCCCACACAGCACGCCCGCGCCCCGGAGACGTCCAGCTTCCGGGCCTTTGCCAGGAACCGCCGGGTCTCCGGGTGATAGCGGTTCGACAGGACGAGCTGGGAGACGACCCCCGCGCTGTCGATGGCGTCCACGAGCTCCCGCGCCGCGGGCAGATCGAGGGCCAGGGGCTTCTCCAGCAGCAGGGCCTTGCCCGCCTTCGCCGCCCGCAGCGCCAGTTCCGCCTGCACGTCGGGCGGAACCGAGAAGGCGACGGCCTCACAGGTGTCGAGCAGTTCCTCGAACGTCCCCGCGACGGCGGCCCCGTAGGGTGCGGCCGTCTCCCGCGCGGCCTCGGGACGCCGGGCCCACACCGAGGTCAGCCGCGTCTCGGGCCCGGCGGCGAGCACGCGCGCGTGGACCATGCGTGCCCATGGCCCCGCGCCGACCAGCCCGACCGAGACGGGTGCGTGCGGCCAGTCGTGTGCGCTTGCGGTCACGAGGAGCTCCTCTGCTGTGCGGTGCGGGTCGTCCCGACGAGCCGACGACCCGTCAGGACCAGGGCCGTCGAACCGCCTGACGAGCACACTTCACCACGCCGTCCCGCATTCCGGCCAGAGCCCGCCGTCGCCGGGGCCACGACCTCCGCACCCGCCGGCCCCACGCCCGCCCGTAACTTGACCTGATTGAGGGGGATGGCTGCCGAGGAGACTCATAGGCTGTGCGCGCGAGTGATCACCGTCGACCCGAAGGAGCGAACGTGACGCCACGCCCGCAGCAGGCCGCAAGACGCTCAACAGTCCTTCGCCGGGAAGCCGTTGTCGCCACCGTCCCCGTCGCCGTGGCGGCCCTGCTCGCGGCGGCCGGACCGGCCGCCGCGGGGACCGTCGGCCGGGACGGTGCCGGAGATCCGTACTTTCCCCTCGCGGGCAACGGCGGCTACGACGTCCGTCACTACGACCTGACCCTCGGCTACGACCCGCACAGCCGTCACCTGGACGGCAAGGCGGTCGTCACCGCTCGTGCGACACAGCGCCTGACCCGCTTCGACCTCGACCTCAAGGGGCTGAAGGTCACCGGCGTCACCGTCGACCACGTCAAGGCCGCCTTTCGCCGTGACGGCCAGGAACTCGTCGTCACACCCCGGCACGCCCTGTGCGAGGGGCAGGAGTTCAAGGTGACCGTCACCTACTCCGGTACGCCGAAACCGGTCACCGACCCCGATGGCTCCCTCGACGGCTGGATCCCCACCGACGACGGCGCGTTCGTGGCCGGTGAACCCCAGGGAGCCATGACCTGGTACCCCGCGAACAGCCACCCCACCGACAAGGCGTCGTACGACTTCACCCTCACCGTCCCGAAGGGCTACACCGCCGTCGCGAACGGCCTCCTGCGCGGGCAGCGTACCTCCCACGACCGGACCACCTTCCGCTGGCGCCAGTCCGAACCGATGGCCGCCTACCTGGCGACGGCGACCGTGGGGAAGTTCAAGGTCGAGCAGTACACCACCCGGGACGGGCTCCGGGTCTACAACGCCGTCGACCCCCGTGAGGCGACCGCCGCCGCGCCGGTCCTGAAGAAGCTGCCGTCGGTACTGGCCTGGGAGAGCGAGGTGTTCGGGCGCTACCCGTTCCGCGCCGCCGGCGCCATCGTCGACCGGGCACCCCAGGTCGGCTACGCGCTGGAGACCCAGACGCGGCCCGTGTACGACTCCGCGCCCGACCTGGGCACCCTCGTCCACGAGAGCGCCCACCAGTGGTTCGGGGACTCGGTCTCCCTCACCCGGTGGAAGGACATCTGGCTCAACGAGGGCTTCGCCACGTACGCCGAGTGGCTCTACACCGAGCAGCACGGCGGCAGGAGCGCGCAGAAGACGTTCGACTCCCTGTACGCCAGTCCCGCCGACAGCGATCTGTGGGCGTTCCCGCCCGGCGACCCCGGCAGCGGCGCGCACATCTTCGACACGCCCGTGTACGCGCGCGGCGCCATGACCCTGCACAAGGTGCGTACCGCCGTCGGTGACCGTGCCTTCTTCCGCATCCTGCGGAACTGGGCCGCCGGGCACCGTGACGGTCACGGCACCACGGCCCAGTTCGTCCGCCTCTGCGAGCGGGAGTCCGGCAAGGACCTCGGGCACCTGTTCCACACCTGGCTGGAGACCGCGGGCAAGCCGTCCTCGTCCTGAACCTCGCCGCGACCGCGGCTCCGCTCCGTGGGGCGGTCCTCAGGCGGGGCGGAGCCAGACGGTGGCGAGGGGCGGCAGGGTCAGCTCGATGCTGGTGGGACGTCCGTGTGACGGCTCGGACTCGGTCTTGACGGGGTGGGAGGCGTGGATGCCGCTGCCGCCGTAGCGCGCGTGGTCGGTGTTGAGGATCTCCTGCCAGGCAGGGATGTCCTCGGGGACGCCGATGCGGTAGCCGTGCCGCACGGCGGGGGAGAAGTGCGAGACGGCGAGCAGGGGGGTGCCGTCGGCGTCGTACCGGATGAAGGCGAGCACGTTGTCGTCCGCGGCGTCGGCGGTGATCCAGCTGAACCCGGAGGGGTCGGTGTCGCGCTGCCAGAGCGCGGGTTCACGCCGGTGGACGGTGTTGAGCTCGCGGACGAGGTCGCGGACACCGCGGTGGTCGGGCTCGGCGGGGTAGGCGGGGTCGAGGAGCCACCAGTCGGGGCCGTGCGCCTCGGACCATTCGGCGCCCTGGGCGAACTCCTGCCCCATGAACAGGAGTTGCTTGCCGGGATGGGCCCACATGAAGCCGAGGTAGGCGCGCACGGTGGCCCGCTGCTGCCACCAGTCTCCGGGCATCTTGGAGACCAGTGAGCCCTTGCCGTGGACGACCTCGTCGTGCGAGATGGGCAGGACGTAGTTCTCGCTGTAGGCGTACACCATCGAGAAGGTCATCTCGTTGTGGTGGTACTTGCGGTGGATCGGCTCGCGCTGGATGTATTCCAGCGAGTCGTGCATCCAGCCCATGTTCCACTTCAGACCGAACCCGA
The DNA here is from genome assembly GCF_002300165.1 of Streptomyces sp. Tue6028. GTDB lineage: Bacteria > Actinomycetota > Actinomycetes > Streptomycetales > Streptomycetaceae > Streptomyces > Streptomyces siamensis. The sequence continues at coordinate 100,794 of NZ_MLCE01000002.1, read as the reverse complement.
GACCCCCGTCGGACGTCGGCCGGGTGACGCCGTCCCAGGCGGTCGACTCCTCGGCGATGGTGACGACGCCGGGGTTGCGGCGGTAGACGGTGGCGTTCATCTCCTGGAGGAAGGCGACCGCGTCGAGGTCTTCGCGTCCGCCGTGCTCGTTGGGGACCCACTGCCCGGGTTCGCGGGAGTAGTCGAGATAGAGCATGGAGGCGACCGCGTCGACGCGCAGGCCGTCGATGTGGAACTCCTCGCACCAGTACACGGCGTTGGCGACGAGGAAGTTGCGGACCTCGTGCCGTCCGTAGTCGAACTCGAGGGTGCCCCAGTCGGGGTGGGCGGCGCGCCGCGGGTCGGCGTGCTCGTAGAGCGCGGTTCCGTCGAATTCGGCGAGGGCCCAGTCGTCGCGGGGGAAGTGTGCGGGTACCCAGTCCATCAGGACGCCGATGCCGGCCCGGTGCAGGGCGTCGACGAGGTACTTGAAGTCGTCGGGGGTGCCCAGGCGTGCCGTGGGGGCGTAGAAGCCGGTCACCTGGTAGCCCCACGATCCGCCGAACGGGTGCTCGGCGAGCGGCATGAACTGCACGTGGCTGAAGCCCAGGTCCGATATGTAGGCGGGGAGCTGCTCGGCGAGCTGGCGGTAGCCGAGGCCCGCGCGCCAGGACGGCAGGTGCACCTCGTACACGGAGAACGGCGTCACGTGCACCGGGCACTTCGCCCGCCCCGCCATCCATTCGGCGTCGTTCCACTCGTAGTCCGACTCCGTCACGATGGAGGCCGTGGCCGGGGGCGTCTCGGTGCGCCGGGCCATCGGGTCCGCGCGCAGGGTGCGGGTCCCGTCGGGGCGGGTGATGTCGAACTTGTACCGGGCGCCTTCGCCCATTCCGGGGAGGAACACCTCCCAGATCCCGCTGGAGCCGAGCGACCGCATCGGGAAGCCGGCGTTGGTGTCCCAGTGGCAGAAGTCGCCGCAGACCCTGACCCCCTGCGCGTTCGGCGCCCACACGGTGAAGCGGGTGCCGCTCACACCGTCGACCGTCATGGGGTGCGCGCCCAGGGCCCGCCACAGCTCCTCGTGCCGGCCCTCGCTGATCAGGTGCAGGTCGAGTTCGCCCAGCGTGGGCAGGAAGCGATAGGGGTCCTGCGTCTCGAACGGGGTGCCGTCGTACGTCACCGACAGCGTGTAGGCGGGGATCGCGTCGAGCGGCAGGACGCCCGAGAAGATCCCGTCGCCCGTGTTCTCCAGTTCGGTGCGCAGCCCGTCCACCACCACGGCCACGGACTGCGCGAACGGGCGCAGCGCCCGGAACACGACGCCGTCCGGGACGAGATGGGCGCCCAGCAGTGCGTGCGGGTCGTGGTGGGCACCCGACAGCAGACGCGCGCGGTCCGGCGCGTCCATCGGGGCGGAAGCGGCCGGCCGTACGCCGGCCGGTGCGATGCGGGCTGTCACGACTTCAGCCTCCTCGGGGGAAGGGGAACGGGTAGGACAACTGGTCATCGGACCTCGGCAGAGGCGAGGCGGCCGACCGCGGCCATCGGCACGGGCAGCCAGTCGGGGCGGTGTCGCGCCTCGTACAGCACCTCGTACACGGCTCGGTCCGTCTCGTAGGCGCGGAGCAGCTCGGGTTCCTCGCGGGGATCCCACTCCGCCTCGGCGGCGTAGCCCGCGCAGTAGGCCTCGCGGCAGCGTTCCGCCCACTCGGGCCGCCAGGGCTGGCGGGACCGGGCGGCGTAGTCGAAGGATCGCAGCATTCCCGCGACGTCGCGAACGGGGGACTGGAGGCGGCGGCGCTCGGCGAGCGGACGGGCCGGCTCGCCCTCGAAGTCGATCACGGACCACCGCTGCCCGGCGCGGAGCACCTGGCCGAGGTGGAGGTCGCCATGGATCCGCTGCGCGGGCCGGACGCCCGAGTCGAGGGACGCGAGCGCGTCGAACGCGGAGCGCAGTCCGGGCGCGTACGGCCGGAGTTCGGGCACCGAGTGGACGGCGGCATCGAGTCGTTCGCGCATCGCCTCCGCGAGACGTCTGTTGCGGGGCGGGCTCGGTGCGTCGACGGGCAGGGCCGAGGCCAGGGCGAGATGCACCTCGGCGGTGGCGCGCCCCAGTTCGTAGGCCTCGTCGGTGAACTCGCGGTCCGCGGCGAGGGATTCGAGGGCGAGGCTCCAGCCGTCGGTGGCCCCGGGCAGGAACGGCTGGAGGACGCCGAGTGTCGCCTCCTGCGGCTGCGAGGTCCGGAACCACGCGGCGGGAGCGGGGACCCGCGTGCAGCCCTGCCGGGCCAGCGCACACGGCACCTCCAGGTCCGGGTTGATGCCGGGCTGGATGCGGCGGAACACCTTCAGGATGAACGAGTCCCCGTACACCAGGGACGAGTTGGACTGCTCGGCGTCCAGCAGCCGGGGAGCGAGACCGGTCGGCACTGTCACCCGTATGTCGCGCTCGAAACGCAGCGGACCCGCGGTGCCGGGCCGGCGCAGGCGCTCCAGCAGCAGTCCGGCGGCCCGGGTGTCGTGCAGCGCGTCGTACACCATGAGGCCGGAGAGCGGACCCGCGCTCGCCCGGCCGATGACGGCATGGGCGAGCCGCGGCGGCACGACCTTCCGTATGCCGAGCAGGAGTTGGTAGCAGTCGTCGGCCGGGGGAGTGCCGGCACCCCCGGGGGAGCGGGAGTCGAGGAACTCCGTTCGGACCAGCAGATGCAGGCACCCCGGGTACAGCTCGGTCGACGACACCAGGGTCAGATCGGTGACGGGCCTGCCCTTGCCCGCGAACCAGCGCTGCCGGGGGAGCCACTCACGCAGCAGCCCGGCGAGCGAGGTCAGCAGCGGAGCGGGACCTTGGCCGCTCGGACGGTGCAGCGCGGTCTTCGCCATGGCGACACGTCCTTTCAGGGGCGGGCGGGCTGTGGGGCACGGCAGTGGGCTTTCAAGATCGCCTGGCGGTGACGGGGGCCATCCCGGGACGAAGCCGGAACCAGTAGAAGCCGTGA
>NZ_MLCE01000002.1:0-96356 GCF_002300165.1 Streptomyces sp. Tue6028 | reverse complement strand
GGGACCCGCGGACAGCGTGTTGTTCGGGCCCTTGCGGAAGGTGCTGCCGATCGGGTGGATCGGCGGGAGGTAGACGACGTCGAAGCCCATCGCGGCGATCGCGGGCAGGCGTTCGGCGGCCGTACGGAAGGTGCCGTGCACGGCCGGATCCGACCGGCCGCTCTCCGACCGCGGGAAGAACTCGTACCAGGACCCGTACAGAGCGCGCTCACGCTCCACCAGCAGCGGCAACGGCTCCGAACGGGTGAGCCGTTCCCGCAGCGGGTGCTGCGCGAGGGCCGCGTCGGCCCGCGCGGTCAGCGCGCCGGCGAGCCGCTCCCCGGGTGAACGGGACTCGTCGCGCAGGGCGTTCGCGGCGGCGGCCACCGCGTCCCGGTGCGCTCCGTCCGGCATCGCGGCGGCGGCCCGCTCGTACAGTTCGGCGCCCTCCTCCAGGACCAGCCCCGTGTCCATCCCGGCCGGGATCTTGATCTCGGCGGCGCGCCGCCACGCGGTCACGGGATCGCTCCAGGCCTCCACCCGGTAGGACCAGTGACCTGCCTCCGACGGTGTGACCTCGGCGCCCCAGCGGTCGCTGCCGGGGGTCAGTTCCCGCATCGGGGTCCACGGGCCGGGGGACCCGGCGGGATCGCACAGCACGACGTTGGCGCCGACGCAGTCGTGGCCCTCGCCGAAGAGGGTCGCCGTGATCCGGAAGGTCTCACCGGCGACCGCCTTCGCGGGGCGTCTGCCGCAGTCGACGACCGGCCGTACATCCACCAGGGGGATACGGCCGGTGTGCGTGTTCGCGTCCATGGGTCCTGCCTCCGACGTCTTGGGTTTCGCCTCCGCCCCATCTGGGCCCGATCGTGTGATTCACACTCCTGCGGGAACGTCCTGCAGGTAGTGCTCGGCCGCGTCCGCGGCCTCCCGTGCGCAGCGCTTCCCCATCAGGACGCACAGGGTGTAGCCGGTGTTCTCGAAATTGCCCCGCACCACATGGTCGGCGGGGGCGGCGAGCAGCAGGCGTTCCCAGGCCCGGTATCTCTCCAGATGCCTGGCGACCTCGGGTTTGGCAGGCAGCAGCATCACGCCGGTCACCTTCCCACTCATCGGACCGTGCACGGCTTGCCTGGCTGGCGGGTGAAGGCCGTACACGCAGGGGCACCGGTCCCCCGTGGAGACCGACGCCCTCACTCATGGTGCCTGTGCGGACACCCAGCGTCTTGTTGGCTCTTCAACAACATTTGGCGCCCTCTCGAGTTGCGCGAATGGAGTAGTGCTCTCACTCTGAGACTGACTCAGAAGCGATCACCGCTCACGCTTCGTGTTCGGGGCTCGGCCCATCCGGGCGAGAAGAAGCGGGAGCTTCGCCGGTGAGGAGCCAACGACGATGAAACCTGCAGTGCCCTGCTACTACCACCTCGACGTAGAGGTCAGCCCGGAACGAGTGGGACAGGTCAAACGCATCCTGGCCGCGCACCTCCGGTACTGGAACCTGGAGATCCTCGTCGAGTCCGTCTGTCACTGCGCCGAGGCGCTGCTCCGGACGATCGAGGAGCATGCCGCGGACAAGAACACGACCATCGAGATGTGGTGGAACGGCCAGCACCTCATCACCGCCGTCTCGGACAACAGCCAGGACATCGGCCCGCACAAGGCGCCGCAGGGCTGCCTTGCCCAGATCGCCGCGCTGAGCGACGGCTGGGGCTGCTGCGCCACAGGCGCCGGCGGGAAGATCATCTGGTTCTCGTGGCGGGCGCGGGCCGCCGAGCGTGCCCCGCTGGTCCCCCCGGCCCCCGCCCCGAGCCTGCGGGAGGCCCGACGGACGCCCCGCCATATCCCGCTCCCGGAGCCCGCGCTGTCGGTCTCGCGGGACAAGGTCGAGGCGGTCGCCGCCCTGGGGTGATCCCCTGACGGCGCCGGACCACCCGGCCACCCCGAACGCCGAACGCGTCGATCCGGCACGGATCGACGCGTTCGGCGTTCCCGCGGCGGGCGGGCCGTTCGAGCCCGGTGGCGGGGCCTGCTCGGTGCGGCCGGAGACCAGAACAGGCACGAGGCGCGCAATGGGGGGAAACTGGAGCCGGGGCCCGGACCTGGCGCCCCCGGAACCGGTCCCCAGACACGGGGGATGCACATGTCCACTACACCGGCACAGGCTGCACGGCAGGAACTCCCCGGATTCCAGGGGACGTTGATCGGCCCCGACGATCCCGGGTACGACGAGGCGCGCGCCGTCTACAACGCGATGATCGACCGCAGGCCCGCCCTGGTGGCGAGTTGCGCCACTCCCGAGGACGTCGCCCTGGTCATCGGCTTCGCCCGGGACCACGACCTTCCGCTGGCGGTACGCGGCGGCGGCCATCACGGCGCGGGAATGGGAACGTGCGACGACGGGGTGGTCCTCGACCTCACGCCGATGAACGACATCGAGGTCGATCCGCAGGCCCGTACCGCACGCGTCGGCGGCGGCTGCCGTCTCGGCGAGGTCGACCGTGCCACCCACGAGCACGGGCTCGCCGCGCCCAGCGGCATCATCTCCACGACGGGCGTCGGCGGCATCACGCTCGGCGGCGGCCTCGGACACCTCACCCGCAAGTGCGGACTGTCCATCGACAACCTCCTCGCCGCCGATGTCGTCCTGGCGAGCGGGGAGAAGGTGCGCGCGAGCGCGGACGAGAACCCCGACCTGTACTGGGCGCTCCGCGGGGGCGGCGGGAACTTCGGAGTCGTCACCTCGTTCCTGTTCGGCCTGCACGACGTGAACACGGTCGTCGCCGGCCCCACCTTCTGGCCCGTCGACATGGGCGCCGAAGTCCTCACCGCCTACCGGGACTTCATCCCGCACGCGCCCCGCGAACTCGGCGGCTTCTTCCTGTTCACCTCGGTGCCGCCCGCGCCGCCGTTCCCGGAGGAACTCCACCTGCGCAAGGTGTGCGGGGTCATGTGGTGCCGCATCGGCGACGACACGGACGCGGCGGCCCGGGACATGGCGCCGCTCCTCGACGCCCTGCCCGAACCGCTGCTGCACGGCCCGGCGCCGATGCCGCACCCCGCGCTCCAGTCCGCGTTCGACGGGGTCTACCCGCCCGGCGACCAGTGGTACTGGCGAGCGGGTTTCATCGACGCGCTCCCCGCCGAGGCGATCGACCTGCACGCCAAGTTCGGTGCCGAGATGCCGACCTGGAAGTCCACGATGCACATGTACCCCATCGACGGGGCCGTGCACGACCACGCGCCGACGGACACCGCGTGGAGCTACCGCAGCTCCGGCTGGTCGGCCGTCTATGCGGGTGTGGACCCCGACCCGGCCAACGCCGACCTCGTCAGGCAGTGGAGCGTCGACTACTCCGACGCCTTGCAGCCGTACTCCGCGGGCGGCGGCTACGTGAACATGATGATGGACGAGGGCCAGGATCGGGTGCGGGCCAGCTATCGCGACAACTACGCCCGGCTGGCCCAGGTCAAGGCCGCGTACGACCCGGGCAACGTGTTCCGCCTGAACCAGAACATCCAGCCGCCGCAGGCCTGATCACGGTTTGCGGGCAACGCCTCCGTGGACGTCCGTGAGCTCGGGCGAGGTACCCGGCTCCGGGCGCCACAGCGGGCACGACACGATGCCGGGCTCGATCAGTTCGAGGCCTTCGTAGTAGGCCGTGATCTGGTCGGGGCTGCGCAGCACGTACGGAATCGCGCCGGTGTCGTCGTACCCCTGCTGGGCCTCCTTGAGCGCCGCGTCGGTGTCCGTGCTGTCGTAGTGCACGAAGTAGCTGCCGGAGGGCAGGGCGGCCTGGAGCCGGCGGACGATCGACTTGGCCTCCTCGTAGTCCTGGATGTGGCCCAGGATGCCCATGAGCATGAGGGCGACGGGCCGGTCGAAGTCCAGGATGCGGCTCGCCGTCTCGATGATCTTCTCGGGCTCGTGCAGGTCCGCGTCGATGTAGTCGGTGACGCCCTCGGGCGTGCTGGTGAGCAGCGCCTGCGCGTGACGGAGCACCAGCGGGTCGTTGTCGACGTAGACGATGCGGGACTCCGGTGCCACGCGTTGTGCGACCTGGTGGGTGTTGTCGTACGTGGGAAGGCCGGTGCCGATGTCGAGGAACTGACGGATGCCGCGCTCCTCGGCCACGAAGGTGACCGTGCGGATCAGATAGCCGCGCGAGGCGCGGGCCATCGTCTCGATGTTGGGGGCGACTTCACGGTAGGCGTCGCCCGCCACCCGGTCGACCTCGTAGTTGTCCTTGCCGCCCATCCAGTAGTTCCAGATGCGGGCGGAGTGCGGCACCGTGGTGTCGATCTTGGACAGCGCCTCTTGGTCGGGGGTGGACTGGCCGTCTGCCATGGGAAGTCTCCTGCCGTGCGTCACGCGGTCGGTCATCAACTTATCGTCAACGTCTTTGTATAACAGCCGAGTTGAGAGATGGAGGGAGGTGCGGGGGCGCGGACCGGGCGGCCCGGGTCCATGGTGTCGAGGGTGATCACGGGGACGTGCTGGGAAAGGGTGCGCAGGGCCCGCTCGTACGCGTCGACCGCCTCGGTGTCGTCGGCCTCGCCGGTGACGTGCAGGAGGGCGCCGTCGCGTTCGGCCACCGCCTCCGCGAAGTCGAGCGCCTGGATCCAGGTGACCCGCGAGCGCCCTCGGCGCAGCGGCCCGTAGACCAGTTCATGGACGAGACTGCCGTCGATGGCCAACCGGCCCGGGGCGGCGAGGAGTTCACGGTACGGCTGGGTGGGGTCCACATGGTGGAGGTGTCCGCGCGAGCGGCGGATCAGGAATCCCTCCCGGGCCAGGTCCGCGATCAGACCGCTCCTGCCGATGCCGTCGGGGCCCTCGACGACCAGCGTCCGGCAGCGCGCGAGGGCCTGGTGGAGGATCATCCCCGCACCCACTCCCCTCCTGCACCCTCCTGGACGAACGACGCCACCAGTGTGAAGGCGACAACCCGCACGCCGGGAGTGTGCGTGCGGGTTGTCCGGTTGTGCGGGCGTAGTGGTGCGGGGCCGGTGCGGAACGCGGCACTCCGTCAGGGCCGCGGGCCCGGCGGGTCTGCTGCGGCCCCGTGCGGTGCCGCGGCTCAGGCGATGAGGAAGTCGGCCTGGCCGGACTTGGCGCCCTGGAGGAACGCGATCATCTCGTCGCGGGAGTAGACCAGCGCGGGCCCCTCGGGATCCTTGGACTGACGCAGGGCGACGCTGCCGTCCGGCAGCCGCTTGGCCTCGACGCAGCTTCCGCCGTTCGTGCCGCTCCAGGGCTTGACCCAGCCCTCGGTTCCCAGTTCGGCGGCGGACATGCCGCTGTGGACGGATCCCATGGATCACAACTCCTTACGCAGTTCACCCAGGATGGCCCTGGTCCGAGCGACCGGTTCCGCCTGCACGGACATCCGGTCCAGTACTTCGAGATAGCTGACGACGTCGTCCGGCCGGTCGACGTAGACCGCGCCGGCCAGGCTCTCCGTGTAGACGACGTCGGGGAGTTCGGAGAAGCCGAAGCGGAAGTGGTGGAAGGGTCCGAACGCCCCCGGGTGCGCACCCACGCCGAAGCGCATGATCTGGATCCGGACCTTCGGCATGTCCAGAGCCTCGTGCAACCGGTCGATCTGGGCGCGCATCACCTCGGCTCCGCCCACCGGCCGGCGCAGTACCGTCTCGTCCAGAATGGCCCAGACGGCGGGCGCGTCCGGCTTGGCGAGCAGGTCCTGACGTTTGACCCGCAGGGCGACGCGGCGGGCGATCTCCTCCTTCGACTCGTTGGGAAAGCCGACGCGCATGAGCGCGGTGGCGTACTCGTGCGTCTGCAACAGGCCGGGAACGTAGTGGGGTTCGTAGAGGCGGATGACGCTCGCCTCGCTCTCCAGGCTCACGTAGGCGCTGAACCACTCGGGCAGTACGTCGCGGTACTTGTACCACCACCCCGGCTGGTTGGCCTCCCTGGCCATCGCGAGGAAGTCGTCGATCTCCGCGGCCGGCACGCCGTACGTGTGCAGCAACTCCCGCACGTACGGGATGCGGAGTCCGACCTCGGCCTTCTCGATCCGCCGCACCGTCAGGGGAGTGACCTCGATCGCGCGTGCCGCGTCCTCGAACGACACGCCCGCCTGTTCCCTCAGGTGACGCAGTCGTTTTCCGAGGACCATTCGCAGGACGGTCGGCGCGCTGCCGCCAGGGCGGTTCTCGCTCACGTCCTACCTCCCGGGACGGCTGTCACAGCGTGCAGTGTGCCACGCGCTTCCTGACAGAGACAGGGCGATGCGAATCGTTCTGAAATTATCAGAACGCAGCTTGCACGTTGAGTCTGTCGGCGACCATAGTGATCGAGTGACCTGTCGCACATTCGGCTTCGGTCACAGACAACTGCGCCCTCGGGTAAGGGACATGACGTCCCGCCAGACGAGCCGACCGGCGCAGCCGCACGCGGACGTGAGGCGAGACGGGGATGGCCACCGTGACCGACGGACAAGCAAGGAACGCCGGCAAAGCCCCCGCCGGGGGCAACAAGGTGCTGGCGGCCACCCTCAAGGAGGCCGGCTGTTCCTACGCCTCACTCGCCCTGCGGGTCAACGAGCTCGGGCGCCGTCAGGGCACGGACTCCCACTACGACAAGGCGTCGGTCACCCGCTGGCTCCAGGGTCAGCAACCGCGCGGCACCACGCCGGAGTTGATCGCCGCCGTGCTGTCCGAGCGGCTCGGCCGCGCCGTGTCCCCCGCGGACCTGGGCTTCCATTCCGATCAGCAGCGCCCCGTCACGAGCAGGGCGCTCGTCTATGGCGAAGACGTGGCAGAAACCCTTCACACCCTGGCGGAACTGGGGTCCACCGACATCTCCCGCCGCAGCCTCCTCGGCTCGGTCCCCTTCGTGGCCGCCGCACTGACGAATCCCCAACGCGCATGGCTGCTGTGGCTGCTGGAGCAACAGGAGTCCGGGCGTCCGACGCCGGCGGCGAGCGACGGACCGGTCGAGCAGGTGCACGCGATGATCGCCATGTTCGACCAGATGGACAACCACTACGGCGGCGGTGGAGTGCGCACCAGCATCGTGCACTACCTCTCCACCGAGGTCGTCCCCATGCTCCAGCGCCGGGGCACGCCGTCCCACCTGCGCCGACAGCTGTACGCCGCCGCCGCGCGCCTTGCCGCGATGGCCGGCTGGAGCTCGTACGACGCGGGGGAGTACGGCCTGGCGCAGCGCTATATGACGCAGGCACTGAGACTGTGCGCGGAGGGCCGCGACCGGGTGCTCGGCGGTCAGATCCTGGCCGGCCTCTCCCACCTGGCCACCAACCTCGGCCGGCCGGACGAAGGGGTGGCCCTCGCCCGCGCGGGGATCGTCACCGCGCAGGGAGCGGGCAGTCCCCTGGGGCTGATGCGCCTGTACGCCATGGCCGCCCGCGGTCACGCCGCGCAGGGCCGCCACGGCGAGGCCTCCGAGGCGCTGCGCCTGGCCGACCGGCAGCTGGAGGCGAGCAAGGGGCCCGCGCAGGAGTCGGTGTGGGTCCGCTATCTCGACCACCACTATCTCCAGGCCGAGTCCGCCCTGTGCTTCCGCGACCTGGGTCTGGCCGCGCAGGCGGAGCGCACGGCGAGCGAGTCGCTCAGTGCCAACCCCGACCGGCGTCGGCGCCAGGCCATCAGCCGCTCCGTCCTGGCGACCGCACATCTCCAGCAGGACCGTCTGGACGAGGCGGTCGGCACCGCGACCGAGGCGCTCGACACCCTCAGCACCGTGCACAGCGAGCGGTCGATCCAGGCCCTGCGGGACTTCCGCAGGCGGCTGGAGCCGCGCCGTCACGAGCCCGTGGTGCAGGAGTTCGAGCGCAGGTCGCGTGCCGTGCTGGGGGTGGCGGCGTGACCCGGGACCGGGGCGCCGCCGGTCCTCCCGGTGAGTCGGTCCCCGATCCGGTGCCTCAGTAGCCGTCCGGGGACGGCGCGTTCTGAGCCCGGTCCACCGGCAGATGGGCACCGGAGATCCCGCTCGACCAGTCGGACAGCAGGAACGCCACCACCCTGGCGACCTCCTGCGGTGCCACCGGCCCGCCGCCCGGCAGCTCCGCCGCGACGAAGTGGGCGAACGCCTCGGGGTCCTCCCGGCGCATCCGGTCCCAGCGCCGGCCCGGGATGAGCATGGAGCCGGGGGAGACGGCGTTGACCCTGATGTTGTCCGGGCCGAGCTCCCGGGCGAGCGAGGCGGCCAGATGGATCTGCGCGGACTTCGCGACCCCGTACTGGGCCGGCGGACCCGGCTTCCAGCCGGAGATCGACGAGATCACCACGACCGAGCCGCCGCCCGCCGCCCGCAGGTGCGGGACGGCCGCCCGTACCAGCCGGGCCGCGTGGCCGACGTTGACCTCCCAGGTGGCCGCCCAGTCGTCGGGGGCCGCCTGCTCGATGCCGCCGCCGCGGGACCCGCCCGCGCAGGCCACCACTCCGTCCAGCCCGCCGAAACGTTTCGCCGTGGCCACGACAAAGTCTTCCAGTGAACCGGGCGCGGTGACGTCGAGCGGCCGGGTGAACGTCTCGGCGTCCAGGGACGCCGTCAGTGCCTCCAGGTCACGGGCCGTGCGGGCGCAGGTCGCCACCCGCGCGCCCTCGGCGGACAGCAGCCGCACGATCTGCTCGCCGAGCCCCCGGGTGCCGCCGGTGACCAGTACGCGCTTTCCGCGCACGCCGGACCACCCGGTGTCGCCTTCCGCGTACACCGCCGTCCGCCCCCCGTCCACGTTCCTCACGCGATCGAACATACATCCCATGCCACTACGTGCTTGCAACCGGACAACCCGAATACCCCCTGGTCGCCCGGCTACTCCGGCGTGTTGGCTGCTGGGGCAGCCATCCAGACCGACCCCCCACCCGTGCTGCCTCCGAAGGAGGATCGATGACGGCATCCAGGGCGCATCGCCGCGGGCCGTCGCCCTCACTGGCGGATGACGTCCACGCGCGGCTGCCCGACGGCCGCGCGTCGGCGTATGACGACCACGGGGCGGACGACCTGACGCCCGCGGCGCGGCCCCGGCCCTCGGAGGCGGCGGCCGACATCCCCCTCACCGCGGTGCCCGCCGTGCCGCTCCTGGCATCGGCGTCCGGGGCGATCCCGGCGCCGCCCGTGGACCAGGCCCACCTCCTGCGCACCACCGTCCCGGCCCACCCCTCCCGCTCGCCACGCCTGCGGGCGATGGTCACCGAACACCTCAGGAACCTCCGGCTCGCGCCCGAGCACCTGGACAACGCTGTCCTCGCGACGGACGAACTGTTCGGCAACGCCCTCAAGCACGGCAGCCCCGACCGCGGTGACACCGTGACCGTCACCGTCGAGTACACCCGGTGCGAGCTGCGCATCACCGTCGCCGACCGCTCGCCCTTCCTGCCGCGGCCGCGCACCGCGGACGGCGCCGAGGAGTCGGGGCGAGGGCTGGCCATCGTGGCCGCCCTGACCGACGACTGGGGCGTGGCCCCGCCCGACCCGGGCCTCACCGGCAAGAAGGTGTGGTTCACGCTGGTGCTCCAGGGACTGCCGTGAACCGATCGCCGACGCGCCCGGCGACCGGCTCGGAGGGGCTGTCCGTTCCTCCGGCGGTCGACGGGGAGGCGCGGCCCGCGACGCCCAGGGCAGGCGTGGCACCGCTCGCGTTCCCGGAGGTCGGCCGACCCGCGCGGCCCGCACCCTCGCCGCCCGACGGCGTACCGCTCGCGCCCGCGGCGGTCTGCGAGCCGCGGCGGCCCTTGCCCGAGTCTGCGCCTGCGTCTTCGGCGATCGGCGGCGAGGCGCCCGCGTCCTCGGAGGCCGCCGGCAGGGAGACGGCCTCGGGGCTCGGCCGGCGGACGCGGTCCGACCCCCCGGTGGGCGCCGCGGCGGCGTCGCCCGGGCTCACGACCGAGCGGCCGATGGTTCCGGCACTCGCGGCGGCGCTGGCCGCGGAACTGCTGCGCCGGGTGGACGAGGAACGACGCCTGATGCGGCAGGCACGGACGGCATCCGGCCCTCGGTGGCACCCCGCCCTCGCCCGGTGCCGTGAGGACGGTGCCGAGGCCCTCGCCACCGTCGTCCACCGGTACGGCTGGCCCGCCGCCGACCTGGTCGGCCTGCCCGCTTCCACGGCGGCGCTGATGATCCTGCTGCACGCCCCCTGCCTGGACTTCCAGCTGAAGTGCCGCGACCTGATCGCCGACGCCGCGGCGGACGGGCGCTGCCCCGCGCTCCACCACGCGTACATCGCCGACCACTGTGCCGTGGAACTGGGCCGGCCCCAGTACTACGGCACCCGCGTCGACCCCGCGACGCTGCGCCCCTACCCCGTGCGCCGGCCGCGGACCCTCGACGAGCGCCGGCGCGACGTCGGCCTCGGCCCCCTCGACGAGCAGCTCCGCCGGCTGCGGGCCGGTGGATGAGACGCCTTCGGACGTGATGTGCAGCACGCGGGAAAAACTCTCCGCGGCGGTCGGGGAAAGGTTCTGGCTGCGCACGGCTTGATCGCCGATCAAGAAAGGTGAAATCCCTGGCCACGGCACGTTCGGCGCATTTGACACCTCATTGGGGCCACAGATAGGAAAAGCCCTCTGAAGTGGAGAGGTGGACTGTGCGCGAGCCGAACGTGGTCGGGGACTGGCAGGAGTACGACGAGCATGCCGGTCTGCGTGTCCGCGTCCATGGAGTGGAAAAGGCGGAGCCGCCGCGGGGACGCGACGACGCCGCCGACGGACTTGCCTACTTCGCTTTTCGAGTGACGGTCGAAAACCGCACGACCGAGCATTTCGGGATCCATCTCGAAGACGGCCAGATCGACATCCGCATCGGCGCGGACGGCGAGAGCGCCTTCCTGGACTGGCGGAACTCTCAGTTCATCGAGGGCTTCGACGTCTACCCGCTGCGCCGGGCCACCGCCGTCCTCTTCGCCGCGGGAGCGGAGGCGTTCCTGCACCGCGTGGACATCCAGGTCCAGCTGAAGGTCGACGACGAGTGGACCGAGCGGTACCTCTGGGCGGGCGGCATCGACCCGTACGAGACCACGGTCGAGGCGGGCGCCCGTCCCGACACGGCCCGGGACAGCCTGGCCTGCCAGGTGAGCAACTTTCTCCGCGGGGAAGCCGAGTCCTGAGCGGCGACGGCCAGGGCCCGTCCGACGATTCCCGCCTGCCCGACGACGCCAGAAATGGTCGGGCAGAGGCCCTAGCGCTCCCCGGCCGGATTCCCCTCCACCCACTGGATGAGGAGCTGACGCACGTACGGGTTGCCGTCCTGCGCGGCGTGCGCCAGCCGCTCCGCGCTCGCACGCGCGGCGCGCCACTCCGCGGGGGTGTCCTCGTCGTGGGCGTGGTCGGCGGCGGCCAGCGCGTCGGCCGCGAGCCGGCGGAGATCCTCGGACAGATCGTCGTCGGCGGCGGCGCGGTACGCCTCGATGCGCAGCCCCGCCATGTCACGGGAGGCGCTGTCGGCGGCCGCCGGGGGCTGGGCGTAGCCGCTGACCGCGATGACCGCACAGAAGGCGGACACGTCCTGGCGGCTCTGACGCTGCCCCTTCGCGATGGCGGGGGCGAGCCACGAGGGGGCCTTCCAGTGCAGGACCGCGGTGGCCGCGGCGAGTGCGACGGCCAGCAGCACCACCGGGATCCATCCGCCCAGGAACCACCCGACCGGGCCGAGCACCAGAAAACAGACAGCGCTGCACATCCATATGCGACGGCGGCCGAGCCTCAGGTGTCGTGGATCCATGGGGCTCAGTGTCGCAGGCACACCGTTGCCGTGATGAGGCGGCGGGGCGATTCCCGCCCGGCCGTGCCACGGGTCCTGCGGCCGGCCGCGCGGTGGGTGTCGCTGCCGCCCGCGCCGGCCGGAGGCACGTTTCAGGTCGGCGAGCGAGTCGGTTCCCGCCGACACGTGCGGACGACAGCCGGCGGACGCTGTGCGTCCACGAGGTGACGCGACGCCTCGTTCGGGTTCACTCGCTCGACTCCGTTTCTGCATGCGGCTTTTGGCCAAACACCGTGAAGTCCGCGGGTGCGGCGTGCGGCACGTGTCACGAGTCCTGCGCGGGGTGTCGCGCCGCCTGTGCGTGTGGCACGTGGGCTGGGCCGGAGCCGCACCGCCTGCTCACCCGGCACACGGTCCGTTCCGTGTGCCCGTCGCGTCGCGGGCGGGTGGCGTCGTGCCGTCCGTGTCGCGCCGCCCGTCGGCCGCCGCGGCGCTAGCGTGGCGCGTATGCGGCATCACGGCCGGCGGCGGGCCGGAATCCTCGGGGCGCTTCTCGCGCTGTGCGCGGCCGGTTGCGGCCGCGGGGGAGGGGGCGCCGTGTCGTCGACGACCCCCGAGATCCGGGCGTCGTCGAAGATCGGCGTGTCGAGCCCCGCGTTCGCGGACGGCGGCACGATTCCGCGCCGGTACACCTGCGACGGCGAGAACGTCTCGCCGCCGCTGGACTTCTCGGGGGTGCCGCAGGGCGCTGCCGGGCTGGTCGTGCTGGTCGAGGACCCGGACGCCCCGGGCGGCACCTTCGTGCACTGGACCGTGTGGAGCATCGACCCGCACGAGACGGCGCTGGCGGCGGGCGCCGTGCCGCACGGAGCCGTGCAGGGCCGCAACGGCTTCGGGAAGCTCGGATACGGCGGTCCCTGTCCGCCGGAGGGAAAGGCGCACCGCTACGTCTTCTCGGTGTTCGCGGCCGACGTGAAACCGACCCTCCCCGAGGGGGCCGGGGCGGGCGATGTGAAACGCGCGCTGGCCGGGCACGTCACGGCTGCGGGGACGCTGGTCGGCCGCTACGGCAGGTGACCGGCGGCCGGGCCGTGAATGGCCGGAGATCGCCCTGGCCGCCCCGGTCGCCGCTTCGTACGATGCCGTCACTCCCGGTCTTCACAGCTCCTTCACAGCCCGGGGGAATGCGCATGCCTGCTTGACATGTGCATGTTCAACAAAGCCTTGATCCGACGCACTGGTCTGCGACGGCTCCTCGCCCGCGGGGAGCCGCACCCCCCATTCCAGGGCGGCGCACCTCACGTGCCGCCGCCGGAACACCGACGCAATGGATTGGAGCCCCATGACTGGTGGGCTGCTACTGGGTGGCGCCATCGCCGCCCTGTTCGCCTCGGCACTCCCCGCGCACGACCCGTCCTCCGCGATCGTCGACCCGCCCCCGGACAAGATCGTCATCAAGGTCGCCACGGTGAACGGCTCGGGATGTCCCCAGGGCACCGCGGCCGTCGCGGTCTCGCCGGACAACACGGCGTTCACGGTGACCTACAGCGACTACCTCGCGCAGGTCGGAGGCAATGCCGACCCCACCGCGTTCCGCAAGAACTGCCAGCTCAACCTGATCGTCCACGTGCCGCAGGGCTTCACCTACGCCATCGCCAGCGCCGACTACCGCGGTTTCGCCGCGCTCCAGCAAGGAGCGAGCAGCACCGAGAAGGCCTCGTACTACTTCCAGGGCTCTCCGAACACGGCCGCCATCACCCACCCCTTCCGCGGTCCCTACAACGACAACTGGCAGGCCACGGACTCCACGGACTGGGCCCAACTGGTTTGGGCGCCCTGCGGCGTTCAGCGGAACTTCAACATCAACACCGAACTCCGCGTCAGCGCGGGGACGTCCACTCCCGGCAGCTCCAGCTTCATGACCATGGACTCGACGGACGGCGACATCAGCACCGTCTACCACCTGGCCTGGAAGGAGTGCCCGAGCTCCTGACCCCCGGCTCCCGGGGCTGAACGCGCGCGTGCCCGGCCGGCTCCGTCGTGTCGGAGCCGGCCGGGCACCGGCGGTTCGTCGACCGGCTCCGCCGCATCGGAGCCGGTCGCGTCAGGGAAGCAGCTTGTCGAGGGCCGCCGGGCCTTCCTCCTTGAGCTTGCGCTCGGCCCAGGCGAGGTTGCGCGGGTTGATGTCGCGTCCCGCCGCGAGTACCAGGTCCTCGGCGGTCACGGCGCCCCCTGCACCGGTGTGCAGCAGCGAGTCGGGGGTCGCCCTGTCGTCGGACGGCGCGGACGCATCGGGTTGGCTCGTTGACATGATCTCTCCCTGTTCCACGTGACCTGTTCTCACGCTACGGGCATTCCGCAGCGGCCGCGCGACACGGCCCGCAGGCGCGTCTTGAGCCCGGACGCAAGCGGACGGGGCCGTATGGGACGGGCACCCCGTTCGGGCGTACAGCGATGTCGGTCACGGCCCGTGCAGGTGATGGTGGAGGAACTCGCACCCCTGCGAATGATGGGAGTTTGACATGCGCATTCGTCTGATGGCCGCCGCCGGCCTGGCGACCGTGGCTCTTGTGGCCACGGCCGGGACTGCCGCCGCGGACGACCCCGACCCGGTCGGCGTCGCCGCGAACAGCCCCGGACTTCTGTCCGGCAATGTGATCCAGATCCCCGTGGACCTGGGTCTCAACCTCTGCGGCGACTCCATCGACGTGCTGGGCCTGCTGAACCCGGCGAGCGGCAACACGTGCACGGCCGACTGACGAAGCCGTCGCGTGTGCCGGGCAGGGGCTTCCTTGCCTGACTGAACGGTCACGTCCGCCGGGCAGGGATTTCCCTGCCCGGCGGACGCTTGTCTGCTCCCGGTCGGAGATCCCGCCGTGCCGCCGGGGTCCTCTGATCGTCGCCGGTGAACGGCGCGTGGTGCGGTCGGTGTGATCTCGCTCGGAGCAACTGCCCTTGCTGCGAGTGTCGTTGGTTGGCCGTCGGTGGTGTGAGTTCGGCCGGTGCGCGTCCGGCGGGGCCGCCCGTGCGGGGCGTGGCGGCGGCGTGTCCAGGGCCCCTTCCCGGACGGCGTGCGGCGTGTCGCCGCGTGGACGGTGAGCCGACGCCCGGTGTCCATTCATTGGTCTGTACATGACCATCAGGACGGGTCAGACTGTGCGCCGAGCAGCCCACCCCCCAACGAGGAGCAGACCTCATGCGCATGCCCGCACGGCAACGTTGTCACGCGGTCCTGGCAGGGCTCGTCACGTTCGCCACCGCCGTCGTCGTGTCCGTCGCCACCACCGCGCCCGCCCAGGCCGCCGACACCTGGACCGAGACGGGTTCGGACCGCGCCGATCCGCTGACCGAGAGCCAGGGCCTCACCTCGGTCGAGGTCCCGGCAGGCAGCCCCAACCACTACACGGGCATCGGCACCATTCCCGTCGGTGTCAGCAGCCGCGGCTGGAACCACGTCGGCGACCCGGACGCCTCCTACAACGGCTACTACATCGAGCCGTACCAGAGCGACTCGGGCAGCGCCAAGATGTTCCGGGTGCAGGCGCCGGGCGGCGCCTGGTCGGAGTACGTCCACGCGCTGAGCCCGGGCGAGGCCCTCAACAACTCGTTCGTCACCATCTCGCCCGGAGGCTCCTGGATGGTGTCCGGCGAGTGGGGCACGATGAACCGGCTCCTGGTGTTCCCGACGCCCGGCGTCAACTCGGGTACGTCGCCCTTGGCGAACCTCCCGCAGGCGTCCACCATCAACCTGGACCACGCCGTACGTGACGTGCAGGGCTGCGACTTCGTCACCGCGACGCGGCTGCTGTGCTCGTCCGACGACCCCGCGGGCACCCTCTTCGGCATCACCAAGCCACTGCTCCAGATCGACCTGTCCGGCGAGCCCAACGGCACGGCGGACGTGTCCGGTCACGTCACCGCCCTGCGCCAACTCCCGCTGCGCAGCGGCTGCTCGGGGACGTTCGAGGCCGAGGGAATCGACTACGACCGGCGCACCGGCACCCTGCGGGTGATCGTCGTGTCGCCGGGCTTCTGCGTCCTGACCGACAGCAAGACCTACAAGTTCACCAGGAGTTGAGGCACGCCGACGGCGCTACGCCCCGGGGCCGGGGCGCCGGTGCGGACGGGAGATCGGCAGGGGCGTAGGCGCCGGGCACGGGGAGGTCTACTGTCGGTAGCAGTACCAGGGTGATGGGGGGCGGCCGACTGTGGTGGAGGACGACGCCGTGATCGGCTGCACGGGGGAACTGCTCATCGGCACACGTGGATCCGCCGGTCCCGGCGAGATCCTCGTGCGGGTCCGGGGCGGATCCGAGACCTTCCTCGCCTGGTCGCCGGAGCCCCTGCCGACAGGGGCGACCGTGCTCGTGGTCGCATCCCGCGGATGCCGTGCGGTCGACGTCATCACGTGGGCCGACCCCCTGGAGGCGTTGGGCGGTCATCCCGCCGGCGCAGGCTGAGGAGGATGGACAACGATGTTCGGATACCGCGTTCCCGCTCCCGACCAGGCGATGCTGATCTCGGGAGGGAGGCGGGGACTCGGGGGAGCGCCGTTCCGGGTGGTGACGGGCCATGGCAAGTTCGTCCTGCCCGTCTTCCGCAAGACGCGCTTCCTCACGCTGTCGATGTGCGAGTCCGAGGTCACCGAGACCTGTGTCACCAAGCAGGGCATCTCCCTGCATGTCCGCGCCGTGATCGCGTTCAAGGTGGGCAACGACACCGAGAGCATCATCAACGCCGGACAGCGGTTCCTCTCCGACCAGGACCAGATGTCGGTGCTCACCGGGCGCATCTTCGCGGGTCATCTGCGCGCCATCATCGGCTCGATGACGGTGGAGGAGATCGTCACCGAACGGCAGAAGCTCGCCGCTGAGGTCCTGGACACCTCCAAGACCGAGATGGCGAAGATCGGGCTGATCGTCGACTCGCTGCAGATCCAGTCGATCGACG
The DNA here is from genome assembly GCF_002300165.1 of Streptomyces sp. Tue6028. Classification (GTDB taxonomy): domain Bacteria; phylum Actinomycetota; class Actinomycetes; order Streptomycetales; family Streptomycetaceae; genus Streptomyces; species Streptomyces siamensis. The sequence goes on along the minus strand of NZ_MLCE01000002.1, from coordinate 79,741 downwards.
ACGGCGACACCGGATACATCGACGCCATGTCCGCACCGCACAAGGCGGCGATCCAGCGGCAGGCCCAGATCGCCCAGGCCCAGGCCACCCAGGCGGCGGTCGAGGCGGAGCAGGTCGCGGCGCGCAACCAGGCCGAGTACGCGCGGCAGACCGCCGTGGTGAAGGCGGAGTACTCGGCCGAGGTGGACCGGGCCCAGGCCCAGGCCGCTCAGGCGGGACCGCTGGCGCAGGCCCACGCCCAGCAGGAGGTCCTCGCCGCGCAGACCGAACTGGCCCAGAAGCAGGCCGCGTTGCGGCAGCAGCAACTGGTGGCCGAGATCGTGAAGCCCGCCGAGGCCGAGGCCGAACGGATCCGGGTACTCGCCGTCGCCGACGCCGAGCGCATGAAGATCCAGGCCGAGGCCGCCGCCTCGCACGACCGTGTCGCGCTCGACCGGATGCTGATCGACCAACTGCCGCAGATCGTCAAGGAGGCGGCGGGCGGGCTCGCCGGGGCCAACGTGAACGTCCTCAACGGCGCAGACGGCCTCGGCGAGATCGCGGCGGGACTGGTCGCCCAGGGTCTGACGATCCTGGACTCCGTCCGGCAGAACCTGAACGGCCAGAGCCCCGACACCCGCCCCGACAAGGCGGACGCCCCGCTCGCGCTCCAGGGCTACACCCGCACACCGGACGAGGACACCGAACAGGCCGGGCCGGAGAACGGCCGGACCGACCAGGCCTGAAGCGTCCGGGCGGGCTCACCACCCGCCCGGAAGTCCGCGTTGCGCAACACTTGTCACTGCTGTGTCACGGCCCCTCCGGGCACCACAACTCCCCGGGCACGTGTCGTGTCGAACTGGGCGTGAGTGAAAGGAACTTGGTCCTTTCGCCACATTGACCACCAAGCCCGGCCTTTCGACCCGGCCGCGTCTTCATCACACGGGGAGCAGGACATGACCAGCGCGCAGCGTGCGACCGACACGACGACCTCCACCATCGGCACCACGGGTGCCCGCCGCAGAAGGGGCACGGCCGCCCTGGCAGCCGCGTCCTTCCTGCTGCTCGCGGGCCTCGGCATCGCCGCCGCACCCGCCTCGTACGCGGGCACCCCCGGCGGCACCCAGGCGAACGACCGCAACTCCGACTTCGACGGCGACGGCTACGACGACGTCCTCATCGGCGCCCCGGACGGCACCGTCGACGGCAAGAAGGGCGCCGGCTTCGTCACCGTCCAGTACGGGGCGGCCAACGGCATCGGTGCCGGCAACAGCGTCCCCAAGGCGCGTACCGCGGTCTTCAGCCAGTCCACCAACGGCGTCCCCGGCACCTCGGAGACCTACGACTCCTTCGGTGCGGCCGTCGCCACCGGAGACCTCGACGGCGACGGCTACGACGACGCGGTCGTCGCGGCGCCCGGAGAGGACGTCGGGTCCCTGGAGGACGCGGGCCGCGTGACGGTGCTGTACGGCTCCAGGAGTGGACTCGGCCCGGCCCGGAGCGTCACGTTCGCCTCCGCCGCCCCGGCGGCCGGAGCCCGCTTCGGTGCCGCCGTCACGGCCGCGCGGCTGACGGGGGACACGCCCGCCGACGTCGTCGCCGTACTCGACCAGCAGGGCGCGCAGTTGTTCACGTACAGCGGCGGCGCACTGCACCACACCGGCACGCTCGACACGACCGCGCACCCCGCCGGCCGGGCCATCCGGCCCGCCTACGTGACCACGGGCGACTACGACCGCGACGGCTATGCCGACCTCGTCGTCTCCGGCTACAGCCCCGACGACGACTACACGCAGGGCTGGTCGGCGGTCTACTCGGGCGGCGCACACGGCCTGACCCACCTGCGCGACCTGCGCGGCGGCATCTCCACGGCCTCGGGCGACATCGACAACGACGGCTACGACGACCTCGTCACCGGCCAGAACAGCAGCCCCGACGACGAGGCGGAGGGCCTGACCGGCGGACTCGTCGGTGTCTACTACGGCGGCGAGGACGGCCCCGAGGGCCAGGACGGACCCGGCAGCGCCCCGCGGTGGTGGACCCAGAACTCGCCGGGGGTGCCCGGCACCGGAGAGCACGGCGACGCGTGGGGCACGGAGCTGTCCGTCGGCGACAGCGACGGCGACGGCTACGCGGACGTGGCCGTCGGCGCGCCGGGCGAGGACATCGGCACCGTGTCGGACGCCGGCGCGGTGTGGCTGCTGCGCGGCTCGGCGGACGGTCTGACGGCGACGGGCGCGCAGTCCTTCGACCAGAACACTCCCGGCATCCCCGGCACCGCCGAGATGGACGACACGTGGGGCGCGCAGGTACGGCTCGCCGACACGGACGCCGACGGCCGCAGCGAACTCCTGGCCGCCGCGCCCGGGGAGGACACCGCGGACGGCGTGGTCTGGCACCTGCCCGCCGGCACCAAGGGCCTGGTGGCCGACGGTTCCTGGCTCTTCGGGGCGAGTGCGCTGGGCGCGCCGGGCGGCGACGCCCGCTTCGGTGCCGCCGTCGACGAGTGACCGTCGACGGTCACCCCGTACGACCCCGGGCGCCTCGGCGCACGCCTCCGCCCGCGGCACGGTGAACCCGGCCGCCGTCGTCCGACGGCCGTCGGGCGCCGGGACTCCGGCGGCGTCCGAGCGACGCGGTCGGGAGCAGGTCAGGAAAGCGGCTCCGGCCGTGTCCGTGTGACACGGCCGGAGCCGCGCGCGAACGCGGGCCATGTACTCGGACCCGTGGTGGGAGGCAGGCCGCACCAGTGGGCCCGGAAGCCTTGCCCGGTCCGTGCCGGGGAGGCCGGGAGCCTCGGGGCGGGGGCGACACCCGCGACATCGTTTTCCCATGGTCCAAGACCCAACTGCCTTATGATCGGCGGCAGTCGACCGCTGCATCCAGCCCGCCCCAGGAGGAGCGCGTGCCCCGGACCCCTTCGCGACGTACCGCACTGCACGGCCTCGCGGCCGCCGGAGCCGCGGTCATCGGATTCGACCCCTTCACCCGCAGTTGGGCGACCACCGCGTCCGCCCGGCCGCTGACCGGCCTCCCGCCGCTGGACGGGAGCATCCACACCGACGACGCCTCGCTCGGGGCCGCCGCCGACGACTTCGGGCACATCGTCCACCGGCGTCCGGTCGCCGTCCTGCGCCCGGGCTCGGTCCAGGACGTCGTCGCGATGATCCGCTTCTGCAACACGCACCGTGTCGAGGTCGCTCCCAGGGGCCAGGGCCACGCCACCCAGGGGCAGGCCCAGGTCGGCGGAGGCCTGGTCATCGAGACCACGCCGCTCGCGGACATCGGCCCGGTCGGACCGGGCAGCAGGACGGTCACGGTCGGGGCGGGCGCCAAGTGGAGCGACGTCGCCAAGGCCACGATCGCCCACGGACTCACACCGCCGACCTTCACCGACTACCTCGAACTCTCCGTCGGCGGCACTCTGTCGGTCGGTGGTCTGGGCGGCCAGACCCACCAGCAGGGTGCCCAGGTCGACAACGTCACCGAACTCCAGGTCGTCACCGGCGCGGGCGAGCTCGTACGGTGCTCCCCGACCCGCCACCGCGACCTGTTCCTCGCCGTGCTCGCGGGACTCGGCCAGTGCGCCGTCGTCGTCGGGGCCACCCTGCGACTGGTCAGCGCACCCGAGACCGTGCGCCACTACCTCCTCCCGTACGACGACCTGCGGGTTTTCCTCGACGACCAGCGACGGCTCGTCGAGGAGGGCCGCTTCGCCTATGTCGAGGGGCAGGTCACCCCGGACGCCGGCGGAGCCTTCCGCGGCTACCTCCTCGAAGCGGTGGCCTACGGCCCGCCCGTCGGGCCCGCCCCGGACGACGCCCGACTGCTGCGCGGGCTGCGCCACGACCCGTCGGGCGTGCAGAAGTCGGACCTCGCGTACTACGACTTCCTCGACCGGCTCGCGCCGAGTGTCGCCGCGCTGAAGGAGGCGGGCCTGTGGGCGTACGCCCACCCGTGGCTCAACCTGCTGCTGCCCGGCCGCACGGCCGCAGCCGTCGCCGGAGCCGTGCTGGACGACCTCACCCCCGAGGACCTCGGCCCGGGAGTCGTCCTCCTCTACCCGCTGCTGCGCGACCGGCTCGGCACTCCACTGCTGCGCATGCCCGACGACCCGGTGCCCTACCTGCTGGCCGTCCTGCGCACCACCCCGCCCGACGACACGGCCACCGTCGACCGTCTGCTCGCCGCCAACCGGGCCGCCTACGACACCGTCCACGCGGCCGGCGGCACCCACTACCCGGTCGGCTCCGTCCCCTTCGCACCCGCCGACTGGCGCGAGCACTTCGGGCCCGCCTGGCGACGGCTGGCCACCGCCCGCCACACCTACGATCCGCGCGGCATCCTCGTACCGGGCCAAGGCATCTTCTGACGGAGCCACGTCCCGGACCGCCGCCGGTCACCCTCGGTGCCCGCGGGCCGGCGGCCACGGGCACCGCTCACCAACGCTGCGGCTCACTGCCCACGATCGGTACGGACGGCTTGCCGTCCGCACCGACCGGGACGTCCCCGGCGAGCATCACCCGGTGCATGATCCGCGGATGGTCCACGTGCGCGGTGTCCCCGGGCGCCAGATGGATCGTGGCCCGGTTGTCCCAGAAGGCCACGCTGCCCGGCTCCCACCGGAAGCGGACCGTGTACTCGGGGCGGGTGGCCTGCTCCAGCAGCATCTCCAGGATCGCCCCGCTCTCCGGCCGGGACAGCCCGAGGATCTGCTCGACGTAGTAGCCGTTGACGAACAGGACCCGTTCGCCGGTCTCCGGGTGCACCCGCACCAGCGGGTGGTCGGAGGCGATCTGATGGTCCAGCAGATGGCGCAGGTACGCGTCGTCCCCGGCTCGCGTCTGGTAGCCGACCCCGAGCCGGTGCTCGGCGCGCAGCCCGTCGACGAACTCCCGCACCGGTTCCGACAGGCCCGCGTAGGCGACGGCCAGATTGGACCAGGTGGTGTCACCGCCGTACGGCGGCACGGTCTCGGCACGCAGGATCGTCGCGGCGGGCGGATCGACCCGGGCACCGTGGTCGCAGTGCCATCCCCGCAGGAGCGAATGCCGCCGTCGACGCAGCCACTCCTCGTGGCCCATGCCGTAACGCCCGCCCAGTTCCAGCCGGTCGGCGGTCGTCTCCACCTCGGGGAAGTCCTTCGGTGACGCGCTGCCACGCGAACGGAGGCGGACCGGCTCGCCGAACCGCCGTGCGAACGCGATGTGGGAGGCGTGGTCGAGGTGCTGGTTGCGGAAGAACACCACCTTCCATCGCAGCACCGCCTCCCGGATACGGGCGACGACCGTGTCGTCCAACTCGTCGGCCAGGTCGACTCCGGTGACTTCGGCGCCGATGTGGCCGGCGACCGGCTTCACTTCGAGTCGTGTGACCTGGTCCGTCATGTGGGCTCCGTCGATCGTGTGGTCGATTCGTCGGGGTCCAGCATGACGCGCGGGCCCCTCGCCGGACAGGGCGCGTCGCGGTGGGTGACGCGGATCTTCGACTGACCGTGCGGCAGTTCCTCCCAGTCGGCCATGAAGCGACCCGCCAGACCGTGCTTCTCGGCCAGTGCCAGGAGGGTCTCGGTGCGGTAGTAGAAGTCCTCGCGCAGTACGTGGTGCTCCTCGCCCTCGGTGCGGTCGAAGGTGAAGTCGAACCAGCCCCCGGGGGCCAGCACCCTGCCGACGTGGGCGAAGCACTCCTCGATGACGGGGAGCGGGGAGTGGGAGAAGACGCTGTGCGCGTGCACCACGTCGAAGTGGGCGTCCGGCAGGAAACCCAGCTTCAGGTCGCGCACCGGGGTCAGTGTGGGGAGCCGCTGCTGGAGCTCCATGCGCACCATCGTGTCCTGCGCGGCCAGCAGGATGTCCGGGGAGATGTCGATGCCATAGTAGTGCCCGGGTTCCAGGTGCCTGATGAACCGCCAGCCCGCCCGCAGATTGCCGCAGCCGATCTCCAGCATCCGGTGCTCGGGGCGCAGGCCGTGGCCGAGCAGGTAGTCGAACTGCAGGGCGCCCAGGGCGAGCCACCGCTCGTGGCTGCGGCTGCCGACGGCCGCGTCCGGGTCGGCACGCGTGTCGGAGCGCATCACCGCACGGTAGTACGAGATGTGGTCCGGCCAGCGGTGGCGCAGCCACGCGTCGCGGGCGACACGGGTGAGATGACGGGGCACCCGCTCGGGGTGGCGCAGCGCGTAGGCGACGCGGTGCCCGAGGGCCGCGCGATTGACGGAGACGTTCTTGGCAGGCACGCGAGTGTGTCCTCCTCGTTCGGCACGCGCGCGGTGGCAGCACCGCGCGCCTCGCTGGTCTCGACCCCAGCTTCGACCCCAGCTTCGGCCCTGCGAAGGCCCCTCGCACGCGCTCGTCCGGATCGCTGCCGGGCCCGTGCGGGTGCCGGCCGTCGTCACCCCGCCGGACGCTGTGCGGCCGTACGGGGGACGCCGGGGCGCCGACGGAGAACGCCCGCCGGAGGAGGAACACCCGAGGAGGCGCGGGCGGTGGCCGAAGAACGGCCGTGCCGACCGGAGCGCTCCGGTCAGCCCTTGGTGCCGCGTCAGCCCTTGTGGTCGCGCAGGACGGCGAGGGCGCGGTCGGCGTGCGCGCTCATCCGCAGCTCGCTCCGGACGATCTCCAGGACCGTCCGGTCCTGCGCGATCACGAAAGTGGCCCGCTTCGTGGGGGCCAGGGAGAAGCCGCGCTTCACACCGAAGCGTTCGCGGACGACGCCCTCGGGGTCGGAGAGCAGGGGGAACCCGAGCGTGTGCCGGTCGGCGAACTCCTGTTGCCGGTCGACCGGGTCACCGCTGATCCCGACGGGACTCGCCCCGGCGGCGGCGAACTCCGCGGCCAGATCACGGAAATGACAGGCCTCGGCGGTGCAGCCCGGGGTGAGGGCGGCCGGGTAGAAGAACAGCACCACGGGTCCGTCGGAGAGGAGTTCCGACAGGCGCCGGTCCGTCCCGCTCTCGTCCGGCAGCGTGAAGTCCTCGACCGTGTCCCCGACGTTCATCCGGCCCGTCATGACTGCCCCTGCGCGTTCCGGGCGACGCCGCGCGCCCACAGGACCAGCGGCACCTGGAGCGGAAGGCGTGCCAGTGCAGCGGTCCGCTGCGGGGCGGGGCGGTCCCGCCAGTCGACGGCCATCTGCACGTTGGCGGGGAACACGCCGACGAAGAAGGCGGTGGCGGCGCGCGCGGCGGCGCGGCGCGTGCGGGGCGACACCAGACCGGCGGCCAGGGCCAGTTCGGCGACACCGCTCGCGTAGGTCCAGGTCCGCGGGGCGCCCGGCAGGGCCCGCGGGATGGTCGCGTCGAACTGGCGCGGAGAGACGAAGTGGGCTACGCCCGCTGTGGCCAGCAGGCCGGCGAGCAGCAGGGGCGAGCGTTCCGACCGTGGCACGGTTCCTCCTCAGGGGGACACTGACGCGCGATATTACTGGACGGTAAGTGGAAGGGAAGTGCCGGGTGCGCGCGCCCGCCCGGCGCGGATCTCGACGCGGACGCACACCGGGCGCGCGGTCCGCACACAGGGTGTACGCGGTGGTGCGCAGGTGCTTCGTCTCACTCGCTGCCGACGGCTCGAACACATACAGAGAATGGAAGGGTGAACGGGTCCCGCCCACCATCCGCATTGGGGCGGGGCCCGCTCACCCCGGCATGTTCCGGCACGGCGGTCGCGACGGTGTGCGGGAATCCTCAGGAATTCACGGACGACGGCGTTTGGATTTCCCTTTCACGGTGAGTCGTGGAGGTGGATCGCATTTGTCGAGGCAGTGAGGATGTGAACTGCTGTGGCGAAGGACCAGAAGGCCAAAGCCAAGATGGAGCAGGCCAAGGGCAAGGCCAAGGAGACCGCCGGACGCGCGGTCGGCAACGAGCGGTTGACCGCCAAGGGCCGGACCGAGCAGGCGAAGGGTGACGCCCGGCAGGCCAAGGAAAAGACGAAGGACGTCTTCCGCCACTGAATTCGTCAGGGGCGACCGGCACCGAATCAGGTGGCAATGCGCACTGAATCCGGTACCGAACGTCACGGAATCCGGTATGGCGAACGAATGGTGTCCGAGCCGTTTTGACGGGGCCCGCAGCGCGAAGGCGCGGCGGGCCCCGTGGCGTGCACGCACGGAAGACCTCGGTGAGCGGCAGGCGTCATGTACGCACGGTGATCCCCGTAAGGGCCGTGCACGTGCGGCGATCACCGGAAACGGCGCTGGGCCGCATGGCCGCACCTCGCGAGCGCCGGTTCGAGCGGCAGCGCCCCGCAAGGTCGGCCGCCCCGCCGGGTCGGCGTCGGCGCTGTGTGAGCCGCGTCGTCCTCAGGCCGTCAAAGCGTGCCGGGACGCACGCGCGACGCCTGCCACGCCGCGCGCCGTGGCGGCCGCGGCCCGCACCGGATACGTGGTCTTGCCCGGATCCTCCAGCGGGTCCCCCAGCACGATCCGGCCGGCGGCGTGCAGCGCGTCGCATTCGTCCGTGGGCAGCGCGACATGGCAGCCGCCCCGTCCGGCGCCGGTGGGGGAGGGCTGCCAATAGCCGTATCGGCGGCGGCCGTTGGTGTGCACGGTGAGGAACACCGGGAACCGCTGCTCCGTGATCAGTCGCAGGACCTCGGCACCACCGGCGCCCAGCGGCGCGTGCGGGCGGGAAAGCGCGCGGAGCATCGTCACCGGCCTCCGCTCAGGACTCGCGGCACGGCGCGGCGGTGCGGGGTGGGCGTCATCTCCATGCGGCCTTTCGACGGACGGGGCGGATCACCTGCCGTCTGGGCGGTGACGTTCTCGCTGCTCAGCATTGTTCCTCAGGGCACTGACAATGCGGTCGGGCGGTGCCTGTGGGCACCGCCCGGAGCCACGGCGTGCCCGGCGCGAGGCGCGTGCGGCCGTGCCGGTCAGTGATCGTGGACCGCCGTCTCCTCCTGATGGGCACGGGCCGCGAGCTCGCCCTGGACGAAGGGGTCGTCGGCAGGGTCGTACGTCCCCGCGTGGTCGGCCAGGGTCTCGGTGATCCGCTCCCACTCCTCGGCCACCGCCCGCGCGAGGAACGCGTCCCGGCCGATGAGCGAATCGTCCTCGGCCGCCTTCCTGGCGGCGGCCAGCGCGTTCTTGGCCGCGTGATGTCCCATCCCCGTCGCCGTTCGGCGTACGCGCGACCAGGCGGCATGCTCCTGCTCGGAGGGATGCGCCCCGGCGTGGCCCGGGTCGCCGCCGGGGGCGGGGTCCGGTATTCGGTCCTGCTGCAGGCTCACTGCTCCACCTCGTTCGCGTACCGGTGAGTGATGACTCCTCAGGCAGTTCCGTCTGCCCCCGCGAGCAGCACCGACACCTGTCAACGGAAGAACGCCCCTGTGAGCGGTGGTCGCCCCGGGACCGCGGGCCGGGGCGTTCACCAGGGGAGGAAGGCGTGCACGTCCTTGCCGTCGGGCCGCGTCACCACACTCACCTGGTCGCAGAGCGCGTGGACGAGGTGCCAGCCGATGCCCCCGCCGCCCTCGGAGGGACGGAAGCGGCGCGGGGTCGGCGGGGTGCTGCTGCCGTCGCGCAACGTCACGTGCACGCCGTCGCGGGTGATGGTGGGGCGCATATGGAGCTCGAAGGGGCCGGGTGCGTACTGGATCGTGTTCGCGGCCAGTTCCGTCACCACGAGCAGGACGTCGTCCCAGTGCTCCGCCGCCGACGGCGGAGACGCCCGCGCGAGGTCGCGCAGAAAGCCCTCGGCGGCCAGGCGCGCGTCGGTCACGTTCTGCAGCCGACCCGCGAAGGTCATGGTGAGGGTCTCGACCTCCGCACCCGACCGGTTCTTGTCCCGACTGGGTTCGATTTCCATCGCGCCTTCCCGGATCTCGTCGGCCGGATTCCGTACTGCTTCGCGGTGTGGGGCCCGCGGGCGCGGACCGGGACCGGCCTCCCGTCCCCCTCTACGCCGTGGCGTCCCGGGATCGCCGACGGGCCTCGCGCCGCGCCAGCGCTCGCCGTTCGCCCTCGCTCGTGCCGCCCCAGATGCCGATGGCCTGGCCCGTGTCGAGCGCCCAGCGCAGACACGCGTCACGTACGGGGCAGGCGCGGCAGACGGCCTTCGCCTCCTCGATCTGCAACACGGCGGGGCCCGTGTTGCCGATGGGGAAGAACAGGTCGGGGTCGACGGTTCGGCACGCAGCGGATTCTCGCCAGTCGCTCACGGGACCTCCTTGATCGCGAGGGGTCGTGGTCATGGGATCGGTCCCTTCTCGGGTCACCCTTGATCGCCCGGATGAAACGGGCGAGGTGCTAACGGCCTCCGGTGCGGCGGTCCCGGCCCACCGGGATCAGGCCCCGCGACCCGGCCCGGGAAAGGCCGAAAACGCGGGCCCGACACGGTGCGCACGACCGGGTGGCAAGATGGAATCCCAGGTGAACGCGGGCGGCGTTCCGATGGATGAACAGGTGGGACATGGCGCACGAGTCCGGCGAAGTGTGGCAGGAGTTCTCCGTCGCCCTGGCGGACATGGCACGTGATCTGCTCGCTCAGGATTCGGTCCAGGCCACCTTGGACCGGATCGTCGAGCACGCGACCGTACTGATCAACGGATGCGACGAGGCCGGCATCCTCACGGTGCGCCGGGGCGAGGTCAGCGCCCTGGCGGCGACCAGCGACGTGGTGCGCATGGCGGACCGGATCCAGCAGGATCTGCGCGAGGGCCCGTGCTTCGACGCCGTCACCGACCGGCAGCAGCTCTACGCCATCGAGGACCTGCGCCGGCCGCACGAGCGGTGGTCGAGCTTCGCGCCCGAGCTGAGGAAGCTCGGCATGGGCAGCATGATGGGCTTCCTGCTCTTCACGGCCGAGGACGAGCTCGGCGCGCTGAACGTGTACTCCCGGGTGCCGCGCACCTTCGACGAGTCGGCCCAGACCGCCGGCTGGATACTCGCCTCCCACGCGGCCGTCGCCTTCTCCGCCGCCCGCACCCACCAGCAGCTCGGGCACGCCCTGGAGACCCGTCACGAGATCGGCGAGGCGATGGGCATCCTCATGGAGCGGCACGGCCTGAGCGAGGACGACGCCTTCAAGGTCCTGAAGAAGGCCTCGCAGGACCACAACATCAAGCTGCGCGAGATCGCCCGCCGCATCTGCGAGACAGGCGAGAGGCCCGCGTAGCCGGTGCCGGGGCCCGGGTGAGGAGACGCTGCCCAACCGGTCCGACGGGTGGCCGCCCGGCCTCGGGGCACCGCTCGCGGGGCGCCCGGGATCCTGCGGCGCGGTGCCCAGGTGTGACCGGGATGTGAAGGTGAGTGATCTCATGACATGGGCTTGCCGGAGGTGGGAAGGAGGGCTGCAGCCCGCCCGGCACGTCGGCCGGACACCGGGTGGCGTCGCGTGCACGCGGTGCACGACATCGACACGGCGAGGGAGGCCGAGGCATGACGACCGTCGAACCGCTCCCTGACTCCGGCTCGGTCTGCGATGCGAGGCTGGAGCGCGAGCCACAGGCGGCGGAACGCGCACGACGTATGGTGCGGACGTTCGTCGGCGGCCTGCCGGGGCACGTGCCGCGGGACGTCGTCGAGGCCATCACGCTGGTGGTGTCGGAACTGGTGACCAACGCCGTACGCCACGCGCGCGGCCGCTGGTGCAGCGTCGCCCTCCAGGACATGGGGTACGGGGTCGGCATATCCGTCTCCGACGAGGACCCTTCGCCACCCCGTCCGCGGCGCGTGGACTACACGGGACAGGGCGGCTTCGGCTGGCCCATGGTGCGGCGTCTGTCCGCCGAACTGACCGTGAACTTCCGCCCGGACGGCAAGACCGTCCGCGCCGTCGTGCCCTTCTGAGAACCCGAGGACGAAGCATCATTCGCGATCCAGCAGCGACACCCGCCGTGACGGAGCCCTCCGTCGGCCGGGAGCGTGCCGCGAACCGGCCCTGGGGGAGCGCGTGATGACCCGTGGCGGATGACGGGGACGTGCAGCACGGCGTGGAGCCCGGAGACCACCGTCGCCCGGAGCCCGGAAGCCGTAGGGACGCGGGCGGTCGTCCGGGGCCCGGGAGCCGACACCACGCGGGCAGTCAGCCGGAGCCCGGGAGCCGACACGACGCGGGCCGCCGCCCGGAACCCGGCAGCCCCCTGGAGCCGGGAAGCCGCCTGGGACAGGGGAGTCCCCTGGAACAGGGAAGCCGCCTGGGACCGGGAAGCCGCCCGGAAGCCGTGGCGGGCCGGATCGCCGACGCCGTGGAGAGCCTCGTCGAACTGTGGACCTCCTCGGGCGAGATGGTCACCCCCCGGCTGTCCGCACACCAGTTGAAGGCACTGAAGGCCGTCGGGGGCCGCTCCGAACTCAACCTCACCGAACTGGCCGACATGGTCGGCATCGCACTGCCCGCCGCGAGCCGGCTGTGCGATCGCCTGGAGGCCGCGGGTCTGGTGCAGCGCGTCCCGCATCCCCACAACCGGCGCGCTCTGCAACTCCTGCTCACGCCACAGGGCGGCCGGCTCCTCACGGAGATCGGTGAGCGCAGGACGCTGGGCCTGTCCGCCGTCCTGGCGGCCATGAGCCCTGTCCAACGGACCGCGCTGGACGTGGGGTTGCGGGCGTTCCGAGACGCCCGCCACTCTCCCGGCGCCGGCAACGGGGCGGACGAGTAGCCCCGATCGGGAGCGGGCCCGTCCCCCCGTACGGTCAGCCCGTCGTACGGTCAGCCCCCTGCACGGTCAGGCGGAGGCCTCGCGCGCCCCGTCCACCGACGGCGCAGTGACCGACGACCCGCCGACGTGACACAGGAGCAGACAGACGTCGTCGTCCCGCTGCGAGTCGTACAGCATCGGATCCAGGATGAGGTCGGCCGCTCGCTCCAGACGGTGTTCCAGGTCGGAGGTGCGCTGGGCCCCGAGCGTGTCGGCCAGGCGCCGGATGCCCGGGTCGATGCCCTGGGCCCGGCGCTCCACCAGACCGTCCGTGTACAGGGCGAGCGTCGACCCCGGCGGCATGTGTTCCGTGTGGTCGCGGATGTCCTGGTGCAGCGGTATGCCCAGCATCGCGCCCGGCTTGGCCTCCAGGACCCGCACCCGGCCGTCCGGGCCGCGCAGCACCGGTGGCGGATGTCCGGCGGCGGCCCAGGTGACGGTCGTCTCGTCGGGATGGAAGCGGGCGATGACCGCGGTCGCGTACAGGTCGGGCTGCAAGTGGTGCAGGAACGAGTGCAGTTGGGTGAGCAGCCGGCCCGGTGTGCCTCCGGCGACCGCGTAGGCGCGCAGCGCGGTGCGCAACTGGCTCATCATGACGGCCGCGTGCAGGCCGTGGCCGGTGACGTCGCCCATGACCGCCACCAGGCCCCCGTCGGGCTGCCGGAAGGCGTCGTACCAGTCACCGCCGATGTTCAGGCCGTGGGTGGCCGGGAGGTAGCGCGCAGCGAGGCTGAGGCCGGGGGTGGTCGGCAGGTCGGTGAGAAGGGCGCGTTGCAGCGTCTCCGCGATGTCCCGGCTGTGCTCGAAGCGCTGGGCGTGGTCTATCGCGATGCCGGCCCGGCGGGCGAGTTCGACGAGCATGATGACGTCGTCGGAGTTCCACCGCTCCTGCGGCGACGTCAGCGTCACCACCCCCAGGGGCGCGGTGCGGGCCGACAGCGGGATGCACAGCAGGGCCTGCGTCGGGTGCAGTGCCGAGGGCGGATGGTCGTCCACGCCCGGCAGACCGCCCGGGTGGTCGGCGGCGTACTGGGGGCGGCCGGTGCGCGCGGCGGCGACGGCGGCCGCGGCGTGGGGGTCCTGCTTGTGGCCCGTGCTCTCCTCGGTGAAGAGCCACACCTCGGCGCTCTGGGCGTAGGCGGGCACCAGGAGTTCCGGCAGGCGGTGCAGGATCTCCTCATGGTTGAGCGAGGCGGTGAGGTCCGCGCTGGCGTCGGCGAGGAACGTCAGTCTGTGCCGGGCGCTCTCTGCCTCCGTACGGGCCTCGCGTTCGGCGGTGAACAGCTCGCGCTGCACGCGCCCGGCCGCGTCGAGTTCCGCGTGCAGCGCCAGGACGCCCTGGTTGGTCTGGTGCAGTTCCTCCCGGTGGAAGGCGACCAGTTCCTCCTGCTCGGCGAGCTTGTCCAGGACCAGCGAGGTGTCCTCGTCGGCGCTGAGCAGGGCATCGGCCAGGACCGTGCGGCCGCCGGGCAGTTGTGCCGGGATCGCGCCGCTGCCGCCGTCCGGGAGGCCGACCGAGGCCTGCCAACCCGGCTTGTCCGCCGAGCCGTTCGCCTCCTGCTGACGGACGACGGCCGTGAGCCGCCCGCCGCGCTCCCCGGCCGTGGGCGCCGTGGTCCGCAGCGTCAACTGCCAGCTGCCGCCCTTGACGAGGCACTGACGCAGCTGCGCGCCGAGGGCGGTGACGAGGCGTGTGCGGTCGAGGGGGGAGACACCGTGGGCGGCGGCGAGCCGGGCCGTGGCGACGCGGGCCCGGGCCGCGTCGTCGACTGTGGTGATCTGCCAGGTCTGCGTCATGTCTGAGGGTCCAGTGAGGTGGGGTTCAGCACGGCCACGGTGGTGTCGTCCCGCACGGGGCGCGCCGCACTGCTCGAATCGCGCACGATCACGGCTGCCGACACGGCGGGGTCCAGCGAGGCCAGGGAGGCGACGGGCGGGGGAGCCCAGCGGCTGGGCAGACCGTCGCTGTGCAGGACGAGCACGCTGTCGGAGGTCCAGGGAGTCCGGGAGCCGGGCAGCCGGGCCGGACGATGCGCGCCCACGATTCCGGGGTGCGACAGCAGCGGCCGCCAGGTGCCGTCGGCGCCCAGCCGGGCGCCGACGTTGCCGATGCCGGCGAAGTCCAGTTGTCCGGCGGTGAGATCGAGCCGGGCCACCGCGATCGCTGCTCCCCGGGTGTCGCGCAGCGCGCCGTGCAACTCCCCGAGCAGGTCCGGCGGAGGCAGGTGGGCACAGTGGCGCAGGAGTCGTACGGCCGCGTCGGAGGCTTCCGCGGCGGCCGGGCCGTGGCCGAGCCCGTCGGCCAGCAACAGGGTCACGAAGTCGCCCGAGCGTACGCAGGCCCAGGCGTCGCCGGAGTGCTCGGCCGCCCGGAGCGGGATGTTGACGCCGCCCGCCCGCACCGGCGAGCCCGCCGCGGGGACACGTCCGGTCTGCTGGTCCCCGCGGGCCGCGTGGACGCGGGCCACCGCCACCGTGCCCTGCCCCGGCACCGTGTGCACGCCGAAGCCGTCGGCGACACGACGGCAGGTGCCGAGTCCGGCGCCCAGCGAGGCCGTCGTCGAATACCCGTCGCGCAGCGCCGCCGTGAGGTCGGCCATGCCCGGTCCGTGGTCGAGCGCCACGATCTGGAGCCCGGGTCCCCGCTCGTCGCCGGAGACCGAGAGGTCGGCCACCGGGGTGTCGATCAGGATCTGACCGCCGCCCGCGTGCTTGAGCAGGTTGGTGGCGAGTTCCGTGGCGACGAGCGCGGCCACGGCCGTGCGGCCCTGGTCGAGTCCGGCGTGGCCGGACGCGGCCTCGGCGGCCACCCGGACGTCGCGGACCCGGGTGGAGTCGTGGACGGGGATGTCCCACACACGCGTCATCGGCCCTCCTGACGCGGGTGGGGCGCACCGCCGACCCAGCAGATCACCGTGACGGCGGTGCCCTCGTCGGGACGGCTGTCGATGGAGAACTCGTGGACCAGGCGCCGGGCTCCGCCCAGTCCCAGCCCCAGGCCCCCGCCGGAGGTGTAACCGTCGCTGAGTGCCCGCTGGATGTCGGTGATGCCGGGCCCCTCGTCCCGGAACGTCAGACGCAGCCCCCGAGAGATCCCGCTCGTCAGGGCGGTGGACTCGACCTGGCCTCCTCCGCCGTGCACCAGGGTGTTGCGGGCGAGTTCGCTCGCCGCGGTGACCAGCTTCGTCTGCTCGACGAGGCCGAATCCGAGCTGGGCCGCTGTCTGGCGTACGTGCTGGCGCACCCACGCGAGATCCATGTCCGAGTGGATCGGCAGGCAGGCGGTGACGGAGCCGGAAGTTTCCGTCACGGGCTCTCCCGGCGTACTGGACTGTGGGGGACGGGCACGGACGCCGGGTCGAGCATCAGCATGGCCTGCTGGGCATCGAGCGCGGTGCGCAGACCGGGCAGGGTGAGGCCCAGCTCGACCAGGGTGATGGCGACGGCGGGCCGCATGCCCGCGACGACCGTCTGCGCCGCGAGCAGTTTCGCCTGGGCGGCGATCTCCGCGAACACACGGCCCAGGAACGAGTCGACGATCTCGACGCCGGAGATGTCGATGACGACGCCGGTGACGGAACTGGCCTC
Source organism: Streptomyces sp. Tue6028 (assembly GCF_002300165.1). Taxonomy (GTDB): domain Bacteria; phylum Actinomycetota; class Actinomycetes; order Streptomycetales; family Streptomycetaceae; genus Streptomyces; species Streptomyces siamensis. The sequence goes on along the minus strand of NZ_MLCE01000002.1, from coordinate 63,536 downwards.
GATGGCCTCGCCGATGTCCTGCTGGAGTTGTTCGGCGGCGCGGTCGTGCAACTCGCCCTGGAGCGTGACCAGCAGGATGCCGCCGAGTTTGAGCACGGGCACATGGGCGCCCGGAGAGCCGTGGATCGGGCCGGTCATCGGGCGCTCGTACCGGTGCGGTTCCTGTCCACGACCACGCTGCCCTGCTCGTGCAGCGCGTACGCGAGCGCATCGGCGAGGCTGGCCCGGGTGATCACCGATCCGAGGTCGATGCCGAGGTGGACGATGGTCTGGGCGATGGCGGGGCGGATGCCCGACACGATGCACTCGGCCCCCATGAGGCGGGCTGCCGCCACGGTCTTCATCAGGTGCTGGGCGACGAGGGAGTCCACGGTCGGCACCCCGGTGATGTCCAGGATGGCGAACCGGGCCTGCTGGCTGACGACGGCGTCGAGCAGGCTCTCCATCACGACCTGGCTGCGTGCGCTGTCCAGGGTGCCGATCAGCGGGACGGCGACGACGCCGTCCCAGAGTTTGATGACGGGGGTGGCCACCTCCAGCAGCTGGAGGCGCTGTCGGTCGATGAGTTCCTGTCCCGCGTTGAGCGCCGTCTCCAGGACGACCAGCCGCAGGGTTCCCATCAGGGCGGTGAGGGTGACCGAACACTCCTCGGTCCGGCCGGAGGGCGAGCCCTCGAGCTCGGAGCGCAGCAGTTCGGCGACCGGCGTCCGCAGCGCGGCCACCTCGTCCGCGATCTGGGTGGAACCGGCTCCCGTGCGGGTGCGCGACGCCACCATGCGTCCGAGCTGGTCGCGCACGGCGATGAAGCCCGCCGCACCCAGGTTGTCGACCTGGTCCGCCACGGCCACCGCGGCCAGCGCCTCCACCACGGCCCGGCAGGCCTCCACGGCCTCGTCCCGGGACATCGTGAAGACGGTGCGGAACAGCGTCTCGTCGGCCCAGCGCTGGGCGATCTGCTCGCGTCGGCGACGCAGGAACTCCCCCACCTCCTGTGCCGACGAATTCCGCTCTCCCGCTGCCTCGTGGTCCGCCACCTGCTCGTCTCCTTCGGATGTGTGTACGCCTGCCGGCGCCGGGACAACTGCCCCGGCGTGATCTCTTGTCGTGCGACAACTGTAGCCACGGCCTGCGCGCGGACGACACCCGCTCGGCTCGTGGAGATCATCTTCAGGGGGTTCCGGTGACCCGCCCGGGGTCGTTCTCCGGGCCCGCTTCCCCGGCCGGCGGGCGACCGTGCCAGTCCAGGCACACCACCAGGGCGTCGTCCTCCGGCTTGGGCCTGCCGCGGTGCCCCGACAGCTCACGCAGGACGGCGCGCGGCACCTCGGTGGCGGGCAGCAGTCTCGTGGAGGTGATCGCCTTGGCCAGCGCCTTCTCCCCGTACTTCTCGCCGCCCGGCCCGGTGACCGCGTACACGCCGTCACTGACGAACAGCAGTCGGTCGCCGGGTTCCACCTCGAACTCCTGCACGATGTAGTCGGTCTCCTCGAACATGCCCAGCGGCAGCTGCGCCTCGAAGTCGACCCGCTCGACGGTCCTGCCGCGCAGCCGCACCATCTGGGGCGAGCCCGCGTCGATGACCCGCATGCGTCCCGTGGACAGGTCGAAGTCCAGCATGAGGACCGACAGGTACGAGGAGCCACGGTACCGGGCGTAGATCGCCTGGTCGGCGAGGGCCGCCTGGTCGTGGAGGGGGATGCCCGCGCGCCGGGCGTTGCGCAGCGCGTTGATGCCCAGATTGGTCAGCAGCGAGGCCTCGATGCCCTCGCCCATCCCGTTGGTGATGTAGAGCAGCAGACGGTCGGCGCTGGACGACCAGTCGAAGTTGTCGCCGAAGATGGCGTAGGCGGGCTCCAGTTGGGCGCCGAGTTCGTACTCGGGCCGCGAGCAGGAACGGCCCGGGAGCAGTTGCCACTGCATCTCGGCCGCCAGGGTCAGCCGGTCCTTGCGGCGTGCCTGGAGGTACAGGTCGGTGTCCCGTTCGGCCACGAGCACCTCGTGCGCGAGGACTTCCGCGACGTCGGCGAGCTCGGCCAGCGCTTCGGTGCCGCAGGCCCTCAGGGGCAGCATGACGGACAGGACGCCGAGCCGGTCGCCGCGCACCGTCACCGGGAGGTGCACCTGACGGCGGTCGCCGCTGTGCGGTTCGACGAAGGTCTCCTGGGCGCCGAAGGCCCGGCCCTGCGGGCTGCTGTGCACTCCCACGGGTTCGAGGGTGTGCGGCAGGACGGAGACGGGCTGGAGCACGGTGAGTCCGTAGTCGGCCATGAAGAGTTCGACGGACTCGGCCGCGTAATGACGGCACAGCACGGCACGGACCGCGTCCAGCAACTGGTGGGGTGCCGCCGTGCGCAAGGCCCGCTCCGCGGCCACGAATCTGTTCACGATGTCGGATATGCCATTCTTCGATTAGTGCGATGCCCGGTCACGCTCCTGGGAGCGGTTGGGTCGCTGATGGGTACCGCTGTCTATTGTTTGGTCGTGTGGGAGCCTTTGCGGGCTGACAGCGCGCACGAAGACTGGGAGAGTGAGACGGTGACTTCCTCCGGCCCGCGTCCGCAGCCCAGTGAGGTGGCTCGTGTGACCTCCGAGGCGGCCGAGCTGCTGGAGATCCTCTGGGGGCGCGCCTCGACGGCCCCTGTCTCGGCTTCCCAACTGCGCGTGCTGTTCATCCTGGAGCACAACGAGGGAATCAATCTGCGGACGCTCGCCGACGCGCTCGGCTCCACTCCGCCCTCGACGAGCAGGCTCTGCGACCGGCTCCAGGCGGTGGGGTACGTCGACCGGAGACCCAGCTCCACCAGCCGCCGTGAGCTGCGCCTCTTCCTCAGCCCTCGGGGCACCTCGTTCCTCGAGGAGCTGCGGACACGTCGCGAGCAGGCCCTGGAGGCCGTACTGGCGCAGATGCCCGCGGCCAAGCGGAAGGCGCTCGTGGAGGGGCTGGAGGCCTTCTGCACGGCCGCGGCGGCGCAGATGCACGAGGACGACACGATGGATGCCCGTACGGCCTGACCGGCACGTTCGCGGCAGGCGGGCGCCGGCGTGTTCCGGTCCCTGCACGGCTGTTGTCCCGAGTGGGCAGCCGAGTTCACCCACTGCAATGTCTCAGGTCCTTTCCGCATTCCGACGTCGATCACTTTGTTGCCTCACGGCTACAGTTGTCAAATGACAACTATTGATCCCGCGAGGGCGACGGTTCGCCGTTGCCGGCGGAGCTGGTGGTACTAGCGGAGTGTGGCGTCCTCGGCCACGAGAGCGAGTGCGGCGTCCACGCTGTCCGAGGACGCGATCGCCAGATTGACGCCGGTCAGGTCGAGGACGCGCCGGACGGCCGGCGCGGGCGAGACGAGGCGCATGCTCCCGCCCGCCAGCCGGGTCTCCTCGAGGGCCTTGAGTATGGCGTTGATGCCGGACGAGTCCATGAACGGGACCGCGGCCAGGTCGATCAGCAGGTGCCGACGCCCGGCGCGGACCTGGTCGGACAGATGATGACGGAGTTCGGGGGCGGTCTCGACGTCCAGGTCCCCCTCGACGGCGACCAGGGCGACGCCCTCCCGGGGCAGTGTCACGTCGATGGACACGGGAGCTGGTTCGGCCGGCACGGTTCCCTCCAATGGACACTGACCCGTCGGAATCCTTCCGGCGTGCGGGACGCCGGCGAGCACGTCTCCGAGTACCCCTCGAAATGCGGTGCACACCCGGATCTTTCGCGCACGGACGCGTTCCGAAGGGTTGCCCGCTCTTGACCGTCCCTTTCCCTAGATACCTCTGTCACAGAGCTATCGTCGAAACGTGGAACCAGAGACCTTTCCCGACACGCTCGCCGACACCCTGGCCGGGGTGCAGCGCCTCATCCGGCGGCGGCTGCGCGGCGGCATGACCGCCCCGCGGCTGCGCGGCGCCGAGGTCGAACTGCTGCGGCTGGTCGTCGCCCGTCCCGGCATCGGTGTGTCGGAAGCGGCCAAGGAGCTCTATCTCGCGGGCAATTCCGTCTCGACGCTGGTCAACCGGCTGGTGCGGGACGGCTATCTGCACCGCGAGACGGACCCGGCCGACCGGCGCGCCGCGCGCCTGCTGCCCACACCGGCGGCCGAAGCCCGGCTGCGCGACTGGCGAGAGCGCCGGGCGGCACTCGTACGCCGCCAGGTGGACCGCCTGGACGACGCCGACCGCGCGGCCCTGGAGGCGGCCATTCCGGCGCTGCGCAAGCTGGCGGCGAACCTGCACGAGGAGGCCGAGGAGACATGAGGCGGTACAGCACCGACGGGGGAGACCCCGCCCGACGGGCCGACCACGGCTCCGAAGCGCCCGACGGAGCAGACGGCCCCGCTGCGGCCGAGGGCCGACCGGAGAGAGCCGGCCGGGCGGCCCCGGAGCCGCCCGAGGCGGACGGGTACGCCGTCACCTGCGCCGGACTCGTCCACACCTTCGGCGAGACCACCGCGGTCGACGGGCTCGAACTCTCCGTCCGCGACGGCGAAGTGTTCGGCCTGCTCGGACCCAACGGCGCCGGCAAGACGACCGCCATCCGCTGCATCACCACGCTGCTGCCCGTCCCGGCCGGCACGATCCGTGTCTTCGGGCACGACGCCGCCGGCGAACGCATGGCCGTGCGCCGACTGCTCGGCTACGTGCCGCAGCAGCTCTCCGCCGACTCCGGACTCACGGGACGGGAGAACGTGTCCCTCTTCGCCCGCGTCTTCGACGTCCCCCGCCGCGAGCGCACGGCGCGGGTCGACCAGGCACTCGCGGCGGTCGACCTGACCGACGCGGCCGACCGGCTCGCCAAGACGTACTCGGGAGGCATGGTCCGGCGCCTGGAACTCGCCCAGGCACTGGTCAGCGCGCCCCGCCGAGTGGGCTGATCGCCCAGGGCGGTGCCGGCCTCTGGGACGTCGCAGAGATGCTGCGACGGACGGAGATGTCCAGCATCAACAGCGCCGCCCTGGAGTCGATCGAGCAGGGCATCGACCAGCTCGCCCGCGCATACCCTTACGCCGACGCCGATTACCTGCACGAGCGCACCAGGAACGGGCTGCACTACGTCACCAAACAGCTCGAAGGCCGGACCACCCTCCGTCAGCACCGGGAACTGCTCGTCGACGCCGGATGGCTCTTGCTGCTGAACGCGTGTGTCCAGTACGACCGAGGCCAGCGCGAAGCCGCCAACCTCAGCAAGGCCGCCGCACTCCGCATCGGAGAAGAGGCCGGCCACGGCGAAATCATGGCGTGGGCATGGGAGATCGAAGCCTGGTTCGCCCTCACTCAGAGCCGATGGCAGGACATGCTCAGTGCCGTCGAGGCGGGACACACGGCCGACCAGGCGCACTCGGTCGGCGTCCAGCTCTACGCGCACAAAACTCGTGCCGCTGCCCGCATGGGAGACGCGCGCCTGGTTCGCGACTCCCTGGACGCCGGACGTGCTCGCCTCGACCGACTCCCGCGACCGGACCACCCGGAACACCACTTCATCATCGACCCCGACAAGTGGGACTTCTACGAGATGGACGCCTACCGTCTTCTCGGAGACGACGAGCGCGCCGCCGCCCACGCACGCTCAGCGATCCGCATCAGCACCGGTCCTGACGGCACCGAAATCTCTCCCATGCGGGCCGCTGAAGCCCGTCTGACACTCGGAGTCGCTGCTGCCCGCACTGGCGAGATCGAAGAAGCCATCAGCATGGGCACAACAGCCCTTGAGGCCGACCGCAAGTCCCTCCCGTCGCTACTTTTAGTCGCTGACGAGCTGGATAAAGAGCTGCGTGCCCGCTACCCACGCGAAGCCGCAACACGCGATTTCCACGAACGGATCACGAGCATCAAGCGAGGTGCGGCCGGGCAAGAGCTCCCGTTCTGAGCCAGGCTGCCACGAAGACTGTGCCCCCCTTCAACATGAGGGAGGTCACAGCCGTGACGTCAGATTGCGTGTGGAAGATCAGGATTGGTAGGCGACCAACGCCATCATGCCCGCCTCGCCGTGGTAGGCGTTGTGGCAGTGCAGCATCCACTGCCCGGGGTTGTCGGCGTCGAAGAACACCGACGTCGTCTTCTTCGGCAGCACGATCGTGGTGTCCTTGCGCGGTCCGGTGTCGCCGAGTTGGTAGGTGTGGCCGTGCAGATGCATCGGGTGCCACATGGTGGTGGTGTTGACGAAGTCGAGCCGAACCCGCTGGCCCTGTTCCACGGTGATCGGATGCGCTGTCGGTTTGTTCATGTCGAACCGTCGTCCATTGATGGCCCAGTTGTAGGTCATCATGCCGCCGGTCAGTTCGATGCGGTGGACCCGGTCGGGCTTCTTCGGCGCCAGTCGGACGTCGTCCGCCGCATGGAGCTGCGATGCGGTTTTGAGCATGCCGTCCAGTTCCGTCGGCCGGACGGTTGCCTTCGGGGTGCTGCCGGAGCCGGTGCGGATGACGGCCATGCCGGTGGCATTCTTTCCTTCGGCCGACGCCACCAGGGGGAAGGCGCCGTCGTCCAGAGTGACGAGGACGTCGTAGCGTTCGCCCATGCCGATCAGCAGGGCGTCGACCAGCTCGTGCCGGACGGGGAAGCCGTCGGTGTGAGTGATGGTGAGCTTGTGGCCGCCGAGGGCGACGCGGTAGGCGGTGTCACTGCCGGCGTTGATCAGGCGGAGACGGATCCGCTTGCCGGGCTTGCTTCGGAAGACCGCCGGGTCGGTCGGAACGCGTCCGTTGACCAGGTGATACGGGTACTTGACGTCACCGGCGTCGCCCCCGAGCAGTGGGCTCTGAGCACCCATCAGCATGAACTTCGTGCCCATGCTTCCGCCGGATGCCGAGGCGGAGGGGGAACCGGCCGTGCCGTCCATGCCGCCACTCATGTCCATGCCGCCCATGTCGTGATCTTCGTGACCGGAAGAGCTCGACGGGTCGTTGGTGCCTTCGCCCATGTGCATCCCTCCCATGCCCTGACGCAGTTCTGCGAAGACGTCGTCCGGAGTGCCGGTGACGCCGTCGAGCCAGTCGTCGAGGACGACCACCCACTCGTCGTCGTACGAGAGCGGCTCCTTCGGGTCTTCCACGATCAACGGCGCGTACAAGCCGCGGTCGAGCTGGACACCGACGTGCGGATGGAAGAAGTAGGTACCGGCGGTGTCTGCGGTGAACCGGTAGGTGAAATTGTGTCCTGCCCGGATCGCACTCTGGGTGGCCAGCGGTGCGCCGTCCATGTCGTTGCGCAAGGCGATGCCGTGCCAGTGGATTGAGGTGGCCGTCTGGTTCGGCAACTGGTTGGACAGCGTCGCGGCCAGCCTGTCACCGACCGAGACCCGCAGCTCCTTGCCGGGAATCCGGCCGTCGAAGGTCCAGGTCCTCGCCGTGATCCCGGCGCCCAGGTCGGTCATGGCCCGTGCTGCGGTAAGCGTCAGTTCCTGGGTCCTGCCGCTACCGGTGCGCTTCTTGTCGGCGGCGGCGACGTCCGCCCCGGAGGGACTGATCAGGGCGGGCGTGCTGCCGGAATTGCTGCAGGCGGCGAGCGCGCCCGCGCCCGCGGCGCCGAGTCCGGCCAGCAGGACGGAGCGGCGGTTCATGGTGTTCACAGAGGTGTCCTTCTTCTCGGTATCGCTTGTGCTGGACGCGCGTGTGGACGGCTGAGCGCACGAGTGAGTGCGCACAGCCGCAGGCGCGGCCTACAGCAGCAATCGAGAGAGGAAGGAGAGATCGGGCGGGGCCCGTCCCGTGGTTCCCGGGATGTCCCGGCTGACCGCGGCGCCGGCGCACAAGGCCGGGGCGCAGTCCACGGAAGGCTGGTGGGGAGGGACGAGCTTCATGCCGTCGGCCACGGCGGCGGAGCAGTGCTGCATCGCTGTGCCCGAGCACGCCCCGCCATCGTCGTGGGCCGAGGCCGGCGTGGTGACGCCAGGGGGCATGGCGTGCCCGCCCGCGTGGACGGACACCGTCGTCGTGGACGTATGGTGCATGCCCGCCATCGCCCCGGCAGGCGGCACGTGTGTGACGGCGGCGGCCGTTTCGTGGTGGACGAGAACCGCGAGCACCGCCGTCAGCGCGATGACGGCAGCATGCGTCCACCGCAGCACGGCGCCGCGAGGGCCGTCTGTCGGGTGGTCGGCTGTCGTCATGGCTTCCATCCGCGCTCGGGGTAGGAACGGCTGATCATCCGCCAATATACCCCGTAGGGGTAAGGCGGCAACTGAAACGGAAAGCGTGAGGGACCACCGCATGGTGGCTACAGACGCAGGCGCGGGCCGATGAGCAGGAGCCCGGCGCGACGGTAAGTACGGCAGGGGTACGGACAGCGACGGTTCGAGGGCGCCACGCGCGGCTCGCCTCCTTTGTCGGCTCACTCTCCAGCCTGTGTCCGACTATGCGCACCTGGTATGGGCGCAATGGCCCAATGGTCGTGGACCATCCGGCCCCAGACCGCCACGGTCGGCGAAGGGATGATGGAAACGAAGGCAAGAAGCCGCCGGGTGCCCCTCCGCATCTGGCCACGGAACAACGCCGAAGCAGGTGAGTGGCGATGCTGTTCTGGTACGACCATGGCGTCAGCGGCTGGGGTTGGTTCGCGATGTCGATCAGCATGATCCTTTTCTGGGCGCTGATCATCACAATCGCCGTGCTTCTCTTCCGAGCCATCAACCGGCCCCAAGAACACACCGCCACCCCGGCGACGACCTCGTCCGAGGAGATCCTCCGCGAGCGGCTGGCACGCGGGGAGATCGACGAGGACGAATACCTGCGCCGCTTGAACACCCTGCGCTCCGGGCCCCTGACAAAACACTGAAACCCGCGGGCCGCACCGGCTGCGGCCCTGCGCCCTCCGTGAAGGAGGCCAGTCATGAACCAGCGCAACTACGGCATGTACGCGCTCGCCGCCGCGATCGTCGTGGTCGGCACTGTGATGCTCGGCGCGTCGCTGGAATCCCTGGTCTGGCTCGCACTCGTCGCTGCATGCCCGCTGATGATGTTCTTCATGATGCGCAGCATGCACGGCCAGGACGCGCACAGTGGCCACGATCAACACCGTGACGACCGGGACGAGGACCCGCTGCACAAGCACGACCACCCCACCGGGCGCAGCCGGTCCTGACCATTCCGGGGCCGGGTGGGACGTGAGTGCCGTGATCGCCTTGTTCGCATGTGGACGACGCCCGCCCGCCCGTTCCCACTTCACCGCGGGAGGTCGCCATGGATGACGGCGCGTACGGGCTATGGCCGCTGGTGGTCCTCAACACCCTGCTCTTCATCGCGTTCGCCGCCAGCTTCTTCCATCCCACAACCCAACGGGACTGGCGTGCGATGGGCGCCTACAGCGCGTTTCTGGTCGCCCTGTTCACCGAGATGTACGGCATCCCGCTGACCGTCTATCTGCTGGGCAGCTGGCTCGGCTCCCGATTCCCGCTGCTGAAGGACACGCACGCCGGCGGGCACCTGTGGAACGACCTGGCCGGCTGGTCCGGCGATCCGCATCTGAGCCCCTTCCATCTGGCCAGCTACGTTGCCATCGGCACCGGCTTCTGGCTGATCGCCGCCGCCTGGAAACGCCTCCACGAAGCCGCCCAGCACGACGAGCTGGCCATCACCGGCCCCTACGCGTGGGTGCGTCACCCGCAGTACGACGGCTTCCTCCTCATTATGATCGGCTTTCTGCTGCAGTGGCCGACCGTCCCGACCCTGATCATGTTCCCGGCCCTGGTGTACGTGTACCTGCGCCTGGCCCGCAGCGAGGAACACGAAGTCGCCGCCCGCTTCGACGCACAGTGGACCGCGTACGCGGAGCGCACCCCGGCGTTCTGGCCGAAGCTGCGCCACAGGCCGACCCACGCCGACCGGTCGTCGAGGGATGCCCGCGTGCCGCACCGGACGGTCGCCAGGTGAGTGGTGGTGACGGCACTGACGTAGGTACTGACTGCTGCTGGCCTCGTGACCGGCGTGCGGGCGCACCACGTGGGAGATGTGTCGCGAGAATCGGCGATCGCCCTGGCGGTGGGTGCTGCGCTTGCTGGCGGGGCGCTCAGGGCCAGGTACATGCCGGCCATCGCACCTTTGAAGTGCCCGCAATGCGGCGGGAGCTACCCGGTCTGCCGTGGGCTGCGGCGGTGCACACGACGACCTAGGAGTGCCACAGCCGCGACCTTCAGGACCACGGCGCCCAGGACAGCGCCGACGGCCCAATTCGTCCAGCCTGGCGCGGACAACACCGCACCGACCGCGCCGAGGTGCACGGCCACCGCAAGGATGCCCAGGACCGTGACGCCTGCCCAGGTGAGGTGCCTGCGTCGCGCTGAAGCTGATGCTGCGGGTACGGCCGCTCCGCCGGTGGCCTCAATACGCTGGGCAGCAGGCTCCGACTCCTGCCACTTCACCCGCAGCTCTTCGCGTCGGCCGAACCTCCCGATATGTGCGGCCAGGAGATCTTGGACTCGACGCAGCCCCTGTTCGTCGTCGCCCTCGGCGCGCAGGATCAGCGCATCCGGCGTGGCGTCCAGGGTGCACCGCCCCCACGGCAGAGTCAGGACTCCACGGGTCTCGGTCCATTCGACATGGAGCTGATCCAGCCTGAGATCGGGCGGCATGTGCGTGGCGCCATCGCCATGATGTGGACGCGCGTTGCGGCCGAGGTGACGGCCCTTGTTACTGAAGTGCTTGCACAGCTGGACGAGATACCGGCTGGGCCGGTTGGTGGGTATACGGGCTTCGGCGCTCGGCATGGCGATCCTCGTGTCGGTGGTGCGCGAAGGGGTTCAGATCCTGGTTGTTGCGACGAGCCAGGCCTCGACATGGCCTGGGTCGGTGCTGATCTGGATGGCGGACGATCCGACGGAGTCGATCTGCCAGCCGTCGGCGAACACCGCATTGATGTCGTCACGCGTCACGTTGTGCACCGGCCCCCACGCGCCGCGCTCCCGGTCGCTGATGCAGAGCATGAAGTAACGCCCGCCCGGCCGCAGGACCGACCGCAGACCGTCCACGTACGCGATGCGCTCCTCGCCTGCGAAGACGTGGAAGAGCCCGCAGTCGAGGACGGTGTCGAACTGCTCGCCGAGACCGTCGAGTTCGAGGGCGTCATGGCACAGGAACCGCACTTTCCGGCCTCGGGCGCGCGCCTTCTCCTCGGCGATGTCCAGGGCTCGGACGGCAAGGTCGATACCGGTGGCGTCAAGGCCGAGAGCGCTCGCCATCAGCGTGTGCTCCCCCGTGCCGCAGCCGGCATCCAACACTCGACCCCGGATGACACCGGAGTCACCGAGCGAGACGAAGGCCCGCTGCGGACGGCCGATATCCCACGGCGGTGGAATGACGTACAGGTCATCGGGCGTGGATGGAGCTGTTGCTCCCGGGTGATGCGGTGAGACGGACATGGGTCCTCCCGTGTGCCGGTGGTCCAGATCTCTTGCCGGGATTCGGATCCGAGTGACGCGATCAGATTTATCGATACACGGTGTCTACGTCAAGTCATGGTGTATTCAATGGGGCGCTGCGTACACTGCTGGGGTGCCCAAGCTGTGGAACGAAACGATCGAGGAGCACCGTCGCGCGGTGCGTGACACGGTGCTGGAAGTGACCGCGGCCCTGGTGACCGAGCACGGGCTGCGCGGTGTGACGATGTCCCGCATCGCGGAGGGGACCGGGATCGGCCGCGCCACGCTCTACAAGTACTTCCCGGACGTCGAGTCGATCATGAAGGCCTGGCACGAGCGCCAGATCACCGCCCATCTTCAGCAACTGGCGGCGCTGCGAGACCAGCCCGGCAGTCCTGGCGAGCGGCTGGCGGCGGTCCTCTATGCCTACGCCTCCATACAGCGGCAGCGCCGGGGGCACGATGCGGAGATCGCTGCCGTGCTGCACCGAGGGGAGCACGTCGCCCACGCCGAACAGCATTTGCTCCAGTTCGTCACCGAGCTGCTCACCGAGAGCGCGGAGGCCGGCGAAGTGCGCAATGACATCGCGCCGCACGAACTCGCCGCGTACTGCCTGCACGCCCTGGACGCGGCAGGCGGTATGCCGTCCCCGGAAGCGGTGCGCAGACTCGTCCAAGTCACGGTGGATGGCCTGCGCGCCTCCCGCTGACTGCCCCGTTCACCACGACGCCCAGCGACCGGCCAGACGTGCGGTCCGGAAACTCGAAGAGCTCCCGGACCGCTCCGGGCGGCTTCAGCCTTGGATGTTGGCGGACAACCCGGCGGCCAATCGGGGTGCGGCGAAGCGGGTACCGCAGGTGAAGCGCATCAGCGGGCCGAAGGTGGCCGCTGCTTTGATGCCGGTGAAGTAGAGGCCCGGCACGGAGGACTGGAATCCCGCGTCAAGCGCTGGGGATCCTCCGGTACGGACCAGATCGGAACGCAACTCCGGGGCGAGGAAGCCCAAAGCGTCCAGTTGGACCCGGTAGCCCGTGGCGGCGAGGACGTGTCCGGCATCGATTGTCTGAACCGTCCCGTCGCCCCTCCGAGTTGTCAGACGAACGCCGTCGCCGTAGCGCTGGGCGCCGACGACGGTCTCTTCCAGGCGTACAGGGACGCCGTCCAACCGCGGCTTGAGCCACCAGGAACCGAAGGGCCCCAGCACTCGTTTGACCAGGCGCAACCGGGTCGACGCAGGCAGGAAGCGGAAGAGGGCTGCCTGATGGACGATCGCGTACAGGCCCCACGAGCGCCCCAACGGCGTGTCCGGCTGCCAGTGCGGTGGCGGTGTCGGCTCGGCGCCGAACACCAACTGCCGATCTCGGACGAGTAGCTGGACCTGCGCCCCTGCCTCCTTCAGCAGCGCGGTGCTCTCCTGAGCCGACTGCCCGGCCCCCACCACGACCAGGTCACGTCCCGCGAACTTCGCGAGGTCGGCGTGCTGCGAAGCGTGCGACACCAGCCCTTCCGGCACGAGCGGCGCCAGCACTCGGGGGACATGCGCCAATCCGTCCATACCGCTGGCCACGACCACGGCCGGCGCGAGCAGTTCCTCTCCGGAGGCCAGCTTGACGTGAAAGCCGTCGGTCTGACGGTCGACGCCGAGGACCCTGACGTCTTCCACCTCAGGCACCAACTGCTCGGCGAACCAACGCCCATACCGGACGAACATCTCCACGGGCACCGGCTCATGGCCGGTCAACCAGGCCTCGCCGGCCTCTCGGCAGTAGACGTCCAGGGTGAACCCGGCCCGTGGGGCCGACAGCACCGACGCACTCGGCGGCGACTTCAACAGCATGCCCGCGGGCATGTTCTCGTCCCAGCTCGCCATCGGCGAGCCGAAGACCCTCACGTGCAGGCCGCGCGCCATCAGATGCGCGGCGGTGGACAGGCCGTACGGGCCCGCCCCGATGACGACGACTGGCGCCATGGCAGTACCACGCGACACGTTGTTTCCCCCCTGACGCGGCACTCTCCTCGGAGCCCGCGCCCCGGCATGGTTGGGCACAGAACTTGTGATCGAGCACACCGGAGCCGCCCGAAGGCCGAAGTCAGGCCGCGAGCAGCAGGGAGAAGAAGGGCGGACCGCGCCGCACTACAGCGTCGGCCAAGAGGTCCACGGCAGGGGACGTACGGTCCTCGCCGTATCTGGGGCACCGCTCTGGGTCCGTGCTTGCGGCCAGTTCGAGCGGTGTGCACACGGGCGCGAACAGCCGTCGCAGCAGCTCCCGTCCGGCTGCCCTCAGTACACGTCGCCGGCACGTGTCCATGCCGTGCAACAGCACCGCAGACCATGCCGTCAGCACGACGTGCGCGATCGCGACCGGCCAGCTCGCGTGCACGGAGGACGGCCACACAGCATGGGCCGGCACGGAAACAGCGTCGTCCGCCCGCACGAACCAGTAGCCGATGACCACCTGAGCTCCGGCGGCGAGTGTCACCTGCCAGGCCAGTGGCTTCTCTCGTCCTGCCCCCGGTGCCCCCGGAAGAGCGATGGCGAAGAACACGAGCGCAGCGACGGCCCGCACCCCCCACGAGGGGCTGGAGTCGAATGCCAAGTGATGCATCGTGCTTGCAACCGCGGTACCGAGCACCGAGAACAACCCTGCCCGGACAGCCGCCACCGGCACCATACGCGGCACCCTGCCACGTCGGCACACACGGGACACATCCACCGAACCCCCCATGCCTCACCCATGATGGGGGCTTGGAACACGCCTGTGTCATCACCACGCTTCCCGCAGCCGTAGCGCGACGCCCAGGTCGCCGCTCAGCAACAGCAGGTACTGCGGTTCGCCACAGGTCGGCAAGATCGGCTTCGTGGGTGAAGACCCGATGCAAATTCCATCAACCTCATTTGATGTACTGTGGATGCCATGGCGTCTTTGGGCCAAGCCGTCCCTCCGTTCGTGCACCTGGCCGCTCACCCGGTGCGCTGGCGGTTGCTGGCCACACTCGCCCACAGCGATTACCGAGTACGTGAACTCGTGACACTCGTCGGCGAGCCGCAGAACCTGATCTCGTACCACCTGCGGCTCCTACGCAACGCCGGGCTGCTCACAGCGACCCGCAGCACCTTCGACGGCCGCGACACCTACTACCACCTGAATCTGGATCGCTGCGCGCAAGCCCTCTCCGACACGGGTGCTGCCCTGCACCCGAGGCTGCGCGCAGAACCGGCGCCACCACAGCTCGCCACTGGCCTCTCACGCCGTCCGTCGGTGCTGTTTCTCTGCACCGGCAACAGCGCCCGGTCACCGATGGCCGAAGCCATGCTGAACCACCGTGCCGCCGGTTCCGTCGAGGTCATCAGCGCCGGCAGTCATCCGAAATCCCGCCTGCACCCCAATGCGATACGCGTACTGCGCGACGACTTCGGCACCAACATCGCTGACCAGCAACCGCGACATATGAACACGGTGATCAAGCATCGGTTCGACCACGTGATCAGCCTGTGCGACAAGGTCCGGGAGATCTGCCCCGAGTTCCCGGAACGCCCGCGCCGAGTGCACTGGAGCATCTCCGACCCGGCCACCGCCGGAGACACGGACCAGGCCGGCTACCCCGCCTTCAAGCGCACAGCGGCCGACATCGACACCCGCATCCGTTACCTGCTGCCAGTCCTCACCCAGACACAGGAGGCCAAGCCGTGACGACCACCAGCGAATTCGCCGGCGTCCGCTACATCGTTGACGACGTCCAAGCGGCCATCGACTTCTATACGACGCATCTCGGCTTCACCCTGCGCACCAGCGCCGCACCAGCCTTCGCCGACGTCACGCGCGGGCCCTTGCGACTACTGCTCTCCGGCGCAGCCAGCTCCGGCGCCCGCGCCACCCCCGACGACTCCGCCACCGCCGGCCGTAACCGAATTCACCTGATCGTCGACAACCTCGACAACACCATCGCCCAGCTGCGCGCCGCCGGATTGACCTTCCGCAGCGACGTCGTCTCCGGCCCTGGCGGGCGCCAAGTCCTCATCGCCGACCCTGCCGGAAACCTCGTCGAACTGTTCCAGCCCGCCGATTCCTCGATCACAACCGCACAGACCAGGCCCTGACGCTCCACCATCGACCAAGTCACGATGGAGGGGGCGCGCAGCACCGACCGGCGCAGGGGGTGCTTCACCATGAGTCTGTCCGGGCGAGCAAACGTGTGCTGCTGCCAAGCCCGGCATCGGGATCGGTGTTCCGGCCACCGCGCCCCTGCCGATCTCGCGAGTCAGCCTTCGGAGGGACGCGGGGCGCGCAGGTGTGCCCGTTCCTTCAGCTCCTCCTCGTCGACCAACCTGAGCATCGGCTGACCCGGAGCGCACACCATGGTCACCACGAACTTGGTCGATGCGTCCGACAGGGCGTTGCCGTCCTGGTAGTGGATCACGTCACCGCCCGGTTCCCAGAACGTCCCACCGGCCTCGACCACACGCTCCGGCTCACCCTCGAGCTCGAACCGGAGAGCGCCCTCCATCACGTAGCCGAAGGACGGGCCCGAGTGGCGATGTGGAGGGAGCCCGGGGTGACCGGGAGGCCACTCGACGAGAATTGTCATCCCCGAACCACCTTCGGGAAAGAAGGGCGGTGTGACCTCCTGCAGCAACTTGACTTCGGGCGGCAAGGAGACCTCGTGGGCGGTCCCGTGCTCTGAGTTCTTCTCCGACATGTACCACACCTCCGTAGCCCTGCTCGGAATGGGCGATCTCGCGTCGGCCACCACATCCCGGACCCGTGTACCGACCCGCTCGTTCGGTGACCAAGTTCGCCAGTTTCCGGTCCACACAACTTGCTTCGCGATGAGGACAAGCCACGGGCCACATCGGTGAGGGGCCGTGCGCCTTACTCCTCGCCCAATCGCTCTCAAGACCACCCTGCCTCCCGTCGGCGGCCGTCACAATCCGAGAGTCAACGTTCGAGAACGCCTCACACCATGTCATCGACGGGCAGCTAAGCCAGGCAACGTCCGCCCTGCTCACGGCTGCGACTGCCGACAGCACGCCCGCCGATGGCTGGGCACGCATGACCCTCGCCGATGGTCACGCAAGCGTGTCTGTGGGGAGCTCGTCTGCATGTTCGCCTGTCACCAGGTAGACCACACGCTGGTCCACCGAAACCGCATGGTCGGCGAACCGCTCGTTGGCCGCTTGAGCCTGAGTCCATTGTCGATTCTGTGCACCCCACCTGACATGCATCGGCTACCGGTCACGCCCAC
The DNA here is from genome assembly GCF_002300165.1 of Streptomyces sp. Tue6028. Taxonomy (GTDB): domain Bacteria; phylum Actinomycetota; class Actinomycetes; order Streptomycetales; family Streptomycetaceae; genus Streptomyces; species Streptomyces siamensis. The sequence goes on along the minus strand of NZ_MLCE01000002.1, from coordinate 46,951 downwards.
GCGCAGCGGCGGATCCCGCGGCTGGCTCAGCCTGATGAGTCACGTCGGTCTGCCAAGCTCCGCATAGTTCGTGCGGTCCCTCGCTGGTGATCGCGACTGGACGTCGGCCATCGCGTCACCGGGCGGAATAACTTGTAGACCGGGATTGACCCAGGCCATCACGATGCCGCTGTTCTTCGGCTCCAACGCGCTCTACCCGGTCGCCGTCATGCCCGGCTGGCTCCAGGGCGTCAGCATGGTCAACCCGCTGAGCTACCAGGTCGACGCCCTGCGAGGACTGCTGCTCGGCACGCACGCCCACCTAGCCCTGGACTACGGCGTCCTGGTCGTGGCCGCGGCGCTCGGCATCCTGTCCGCCTCGTCCCTGCTCGGCCGGCTGGCCCGCTGAGCGGGTCCGCACCGCGTACCCGGCGCACGCCACGGCGCCGGGTCACGGCAGCGGCTGCTCGGCCCAGATCACCTTCCCGTCGGGCGTGTAGCGGGTGCCCCAGCGTTCGGCGAGCTGCGCGACCAGGAACAGGCCGCGTCCGCCCTCGTCCATGGACGCCGCGTAGCGCAGATGGGGTGAGGTGCTGCTCCCGTCGGAGACCTCGCAGATCAACGTGCGGTCGAGCAGCACACGGACCCGGATCGGGCCGTCGCTGTAGCGGATCGCGTTGGTGACCAGCTCGCTCAGGACTAGCTCGGTGGTGAACTCCATCTCCTGCAGCCCCCACTCCGCCAGTCGGCGGGTCACCGAGGCGCGCACCTCGCCGACGGCCGCCGGGTCGGAGGGGACCTGCCAGTCGGCGATCCGGTCCTCGCCCAGGGCGTGGGTACGGGCGACGATCAGCGCGATGTCGTCGCTCGGCCGGGCGGGCAGCAGCGCGTGGAGCACGGCGCGGCAGGTCTCCTCGGGCGAGCGGTCCGCGCCGGCCAGGGAGGTGCGCAGCAGTTCCAGGCCCTCGTCGATGTCCCGTTCCCGGTCCTCGACGAGGCCGTCCGTGTAGAGGACCAGCCGGCTGCCCTCCTCCAGGTCGAGCTCGGCCGTCTCGAACGGCAGGCCGCCGAGGCCGAGCGGCGGACCTGCCGGCACGTCCGGGAACTCCACACTGCCGTCCGGGCGCACCACCGCGGGCGGCGGGTGCCCGGCCCGCGCCACCGTGCACCGCCGGGACGTCGGGTCGTAGATGGCGTACAGGCAGGTGGCGCCGGTGACGGCGGACCTGCCCTCCTCGGACAGTTCGTCCTGGTCGATCCGGCCGACCAGCTCGTCCAGGAGGCCGAGGAGCTCGTCCGGCGGCAGATCCAGGGCGGAGAAGTTGTGGACCGCGGTCCGCAGGCGCCCCATCGTCGCCGCGGCCAGCAGCCCATGGCCGACCACGTCCCCCACCACGACGGCGACCCGGGCGCCGGGCAGCGGCAGCACGTCGAACCAGTCCCCGCCCACCCCGGCCTGGGCGGGGAGGTAGCGGTAGGCGATGTCGAGCGCGTTCTGCTCGGGCAGGTTGCGCGGCAGCAGGCTGCGCTGGAGCGTCACCGCCATCGTGTGCTCGCGGGTGTAGCGGCGCGCATTGTCGATGGAGACCGCCGCCCGCGCGACCAGTTCCTCGGCGAGGGCCAGGTCCTCCGAGTCGAAGGGCTCGGGCTTCTCCGAGCGCCAGAAGTTGACCACGCCCATCATCAGCGGGCCCACGCGCAGGGGTACGGCGATCAGCGAGTGGATTCCGTAGTCCACGACCCGCGCGGTGCGCTGGAGGTCCTGTGCGAGCCACCCGGGGGCGTCGCCGAGGGCGGGTTCGATGACCGCCTGCCCGGTGCGCAGGCTGTGGGCCTGGGGGGAGGAGGCCACGAAGCCGATGTGGTGGCCCACCGGATACAGCGGTGCGTCCCCGCGGATCCCGCCCGACGCCGTGCGGCGCAGACCGTTGACGGGGTCCGGCTCCTGCCCGCTCAGGACGGCTTCGGCGAGGTCCACGGTCACGAAGTCGGCGAAGCGCGGGACGGCCACCTCGGCGAGCTCTTCGGCGGTCCGCCGCACGTCCAGGCTCGTGCCGATGCCCACTCCGGCGTCGTACAGCAGCTTCAGGCGCTCGCGTGCCACCTCCGCCCGTCCGGACAGCGCGCGCAGCTCCGTAGAGTCGCGCAGGGTCGCGACGCTGCCCGGCGGGCCGCCCTGGAGGTCCGTGGGCCGCTGGTTGACGGCGAGCAGCCGGTCGCCGACCAGGTGCACCTCGTCGGTGACGACCTGGCCCGAGGCCAGCAGGTCCGCGGTGTCCGCGTCGAGGCCCAGGTCGAGCACGTGCCGGCCCTCGGCGTCCTCGGGCAGGTCGAGCAGCCGGTTGGCCTCGTCGTTGGCGAGCACGAGCCGTCCCTCGCCGCTGACGATGATCACTCCCTCCCGGACGGCGTGCAGCACCGCGTCGTGGTGCTCGTACATCCGGGTCATCTCGTACGGGCCCAGGCCGCGCGTCTGGCGCAGCAGCCGCCGGCTCACGAGCGCGGTACCCGCGGTCGCCAGGGCGAGTGCGACGCCCGCGGAGGCCAGGACGAGCGGCAGCTGCCGCTCGGCCACGCCGCCCACGTTCGCCGTGGTGATGCCGGCCGACACCAGGCCCACGACCTTGCCCCCCGGGTCCTCGACGGGCACCGTCGCCTGCACCAGCGGACCGATGGTGCCGTTGACCTCCTCGACGACCGATCTGCCGGCCACCGCGGGCGCGATCGTGCCGACGAACTTCTTGCCGATCCGGTCGGGCTTGGGATGGGTGTAGCGGATGCCGTCGGTGTTCATCACGACGATGAAGTCGACGTTCGAGGCCTTGCGGGCCGCCTCCGCGCTCGGCTGGAGGATGGCGGTGGGGTCGGGAGAGCTCAGCGCCGCCCGGGTGCCCGGAGCGTTGGCGAACGTCTCGGCCACCGCGAGGGAGCGGTTGCGGGCCTCCTGGGTGCTGTCGTGCCGCACCTGAAGCACCAGGGCCACCACTGCGGACACCACCAGCAGCAGCACGATCACGACCTGAAGGACGAACACCTGTCCGGCGACACTGCGCACACTGAGTGCCGACCGGGGCCCGGCGGACGCGCCGCGACGGTGCTTGCCCTCGTTCGACCCACGCTGAGGGAGCGGTGTGGTGGTGCGGCGGGTCGACTGAGCCCGGGTTCGACCCAATAGTCCGACCATGTGCTATGTCTACACTGCCCGGCGCCCGGAGGCGAGAGGCGTCACACTACGTGAGGGGTGGCGGATGCCGGTCCGCGCAACGGGCCCGGCCCTCCGTCGCGGGGGCGGAACTGCTGTTGCCGCCGGGGCGGGGCTGCCTTCACGAGGATCTGGCCGCATGATGGAGAAGGAAGTTTTTGCCCGCATTTGTGGCTTGAGCGCGGGAGGTCGTCATGAAGAACCCGGACCGTTTCCGGCTGTCCTTCACCCATCCGGGATCGGGCGGTGCCAGCGTCGTGACCGACGAGGTGGTCGTCGAGCGGACCGAGAGTCTCGGGCCGGGTGGCCACCCGGTGTACAGCGATCCCACAGGCATACTCCGTGCCGAGATCACCCCGGCGGGTGAGGTGCGCATGCTGGCGAGCGGCGCCTATCAGTCGCCGCGCAACCCGTCCGCCGAACCGATTCCCTGAATCTGCCGGAGGCTTCGGGGTGCCGAGGAGCCGGCGTCCCGAAGCTTTCGCACGTAACGAATCCCGGGGCGACCGCTCAACTCGACGTCGCCGACGGACACGAATCCCGTACGGGCGAGGACGGATCGTGAACCGGCGTTGTCGACGGTGGTCCTGGCCCGCAGTTCGCGCAGACCGTACTCCGCGACGGCCAGGGAGCAGACCGCGTGCACCGCGGCCGTCGCCAGGCCCCGCCCGGCCGCGCGTTCGGCGATGCGGTATCCCAGTTCGGCCGAACCGTCCGCCACGTCGACCAGGTTGACCCGCCCCAGGACCTCGCCGCCGTCGCCCACGACCAGGTGGTAGATGTCCAGGCCCGCCGCTTGCGTGGCGAGCAACTCGGCGTGGCGTGCGTCGAAGCGGGCGAAGTAGTCGTCGCCGCGGTCGGGGATCGACGCGGCGAAATACGCCCTGTTCTCCCGCTCGAACTCCAGGAGAGCCGGGGCGTGTTCGGGGCGGAGGCGTTCGAGTTCGGGCATCCGGTCATGCTAGGCAGCGGCGGACCCACCGGGCGACCGGATTTGTGCCGGCCGGCTCCACGCGGCGGGAACCTGTCGATTCCGCCGGTGCGCGTTCGTTCAGAGGGTGAGACGCCGGCGCCGTGCCGGTGGCGGACGAGGGCTGTGGTGAGGATGCGCGAGGTACGGACGCTGCTCGACGGGCGAGGACTTCTCGAATCGCCGCGCTGGCACGGCGACCGGCTGTACTTCTCCGACTGGACGGCGGGGGAGGTGGTCTGCGTCGACCTGGCCGGGCATGCCGAGGTGTTCGCCCGTGTGGCGTCGCTGCCGCTGTGCACCGCCTGGCATCCCGACGGCCGGATGGTGCTCGTCTCCTCGCCGGAGGGGCGGCTGCTGCGCCGCGAGGCCGACGGCTCGCTGACCACGTACGCGGAACTGGGCAGGTCCGGCTGGAACGACATCGTGATCGACGGGCGCGGCACCGCCTACGTGAACCGTGCGGACTTCGCCCCGATGGCGGGGGAGGACTTCAGGCCGGGCTGGGTCTCGGCGGTCGCCCCGGACGGCTCGGTGCGCAGGGTCGCCGACGACGTCGCGTTCCCCAACGGGATGGCGGTGACGTCCGACGACGCCACGCTCGTCGTCGCGGACTCGTACCGGCACTGCCTGCTGGCCTTCGACATCGCCCCGGACGGCGGCTTGTCCGGACGGCGCGTCTGGGCCGACCTGGGCGACGGCACCCCGGACGGCATCTGCGTCGACGCGCAGCGGGCGGTCTGGTACGCCGATGTGCCGAACCGCTGCTGCGTGCGCGTCGCGGAGGGAGGCAAGGTGCTGGATCGCGTCGACCTCGATCGCGGCGGCTTCGCCTGCGCGCTGGGCGGACCGGACGGCACGACCCTGTTCGTCGTGGCCGCGGAATGGCGGGGGATGACGGAGTCCGAGATGGTCACGCCCGGAAGCGGCCAGGTGCTGGCCGTCGAGGTCGAGGTGCCGGGGGCGGGCCGGCCGTGACCCTTGCGGGGTACGGCGGGGGAGCGGCGCGCTTCCAGGCGGCTTCCCGCGCCCCGGACCGCCGCGTGCCTACGGGAGCCGCGCCAGGGATGCGCCGGGCAGCGAGGGGCTGCGCGCCGACACGCTGTCGTCCCCCGCGGATCAGCCACCCTGCCCGGCAGGGGGACGGACGTCCACGACGACCGCGGTCCCGGCCGCGACCCGGGTCTCGTACATCGTGATCTCCTGACCCGGCTCGACGTGCAGCCAGCCTGACGGCACCAGCGGCACGAGCCGGACCCGGCCCTGTCCGCCCGGTTCCAGGAGGGCGGTGCGCTCCACCCACATCCCGGCGATGCGGACCGCCGGCTCACCATCGGCGGTCCGCTCTCCGAGGTCCCACATCGGGCGGAGTACGCCCGCGCCGGGGACGGGCCCGGTGCGTGGCCCCTCCGCGGCCGGACGCAGCGTCAGATCGGCCAGCACCACGCCGTTGCGGAGCTCGGAGCACCGCCAGTGGCACCAGGCGGCGCTCCGCTCCAGCCGCAGCCCGTCGGCGGCAGCGGCGAGCGATTCCCAGAACGGCACAGGAAGCGGCCCGGTGCCCGTCAGCTCCTCCAGCAGACCGACGGCGAGCTCCCAATCGTCGGCCGCGAGGTACTCCCACACGTCGCTCATCGTGACGTCGTTCCCGGACGCCCGGTCCTCGGGCACCAACAGCGCGGCGGATTCGAGCAGTTCGAGGACGTCCATGTGCCGATTGTCGGCCATCGCGCGGGTGTCCTGCCCCGGCGGGCGGTGGCGGAGAGAGGGTCCCTGAGGGGTGGGGCGTAGGGATAACCCTCGATCGCCCCTCGATCGACCGCAAGGCCATGTCATGCATCGGTCAACAGTGCAATCCTTCCCCCACCTGTCGCGCAGGCCTCACCCGGCCTGCCCACGGTCGCGTTCCCGCACGCCCCAGCTCAGCTCGTCCGGACAGCACAACCCCGTCTGCCCGGTCTGTCAGCGGCCGCCCCTACGCGGCCGAAGCAGTAGGAGTACGAGTGAGACGTATCCCCCGTCAGGCGACCGCGGCCGGAGCCCTGGTGGCCACCGCCGCTTTCCTGGCCGTCGGCATACAGACGGTCCCGGCAGCCGCCAAGCCCGCCCCCCACACCAGCCCCCTGCGCACCGGGGGACTGGAGGCCGCACTCACCCCGGCCCAGCACACCGCGCTGTTGAAGAACGCAACGCAGCGGACCGCGGCGACCGCCGACTCCCTCGGCCTCGGCGCCAAGGAGAAACTGGTCGTCAAGGACGTCGTCAAGGACAAGGACGGCACCCTCCACACCCGCTACGAACGCACCTACGCCGGCCTTCCGGTGCTGGGCGGCGACCTGGTCGTCCACACCCCGCCCGCCTCCCTGGCCTCCGGCACGGTGAGCACCACCTTCAACAACAAGCGCGCCATCAAGGTCGCCTCCACCACGGCGAAGGTCACCAAGTCGGCCGCCGCGGGCAAGGCGCTGAAGGCCGCAAAGGCCCTCGACGCGCACAAGCCCGCCGCGGACAGCGCCCGCAAGGTGATCTGGGCCGGTACCGGCACCCCGCGGCTCGCCTGGGAGACCGTCGTCAGCGGCCTCCAGGACGACGGGACACCGAGCAAACTGCACGTCGTCACCGACGCCACCACCGGCAAGGAGCTGCACCGCTACGAGGGCGTCCAGACCGGCACCGGCAACACGCAGTACAGCGGCACGGTGACCCTGAACACCACGCTGTCCGGGTCGACGTACCAGCTGACCGACGGCACACGCGGCGGGCACAAGACGTACAGCCTCAACAACGGCACGTCCGGCACCGGCACGCTGATGACCGACGCCGACGACACCTGGGGCACCGGGTCCGGCTCCAACACCCAGACCGCCGGAGCCGACGCCGCCTATGGCGCCCAGATGACCTGGGACTTCTACAAGAACACCTTCGGCCGCAGCGGCATCAAGAACGACGGGGTCGCGGCCTACTCGCGCGTCCACTACAGCACGGCGTACGTGAACGCCTTCTGGGACGACGACTGCTTCTGCATGACCTACGGCGACGGATCGGGCGGCACCCACGCCCTCACCTCGCTCGACGTGGCCGGCCACGAGATGAGCCACGGCGTCACCTCCAACACCGCGGGCCTGGAGTACTCCGGTGAGTCCGGCGGCCTGAACGAGGCGACCTCCGACATCTTCGGCACCGGCGTGGAGTTCTACTCCAACAACAGCAGCGACGTCGGTGACTACCTCATCGGCGAGAAGATCGACATCAACGGCGACGGCACCCCGCTGCGCTACATGGACAAGCCCAGCAAGGACGGCGGCTCCGCCGACAGCTGGTACTCCGGTGTCGGCAACCTCGACGTGCACTACTCCTCGGGCCCGGCGAACCACATGTTCTACCTGCTCTCCGAGGGCAGTGGCACCAAGGTCATCAACGGCGTCACCTACAACTCGCCGACGTCCGACGGTGTCGCCGTCACGGGCATCGGCCGGGCCGCGGCGCTGCAGATCTGGTACAAGGCGCTGACGACGTACATGACGTCCAGCACCAACTACGCGGGCGCCCGCACCGCTGCGCTCAACGCCGCCGCCGCGCTGTACGGCACCAACTCCACGCAGTACGCCGGCGTGGGCAACGCCTTCGCGGGCATCAACGTCGGCAGCCACATCACACCGCCGTCCTCGGGCGTGACGGTCACCAACCCGGGCAGCCAGTCCTCCACCGTCGGAACCGCGGTGAGCCTGCAGATCTCGGCCAGCAGCACCAACAGCGGCGCACTGTCGTACGCCGCGTCCGGCCTGCCCACGGGGCTGTCCATCAACAGCTCCACCGGCGTGATCTCCGGCACCCCCACCACGGCCGGCACGTCCAGCACGACCGTCACGGTGACCGACAGCACGGGCGCCACCGGCACCGCGTCCTTCACCTGGACCGTCAGCTCCTCCGGCGGTGGCACCTGCACCTCGACGCAGCTGCTCGGCAACCCCGGCTTCGAGTCCGGCAACACCACCTGGACCGCGACCAGCGGCGTCATCACCAACTCCAGCAGCCAGGCGGCGCACGGCGGTTCCTACAAGGCCTGGTTGGACGGCTACGGCACCACCAACACCGACACGCTGTCCCAGTCGGTGACCATCCCGAGCGGCTGCAAGGCCACGCTCACCTTCTACCTGCACATCGACTCCGCGGAGACCACGACCAGCACCCAGTACGACAAGCTGACGGTCACTGCCGGGTCGAAGACGCTGGCGACCTACTCCAACCTCAACAAGGCCTCGGGGTACAGCCTGAAGACCTTCGACCTGTCCTCGCTCGCCGGCTCCACCGTCACGCTGAAGTTCAGCGGCGTCGAGGACTCCTCCCTGCAGACCAGCTTCGTCGTCGACGACACCGCCCTGACGACCAGCTGACCGGCACCGCCTGAACCACCGCGCATCCGCCGCGGCGTGGGTCCTCCGTGCGGACGGCCCACGCCGCGGCTCTGCGTTGTCGGCCCGGGAGCGCCGGCTGCCGAGCCGTCACCCGCGAGCCCTGAGGCTCACTCGAAGCGGGAGGGGTCCCCCGCACCCAGGCGGACGATCTCCGGCCCCCCGCCGGAGAAGTCGATGACGGTCGTCGGTTCGGTGCCGCAGTCCCCGGAGTCGATGACCGCGTCCACCACGTGGTCGAGCTCCTCCTTGATCTCCCAGCCCTGGGTGAGGGGCTTCTCCTCGTCCGGCAGGAGCAGGGTGCTCGACAGCAGCGGCTCGCCGAGCTCGGCGAGAATCTCCTGGGCGACGACATGGTCGGGAATCCTGACCCCGACCGTCCGCTTCTTCGGGTGCAGCATCCGGCGCGGCGCCTCCTTCGTCGCCGGGAGGATGAAGGTGTAACTGCCCGGCGTCGCCGCCTTGATGGTGCGGAACGTGGTGTTGTCGAGGCGTACGAAGTGGCCCAGTTGCGCGAAGTCCTGGCACATCAGGGTGAAGTGGTGACGCTCGTCGAGCCGGCGGATCGAGCGGATGCGGTCGATCCCCTCCCGGTTGCCCAGCTGGCACCCGAGCGCGAAGCAGGAGTCCGTCGGGTAGGCGATGAGCCCTCCGGAACGGACGATCTCGGCCACTTGGCCGATGATGCGCCGTTGCGGGTTCTCCGGGTGCACGTCGAAGTACTTGGCCATACACCGAGCTTAGATCCGCCGCCGAGCCGCCAGGACGACCGGCGCACGGCCCGGACGCACCGGCCGCGCACAGCCCGGGACATTTCACCGCTCACGGCTCTATGAACCTCGAGGTCCTGTGGCTACCCTCCGCGCATGATTTCCACGGTGGTGTGGGGTACCGGAAATGTCGGCCGCGCGGCCATCCGCGCCGTCGAGGCGCACCCGGCTCTGAAACTCGCGGCGGTGCTCGTCCACAACCCCGGCAAGGTCGGCCGCGACGCGGGCGAACTCGCCGGACTCGACCACGGTCTGGGGGTCGCGGCGACCGATGACGTCGACGCCGTCCTGGCCGGCTCACCGGGGGCCGTGGTGTACGCGGCGACCGGCGACATCCGTCCCGACGAAGCCCTCGCCGACATCGGCAGGGCGATCCGCGCCGGCGCGGTGGTCGTCACCCCGGCTCTCTATCCGCTCTACGACCAGCGCAACGCCCCGCCGGAGTTCAGGGACCCGATGCTCGCCGCCGTCGCCGAGGGCGGCGGCTCCCTCTTCGTCTCCGGTGTCGATCCCGGGTGGGGCAACGACGTCCTGCCCCTGCTGATCAGCGGACTCGGCACCACGGTGGACGCCGTCCGCTGCCAGGAGATCTTCGACTACTCGACGTACGACCAGGAGGATTCCGTCCGTCAGCTCATCGGCATGGGGCACCCGATGGACTACGAGCCGCTGATGCTCGCGCCGTCCGTTCCCACCATGGTGTGGGGCGGGCAGATCCGGCTGATGGCCCGGGCGCTCGGCGTCGAACTCGACGAGATCCGGGAGACCACGGACCGGCGGGCGCTCACCGACACCGTGCGCACCCGGACGATGGGCGAGTTCGAGGCGGGCACCCAGGGTGCGGTGCGGTTCGAGGTGCAGGGGATCGTCGGGGGAGAACCGAGGATCGTCATCGAGCACGTGACCCGCATCCATCCGTCCTGCGCACCGGACTGGCCGATGCCGCCCGACGGCGACGGCGCCCATCGCGTGATCATCGAAGGCCGGCCGCGCATCCAGGTGACCGTCGAGTCCACCGACGAGGGCGAGAACCGCTCCGCCGGCGGCAATGCCACCGCCGTCGGACGGCTGGTGGGCGCCATCGACTGGCTGGTGGACGCGGACCCCGGACTCTACGACGCGCTCGACGTCCCGCTGCGTCCCGCAGTCGGCCGACTCGGAAGGAAGTGACCACGACCATGCACATCGACATTCCCGAGGGCCAGGAACCGATCGGCTACGTGTGGGGCGAGATGGTCCCCGGCATCGGTATGGCCGCCGCGAACTTCTCGCTGTCGGTGTACGAGCACACGACCCTGGGGCTGCGTGAGTTCGAGGCGGCGCGGCTGCGCATCGCACAGATCAACGGGTGTCTGTTCTGTCTCGACTGGCGCACCGAGCGGGACGGGCAGAAGGTCGAGGAGGAGTTCGCCGACGCGGTGACCCAGTGGCGTACCACCGACGCCTTCGACGACCGCACCCGGCTGGCCGCGGAGTACGCCGAGCGGTACGCACTGGATCACCACGGTCTGGACGACGAGTTCTGGACCCGGATGACCGCGCATTACAGCCAGCACGAGATCGTGGAGCTGAGCATGAGCATCGGCTCCTGGCTGGCGTTCGGCCGGCTCAACCATGTGCTGGGCCTGGACGCCGTGTGCGTGCTGCCCACCCACTGACGGGTCCGGGCCGCTCGGTCGGCCCGGTCACCGCTACAGGTCGGTGGCGATGATCTTCTCGATGTTGCGTTCGGCGAGCGCCGTGATGGTGACGAACGGGTTGACGCTGGTGTTGCCCGGGATGAGCGCGCCGTCGATGACGTACAGGCCCGGATGGCCGTGCAGACGGCCGTAGTTGTCGGTGGCCTTGTCGAGGACCGCGCCGCCCAGCGGGTGGTACGTGAGGTGGTCGCCCCAGATCTTGTACGTGCCGAAGAGATCGGTGCGGTAGATCGTCCCCTCCTTCGCGTTGATCTTGTCGAAGATCGACTTGGCCATGTCGATGGACGGCTGCTTCCAGGCGGTCTGCCAGTTCAGGCCGACGGTGCCCGTGCCGGCGTTCCACGAGAACTCGGCGCGGTTCGGGTTCTTGGTGATGGACAGGTAGAACGACGCGAAGGTCTCGATGCCGGTGGGCAGTGGTGCGACCTCGGCGAACGCGCCCCCTGCGGTCCAGTTGTCGATGCCGCCGCACGGAATGCTGGCCTGGAGCGCACCGGTCGGGTCCCAGAGGTGGTTGGCGCGACCGCACATGACGTTGCCGTTGTCGCCCCAGCCCTTGCCGATCTGGTCGTTCAGGCCGGGCAGTGCGCCGGTGGCCTTCAGCTTGACCAGCAGCTTGCTCGTGCCGACGCTGCCGGCGGCGAAGAACACCCGGTCCGCGGTCACGGTCTTGGTGGCGGTGGTGTCCCCGGTGGTGTTGATCTGGTCGATGAGGACCGTGTAGCCGCCGCCGGACGCCGGGGAGACCGAGGTGACCTTGTGCAGCGGTGAGACCGTGACCCGCCCGGTGGCAGCGGCCTGGGCGAGGTAGGTCTTCTGCAGCGACTTCTTGCCGTAGTTGTTGCCGTACAGGATCTCGCCGGCCAGGGCCGACTTGGGGACGGTTCCGGCGGCCTCCTGTTCCATGTAGTCCCAGTCGTACACGTCGGGTACGAAGACGAACGGGAAGCCGGAGCGTTGGGCCTGCTTACGGCCGACCCGCGCGTACTGGTAGCAGTCCGCGCTGTCGAACCACGCCGGGTCGACGGTGCCCACGCCGAGACCGGCGTTGGCGCGCGGGTAGTACGTCGCGTACATCTCGTCGGCGTTCACCGACGGGAGCACGGCGCCGAAGTTCTCCCGCTTGGGGGTGACGGCCATACCGCCGTTGACGAGCGAGCCGCCGCCGACGCCGCGGCCCTGGTAGACGATGATCCCGCCCATCTCCTCGGCGTCCAGGATCCCGGTGTAGCGGGGCACGTTCTTGTCGATCGGGAAGCCGAGGAAATTGCTGATGGGCTGCTTCGTCCTGGTCCGCAGCCAGAAGGACCGGTAGTCCGGGCTGGTCGTGTTGGCGAAGATCTTGCCGTCCGAGCCCGGGGTGTCCCAGGCCATGCCCATCTCGACCATCTGTACGTCGACACCGGCCTGGGCGAGGCGCAGTGCCGTGACGGATCCGCCGTATCCGGTGCCGATCACCAGGACGGGGACGTGGGCTCCTGAGGGGATCGGACCGGCGGCGGTGAGCGACCTCCGTGGCGCCGCGGCGGCATGTCCCGCGAGCGTCATCGCTCCAAGAATAGAACCAGTTCCAGTAATGAATCTTCGCCGCGAAACACCCCTGGATTCGTTGTTGTACTGGACAGTGTCACCCATGTGACGCTCCTCACTCTAGATGAGTGAGAACACGTTCTACTGTCACTTGCTTGTCAAGTCACTACATACCGGTTGGTAACTTGTGTCCGATCTTGGGGCATAAGGGGGCCGGTGTCCGTACCCCTTGACTTCACAAGACCCTCGCGCGACATTCCTGACTCCGCATCAGAAACCGTGACGGCAGGCGCCCCGCTGCCTCCCGGAGCACCCGCACGCCCCCACGTTCCCTCGCCCTGCTGGAGTGCCCTGCCATGTCGCCGAGCGCGGAACCCGCCAGACGTACCACCACCCCCTCCCCGGCGCCCGGGCCCTCACGGCGCCGTGTGCTCGGCGCCGCGACGGGTGCCGGGCTCGCGCTCGCGGCGGGCCTGCCGGGCACCGCCGCGGCGGCCGACCTCCCCGCGCTCGGCACCTTCGACGTCGTGGTGATCGGCTCCGGGGCGGCGGGCATGACCGCCGCGCTGACCGCCGCCCGGCAGGGGCTCAGCTGTGTGGTCGTGGAGAAGGCCGCCACCTTCGGCGGCTCGGCGGCACGGTCCGGAGCGGGCATCTGGATCCCGAACAATCCGGTCGTCCTGGCCGCCGGAGTCCCGGACACCCCCGAGAAGGCCGCCGCCTACCTCGCGGCCGTGGTGGGCCCCGAGGTGTCCGCCGAGCGCCGGCAGGCCTTCCTGGACCACGGACCCGCCATGATCTCCTTCGTCATGGCGAACAGTCCGCTCCGCTTCCGCTGGATGGAGGGCTACAGCGACTACTACCCGGAACTCCCCGGTGGACTGCCCCGCGGCCGGTCGATGGAGCCGGACCAGCTCGACGGCACCGTCCTGGGCGCCGAACTCGCGCACCTGAACCCGCCGTACATGCCGGTCCCGGCCGGCATGGTCGTCTTCAGCGCGGACTACAAGTGGCTCACCCTCGCCGCCGTGAGCGCGAAGGGCGCTGCGGTGGCCGCCGCATGCCTGGCCCGCGGCACCAAGGCGGCCCTCCTCGGCCAGAAACCCCTGACGATGGGCCAGTCGCTGGCGGCCGGCCTGCGCGCCGGTCTGCTCTCCGCCCAGGTCCCGGTGTGGCTGAACAGCCCGCTCACCGACCTGTACACGGAGGACGGCGCCGTCACCGGCGCGGTGGTCACCCGGAACGGAACTCCGGGCCTGGTCCGCGCCCGGCACGGGGTGATCGTCGGCTCCGGCGGCTTCGAGCACAACGCGGCCATGCGCGCCCGGTACCAGCGACAGCCCATCGGCACCGAGTGGACGGTCGGCGCCAAGGAGAACACCGGCGACGGAATCCGGGCGGGGGAGCGGGCCGGCGCGGCGCTCGACCTGATGGACGACGCCTGGTGGGGGCCGGCGATCCCGCTGCCCGACCAGCCCTACTTCTGCCTCGCCGAGCGCACCCTCCCCGGCGGCCTGCTGGTCGACGCGGCCGGTGCCCGCTTCGTGAACGAGGCCGCCCCCTACAGCGACGTCGTGCACACCATGTACGAACGGAACGCGACCGCGCCCGACATCCCGGCCTGGCTGATCGTCGACCAGAACTACCGCAACCGGTACCTGTTCAAGGACGTCGCGCCGACCTTCGCGTTCCCCGACGCCTGGTACACGTCGGGCGCCGCGTACAAGGCCTGGACGCTCGACGCCCTCGCCGCGGCCATACACGTGCCCGCGGCGGCCCTGCGCGCCACGGTCAGCCGCTTCAACGGCCTCGCCCTGAGCGGGCGGGACCCCGATTTCCACCGCGGCGACAGTGTCTACGACCACTACTACACGGACCCGGCGATCCTCCCCGACTCCTGTCTGGCCCCCCTCTGGCTCGCCCCCTTCCACGCCTTCCGGATCGTCCCCGGCGACCTGGGCACCAAGGGCGGCCTGCTTACGGACGCCCGGGCGCGCGTGCTGCGCCCGGACGGCTCGGTGATCCGCGGCCTCTACGCGGCGGGGAACGCCAGCGCGGCGGTCATGGGGCACAGCTACGCGGGCGCGGGCTCGACGATCGGCCCCGCGATGACCTTCGGCTACATCGCGGCCCTGGACATCGCGTCGGCCACCGCGCCCTGACCCGACGTACTAGTCGATACGGTTCGTCTCCTCCTCGCCCGGCGTCAGGAGCAGCATGGTGACGTCGTCGCGGATCGAGGGACAGAACCGGGTGAGGTCTTGCCAGACGCTGTCGACGAGTGAGGCGGGCGACTCCTCGGCGAGCGCGGTCAGCCGTTCGGCCAGGGGGTAGAAGGTCCCGTTCCTGTCCCGGCTCTCGGACACGCCGTCGGACGCCAGAAAAAGCCGGTCACCCGGCTCCAGACGGAGGGTGCGGGTCTTCGGCGGAGCGATGTCGAACAGCTCCGCCCCGAGCGGGGCCCCCGCTTCGAGATCGAGCTCGAACGCCTTCGTGCCGCGCAGCAGCAGGGGGTTCGGATGCCCGCAGGACACCAGCCGGACCGCGCCGGTCCCCGGCGGGAAGTCCAGGAGCAGAGCGGTGGCGAACATCTCGGCGGGATGGTCGCCCGCCGCGTCCACCACCAGTCTGCGTTCGAGGCGCGCCGCGGTGGCCTTGAGGTCCCGCTGGTCGAGCACGGTCTCCCGGAACGCCCCGAGTAGCGAGGCGACGGTGCCCACGGCCGACAGCCCGTGCCCCTGCACGTCGCCCATCAGGGCCCGCACACCGAAGGGCCCCGCCCGCACGTCGAAGAAGTCGCCGCCGACCAGCGTCTCGCTCTGCGCCGCCCGGTACAGACCCGAGCAGCGCACTGTCCCGACCCGCTCGGCCAGTGGCGGCAGAACGGCGAGCTGGGCGGCTTCCGCGACGCTCCGCACCGTGACCAGCTGCGCGTCCCGGCGAGTGCGCACCAGGGACACGAACACACTGAGTACGGCGATGAAGGTGATGGTCAGCAGATCGGTGTTGCCCGGTCGGTTCAGCCCCAGGGCGGGGACGTTCAGCAGCAGCACGACGGCGACTCCGAAGAGGGCCGTGGCCAGGGGGCCGTAGGAGAGCACGGCCATCGTCGGGATGACGCCGAGCAGAAAGCCGATGTCGAGCGGGTGGTCGATCCCGAGCTCGACCGCGCAGATCGCCACCAGCAGACCCGGCGGCAGCGCCCGCACCAAGCGCGGAGGCGGCGAGCCGCGCAGCCAGCCCTGCTTCCCGCCGTCCCGCCGCCCCGACCCGGCCCTCCCGGCCATAGCGCTCCTCCTCACCCACCACGCTCCACCATTCGGCCGGGGCGCGCATTCCGGTCGGTCGGCAAACGGGTGGACGGGGCCATGGGCGCCGGGCTCGCCCGGACGAGCCCGCGCAGGTGCGTCGTGTGCGGGAACGGCTGCGGTCCGTGACGACACGCGGCAGGGCGCCGCGCGGCGTCGGCTCGCCGCGGGTGGCGCCGGGAGCGCCCACCGCGGCGAGCCGCTGCGGCGTCAGCCGTCGATGCGGTGCGTGCTCCAGAAGGAGGTCAGGTCCGTGCTGGTGGCCGCCTGGGCGGCTGCCTTGAACTCGGCCGTGGTCGATACGCCGTACCAGTGCGCGGTGGCGTAGTCCTTCAGCAGCTTGGTCATGGCCGTGTCGCCGATGAGGCGCCGCAGATCGTGCAGGGCGCACTTCCCGTACCCGTAGACGACGGTGGAGTAGCGGGACGAGTGGGTGTCCCAGTACGCCATCGAGTTGGTGATCTTCTCCGCCGAGGAGGCCCAGGAGACGCTGTTCCAGCAGTTGGTGCCGGTCTTGTTCAGGGCCAGATCGGTGGCGTAGTCGGTGAACGCCTCGTCGAGCCAGGGACTGGTGTACTCGTCGTCGCCGACGATCCCGTACCACCACTGGTGGCCGATCTCATGGGTCAGCGCCGTGGTGCTGACCAGGTCGAGGACGAAGCCCGGATACTCCATGCCGCCGAACCAGTAGTTGTTGTCGATCACCGCGTCCAGCTCGCCGTAGGGGTAGGCGCCGAATCGCGAGGCGTGGGCGTCCACCGCGGACTTCGCCGTGGTGAGCATCGACTGCGCGTCGGCGGAGCTGATGGCCGAGACGGAGTACACGTTGATGCGGGTGCCGGCGGTGGAGGTGCCGGAGATCTTGCTGAAGGGGCCCGCCGCCCAGGCGAAGTCACGCACCTTGGAGGCGGTGGCCGTGGTGACCGTGCGTCCACTGGAGCCCGGGGTGTCGACCGAGGTGCCGGTCGCCGGGACCAGCAGGGTGCTCGGGTGGTCGAGGGTCACCTTGAAGTCGGCGGCCAGGGAGTAGAACGACTCGCCGTTGTTCGTGTACGGGTCAAGGTGCCAGCCGGCCCCGTCCTTGACGGCGAGGACGGGCAGGGCGTTGCCGATGAAGCTGAACGCGCCGTCGTGGCCGAACCGGTCGGCACCACTGGGGACGGTGATGCCCAGGTCGAAGCCGATCGTGGCGCTCTGGCCCTGCGTCAGCGGGGCGGGCAGGTCTATCTCCAGGGCGGTGCAGCCGACCGACAGGGCACCCGCGGTGCCGCCGGTGACGTTGCTGACCTTGATCGGCATGGCCGAGCAGGTGCCGTGGTAGTTGTCCCACAGCCTCAGGTAGACCTCGCTCAGCGGGGTGGACGAGGCGTTGGTGAAGGTGGCGCTCTCGTGGCCCGACCAGACCGTGCCGCTCGTGTCGCTGCTCAGACTGACGGTGTACGAGGGGGCGGCAGGGGTGCGGGTGGAGTCGGCGGGCGGGGTCGTACCGCCCGAGGTGTCGAGCGCGACGTCGTCGACGACGAAGCTGGACTGGAGGCTGGAGTCCTCGGTGCCGGTGAAGGCGAGGGTCACGGTCTGGCCGGCGAACGCCGACACGTCGAACGACTTCTGCGCGTAACCGGTGTTCTTGTCGAGGTTCGAGTAGGTCGCCAGGGTGGTGCTGCCGATCTTCGCCGTCAACTTGTCGTACGCGATGGACGACGTCGTCTCGGCGGTGTCGATGTGCAGCCAGAAGGTGAGGGTGGCGCTGCTGCAGCCGGACGGGACGGTGACGCTCTGCGAGAGCGTGTCCGTGTGGGTGCTGCCCACGCCTCCGAGCCACGCGAAGCTGGTGCCGCCGTGGGCGGTCTGGCCGGCGCGGTTGGTGATCACCCTGGTCGACGACTGGCTCCAGGGCGAAGTGCCGCTCTCGAAACCGCCGTTGGCGACCACCTGCGTCGGGGTGCAGGCGGCGGCCACGGGGGCTGCGGGCGGCGCGGCGGCCGCCGGTGTGCCGGGGAGCGACAGGGCGGCCAGCGCCGTGACGGCGAGTGCGCTCGCGGCGATGGCCTTGCGGGGGGTTGGTCTCACGCGAAACTCCTTTGAGGCGGCCGGGATCGCGGCCTGCTCGGTGCCGCCCGGACGGCGTGGGTGTGCCGTGGGCGGTCAGGGGCTTGTGCCTGACGGTTGCGTGATTGCTGGGGAGTTCTTCCGTGCCGCCCCGCAGCCGGGGCGACGACTGCGGGAAGCGTCGCAGATTTGACCGGGGCATGCCATCAGGTGCGGGTAAAAGCCGCGTACTTCTGACTTCTCCCGGTCCGGCCATGGGTGTTGCCGCATCGCTCGGGCCTCTTCGCGCTCCGGCCGCGGGCGTTGCCGCATCGCCGAGCCAACCGGCGCTGCCGGCCGGTGGTGTTGACGTATCGCCGCGCCGCCTCCGGGCATCGGCCGCGGGCTGCTGCCGCGTCGCCCGGGCCCGCACCCCGGTGACACGGCCGTCCTGCCTCGACCGTCACCCCGGCGCCATGGCGCCCCCTCCGGACGGTCACCCGAAGTGCCGGCCTCAGCCCTGCGGTTTGTCCAGCGCGGGCGTCAACCGGGACCAGGGATTGGGCAGTTCGCCCGTGACCGGTCCGCAGACCGCCGCGCCTCGGTCATGGGCGGTGCGGACGGCGAGCGGCACGAGGGCCTCGGGCACGCCGTACACGAGATGGCAGAAGTGGTCGGCGGGATGGCGGGAGGTCCACTCAGGTCTGCTGAACGCCGAGACGTACGTGGACCAGTGGCCCTCGAACGTGACGACCAGATCCGCGAGGCGCGCGTACCCCGGCGCCGGGTGGACGCCCGGATTGAGGACGACGGGAGTCGCGCCGAGCCGCCGCACCGTCCGTACCAGCCTTCTGACGGTGGACAGTTCGGACCGCCCCGACGGCACCCGGTCGAGGAAGCAGCCGTCCGTCGCGTACCACTCCCGGTGCCGGGCGACGTCGCCCGCGACCTCGTCCGGGTCCCTGGCGCCGTAGTCGGTGTCCACGTAGCCGAGCAGCCGGGCCCCCGCGTCCCGCAGCGCGCCGGCCGCCGCGGTGAACGCCGGATCGGGGTGCGGACCCGGTCCGTCGGCGGGGTTGAGGATCACCGCGTACGTCCGGTCCGCCGCGGTGATCAGACGGTGCCAGGCGGCCGGGTCCTCGCCCGGATGGACGTACAGCGGGATCAGCAGGCTCATGGTGTGCGGTCGCCCTCCCGCTCCTGGCCGGCAGGTTCCGTGACCGCGGCCCACAGCGCGGACAGCGACTCGTCGAGCGAGTACGACGGCCGCCAGTCGAGGGCGTCGGCGGTGGAGGCGATGTCGGAGCACTGCCACGACACGTCCCCGGAGCGCACGGATCCGCCGCCCTTCTCCTCGATGCGCCCCCGGAACCCGGCGATCCGGGCCAGCGCCCGCACCAGGTCGCGCACCGGAACGGCCTGCCCGCCGCCGATGTTGAGCACGCGGGGCAGCGGAGCGGGTGCTGTCGCGGCCCGGGCAGCCGCCCGCGCCACGTCCCGTGCGTCCACGAAGTCGCGGTGGGCGGACAGGTCACCCAGCCGGATCACCGCGTCCGGGTCCCCGCCGGCCTCGCGGAGCAGTCCGGCGATCCGGCCGGGCAGCCCCGCGGGCGGGGCGCCGGGCCCCACCGGGTTGCCCACGCGAAGGACCACCGCGTCGAGACCGGAAGCGGTCACCGTGACGGTCCCGGCGAGCTTGGTGGCCCCGTACGGCGTGACGGGGCGGGTGGCGGCCGACTCCGCGACGTCGACGTCCCGGGTGCCGGGACCGTACTCGGCGGCCGAGCCGAGATGGACGAGGCGTGCCGTGGGAGCGGCGTCGCGCAGGGCCGCGCACAGCACGGCAGGGCCGCGGGAGTTGACCTCGGCCAGCGTCACGGCGTCGCCGCCGGTCGCTCCCGCGCAATTGATGACCGCGTCGGGTGCTGCCGACGCCAGGGCCTTCGCCACCTGGTCCGTGCGGTCGGTGGCGAGATCGATGCCGACCTCGGCGGCGGCCGAGCGGCCGCCGCCGAGCACCCGCACGCCCGGAAGGGCGCGCAGGTGGTCGGCGACGTGACCGCCCAGATAGCCGGTGAGGCCCAGGACGAGAATGCGCATACGGTGGTCAGGCTCCCTTGAGCAGCAGTGACTTGCGGGTGGTGAATTCGGCGTTGGCCCGGTCGTAGTCGTCGGGGCGGCCGATGTCGAGCCAGTACCCGTCGAACTCGTAGGCGTGCGGGGGGTTCTGGATCCGGAGCAGATCGAGCACCAGCTCGTCGAAGCCGAGCGGCAGTCCCGGGGTGTAGCCGTCGAGCGTCGACCGCGACAGCCCGTACACGCCCATGGAGACGCGGTAGTCCATGCTCGGCTTCTCCGTGAAGGCGACGACCTTGCTCGCGTCGGTGGTCAGGACCCCGAAGTCGATGAGCACCTTGCGCGCGTACGTGGCGATCGTCAGAGGCGCACCGGAGGCGCGGTGCTGCCCCAGGACGTCGGCGTAGTCGAGGTCGGTGAGCACGTCGCCGTTCATCACGAGGAACGACTCCGGCAGACGCTCGCGCATGGTGAGGAGGGGGCCCATCGTGCCGAGCGGGCTCTCCTCGGTGGCGTAGTCGACGGCCATGCCCCACTGGGAGCCGTCGCCGACGTAGGCGCGGATGATCTCGCCCAGGTGGCCGATGGCGATGGTGCAGCCGGTGAAACCGGCCGTGGCGAGCTGGCGCAGCACGATCTCCAGGATCGCGTGCTGATCGCCGATGGGAACGAGCGGCTTGGGCAGTGCGGTGGTGTAGGGCCGCAGCCGGACGCCCTTGCCTCCCGCCAGGATCACTGCGTGCATGGGACTCCTCCTTCGTGGACGTACCGGTCGGTCAGATGTTGTAGATGCCGGTCTTGTAGCGGGCGAGGTTGGCCGGGTCGCGGAAGAACTCCACGGTGTGGGCCAGGCCTTGTTCGAGGTCGTGGGCCGGACTCCAGCCGGTGGCCGTGGTCAGCCGGGTCGCGTCGGCGACCAGCCGCATCACCTCGGAGTTGGCGGGCCGGATGCGCCGGGCGTCCTCCCGTACGTCGAGGGTGGTGTCCATCACCTTGCCGATCAGCGCGACCAGGTCGCCGACCGAGATCTCGCCGCCGGTACCGGCGTTGAAGGTCCTGCCGACGACCCGGTCGGCGGGCGCGGTGCCCACCGCCAGGAACGCCTGCGCGGTGTCCTTGACGTAGGTGAAGTCGCGGGTCGGGCGCAGATCGCCGAGGGTGAGGGTGCGTTCGCCCGCCGCGACCTGGCCGATGACGCTGGGGATGACGGCCCGCATGGACTGGCGCGGTCCGAACGTGTTGAACGGCCGCAGCGTGACCACGGGGGTGTCGAAGCTCGCGTGGTAGCTGTCGGCCAGCCGGTCCCCGCCCGCCTTCGAAGCCGCGTACGGGGACTGGGTGTTGATGGGGTGGTCCTCGGTGATCGGCACGGTCCGGGCGGTGCCGTAGGTCTCGCTGGTGGAGGTGTGCACCAGCCGGGGCGTGCCCAGCGCGCGCACCGCCTCCAGCACGTTGAGCGTGCCGGTGACATTGGTGTCCACGTAGCTGTGCGGTGCCCGGTAGGAGTACGGGATGGCGATGAGGGCGGCCAAGTGGTAGACGCAGTCGGCGTCTTCGACCAGACCCCGGACCGAGCCGGGATCGCGGACGTCGCCGAGGACGATCTCGACCTGGTCGAGGACGTCGGGGTGCAGCGTCTCCAGCCAGCCGTAGGAGGAGAAGGAGTTGTACTGCGCCATGGCCCTCACCCGGCACCCGGAGGCGACCAGCGCCTCGGTGAGGTGGGAACCGATGAAGCCTTCGGCTCCGGTGACGGCGGCGAGCGGTGCGGTGGTCAACTCTTGGTCCTTCCGGTCGGGTTGCGCAGGTGGTGTCCGCGTCTGGCAGCGGTGTCGCGGGCGTCCCGCGAGGGCCGCGGTCGTGTCCGGTCGTCCCGGCGGGGTGCCGGGCGCGACCCGTGCGACACGGCGGACGGGATGAGAAGTCGGACGGGGCGGGGAGCTTCAGGAGTGCGGTGCGGGCCGGCCCAGAAGCCGCAGCACACATGCCGTGAGACACAGCGCGGCAGCGCCGCAGCACAGCGACAGCGGTCCCGGGCCCTTCGGCAGGTGCGACAGGGTTGTCGCCGTGGCACCGGCCGCGGCGGCCAGGCACACCCCGGCGGGCGGCCACGCGGCCCCGAAGGCCTGGAGGAGCAGCGCGGTCCACAGCGTCGCCGCGAGCAGCAGCAGGGGTATCGGCTCGGCATCGGTCAGCAGCGCCGCGGGCAGCAGCGGCAGCAGATAGGCGCACAGGCACAGCGCGAGCACACCGGTGGACCGGAACAGGAAGGCGGCCGGCGTCGCGGTCGCCCGCAGCGCCGCGACCGACATCCCCCGGTACCGGTACAGCAGCCACTCGGCGGGCCCCATGCTGACCGTCAGCACGATCACGGCGTACGGGTGCTGCAGCCCCTCCAGCAGGACCAGCACCCCGGCGGCCAGGCCGAACAGCCCGTACGGCAGGGAGGGCAGCAGCGGGGGCCGGACGGCGCCCGGCGCGGGCGTGACCGCCAGCGTGGCCCGCAGCGCCCGGCCCGCAGCGCCGACGGTGCCCACGACGGACAGCAGCGGCAGGGCGACGCGGAGCACGGTGCCCGGCTCCCACCACGGCAGCACCACCGATCCGGCGACCACCGGGGCGAGCGCGGCCAGCAGCAGCCGTTCTCCGCCCAGCACCAGCAGGACCCCGGCCGCCGCGAGGTACACCGACTGCGCGGTCGCCACGGCCACCGCCGTGCCGCTGTCGGCGAACGGGGCCCCCGCGGCCGTCGCCACGGCGGCGCCCAACGGCGCGCCGGCCCGGAGGGTGAGACCCGCCTCGCGCCGTCCCGCGGCCATCCGCAGGTAGGCCCGGTGCCCGAGCGCCTGGCCCCAGGCCCACGACACCAGCCCGGCCACGACCAGGACGTCGGTGTCGCGCGCGGCGTGCCACAGCCGCGCGGTGAGCAGATAGGCGAGTCCCGGCAGGGCGAACAGCACACCGCGCAGGGCACAGCGCACATGGTCCGGCCGCCACGGGTCGGGTGGCGTCACGGGCTCGGGAAAGGTGCGCGGCACCCGCTCGTACAGCGCGGAGGCGAGGGAGAACAGGTTCCGGTGCCCGTACCGCTCCTGGATCACCTCGGCGGTCAGGCCCTCCGACTCCAGCAGCGCGGCCACCTCGTAGGGGTGGACGGCCGGGCCGATGCGGTCGGCCAGTTCCGCGGCGAGCCGGTCGACCGCGTCCTGTTCCGGGCGGTCCGCCGCCGAGGCCGAGGCCGCGGCGCGGTGGCCGGCGAGTCGCAGCGACAGCATGTCGCCCTCCGCGCCGCCGGGTTCGAGGGCCATCGGTCCGCTCATCCGGCCAGACTCCTCGGCAGGGCGGCCCGCGGCTCGCCCGTCGGAGCGAGGTCGGCGGCGGTGCCGGCCTCCCACGGGTCGCGCAGGGTGAAGCCGCCGAGTGCCGACAGCTCCAGATAGATGGAGCGGAAGGTGTCGACGGTCTGGCGCAGGGTGAACTGTTCGACCACCCGGAGCCGGGCCCCCTCGCCCATCGTGCGGCGCCGCCCGGGATCGCCGAGCAGTTCCAGCGCCGCCGCGGCCATCGCGGCGGGATCGCGCGGCGGGACGACCAGTCCGGTGTCGCCCACGGCCTCCCGTACGCCGCCCACGTCCGTGGAGACGGTCGCCCGCCCGCACGACATGGCCTCGATCAGGGTGAAGGGGAATCCCTCGCTGATGCTGGACAGCATCACGACGTTGCCCGCCGCGTACGCGTCCTTGATGTCGTCGACGCGGCCCTCGAAGGTGACCGCGTCCGCGTGCCCGAGCTCGGCGGCCAGGGCCTCGCACCGATCACGGTAGGCCTCGCCGCCACGCGGGGTGCCGCCGAACAACCGCAGCCGCGCGGCGGGCAGTTGCGCCCGGACGAGCGCGAACGCGCGGATGAGGGTCTCCAGGTCCTTGATCGGATCGACCCGGCCCGCCCAGCTGAGCGTGGGCTCCTCCGGCTCGGGACCGGCCGGCGGGAAGGCGCTCGGGTCCACGCCGTTGTAGACGGTGCGGATGGACGCCGGGTCGGCGCCGCCCTGTTCCTCCCACAGCCGGTTGTAGCGGTTGCCCGGCGTGATCAACGCGGCCCGCCGATAGGTCTCCTCGGCGAGCAGCCGGAAGAAGCCCAGGACGACGGCCTTGACCGGCCAGCGGTAGGGAGCGGTGCGGTAGCCGAGGTAGCGCTCACGCAGATACACCCCGTGCTCCGTCAACAGCAGGGGCACACCGTGCTGTTGGAGCGCGGCCAGTCCCGGCAGGACGGCGACGCCGCCGCTGACGGCGTGCGCCACTCCATGTTCGGGCGGCGGCGCGGCCAGCGGACGCAGGGCGTGCTCCAGCAGGGCGGTGGCGGTGATGGCGTCGTGCAGGGTCGGCCGGGCCTCGCGCACGGCGAGCCCCGGGCGGTTCCACACGGAGGCGAGGATCGCGATGGCCCGGTCGCCGCGCAGGAAGGGACTCAGCTGCCCGTCGGCAGCCACGGACGCCATCTCGTAGAGGGCGGTGCCGAACCGGTCCTCGGCACACGGGTCGAGCAGAGCGGTCAGGAACTGTTCGTAGGCGGCGGACAGCCGGTCGCGGCGGCGCCCGCGCGGCGGACTGCCCTCGGGCGGTGGTCCCCACATGGGGACCCCGACGACGCGCGCGACGTGGTCGGGCACGTCCCAGACGATCGGTTCACGCCCGGTGCCGGTGACGGCGATGACGTCGAAGTCCATGTCGGGCATGCCGACGACGAGTTGGTCGCACCAGACGCTCACGCCGCCGTGACTGTGCGGGTAGGTGCCTTCGGTGAGCAGGGTGACGCGCGTCGCGCTGGGGCGTCGCGCGGCGTGGGGAACGTGCATGGATGTGCTCCACGGCCGAGGTGTGGGGTGGTCGGGCCTTCCCTGCCGCCGTGTGCGGCCGGGACCTTCGGTCGGTGCGCCGTTCAGTTGTGCGGGGCGCAGGGCACCTGCTCGGTCACTCCGGCGGGTACCCGTGTGCGTGGAGCTCTGCTGGTCGTGTCCTGCTCGGGAACGTCGGCGGTTGCGCCCGGTTCGGACGCGATGGCGCCGGTGGCCGGGCCGCCGTCACTCACGACCAGCACCCGCAGGTCGATGCGCGGTGCGGTGGTGTCGGCGTGCGCCGCCTCGGCCGGTGAGCCGAGCGGGGCGATGCGTGCGCCCACGCTGAGCGCGGTCGAGCCAATGGTCCGCTTCATGCGGTGAAGTTCCCTCCCCGGGCAGGGGTGAGCACTGCTCCCATGGAGCGGACGCACCCCCTTGCGTGACGCCGTCGCCCCCCTCAGACGTCGGTCGTCAACGCTTTCGTCGCGTCACATAGTGATGGCTCTGTGTAGTTTTCGTGTGCCTGCTGCGGAACATGACGGAAAAGAGCAGACGACCGTCTGGTCGTGATCGAGCTTGTCGCACATGTGCGGCGGTTGTCGCGATGTATCTGCCCCGGTCCGCGGTGAAGGTCCCTGGGCTGGATCGCTGTCCGAGCCGGAGTGGAAGTGGAGTGGTCACGTCCTGGCAGGCGACTGCCAATGGTCGAGACCACCAGCCGATTCCGGGGATGATCTGTTTTTGGACACCGGGGCGACGCAGAGCCGGAGCGGCCGCTGCGCGAGGCCCGCGCTGACCGGCCTTCGGCGGGTCCTCGGGGCGCCGGGTGGGCCGAGGCGCTGCTCACTCGGAGCCGGGGCGCCGGGTGGGTCGACGCGGTGCTCACTCGGAGCCGGGACGCCGGGTGGGTCGACGCGGTGCTCACCCGCCCGGACGCCGGCTCGTGGTCAGGAGCAGAGCACGCGGGTCTCGGGCGCGTACACCGGGCCGCCGCTGGTGTCGGTGCTGTCGGACGGGCTCCGCGCGCCTCGGCCCGGAACAGACCGCGATGGGCGAGGGTTCACCTCGACGTACGACCAAGCCGCTCGGACCGCGTCCCGACCCGGACGCCGGCCACGCCGAACCAGCCGGCGACAGGCACGGAGCGGGAGGAACGGGAGACGAGCATGCCGCCGACGGCGCCCCACCTGACCGGGCGGACCGAGTGCGGCTCGGACATGCACACACCGCTGCGCGATTTCCTGCGCACGGAGACGGGCAGCGCCGCCGTCCTGCTCGCCGCCGCCCTCGCCGCGATGGCCTGGGCCAACCTCGCCCCAGGTGCCTACGAGACGTTCTGGGGGACGGAGCTGTCCGTCCACCTCGGCGCGCGAGGGGTGGCCCTCGATCTGCGCGAGTGGATGAACAGCGGTCTGATGACGCTGTTCTTCTTCGTCGTCGGCCTGGAGGCGCGGCGCGAGTTCGACATGGGCGAACTGCGCGAACGCAGACGGGTCACCCTGCCGGTCATCGCCGGACTGGCCGGCATGCTCGTGCCGGTCCTGATCTACCTCGCGCTCAACATGGGCGCGTCCTCCGCGCAGGGCTGGGGCGCGGCGATGTCGACCGACACGGCCTTCGCGCTCGGCATGCTGGCACTCCTCGGCGGACGCCTGCCCGCCGGCCTGCGGGTCTTCATCCTCACCGTCGCGGTCGTCGACGACTTCGTGGCACTGGTCGTCATCGCCGTCGCCTACAGCGGCCCCATCGACTGGCCGGCCCTGTGGACCGCCCTCGGTCTGTTCGTCGTGATCCTCGCGGTGCGGGCCGCGCACGTCCGGCGCGGCGCGGTGTACGCGGTGCTGGCCGTCGCGACCTGGGTGGCCCTGGAGAGGTCCGGCGTCGACCCGGTCGTCGTCGGACTGGCCATGGGGCTGCTGACCTACGCGTACCCGGCCAGCCGCAGCGACCTGGAGCGGGCGAGCGGGCTTTTCCGGCTGTTCCGCGAGCAGCCGACGCCTGAGCTGGAACGGTCGGTGCGACTCGGTCTCGCCTCGGCGATCTCGCCCAACGAGCGGCTCCAGCGGATGTACCACCCGTGGACCAGCTACGTGATCGTTCCGCTGTTCGCGCTGGCCAACGCCGGGATCACCGTCGACGGCGGCCGGCTCGCCGAGGCGTACACGTCGCCGATCACCCTGGGCATCCTGGCCGGCTACGTGGTGGGCAAGCCCGTGGGTATCGTCGGTGCCTCCTGGCTCGTTTCCCGGTTCAGCCGCGGGAATCTGCGCCCGCCGGTCGGCTGGGGCGCGACCACCGCAGGAGGGGCCATCGCCGGGGTCGGGTTCACGGTCTCCCTGCTGATCGCGACCCTCGCCTTCTCCGGAGAGCGCCTGACCCAGGCCAAGATCGGCGTACTGAGCGCGGTCGTCTGTTCCTTCGCGACGACGTGGCTGGTCACCTGGATCGTCGGCCACCTGCCGGGTCAGGCGCGCTCGCGTGCCCTGCTCGGCACCGGGGCGACGATCGTCGACCTGGTCCCGCCGGTCGACGTCGACCGCGACCACGTCCGCGGTCCGCTGCTCGCGCCCGTGACGGTCGTCGAGTTCGGCGACTTCGAATGCCCGTACTGCGGGCTCGCGGAGCCCGTCATCCGTGAACTGCTGGCCGACTACGGAGACGTCCGCTACGTCTGGCGCCACCTGCCCCTCGACGACGTCCACCCGCATGCCGAACTCGCCGCCGAGGCCGCGGAGGCCGCCGCCGAACAGGGCGCGTTCTGGGAGATGCACGACCTGCTCCTCGACCACCAAGGCGCCCTGCGGGCGGTCGACCTGCTCCGGTACGCCGAGCAATTGGGCCTCGACACCGACCGCTTCCACAAGGCCCTGCGCCTCCACTCCGGTGCCGCGCGCGTCGCCGAGGACGTCGAGTCCGCCGACCTGAGCGGTGTCTCGGGGACGCCGACGTTCTTCGTCAACGGCCGCCGCCACCACGGCGCGTACGACATCGAGAGCCTCTCGGCCGCGGTGCACGCGGCCAAGGAGCGGGCCCGGCTGAACCGCCCGGCCGACTGAGGGCGGCACCGGAGGCACGCGCCGCCGGGCCCGGGCGTCGACGACCGGACAGGCGTGCGGGCGCAGGCACGAAAAGGTAACGAAGGACGCGTATCGCGTGACGGAACGACCGCGAAGCGTAACGTCCTGCCTCCTGGGGCTCGTGGGGGAGCCTTCAGGTGGGGGAGGGGATGTCATGTCCGTCAGGACAGGTGCCGCCGGGCTGCCCGGATCCGTCCGGACCCGGCTCGTGGCGGCCATAGGTCTGGGGATTCTGTGCGCGGCGCTGACGGCGTGCGGGAACGGAGAACCGGGCGGCCGGGGTACGTCGGCTGCCGCGGCGAGCACGATCGCGGCCACGCCACCGTCCTCCGGTCCGCCCTCGCCGAGCGCGACCCCCGAACCGACGCCCTCGATCAGCGACACGCCGACGACCGAAGCCGCCGACACGGTCACCGACACACCGGACGAGGAGACGCTCGCACAGGGCGACGGGGAGGCTTCGGCGCTCTGGGGCAAGAAGTACAGCGGGACCGCCGACATCTCCGTCCGCGTCTACGACTACTGCAATGCCGACGGCTCCCGCCGCCTCGCGGACAACCAGACCTATTCGGCGAACAGCACGCTCGATCTGAGCCGACCGCGCACGGGCGGCGACGAGACCGAGGACAACCCGTTCTCCCTGCTGTTCGCCGCGGGCGACCCCGCCCAGGCCGGCGCCGTGTCCTTCTGGTCCTCCGCCGTCAGCACGACCAGCGGCCAGGACCTGGCGGGCAACCCCCGTGATCCGCACCTGCTGCTGACCTACTGGGACGTGGACTGGTCCGGCGGCGAACTCGACGCCAGGCTCACCGACCCGCACACCCGGGAAGCGGTCGCCCTCAACCTCATCAACTGGTCCAGCCCTGTCGTGGCCTGCCGCAACGACCTGGGCTCGCTGCCCGGCGGCTACCCGCACGCCCTGGCCAGCGGCACGACCTTCCGGGGCCCTCTCGACGCCTCCACGGCATCCCTCACGGCGGAGGGCACCAGCACGGACGGTCTCGTCGAGTTCCGCATCGAGTTCGAGGGGACGGCGTCGTGACCCGCGGGATCCCGCACATCCGACACCGGGAGGCGGCATGACGGCGACCGCACTCCTCGACCGGTGGGGCGTCCGGATCGCCGAGTGGGCCGCGCCCGGCGAGTCCGCACTGGCCGCGCAGACCGCACGGACGTACGCGGCGGGCGGCGCCCCGCGCCGTGGCCTCTTCTCCGGCGGACGTCCCGCACCCGGCGGCATGGGCGGCGGCACTGTCTCCGTGCTGCCCGACGTCCTGGACGCGCTGGCGTACGCCGCTGATGCCCTCAAGTCGGCTTTGGGCAGCCCGCAGTTGAGCAACGTGCTGTCCGTCTCCGGTCTGGTGATCGGCCTGCGCGCGCAGCGTTCCGCGGGCGCCTCACCGGACAACGGGACCGATCCGCCGCGGCCCGCGCCGGCGGACGACGGCGGCGCCCGGACCGACGGAGAGCCGGAACCGGAAGAACCGGAGAGCCTTCCCCGGGCTTCGGGCGCGTCCGCGTCCGACAGCCCTGCCGGGGCCGCGGCCGACTCCCGGCCCGGAGACCCCGCTTCGTCCGGGACCGCTCCTCGGCCGACGCCCTCGCCCGCACCCGCCGTCGAGGCCGTGCGGGCCGCCCTGAGGATGAGCGAACGGCTCCGGGCCCGGGGCATGGACCCGGCCGCGGCCGACGAACTTGCCGCCGAGGTGACCGCACGGCTGCTGGCGGAGGGCGAACCGGACGAGACGGCGGCGTTCCTGGACGCCCTCGTGGGCGAGGAACCGCCGCGGCCGACCTCGCGTGGCATCCGTCCGCGTCTGCGCCGGCTCATCTCCGCCGCACCCGGCCTGCGTTCCCGGACCCGTCGTCCGCGCGCCGGGGCCGATCCGCGACCCCCGCAGGACCCGGACGGAGCGGGCCGCGGATGACCGAGGTCGTGCCCGGAGGCACCCGCGGACCGGGCCGGGCGCGGCGACCCGCGCGACCGAACCGACCGGTGTGGGCGTCCCCGCCTCGGCCCGGGCGTCTGATGGGCCCGACCCGGCCGAACCGACCGGTGGGGGCGTACCGTCCGACCCGACCACGGCGCCGGATCCGGTCGGGCGTGGTGACCCGACAGCGTCGCGCGATGTCATGAGCGGGCCGACAGCCGCCCGGCCGTCGGTGCGTGCGTGGGAGCCGCCCCCGTGGCTGTGGGTGACCCTGGTCCTCTTCGTGGTGCAGGTCCCCGCACTGATCGGCCACGCCTTCGGAGTGGGCGACGGCCTGGGCCGGCTCGACGCGGCGGGCCGGGGCCGGTTCGTCACCGCGATGCTCAGCCTGGTGCAGTTGTTGCCGCTGTTCTTCCTGCTGGCCGCCGTCCTCGCGCTCCTCTTCCCGACGGTCCGCTGCCGCGCCATCGAGTGGCGCCACGGACTCCTGCCCCCGGATCATCCGCTGGTCGCTCCGACGCCAGGACCCCCGCCCGCACCGACCGGAGCGCCGGCGGAGCCAGGCGCGGCGCCGTTCGGAGCGCCGACGGAGCCAGGCGCCCGGCCGACACCGTCAGGTACGCCCGCACCGCACTTCCACCGGCAGATGCAGGCCTTCCTGGACGAGCACGCGCCGGGCGCCCGACTGCGCATCAGCACACGGTCCGGCCTGTCCGCCCGCGTCTATCCGGGCGACCGGCGGGCGACACGGGTCGGGGTCTTCGCCCCGCTCGTGCATCTGTGGGAGACGGACGCGGCGGCGGCCCGCGCGGTACTCCTGCACGAGCTCGGACATCTGCGCCGCGGCGAGCAGCATGTCGCCGGTCTCGGCAGCCCGTTCACCGCCTTGGTCCGCGTCTGGCCGTACGTGCTGGTGGTGTTCGTCGTCGTCCCCGTCGCCCTGCTCTTCGCCACGGGCAACGCGACCGCCACGCTGACGCTCGCCGAGGTGGTCCTGGTGCTCTTCAGCGTGCCCAAGGTGCTGCTCCTCGTCGTGGCCGCGCTGTGGTCGGCGGAGCTCGACGCCGACCGATGGGCCGTGCGTACCGCCGGTCCGGACGCCCTCGTCCGCGCCCTGCGCCGTCTGGAGCAGGGCGACCACGGCGGCCTGGCCCGGCTTCACCACCCGCCCGTACGGCTGCGGATCTGGTGCGCGACACGGGAGGAGAGCGGCGCGGTGCAACTCCTGTCCGCGCTGCTCTGGCCGAGCGCCCTCCTCGCCCAGCTCCTCCTGGCCGTGCTGGGCGCCGTACCGGCGTACGAACTGCTGGGCGCGTCAAGGGAACGCGCCACCCGGGAGGCGCTGGCGCTGGCCCATCACGCGCTCACCGCCGACCCCGCATGGTGGGTGACACTCGCCGTCGTCCTGGTGTGGCCACTGGTGAGGCGCGTCCGCGTCGCCTCCGGCGGCCGGATCGCGGTCATCTCGGCCAGGGTCCACGCGGCGGCGGTCCTGTTCCCCGCGACGGTCCTGCTCGTCGGACTGCTGCCCCTGGTGTCCCGCCCTTCGGGAGGAGTGTTCGCCGACGACGCGGACGAGCGCCGCTCGGCGCGCACGGGCGGGCCGAGCGGAAGGGCCGGCGGGGCGGGCGGGACCCCCACGGCGTGTCCCAGCCCTTCGGCACCGGCCGCGCCGCCGCGCCCGCGGGGACTGCCGTCCTTCACCGACGGGCCGTCGCCGGCACCGGGGAGCACGGTGTCGCCGTCGGCGGACGCGACCCGGACCTTCCACACCGTCGCCGTCACCTCCCTCGAACCGCTGTCGGGGACCCGGGCCCAGCAGGCCGCGGCCTTCGGGGACCGCATGCGGCAGGCACACTGGACACTGCACGACGACGGCCGTCTCACCGCCGACGTCCCGGAGGTGCCCGCTCTGCGCAGCACCGGTGTGCGCGGCGCGACCCGATGGCTCACCGGGCGGCGCACGGACCACACGGACGTGAGCGCGACCGCGACCTGGGTGGAGGCCCGGCTCGTCGTCGCCCGGGACGGTACCCCCGTACGGCTGGACCTCGTCAGAGCGGCGTCGCAGTCGCTGCGGGCGGTGGTCGACTGCCAGGAGTTCACCACGACTTCGAGCACCGGCGTACGGCTGTCCCTGACGCTCGGCCAGGAGTGAGCCCGCCTTCCCTAACTGAGGATTAAGGGCGCATTAAGGCCCCCGGGAGACCGGGACATAGTTCAAATATCCACGTTCCGGGCTGACTTGAGGGACAGGACGAAGGGTTGGCCCGGGGAGACCTCGTGCGTAGCATCGGGGCCCATCGGTGGCGCTCACCCCACGTTTGAGAGCGCTCTCAATGGTCCCCCCACCGCCTCGCAGAGGCACAAGTACCAAGGAGCACTGCACACATGACGCCTCGTCACCAGCGCAACCTCTCCCGCCGCAAGCTGTTCGTCGCGCTCGGCGGCATGGCCGTGGCGGCACCGGCGATCGCCGCCGTCGCGCCGCACGCCCTGGCCGGGACGACGGACCGCACCACGAAGGCAGCCGCGGGCTCGCTCCCGCTGACGATCGTCAACGACAGCGGCTCCTTCGACAACGCGTCCGTGCACGTCTACATCGTCGGCAACCAGGACGGACAGCAGGTCCGTGTCACCCAGGACGGCACCCTGGCCCCCATATCCCTCTCGGACAACGGCGCGGACGGCTTCACGGACTACGCGCTCAGCCTCTCCGCCGGCGGCGAGACCCGACTCTCCCTGCCGTACATGTCCGGGCGCGTCTATGTGTCCCTCGGCGAGAAGCTCAAGTTCAAGGCCGTGGCGGACGGCAACGGCAACGCGGCCCTCCAGTACCCGGCCGGGTGGGTCGCCTCCGACCCCAACTACGGCGTGCTGCACGACTGTGCCGAGTTCACCCACAACCCGTCCGGGATGTTCTGCAACACGACGATGGTCGACATGTTCAGTGTGCCCCTCAGCATCCGGCTGACCGGGGACGAGCAGCAGACCACGGGCACCCTGCGCGAGGGCGGACGAGCCGCCGCCTTCGCGGCCGTGCGCGAGGCCGACGAGTTCGCCCCGCTGGTCGTGGACGACGTGCGGGTCATCGCTCCCGGACACGGTCTCGACGCCGGTCTCTTCGGCAAGGACTACTTCGCCCCGTACATCGACGAGGTCTGGAGCACCTACACCGGGAAGGACCTCACCGTCACCACGAACGCCGGCACGTTCACCGGCCGGGTGCGCGCAGACAAGTTCACCTTCGACGGGCCCGCCGCGGTGTCCTTCAGCAAGCCCACCACCCGCGACGTCCTGTTCTGCGACGGCAACCTCGCCGCACCCAACGACGGCACGACCGGTCCGGTCGCGGCGGTCCTCGGTGCCGGATTCAACCGCTCCACCCTGCTCAGCGTGCCGGCCCAGCCAAGCACGGCCGCGAGCGACTTCTACCGGACCGACCTGACCAACCACTACGCCAAAGCGATCCACGCGGCGACCGAGGACGGCAAGGCCTACGGCTTCGCCTTCGACGACGTCGCCGACTTCGCCTCGTACGTCCAGGACACGGCCCCCACGGAGATCCGGCTCACCCTGACGCCCTTCTAGAGCTCCGGGGCGGTCCCCGGGCTGCTCCGCGCGGGTGTGCCACGGCCGCCCCGGGAGGCCCGGGCCCGTGCCGGAGGGCATGGTGGAGGGGTGACTGTGCTGGCTGTGCTGTTCGCCCTGCTGGGGGCCGCGAGTAACGCGATGGGGACGGCGTTCCAGCGCAAGGCGGCATCCACCGTCCCGACCGGCGGCGGTCTGCGTCTGCTGATCGCACTGGCACGGCAGCCCGCGTGGCTGATCGGCATCGCCGGAGTGATCGGGGCCGCGGCCTTCCAGGCCCTGGCCCTCGTGAACGGGCCACTGGCACTCGTGCAGCCCCTGTTCATCCTGGAACTGCCCTTCGCCCTGCTGTTCGCCATCCCGTTGCTGCACCGGCGTCTGCCCCGCGCGGGGTGGTGGGCCGTCGCGGGAGTGGTCGTGGGCCTCGGACTGGTCCTCGGCTCGGCCGCGCCGTCGGGCGCGACACACCAGGCGCCGATGACGCGGTGGGTCCCGGTGCTGGTGGTGTGCCTCGGAGCCGTCGGCTGCGCGATCGCACTGGCCCGGCCGGGGCGACCGCCGCTGTTCCGGGCCGCCGTGCTCGGCTCGGCGTCGGCCGTCAGCAACGCGCTGACGGCCGCGCTGCTGAAATCGTCCGCCGGGGCGCTCGCCGACCACGGTCTCGACGCCTTCCTCGGCGCGTGGCAGACGTACGGCTTCGCGGTGACCGGCGTCGGCGCCATCCTGCTGCTGGAGAACGCCCTGCAGGCGGGCCCCCTCGCCGCGTCGCAGCCCGCCCTCACCATCGGCGACGCGACGGTCAGCCTGCTGCTGGGCGTCGTCCTGTTCGACGAGAGCGTCCGCACCGGCTGGTGGCTGCTGCCCGAGGCCGTCGGCGTCGGGCTGATCCTGTGGGGTGTGGTGAGGCTGACCCGGGTCGTGCCGCACATCGGGGATCTGGCCCACTGACCGACACGCCGGAGAGAGCGTCCGGCACGGTCCCGCGCGGCGCGCCGCACACGCACGCATACAGCCGTCGGCCGCCGCCCCGACTCGGGGCGGCGGCCGACGGACCGGTCGTCGCGTGCGGACCTCAGATGACGGAGGGGTCGAGCAGTCCGGCGCGCAGCCGCTTGAGGATGCGGGTGATCAGGCGGGACACGTGCATCTGCGAGATGTTGAGCTCCTCACCGATCTGGGCCTGCGTGCGCTCCTCGACGAACCGCATGTGAATGATCCGGCGCTGACGCTCGTCGAGTTCGGCGATCAGCGGTGCCAAGGAGTGGAAGTCCTCGACGAGTTCCAGCGACGGGTCGTCCTCGCCGATGAAGTCCGCGAGGACGGCCTCGCCGTCCGCCCCGCCGTCGGCGGTGAGCGCGGCGTCGAGGGAGGAGGAGTTGTAGCCGTTGGAGGCCTTGCGGGCCTCGATGACCTCTTCCTCGGACAGGGACATCAGCTCGGACAGCTCGCGCGTGGTCGGAGTACGGCCTAGGCGGGTGCGGAGTTCCTCCGTCGCCTTCGCGAGCTCGACCCGCGCCTCCTGGAGACGGCGGGGCACATGGACGGCCCAGCTCGTGTCGCGGAAGAACCTCTTGATCTCACCGACGATGTACGGCACCGCGAAGGAGGTGAACTCGACCTCGCGGGACAGCTCGAAGCGGTCGATGGCCTTGATGAGGCCGATCGTGCCGACCTGGACGATGTCCTCCATCTCGCCCTGGCTGCGGCTGCGGAAGCGCGCCGCCGCGTACCGCACGAGGGAGAGGTTCATCTCGATGAGGGTGTTGCGCGCGTACTGGTATTCGTGCGTGCCTTCTTCCAGCACGGCCAGTCGGTCGAAGAACGGCCGGGACAGTTCGCGGGCGTCCTTGGGACTGATCTTCAGCGGCTCGTCGATCTGAGGAAGGATCGCCTCCTCTGCCGTCACTGCCTGCTGTGCCGTGTCCGTCGCGTTCGCCTCCGCCACGGCTGCCATGCCGTCCACCCCATATCTCCGAAGGAATTGATGACAGGGCGCGTCTGCCCTGCTTCATGTGGGTCATGCCTGCCGGTTCCGGAAATTCTCTGGAAGACGATCTTCCGTGGACGTCCCGGAGCCGGACCGATCAGTGCTTCTCCACGAAGCCGTCGTCCGGATGCAGTTCGCGCAGTGTCTTCCGGCGGGCGCGCCGGACGGTTCGGTGGACAGGTCCCGGGGCAGGGGAGCGCCGGGGCGCACCATCGGCGGTGCGCCGGAGCCGCCGGGCGACAGAACCGGGGCAACGGTCGCCGCGTAAACTGGGTTTCGGGGTGAGCATGTGGGCATGGAGCAGCGAGAAGTCAGCGTTCCGCCACTTCTGACCCTTCTGTGCCTCGGTATCGAGCCGCTCGCCCCGCGCGGCTGGAAGCAGGCCCGCACCGCCTTGTCCGGCCGCGGAGTTCACCGAGCGGCGCACTTCAGCGGTCGTGGTCCTTCCGTGCGGGCGCGGTGCGACGGTCGGGCGGCGAGGGCGGTGACATGACGCCCGCGACACCGCCCGCCGACCTCTTCGCCCACCCCGCTCTCCTCTACGACGGCGACCAGGAGTACGTCGACGGCACCGCTCCCTTCGTGCGGGAGGGCCTGGCCGCCGGGCATCCGGTCGCCGTGGCCGTGCCGGTCCGACGGCTCGGACTGCTCCGGTCCGCCCTCGGCGCGGACGCGGACCACGTCCGCTGGATCGACATGACCCAGGCGGGACGGAACCCCGGCCGGATCATTCCCTCGGTGCTGCGCGCCTTCGCCGACGCCCACCCGGGCAGGCGCGTGCGCATCGTCGGCGAGCCGATCTGGGACGGTCGGACGTCCGAGGAGTACCCGGCCTGCGTCCAGCACGAGGCGCTCATCAATGCGGCGTTCGGCGGACGCGACGTCACGATCCTGTGCCCGTACGACGCACGGGCCCTGTCCGAGGGCGTGATCGCGGACGCCCACGCCACGCACCCCGTCGTGATCCGTGCGGGCCGGGCCGGTGTCAGCCACGCCTACGACCCCGACGGCGTGCTCGCCCGCTACAACGAGGCGCTGCGGCATCCGCCGGGAGCGGCGGCGGTCCGGTTCGACGCGGAGTTCCTCCCGGCCGCGCGGGACTTCGCGGTCGACGAGGCGCGCGAGCGGGGGATGGGACCGGCTCGCCTGCAGGACCTGAACCTCGTCGTCGCCGAGCTCACGACCAACAGCGTTGTGCACGGGGGCGGTTCGGGGACGCTGCGGATCTGGGCCGAGGACGACCGGATCGTGTGCGAGGTGCAGGACGAGGGGCGCCTGTCGGACCCGATGGCCGGGCGGCGCCCGGTGCGGCCCGACCAGATCGGTGGGCGCGGACTGTTCCTCGTCCACTTCGTCTCCGACCTCGTCCGAGTGCACACCGGGAGGTCCGGGACCACCGTGCGCAGCTATCTCGCCCGCACTTGACCTCTTTCGCCGCCCGCTTCCCCACGGGCGGCCCCGCTTCGCCAGGGTGCCCCGACGTGTGCGGACCGGCTTCGCGATTGCGCCAAAAGGGTTGTGAGAGGGGGTACTTGTGAATGAAGGGGCGACAGGCGGGCACACGAAGGCCAAATGGAGAGAGGAGCCCTCGCCGTGCTCGTGCCCGACCCGAAGGTAGTGCGGAGGCTGTTGACCCGCTACGCGTCACTGAAGATCGCGTACGCCGAGAAGGAGACCCTGGAGACAGCTCGCGCGCTCGAGGACGTCACCTACACGCTCTGTGTGATGACCGGGACCAACCGCGTCCATGACGCCGTGGCCGCGGCGGACGCCCTGCTGGTCGCCGCGGGCGGACAGCGCGGACCCGCCGACGACGAGGGACGGGATCAGCCCCCCTTCCCCATGGCGCGTGTACGGCCGCCCGTCGAGGCGGTCGCCGCGCACGGCCGGCCGGCCACCGTGCCCGGCAGCCGGGGCGGCGCCGTGCCCGGGACGCTCGTCTGACGGGTCGTGCCGTTCGCATCGTGCTGGTGAGGGGCGTTGTCGCCACCCCCGCGGGGGTGGCGACAACGCCCCTCACCGGTTGCCCGTCCTCAAGTGCCCGGCGTGCCCGTCGCGTCCTCGGGCGAGGCATGCGCCGCCCGGGCGTCCACATGTGCGAGGGCCTCGTCGACGCTGTCCGCGAGCGACACGGTGAGACTGACTCCGGTGAGGTCGAGGATGCGCCGCACGGCGGGTGTGGGAGCGATGACGTGCACGCTGCCCGCCACTTCGCGTGTCTCCTGGTAGCCCCTCAGGATGACGTTCATCCCCGACGAGTCCATGAACGGGACGCCCGACAGATCGAGAAGGAAGTGCCGGCGTCCGTGATGGAGCTGATTGGCCAGATGGTGGTGCAACTCCGTCGCCGTGTCGATGTCCAGGAAACCGTCCACGGCCAGCAGGGCGGCGTCCGCACGGGGCACGGAGACATCGATGGACAACGGATTCTGGGCTCCGGACATGGATTCCTCCCACAGGTAGGACAAGTAGGAGGCCTGGTAACCCGTTTGTTCGATTCGACGCATCGCGGACACGGATCTTTTTCGTCCGGGCCGCTACTCGCCTCGATGCCGCCAGTACCAGACGAGGCCCGTGGCGGCCGCGCAGAGGAAGATCACGGGGAGGATCAGCCCTGGGATGCGGTCCGCCGTCATGACGGGGTCCCGGTGGACGGTCGGGCCGAGGAGTCCCCGGTGTCGGGCATTGCGTTCCGTTCGCGACGAGGCGTGGGCCCCCGGGGTGCGCGCGGCGACGGGAGCAGGACGTGCGACGCTCGCACCCCGGGTGGCGTGAAGTCAATGATGGCGGCAGGAACCCCGTCGAGTCCCGGTCCGCGGAAGCGGACTTGTGTGCGAGGGAGTCCCACGGCGCACATCGCTCCGCTGCGAGCCGAGCGCACCCTCGGCGCCGGTCGGCGGAGGTCAGTGCCGTCCGCGCAGCCTGCCGAGGAGCCGCTGCGCCTGTGCCCGGCGACGGGGGTCCGCCGCGGCCCGGCGCACCTCCTCCGTGGCGCGCCGGCCCTGCGGGCTGCGCGCGAACTGCTTGATCCGGTCCACGATTCCGGGCATGACGGTCCTCCAGGCAGGGGTTCGCGGTGGTCGCTCGTACCGTGCGGCTACCCCGTCCCCGCCGGTGCAGGCCCGCGCGTCGGGGCGCGGCGGGCATCGACCCCGCGCCCCGGTCCCGGTCGTCTCCCGCTCGACCGCCGGGCGGGCGAGCGGACGCGACATCTCTGGGCAGGGCCAAAACGCATGGTGACCGCCACGGATGTTCCCGGAGGGACTTGGGGTGAGCGACTTGCAGTCGTACCACCGGGCGCGAGATGGTTGTCGGAAGGAAACAATCCCAGTCGACCGGAAAGGTGGTGGGCCCGCCTCCGCGGTCCCTTGCTCGTGGACACTTCCCAGCAGCCCCCTGCCAGCCCGCGCAGTGTCGGCCTCGGCGCGACGTGGGGATCCGCCCCCTACCCCGTGGTGGTCGCGGACCCATCCGGTGGCGTGGTCGAACTGAACGCGGCGGCGGCCGCGCTCTTCCCGGGTGCGGTCACCGGCTCCTGGCTGACGGACGTGACCCCGGCGTGGATCGCCGACGCCCATGCCCGCGTCCGGACCCGCCCGGAGGGCGGCGAGTTCAGGTGGCCGGCCCACGGCGCGGTCGGGGACCGGACCTTCGAGGCGCATCCCACCTGCGCCGACGACGGCGACGTGATGTGGTGGCTGGTCGACGACACCGACCGGCGGCTGGCCGAGGACGCCCTCAAGAACGAACGCGAGCGCACCGCTTTCCTGGCCGGCGCGTCCAGTGCCCTGCTGTCGTCGCTGAACGTCGAGCGCTGCATGGAGGTCACGGCCCGCCTGGCCGCCGAACACCTCGCGGACGCCGCGGTGATCGTGGCGCCGCCGCGCGGCAAGAACGTACCGCTGACGTACTGCGGGCCCGACGGAGCGGTCACGCATCGTACGGTGCAGGAGAACATCGACCTCCTGCCGGGACTCGGTGACGCCCTGCGCGGATTCCCGCCCGTCCCGTCCCGCTGGATCGATCCGGCCACCGTTCCGGCCTGGGCCGTCCCCGACGGCTTCGCGCAACCCGTCGGCTCCGCCGTCGTGACACCGCTGCCCGGTCACGGGGTTCCGGCCGGCGCGCTCGTCCTGCTCCGCGCCTGCGACCGGGCGGCCTTCTCGGAGGGCGAGGAGATCTTCGCCCGGCTCTTCGCCTCGCGGGCGGGCGCGGCCATGTCGGCGGCCCGCATGTACGCCGAGCAGGCGGCCATCACCACCACGCTGATGCGTGAGCTGCTGCCGCCGCAACTGCACAGCGTGCACGGCGTGGAGTTCGCCGGGAAGTACCGGCCCTCGGGCCAGGCCGACCGGGTGGGCGGCGACTTCTACGACGTCCACCCCGGTGCGGACGCGGACCAGGAGTCCCTCGTCGTCCTCGGGGACGTGTGCGGCAAGGGGCTGGAAGCCGCGGTGCTGACCGGCAAGATCCGCAACACGGTGCAGGCGCTGCTGCCGCTGGCCGACGACCATCAGCGGCTGCTGGGCCTGCTCAACGGAGCGCTGATGAACTCCCATCACGCCCGGTTCGCCACCCTGGCGCTCGCCTCCGTCGTCCGCCGCGGCGGCAATGTCCGTCTGCGCGTCACCAGCGCGGGCCATCCCGCGCCGCTGATCGTGCGCGCCGACGGACAGGTCGAACAGGCGCCGACACGCGGGACGCTCGTCGGCGCGTTCTGGGACATCAGCTCCACCACGGCGCACCTCGAACTGGCCCCGGGCGAGACCTGCCTCTTCTTCACCGACGGCATCACCGAGGCCCGCGGCGGCCCGCTCGGCGACGAACTCTTCGGCGCCGAGCGACTGGAGGCCGCGCTCACCCAGTGCGCGGGCATGCCCGCCGAGGCGGTCGTGGAGCACGTGCAGATGCTCGCGGCCCAGTGGGTCGGACGGGGCGGCCACGACGACATGGCGACCGTCGCCGTCACCGCACCGCACCACGCGCACCTCAGTGCGGTGAACGGCCACACCCGGGGCAGGTACACCGCATGACGAGACGTTCCGCCCACGCCGACGGCGGCGTGGCACTCGACGACGCCCGGGAGCGTCTGTGGTCCGCGGTGCACGGCGGCGACGAACACGGCGCCGTCGCCGTCGTTCTCGACGCCGCGAGATCCTCCGCCGACCTGGAGGCGGTGCTGCTCGACCTGATCGCCCCCGTCCAGGCGAAGGTCGGCGTGGAGTGGGCGGCGAACCGGCTGACCGTCGCACAGGAGCACACCGCGACCGCCATACACGAGCGCGTCATCGCGGCTCTGGCCCACCACCCCGACCACCGCACGCGCGTACCGGCCGGCCCCCGCGTCACCGTGGCCTGCGTGGACGGCGAATGGCACGCCCTGCCCGCCAGGCTGCTGTCCGAGGTGCTGCGGCTGCGCGGCTGGAACGTCGACTTCCTCGGCGCCCACGTGCCCACCCCGCACCTCATCGCACATCTGCACCGGACGGGCCCCCAGGCGGTCGCCCTGTCGTCCTCCATCCCCACCCATCTGCCCACGGCACACAGCGCCATCACGGCCTGTCAGGCGACCGGCGTCCCCGTCATCGCGGGCGGCGCGGCGTTCGGGCCCGACGGCCGCTACGCCCGCGCGCTCGGGGCGGACGCCTGGGCCCCGCACGCCAGGGAAGCGGCCACGCTCCTCGAAAGGGGCCTGAGCCGCCGCGATCCGCTGGCCGCCCACCAGGCCGTGGACGACCTGCCGCATCTGGCCGACCAGGAATACACCATGGTCGTGCGCACCACGCACCAGCTCGTCAAGGGGACGCTGACGGAACTGGAGGACCGGTTCGCGCCGATGCGCGGCTACACGGAACGCCAGCGCCGGCACACCGCCGAGGACATCGCCCACATCGTCGAGTACCTGGCCACCGCGCTGTACGTAGCCGACGACGAGCTGTTCGCCCGGTTCATCCTGTGGACCGCGGACATTCTCACGGCCCGACGCGTTCCCGCCCGCAGCCTCGACCCCGCTCTCGACCTGCTGGCCGCGCAGCTCAAGGATTTCCCGCGCGCCTGTCACGCACTGGCCCACGCACGGGAGGCGCTCAGGTCCCGAACGCCAGCACAGAAGATCCCCGGCCCCGGAAAGCCCGCATGACCACTTCACATCCTCCGTCCTTCTCGCTCACCGTCGAGGTCGAGACCACCGAAGCCGTGGTCCGCGTCGTCGGGGATCTCGACTACGAGACGTGCGACGAGTTGGTGAGCACCGTCCGACAGACCCTCGCCGGCCGGGCCGGTTGCCCGCACGGCGTCCAGGGGCTGCACGTGGACTTCGCCGGACTCGACACCATCGACTCCATGGGCCTTTCCGCCCTGCTGATGATCCGGCGTCAGACGGACGCCGCGGGGGTCCGTCTGCATCTCGACGAGCGCCCGGCCGGCCTCGAGCGGCTCCTGGACATCACGGGAACGCTCGCCCACCTCACCGCACCCTGCGACGTGGGCCGAGGCGAACAACGCCCCGGAGCCGGCTGACTCCTGGGCGCGGACCCCGGACGGGACAGGGGCGTGCGGGCATGCCCCTGGCGCGATCACGGCAAGGGAAAGTCCACCGAATGCAGGCCGGACGACGGGGTAATTGCAGCCCTGGAGCGCGACACGGACGGATTTCCCCCCACCCGGCCTCCACCTGCCGGTTCTCGCCCAGGGCGGGAACCGCCGGTGGCGATGCCGGCGACACAGAAGGAGTACACGGTGACTGTCGACAGAATCTGGTCCTACGCCCCCGAGTTCGGTCATCCCGAGGCCCATGAACTCACCGGATACTCCGTCGAGGCGACCGACGGGACGATAGGGCATGTCGACCGGCAGGCCGACGACTCCGGCATGCGTCACCTGATCGTCGACACGGGTGTATGGGTGTTCGGGAAGAGCGTGCTAGTTCCCGTGGGTGTCGTGGCCGGAATCGACACCGAGAGTCAGAAGATCACCGTGTCGTGCACACGGGAGGAGATCAAGTCGGCCCCCGTGTTCAAGACCGACCGTGAGACGTTCGACCCCGCATACTTGGCCGACGTCGGCAGCTATTACCGAAGCCTGCCGGCCGGAAGGCCAGACTGATGGGCAGCGCGAGGCGTGCCCCTGACAGAGCAGACCGGAAAGAGTGTGCAGATGCCCGACGAGTTGCAGGCCACGGTCACGCACGGGGCGGCCCAAGACGCCTTCGTCGTACGCGTGGGCGGCGACATCGATTACGAGAGCGCCCCTCGACTGGAGGAGGCCCTCGACGAGGCGCACCGGGTGGGCGCCTCACGCACGGTCGTGGATCTCTCGGAAGTGGCCTTCGCGGACTCGTCGGTCCTGCACGTCCTCCTCGAAGCACAGCGTGCCCACCGGTCCCGTGAAACCGTCATGGTGGTGTGCGGACCGTTCAGCGACATCGTTCGGAGGCTGTTCGAGGTGACAGGGACCGAGGACTTCTTCGTCCTGGTGGACAGCGTGCAGGCGGCCTTGGCCCTCCCGGACCCGGCGACCGAGCGATGAACCACATCAACGGCCTTCCGGCAGCCCACGAGAACCTGGCCTCGCTCCCGGTGGACGGGCACGCCATCACGAGTGCGGCGGCGGCACGCGACCACGTCCGGTCGTTGCTGCGCGATCACTGGAGTCCACCCCAGGGCGGGGTGGGCCCGGACGCCGTCACCGATCTCCTCCTCGTCGTCTCCGAACTGGTGACGAACGCCATTCGGCACGGCGGGGGGCTGGCCGGCTTCACCGCGACGGTGATCGACGGCGGCATACTGCTCGACGTGCGCGACAACAGCGACGTCGTCCCCACCCCGGCCCACGGCACCGGGGAGTTCCCCCAGGGACACCAAGTCAGCGGCTACGGCTGGCCGTTGATCATCCGGCTGTCCCGCGACATCACCATCGAACCGGGTCCGCGGGGCGGCAAGACCGTCAGGGTCTTCGTCCCCCTGGCGTGAAGCGGAGGGCGGTCAGGCCCGGCAGGTGGCCCGCGGTCACATCGCCATGGGCAGGCCCCACCCGCGTTCGACGGCCACGGCGTGGGCGACGTGCGCCGCGGCGACGTCCAGGGCGGCATGGCCGGTCGACTTGAACAGCGTCAGTTCGCTCTCGTCCCGGCGGCCGGGGTGCCGTCCGGACAGGACGGAACCCAGCAGCGCGACGGTTTGCCCGGCCGGGAGGTCCTGCAACTCGTGGGCGCCGGACGGCGGCCGGGTGTCCGCGGCGCCGGGCCACTCGGCGAAGAGAGTGGCGTCGCGCACGGTGTCGGCGTCCACCTCGGGACCGTGGGATCCGCCCACGGAGCTGATGTGCGTGCCGGGGGAGAGCCAGTCGCGACGGATCACCGGCCGCACGGCGCCGGTGCAGCAGAAGACCGTGTCCGCTTCGCGGACGGCCGCCTCGACGGTGTCCGCGGCCCGAGCGGCCGGATGCGGCGCGGCGGCGCTCTCCGCGCGTCGCCGGTCGCGTCCGGCGACGACGACGGGGACGGTGGGGTCGAGCGCCGCCAGCAGGCCCACCTGCGCTCGGGCCTGCGCGCCGGTCCCGACGACGGCGATGCGCTCGGGCCGGGGCCGGGCCAGCGCGCGGGCGCTGACGGTGGCGACCGCCGCCGTGCGGATCTCGGTGAGCGGCTCGGCGTCCATCAGGCAGAGCGGGCTGCCGTCCTCGGCGTCGAAGAGGGCGACGATGCCGCGGTGGCTGCTGCGCCCCGGCCGTGCCGGATCACCGAACACGGAGACGAGCTTCGCCGCGAGGCCGAGCCCGGGAACGTAGCCGGGCATGGCCCCGAGCAGACCGCCGGGGGCACGGGCCGCGATCCGGGGCGGCGCGGAGGCCTCGCCCCGGCCGACGGCGATCAGGGCCGTCGTCACGGCGTCCACGACACGCCGCGGGTCGAGCGACGCGCGCGTCCGTGCGCCGTCGAGGAAGAGCATCTCGCTCATGCCGTCCCCTCCGCCGTCCCGGACGGCCCCGCCGAGCCGGTGAGGAGCGAGGACAGTGCGTCCGTCGCGTCGCGCAGGGCCCGGCGCAGTTCGGGCAGACGGGTCTCGTCGAACTCCGCGGCGAGGCCGACCACGGTCACCGCGCAGACGGGCCTGCCCGGTTGGGGCACGACCGCCCTGCTCAGCGAGGCGACGGGTTGTTCGTTGCGTCCGTACTCGACGGCGAATCCGGTGCGTTCGGTGCGCTCGACGTCGGCCAGCAGCCCCTCCGGACCGGTCAGCGCGTGACCCGCTTCCTCGGCGACGCCCAGATACGGGGCCCGCTCCGCGGGGGTCAGTGCGGCGACCAGAGCCAGCGGTCCGGCGAACCGGTGCACCGGCAGGGCCTCGCCCATCAGGCGGGTGATCATCGAGAGACGGTCGGGGCGTACGACGTCGATCACCCGGGAGCGGTCGGTCTCCGGCACCTGGAGATTGACCATCATGGCGGTGCGCTCGGCCAGTGGCGTGAGGACCGGCCGGGCCAGGGCGACGAGCGAGTTCCGGGCCGCGGACGACGACAGCTGGAGGACCGCGG
This sequence comes from Streptomyces sp. Tue6028, assembly GCF_002300165.1. Taxonomy (GTDB): domain Bacteria; phylum Actinomycetota; class Actinomycetes; order Streptomycetales; family Streptomycetaceae; genus Streptomyces; species Streptomyces siamensis. The sequence goes on along the minus strand of NZ_MLCE01000002.1, from coordinate 2,016 downwards.
TGCCCGGCAGATAGCGGTCGCCCGCCCGCAGCACCCAGCCGCGGCGCACCAGGTCGAGCAGCACGCGATAGGCGGTCGCCCGGTGCAGGCCGACCTCCTCGGCCAGATCGGTCAGGCGCAGGGGATGCGGTGAACGGGCCACGGCCTCGACCAGGTCCAGGGCCTTGTCCACGGCGGTGCGCGGTGCTTCCGGCAATGCCCACCCCTCCTTGTGGTGTCCGCGGCGGCGAGCGTACGGTAACGCATGTTTCGGCAAGCGATACAGGTGTTACGTACAGCGTAACAAGCGACGATGCGAGGTGAAGATGGCGGACGAGACTTCGGGCGCTCCGGTCCCGTACGCGCCCCCGGCCGCGGGAACCGTGGCGGTGTATCGGGGAGCCACCCTGTTCGACGGAACCGGGAGTCCGGCCCGGCCCTCCACGTCGATCGTGACCGACGGCCAGTACATCCTCGCCGTCGGCGACGACACCGAGATCTCCGCCGAACTGCCCGCGGGCGCCGAGGTCTTCGACCTGGACGGCCGCTTCGTCGTCCCCGGCCTGATCGACTCGCACCAGCACCTCGCGACGCCCCCCGACCGGCCGGCGGCCGAGGCGGTGCTGCGCCGGCTCGTGTACAGCGGCGTCACCGCCGTCCGGGACATGGCCGACGACCTGCGGCAGGTGGGAGACCTCGCACGGGCCTCGCTCGTCGGTGAGATCCCCGGCCCGGACATCCGGTACGCCGCGCTGATGGCGGGCCCGGGGTTCTTCGACGATCCGCGCACCCACCAGGTCACCCAGGGAGAGGTGCCCGGGGCGGTGCCGTGGATGCAAGCCGTCACGCCCGACACGGACCTGCGCCTGGCGGTCGCCCTGGCACGGGGCACGCATGCCGCGGCGATCAAGGTCTACGCGGATCTCGACCACGGCACCGTCGCCGCGATCACCGAGGAGGCGCACCGCCAGGGCATCCCCGTGTGGGCACATGCCGCCGTGTTCCCCGCCACGCCCCGACAGGTCGTCCTGGCCGGCGTGGACAGCGTCTCGCACGTCACCCTGCTCGCCTTCGAGGGCCGGGACGCCGAGTTGACGAGCTACAAGCACAAACCGCCGGTCGACCACGAGCGGTTCGCCGCCGGCGACGACCCCGGTGTCGAGGAACTCTTCGCCCTGATGCGCCGACGCGGCACCGTGCTCGACGCGACCGCCGGAATGTGGGCGAGCGACGCGCTGGCCGGAGACGGGCCCGAGGCCGCGGCCAAGGCGGCGGCCGACTCGGAACTCGCCGCCCGCCTCACCGCGCAGGCCCACCGCGCCGGAGTCGACATCTGCACGGGCACGGACTACGAGACCGACCCCAACGACCCGTTCCCCGCCCTGTACGAGGAGTTGGCCTTCCTCGTGGACCGCTGCGGAATGCCCCCCGCGGACGTGCTGCGCTCCGCCACGCTGCTGGGCGCCCGGAGTGCCGGCGTCGAGGACATCAGGGGCAGCGTCGAAGCCGGCAAGCTGGCCGACTTCGTCGTCCTGGACGCCGATCCGCTGGCCGACATCGGTCATCTGCGCAGCGTGTCGCTGACCGTCAAGCGCGGACGCCGCTTCGAGCGCAGCGACTTCGTCCCCGAAGCGCCGCCGACGGAGGCATACCACCGCACCCCGACCCCGGGCGACCGGCAGCCCCACCGCGTCGAGGAGACCCGATGACCACCACCCCCATGATCATCAACGCGCTCGGTCAGCTCGACAATCCCAACGCGCCCCGGTCGGCCGAGGCCGCCGCCGAGCTCAACCCCTCCAGCGAACAACTCACCGTCGACGCGCGGACCCTGGCCGACGCCCATGCCTCCGGCCTCACCGCGGTCAACGTCACCCTGGGATACACCATGGGCGACATGCCGCCGTACGAGCACACGCTGCACGAGATCGCCGTGTGGGACCGCATCGTCCGCGACAACGAGGCCGACCTCCTCAAGGTCCGGACCGTCGCCGATGTGCGCCGGGCCCACCGCGAGGGCAGGATCGGCGTCATCTA
>NZ_CM008277.1 GCF_002300165.1 Streptomyces sp. Tue6028 | reverse complement strand
TGGTCCGGCGGCTGAACGGTGACGGGCCCGACTGGGTCGCGCACGTGCCGATGGACGGTTTCCATCTCGCGGACGTCGAGCTGGACCGGCTGGGGCGCCGCGACCGCAAGGGCGCCGCGGACACCTTCGACGCGGCGGGCTACGCGGCGCTGCTGCGCAGGCTGCGCGAGGACGAGGACGACCTGGTCTACGCGCCCGGCTTCGAGCGGACCCTGGAGCAGCCCCTCGCGGGTGCCGTGCCCGTGCCGCGGACCGCGCGGCTGATCGTCACCGAGGGCAATTACCTGCTGCTGCGCGACGACGCCTGGGCGCGCGCGAGATCGCAGCTGGACGAGGTCTGGTTCTGCGAGCTGGACGAGGCCGCCCGGGTACGGCGGCTGGTCGCCCGGCACGAGGAGTTCGGCAAGGACCACGACTCGGCGGTGGCGTGGGTGCTGGGCACGGACCAGCGCAACGCCGACCTGGTGGCCGCCACCCGGGACCGGGCCGACCTGGTCGTCGGGCCGGAGATCACCACGGACGCGGCTCCGGTGCGGGTGCCCGGCGCACATCGCCCGTCGGAGCGCTGATCCGCGGGGTCCCGCGCGGCCCGGCCGGGCGGTGCCGGATCGAGCGTCGGAGCAGCGGGCGGGCGGTGACCGCGTCCTCCTCCGGCGCAGCGACCCGAGCAGTGACGGCATCCTCCGCCCGAGCCGCGAGCCGCGAGCCGCGAGCCGCGAGCCGCGAGCCGCGAGCCGCGGACGGAACGTCCCGCGCGTGCTGTCGGTTCCGCGTCCGTGCGCTCGCACGAGGGGCCGAAGGATCCCCCCGTACCGCGGCGCGCGGCTCACGCCCCGCTCCACGTACGTGTCCGAATCCCGCCGGACCGTGCGCACGGCAGGCGGCAAAATTGCTGGTGAAGCGACGCCGGTACCGCTTGAAGCACACTCACGAAGGGACACTTCCGATGACGGTCTACACGACCCTCGACAGCCCGCTGGGCGAGCTGCTGCTCGTGGGCGAGGAGTCGGCCACCGCGAACGGCGGCACGGCACTGGCCTCGCTCTCGATGCCCGGCCAGAAGAACGGCGCCGTCGTCCAGGACGGCTGGTCCGAGGACGCGGAGGCGTTCACCGAGATCGCCACCCAGCTGCGCTCCTACTTCGACGGCCGGCTGACCCGCTTCGACATCGAGTACGTCACGAGCGGCAGCGACTTCCAGCGGCGGGTGTGGCAGGCCCTGGAGGCCATCCCGTACGGGACCACGCTCAGCTACGGCGAGATCGCCTCCCGGATCGGCGCATCGAGGGCGGCGGTACGGGCCGTGGGCACGGCGATCGGCGCGAATCCGCTGCTCGTCGTGCGGCCCTGCCACCGGGTGATCGGCGCGACCGGCGCCCTCACCGGATACGCCGCCGGCCTGGACCGCAAGCGCACGCTCCTGGACCTGGAGGACGGGCCGTCCTGACCGGCCGTCCGTGCCCCGCAGCGGCGTGATGTCACATCCGCGCCGCGGGGGCCCTCTTGGATGCAGACGCTGACAGGAGGCAGGGATGGAACGGCAGATCGAACTGTCCGCCGGGACGATCGAGTACCAGGACACCGGGGGCGGCGGTCCGGTGCTGGTACTGCTGCACGGGCTGCTGATGGACGCCTCGCTGTGGGAGGGCCCGGTCGCGGACCTGTCCGCCGACCACCGCTGTGTGGTGCCGACCCTGCCCCTGGGCGCGCACCGCCGGGCGATGCGGGCCGACGCCGATCTGTCGCTGCCCGGGGTGGCCCGGCTGGTCGCGGAGTTCCTCGACCACCTCGGCCTGCGGGACGTCGTCCTGGTCGGCAACGACACCGGCGGGGCACTTGTCCGCACCCTCGTCCCGCTGGACCGGCCGGAGGCCCTCGCGCGGGCCGTCCGGGAGTTCACGGCTACATCCCACGCCGGCTAGGGAAGTTGTCGGACCTCTGCGCTACGTTGCGAGCATGACCGAATTCGTACTGGTGGCAGGTGCGTGGCTCGGCTCCTGGGCGTGGGACGAGGTGGTGCCGGAGCTGCGAGCGGCCGGTCACGGCGCTCATCCGCTCACGCTCTCCGGCCTCGCGGACAGGCAGAGCACGCCGGTCGGACCGCAGACCCACGTCCGGGACATCGTGGGCGAGATCGAGCGACTCGATCTGCGCGACGTCGTCCTGGTCGGGCACAGCTACTCGGGCATCCCGGTCGGCCAGGCCGCCGCGCGGATCGGCGACCGGCTGTCCCGGGTGGTGTTCGTCGACGCCAATGTCCCGACGGACGGCGAGTCGTTCGTGTCCACGTGGTGGCAGGGGCCGGAACGGCTGGAGGAGGTGATCGAGGAGAACCAGGGCTTCTGGCCGCCGCTGACGGCCGCGGACTACGACGGGCAGGGGCTCACGGACGAGCAGATCTCACGGATCGCCGGTGGGTCGACGCCGCAGCCGGGCATCACGCTGACCGACGCGGCGGTGCTGGACCGTCCACTCGATGAGCTGCCGACGACGTACGTCAAGTGCCTGATGGACGGCGAGGACCCCAATGACGACGTGGCCGAGCTGCTGAAGAGCGCGCGGTGGGACCTGGTCGAGATGGAGACCGGTCACTGGCCGATGTTCTCCCAGCCGCACGAGATGGCGCGGGTCCTGCTCAGGGCCGCGGCGCGCTAGCGCGGCGTACGGGATTCGAGGGCGGCGCGCGTGTCGTCGCCGTAGACGCCGGTCTCGTCGCCCCGGATGCCGTACCAGAGCTGGAAGCGGGCGACCGCCTCGGTGAGGGCCGCGTCGTAGCTGCCGTGGGTGCCTGAGCCGTCGTAGACGTTCGGCACGCGCCGGAGCCGTTCCTGGAGCTCCGTCACGTCGGGCCCGCGGTCTCCTTGCCGCAGGGTCCCCGCGCCGTCGGGGCCGTCGGTCCGCGCCGGATCCCCGGCGGGCGTCCGTGCGGCGGGCGGGGTGGCGGGCCGTGCCCTGTCGTCCCGGCCGCCGCCCGGCAGCAGCAGGGCGAGGGCGAAGCCGACGAGTGCCGCCGCCGTCACGGCGAGCGCGATGGCGGCGGGCCGCAGCCCCGCGCCGTGGGCGAGCCCGCGCCGCCGCTCGCGTCCGGGCGCCGGCCGGGCGGGCTCCGCACCGGAGGCACGGTCCGCGTCGGCCGGGACCGGCGGCAGTTCCTGGGTCTCGTCGTCCTCGGCGGGCGGGAGCAGCCTCGCCCCGGCGACGACCGGAACCGGCTCCAGGTGTTCGTCGGAGTCGGCCGCGGGTTCCTCCCCGCGCACCTCCCTCAGCAGTTCGGCGAGCGCCTCCGAGCGGCGTCGGCGCTGGATGTGCGTCGGTTCGAGGGCCTGGCGCCGCGCGGGCTGCCCGGGTCCGGGCGGTGTCGACACACTGCTCCCCTTCCGCGCACGGTCCTCCGCCGTCTCCGTGCGGGAATACGGGTGTCCGGGCCTGGATGTTCAGCGCGCGTCTCCCTCTACCGAACGATCGATACGCTCAATTCGGTAAGAATTATTGAGCGTTTGAACGTCAGCGTGCTAGAAACCGCCGTCATGACGACTCGTTGGTCACGCCGTGGCTTCCTGGCCGCGGGCAGCGGCACCGCTCTCGCGCTCGGGGTGCACACCACCGCCGGCGCCTCCCCCCTCGCCTCAGCCGGGATCACCGACACCGCCGAGGCCGCGGACGCGTTCGCGGCCCTGCGCGCGAAGTGGCGCACCCTGATCCTGGGTGAGGGATTCAGCCCCACCGCCGAACCGTTCCGGACCCGCCTCGCCGATCTGGGCACGACGGCCTCCCAATGGCGGTCCACCATGGCTCCCGCCGCCGGCTCGCTCTGGCCGGACCTCGTGTACGCCGACCCGGAGCCCGACACCGACCAGGAGTCGTACGGCTACTCCGGAAACATGAACACCAGCTTCACCCGGCTCAACACCCTCGCCCAGGCGTACTGCCTGCAGGGCACCGGGCTGACCGGCGACACCGGGCTGCGCGACGACATACTCACCGGCCTCGACCACCTCCACTCCGAGGTCTACAACGCGAACCAGACCCGCTACGGCAACTGGTACAGCTGGCAGATCGGTGCCCCGCAGGCCCTGCTCGACGTCTGCGTCCTCATGTACGACGCCCTGCCCGCGGCACGGATCGCCGACTACCTGGCCGCGGTCGACCACTTCGTGCCGGACTCGGCGGTCGCCGCCTACAGCGGGACGAGCACCGGCGCCAACCGGGTCGACCTGTGCCGGGTGCTGGCGCTGCGCGGCGTGGTGGGCGCGAACGCCGCCAAGGTGACGCTGGCCCGGGACGCGCTCACCCCCGTCTTCCCGTACGTCACCACGGGCGACGGCCTGTACACCGACGGCTCGTTCGTCCAGCACACCACCGTCCCGTACACGGGCTCGTACGGCTCGGTGCTGCTCGGCGGGCTCGGCATGCTCTTCGCCCTGCTCGCCGGCTCGGCCTGGGAGGTCACCGACGCGGGCCGGCAGATCGTCTTCGACGCGGTGGAGAAGGCCTGGGCGCCGTTCCTCTACAACGGCCTGGTCATGGACGGCGTGTCCGGGCGGGCCGTCAGCCGGGGCCTGTCCGCGTCGGACACCAGGCACATCCAGCAGGACGACCATCTGCGCGGCCATCCGATCCTCGCCTCGATCGTGCTGCTCGGACAGGGGGCGAGCAGCACGGAGAACGCGCGCTGGCGCGGGCTGGTGAAGGGCTGGATGCAGCGCGACTACTACAGCCCGCCGATGGACGATCCCGCACTGAGTCTGACAAGTCTGGCCCGGCTCAGGGGAGTTCTGGACGACACCACGGTCTCGCCGATCGCCGAGCCGACCGGGCACCGGCTGTTCACCAGCATGTCCCGGGCCACCCACCGCCGCCCCGGCTGGGCCGCCTCGATCAGCATGGCCGACCGCAGGATCACCTACTACGAGACGGGCAACGGCGAGAACCTGCACGGCTGGCACACCGGATCCGGGATGCTCTACTGGTGGGGCGACACCTTCTGCAACGGCCAGTACAGCGACGCCTTCTGGCCCACCGTCGACCCCTACCGGCTGCCCGGCACCACGGCCTCGCGCAAGGTGCTCGCGGACGCGGCGGGCGGCGACTGGGGTGCGTCCCTGCCCGACGTGAACTGGGTGGGCGGGGCGACGGACGGGCAGCGGGCCGCGATCGGCCAGTACCTCAAGGGGCTGCAGAGCACCCTGCTGGCGAAGAAGTCCTGGTTCTGCCTGGACGACGCGATCGTCTGTCTCGGCGCGGGCATCCGGTGCTCCGACGGAACGGCCGTGGAGTCGACCGTCGACAACCGCAACCTCGGGCCCACCGGCGGCGCCGCCCTCACCGTCGACGGTACGGCGAAGCCCACCGCATACCCTTGGTCGCAGACGCTGACCGCCACCCGGTGGGCGCATCTCGCGGGCCACGGCGGCTATGTCTTCCCCGGCGGCGCCACCGTCAAGGCGTTGCGCGACAGCCGTGACGGCACGTGGAGCGCCGTCAACAAGGGCGGGGCGACGACCGTTCTGAACCGCAAGTACCTGACGCTGTACGTCGATCACGGCACCGACCCGGCGGACGCCACGTACGCCTATGTGCTGATGCCCGGCGCGAGCGCCGCCCGGACACAGGCCCGGGCCGACGCCGCGGACTGGCTGACCGTGCTCGCCAACACCGACGACCAGCAGGGCGTGAGCGTTCCCTCGCTCGGCTTCACCGGGGTGAACTTCTGGTTCGGCGGCACGGTGGGCGCCCTCACGGCGAGCGACCCGTGCTGCGTGATGATCGGCGAGAGGAGCGACGGCACCGCCGTGATCTGCGTCAGCGACCCGATGCGCATGCGGACCGGCCTGACCCTCACCTGGAACAGGGCCGTCGCCGAGGTGACGTCGAAGGCGTCGAGCGTCACCTCGGCGACCACCGGCTCCTCCCTCACCCTCACCTTCGGCGACCTGAGGTCTCTGGCGGGGGTCACGCAGAAGGTCACGGTCAGGCTCGGCTGACCGCGGCACCGGTCACGCCGGCGCGAACGGCCGCCCGTCGAGCGACCAGTGCCGGTCGGCGGCGCCGCCCAGCGATGCGAACACCTGGGCGGCGACGTCGACATGGCGCAGCGTGGCCGGGGGCACGGTTCCGACGCCGGGGCCGGCGGCGATCAGCCAGGCGGTCCGCTCCTCGGGGGAACGGCCGCCGTGGCCGCCCGCGTCGACGTGGCCGTGGTCGGTGACGACGAGGACCGTCCACCGCTCCGCCCGGTACGAGGTGCGCGAGCGCACGGCGTCCAGCAGGCGGCCCACCCGGGCGTCGGCACGTACCACCGCGGTCTCGTACGCGTCGCCGCAGCCGAGGAAGTGCGCCGTCTCGTCGGGGGCGCCGAGGTACACGAACGAGGCGTCCATGTCGTCGTCCGCCAGGACACGCGCCGCCTCCGCGGTGATGTGGTCGTCGCAGGTGTCCCAGGCCTCGGGAGTGTCGGCCACCGGCGAGACGTACGCCGTCCTCGACGGGGCCCGGAACAGCGGCCCGCCGTCCCGTACTTGCATGAGCGGACGCCAGCCCGCGGCGACGAAGGTGCGACGGCCGTCCTGGACGGCGAGGCGGGTCGCGAAGTCCGGGAAGACGTCGAGGCGGTGGGCACCGAAGTCGTTGCTCCACACCCCGTGCTTGTCGACGCCCACGCCGGTGACGATCGTCGCCCAGCACGGGCCCGACATGGTGGGGGTGCGGTCGTCGACCTCGACCGGGGCGAGGAAGCCGTCCGCCGCGAGCGCGTCCAGGTGCGGGGTGGGCAGGCGGCGCAGGGTATCGAGGCGTACTCCGTCGATGCCGACGACCAGGACGCGGTGGACGGCGTCCGGCATGGGCGCTCCTCTCATGGGGCGGGGGGACTGTCGTGCACGGCGGTGTCACGCCGAGCGGGTCAGCTCGTCGGGGCCGACGCCGTGGACGAAGGGCAGTCCCTGGGCGTAGCGGCGCACTTCGTCGACCGCCCAGTGCGTCATGCGGCCGAGTTCGTTGCCCAGGGAGCCCGCGATGTGCGGGGTGAGCAGGACGTTGGGCAGCGTGTAGAGCGGCGAGGAGGCGGGCAGCACCTCCGGCTCGGTCACGTCGAGCACGGCGTGGATGCGTCCGGAGACCAGTCGCTCGGTCAGCGCGTCGGTGTCGACGAGCGAGCCGCGTGCGGTGTTGACGAGCGTCGCGCCGTCCGCGAGGAGCGCGAGCCGGCGCGCGTCGAACATGTGACGTGTCTCGGGTAGTTGGGGTGCGTGGATCGACACCACGTGGCTGCGCCGGACGAGTTCGTCGAGGCCGACCGCTTCGACGCCGAGGGCGCGGGCCTCGGACTCGTCCACGTAGGGGTCGTGGAGGAGGACGTGCAAGTCGAAGGGGCGCAGCAGTTCGACGACCCGGCGGCCGATGCGCGAGGCTCCGACGATGCCGACGGTGCGGTGGTAGTTGCCGTGTCCGGTGAAGTACGGCAGCAGCTCGGGCTGTCGGCGGGTGCGCGCGTAGTCGTGGGCGACGTCGAGGACCCGCTTGCCCGCGAAGAGGATCGCGGCCAGGGTGAACTCCGCGACGGGCAGGGCGTTGGCCGCGGCGGCGGAGGAGACGCTGATGCCGCGGTTCCAGACGGACTCGGTGACGTGGTGCTTGACGGATCCTGCGGCGTGGACGACGGCGCGCAGCCGCGGCATGCGGCGCAGCACGTCCTCGGTCAGCCGCGGGGCGCCCCAGTGGGTGAACAGCACCTCGACGGACGTGAGTTCGGTGGCGTCGGTCGTGGCGAAGTCGGTGATCGGGCCGGAGCCGTCCACCCGGGCGACCGTGCTCAGGCGGTCGAGTGCGCCGTCGGCGAGCAGGGAGCGGTGGATCTCGTGGCCCATGGCGAGGGCGGTGCGCGGGCGACGGGTCCCGGCCGGTCGTGGCGAGCTGTTCAGGAGGGTGCCTTCCGGTACGGGCATGGTCACTTCACCGCGCCGGCGGTCAGCCCCGAGCGCCAGAAGCGCTGGAGGCAGACGAAGGCGGCGATCAGCGGGACGACGGCGACGAGCGAGCCGGTGATCACGAGCGAGTAGTACTCGGGCTGCTGCTGGGTGACGCTGTTCCACATGAACAGGCCGAGGTTGACGGGATAGAGCTTCTCGTCGTTCAGCATCACGAGGGCACCGAAGAAGTTGTTCCAGCTGGAGGTGAACGAGAACAGGAAGATGGTCATGAAGCCGGGGGCGAGCATCGGCAGGGCGATACCGGCGAAGGTGCGCAGCTCGCCGGCGCCGTCGACACGGGCGGCCTCCAGGACCTCGTTCGGCACGTATCCCTCGGAGAAGACGCGGGCCAGGTAGACGCCGAAGGGGTTGACGAGTGCGGGCAGCAGGAGGGCCCAGTAGGTGTTGACCACCCCGGCCTCGGTGGCGAGCAGGTACATGGGCAGCTGGATCACCGTGGTGGGGACGAGGACTCCGCCGAGCACCGCGCCGAACAGCTTCTCCTTGCCCTTGAAGTCGTACTTGTCGAAGGCGTATCCGGTGGCGACGCACAGGAGGGTGGAGGCCGCCGAGCCGACGACCGAGTAGAGGATGCTGTTGCCGAACCAGCGCAGGTAGATGCCGTCGTTGAAGGAGAACACGTGGTGCAGGTTGGCGAGGAGGCTGAAGTCGCCGAAGGAGAAGCCGGACGTGCCGAACAGGTCGCGGTCGTTCTTGGTGGCGGCGATGACCAGCCAGGTGACGGGCATCAGGGTGTAGAACGCGGCGACGATCAGCAGGCCGTTGACGACGGCCTTGGACAGCAGCGCGTCGGTCCGTGCGCGGGTCCGGGCGGCGACCCGTGTGCCGCGCGGCGCAGTGGGTGTCCGCGGCGGGCTCGAAGGACGGGTGAGGATGCTCATGAGGCCGCCTTCCACCGGTTGCCGAGCCGGGTGACGAGGTAGGACAGGACGACGCCCAGCAGGGCGAGCAGCAGGGACGCGGCGGCGGCGAGCCCGTAGTCGTGCTGCACGAAGCCGGCCTTCCAGATGAACAGGGTCGGCGACCATTCCGTGTCGACGGAGGGCGCTCCGCGCTGGTTGAGCAGCTTGGGCTCGGTGAAGATCTGGATGGCGCCCACGCAGGTGAACAGCACGGTCATGACGAGCGCGGAGGCGATCAGCGGCACTTTGATCCGCAGGGCGGTGCGCAGGGCGCCCGCGCCGTCGACGACGGCCGCTTCGATCACTTCGCGCGGAACGGCCTGGAGCGCCGCGTAGAAGATGACCATGTTGTAGCCGATCCATTGCCAGGCACAGAGGTTGACCATGGACGACAGCACATGGTCGTTGCTGTAGAAGTCCCAGGAGCCGCCGAGCGCGCCGATCCAGTCGAGCACGGGGCTCAGGCCCGGGGTGTAGAGGTAGATCCAGATGAGCGAGGCGATCAGGCCCGGGATCGCGTGCGGCAGGAACAGCGCAAGCTGGAAGAACCGCTTGGCGCGGGCCATCGCGGAGTCCAGGAGCAGGGCCAGCAGCAGGGAACCGCCGATCATGACCGGGATGTACAGGGCGCAGTAGAGCGCGATGTGTACGAAGGAGTCCCGGAAACCGGCGTCGGAGAGGGCCTTGGTGTAGTTGCCGATTCCGGAGAACACCCGTTGGGTGCCGCCGAAGCCGAGTCCCGAGGAGTGTTCCTGGAAGAGGCTCATCCAGACGGCGTAGCCGATGGGGGCCACCATGACCGCGGCGAACAGGACGAAGAACGGGACGACGAAGAGGGCCGCGGCACGGCGCTGACTGCGCCGCAGGGCGGAGGTGGCGGGCGGCTTCGTCGTGGGTCGGGGCCGGGTCTTCACGGCCGGGGCGGGAGGTGCTGCCACGGTGGCTCCTTGGCGGACTGGACGCTGCGGGGGGCGGGTGACGGGGTCCGGCCGCCGGGCGGCCGGACCCGGAAGGTCACCGGGCGAGCTTCAGTCCGCGCTCCGTGATGCCCGACTCGGCCTTGCGCTGGCCGGCCGTGACGCCGCCGCCGAAGCCGGACTTGGCCGTGGCGTCCTGGACGGCGGTGTAGACGTCCAGCTGGTTCGGTCCCCACGTCCAGCCGGGGACGATCGTGTCGACCTGCTCGGAGGCGAGCTTGTAGAGGTCCTGGCCGCCGAGGTACGCGGTGTCGAACTTCGCCGCCGCGACGGGACGCATCTGCGGGTCGGCCGGCAGGGCGCTGCTCGGCGACTCCAGGTCGGCGAGCCGGGCCTCGACGCCGGCGCGGTTCGTGGTGAGCCACTCGATGAACTCGGCCGCCGCCTCGGTATGCCTGCTGCCCTTGAGGACCCCGTAGGAGGTGCCGCCGTAGTTGCCGCTGGCCGCGGTGCCCCAGTTCGGGAGGGGGGCGACGGCCCACTTGCCCTTGAGATCGGGCATGGCGGTCTTCATGCCTCCGGCGGACCAGGAGGCGCCGAGGAAGGAGAGGGTCCGGCCGGAGGCGCGGGCCTTGGTCTCCTCGGGGCTGTAGGCGGTGAAGGACTGCACCAGGTCGTCCTTGATCAGTCGGTCCCAGTAGGCGGCGACCTTCTTGCTGGGCGCGTCGTCGACGCCGGGCTTCCACGCGTCGCCCTCGGTGGTGAACCACTTGCCGCCGGCCTGCCAGGACAGGGCGGCGAGGAGCGCCGGGTCGGACTTCGGCATGGAGGCCAGCCGGACGTTCTTGTCGGCCTTCTTCACCGCGGCGGCGGCGGTCGTGAACTCGGCCCAGGTCTTGGGGACTTCGATGCCGTACTTCTTGAACAGGTCGGTTCGGTAGTAGTACAGCTGCGGCGCGACGTCGTAGGGGACCGTCCATGTCCTGCCGCCGAAGGTCACCAGGCTCTGGACGGACGCGGGGAACTTCGACTTGACCGTCTTGCCGGCGTAGTCGGTCAGATCGATCAGATTTCCCTGGCTCGCGAACTCCGGGACCATCTGGTACTCGATGGTGGCCACGTCGGGGGCGTTGCCGGCCTTCACGGCGTTGGCGAGCTTGCTGTAGCCCTCGGTCGAGCTGGGGATCTCGGTGAACTCGACCTTGATGTCCTTGTGCGTCCTGTTGAACGCCTCCACCGTCGACTTGGCCCCGAGCGTCCAGGTCCAGTACTTGATGGTGACCGGCTTGCCGTCCGATGCGGAGTCGGTCGAACCGCCGTCGCCGCCGCACGCGGTGGCGAGCAGGCCCAGGGCGGCGACGACGGCGATGGCGGCTGTGCGGAACGAACGTGAAGTGCGCGACATGGCACGGCTCCTACGAGACCTCGTACGGGCAGAGGCGGATGCAGGACATCCTTTGTGCGCACACGATCAGAGTCAAGAGCGTTCGACCAATTCAATCAAAACGATCGCTCGATGTTCAGGAAGTGAGCGCCTCGCCGCCGCAGGACGACCGGACCCTCAGCTCGGGAAGGAGCTCCAGGTGCTGGCGGGGCGCGGCGCCCCGCCCGTCCGTGCGCTCCGCGAGCCGCTGGAGCAGCAGTTTCGCGGCCAGCTCCCCCACCGAGCGCTTGGGCGGGGCGACAGCCGTCAGGGGCACGTCCGCGAGGGCGGCGACCTCGTCGTCGTACGCGATCAGCGCGAGGTCCTCGGGCACCCTGATGCCGCGCGCCTGGAGCTTGGGCACCAGCACGATCGCGTCCTCGTCGCTGTGCACGAGCGCGGCCGTCACCCCGCGCTTCTCCACGGCCTGCGCCAGATAGTCGATGCTCGCCTCGTAGTCCCCGTGCTCGCGGACCGACGGCGCGCCGGAGTCGACGTCGAGCCCGAGCGACTGCACGGCCGCCAGATAACCGGAGGAGATCTGCGCGGCGTGCGGCCCTTCCTGGAGCACCGCGGTGATGCGGCGGTGCCCGAGGGCGGCGAAATGGCCCACGGCCACGGCGGCCCCGTGCGCCCGGTCGGTGCGCACCCGGTCCAGACCGGCCGCCGGGTTCCCGGCCGGCGCGGACCGCTCGACCAGGACGGCCGGCACCGCGCAGTCCAGGAGCCACTTCTCCTGCCCCCCGAGCGGCACGCCGCCGAACCAGCTGGGCGCGACGAGGAGACCCTGCGCACCGCCCGCGATCAGGTGCTCCGCCTGCACCGCGTCCTCGGAGTCCACGTAACCGGTCATCCCCAGGACCAGTCGGCCGCCCTGGGCGCCGACGGCCTCGCGGGCACCGCGGACGACGTCCGCGAAGATGGAACCGGTGGTCGGCACGATCATCCCGATCACGGCGCCCCCGGCCGGCTCGCGCCCGGGCCGGGGCTCGGCCGCGGTGTCGCCCGGCCAGACGACCGCGCCGTGCAGCCGGTGCACCCGCCCCTGGGCGGCCAGCGTCTCCACGTCGCGCCGCAAGGTCACCGCGGACACGCCGAGTTCGGCCGCGAGGTCGGACACCCGGAGGCTGCCGCGCTCCCGGACGAGTTCGAGCACCCGCTCATGGCGCTGGTCGACGTGCAGTCGCATGGGCTCCCCCTGGGGCAAGGCCGGACGGACGAACTGAGGGCGGACGCGGAGCGTGATCCCCTGCGCCAACTGTACGCCCACAGTCGTATCGATCGTTTGCGATCGATACGGTCAGCCGGTCCGCCGAAACCGCGGACCGGTCATGCGGCGTGAAGAATGGGCACGACGGGGTAAGACCACCTTCGGGAAGCGGAGAGGGTCGTAGTGGGTGCGAGCGAGGAACGGGACGTGTCGGCGCGGCGGCGCTTCGACATGGCGGACGCCGCGCCACTGCTCCTGGACGCCCGGATGACGGTGACCAGCTGGACCGACGCCGCGGAACGGCTGCTGGGGTACCCCGCCGCGGAGGTGCTGGGCCGCCGCGCGGCCGACCTGCTCGTCCCCGAGGACGCGGCGCGGGTCCGGGACCTGACCGAGCGGTGCGACGCGGACCGCGGCTGGTCGGGGCTGCTGTCCGCACGGCACCGCGACGGGCGGACCCTCCGGCTGATGGTGCGGGTCGTTCCCGCGGAGCACGACGACGGCCCGGCGCGGTGGGTGGTGCTGCTCGCCGATCTGGGCGACGGACCCGGCTGGGACATGAGCCGGCAGGTGTTGGAGAGGATGGCCGCGCACTCACCGGTGGGCATCGCGATCGTGGACACGGACCTGCGGTACGTGTGGTCGAACACGGCGCTGGAGCAGTTCGGCGGCGGTCCGGCCCGGCAGCGGCTCGGCCGGCGGCTCGCCGAGGTACAGCCCGGTCTGGACGCCGAGCGGCTGGAGGCACAGATGCTCCGGGCGCTGACGACGGGCGAGCAGGTGGTCGGCTACGAACACGTGGGCCGGGTGCGCTCCGCGCCGCACCGCCAGTCGGCCCACTCGATGTCGTTCATCCGGCTGGAGGACGATCTCGGTCGTCCCATCGGCGTCTACTACACCGTCGTCGACGTCTCGGAGAGCTACCGCGCCCGTCGGCGGCTCGCCCTGCTGGACCGGGCCGGCGAGTCCATCGGACGCAGCCTGGACGTCGTGCAGACCGCGCAGGAGCTGGCCGACGTCGCGGTCCCGGGGCTCGCCGACTTCGTCACGGTCGACCTGCTGGA
This sequence comes from Streptomyces sp. Tue6028, assembly GCF_002300165.1. GTDB lineage: Bacteria > Actinomycetota > Actinomycetes > Streptomycetales > Streptomycetaceae > Streptomyces > Streptomyces siamensis. The sequence continues at coordinate 23,625 of NZ_CM008277.1, read as the reverse complement.
ATCCGTCCTGAAGGGGGCGGAACCCGCACCCGGTCCACGGGACGACGCGGACGCGGTGCCGCTGCGCCGGGCCGGCCAGCAGTCGGTCCGTGCCGGAGTGCCCGAGACCATGGTGCGGGTCGGCGAGCCGGCCGCGTACCTCGCCGGGTCTCCCCCGGTCCGGTGCCTGGCGGACGGGCTCTCGTGGTCCGAGGGGCGCCTCGACCCGCTGGCCACCGTGTGGACGGCCCGCTCGCCCGGCGACCGCCCCACGTCCTTCCTCGACCTCGGGCTGCACAGCGTGATGATCGTGCCCGTCCGCGCCCGCGGTATCACCCTCGGCATCACCACGTTCTTCCGGCGCACCCGCGAGGACCCGTTCGACGAGGACGATCTGAGCCTGGCCGAGGAGTTCGTCGCCCGGGCGGCCCTCTGCATCGACAACGCCCGCCGCTACAGCCGCGAGCGGGACGCGGCCCTCGTGCTCCAGCGCAATCTGCTCCCGCACCGCTTCCCCGAACTGGACGCCGTGCAGGTCGCCGCCTGCTACCGGCCCGCCGACGAGCTGACCGGCCTGGCCGGCGACTGGTTCGACGTGATCCCCCTGTCCGGTGCCCGCGTCGCCCTCGTCGTGGGAGAGGTGGCGGGTCACGGCATCGACGGGGCCGCGGCCATGGGGCGGTTGCGGGCCGCCGTGCAGACCCTCGCGGATCTCGACCTGACCCCCGAGGAGGTGCTCGCCCATCTCGACGATCTCGTCAGTCGCACCGCACGGGAGGAGGGCACGGGCGCCGACACCCGGACCAGCGGAATGCAGGCGCTGGGCGCGAGTTGCCTCTACGTGGTGTACGACCCGGTGAGCGGCGAGTGCGCCATGGCGGGTGCGGGCCATCCGGCGCCCGCGCTCATCTCGCCCGAAGGACAGGTGTCGTTCGTCGAGCTCCCCCGCGGTTCCGCGCTCGGCGTGGGCGGACTGCCCTTCGAGTCCGTCGAGTTGGAGCTCGCGGAGGGAACGGTGCTCGCCCTGCACACCGACGGGCTCCTCGCCACCCCCGGCGCGGCACGGGACCAGGAGACCGGCCGGGAACGGCTGCGCCGCGCCCTGGAGGCGCGCGGGCAGCAGCTGGACGACCTGTGCCGCACCATCGTGGACGACCTGGTGCCGACGCGACCGTACGACGACGTGGCGCTGCTGATGGCCCGTACCCGGCGGCTGGGTGCCGGTCAGGTCGCGACCTGGGAGCTGCCCGTCGACCCGGCGGTCGTGGCCGACGCCCGCAAGGCGGCGGCCCAGCAGCTGAACGCCTGGGGCCTGGACGAACTGACCTTCACCACCGAACTCGTCGTGAGCGAGCTGGTCACGAACGCCATCCGGCACGCGGCCGGCCCCCTCAGGCTGCGGCTCATCTCCGAACAGGCCCTGATCTGCGAGGTGTCCGACGGTGGCGCCACCGCTCCGCACCTGCGTCATCCGAAGACCACCGACGAGGGCGGCCGGGGGCTGTTCCTGATCTCGCAGTTCACCCAGCGCTGGGGCACCCGTTACACGGACGAGGGAAAGATCATCTGGGCGGAGCAGTCCCTCCGGGCGCCGCAGATGTAGCACTGCCCGACGGCTGTGCGGGCAGGCCGAGTTGGTGGAACGTTGACCAATTCTCTGGAGATCGCTGAATCACTCATCTATATCGTCGGCCGCATGCCCCCACACCCTCCGAGGAGGCCGGCTCTGCCGGTTCTCCCCTACCGCAAACCCACCCGCGACCGGGACTACTGGGTCTTCGACGACGTGCTGCCCGACGTGGACGCGGTCCGGGCCCGGTGCGTCGCGAAGGACGACTGGGTCGAGGGTCATCCGTACACCTCGGAGAGCTGGCCCGGCCTGCGCACCATGCCCGGACTCGAACCCGGCGAACTGACGTGCGTGGAACGCCTGGTGAAGAAGGCGACGGGCGCGCGGGAACTGTGGCAGCAGTCGACGCCGACGGGGGCCACCCTCAACCACAACTGCGTCCAGGTGGTCGGCAAGGACGAGGGCGAGCCGCGCCCGCACACGGACTCCCGTGCGCTGTGCCGTTACGCCGCCGTCCTTTATCTCAATCCGAACGTGCCCAAGGACTGCGGGACCAGCTTCTTCCGGCAGAACCTGCCCGGCGGCCGGCTGGGCGGGAACACGGTCGCCGCGCCGCACAACAACCTGGTCGAGGCCCTGGGCACGCGCTTCGTCGCGCCGGACTCCTTCGTGGAGGACGTCCGCGTACCGCACCGGTACAACCGGCTGCTCCTGTACCACGCCAACCTGATGCACAGCGCCACGGACTACTGCGGCAGCACGATGGAGGACAAGCGGATGACCGCGGTCTTCTTCTGGATGGCGTGATCCGCCGAAAGCTCGCGGATCCCGTGCCACGACGGGGACGAGCCCCGGCACCGCGGTACGGACGACGGGTGCCGGGGCTCGTGGACAGGACGCCGACGGCCGGTCTCGACGGGGCGTTGACCGGTCACCTCGGGGGAGTTGATGACCGGTCACCGCGAACCGGACGCCGGCGCCCCGTCATCGAGGGGCGCTGACGACGAGCGTCATGAGCGGGCGCCCGTGGAACGGCGACGCCGAGTGGCGACGGTGATCGCGGCTCCGGCCGCGAGGACGGCCGCGGCACCGGCCGCGATCGTCAGGGTGTTGCCGCCGCCGGTCTCGGCGAGGTCGCCCTCCTTCGGCGAGGCACCGCCGTTCGGGGTGGCGGCAGGCGGGGTGGCGGACTCGGGGGCGGTGGGGGTCGCGGACGTCTCGGGCGCCGAGGGCGTCTCCGGGCCGGCCGACGTCGCGGGTGCCGACGGCGAGGGGGTGCCCGGCGTCTCGGCGGGCGGCGTGGAGGCCGGCGTCCCGGGGGTGGTCGGCTGCGCCGTGCAGTCCTTCTTGCCGCCGTTCCACGCCATGATCAGCTTGTCCTTGATGACCGCGTGGTCCGGTCCCGCGGGCAGGTCGCCGTGCTCGAAGCCGTCCTCGGCGTCGTGCTTGCCGTCGAACTTGACGGCGCCCCGGTAGAGGTCGATCTGCGCGAAGCAGCCGGCGTCGGGCACCGAGATGTCGAGGGAGTCGGTGGCACCCGGCTTGACCGTCACGGAGTCGAAGTCGTGGAAGACCTGCACACCGGAGGTCTTGAAGGTGGCGCCGTGGGTCCGGTAGGCGGCGAGCGAGGCGGTGCAGGTGCCGGCGTCGTCGGCCGCGCGGACCTTGATGTGGACCTTGCCGTCGTCGGTGGGCTTGAGGCTCTCGTCGTCGACGCGGACCGAGTCGTAGAAGTTCGTCCCGTCCAGGGAGAACTGGCAGCGGTCGCTCGCGGTCGCCGTGCCGGCGCCCTGCCCCGGGGCGTAACCGCCCGCGGTCTTGTCCCAGCCGTCCCCGCCCGGCTCGCCCGTCGCCCAGGCGGTGGTGGTGGCCGCGGAGAGGGCGAGCGCCGCCGCGCCCGTTCCCAGCAGGCAGCGCAGGGTGACACGTCTCGCTATGGACATGCGGATCCCGTCTCGATGGTGCGGTGCCCCGGTCGGCGGCAGCGGGCAGCACGAGACAGCCGGGGGCCGCGCCGGGGGTGAGTGGTCGAAGAAACACCGGGCTCATCGGTCACATGGGCCACGGCGCGACCACATAGTCGATCACCGTGGAGAGGCTGTCAACCTCGTTGAACAGACAAGCACTTCGCGTGTGATCGCATTTCAGCCACATGAGGAATCACAGGGTCCGCCCCGATTTCGACGGCTCTCCGGCACCCCTCGCCACACCACCGCACCATGGAACTCAGTTCCCTCTAGCGAGTGCACTGAGTGCCACCCAACCCGGTTCGGTGTTAGTTTCCGTCCATGAACGACGGACCCCGGCGCCGCGAGCCCTCCGACGCGAGGACCGCGAAGCCGCCCATGCGGGACGCCCTGGTCGCGGCGGCTTTCCAGCTCTTCCTGGAGCGCGGCTACGAACAGACCACGATCGACGACATCGTGACACTCGCCGGCGTCGGCCGCCGCTCGTTCTTCCGCTACTTCCCCTCCAAGGAGGACGTGGTCTTCCCGGACCACGAACGCTGCCTGGCGGACATGCGGGCGTTCCTCGACGAGACCGCCGACGCGGACGACGACCCGGTGCTGCGGGTGTGCGACGCGGCCCGGCTGGTCCTGCGCATGTACGCCGAGAACCCGACGTTCTCCGTCCAGCGCTACCGCCTCACCAAAGAGGTCCCGGGCCTGCGCTCGTACGAGCTGTCGGTCGTCCGGCGTTACGAGCGGGCCCTGGCCGAGTACCTGCGCGGGCGCCTGGCCGCCGGGCGCGACGGCACCCTGCGGGCCGAGGTCGTCGCCGCGGCCGTGGTCGCCGCACACAACAACGGCCTGCGGTCCTGGCTGCGTTCGGACGGACAGGGCGACGCGACAGCGGCGGTCGACCACGCGCTCGGGTACGTACGAGCGACGTTCGGCGCCCCGCAGGAGTCCCCGCGGGGCGGCCCGAGGGCGGAGGAGTACGACGACGTGGTGGTCGTGGTCTCCCGGCGCGACGCACCGCTGTGGCGTGTGGTCCAGGAGATCGAGTCCACGCTCGGACGGGACTGACCGTCGCGGGGCCGGACTCCGGTCCGGCCACATTGAGGGTACCGAGTGCCTTTACCTGTGACACTCAGTGCCATACTCTGTGGTCGTGCACGGCGATCCGGGCACCTCAGATTCCGGCCGAGCGCAGGGAGATGACATCGTGTACCAGCCAGGAATCGCCCTTCATCCGGGGCCCGTTCCCGCGACGGACCTGCTCGGGACCGCCCGTGACGAGCAGCCCGGGGACATCCTCCTCTTCCAGCGCTGCCATTGGTGCGGCACGGCGATGTACCAACGCCTCCTCTGCCCGGTCTGCCAGGGCAGCGACCTGCGGACGGAGTCGAGCACGGGATCGGGCATCGTGCGTCATTCCACCGTGATCCACCGCAACACCCCCGCCGCCCGCAATGTCTCCCTCATCGAGATGACGGAGGGGTTCACCGTCCGGGGACGGGTCATGGGGTCGCCCGCCGCCATCCACAGCGGCGACCGCGTGCAACTCTCCACCGCCCAGGACCCGGTGCGCAGGCAACCGGTCTTCCAGCTCGTCGACGGCCCCTACGGCGGCTGGGGCTGAGGGCCGTCCGATCCGGCCGTACCGTCCCACCGGACCGGCCCGAGGACGTGATCGGCCCCGCCGGCGGCCCGGCCCGCAGCGTGCGATCGGCCCCCGCGGGCCGGCCGGGACGCAGTCCGCGCCCGTTCCGGCCGGCCCGCGGGTGCGCCCTCAGCCGTAGGTGATGTCGGACGTCGCGTACTTGCAGTACGTGCCGTCCGGGCCGCTGCCGGTCTCCTTGGGCTCCGCACCGGTGTTGTTGCCCGTGTAGCGGACACACGGTTTGATCTTCTTGCTGCTGTCGCCGTGGATGCGGATCTTGCTCAGCGTGGCCGTGTCGCCGTAGTTGGTGTTGATGCCGACGATCGACTTGCCGGGCGCCGTGACATCCACGTCGCTGACCACGATGGTGCGCTTGTACTGCGTCGAGCAGTTGCCGCAACTCCGCACCAGCTTGCCGAAGTCGGACACCTGGAAGCCGGTCACGGTGAGCTTTCCGGCGCCGTTGAACTGGAACACCTTGTCCGAGGCGGACTTCGCGCCGCCGCCGGTGACGGTGTACGTGGCGGACGACGACTTGCCCTTGAACGAGGCCGCGTCCTCGCCGACGTCCTCCCACCACACGTTCTGCAGGGTGCAACTGCCCGCACAGTGGATGCCGTCGGCGCCCGGAGAGCCGATGACGACGTTCTTGAGGACGGCACCGTCCGCCAGGTTGAACAGGGGGTCCTGGTCCTCGGACTGGCCGCCGTCGCCGAGATCGCCGCTGCCGTAGAAGCGCTGGAGCTTGCCGTCGTACGTGCCCGAGACCGAGATGGTCGAGCCGACGGGCACGCTGGTGGTGGGGGTCGGCCAGGCCGCGGCCGCGTCGGCGGTGCCCGCCAGCCCGCTCGCCAGGAACGTGGTGGAGGTGAGGCCGAGTGCGGCCAGGGTGCCGATGAGTGCGCGCCGACGGGCGCGCGGACGTACCGAGGGAGTCATGTCCCGATTCCTTCTTCCGGGTGTGGGGGTCAGAGCTTTCCGGTGCCGGCGCCCGAGGTGACCGACGCGACGACGGTCGAGGCGGGCTCGGCGGTGTAGCTGTAGGGCGGGGTGGTGAAGGTGCCCACCCGTGAGATCTCGGTGGCGGCTCCGCCGAGGTCGTTGCCGGTGAGGTTGGCGTAGCCGTCCTCGTCGCTGTCCCGGCTGGTGGTGACGGCGACCTCGGTGTCGCGGAAGACGTTGTTCTGGACGAGCATCTGGGCCCCCATGCGCGAGTGCACGGCGGTCTCGGCCCCGACGACGTAGTTGTCGTAGAAGTGACCGGTGCCGAAACGCAGGCTGGGGATACGCGAGTTGACGTTGTCGAACCAGTTGTGGTGGTACGTCACCCGCAGGTGCCCGACGTCCTCGCTCGCGTTGCTGTCGCTGTGCCCGACGAGCGAACCCTTGTAGTGGTTCTTGAAGGTGTTCCAGGAGACGGTGACCTGGTCGGAGCCGTGGTTGATGTCGACCAGACCGTCGTAGTAGTCCTTTCCGTGATCGCGGTCGGACGAGAACGCGTTGTGGTCGATCCACACCTTGGTCGACGCCTGCACGGTGATGGCGTCGGCGGGCGCGACCGGCTTGCCGATGGCGAGGTTGCGGACGACGACGTTGGTCACCTTCTTCAGGCGCAGTCCGCCGCCGGTGAATCCGGACGCCGAACCGACGCCCAGGACCGTGGTGTTGGAGCCGATGTCGACCTGGCCGCTCAGCGGGATCAGACCGCTCACCTTGACGACCTTGGCCGTGTTGCCGGTGACGGCCGTCTTGAAGGCGCTGAGCGTGGTGACGGTCACGGCGGACGCGCTGCCGCCGCCGGTGGTCCCGGCACCGAAGCCGACCGGTGAGGACTCGGCAGCGCCCGCGGACTGCGGGAGGACGAGGACCGTGGCGGCGGCAAGTGCCGCCGTCGTGGCCGCCGCGAGCACCAGCCGGCGCGAGCGACGTTGTGGGGGGCGAGTACGCATGCGGGTGTGTCCCTTCAGGAATGCCGGGTCGTACTTGTGAACTCCGTGTGCATTTCTGAACATCGTGCGGCGCGTGACATGCCCGTACGGGACTCACCGAAGGTCAGGTGCGTTGACTTGCGCAGGTGGTGCGGCTCGGAGATCTGATGTCTCGTATACGAGATGTCACACGCGGGTCACGCTACTGAACGGGAACGTATGGGGTAAGCGCTTTCTAGTCAACGCCTCAGGCAGAACACTTCCGGCCAACTCCCGCACCACGCACATCCGCACAGGCGCGACCTAGCCAGATGGATGTCATGCGCCTGTCAATCAGAGGTCGACAGAGGCTGTCGCTGCGGCGGGGCCGGGTCGCCGTGCGAACGCAACAGGCGCGGGGCCCGGCGAGTGCCGGGCCCCGCGCCTGTGAAGGTCAGGACGCCGGGGTGATGCGAATGCCGATCGTGCCGGTCTCGCCGCGGCGCAGCCGGCTGCCGAAGAGGGTGAGACGGCCGACGACACCGTACTTGCGGGCGATCAGCTGCCGGTAACGGGCGGTCGCCTCGGCGTCGACGATCTCGGCCGTGGCGGGCACCTGGTCACCGGTCGGCCTGCCGCGCGCGTCGCAGGGGCCGACCAGGACGTCGCCCCGGTTGCGGATCCGCTTCACCTTCCAGGAGTCCGCGGCGGTCCACGCGCCGAGTGCCGTGCCGTCACGCACCACCCATACGGGCGTCGCGACACCGGTCCCGTTCTTGCGGTAGCTGGTGATCAGCAGGTACTTGCCCGAACCGAGCTTGTCCAGCGAGGCCTCGTCCATGGTCGGCAGTCTATGCCGCCTCCACCGGGCGGCCCCCTGCGCGCGCGAACCGCACGGACCCCGGCGACCGTCCCTGCGGCCGCGAGGTCAGGACAACTGACCGTCGTAGTCGGGGAGCTTGAACGTGCGCTCCGCGTGGCCGCCGACGAGATCGGTGGTGTTGTTGCCGACGTTGGCGATGATCGTGTACCCGAGGGCCTCTATCTGCGCCCGCTTGCCGGTCTTGTAGGCGCTGACCTCGTCGAAGAGGTCCGGCAGATCCCGGACGTACAGGCCGGAGACCGGGTAGCCGACGGCCTTCAGGTTCCACTTCGTCTCGCTCGCGATGATGCCGGGGCGCGCGGTGACGAAGAAGATGTCGACGCCCCGCGAGCGCGCGTAGCGGGCGAGTTCCAGCGAGGGCGCGACCGCCGGGGTGGGCAGCTGGTACCAGGGGTGGAAGTCGGTCTCCAGCGTGGTGTTGTCGATGTCGAAGACGATCGCGAGCTTCTGCCCGTCGGCGTGCGCGGTGCGCTGTTCGACGTACGGCACGGCCTGGTCGATGACGGCGCGGACGTCGCGCTGCCAGGTGGCGTAGTCGACCGACGCCGTGGTGGCCGCCGCCGTGCTCGCCGTCGCCCGGGCCGGAGCCGCGGTGGCGGATCCGGCCGCGCTGACGGTTCCGCCGATGCCCAGTGCCACGACCGCCGAGACAACGACCGTCCTGCGCCCCACGCCACGTCCTGCCATGCCCGTCCCCTGACTCGTGTCGGAGCGGCGGGGGTACCGGGACCCTCGCCCTGCTCGTGTCGGAACGGCGGGGGACCACTGTCGCCCGCCGCTGGTGCCGCGGCGGCGGGGTCACTGCCCCGTCGCCGCGGCAGTGATGATCGTGCCTGAGGATGTACGAAGGGGGAAGCGTCAGTTACTGATCGGTAGAGAATCGCGTGCGTCTCTTCTTCCCCCGGGGACCGCCGTCTCTCCCCCACGGATCACCTCCCCCGCCCCCGCCGGTCGTCCCTGCTGCCCCACCGGTCCCGTGCGATGCGGGGTGGCATGTGCGGCCGCCCCGTGTGAGCCTGGGCTCGCGGTGTCCCCACAGGGAGAGAGGCGCTCGGATGGACGCACCGAACATCGTCGTCGTCGGCGGAGGTTTCGCCGGTGTCGAGGCCGCGCGGGGACTGGAGCGGTCGCTCGCCCCCGGCGAGGCCCGGATCACCCTCGTCAGCCCGACCGACTACCAGCTCTATCTGCCCCTGCTCCCGCATGTCGCCGCCGGTGTCGTCACCCCGCAGTCCGTGGCGCCCTCGCTGCGCCGGATCCTGCGCCGCACCGCGCTCCTGCCGGGCAGCGTGATCGGCGTCGACCCCGAGGCCAAGGTGTGCGTCGTCCGCAAGATCACCGGCGAGCTGGTCGACGTGTCGTACGACTACCTGCTCCTCACCCCCGGCAGTGTGACGCGCACCTTCGACATCCCGGGCCTGCTGGACGAGGCGCGCGGGATGAAGACACTCGCCCAGGCCGTGTGCCTGCGCGACCACGTCATCGGCCAACTCGACCTGGCGGCGGCCACGTCGGACGAGGCGGAGCGGACGGCACGGCTTCAGTTCGTGGTGGTCGGGGGCGGTTACGCGGGCACCGAGACCGCGGCCTGCCTGCAACGCCTCACCACCGCCGCGGCCAAGCGCTACCACCCGCGTCTCGACCCGGGCCTCATCCAGTGGCATCTGGTCGACGTCGCCCCCAAGCTGCTGCCCGAGCTCGGCGACCGGCTGGGCGCAAGTGCCCTGCGCATGCTGAGCGAACGCGGGGTGCGCATCTCGCTCAAGACGTCCGTCGCCTCCGTCACCGAGGACAAGGTCACCCTGACCGACGGCCGGGTGCTGCCCTCGCGCACCTTGGTGTGGACGGCCGGTGTCGCGGCGAGCCCCCTGGTCGACTCGCTGGGCGCGGAGACCGTGCGCGGCCGGATCCTCGCCGGACCCGACTTCGAGGTGCCGGGTCTGGACGGGGTCCTCGCGCTGGGCGACGCGGCGGCCGTGCCCGACCTCGCCAAGGGCGACGGCTCGTACTGCGTGCCGACCGCCCAGCACGCCGCACGGCAGGGCCGGCACGCGGCGAGGAACGTCACGGCCCTGCTGCGCGGGCAGCCGACGGCTCCGTACCGGCACAAGGACCTCGGGCTCGTCGTCGACCTCGGCGGGCACGACGCGGTGTCCAAGCCGCTCGGCATCGACCTGAAGGGCGTGCCCGCGCAGGTCGTGGCCCGCGGGTATCACCTGTACGCCCTGCGCACCGGTACCGCCCGGTTCCGGACCGGCGTGAACTGGCTGCTCAACGCGGTCGCCGGCGACGACTTCGTGCGCACCGGGTTCCTCGACGACCGTGAGGGCAGTCTGCGGGACTTCGAGCACACGGACATGTATCTGACGCGGGAGGAAGTAACCGCCCGCGTCCGCGGCTAACGCCCGTCCGTGTCCTGGAGGAGGGCGAGGAACCGGCGGCCGAAGAGGTAGGCGTCCCCCGGCCAGCGGGCCGAGAGGTAGTGGCCGTCCCGGACGACGAAGGCGTGTGTGTCGTCGCCCGCGGTACCGCGCCGTGTCAGCGTGCGCGGGCCGCGCACGAACTGGGTGCCGGGGTCGGTGAGCGCCGACCTGACCTCGTCCTCCACGTAGGCGGGGTAGGTGCGGTAGTAGCGGCCGAGCCGCCAGGCGGAGGTGAAGTAGGCCGTCCGTTCCATGTACTTGGGCAGACAGGTCGTGCGGCGGTCGGCCAGGACGCTGCGTCCGGTCGCGGGATCCTGGGCGCGGGCGAGCACGAGGACGCCGTGGCAGATCGCGCCGACGGGGCGTCGCAGCGCCCAGAAGTCGGCGATCCGCCGCTGGAGCACGGCCGAGCCGAGGTACTGGCGCATGCCGGGCGCGTGCCCGCCGGGCAGGAGCAGACCGTCGTACTCCGCCACGTCCAGGTCCGCCCAGGAGACGGTGCGACGGAACTCGGGCGCCTCGGTGAGCTGCCGGTAGTACGTCCGGGGTTCCGGTTCGGCGCCGAGCTGCCCGAACAGCACGCCGGTGAGCAGTCGCGGGTCGGCCGCGGGACGGGTGCCCGCGTGCTCCGTCGCGAGGACGACTTCGTGTCCCGCCTCGGTCAACAGCCGCCAGGGCACGGCGACTTCGGTGACGTCGAAGTCGTGGTCGGGGACCGGCATCAGCACGCGCATGGGCCCCATCATGGCAGCGCGGCACCGGGTGTGGAGGGCGGTGGCGGTGTGACGGCGCCGGGCGGCTTCCAGAACGCCGTGGCCGTGGGCGAGGACACCGGGCGCGTCGCCACCTTCGCGGAACTCGGCGTCCGTGTCGTCCAGCTGACGTACAACCAGGCCAACCACATCGGCGACGGCTCGATGGCACCGGACAACCGGGGCCTGACCGACTTCGGCCGCCGCCTGGTCGACGCGCTCAATGACCACCACCTCATGGTCGACCTCTCCCACAGCGGCGAGAACACCTGTCTCGACGCCGCACGGAGTTCGCGCGTCCCGGTGTCCGTCAACCACACCGGCTGCCGCGCGCTCGCCGACCTGCCCCGCAACAAGACCGACGAGGAACTGCGCCTGGTGGCCTCCCGCGGCGGCTTCGTGGGCATCTACTTCATGCCCTTCCTCAACACCTCGGGACACGCCTGTGCTGCGGACGTCGTCGAACACATCGACCACGCGGTGAACGTGTGCGGCGAGGACCACGTCGGCATCGGCACGGACGGGACCGTCACGACCATCGACGACCTCGACGCGTACCGCGACAGGCTCGCCGAGCACGTGGAACTGCGCCGTGCGGCCGGGGTCGGCGCGGCGGGGGAGCGCAGCGACACGCTGCCCTTCGTGCTCGACCTGCGCGGGGTGGAGCAGTTCCGGGAGCTGATCAGGCTCCTGGAACGCCGCGGGTACCGCTCCGAACGCATCGAGAAGATCATGGGCCGTAACTTCCTGGACTACGCGGAACGCGTCTGGGCCCCGGAGACCTCCGGCTGAGCGCCGTCTCCTCGCGTCCCGCCAGGTCTCCGCGGCGGGCGGCACCCTTTCGTCCCCGGGCCGCCGGTCACTAGCGTGGCGGCCATGGAGATCAGCGTGGTCGCGGCGGCGCGAGAGGACGACAGCCCGGTCGACGAGCCCCTGCGGGTCGCGGCACTCGCCGACCGGCTCGGATACGGGGAGGTGTGGGCCGGCGAGGGGCCCACGTGGGACGCGTTCGTGCTCGCCACGGCCATCGGGCAGGTCACCGAGCAGGTCGCACTGACGGCAGGTCCGGTGCCCGTGTCCGTCCGCGACCCCTTCACCGTCGTCAGAGGCGCCGCCTCGGCCGCGGCCGTCGTCGGACGACCGGTCGGGGTGGCGCTGGGCACCTCCAGCAAGCGTGTCGTGGAAGGCGTGCACGGCCGTCCCCGCATTCGGCCCGCGGCCGAACTGGCGCGCGCCGCCGAGGCGGTGCGCGCGCTGATGCACGGCCGGCCGGGAGAAGCGGTCGTGCCCGGCAGCGTGTTCCGGCGCCGCCAGCGGCCGCCCGGCGGGCCGCTCACGGTCGCCGCCTTCGGGGACCGGGCGATCGCCGCCGCGGCCGGACACGCCGACCGCATGCTGCTCGACGTCGTCTCCCCGGACCAGGTCGTCGCGTTGCGCGCCAAACTCATCGCTGCCGCCGCCGACCTGGGCCGCACGCCGCCCCGGCTCGCCGCCTGGCTGCCCGCCGCCGTGGACCCGCGGCCGGAATCGCTGACCCAGATCCTGCGGAGCATCGTCGGCTATCTGACGGTGCCGGGCTACAGCGACGTGTTCGCCGAGGCGGGCTTCGGCGGGACGGTCGAGCTGGCGCGCTCCGGAGCGAGCCCCGAAGCACTGCTCGCCGCGCTTCCTCCCGAGGCGGCCTCCACCGTCGCCCTGGTGGGAGACGCGACCGCCGTACGAGCCCGCGTCGACGCCTATGCAGCGGCAGGACTCGACGAGATCGCCCTGGTGCCCGCCACCGCGGGCGACCCGGCCGGAGAACGCACGCTCACGGCGCTGGCCGGCCTACGGCAGGACACACGGCCCGCAGCCACCTCGTAACCCTGGCCGCGGCGGCGTCAGCCCGATGCCAGGAGCAGCGAGACCCGTTCGAGCAGCGCGCCCGGCGAAGCCGTGCCCTCGGTGGGTTCGCCGCCGGGTGCCGAGGCCGACGGCTCGCCGGTGCCGGCCGGGTCGTCGCCGGCGGAGGCCGAGGGAGAACCGGTCGCCTCGCCCGCCGGGGGAGTGGGGGAAGGTCCCGGCGGTGTCGCGGTCGACCGACGACTCGGCGAGGGCGCGGCCGTGCTGCCTGAGGGGCCGGGACGCGGCTGTGTCCGCGCGGCCGTGCCGGCCGGTGCCGGAGCGGACGAACCGTCGGCACGCACCGCGCCGTCCGCGCTGTCGACCTGGGATGGACGGGGCGGCGCGCCGATACCGCCCTCCGGCGACAGTGACGGCGACCGGACGGCGCCGCGCCCGGGGCCTTCACCCGGCGTCGCCGCACCGGTGCCCGCCTTCTCGTGGGCCCGCACCCCACCCGGCAGCGCGAGTCGCGGAGCGGCCGAGTCGGCGCCGCTCACCACCGCCGCGAGCGTCGCCCCGAAGCAGACGCAGGACGCGGCGACCATCCAGCCCATCCTGCGCAGCCATGCGCGCCGACGACCGCTCACATCCACGAACACGGCTCCGTCCGCCGGCGCGCCGGGCGCGGGGGGTGCCGGATCCCCGACCGGGCCCGAGTCCGTCGGGACCGGTGCGGGCTCGACCGGGCCGACGCGCCGACGGGCCGGGCCCGTCGCCCTGGCCCCGCGAGCGCTCCCGCTCTCCCGTCCGTCGTGGTCCGCGCACGTGGACGCCCCCGTGATGCCTGCCATTCACCGCTCCTCGCTCTTCCTCGACGCCGGTCCCGGCGCGCGGCCATGTGTCGTCCGTGACCGGCGGTTCGGGAGGCGAGCGCGGGGTCGCCCACCGACAGGACGGGGCGTGTCCGCGCTGATCCACTCATACGAAGGGCGTCGCTTTGTGACTCATTCCGACCGGATGTGATGTGTCCGTGCGGCGCCGGGGCGGGGGAGACGGCCTGTCGAGACGCGCGATTCGATCGTCGAAGCGATGGAATCAATCGTCATCACTTGTCCACTCGACGTTTTCACTCGTAACATCGGCGTATTCGGTCAGCATACGAAGGGCAATCCGATGGATCGCATCCGCCTGCAGCAGCTCCTGGCCCGTGAGAGCGCCGAAGCCGCGCGCCGCAACCCGCGCTCCAAGGACGCCTATGCGCGGGCCGACCACCTCTTCGGCCGGGTTCCGATGACCTGGATGAACAAGACCGCGGCGGGAGCCTTCCCCCGCTACCTGGACACCGCGCGCGGCGCCCGTGTCACCGACATCGACGGCCACGAGTACATCGACTTCTGCCTCGGGGACACGGGCGCCATGGCCGGACACTCGCCCGAGGTGGTCGCCGAGGCCGTCCGGCACCAGTTCGCCGAACGCGGCGGCGCCACCGCCATGCTGCCGACCGAGGACGCCGAATGGGTGGGCGCCGAGCTCACCCGCCGCTTCGGCCTGACGCGCTGGAGCTTCTCGCTGACCGCGACCGACGCCAACCGCTGGTCCATCCGGCTGGCCCGCGCGGTCACGGGCCGCCCGAAGATCCTGGTGAACAGCTACAGCTACCACGGAAGCGTCGACGAGTCGCTGATCGTCGTCGGACCCGACGGCCACGGCACCGCGCGGCCCGGCAATGTCGGAGCCCCCTGCGACGTCACGCTGACCAGCCGGGTCGCCGAGTTCAACGACCTGGCGCAGCTGGAGCGCGAGCTCGCCCACGGCGACGTCGCGGCCGTCCTCATGGAGCCCGCCCTCACCAACATCGGCATCGTGCTGCCCGAACCCGGCTATCTGGAAGGCGTGCGCGCCCTCACCCGCCGGTACGGCACGCTCCTCATCAACGACGAGACGCACACCTTCTCCGCCGGACCGGGCGGCTGCACCGCGGCCTGGGGTCTGGAACCCGACGTGCTCACCATCGGCAAGGCGATCGGCGGAGGCATCCCGGCCGGTGCCTACGGGCTCTCGGCCGAACTCGCCGAGCGGCTGCTCGACCGCGACGACCTGGACCTCGTGGACATGGGAGGCGTCGGGGGCACCCTCGCCGGCAACGCCCTCTCCGTGGCCGCCATGCGCGCCACCCTCGAACACGTCCTCACCGACGACGCCTTCGACGTCATGTCGAAGCTGTCGGAGCGCTTCGAGGCCGGAGTGCGCGCGGGCATCGACACCTGGTCGCTGCCGTGGTCGGTGAGCCGCCTCGGCGCCCGCACCGAGTACCGGTTCGCGGACCCGGCACCGCGCACCGGAACCGAATCGGCCGCGGCGTCCGACACGGAGCTGGAGGACTTCCTCCACCTCTACCTCGCCAACCGAGGCATCCTGCTGACGCCGTTCCACAACATGGCGCTGATGTGCCCGGCCACCACGGAACAGGACGTGGACACCCACACCGAGGTGTTCGCCGCGGCCCTCGCCGAACTCGTCGGCTGACCCACGCCGTTAATCTTGGACCGGGCGAGCCGGAGAGGAACAGCGTGGACGAGATCGACCGGGCCATCCTGCGGGAGCTGCAGATCGACGGGCGCATCGCCTATGCCGAACTCGGCCCCAAGGTGGGCCTGTCCGCGTCGGCGGCCCGGCAGCGACTGCAACGACTGCTGGACACCCAGGCCGTGCAGGTCGTCGGAGTCACCGACCCCATGGGCATGGGCGGGCAGTCGATGGCGCTGCTCGGCATCGCCGTGGACGGCGATCCGCGCGCCGTCGCCGACGAGCTGGCCGAGCGCCCGGAGGTCGTGTACTCGGTACTGACCTCCGGCGGCTTCGACCTGTTCGCCGAAGTGGTCTGCCCGGGGCCGAGAGAACTGCTGGACTTCGTCAACGACGTGGTCCGCCCCCTCGAAGGGGTCGGCAAGGTCCAGTCGTTCCCCTACTTCGGCATCCACACGCACCGGTTCCTGTGGAACGTGGGCTGATCCGAACGTCGCCCGGGCGGACCGTACGGATCGCGCACCGGCCGTACGGTCCGTACGTCGCCCGGCCGGGCCCAGCCGCTCGACCCGAAACTCCCTAGGCGACCGTGCTCCTGGCCGACGACCCGTCGGGCCGCGCCACCGGCACCTCCAGGGGGCGGGCCAGTCCGATCACGCCCTCGTCCAGCCGCTGGAGGTGCCGCAGGACCCGGTCCGTCACCCGGTCGTGGCGGGGCGAACCCGGCCGGTCCGTCTCCAGCATGGCCGCGAGGCTCGCGCCGGTCTCGGCCACACCGTCGCTGCCCTCGTCCTCGACACGGGCGATCAGGACGTCGATGTTGTGGGCGATGCGTCGGCCGGCCCCCTTCAGCCGCGGATCCGCCGCAACGGTCTTGCTGTAGGGGAGGAGTTCGGCCGTCGCCGCCAGCGACCGTGCGTGATAGGCGCACGTCTCCAGCAGCGCCACGACGTAACGGGCGGTCTGGCGACGGGCCCGCAGCGGGGTGATCGGATGGGTCAGCGGCTGCGTGGAGGCCCGCAGATCGTCCAGTGCCGTGTCGAGGTCCCGGGCCTTGTCCAGCAGGTCGATCGCCGGACCTCCGCTGAGCTGTTCCACCGCCGCTCCCGTCACGTCGCCGAGCCGGGTCAGCACCGTGGCGAGGAGTTCGTCGGTACGGCGGTCGGTGTTGACCGGCAGGACCAGGGCGGCCGCGATCACACCGCAGGCGGCGCCGAGCGCCGTCTCCTCGATCCGCAGCACCAGCACATGGGTGCTGTAGGTGTTGAGCAGCGTGTACAACAGCCCCAGCATCGCCGTCACGAAGAAGGACATGAGGGCGTACGAGAGCGGCGCGGTGAAGAACATGGCGAAGATGAACAGCAGGACCAGCGCGAACGCGGTCCAGGTGTGGGTGCCCACCAGGCCCGCCAGGCCGACACCGGCGACGACGCCGACGACCGTGCCGAGCAGCCGACGGTAGCCCTTCACCAGGATCTCCCCGGTGGAGGCGGTGTTCAGGAAGACGACCCAGCAGGTCAGCACCGCCCAGTACCAGCGCTGGCTGGACAGGAGCTCCCCGCCCGCGATCGCCAGCGCCGAACCCACCGACACCTGCACGGCCGTACGGGTCGTGGGCCGCAGTCCCCGACGGTCGTCCGCGGTCGGCTCCTTCTCCTCGGCGCCCGCGATGGCGACGTCCTCCGCCTCCAGCTCCTCGCGCGAGCGGGCCGTGGCGGGCGAGTCGTCGGATTCGTCCTGCGGTCCGTCGAGTGCGAGCCGCAGTCCCAGGACGGCGCGGGCCGCCTCGCCGATCCCGCGGAACACGTCCTGCACGGCGGCCGAGGCGCGCGGCAGGTTCTCCTCGTCCCGGTAACCCAGCAGCCGGTTGCGCACCTGCGCCACCGCCAGGCCGCGTGTGTGCGTCACCGGGCGCATGACGAGCACCCGCAGGGCGTCGAGGTCGCGGCGCAGCGTCGCGGTGGTGTCGTCCTGCGGCCGGAGCCGGTCGCCCGGGGCGGGCACCGGCGCGTCGGGCAGATGAAGGGTCAGCGTGTCGGCGCGCTCGGCGCTCCGGGCGGTGAGCAGCAGGACACCCAGCCGCTCCGCGGCGATCTCGGCGTCGGCGACACGACGCTGCACCAGCGAGGCGGTGGCGCGGTCACCGGTGCCCTCCTCCAGCCGCCCCTGGATCATCATCGCGCTCTCGTGCAGACGCGCGGTGTGGTGGCGTACGTCGTCCAGCGCCTTGTCGGCCTCGTCGGGTCCGGCGTCGAGCAGGTCGATCTGGGCGGACACCAGTTGGGCGAGCCGTGTCCGAAAGGCCTGGCGCAGCCTGTGCAGGACGCGCTCCGGTGTCTCGGGCACGAGGGCGAAGCGCGCCACCGCACTGCACGCGAAGGCGACCGCCACGGTCCCGCACAGCCCCGGCAGGGCGGCGGGCGAGGCCCCGACGAACAGCGCGACGAAGTACGTCTGGAACCCGATGAGTCCGAGTGCCGTGCCACGGTCCCCGAAGCGGCGGCCGTACACCGCGGCGAAGATCAGCGCGATGAAGAAGAGGTCGCCCGCGACGATCCGGGTGCTCAGCAGGGCTCCCAGCGAGAGCGCCGCGAGCGCCACCGGCAGGCCGAGGGCGAGGGTCACGGCCTGCCCGCGCCACTGCTTCTCCTTGAGGGCGAAGGTGGCGACCATGGCCGCCACGGAGCCGGCCACCAGATGTGTCACGGGAACCCCGAAGGGAGCCAGCACGGCGAGGGTGAGGGCGATGGCGGCCACGGTGCGCAGACCGGCCATGAGCCGCAGCAGTCCGGGGTCCGACGCCGCGAACCGGTCCCAGATCTCCGCCGGCCGAGATCGTGCCCGTGCCGTCCCCCGGCCGCTCCCCGCGGTCTTCACGTGGTCGTTCTTCCCGGTCCTCACGTGGCCGTTCTTCCTGCCTCTCCGCACCGCATGATCAGCGGTTCCAGCATGTCACGAGCCGTCGCTATGCCGCCGGAGTGGTCGAGCCCCCGCGCCCGACCCGGGCGAGAGGGCGTCAAACCACTTCGAGGTCGTCCGCGGCTGGATGAACAGTCCCGGCCATCGCGCGAACATCCTCAAGCCCGACTTCACCCACATAGGCATCGGCTTCGCGGGCGGCGGCCCGGCGGGCACGTACTGGACGCAACTGTTCGGCGGCTGACCGCCGGACCCTCGACACGTACCGGACACAGCCGTTCCGCGCCCGCCCCTTGGGACGGCAGGATCGAGCCGTCCCACGGGCCGGATCCGGCCGTCGCCCGGCCGCGATTCACCAATTCGGGTTCACCGTCGCCGGTTCACCCCCGGGCAATGCAACCCACGCGCCCTCACGGCGCGTAGAGATGGAGCCGACGTCCGCATCCGCGGCGCGCGGTTCGTGCCGGGCTTCCGCACCGGCGAGAGAACTCGGGAGAAGAATCAGATGGTCTCAGCAACGGTGGGCACGGGTACGGCGCTGGGCGCGGTCCTGGTGTCCCTCCTGGCAGCCTCGGCACAGGCCGCGACACCGACGCCGACGGGCGGCCACGCGGCCGGACGGGCCGCGGCGGCGGACACGTCACCCGCGCCCGACGACGCGGGGCTGCGCAAGGTGCTGCGCACGGCGATCAGCCAGGGAGCACCCGGCGCGATGGCACGGATCGACGACAACGGCACGGTGCACCGGATCGCCGAGGGCATCGCGAACCGGACCACCGGACGGGCCATCAGCACGAACGACCGCTTCCGCGTCGGCAGCGTCACCAAGACCTTCTCCGCGGTCGTGCTGCTCCAACTGGTCGACGAGGGAAAGCTGAAGCTGGACAAGTCGGTCAACACCTATCTGCCGGGCCTGCTCCCCGACGACCGCATCACCGTCCGCCATGTGCTGAGCCACCGCAGCGGTCTGTACGACTACACCAACGACATGTTCGCCCGGACCGTCCCGGGCTTCGAGGCCGTCCGCAACAAGGTGTTCGGCTACCGGGACCTGGTGAAGCTGTCCCTCCAGAAGCCGCGCACCAACGCGCCCGGAGCGGCCTACTCGTACTCGAACACCAACTTCGTCGTCGCGGGCATGCTGATCGAGAAGCTCACCGGACACGCCGTGGGCACGGAGTACCAGAAGCGCATCTTCTCGCCGCTGGACCTCACGGACACCCTCTACGTCCACCCCGGCACGACGATCCCGGGTTCGCACGCCCATGGCTATCTCACCCCCGACGAGGCAGGTGCGGCCCTGGTCGACTCCACCGATCAGACGGCGTCCTGGGCGCAGAGCGCGGGAGCGATCATCTCCACCACGCACGACCTGGACACCTTCCTGTCCGCGCTGCTGCGCGGGAAGCTCATGTCGTCCGGCTCGCTGACGCAGATGCGGAAGTGGACGCAGGTCAACAGCACCACGGCGTACGGACTCGGGCTGCGCCGCCGCGACCTGTCGTGCGGAGTCTCCGTGTACGGGCACACGGGCACCGTGCAGGGCTACTACACGTACGCGTTCACCTCCAAGGACGGCAAGCGCAGCGTCAGCGCGCTGGCGAACACCTCCAACAACTCGGCCGTGCTGAACACCATGGCCGGCACGCTCGAATCGGCGTTCTGCGGCAAGCCCGCGGTCAGGACGACGCTGCGCCGTGCCGCCCCGGTGGAGCGGCACGAGGACATCGCGCCGGCCGTCACCCGCGACTGACCGTGCGGGCCGCGCCTCACCCCTGACGGTTGGGCCGCCGGTGCGGCGGCTGGTCGGGGGCGGGGCGCAGTCTCGGCGCCGGTATGGCGAGGCGGTGGGGCTTGTCGCCGTCGACGGTGTACGGCTCGCGGTGGTGACGGATCTCCAGCGGGTCACCGGTCGCGAGCGTGTACGTGGCGGCGTCCGGCTCTATCTCCACGCGCAGGCGGCGGCCGAGGAGTTCCAGGGAGAACGCGAGGCGGCTGAACCTCTCCGGCAGCCGGGGGGCGAACTCCAGGGTGTCCCCGTGGTGGCGCAGGCCGCCGAACCCGGCGACCAGGGCCGTCCAGGTGCCGGCGAGCGAGGCGATGTGCAGGCCGTCACGGGTGTTGTGCTCCAGATCCTCCAGGTCCATCAGGGCCGCCTCCACCAAGTAGTCGTAGGCGAGGCCCGGATGACCGGCCTCGGCCGCGATCACGGCCTGGCAGCAGGCGGACAGGGAGGAGTCGCGGACGGTGAGGGGCTCGTAGTAGGCGAAGTTGCGTGCCTTGTGCTCCTCGTCGAAGTAGGGGCTGCACTTGTACATCGCGAGAACGAGGTCGGCCTGTTTGACGACCTGCTTGCGGTAGATGTCGAAGTACGGGAAGTGCAACATCAGCGGGTACTGGTCGGGCCGGGTGGCCGCGAAGTCCCACCGCTGGTAGCGGGTGAACCCGGCGTGCTGTTCGTGGACGCGGAGTTCGTGGTTGTAGGGGACGTGCATGGCGTCGGCGGCGTCGCGCCAGGCCGCGCTCTCCTCCTCGTCGACGCCGAGTTCGGCCGCTCGCGCCGGGTGGCGGTCGACCACGTCCGCGGCGGCCAGGAGGTTCGCGCGGGCCATGAGGTTGGTGTAGGTGTTGTCGTCGGCGACCGCGCTGTACTCGTCGGGCCCGGTCACCCCGTCGATGTGGAACTTGCCCTGGTAGTCGTGGTGTCCCAGCGAGCGCCACAGCCGTGCCGTCTCGACCAGCAGCTCGACCCCGGTGTCCCGTTCGAACGCTTCGTCACCGGTGACGGTGGTGTAGCGGACCACGGCGTCGGCGATGTCGGCGTTCACGTGGAACGCGGCGGTACCGGCCGGCCAGTAGGCCGAGCCCTCCGAGCCGGCGATGGTCCGCCACGGGAAGGCGGCTCCCCCCAGGCCCAGTTGGGCCGCCCGTTCACGCGCGGCGGGCAGGGTGTTCTGGCGCCAGCGGAGCGCCTCGGCGACGGCTCCCGGAGAGGTGTAGGTGAGCAGCGGGAGCACGAAGGTCTCGGTGTCCCAGAAGGCGTGGCCGTCGTACCCGGAGCCGGTCAGGCCCTTCGCGGGTATCGCGCGCTGTTCGGCACGGGCGCCCGCCTGGAGGACATGGAAGAGCGCGAAGCGCACCGCCTGCTGGATCTCCTCGTCGCCCTCCACCTCCACGTCGGCGCGCTCCCAGAAGTCGTCCAGGTAGGCGCGCTGTTCGTCGACGAGCGCCTGCCAGCCGCCGTGCTCGGCGGCCGCGAGCGCCGCGTCGACCTGGTCACGCACCGCCGGCAGCGACCGGGTGGCGGACCAGCCGTAGGAGACGAACTTCTCCAGGCGCAGCCGCTGTCCCGGGGTCAGCACGGAGGTGACGGTGAGCCGGGCGACGTCGTCGCTGCTCTCGCTGCTCGTGACGGTCCCGCCGGGTCCCACGACCGCGTGGTCGGCCGCCGCGGCGACCCGCAGCCCGCTCTCGCTCGTGCGGTGCACGAGCCGCAGCCGCCGGCCCGCCGCGAAGTGCTCCTCCGCCCGCAGCGGCGACTCCAGGGCGATCGCGGCACGCGGGTCGCCGTCCCGCCCCGGCAACTGCTCGTTCGCCACCAGCTCCGACTGGACGACGACACGGACCCGGCCGTCGACGGCCTCCACCTCGTACGCGACGGCGGCGATCGCCCGCTGGGTGAAGGAGACGAGCCGGGTGGACCGCACCCGGACCGTGGAACCGGCCGGTGAGGTCCACTCGCAGGTCCGGGTGAGCAGCCCGGTGCGCAGATCGAGGACGCGTTCGTGGGAGCGCAGCCGGCCGTAGCGCAGGTCGAACGGTTCGTCGTCGACGAGGAGTCGGACGAGCTTGCCGTTGGTGACGTTGATGACCGTCTGCCCGGACTCCGGATAGCCGTATCCCGCCTCCGCGTACGGCAGCGGGTGCACCTCGTGGACGCCGTTGAGATACGAGCCCGGCAGGCCGTGCGGTTCGCCCTCGTCGAGGTTGCCGCGCCAGCCGACGTGGCCGTTCGAGAGGGCGAACACGGACTCGCTCTGCGGCAGCAGATCCAGGTGGAGCTCGTTCTCGCGCAGGGTCCAGGGGTCGACGCCGTAGGAACTGTGGGTGATCATGCCTGCTCCCCCAGTTCCGACAGATCCTGTACGACCGTGTCCGCCCCGTGCGCGCGCAGGGCGGCGCCCTGTCCGACGCGGTCGACGCCGACGACGTACCCGAAGTGGCCCGAGCGGCCCGCGTCCATGCCGGCCAGCGCGTCCTCGAAGACGGCGGCCTCGGCGGCCTCGACGCCCAGGTCGCGCGCGGCGGCCAGGAAGGTGTCCGGCCGCGGCTTGCCCGGCAGACCGCGCTCCGCGGCGACGACCCCGTCGATCCGCACGTCGAACAGGTCCTCGGCGCCGACCGAGCGCAGGATGTCACGGCAGTTGGCGCTGGAGGAGACGACCGCGGTCCGCAGTCCGTGCGCGCGCACCGCCTCGACGTAGCGCAGGGTGCCGTCGTACGCCTCGACGCCGCCGGTGCGGATCATCTCCAGCAGCAGGTCGTTCTTGCGGTTGCCGAGGCCCTGCACGGTGGCCCGGTCCGGTGGGTCGTCCGGCGCTCCCTCGGGCAGGTGGATGCCGCGGGAGGCGAGGAAGGTACGGACGCCGTCGGCGCGCGGGAGTCCGTCGACGTACTCGGCGTAGTCGCGGGAGTCGTCGAACGGGCGGAAGTCCTCGCCGTCGCGCTGCCGCAGGAACGCGTCGAACGTCCGCTTCCAGGCGGCGGCGTGGACGACGGCGGTCTTGGTGATGACGCCGTCGAGGTCGAAGAGGCAGGCCACGATTTCTTTCGGAAGACCGAGCTCTGTCATGAGGGCAGTGTGCCCCGAGATCATCCGGCCAACGGGTGGCGAGCGCCACACCACGGGTAGTTCGTCGGGTCGCGCCCGCCGGACCCCAGGTCGGCCCGGTCGCGCGCCGCCCCGCACGGGTGCGCCGTGCCGCGCGTCCTTCGTCGTCCACCGCTTCTCGTCCGGCGCGTCTCATCCGGAGCTTCTCATCCGCGGCCGGACACGGATACTGGGGCCATGGAACGCGCCGCCTTCATGCCCGTGACCGACCGGGTCGCCGGATCCGCCGCATGACCTTCGACGAACTGCTCGATCGCGCGGCCGCACTCGTCCGTCCCGGGCGGCGCGCCCTGCTCGGCCTCGCCGGAAGCCCCGGGGCGGGCAAGACGACCCTCGCCGAGCGTC